>NZ_JBMEUF010000005.1:0-2932 GCF_048820975.1 Glaciecola sp. 2405UD65-10 | reverse complement strand
TAGCAACTTATCACTACAACAAACCTCATTAGGTGTTGTATGGTTAAGCCTCTCGGGCAATTAGTACAGGTTAGCTTAACGCATTGCTACGCTTCCACACCCTGCCTATCAACGTTGTAGTCTTCAACAACCCTTCTGGACAGTTAAACTGTCAGGGATGACTCATCTTTGGGCTCGCTTCCCGCTTAGATGCTTTCAGCGGTTATCGATTCCGAACGTAGCTACCGGGCAATGCCTTTGGCAAAACAACCCGAACACCAGCGGTTCGTCCACTCCGGTCCTCTCGTACTAGGAGCAGCTCCCATCAATCATCCAACGCCCACACCAGATAGGGACCGAACTGTCTCACGACGTTCTAAACCCAGCTCGCGTACCACTTTAAATGGCGAACAGCCATACCCTTGGGACCGACTTCAGCCCCAGGATGTGATGAGCCGACATCGAGGTGCCAAACACCGCCGTCGATATGAACTCTTGGGCGGTATCAGCCTGTTATCCCCGGAGTACCTTTTATCCGTTGAGCGATGGCCCTTCCATACAGAACCACCGGATCACTATGACCTACTTTCGTACCTGCTCGACGTGTCTGTCTCGCAGTTAAGCTGGCTTATGCCATTGCACTAACCTCCTGATGTCCGACCAGGATTAGCCAACCTTCGTGCTCCTCCGTTACACTTTGGGAGGAGACCGCCCCAGTCAAACTACCCACCAGACACTGTCCGCATTCCCGATAAGGGAACAACGTTAGAACATCAAACGTACAAGGGTGGTATTTCAAGGTTGACTCCCCGTCATCTGGCGACAACGGTTCAAAGTCTCCCACCTATCCTACACATGTAGGGTCAATGTTCAGTGCCAAGCTGTAGTAAAGGTTCACGGGGTCTTTCCGTCTAGGTGCGGGTACACAGCATCTTCACTGCAATTTCAATTTCACTGAGTCTCGGGTGGAGACAGCGTGGCCATGGTTACACCATTCGTGCAGGTCGGAACTTACCCGACAAGGAATTTCGCTACCTTAGGACCGTTATAGTTACGGCCGCCGTTTACCGGGGCTTCGATCAAGAGCTTCGCTTACGCTAACCCCATCAATTAACCTTCCGGCACCGGGCAGGTGTCACACCGTATACGTCATCTTTCGATTTAGCACAGTGCTGTGTTTTTAATAAACAGTCCCAGCCACCTGGTCACTGCGGCCCTCATCTGCTTAGGAAGTAAATTCCATCACAAACAAGGGCGTACCTTCTCCCGAAGTTACGGTACAATTTTGCCGAGTTCCTTCACCCGAGTTCTCTCAAGCGCCTTAGTATTCTCTACCTGACCACCTGTGTCGGTTTGGGGTACGGTTCATATAATGATACGTTTAGAAGATTTTCCTGGAAGCAGGGCATCAACAACTTCATTCCCTTGGGAACTCGTCTCGTGTCTCAGCCTTAAGGGGAACCGGATTTGCCTAATTCCCCAGCCTACTCACTTTCACATGGACAACCAACGCCATGCTTGCTTAGCCTTCTCCGTCTCTCCATCACTCATTATATAAGTACAGAAATATTAATCTGTTTCCCATCGACTACGCATTTCTGCCTCGCCTTAGGGGCCGACTTACCCTGCCCTGATTAGCATGGGACAGGAAACCTTGGTCTTCCGGCGTGGGGGTTTTTCACCCCCATTATCGTTACTCATGTCAGCATTCGCACTTGTGATATGTCCAGCAAACCTCTCGATTCACCTTCATCCACTTACACAACGCTCCCCTACCACTTGAACCTAAGTTCAAATCCGCAGCTTCGGTATATTGCTTAGCCCCGTTACATCTTCCGCGCAGGCCGACTCGACTAGTGAGCTATTACGCTTTCTTTAAAGGGTGGCTGCTTCTAAGCCAACCTCCTAGCTGTCTTAGCCTTCCCACATCGTTTCCCACTTAGCAATATTTTGGGACCTTAGCTGGCGGTCTGGGTTGTTTCCCTCTTCACGACGGACGTTAGCACCCGCCGTGTGTCTCCCGGATAGCACTCATCGGTATTCGGAGTTTGCAAAGGGTTGGTAAGTCGGGATGACCCCCTAGCCTTAACAGTGCTCTACCCCCAATGGTGTTCGTCCGAGGCTCTACCTAAATAGATTTCGGGGAGAACCAGCTATCTCCCGGTTTGATTGGCCTTTCACCCCCAGCCACAAGTCATCCGCTAACTTTTCAACGTTAGTCGGTTCGGTCCTCCAGTTGATGTTACTCAACCTTCAACCTGCCCATGGCTAGATCACCGGGTTTCGGGTCTATACCTAGCAACTAAACGCGCAGTTAACACTCGCTTTCGCTACGGCTCCCCTAAACGGTTAACCTTGCTACTAAATATAAGTCGCTGACCCATTATACAAAAGGTACGCAGTCACACCACGAAGGTGCTCCCACTGCTTGTACGTATACGGTTTCAGGTTCTATTTCACTCCCCTCACAGGGGTTCTTTTCGCCTTTCCCTCACGGTACTGGTTCACTATCGGTCAGTTAGGAGTATTTAGCCTTGGAGGATGGTCCCCCCATCTTCAGTCAAGATAACACGTGTCCCGACCTACTTAATATGACCAATAAGATGCTTCGTGTACGGGGCTATCACCCTGTATCGCTGTGCTTCCCAACACATTCCACTACATCTTACTGATTCGGCTGATTCCCGTTCGCTCGCCGCTACTAGGGAAATCTCGTTTGATTTCTTTTCCTAAGGGTACTTAGATGTTTCAGTTCCCCTCGTTCGCTTCCTTAAGCTATGAATTCACTTAAGGATAGTCATAAAATGACTGGGTTTCCCCATTCGGAAATCGTTGGGTATAACGCATTTTGTCAGCTTCCCAACGCTTATCGCAGACTTACACGTCCTTCATCGCCTCTAACTGCCTAGGCATCCACCGTATACGCTTAATCACTTAACCATACAACCCTAAT
>NZ_JBMEUF010000004.1:0-126150 GCF_048820975.1 Glaciecola sp. 2405UD65-10 | reverse complement strand
AAGCCCATGCGAGAGTAGCACATCCGCCCTTGCCGGTAACCGGGACTCCTATAGCCTTTAATTAAAGAGCAGAAACCCGCATAGCATACGCTAGCGGGTTTTTTTACGTCTGCACAAAAGTGATAAGCATTAGCGGCGACGCCATTTCGCCTTTGCTTTTATACATTTTTGGTATTCAAGCATCTAATACTTCTAAATTCAAAATAGTGCTTTGAGTTACAAAGTAAATTACTTTTAAATGCACGTAAGCTAATTACAAATTATTTGCTGTTTTCACAGGTAATGAGGTCAATCATTATGGACTTACTCTATATCGATAAAGCAATCCCTAATGCGGGAGAGCTTAAAGAAATTATCCCTGGTATTTTCTGGCTAAGAATGCCTTTGCCTTTCGATCTTGATCATATAAATTTGTACCTAATCGACGATGGCGATGCAGGCTATGCCTTGATTGACACAGGCATAAGCACCGCGAAAGTAGAATCTCTTTGGAACGATATCTGTTCTCGTCTTGATAAGCCAATAAGCAAAGTCATTGTTACTCACTTACATCCTGACCATATTGGTATGGCCGGATTTTTAGTAGAAAAATTTCGTGTACCTTTTTATATGAGTCATGCTGAATACTTTACAGCACGAGCTTTATCGGCTGGACCAAGAGGAGCTAGTGATTGGCAAGATGATGAATATCTGGCAATGTGCGGCATGTCTGAAGACTATATTGGGAAAGCTAAAGCACGTAGAAGTAGCAGCCCTGGCTTGAGCCAAGTTATTCGCCCCATCCCTATACAATTTGAACGCTTACAAGCGGGTGATCTCCTGCAAATTGGAAACAGTAATTGGCGTGTACATATAGGACGAGGTCACTCACCTGAACATGTATGTTTGTACAATGAAGAAACTAAGATCCTTATATCTGGTGATCACGTGCTTCCGGGAATATCGCCGAATATTGGTGTTTATAGTACAGAGCCTAATGCCAACACATTAAAAATGTATTTAGAAACACTCCCTCCATTTTTGAATCTACCTGCTGACACTCTGGTACTGCCATCACACAAACAGCCTTTTTATGGTTTGCATCAAAGGATCAACGAGTTGATGTCGCATCATAAAGCACATTTAAAGAATTTAACTGAATTTTGTGAGAGCGGAAAAACCATTCAATCATGTTTAAAAGTATTGTTTAAGCGCGATCTAAACGAGCATAATATGTTCTTTGCTATAGCTGAGGCGTTTTCTCACCTTAATTACTTATATTTTGAAGGATATTGTTCTCGTGATAAGAATGAACATGGTCAATACATTTTTACAAGTATTAAGCAGTTCTAGCCTACATCCATGCAGGCTTGTACTTGGCTACAAAATTTAAGGCAAAATTGCTATGGTTTTTAGCAGTCTGGCTTGGCATAAACGGAATTTTATAAGCGCCTGAGGCCAGAACGAAACGCAAGCTAGCTAAGTTGTTACGTTTCATAAATATACTTTGAATAAACGATACTTGCTGCAATTTCGCTACTGGAAATACATAGTAGTTAACACCAAGCAGCCCTTTGCGTATATACACGAAGTTCTCACTAAAATAGTACCCCCAGCGGCGCCATCTTTGATAAACCATTAGCGCAAGCAGAATAATAAAGCCTACAATAATCCCAAAAGCGGCTAGTGGGAGCTTGTTTACATAAGCCACAGCAAACAATACAAGCCCAATTGGTAAGACTATCGTCATGAGCATTCTCAGTATAAAACGTTTTGAAATAGCCTTGAATGGAATCGATTTAAATGCCTGTACTTCAAATGCGTCTTGCACCAAAGCTGCAGATTCAGGCAGTGTGACAGAGGGGACCATTAATTTGTTTGCGCTATTGATGTTCCCAGCCTGCGCATTTGAGTTATAACCACTGGTGTTTTGTTCAAACTGTAGGTTAACACGCTTAATCAATACATCTAGCCAATCTTGTTGTTGAACTGCTATTTGTATTCGACTAAGGCGCATACTGACTTCATGTTTGCTTAATAAACCGCTGCGTCGAACGTAGCGGTCACCTTGCTTGCTCAAGCGATATTTATAATAAACAAAAATAGAACCCACTACTGATATTGATACCATAACAAGCATTAAAAGCATGGCGATCGATAAAACGTGAATGATAAACAGACCAATACTCTGATTTTGATAATCTAAGTAAGCCGCAATATCAAAACCAAATGAATTTAAAAAGCCGCCTAAATTATCGGTAATGCTATTGTAGAATGGAGCTAGCGCACCTAATATTATCCAAACACGATTATTTGAGATTCCGTGTATTACTAAATCTTTTATTGAGCGTTCATTCAACAATACTTCTTTGTCTACATCACTTGTACTGTTGTCTTCCTTATCATTGTTAGCTGCAACGCTTGAAGATACATCGCCTTGTTTAATCTGCATAATGAGTTGCTTAAAAGAATCAGCTAACAATAAGGGGATAGCTATGATTTTAGCTTCTTGTTTAGCAGAGCCTGCTGTATCTAATTCAATATATGCATATTGTTTAAATCGATAATAGAGTGGTTGAACAATTTTGACGTTTTGAATTTTATTAAAGGGAAGATCCAAATGTGACTTTTTAAACACGCCCTGTTTTATTTCAACCGCTTTATCGCTAAATTTATAAAAATAGAAGAAATAGTTTAAGACGCTGCTTATTAAAATAGCTAGAAAAGCCGCAAGTACGACAAAAAATGCTATTTCTATATTGTTTTTTACCTCGTCAAAATTTAGCGCTAAAATGGGCAGCATATAAACCAAGCTATTGCCAATCCCCCATGTGGTCTTAGCAAAAAAATAAACGATAGCTAAAGGGGAAACCCTCGACCATTCCTGAGTTTTAAAAGCCTCAAGTGAATCTTGTTCTATTGTTTCGCTAACAAGCTGTTTACTCATCGGCGGCTAAATCCTTATGATTCAAAACAAATTGGCGAAGTTTAATCGCATCTTCATGTTCCAAGCCAGGTATATTAAAAGTGTATGAGGCTCCGCCTGCACTGAATACTTGAAGTGTTGCTAGATTATACTTTCTCTCTATGGGGCCGCGCTTTAATTCTACGTGTTGAATTCTAAGAATAGGTTGGCTCACTAAGCTTTTAAAAAGCCAACCTGATTGAAAGTTTATATCGTGTTCTCGAACCACGTATTGTTTGAGTGGGTCTGCAAAGTAATGATAAATAATTGACCAACTAGCAAGAAAGATAAAAATCCCTGCTAACGCATAAGCAATAGGGTTGTGCTTATCTGATATCTCAAAAAATAAACCAGAAAATACTAAGCCCAATATTATGAGTGCCACGCCCCAAAATAATACCGTGGTCACTATATTCATACGACGATATTTAGGTGATAGCATAGTAAAATTTAGTGAATCAACCGATAGAATCCCAGGGTTGACCGGCTCGTTTGTGAAAACCTGTTCATTCAACATGGTGTCGGATTCTATCGGGTGTTGATCAGGCAAGCTTGGAGTGGGTTCTTGTGACAATTCTATCAGCCTCTATAATTTTTATTTGACTAGTAAACCTGAGGCAAGAGGCTTTGTAAAGTGCTTAGTTGTAAGCAATTACTACACGATTTCTACCCTTATGTTTAGCATCATAAAGTGCGTCATCAGCTCTTTTCACTATTTGTAATACAAGCTCATCTTTGGTTGGGCTAACTAAGCCGACACTTGCGGTGGTAACTTGCGATAAGTCCATTGATTCACCAATACTTAATAATTGCTGTGAAAACTGTATGAACACCTCATTGGCTTGCTTTAATGGAGTATTTGGTAATATGAATAGGAATTCCTCTCCGCCAATTCGACCAACAATATCTGATTTTCTAAATTTCTCTCGACAGAGCTTTCCGAATTCTAGCAATACTTTGTCACCCACTTGGTGGCCGAAGGTATCGTTTATTCGCTTAAAGTGGTCAAGGTCAAGAATGGCTACGCAGTATTGCTGCTCACTTCTTGCAAATAATTGTTGATGGTGTTGAAGTAATTCAAGCGTGCGTGCTCTTGAATGTAAGCCAGTTAACTGATCAGTGTGAGCTAATTGTTCGAGGTGATTTCTGTGTTTTCTACTGCGTAAGAAAAGTAGAAGCATGAGTATAAATAAACAAATAAATAGACCCATTACCACTAGGTACAATGTACTTAAGGTTTGCTTTGTCTCTAACTGCATTGTTTTCCATTCATTTTCTTGCTTTAGTTCTGCATTTTCTTTTTGTTGAATATTGAGTTGAAAATTTGCATGCATGTCGAGCATTCGTTTTATTTCATTTATAGGTTGAACTAAAAGCCTATCTTTTACAATATTCTGCATCACTAAGTAAGCGGCTTCATATTCATTTAACTGGCTTAGTAGATCAGCACGTTGTAACTGCAATGATTGATACAAAACAAAGGGTAATTGCCCATTGCTTGAAAATTCAAAAGCTTCTACCAACGCGGCAATGGCTTTATCCATATTATTTTGCTTCATATGCGCCTTACTTGCTAATAAACGCAAGTTAGCCAGTGCGACTGAGTTACTAGGGGGGGTTAGGCTTTCTGCTTCACTAAGCGCCGTTAAACTCGCATTTATGTTACCTTTCTCTAACTCCATTTCTCCTCGAAGGCGAAAATAATAGGCCTTTTGGTCTACATCAGCATTAGATTCCATTTCATAAGCTAAATTGTTAAGCAGGGTTTCTGATTGCGACATCCGATTGGTAGCGATAAAACTTTCAAGCATAAGCAGCTGAATGCCAATAATGTTGCTCACATCTTTTTGCTCTGTATACCTATTCAAGGCCTGTTCGGCATAACTAAGTGCAATAACATGCTCACCTCGAACCTGATGAATATTTGCTATCTTGTAGGCTACCTTGGCAACCAAATCTTGTTGGTTAGTGTTCATGGCCAACCGAAATGCAAATTGCAGATCTTGTAATGCCGCAATGTTTGCACCTGAATTTTGGTCAATTTCAGCACGCGCCATTAGTTGCTGTATAAGTTGGCGAGGGTTATTACTAAAATTAGTTTGATCTATTTTTGCAGTAATGGCTGCTCGCGCTTCAGCTCTAGAATTATTTGGCCGTATTATTTGCGACGTACTGACTTTATTTGCGCTTTGCGTAATTTCTTTTTCGGGGGAGCTCTCTTGCGCTAAAGCGGGGCGAAGCGTAAGTGTCACAATAATTGCAAACATATAAGCGCCTCGCAAAATACTATGCGCCATTAAAAAGGATATGTTTTTTGTAAATGATTGACTACTTTTCTTCATTTGCTCGATTCTTTGTACCTTTGATAAATAGACAAATTATACTTAAACCAAGTAAATTATTGACTAATAATAAAGGAAGATGTGCTTACTACATACACTTCAGCGCAATTAATTACGCAGAGCATTCTTTTTTATACACTTGTCGCTTTTTCTGTAACAATAGCTAAATAAGAAAACTTAAGACATTTTGATCATAAATTTGGACCTTCATTTGCAATCATTACAACACCTGCATACATTTTCGTTGCCTACTTCGTGCAATGACATTCTGACCTTTGATTCAGTAAATAGTTTAACTAAACTATTAGAGTCATTACATAAATCGCCTTACATAATATTGGGCGAGGGCAGTAATACCGTTTTTACAGAAGACTATTGTGCCACTGTTTTGTTAAATCGCATAAAGGGAATAACAATTAAAGATGACAAGACGCACTATCTTATAAATGTAGGCGCGGGTGAAAATTGGCATCAGTTAGTAGAACATTGTTTGCGTAAAGGTATAGGCGGCTTTGAAAATTTAGCGCTTATTCCGGGAACCGTTGGCGCGGCCCCTATTCAAAATATAGGGGCCTACGGTGTAGAAATTGAACGTTTTATTTTTAAAGTAGAATATTTAGACACTTTCACTATGACGAAAGCTTCTTTCTCTCGCGAAGAGTGTGCCTTTGGTTACAGAGACAGCGTATTTAAAAATCAGAAACAGAATGAGCGTATTATTACGAGTGTAATATTTAAATTACCTAAGCAATATAAGCTTGAAACATCTTACAGCCCACTTAATACCTTAAAAACACCAAGCGCTTTTGATATTTTTGAACAAGTTATTCGCACTCGAAACGAAAAACTACCGAAGGTAAGCGAGTTTGGCAATGCAGGTAGTTTTTTTAAAAACCCAGTAGTAAATCAGCATGTGCTTGAAAACATAAAAAGTCGTTACCCAAAAGTCCCGGTTTTTAAAGTTGAAGACTCAGGCGCATCTAAACATACATTATTTAAAATTCCAGCCGCGTGGCTAATTGACCAACTAGGGTTTAAAGGGAAAGAGCTTGGCGGTATAGCTTGCTATAAAAATCAACCCTTGGTCTTAGTTAACTTGGGTAGAGGTACAGGGGCGGAGCTATTACTGTTAGCTAGGGAAATACGCGACAGCGTAAAAGCAACGTTTAACATTACCTTAGAAAATGAAGTAAGACTTATAGGTAAAGAGGGACTCTTAAGTTTATGAAGCGAGCTCAAAGTAAACAAGCGATACAAGAAATTCGCAGCGCATTGTTACTAATGCTTAACGATGCAGAGTTTCATTCAGGAGAGGATTTAGCAGACGCGTTTTCACTTAGTAGGAGCGCCATTTCCAATCACATTAAGGCTCTTTGTGAATTAGGTATTGAAATTTATAGTGTTAAAGGCCGTGGTTACAAGCTTTCCTTCCCTATTGATTTATTAAACGCTAGTTTAATTGCACAGTATTTACCTGCAACAAAGCATCACTTACTACAAGTAGAAAACCTGGTTACATCAACTAATGATTTAGTTAAGCAATTGCAACCGAGTACCGAAAAGGGACATATAATTTTAGCCGAGGCGCAAAGTGCTGGCAGAGGGCGGCGCGGACGAACATGGGTATCTCCATTTGGAAGTAGCTTGTACATGAGCATGTTATGGCGTTTTGAGCAAGGGTACCAAGCTATGTCGGGCTTAAGTTTAATGATAGGCGTAGTGCTAAACAATACACTTCAACAAATGGGTGTGAAAGGCTGCCAATTAAAATGGCCAAATGATGTTTATTTTGAAGGAAAAAAGTTAGCAGGTATTTTGATAGAGGTTGAAGGACAAGCTGGCTCAAGTACTTCAGCTATTATAGGAGTAGGCTTAAATGTGAACCTACCTAATGATGTATCAGGCATTGACCAAGCATTTACAGACTTATCGCATATTAGTGTTAAAAAATTATCTAGAAATGAATTAGCGGCAAGGTTTATAGAAAATTTATGGAAAGCACTGCCCCAATTCGAAGCGCAAGGTTTGCATCCGTTTTTAAATGATTGGCAAACATCTGACTTGTTTTTCAACAAACCTATTAAACTATTAATGGGAGACAAAAGTGTTCAGGGGATTAGCAAGGGAATAGACGCTAGTGGCGCATTGTTACTTGAAAGCGCTGGAACAGTTACCGCTTACCATGGAGGCGAAATTAGTGTCCGCTCCGTTTAGTTTATTACTCGATGTAGGCAATACCCACATAAAGTACGCTTGGTATTGTGAAAATCAGCAAATTTCAGATTTACAAATAATGCGAACAACCCTAGATGGGCTAAGCGCTTTGTTATGCGATGCATATAGTTGCTACGTTTGTTGTGTACAATCAAATGACATATTAAATGCTATAAGTAAACTGTGTGATGACGCCAGCGTAAAATATACCCACGTTAAAACGCAATCTGAACAATTTTCTATTACGAACGCCTATAACAACCCTAGTAATATGGGAACAGACCGCTGGATGGCTATAATAGCCGGAGGGGCCTTGAGCGAAAAGAATTACCTAGTGGTTGATGCAGGTACAGCTATTACTTGTGATTTTATAATTAACAAAGTGCACAAAGGTGGTTGGATAGCCCCGGGCTTAAATATGGCTCGCCAAGCCGTAGTTGAAAAAACGAAAAAGGTATTTGATCAGGAAATATCGCTTCATAATTTACAAACAGGCACCGATACGCCCGATTGTGTTGCGCATGGAGCACTTGCTCAAATAACCGGAATGTTGGCTCAAGCAAAATTAATTATGTTTGAGTATGGCAGTTATTTCGATATTTTCATAAGTGGAGGTGACGGCGCATTATTAATTTCAGCCTCTGATCAACTTCACTCTTCTTCTGTTCGTGCAAAAAAACAGCACTTAAACAGTGCCAGTGCAAATAAATTCAAAAAAGATGTAATTTTTTCGACAGAATTGGGCTTCACCTATTATCTCGAAAATTTAGTTTTAGTGGGCCTTGCTCGAATTGCACAGGATGATTTCGCGACTAATGTTTAATTTTGAGTCAAAATCGGCGTTAATTATCGCCAATTGAAAATTAATTTAAAAAAAACGTGTTTTTTTGTCATTTACCTCTTGCAGGAATCTAATTCTTCCTCTAATATCCGCACCCACTTGATGCAGTGCCGACTTAGCTCAGTTGGTAGAGCAACTGACTTGTAATCAGTAGGTCGCCAGTTCGATTCCGGCAGTCGGCACCATCAATCTCTGGAGGGGTACCCAAGCGGTCAACGGGAGCAGACTGTAAATCTGCCGGCTCAGCCTTCGCAGGTTCGAATCCTGCCCCCTCCACCACTTTTTTGAAAAAGAAGGTGTTCAGAGAATTTTCGGGAATGCGGACATCGTATAATGGCTATTACCTCAGCCTTCCAAGCTGATGATGCGGGTTCGATTCCCGCTGTCCGCTCCACGTTGCTGATATGGCTCAGTTGGTAGAGCGCACCCTTGGTAAGGGTGAGGTCGGCAGTTCGAATCTGCCTATCAGCACCATTCTTTGACACTTCTTTATAATTTATTAACTTTGCTAGGAAAAGATAATGGCAAAAGAAAAGTTTGAACGTACGAAACCGCATGTAAACGTTGGTACTATTGGCCACGTTGACCACGGTAAAACGACGCTAACAGCAGCAATCACTACAGTTCTAGCAAAGACTTACGGCGGTGCAGCGCAAGCGTTTGATCAAATCGATAACGCTCCAGAAGAGCGCGAGCGTGGTATCACAATCGCAACTTCTCACGTTGAATATGACACCCCAACACGTCACTACGCACACGTAGATTGTCCTGGACACGCCGATTATGTTAAAAACATGATTACTGGTGCAGCTCAAATGGACGGCGGTATCTTAGTAGTAGCTGCTACAGATGGTCCTATGCCACAAACACGTGAGCACATCTTGTTAGGTCGCCAGGTTGGTATTCCTTACATGATCGTATTCATGAACAAATGTGACATGGTAGACGACGAAGAATTACTAGAATTGGTAGAAATGGAAGTTCGTGAACTTCTAACTGAATACGAATTCCCTGGTGACGACTTACCAGTAATCCAAGGTTCAGCGCTTAAAGCCCTAGAAGGCGAAGCGGAATGGGAAGCTAAAATTGTTGAGCTAGGCGAAGCCCTAGACACATACATCCCAACGCCAGAGCGTGACATCGACAAGCCATTCATCCTTCCAATTGAAGATGTATTCTCAATTTCAGGCCGTGGTACTGTTGTAACAGGTCGTGTTGAGCAAGGTATTGTTAAAGTAGGTGAAGAAGTTGAAATCGTAGGTATTAAAGATACGGTTAAGACTACTTGTACTGGTGTTGAAATGTTCCGTAAACTTCTAGACGAAGGTCGCGCTGGTGAGAACGTTGGTGTTCTACTACGTGGTACTAAGCGTGAAGACGTTGAACGTGGTCAAGTACTAGCTAAGCCTGGTTCAATCAACCCACACACTAAATTTGAAGCTGAAGTATACGTACTAAGCAAAGATGAAGGCGGACGTCACACTCCATTCTTCAAAGGCTATCGTCCACAGTTCTACTTCCGTACAACTGACGTAACTGGCGCTGTAGAGCTTCCAGAAGGCGTAGAGATGGTAATGCCAGGTGATAACCTTAAGTTCGTAGTAGAGCTTATTGCACCAATCGCGATGGACGAAGGTTTACGCTTCGCTATCCGTGAAGGTGGCCGTACCGTAGGTGCTGGTGTTGTTGCTAAAATCTTAGACTAATTTTAGTCAAGTAATTTTAAAAAGCCGCTCAATGAGCGGCTTTTTTTATGCCTTTCATTCACGTTTCAATTTCATAACACCGCTTGCCGCTTTCGATAAAACCGACTAAGATAAAAAACAATCCATCTATAAGAGATTGATACTCACATGCTTCTCGAATTATTTCCCGCCTTAATTACAGCATTAGCTGTAGATTTCTTTATCTATATTACTGGCGTTGCAGTATTAAAAAGCTTAAGTTTTGGCTATTTAAAATATCAAATATTTGCGCTTAACGAATATAAAGCCGCTAAAAAATTACACAAACGCGCTTGGTATATTCCTTACTTAACGGGGATACTGTTTTACATTGCGCTTGTTTCAGTCATTGTGTGGTTTTTGCAAGCTTAAAATCAATGGCGCCCTTTGCTATTAGCAAAGTAATTATTCATAAATATTAGTTTACATAACAATAAATAAAGCCACCCTTCACAGGACGTAATAATGAAAACGACACAGAAAATCCGTGGTACTAAGCGCAATGGATTAATATTTGGTGCACTTCTTCTTAGCGCATCGCTATTATCCTTAAGCTTTAGCCACGCTCAAGATATACCTTCAAAGCGATTCACAGCTGAACGAGTATTTGATCTAGAGTACGCAACAAGTCCACAAATATCTCCTGATGGTAAACACATAGTATATGTGCGCCATAGTATGGATATAATGAAAGATTTAGACAAAGGTTCACTTTGGATAATAGATACTAAAACCGGTGAACAAAGGCCTCTGGCCCCTAATTTTTCAGCAAATAGTGCGAGTTGGTCACCTGATGGTTCTAAGATTTTGTTCACAACAAGTAATAATGGACAGTCTGAAATTCGCCTCATGTATGTTGATTCTGGAAATAGCTTTTCTTTAGCGCAACTACAAGCAAGCCCCTCAAATATATCGTGGTCTAAAGATGGCAGCATGATTGCATTTAACATGTTTGTAGCTTCTAAAACGCCATCATTTGCTAAACCTATGTCGCCACCTGAAGGAGCAAAGTGGAATCCACCTGTTAATGTGATTGATAACTTGGTTTTTCGATTTGATGGAGCAGGGTATTTAAAAGAAGGCGCGAACCAAGTTTTTACCCTTCCCATAGGTGGCGGCACACCTCGCCAAGTCAGTTTTGAAGAAACAAGCCTTTCTAATCCAGAGTGGCTTGACCCTGACACTTTATTGGTAACAGGAAACTTAGCTGAAGATAGTGACTTAGATCCTATTGAAAGTGAAATATACGCATTAAAACTTTCTGACTTTTCAATAAAAGCACTTACTACACGTGATGGCCCAGACAATAGCCCAGTCGTTTCCCCTGATGGAAAAATGATTGCTTATACTGGCTTTGACGATAAAGTAATGTCATACCAGCAAAGCGATTTATACCTAATGAAGCGAAACGGTGAAGAACAAAAAATTCTGGCTGAAGACTTTGAAGGGACATTCGAATCAATTAGTTGGACGTCTGATAGTAAGTACATACTAGCGCTTACGCAAGACCATGGCTTACTTTCACTTATTAAAGTAAGCCTATCTGGAAAGGTGAGTAAACTTCTCACTAATATTGGCGGAGAGTCTATTGGTCGTCCGTATGCGTCTGGCAGTTATTCTGTAAGTGCTGGGAGATCAGCACAGATTGCGTATACAAAAGGTTTCACTACCAAACCATCGGAAGTAGCGATTGCCAATATATCAGGTAAAAAAGAACGCATTTTGACGGACTTAAACAGTGATGTATTGCCCTATTTGGATATAGCGAAAGTAGAAGAAATAAAGGTTAAATCAAGCCATGACGGCCTAGAAATTGAAGCTTGGGTGGCTTTTCCTCCTGATTTTAAAGCTGATGCAAGTTATCCAATGATTTTAGAAATTCATGGTGGTCCGCATACTATGTATGGGCCAACGTTTAGTGCAGAAGTCCAGCGTTTTGCTGCAGAAGGCTATGTAACCGTTTGGTCTAATCCTAGGGGCTCTACCGGATACGGAGAAGATTTTGCGCAAGGCATTGACCTTAATTATCCGGGCTATGATTATAACGATTTAATGAGTGTAGTTGATGAAGTAATAGCGAGAAAATACGTAGACCCTGACCGTCTATTTGTGACCGGTGGTTCAGGCGGCGGCATTTTAACCGCTTGGATAGTCACGAAAACAAACCGTTTTGCCGCGGCAGCTTCCATTAAGCCGGTTATCAACTGGATGACAATGGCCTTAGCTGGCGATATTGCACAATACGTGCGTCGGCATTGGATACGCGCTGATCCTTGGTCAAATCCAGAAGCATTTTTGAAGCTATCACCTATTAGCTATGTTGATAAAATTGAAACGCCTACCTTGGTAATGGTGGGTGAAGAAGATTACCGCACACCAGCTTGGGAAGCGGAGCAGTTTTATACCGCGCTTAAAATGAATAAGGTTGATACCGCACTTATTCGTGTTCCCCTATCTCCTCACTATATAGCATCGCGTCCTAGCCGGCTAATTGCTAAGACTGACAACATTATGGCTTGGTTTAACATGTACGATACTAAAAAAGATGAAAGCGAGTAAATATTACACTTGCTAAGCTTCAATATTACAGTGATGCGTGCAGCTCATAGTTGTTAATGCATCACTGCATTTCGTATGCCTCTGTTTTGAAACGCTATTATGTACAATTTCTCTTTGGCAGATACTGGTACGTGCTTTGCTACTAGTAAGTACGACGGTTTGGAATCACGGATGTCGTGGCTACTGTGAGTAGTTACAACACTTATCGTAATTTAACTGAGGAGAATGTAATGAATAAAGATAGAATCGAAGGCAATTGGAAAGAATTAAAAGGCAAAGCCCAACAGCAATGGGGCGAGCTTACTAATGACGAACTTGACCAAATTGAAGGTAACCGAACTGAACTTGTAGGTAAGTTGCAGCAAAAGTACGGTAAAACCAAAGACGAGGCTGAGCGCGAAGTAGATGATTTCTTAAATAAACACTAAGCAAAGCTCTTTACCATACTGGCCGCTGGTACTGATGTTTCAGCGGTCAAATTGCTTACTAAGCGCTAGCGTAAAATTTACTAGGCTAGGATAGAATGCGTCAAAGCTCGTTTTTATTCGCTCCCTATTTTCGCCTACATACTCAAAAGCATGGTCAGCAAACACAATTTTGTATTTTAAGCGCTGCTCAATACTCTTGTATGCCCTTAAATAAGCATCCTGATTAATATAATCACCTAACCACTTATATTCTAGCAGACCACGCTTCACTCCATCGAAGTGCGGACTAATAGTTATGTCCTGCGTTGCTAACTCTTCATAAAATCCATTCAATATTGATTGTTGTGAACCCTTTGTGTATTGATGCCATTGAACACTTAAAAGATGATCAAAATAAATATCTATAATTACACCAGCCATACGTCGCAATTCATTAGGCATACTTGCTTTAAGCGCTTTGATATCAGGGTGTGAGTCGGTGAATGAATCTATTTTGCGATGTAAAAAAATACCTTGCTGTATGTGTATCGGTAAGGCTTGTAGATTTGTTCCTTTTACGAAGTCTCCTAAAAAGTTACCCAGCTTACTAGTACCAGATAAATGAGCTAGGTGAATATGGGCAAGGTAGTTCAAGCATTCTCCATTTTATAAAACTGCAAAAGCTTAAGTATAAATATACGGATAAATAAAACCATAGCCTAACAAAGTAATGGGTACCGAGAGTACGGTACTAATAGCAATAATTTGCGCCGCTAGCCCATGATTGCCCCCTATTTTGCGAACCATAACGTAGCTGGCCGCTGCAGTAGGGGACACAGCCATTAAGTATATAACCATTAAGGGCATGCCTGATACACCCAACTGCAAAGCCAAGAGTACTAGCACAAATGGGTACACAATGCATTTAACCGTTATACTTAAAACTGCAGATATGCCATTAGCTTTCATTGTGGAAAAGCGAAGCGCCGCGCCCGCGCACAATAGAGCTAGCGGTAGTGTGAGCTGTGCGAAATATTCTACACTGTTACTCATTATTGCCGGTATAGGCACTTGCAGAATTGACACTAGTAAGCCTAGTACTATTGATATAATAATAGGGTTAGTCAAAATGTCTTTTGTAATTTTGCTCCAAGAAGTTTGCTTATCTTGATAAACATTAAGCGCAACCACTGACAACACATTGTATAAAATAGTTAAGCCGCCCATATAAACCGATGCGTAAGCCAAACCTTCCGGGCCATAAGCGTTCGCACAGTAGGCCAAACCAATTATGCCCATGTTAGAGCGAAAAGCACCTTGAATAACTACGCCGCGATCTGCTTTTTGTTTAACAAGGTAGGGAACCGTAAACAACAGCATGGCAAATACGCCAAGAGTACCAATGAATCCTACCGAGATAACCGTAGCATCGCTTAATTGAGCCACCGAACTACTGCTAATGCTTGAAAATAATAGCGCAGGTAATGCTAAATTAAATACTAGCCTTGATGCACGCTCTATAAATTCGTCATTCAACGTACCGTATTTATATAAGCCATATCCGAATGCGAGCATTAAAATAACGGGCCCAATTACCTCAGCGGCAAAGCTTAAAAAGTTTAGTTCATTAGACATATGGGAAGAAGATTAAGAGCGATTAATATTGACTAGAAGTGTAGCCTTAACTGTGTTGAGTATAAACAAAAACTGCGCATTTAATTTGCGCAGTTTTTTTAAGGGGCATTTACATACTCAATAAAATTAGTTGCGCAGCTCCCGTCGCAGTATTTTACCCACCGTTGATTTAGGCAGTTCGTCTATTACATGAAATTCCTTAGGAATCTTATAGCCGGTCAAAAACTCTTTACAGTGAGCTATTAAATCGCCTTCTGTAACTGGCGAACTCACCGTTACATAAGCACAAACTCTTTCCTGGCTTTTGTCGTCAGGCTTGCCTATAACAGCGGCTTCAAGAATATTTGGGTGTTTAGCCAGTACATCCTCTATTTCATTAGGATACACATTAAAGCCAGAAACTATAATCAAGTCTTTTAACCGGTCTACTATTTTGATACAGCCTTCTGCCGTTCTAATACCTACATCGCCGGTTTTAAAGTAACCATTTTTAGTCATAACCTTGGCTGTTTCATCAGGCCGATTCCAATAGCCGTTCATTACTTGCGGGCCGCTAGCCGCAATTTGCCCTTCTTTACCATCTTCAACAGGTTCATCGTTATTATCAAGAAGTTGAATATCGGTTTCGGTTAGTGGATAACCAACGGTGCCAAAAATTTCTTCTTTGGGAATATTAAACGAAAGAACAGGCGCTGTTTCAGATAAACCATAACCTTCGGTTACAGAACATCCCGTAGTATTTTCCCATAACTCAGCTGCCGACGAGGTTAACGCTGTTCCACCTGACATGGTTAATTTTAATTGGCTGAAATCCAATTGTTTGAATTTAGGATGTTGGCATAAACCCATAAACAAGGTGTTGATACCTGCAAAGGAGGTAAATTTATGTTGTTCCAAAGTATCAACAAAACTATCCATATCACGAGGATTTGGTATTAAAACAACTAAAGCGCCTTTTGCAAAGAAGGTCATCATACATACAGTAAATGCATATATATGATAAAGCGGCAAGGGGCATACTACTATTTCATTTCCTTCTTCTATTTTGGGGCCTAATCGGTCCAACATTTGTAAGCTGTTGGCCAGTACATTTAAATGGCTTAACTCGGCCCCTTTCGATACACCAGTTGTTCCCCCTGTATATTGCAAAATGCATGCTTCATCAATTTTAGTTGCCGGACGCTGAGGAACATTACACGATGAAACCGAATCAAATATATGTGCATAGCAAGGGTAATCGGTACCCGTAATTACCTCATTGGTCAGTAATTGGGTAGGGGAAGTCACTATAACACTCGCCACATCTACAGAATCTTTGATGCTTTCATATTTAGGTAAAAAGTCAGCCAATATAACCAAGGCCTTCGCGCCGGAATCTTTAAACTGATGCTGCATTTCAGACGATGTATATAGCGGATTGGTGTTCACCACTATTAAGCCTGCGCGCAAAGCACCATAAACAGCAATAGGATGTTGTATTAAATTAGGAAGCTGAATTGCAATCCTATCACCGGGCGCTAAATCGGTGTTTTCTAGTAAATAATTTGCGAACTTAGCCGATAGCTCGTCAATTTCGGCGAAGGTTTTAGTTTGCCCCAATGCATTATATGCAGGGCGATTAGCGTATTTTTTGAACGTTTCTTCAATATAGTCAGCTAGGCTGTGGATGTGAGTAGGGATCAGTTGTGATCTTTGCATTTCAAAAGGTATCCTTCATATCTTATTTGCTTAAGTCAATGAGTTAAATATAAGCATAGAAAAATATCTTTTAACACCTATTTTACATTTTAAGATCATCAAACTTATGATGCTTGTGCTATCAAAATGATGAATAATTTATAAAATTGCCGCACTCGGCTAATTAAAGTACTTTATTTGCGGCGCCACTGATGCTGTGTTTTTCGAAAATGCGTAAAGCATAAGCCGCCTATAAGCCCGGCTAATACTTGTAAACTTATTCCAAAAAACGAACGGGCGCCAGCTAAAAAGGTGATGTTCATAATTGGCTGCATTGCGAGTAATATCACGAGCATGGCACTTGCTCCTGCAAAGCTATATAAATAAAAGCTACGAAAGCGCGTGAACTTGCGCAGTAGCCATGCGCAGGTAAACGCAATCGATAAACCTAGACATACTATGGCACCATAGGTAGGTAATAGCCCCGCTAAATCTTGCAATGACATAGATAAACGATCGGTTAAAGAAATAGCCACATCTAGCTTTTGTAATTCTAAAAGTACCATTTGAGTATGAAACAAGCAGGCTATGACTGCACAGATTAAAGCTGAAATAGCGAAATGTAACAGTAACTTAGGGATTTTATTCATTTCATTTATGCTTGTGTTATTGTAGTGCTAATTAGCGTCTATAGTAGACTGACTTTTATCCTTGGAGCAAGCGTTTGATGAAACACCGCTTTGTAAGAATAAGCTTTATATGTTGTTTGGCACTCATTTTTGCGCCTGTACATGCAAAGCTCATAATGCGACCTGTAATCAATGAATTACCGGCGTCTTGGGCTATAGCGGTTTCGCCAGAACAACAGCTTTGGGTGAGTAATCGAAAGGGAGCGTTACGTCGTTATACTTTACAGGGTGAATTGCTGGGGCAATATGCCTTGGATTTGCCTGATTTGTATTACAAAGGACAAGGCGGGCTTATGGCAATTGCATTTCCCCCTGACTACGCAAAAACGAAGTGGATTTATTTATCGTACTCGTTTGGCAGTGATGCCAAAAACGGTTTAAAAGTGATTCGAGTGCAAGTTAACGACAACCCTCAACAAACACTTATTGAAACAATATTTGAACAAGAAGACTTACGTGATACACCCGTACACTATGGCGCTCGAATTGCCTTTTTGCAGGATGCGAGTTTACTAGTGAGTATTGGCGATGGATTTGATTATCGTGAACAAGCACAAAAAGACAACTCACAACTGGGTAAAATACTGCAAATTTTCCCCGATAAAGTGGTATCAACATACAGTAAAGGCCATAGAAATGCACAAGCATTTGCGGTGTTAGATGATGGTAGCGTGTTTTCGCATGAACATGGTCCTGATGGCGGCGATGAAATAAACCTACTTGAAAAAAGTGTAAATTACGGCTGGCCTATTATTACCTTTGGAAAAGACTACATTGGGGGGCTTATTTCTCCTTTCACCGAATATCCTAATATGCGTCAGGCAGATTTTGATTGGACGCCTTCCATTGCGCCCTCGGGCATGATTTATTATGCGAATGATCGCTTTGCTGAATTAAGCAATACTTTACTTGTTACGTCTTTAAAATTTCAACAAATGCACAGCGTTAAACTCACCAACGAACAAGCCATTAAAAAACCGCAACAAGAATCAATTTACTTTGCAAAAAGTGGTTACCGTTTACGTGATATAACGCAGTCATCCAACGGCCGCATATTTATTCTGGGAGACGGCAGCAATGCCAGCATCTTTGAAGTTATGCAAAGCAATTGAGCGCATATTCTAAGGCGGTAAATAGAAATGCTGAAGGCGTCCAAGAAATTGACAAATTTTTTTAACTATTTGGTTCAAACATGCGCTAAACTTGGCAAGGTAGTGAAAGGCCTACAATTTTTAGGGTTAATTAAGACATTAGTATAGCGCTCCTGTATTAACATTTAATTTTCAATTAAATTGATGAATAATGGCTATAACTGCTTAATTGCTTGTAAGCATTCATTTTTCGGCCGCAAATGTTATACTTTGCGCCCAAGATTTCTCAATGCTTGCAGTTTTGCTTGTATAATCATGCAAGAAAAAGCAATAAACAACAGCTTTGCAAGCCCACACATAGAGGATTATAAACGTGTTAGAAGACTATCGTAAACATGTAGAAGAACGTGCTGCAGAAGGCATTCCCGCTAAACCATTAAACCCTGAACAAGTTGCTGGTTTAATTGAATTGCTGAAAAACCCACCTGCTGGCGAAGAAGAATTTTTAGTTGAGTTGTTATCTGAACGTGTTCCCCCTGGTGTAGATGAAGCCGCTTATGTTAAAGCTGGTTTTTTGAGCGCGATTGCTAAAGGCGAAGAAAGCTGTAGTTTAATTAGCGCAGAAGCCGCGGTGCAATTGCTAGGTAACATGCACGGTGGTTACAACATTACTACCCTAGTTGAATTACTTGACAACAAAGACCTAGCTGAATTAGCTGCCGAAGAACTTAAGCACACATTATTAATGTTTGATGCCTTCCATGACGTTGAAGAAAAGCACAAAGCTGGCAACGCATACGCGACTGAAGTTATGGAGTCGTGGGCTGAAGCAGAATGGTTTACTTCGCGTGACGATTTAGCCGAAAAAATCACTTGTTCAGTATTTAAAGTTACTGGCGAAACCAACACCGATGATTTGTCTCCAGCACCTGATGCATGGTCACGCCCTGATATTCCTTTGCACGCTCGCGCAATGTATAAAATGACCCGTGACGGTCTTGAGCCTGAAAAGCATGGTGAAGTTGGTCCTTTAGCACAAATCGAAGAAATTAAAGCGAAAGGCCATCCTGTTGCATTCGTAGGTGATGTTGTGGGTACGGGATCTTCACGTAAATCTGCAACTAACTCAGTACTTTGGTTCTTTGGCGAAGATTTACCAGGCGTTCCAAACAAACGCGGCGGTGGTATTTGTATAGGTTCTAAAGTAGCCCCAATCTTCTTTAACACTATGGAAGACGCTGGCGCATTAGTTTTTGAAGCTGATGTTGAAAAAATGAATATGGGTGACGTGATTGACGTATACCCACTTGACGGTGTTATCAAAAACGCTGAAACAGGCGAAGTACTGGCTGAGTACAGCTATAAGTCAAAAGTATTGCTTGATGAAGTGCGTGCCGGTGGTCGTATCAATCTAATTATTGGCCGTGGTTTAACGCAGAAAGCGCGTGAATCACTGGGCCTAGAAACGAGTACTATTTTCCGCGTTCCAGAAGTACCTGCTAGCTCAAATGCTGGTTTTACACTAGCACAAAAAATGGTAGGTAAAGCATGTGGCGTTGAAGGTATTCGCCCTGGCACATACTGTGAGCCTAAAATGACTACAGTTGGTTCACAAGATACTACTGGCCCTATGACGCGTGATGAGCTAAAAGATTTAGCATGTTTAGGTTTTTCTGCAGATTTAACAATGCAGTCATTCTGCCATACTGCAGCGTATCCTAAGCCTGTAGATATAGACACACAGCACACACTGCCAGACTTTATTATGAACCGTGGCGGTGTATCGCTTCGCCCAGGTGACGGCATTATCCACTCGTGGTTAAACCGCATGCTACTTCCTGATACGGTTGGAACAGGTGGCGATTCACATACTCGCTTCCCTATGGGAATTTCATTCCCAGCGGGTTCAGGTTTGGTAGCATTTGCTGCTGCAACCGGTGTTATGCCGCTTGATATGCCAGAATCAGTGTTAGTGCGCTTTAAAGGTAAAATGAAGCCGGGTATTACCCTTCGTGACCTAGTACACGCGATTCCTTTATATGGTATTAAGCAAGGTTTATTAACCGTTGCGAAGAAAGGTAAGATTAATGCTTTCTCTGGCCGTATCCTTGAAATTGAAGGCCTTGAAGACTTAACGGTAGAGCAAGCGTTTGAGCTATCTGACGCATCAGCAGAGCGTTCTGCTGCAGGTTGTACCATTAAGCTATCTGAAGACTCAATTGCTGAGTACTTAACGTCTAACATTACTATGCTTCGCTGGATGATCAACGAAGGTTACGGTGATCCACGTACGCTAGAGCGCAGAGCTCAGAAGATGGAAGAGTGGTTACAAAACCCTAGCCTAATGCAAGCTGACAAAGATGCAGAATACGCAGAAGTCATTGAAATTGATTTGGCTGATATTGAAGAGCCAATCTTATGTTGTCCAAACGATCCTGATGACGCGAAAACTTTATCAGACGTGGCGGGTGACAGCATAGACGAAGTATTTATTGGTTCTTGTATGACTAACATTGGTCACTTCAGAGCAGCAGGTAAATTACTTGAGCAGTATGGCGGCACGTTACCAACGCGTTTGTGGATTTCTCCACCAACGAAAATGGATAAAGCGGTATTGATGGAAGAAGGCTATTACAATATTTATGGCCGAGCGGGCGTTCGTACTGAAATGCCAGGTTGTTCACTTTGTATGGGTAACCAAGCACGTGTATTAGCGGGTACTACCGTTTTATCAACGTCAACTCGTAACTTCCCTAACCGTTTAGGTGATGGTGCTGATGTATACTTATGTTCTGCAGAAATGGCCTCAGTAGGAGCTATTTTAGGTAAGATACCAAGCAAAGAAGAGTATATGGATTACGCAGATAAGATTGACTCTATGAGTTCTGAAGTATTCCGTTACTTAAACTTTGATAAGATTGAATCGTTCAAGAAAGCAGAAGACGAAGCGAAAGCTAAGATTATTCCAACATTGAATGTTGCCTAAGCTTTTAAACTGATGCAAAAGCCGGGTAACGAAAGTTCCCGGCTTTTTTTTGTTAAAAATTCTGCTTTTTCTTAAACAGCGTATCTTTTGCTCTCGCAAAAAATTACACTATTGAATAAGTATCAAACAGAATAATAAGAGAATAGCTATGTTGCCAATCCAAAACTTACTTAAGTGCTTTTTAGCACTGGCGTTAATGTTTAGTTATGTACATTCAAGTGTTAGCCAAAGCGCACCTGCGCCCAGCACGGAAAAACTAAACGCTAGCCAAAGCCTCGAAGCGGCAAAGGACGAGGGTAAAATTGAAATAAAAATGGGTGGTAAGCTTTTTAAAGTCGCGTATGCAGACGATGCTTTAGAGCGTCAGCTAGGGCTAATGTATCGCCGTAAAATGTGCGATGACTGCGGTATGTTATTTAAATTTGATAGTGTAAGGATCGGCAGTATTTGGATGAAAAATACTTACATACCACTTGACCTTGCTTATATCACCGAGGCGGGCGAAATAGTTGATATTAAGGCCTTAACACCCCATGAT
Source organism: Glaciecola sp. 2405UD65-10 (assembly GCF_048820975.1). NCBI lineage: Bacteria > Pseudomonadati > Pseudomonadota > Gammaproteobacteria > Alteromonadales > Alteromonadaceae > Glaciecola > Glaciecola sp. 2405UD65-10. Next base: position 104,503 of record NZ_JBMEUF010000004.1, on the reverse strand, counting down.
TTAACGCCCGTTAAGTCATCAAGCCCTGTGTTATATGCACTTGAGATGAATCAAGCTTGGTTTGCTCAGCAGGGCATAAAGGTAGGCGATAAAATAGAGCGCTTACCCTAACAAGCGCGAATATAATTTCAATAGCTTTTTGTGCAAAAGCTAATTTAAGGATTTTACATGCAAAACGAGTTAAACGTCGCTAAATTTGGCGGTACGAGCGTTGCCAATTACCAGGTAATTAAAAATTGTGCTGATATTGTTATCAATAACCCAAATACCAAGGTTATGGTGGTAAGTGCAGCCGCCGGCATCACAAATCATTTAGTGCTACTGGCTAATACGGCTTTAACCTCAGAGCAAATTAGCGATGTTATTGAAAACATACGTAAAATTGAGTTCGCTATTTTAAATGAGCTTAAGAATCCAAGTGAAGTAGAAGACAAGCTCTTTGCATTACTTAGTGAGCTTGAATCTTACGCTCGCCACGAGGAAATAAATTACAGAGATGATCTGAAAGACTCGCTTATGTCGATGGGCGAGCGAATGTCTTCTTTATTATGTGCGGCGATTTTGCGAGAAAAAGGCGCTAAGGCGATTAACTTCGACGTAAGAAAAGTGCTTCGTACCGATAGCAAATTTACTCAAGCTAGCCCTGATATCTCCAATATTCGAGTATTAGCTCAACAATTATTGCAGCCAGAAATTAACGAACAAATTGTAGTCACGCAAGGCTTTGTGGGCGCTGATGAACAGGGCAGAACCACTACCTTGGGGCGAGGCGGATCTGATTTCACTGCGGCATTGTTAGCTGAAGCATTAGAAGCAAAAACATGTGAAATTTGGACGGATGTTATTGGTGTTTACACCACTGACCCACGTATAACTGACAAAGCACGTCCTTTACCTGAGTTAAGCTTTGAAGAGGCGGCAGAAATGGCCACCTTTGGCGCGAAGGTTTTGCATCCAGCTACTATGGAACCGGCGTTACGTCAAAATATTTTAGTATTTGTAGGCTCAAGCAAAGAGCCTGAGAAGGGCGGAACTTGGATTAAACGTGACTGTGAGAGTGAGCCTGCATTTAGGGCTATTACCCGACGCAAAGACCAAGTGTTGGTCACTGTTAAAACGCCTAAAATGATGTATGCGCAAGGCTTCCTAGAGCGTGTGTTTAAAATAATTGCTAAACATGAATTAAGCGTAGATTTAGTGACCACCTCTGAAATAGCGGTGTCGTTCACGCTTGATAATCCACCAAACTCTATGTCTGAAAAAATGAACAAAGAAATATTAGTGGAGCTGAGCAATATATGCGATGTAAACGTAGAGCGCGATTTTGACGTAGTGACCGTTGTTGGCAATAACATGCACAGTGCAGCGGGTGTTTCCTCTCGAATATTCGCGGCGATTGGCGATTTTAATTTACGAATGATTTGCTTCGGTGCAAACGTTCATAACTTATCCTTTGTGGTAAGTAATCACCAAAGTGAAGATATTGTAAGGGTGTTGCACAAGGCTTTATTTGAGTAAGTCTCCCTAATGCCAAAAAGCGGTATGTTTAAAATAAAACATACCGCTTCTTTATGTCAAATGGTCAACGTTTATACTTTAAAACGGCCTATTGAATCTTGCAATTCGGCAGCAAGTCTTGCCACTTCGGCGCTTGATTCAGACGTTTGCTTAGCACCAACTGTTGTTTCTTCCGCTATGCCTACAATATTTTCTAATCGTTCACTTATTTGAGATGAAACCGTGTACTGTTCTCGAGCGGCTTGCTCAATACTCGTGCTTACTTCGTATGCGTTGTGAACTGCATCAGTAATTAAATTTAAGGCTTCACCTGCTAATTCGGTTTGTTCTACGCACAAGACAGTTTGTTCTTTACCTTGGTTCATCACAGCTACTGCTTTCTCAGCACCAGCTTGAAGTACCTCAATCATAGAGTTAATTTCTTGAGTTGAGCGCTGCGTGCGGCTAGCCAGCGTTCTTACTTCATCGGCAACTACAGCAAAGCCACGGCCCTGTTCTCCGGCTCGTGCAGCTTCTATAGCGGCGTTTAAGGCTAGTAAGTTAGTTTGGTCAGCTACCCCTCTAATTACATCGAGTATGCCACCAATGCTTGCACTGTCTTGATGTAGCTTGTTGATAACCTCAGCAGCTTCTTGCACGTCACTTGCTAGGACTTCAATTGTTGCTTTGTTCTTAGCAGAAATAGTTTTTACTTTTTCTGCTTCAACGTCTGCATGCTTAATTTGTTTAAGCGTGTCATCTGCGTTTGATGTGACCAATTCAGATGTAGTGTGCATCTCGGTAGTAGCCGCCGCTATTTGCGAAATTTGGTGTTTTTGATCTTCTATCGAAACGGTTGTTTGCGCGGTTATATCAGATGTTTGTCCACTGGCCGCGGCTAATTGACTCGCTCTTTGGTTGATAGAATTAATTAAGTCTTTTAAGTTGTCGATTAAGCGATTGCAATTTCTTGAGAGCTCGCCAAATTCGTCGTGTGAGGAGTCATCTAAGCGGTGGGTTAAATCACCCGATGAAGCTATAGTTAGCAATTCATTAACGCGATACAAGGGGCGAGTGATTGCTCTAACGCTTCTATAAGCAATAAAGGTCGCAATAGTTAAGGAAACAATAATCACTATTATAACAAAAACAGTAGAGCTAGATATTTGAGAATTAACGCTGCTGGCAATTTCTTTGGCTCTTAAATCGGCCAAACCATTTAGAGCAAATAATTGCTCTGAGGCAGCTGCAATTTTTTTATCAGATTCAGCGAGTAGTTGTTCGGCGGCATGTATTGCCTCTAGCTGCTTTACTTTAAGGCTTAAAATACTATCGCTGCCCTCTAATACTTCGCTTATTTCATTAAATAAGTTATCTACATCATCAAGTGTACCAGAGCTATCTTGGCCATTGGCAAGGCTAAGGATTTCACTAAACCTATCTTTAGACTGTTGAAATACAACAATAACTTCTTGGCGGCGTAGTTCGGCGCGTGAAAGCGTTTCAGTTTTAATATAGTCGGTACTTATACTTAAGAGTGTAAGCAAGTTTGACTCTAGTGGACCAGTAAGCTTAGCTACTTGTTGCAACTCAGGAGAATCATTAATCTCATCTAAGTCATTAAAATCAAGCAGCAATGAAGAAGCATCATCTATTTCCTCTTCTAGTGATGCGAGTTTGTCTTCCAAAGTCGCATCTAAATCAATATTTCGAATATGAGTTTCAAATAATTTGACGGTATTTGCACTGTACGAGGTATAAATTTCCTGAACTTTGCCCAGTGATTCATTCAATAAAGGTTGTTGGGCAACAACTTGGCTTAGCTCACTTATTGTTTTATCAAAATTGGATTGGGCTTGTTTATAAGCGCTTTCTTTCTCAATTACCGCGTCTTTGTTGTTGCTTACAAAGCCTTCGAAGGTGAGTCGCCCCATGTTTAAGAATGATGATTTTAGGTCGGCGGCCCCAGCTACGGTAGGTAAAGCTAGCTCACTTAACTCTTCAGAAGCCCCTCCCACTTTATTTACATTGTAAATTGACGAAACGCCTAACAAAAAAAGCAGCAAGCTAATGACGGTAAAGCCGCCAATAACACGCATTGCAACGGTTATTTTCATGATAACTCCAGAATAAATTTTAAGGCAAGCAGGGCTCGAAAGCGTTACGCCAATCTATAATAGGTTATCGTCCTGTTTCACAATAACTTTAAGCAGAAACCGAGATAGTTTCTTGGGTTTCAATACAGTATAAAGTCATTTTATTACCCCATACATAACCGGTATCTAGTGCAATGACTTTGGCAGGTGACGCTATTTTCTTGGGGACTTGACCAAGCAAAGAGGCCCAATGACCAAATAGAATGGTATCGTGTATGCTTGTTTTAGGATTATGTATATTAAACCAAGGTGATAGGTGGGCAGGTGCATTACGCGGATGTGTTTTAGTTGCAAACTCAAGCGCTAATGAGCTGTCAATATATCGCATTCGTGTGAGTGCATTGACTGAAAACTTTTCTTTTCCTTCGCTAGATAAATCTTTAGACCAAATATTAGGGTAATTGCCATACATTCGTTCAAAAAAAGCAGTAGGGTTTTTACCCTGTAATTGCTTTTGTACTTTTTTCGACATCTTAATAGCACGCTTCATAGACCAGCCCGGATATAAGCCAGCGTGTGCAATAAAAACATGTTTATCGGGTTGGATAGCAAGGGGTTTTTCTAGCAGAAAATCAACATAGGTATCGAATTTCTTAGATTTCATCAAAGCAGAAAGTTTATCTTGTGGCTTTACTTTACTTACACCATGGGCAGCTGCGAGTAAGTGTAAGTCATGGTTTCCTAATACAGTATCAAAATGAGCTCCCATGTCTTTAACAAATTCCATGGTACTTAAGCTGTCAGGCCCTCTAGCTATGAGATCACCAACCGCCCACAATTTATCTTTGTCAGGTCTAAATTTAGCCGACTTCAATAAGCTCTTTAATCCTTTGTAGCAGCCTTGAATATCACCAACCACATAATTTTTCATGTTTAGTGCAAACTGTTTGGAACCACAAGACTAAATACAGGAATAGGTATTTTGATTTCAGTATGAGTATTGTCTGAAAAATAATAGAAACCTTCCATCGTGCCCACGCTCGTCTTTAACATTGAGGCACTAGTATATGAAAAGGTTTCATTAGGTGCAATCATTGGTTGTTCGCCAACTACTCCATCGCCTTTGACTTCTACTTTTTCGCCATCACCATTTGTAATCAACCAATAACGGCTCATGAGCTGTAGAGCTTGCTCACTTACATTGTGAATATTAACCGTATAACTAAACACGAAAACATTTTCGTCTTGGCTTTGCTGCCTAATGCCAAGGTATTTACTTGTAACACTAATTTCAATCGCTTGTGACATCTTTGGGGTTCTCGTAAACGACATTGGCAAGCTTTGCAAACTGAGCAATAGTTAGCTTTTCTGCGCGAATTTCAGGGCTAATATCTAAGGCTACTATTTGTGACTCATCTAGTAGATTACGTAAACTATTACGAATGGTTTTACGGCGTTGGTTAAACGCCGTAGTCACTACGCTTTGCAGTGTATCAACGCTGTGTACATCTACAATTGGCTTTTGATGAGGAATTAATCTAACTACTGCTGAATCAACTTTCGGGGCAGGCTTAAATGCACTTGGTGGAACCATTACAACAGGCACTGCGCTACAATAATATTGGGCCATTACCGACAAGCGCCCATAAAGCTTATCTCCACTTGCTGCACATAGGCGCTTTACCACTTCATTTTGTAGCATAAAATGCATATCGGCAATATGTTTACAGTGTTCGAATAAATGGAACATCAATGGCGTCGATATATTATATGGGAGATTACCAAACACGCGAAGTTTTTCGCCAGAGTGAGGATTTGATGACGCGTCATCATTCACCAACTCAGAAAAATTAAATTTTAATGCATCTTGTTCAACTACGGTAAGTTTGTTGCGAATGAAAGGATGCTCACGCAATCGCTTAGCTAGGTCGCGGTCAAGTTCAACTACCGTTAGGTGATCAACTAATTCTGCCACCGGTTCAGTAAGTGCGCCTAAACCGGGCCCTATTTCAACAAGGTTTTGCCCATTTTTAGGCCCAATTGCACTTACAATTTTATCTATGATGTAATCATCATGTAAGAAGTTTTGCCCGAAACGTTTTCGCGCGGTATGACCTAAATGTTTATTGCTCACTGTTTTAACTTCGCAAGTTTAATGGCTTGATTAATAGCACGTTTCATACTACCCATATCGGCTTTACCTGTACCGGCTAAATCAGTCGCCGTTCCATGATCAACAGACGTTCTTATGAATGGTAAGCCCAAGGTTATATTAACGGAATTCCCAAAGCCTTTAAATTTAAGTACAGGTAAACCTTGGTCATGATACATAGCAAGTACTGCGTCTGCTTGCTCTAAATACTTGGGCTGGAAAATAGTATCGGCGGGAAGGGGACCCACTAAATTTAGCCCCTGCTCACGCAAGCTATCAAGAGTAGGGGTGATCACCAATATTTCTTCGTTTCCTAAATGCCCATCTTCGCCAGCATGAGGGTTCAAGCCGCACACGTAAATTGTTGGGTTTGGAATGCCAAATTTTTCTTGTAGATCAGAATGCATAATACGTATCACTTTTTCGATACGTTCTGGTGTTATGGCTTTACTCACATAAGCTAAGGGAATATGCGTAGTTGCTAAGCATACTCGCAGGCCGTCGGTGGCTAGCATCATAACCACATCAGCAGTGTTCGACTGCTGTGCGAAATACTCTGTATGGCCGCTAAAAGAAACACCGGCTTTGTTGATAATGCCTTTGTGTACTGGGCCGGTAACAACCGCATCAAATTGACCTAGCATATTACTCTCACATGCTAGGCGAAGCGTATCTACAACGTAATGACCGTTGTCACTATTTAATTCTCCAGCCACCACGGGTGATGCCACAGGAACATGGTTAACAATAATTTGTCCCGGCTTTTGAATATATTGCAAACCATCACTATAGGGAATAATCTCAATGTCCTTATTGAGCATGCTTGCACGCTCACTAAGAACATCGGCATCAGCGTATACAACAATTTGCGCGTCCCATTCATATTCACTTAACAATACAATTAAGTCAGGGCCAATTCCGGCGGGTTCGCCCGGCGTAATTGCTAATTTAATGATTGGATTTTCGCTCGTATTAGGCATTGCTGTCTAATACCTCTATGTAAGCCTGATTACGCATTTCACGAAGCCAAGTGTCGGTCTCTTCTTGGAATTTTCTGTTGAAAATAAGCTGATAAGCACGGTCTTCCTTACGCTTTTCTGTGGCGTCATCTATGCGGCGATCTAGCAGTTGAATTAAGTGCCAACCGTGAACAGTGCGAATAGGCATACTGTATTCATCTTTTTCAAGCTGAGCCAAAGCAGCTTTAAATTCTGGTACATAAATAGATGGGTCATTCCAACCTAAGACGCCACCTTTTAACGCGGAGCCTGGATCTTCTGAATGTTCCTTGGCAAGCTCTTCAAAGTCAGCTGTACCTTCTATCAAATCAGCTCTAAATTCCATAAGCATTTGTTCCGCTTTGGCATCGCTTAAAATAATTGAGGGTGAAATTAAGATATGACGAGCATTTACTTCTTCCACTTCTACAATTTCAACACCACGGGTGTCAGCAACTTTTAGTATGTGAAAACCCGCACCACTTCGAATAGGGCCCATCACTTCATCTTTCTTTTTACCTTGCACTACTTCAGCAAATAAAGTTGGCATTGAGTTAATATTCATCCAACCCATATCACCACCCTCTAAGGCTTTTGCGCCTGAAGATGCGCCAATCGCTAATTTTGCAAAATCAGAACCTTTGTTCAATAAGTCTAGTATCTTTTCAGAACGCTCGCGGGCTTCACTTATTTGTTCTTCAGTTGCATTGCTTGGAATATCAACCAATATATGGCTTAGACGATATTCAGCTTGCTCATCACCTTGTTGATTCATAAGGTTCATTAAGCTTTGAATCTCTTGTGGCGTAATATATACGCGGCGGCGAACGTTAGCGCGGCGCACTTCGCCGGAAATTAGCTCTTTGCGTACCTGTTCGCGATATACTTCAAAGGTTAACCCTTGTTTGCCTATTTCTTCACGCAAGGCTTGTACGCTGATGCCTTGGCCTTGCGCAATATTTGCAATAGTTTGTTCTAATTGTGGATCGCTTACTTGAATACCCATACGTTCAGCCATTTGCATTTGAAGGTTTTCCAAAATTAAACGTTCAATTGCTTGGCGACGTAATGCGGCTTCTGAAGGTAACGATTGCCCTTGCTGAACTGCGGTGGCTTTCACCCCATCAACTAATTCTTTAATTTCACTCTCTAATACAACGCCTTGGTCAACAATAACGGCAACTTTATCAAGCAAATCACGTGCTTGTACGAATGAACTTGAAACTACCAAGGCTGCACTAACAGCCAACATATATATTGTTTTTTTCATAACTACCTAATTAATTGGAACTAATTTATTACAAAGGGTTGACGGTAACCAAATAAACCTTCATCTAGCATATCAACCTTTTTGCGACTACTTCCCATACCTTTGAATACAAATTGTAGCGCAATTCCTGAATCGAACTCGTCTAAATCGCGTACACCATTATTATTAAATCGAGTCGCTAAGTTACGCTTAAGGGTTAAGCGTAGGGCCCAGCAGCAACTCTCATACTCCACGCCAAAAAAGCTTTCAATACTTCTTGAGCGTTCTAAATCTCGGTAATAACGTCCTACTACGTGCCAATTTTTTGCAACTGGCCAACTCGCGGAAACCCCCACTTGGTCTATCTTTTCATTTGATAGATCACGAATGTAGCGATGGTTTAGCTGAATGAGTTTGTTGTCATCTAAGCGATATTCTGTTGATAAACTACTACGTTCAATACGATTGGTTTGATCGCTTATTTGTATATCAGAGTGTAATAACCAATTTTGGTTCACTTGCCAGTCTAATTCTGCCGCTATTGCACTGCGATTACCGGCTCGTTGACTATCTATTAGCTGCGCATCATCAACATAAAAGATTTGTCCAATGCTCGCTACTAACAATTCATTATTGTTGTTATCAAGTAATCTTGAGGTAGCCCCAAGCGTTATTTGGTTGTTATCGTTTATTCTATCAAGGCCAGTGAACTCTTGTCCACGGAACAAATTACTAAAGTTGGTTAACAAAGGGGTAGAGTCGTACAAGCCAATATTAGATTGATCTTTAAAGCTCGTATATAAGTATTGAGCCTTGGGCTCAAAGGTTAACATATACTCTTTGCCCCATACGCTCTGGTCTTTTTCAAAAATTAAAGCGCCATATAAACGCGATTTTGTGATTGTTCTGTCCACATCTTCTTGCAAAGAGGTGGTTGCCAAGCTTATATTTTTTAAATCTTGTTGGTATCGGGTGTGCAGCACACTTACTTGGGCAAGCAACTCACCCCAAGCTCTTTGGTAGGGTAAGCTTATTGAAGGTTCTACGTGAAAACGTACTGCATTTGGTGAAGTTAATTCGTCAATTTCAAAGTAAGCTAATTCAGACTTAATACCAATATCAATCAGATCATTAAGCTGGGTTGTATACTGTAATTTGGCTTCTGGTAAAGCTCGGTAGTTTTCGTTTGTTAATCCAATTGTTGTGAAGTCACGCACAAACATTGAAAAGTCTAAATTATCAGAAGCATAGCTAAGGCCGAATTTTCGGTACAAATAAGTGTCAGCTTGGCTGTAATAATCAGAGCCTAAATCAATAATGTAATTTGCGTCACTCAAATCACTTATATCGGCTGAAACCGACCAATTTTTATTTAAATTGCCACGGTGGAATAAGCGATAAAAGTAGCGGTCATCTAAGTCGGTAGAGTCACTGTCATTAGGTAAATATTCAACTTGAACTTCACCTGTATGGTTGGCAAAAAGGTATCGGTATTCTGATTTAAGTTGTACGCCACGGTTTGTCATTATACGCGTAGAAATTGTCGCATCCATATTGGGTGCTATATTCCAATAAAAAGGTTGTTCGTATTCTAAACCTGTTGAAGAAGAGCTTCCGAACTCCGGAAATAAGAAGCCTGTTTGTCGCTCGGTGGTAATAGGAAACGCGAAATAAGGAAGATAGAAAACGGGAATGCCACCTAAATAAAACCGCGTGTTGTAGGCTTGACCGAAAGGAATGTTTTTCTCAATTGATATTTCTGAGGCCTGAATTTTCCAATCATCATTACCTAATGGACAAGTAGTAAAAGACACATCTTCTAAAATCACACCCTTTTCTTGCGAAATTGAGAGTAGGTCTGCACCGCCGCGTCCATCTATACCACTAATTTTGTAATCAGTTTCTTGCATTTGAAGCAGCTTCAAATTGCCGTTAAGCTCAACTGATTCGCTATTTACTTGCAGAAGTTCGTCGGTATATTGAACATCACCAGAGGCGGTTATTTCTTGCCCACCTTTTAATATGTCAGCGCTATCAGCGGTGATAATATTATTGGCACTGATAATCGACACATTGCCTTTAAATACCGCAAGTTTATCTTTCACCACCGATGCCGAATCTGATTGAACTTCTATGTTTCCATTTGCTACTTGGGGCTTTACAAAATTAAAGCTTTGCGGCTTGCACTGCACTGAAAAGTCAATATTTGAAGCTTCGCCTGCAATTGTTTTGTTGTTTGCTGGCTCAGTTTGTTTGTTTGAAGTGTTATTTTGCGCAAAAGCTTTGCTTGTAGTACAGCCAAAGATTAACAATATACACATCAAATTTGATACGGATGTTATCGGAGCCGCTATGTAAGCAGATTTTGAGGGTAAACAAACAAACTTTCGTAGCATTAAATACAGTACACCAAAACGTCTACCTTAAGCGGTAGGATAAAAGAAGATTAACCATAAGATTTTAAAGGTTTACTCACTAATTACCAACTAAAAAGCCGAAAAACTGTTAAAAAGTTGCAAAGCAGTAGTATAAATTCTTATTTTTTTCCAATTCGGCGCTTTTATAGCCTTGCAACAAGCTATACTATCAAGCACATGCAGAACAGAACTTATTCGTGTTTTGCTTATCTTACATACTTTTAGAAAACTTATTTAAGGGGCACAATGTACGGCAAAATTATTGGCGCAATCATTGGATTTACGCTACTTCGCATCCCCGGTGCTATTATTGGCGCTATAGTTGGCCACATGTTTGATGTTGGCTATGCAAAGGATTTTTCTCAAAAAGGAGGTTTCGCTCGATTTTTCTCCTCAAGTAGTAATATTCAAAGCCAAGCGGTTTTTTTTCATGCTTTGTTTTCCGCACTTGGACATATTTCAAAAGCGGATGGGAAAGTAACACCCGAAGAAATAGCGATTGCATCAAATTTAATGGACAGCATGCGCTTGCAAGGCGACATGCGAAAAGAGGCCCAGCAAGCATTCAGAGATGGTAAAGCAAAAGATTTTCCGCTAGACGCTATGCTCAAAGATTTTAAGCTGTATTCGCATAATCGCCGAGATGTTATGCAAATATTTCTAGAAATATTAATAAGTGCGGCATGTGCTGATGGCCGAATTACACCCTCTGAACTTAAGATACTCGAAACCGTAGCGGCATCATTAGGGTTTAGTCGTAATGATTTACATTTTCTTATTTCAAGCCACGAGGCAGAGCAGCGTTTCAGGCAAGGGGGTTCTCATTCCAGGCAGCAAGGGCAATCGCGACAACAGCAGTATCAGCAATATTCTGATCAGCATTCGCTTGCCGACGCGTATAAAATTTTAGGAGCCTCACAAAGCGATGATGACAAAACCATAAAAAGAGCATATAAGAAGCAAATGTCGCAGCATCATCCTGATAAGCTAAGTGCCAAAGGTTTACCCGAACAAGCCTTGGAAATGGCGAAAACAAAGACCCAAGACATTCAAGCAGCATACGAAATAATTAAGAAAAAACGCGGGTTTTAGTAAGTAATAACAAGAGAACAAGATCATTAATTCTGTTTTGAAAAATACGCAAATTGCACTTACGTCTAACAATCAACTTTTAATAGATGATTTTTTGAGCATGCTTTGGGTTGAAAAAGGTTTAAGCGAAAACACGATTAAAGCCTACAAAACAGATTTAACGGCTCTTGCCGTTTTTTTACAAAAACATTTTGAAGACTTAAGCTTAGCTGAGGCGCTTGAAATACATATTCAAACCTATCTTGCTATTAGACTTGATCAGAAACTGAGCCAGCGCTCTACGGCTAGGCTTCTAAGTTCTTGCCGTGCATTTTATATTTACTTAGTGCAAAACAAAGTAAGGCAAGACAATCCAATTAACCATATAAGCAACCCAAAGTTGCCACAGTACTTACCAAGTACACTAACTGAAAAGCAGGTTGATGCTTTATTAGAAGCTCCCGATGAAGACGACCCCATACAAATGCGCGATAAAGCCATGCTTGAACTTCTTTATGCCACTGGGGTTAGGGTGAGTGAATTGGTTAATTTGCAGATGCATCAAATAGGTATGCTACAAGGGGTAATTCGGGTAACGGGAAAAGGCGGCAAAGAGCGTTTGGTTCCAATGGGTGAGGCGGCCTTAGATTATTTAGAATTATATTTGAAAGCCGCTCGTCCACAATTGTTAAGTAAACCAACAAATACGGTGTTTCCTAGCAAGCGTGGTTCAACCATGACACGCCAAACATTTTGGCATCGTATCAAATTATATGCAAAACTCGCCGGAATTAAGGTGCCCTTGTCGCCTCATACATTGCGTCATGCGTTTGCTACTCATTTACTTAACCACGGCGCTGATTTACGCGTTGTGCAAATGTTGCTAGGCCATTCTGATTTGTCGACCACCCAAATTTATACTCATGTTGCTACACAAAGGCTGCAATCTTTGGTTAAGGAGCATCATCCTAGAGGCTAATGTGTTACCCTTTAGCCCTTAAATCTAACGCATGAGTTAGTGTTAACGTTGATGGTAAATATAATACCTTTATTAACCATTCGTATTTAATATTTGCTACGAATGAAGTAAATTAAGGTTTTTCTCGGTCTAGTCAATATAGATTTATTATTTTTGGAATATACAAGATGAAACGAAAGGTAAATTTCTTCAAAGCAACCGTCGCAATATTGCTTGTTTGCACAGGTTTAATATTAAGTGCGGTGAATGCGCAAGTGCTAGATAGCAGTAAAACGATTCCTAGTGACAAGCAAGCGCTAGTTAAAACCTTATCGGCTAAGCTTAGTTTGGCTATTAGTCATATAGAACCGTCTCCGGTTCCGGGATTATTGCAAATATTCACTGACCGCGGATTATTTTATGTAAGTGAAAATGGTGAGTTCTTTCTTCAAGCGCGCGTATACAATATTACAAACGGTATAGAAGATGAAACCGAACTAGCATTAAAGCAAATTCGCCTTGAAGGTGTTAAGCGCTTTGCTGATTCAGCAATAGAGTTTAAAGCAGAAAATGAAAAATATGTGATCAACGTTTTTACTGATACTACGTGTGGATATTGCCGCAAATTGCACAATGAAATGGACCAACTGAATGAACTAGGCATTACCGTTCGTTATTTAGCTTGGCCGCGCCAGGGTCTAAATAGCCCTGTTTACAGAGATACTGTTTCTATTTGGTGTGCCGACAATCCTCAAAAAGCATTAAGCGATGCTAAAGCAGGGCAATCCATTGCCAGCGCCAGTTGTGAGAATGAGGTTGCCGAGCAATATAAATTTGGTAAAGAAATAGGAGTAAACGGTACTCCAAACATCGTATTACCTGATGGCTCTGTTATTGGCGGATACAAGCCAGCCCAAGCCATTGCACTAGAACTAAAATCAATCAGCTGATCTTAATAGCCCTAACCACAAAGCGTAACTTGGGGTTAGGGCGTATATCGTTAAATGGGTAACAGGTAATTAGCGTAAGTGCCGGTATGTCCATTGGCGCGAGTATATGAGCGTCGAATTCATTTACAATCGCCGTTTCTACTACCTCATATTCAATCGTAATTCCGTTTTTTTCCAGCTTAATGTGTTCACCTGACTCTATGTGTTCTAAATGTGCAAAATGGGTATCACGGTGGCCTGCTATAACGCTATTACCAACACTACCGGGTATTGCACTGGAACTTAGATGAGCCGGTCCAAAAGCTAAATTGCGCCCGCTAGCGCCAGCCAACACGTAATCCGTTTTCCCTTTGATTGTAAGCTTAGCGCTTACGTGGGTATCAGCCCAAGGCCAAGGTTTTTTGGCTTGATTGTTTGCTGCTTGTTGATTGTATGCTCGTTCAATCAACAACTGTGAAATGACAGCCTTCGCCTGAATGTAACTTGCTTTAATTAGCAATATTGCCCCTAAAAACATAATTGCTAAGGCCCAACGGTTTTTATGTAGTAAGCGTGAAATTCTCATAGCGCGGCCCGCGTTTTGCGCATCATAAATATGCCCATGGTAAGTAAAAAGCTACCAATAAATGCCAATAGCCCTGATGAAGTGCTTGTTTGCGGTAGTCTTTGTAGCGCCATGGTTTTTAATTGCTGTGCATTTTTAGCTTTAGCGCTTAACTTTTCAGCGTACTCTTTGCTCGATTCATCAATTTGTTCAATCGCCACTAGGCTAGTATGCTCGCTAACTAAATTATGCTTAAGCGCCGTTTTAATTATTCCTGCTTTTATATTTTCTTTAAAAGCGCTGTAACCCTCACTGAAAGGTTGGCGCATGTGCAGTTGCTGATTCAAAGAATGTATTTTCATTCTAGCCCAATACTTATTAATACCTCTTTCGTTGGCGCTTTCAATATTGGGTAAGCTGTTTTTCCATATCCGTTTTTTATGTTGGCCGTTGGCCAGTAACGACATATGCTCGCCTTGCACTGTGAAAGGGACTGTATTATTAAGATGAGGCAAACTTATCGCCAATTTGCGCCGATAAGTTATGATTAAGGGCTCATCTGCATATATATCAGGCAATACACTTGGGAAAATTTCGAAGCCAAAGGCTTTATTTCCATCTTTCATATTAAGTTTGATATTCGTCAGAGCCGGACGTTTTAACTTTTTAAGCAAGGCCTGCATTTTATGCTCCACCTGTGATGTATCGCCAATAAACGTATAAGTTCCTAAGCCCACGCTGGCAGCTTCGGCCATAAAATAAGCATTTGGTGCGCTCCCTATGCCTACGGTAAATAGGCGATAGTCACCCAAGCCGGTATAAATACTTTGCATAAGTTCGCTTTCATTACTCACACTTCCATCTGTTACAAACACTATTTGATTCAAAGCGTCATTCACTGTAGCTTGCGAAAATACAGTATCAAAGGCCTCTTTCATTTCGGTACCGCCATCTGCTTCTACTTCAAATAACAATTGTAATGCTTCATCTTTAAAAGCTTGGCTCGCTTGTTCGCTTTTATGCCATAAAGAGTAAGTATTGGAACTGAAGGTCAGCAGGTTAAAGTAGTCAGTCTCATCAAGTTCGCTTATTGCTTTTGCAATCGCCATTTTAGCTTGGTTTAAAGGCTCGCCCATCATGGAGCCTGACACATCCAGTACAAATACAATATTTCTATCTACATTTATCTTTTCAAACTCAGGCGGAACTATACTAATTAAGCCGTACTGATAGTCATCATCGTTGTAAGTGAAATGAGAAGCTTGGATATTATGGCTTGGTTTAACTTGCCAATTAAGCACAAAATCCTTATTAACGGGTGTGCGCGTATCAAGTTGAATTTGGTACTCGGTTGAGTAAGGATTGTGCGTTGTAATAGGGTGATGCTCACTACTTATCGCACTAAGTGGCAAGCCGGTATTTAATGATACTTGAATATCAGTTTGGCTAAGTACAGAGCCTACGCTATTTTTGTGCTCTTTAATGTTTTTTAGGCTTTGTACTAAGCCTTTATGCGTATCTTGCTCAGAATTTACGGGAGTGTAACGCGGCGTAATACTTAAAGGTACGCGCAAAGAATATTGCTGATTGTTTTGCTCAATAAATTGTTGATATTCTATAGTAACGCTAATAGTTGAATGCGCAGGAATATTCGCAATATGATTGGTAAACATATTGGGGCGCAATTGTGATAATAAGGATGCACGTTTCCCTTGAGCTTTTGCCTTATCAAATGCTTTTTTAGCGAGTTGTTTTTCTTTAATTTCCCCCCTTATTGTGCGATCACCAATAGTCATTACTAAGCCATCAACCGCGGCATCGTGGGGAAGGGGGAATACGTACACGCCTGATACATCTTCGTTACTCGAATTAGCAAAAACTTGGGTCAGCTTCGTCCTTGCAATGGGGCCGGTGACCTCAATTTTAGCAGTGGTGCTTTTCAGGCTTGCTTGAGTAAATGTACGCGGTGTTTGTTCGCTATTAGTTCCCAATGCTTGGGTGTAAAAATAGAAGCTTCCATTTGTGGCGTTGTAAATATTTTGTACACTGGTAAATGTGTTTGCATCGCTATTTGAAAGGCTTTGGCCACTTTGTGAAGTAATGTGAATATCATTTTTTTCGCTATACTGCTCAGGCGTTTTGTGGCTATATAGAGCCGTTTGTGACATTACAATGCTTATAATACCGAAAGCGGCCAGTATCAAAATAGCACCTTGTTTTTTATTCATGGCAGTACCTTTTAACGCATTAATCATACGTGTGTAATTATAATTATGAGGGGCTTAAAGAAGGGCTTTGTAGCTAGGAATAACTTCAAAGTCCCCTTCGTTATTTATGTGTAGCTTGGTTACTCAAAGCCTACTTAATTAGCGGCACTTAAGTGCTTCGCCGAATTTAGTAAGGTGATGCTTACGCGGCGGTCAAAGAATAATTCTTCGCTAGGTTTTCTTAACCCAGCTGCCTGCGTTGCGTTAGGCGTTTGCGTGCTCTTGTGAGTAGTATTGATTACCGTTACTTCACCTGCTGCGCGTGTGTTAATTTGCGAGGGTTTAATTTTGTTTTTAAGTAAATAGGTTTTAACAGCGTCAGCACGTTTTAATGACAAGGAATGATTGTAAGCGGCATCGCCTCGTTCATCAGCAAAGCCCGTTAGATTGACCATTAGTTGCGGATAAGTCTTTAGCAATTTAGCCAAGCCATCAAGCTGTTCTAAGTATGTTTGTTCAATAGAAGACGAAGCTGTCTTAAATTGGATAGATGTTTCAAAATCTGAAAAATCGTTTAACCATGCATCGCTCTGCTGTTGATCAAACGCCACCAATTGCATCATTTGCTGGTGTTGTAACTCTTTGTAGTCAGACTCCAAAGTGGCTAAACGCACTTTTTCTTCGCGTAAACTATGGTTTAATTGACTTAAGGTTTGTTGGTTTTGCTGCAGTTCTTCATCGGTATTTATATCATCAGCAATCATTAAGCCGAATATACCACCAATAAATGCGCCTAAGGGCCCGCCTACGGTTGCACCAGCTAAGGCACCTGAACCAAAGCCAATCATTTCATTTTTCTTTTCTTGACTAACACTTGAGTCATGCTCTTTTGCGATAACTTGAGAAGAGGCAAATGCTGATTGTGAAATAGCCAAGTTAAGTCCAATAGTAATAGTGCTAAGTAACATTAGTTTTTTCATCATATTCTCCAATATAGGTAAAGTTGTATTGCTCTTGTTGGGTTGATGAACATTAAACACTTATATTTAGGCTATTTAGGGGAGTGAAAATGGCAATCTTGAGGTCAATTGTGGCGAAAAAATGGAAATTGACGTAGAAGGGTTTTGATTTCCCTTAATTTAGCTGATACTGGCATCTCCTTTTATAAGGTATTTATTTCAGCAAGCATTTAGGCAAAAGGTATATGCAAAAAAACATAGCGTTAATAGAAGATGAGCAGGCTCTGCGAGAAAACTATGTTGCCGCGCTAAGCAAGCAAGGTTACAAGGTATCAGCCTTTGCTGATCGTCAAACAGCGCAAGCGGCTTTTAAATTAAATTTGCCTGATCTTGCCATTATTGACATAGGCTTAGGTAACGATATAGACGGTGGCTTTACTTTGTGTCAGTTACTAAGAGCGCAATCTGCTACATTGCCTATTATATTCTTTACTGCGCGTGATAATGATTTTGATACTATTTGCGGGTTACGCATGGGCGCAGATGATTACTTAACAAAAGATATTAGCTTGCCACATTTACTTGCGCGTATAGCGGCATTGTTTAGGCGAAACGAGTTATTAAACCTACCCCAACAAGCTAAAGATTTAGTATCTATAGGCGAATTACTCATGGATACAGATAGAATGAGTGTAAGTTGGCAAGGTAATTCGCTTGATTTAACGGTTACTGAGTTTTGGATGTTGCATGCAATTGCAAAGTATTCAGGCCACGTAAAAAGCCGCCAGCAGCTAATGGATGAATCAAAAATGGTAGTTGATGACACAACTATTACCTCTCATATTAAGCGAATACGCAAAAAATTTGTGCAATTGGATGCGCACTTTGACTGCATAGAAACCGTATATGGCATGGGATATAGGTGGAAAGTCAAAGAATGAAACCTCTTCGTATTGGCCTGCGTGCAAAATTGGTGTTCTTTGCATCGTTCCTATTTTTTATTCCTTACTTGAGTTACCAATATGTATGGCAACTTGAGAGTTATTTACGAATAGGACAAGAGCAAACCCTTGTGGGTACGGCACGCGCCGTAGCAACGGCCCTGCACGAACGGCCTAAATTATTTGATAAACAATCTGCTTTTTTGTCAAATATTCGACCTGGCACTGATTTATACGCACACAATATTGCCTACCCCATTAAATTAGATGGTGAGCTTTCTGATTGGCAAGACTACAGCGACAAAATGCTCAGTTATGGAAGTGCTAATTTACTTGAACAAAGTGCTGTTTACGAGCCGGCCAGCTTAAGTTTCAAGCACATGGTTGGGCGCTATGACAAATATCTATATGCCATGTTTGAAGTAACAGACAACAAGCTTGTTTGGCGTAACAAAAACGCACTACGCGTTGACAAAAATGACTTTGTTCAAATTGCCTTAATTAATGCCGAAGGTGAATTTGAGCGTTATGTCATTTCGCCTTATCGAGCAGGTTGGGTAAATGCCTATAAGCTTGATATGAATGCAGAGAATATTAAAGCGCTTGATCTAGAAACCAGAATTCAAGGACAATGGGAAGTAAGTGATAAAGGTTATAATATTGAATTACGCTTCCCCTTAAACATGCTCTCAAGCAAAATTGCGTTTGCCTTATCCGATGTTGATGACGCAAACGTGCGTCAAGTTAATTATGTAATGGGCACAGCTAATCCGAGCCAATCTGACTCTTTAGGCACTGTATTATTGCCCTCTCCAGAAATCGAAAATATATTAAAAGGCTTGCAATATTCAAGTGCCAGAGTATGGGTGGTGGATAAGCATATGCGCGTGCT
Source organism: Glaciecola sp. 2405UD65-10 (assembly GCF_048820975.1). Classification (NCBI taxonomy): domain Bacteria; kingdom Pseudomonadati; phylum Pseudomonadota; class Gammaproteobacteria; order Alteromonadales; family Alteromonadaceae; genus Glaciecola; species Glaciecola sp. 2405UD65-10. The sequence goes on along the minus strand of NZ_JBMEUF010000004.1, from coordinate 85,572 downwards.
TGCACGTTCTGGAGATATTCAACAAGCTGATGGCTTAGCAAGCGGCAAAAGTAACAATGATTATGAAGAGTCTCAGGCGCTATCGGAGCCCTTGAAAATGTGGGAGCTGCTAGAAGAGCGCGTATTATTGCCACTGTATTATAAAATATTAACAAAACCGCCTGCTGATTTTATAGATGACTTAGCAGATGCATTCGCGCTTGAGGGCAGTGACATTGCCCAAGCGCTTGATGGAAGTCCATCAACCCTTTGGCGCTTGAGCCCTGATAACAAAGCCGTAATATTATCAGCTGCTCATCCTATATTTATCAATGACGAAGTAATGGGCGCGGTCGTGGTTGAGCAAACTACTCACGGCATTAGAAGTTTACGCAATGCCGCCCTTGAAAAACAATTTCACTTTATTATTGCCATAATTATATTAGCCACTTTGTCTTTATTTTTGTTTGCTTCGCGTATTTCGAGCCGAATTCGGTCTTTACGAGATGAAACGGAATCAGCGATTGACGTGAATGGAAAGATCATTGGGGAGTTACAGCCCTCAAAAACTACAGATGAAATTGGCGACTTATCGCGCTCTTTCCATCAAGTTCTCAACAAACTTTCGCAATATAATGCATATTTAGAGCAAATGGCATCTCGCTTATCACACGAATTACGTACCCCTGTTGCGGTGGTAAACTCATCACTAGATAACTTAGAAATGAGTACCAACAAGGAAGACCAACAAACCTATATTGCTAGAGCCAAAGAAGGTATTTCACGTTTGAGTAAAATACTCAATAGTATGAGTGAAGCCACGCGGCTTGAGCACGCAATCAACAAAGGAGAGTTAGAAACGTTTGATCTTGTTAAGCTGCTTGAGGGATGTATACAGGGATATCAAATGACATATTCTGACGCTAAGCTGAATTTAGATATAGAAATAAGTGAAAAAATGCAGGCCGCGCTGGTAAAACGTCCCATACAGGGCTCACCTGATTTGTTTGCCCAGATGCTTGATAAAATTGTATCAAACGCGGTTGAGTTTCAAAAAAAGGGCACACAAATAAACGTGCGCTTATTCGAGAAAAATACACAACTTGCACTTAGTGTGACTAACTTAGGGCCCGTGTTACCCGAAAACATGCAAGATCAACTTCTAAACTCTATGATTTCGGTCAGAAAGTCCACAAGCTCAGAACAGTCTCATCTTGGATTAGGCTTGTTTATTGCCAATATGATTGCAAGTTACCATGGTGCTCGCTTAAGCATTGAAAACTTACCCGACCATAGCGGTGTAACTGTTTTACTTATTTTCAATGGGCATTAAACCGCACCGGGCTAAAATGAGTATCAAATTAAACACTTGCTAGTAAAATAACTCAGTAAATTATAAGCTTATTCTAGCACCAGAGCGCTTGAGTCAATTAGGTAGCTTTTCATTTTTTATAGGAAGAATTTATGCTCAACCCGATCACAATAGCGCTATTGCTGTTAAATGTTTTATTTGGAGCACTTGCTTTATTTGGCGTGAGTGCTGCATTATTTACGTTATTTATCAGCTTTCCTTTGCTGCTTTTAGCAGTCTACGACACTTACCAGGGTAAGCATGCCATTATGCGAAACTTCCCGGTAATAGGCAGGTTCAGATGGTTCATGGAATCTATTCGCCCTTTTATTCAGCAATATTTAATTGAGTCAGACACCGGTGGCGCTCCCATTTCAAGAATGTTTCGAACAATTGTGTATCAACGCGCTAAGAATAGTCGAGATACAGTTCCCTTTGGTACTCAGGTAGATACATACAAAACGGGCTATGAATGGATTGGTCATAGTATTGGAGCGCTAAGTGTAGCCGATGTTAATTGCCAGCCTAGAGTGACTATTGGCTCAAAAGATTGCTTACAACCCTATTCAGCAAGTATTTTAAATATATCAGCTATGAGCTTTGGCTCCTTAAGTAAACCTGCATTACAAGCACTTAATAAAGGCGCTAAAGAGGGTGGGTTTTATCACAATACTGGCGAAGGCGGCGTAAGTCCTTATCATTTAGAGCATGGTGGGGATGTGGTATGGCAAATTGGAACGGGCTACTTCGGCTGTAGAACAAAAGAAGGTAACTTTGATCCGAATAAGTTTGCTGAACAGGCCGTTCACCCAGCAATTAAAATGATCGAAATTAAATTATCACAAGGCGCTAAGCCTGGTCATGGTGGTATTTTACCGGCTACGAAAAATACTCCCGAAATTGCCAAGATACGAGGGGTTGAACCGCATACACAAGTAGACTCTCCCCCAGGTCATTCTGCATTTTCATCGCCACTTGAACTTGTTCTATTTATTAAGACATTGCGTGAATTAAGTGGCGGTAAACCAATTGGTTTTAAACTATCGGTTGGCCGTAAAAGTGAATTTATGGCTATATGTAAGGCAATGGTGTCCTTGAATATCACACCTGATTTTATTACCGTTGACGGCGGTGAAGGCGGGACTGGCGCAGCACCTTTAGAGTATTCAAACTCTATTGGCTCCCCCTTAAGAGAAGCCTTGGCCCTAGTAGATGATTGCCTCACCGGTTTTGGTTTACGTGACGAAGTAAAAGTAATCGCAAGTGGTAAAATTATTTCGGGTTTTCATTTAGTGAAAAATTTAGCCCTTGGCGCAGATATATGTAACAGCGCTAGGGGCATGATGATGGCACTTGGGTGCGTGCAGTCCTTGAGTTGTAATACTAATCATTGTCCAACAGGAGTGGCCACTCAAGACCCGGCTTTATCGAGAGGTTTAGTTGTTACAGACAAAGCGCAACGTGTGTATCAATTCCAGCGCAAAACCGTACATGCGGCAGTTGATATTTTATCATCAGCGGGCATTACCCACCCATATGAAGTGAATAGAACGCATATTTTCAGGCGCGTAAACCAACAAGAGGTTAAACGTTACGATCAAATATTTCCGTTGCTTGAAAAGGGAGCATTTTTTAAAGACGAAATCCCTGAACAATACAAGCTTGATTATAACGAATCATCGGAAAAAACATTTATGCCGGTGGAGAATCTTTCTGAAATAAATGAGCAGTTACAATCGGTAAGCTAAAGCCCACAGTAAGGCGTTCTATTGTAAACATGTGTAAAATAGGCTCGGCGCTAGGGAATAAATACTTAGTACCAAGGTACAGGGCTTTCATATAGAATATGGCCTTTATTTCATATGTAGTGGTGTGTAGTGTTAATTCAGCGACGTAAGCCTTGCTCTTCTGAGGCAATAACTCAAGATTCTCATCCTTTGCTGGACAAAATTTTGCGCCAGCGGGGCATCAGCGATGCCAGTGAGCTTTCTACCCAAGCACAAGATTTACTGCACTATAAACACCTGAAAGGCATTGATGCAGCATCGTCTTTATTAGCGGATGCCGTTGAAGCAGAGCAAAAGATCTGCATTGTTGGCGATTTCGACGCTGACGGTGCCACCAGTACTGCGCTTTGTATATTAGCCTTAGCGGAAATGGGCTATAGCAATGTATTTTATATTGTCCCCAATCGTTTTGATTATGGTTATGGCTTAACCTCGCCGGTGGTTGATTTAGCACATCAAGATGGCGCTGAGGTAATCATTACCGTCGACAATGGCATAAGTAGCATTGAAGGGGTGAAACACGCAAATTCTTTGGGCCTAAAAGTGATAGTGACGGATCATCATTTACCAGCTGAAGAAGTGCCTGACGCGCAAGCCATTGTTAACCCAAATCAATTTGGCTGCCAGTTTCCGTCAAAGCATATTGCCGGTGTTGGCGTCGCTTTTTATGTTATGTCTGCACTTAAAAATGAATTACAAAACAGAGGCTACTTCGTTAAAAAGCAGCTAAAAGCGCCGAATATGGCCAACTTTCTAGATATTGTAGCCATTGGTACAGTGGCCGATGTGGTTACTTTAGATAAAAATAACCGGATTTTAGTGCACCAAGGGATTGCTAGAATACGGGCAGGAAAAACCCGCGCCGGCGTACTTGCCATACTTAACATTGCCAATCGAGATTACAGAAAGCTTTGTACAAGTGATATTGGTTTTGTGATAGGCCCTCGCCTAAATGCCGCTGGGCGCTTAGAAGATATGTCGTATGGCATTGAATGTTTAATGTGTACTAATGCTTCTGCTGCCGCGCAATATGCCGCTGACTTAGATGCGCTTAATCAATCAAGGCGCGAAATAGAACAAAGCATGCGCGATGATGCTGAAGCGGCTTTAAAGCAAATTCAGGTAGATAAACATAATATGCCTGCATCTTTGGTGTTATATCGCGAAGATTTTCACCAAGGAGTTGTGGGTATTGTAGCGGGGCGTTTGAAAGAAGCTTATTACCGCCCAACCATTGTATTTGCAAATGAAGATGAACACTTTATTAAAGGCAGCGCTCGCTCTATAGACGGTATTCATATTCGCGATATGCTTGCAAGGATTGACGCATTACAGCCTAATTTAATTAAAAAATTTGGTGGCCATGCTATGGCTGCCGGATTGTCTATTGCAAAGCATGACCTGCCTCAGTTTCAAACCTTGTTGAATCAAGTTGTAAGTGAGGCATCACAAGGGCTCCCGAATGAAGCCATTATTTATTCAGACGGCGAACTACTTAGCGAACAAATTAATTTGGAGTTAGCTTCTACCTTAAAGTTTGCCTTACCTTGGGGGCAGAAATTTGAAGAGCCACAGTTTGACGGAGAATTTGAAATAGTTAATCAACGCATTGTGGGGCAAAAGCATTTAAAATTAACGGTCGCAAGTAATAAACAGTATTTTGATGCCATTGCCTTTAATGTTGACGTAAAAAGCTGGCCCAATAACTCGGCTAAGCGAATTCGCCTTGCTTACAAGCTTGATATAAATGAGTTTAGAGGGCAAACCAGCGTGCAGTTAATGGTCAATAGTATTGAGCTGGTTGAATAGTGGCAAAGTCTGAACGCTTCCACGCTTATGTTTTACATAAACGGCCTTATAGAGAAACCAGTATGCTGGTTGATTTTTTCACCTTAGAGCAGGGCCGCATGAGCGCAGTCGCCAAAGGGGCACGTGGTAATGTTAAATCTGATCGTAAAAGTTTGCTACAAGGCTTTCAAAAAAGCGAGTTAGATTTAAGTGGCCGCAGCAATTTAAAGAACTTAGGTAAAATTGAGGCAAGCGGTGTCGCTTTCAGCTTGAATGAGAAAGCCCTTTATTGCGGCTTTTACCTAAACGAAATTCTAAGCCGAGCACTCCCTGACGGCGAACCTTTCGAAGATTTATTCGCAAATTATGAACACACGCTTTTGCAGCTATCTTCAGTGAAAAGTAATGAACTTCGTAGTTTAGAGCCAATTTTGCGTGAATTTGAGTTGTCTTTATTGCATACCATGGGCTATTTGCCTGACTTTGAACATGATTGCGAAAGCGAGAAACCGATTCAAGCTGACTATGCTTATTATTTTGATGCCGCCTCTGGCTTTGTGCAAACACACCCAGCTAACAAATTAGCTATTATGGGAATAGATATTCTTGAAATGACAAAAGGGGAATATTTTGATGATGACAAACAAAGTGTAAGAAGGGCCGCAAAAATTGTGTGCAGAGCAGCCCTTCGCCACTTAATAGGTGACAAACCCATTAAAAGCCGTGAATTGTTTTTACTTACCTAAGGCTTTTTCTGCGAAATAAGCGATCTAAGTACTTTGCGCTATTGCGCATTATTTTCATGCATTTGCGTAGCCATACTTTAGCAAGCGGGTATTCATAGCTGAGTATAAAAAGCCCTGGAATAATAAGTAGTAAAGATGGGCCAGGCAGCAATATGAATACTAAACCGATTAATACAAACAATCCGCCTACTATGCTAATAGCTAATTTTCTCAAACCTTTCATGTTAATACACTCTACGTTCACGTTTCAGTGGTGCCAATAGCAAATAAAATATCCAAGCAAACCAAGAGATGAAAATAACGGCTAAAATCCATGCTGCTTTTTCGCCCCCGGTGGTGCGTCTAGACGTTGCAATCATGATTAATGGTATAAACCAAATCAACATGCAAAATAATCCAATAAACAAACCAAAAATGCCAAAAATAACTTCCATAAACCCGCCCCTTACTTTTACTCATTAACGTTCACTATGTGTGAGTATTGCAATGCTGATGCCATTAATTTTATCTATATTATTCAGGTGGTTAAGTTTTTATGGATTGTGTGACTTTTTGTTTATTTGGTCAAATTAACTAATTATTAGCAATGTTATTAAGGTGCTAGTTAAATAACTATAGATTGTTTTACAGCCCTCTAGCGATAAATTTTGCGCCTTTAATTGGTGTATTATCTGATACCTGATATCATTCTTGCCCATCAAATTAAGGCTCTATTGCGCATTAGCGAAGGGCTCATATTCTTCTAATGGAGTTTTAATTATGCAGTCTCTTTTACTTGGCGTGAACATTGACCATATTGCGACCTTGCGCAATGCCCGCGGCACTCAATATCCAAATCCTGTTCATGCAGCTGATATTGCTGAAAGAGCTGGTGCTGATGGCATTACTATTCACCTGCGAGAAGACCGTCGTCACATAAAAGACGAAGATGTATATACTTTAAAAAACACATTAAATACCCGCATGAATCTAGAAATGGCCGTTACCGATGAGATGCTTGCTATAGCGGCAAAAGTTGTTCCTGAATTCTGCTGTTTGGTGCCTGAAAAACGTGAAGAATTAACCACGGAAGGTGGTTTAGATGTAGCTGGCAATTTATCTAAAATTACGGCTGCTTGCAGCCAACTGCGAGAGCAAGGCACTATGGCATCATTGTTCATAGACGCTGATCAAGCCCAAATTGAAGCGGCGCTTGAGGCCGGCGCACCATTTATAGAAATTCATACAGGGCAATACGCTGAGGCTAAAAATGAACGCGAACAAGCAAGTGAACTTGCTAAACTCATAGAAGGCATTGAGTATGCAGATCGCTTGGGTTTAAAAGTGAATGCAGGGCATGGCTTGCATTATCATAACGTGCAGGCAATTGCAGCTATTCCTCAATTGATAGAACTCAACATAGGCCATGCCATTATTGCCAGAGCTGCATTTGATGGTTTAGCTAAAGCAGTAAGTGACATGCAAACACTTATGCAACAAGCACGTCAGCATGCTCAGTTGCAGCAAACCCTAGCAAACGTAAGCAAGTAACATGATAGTAGGCATTGGCAACGATATTGTTGAAATAGCGCGAATAGAAAAGGCAATGAATGCTAGTGAACGTTTTGCACAGCGTATTTTGACCGAATTTGAATTGCAGGAGTATTTTGCCAGTAAAGCTAAAGCACGTTATTTAGCGAAAAAGTTTGCAAGTAAAGAAGCGCTAGCTAAAGCCCTTGGTACTGGAATAGGGAACGGACTGAGCTGGCAAATGATACAAATTGAACATGATGAGCTGGGCAAGCCAATGGTTGTCCCAATGCCACCTTTGCTAGATAAGTTTAACGACCTAAAAGTGGTGTCTTGCCATATATCTATTTCTGATGAAGTTGAATATGCCACTGCAATGGTTGTACTAGAGTCGTAAAAATAGCGTTATAAGATCAAACGCAACACTAAGGTAAATACTCAATGGCCCAGTTTTTTCAGCCTAAAAAAGGTAAATCAAATAGATCTAAAGTACCCAAAGGCCGGTCTACTGTTCACTCATTAGCTTCACTACAGCCTGATTCAAACACGCAAAATGCGAGCGAAATCATCAGTATAAATAAACTTGATCACACAGGTAAGGGGATTAGTTTCAGCACCCAACCTATTACTATTGTTGAAAACGCCTTGGCGAATGAAACCTGTGAAGTAAAGGTGTATCAAGCTAGCAAAAAAGTACGAAATGCTCGAGTGCTTAAGGTTATTGAAAAAAATGAATATAGACAGGAGCCGTTTTGCCAGTACTACGAAAAGTGCGGAGGCTGTACCTTACAACATGTTCAAGCAGAATATGCCTTAAGTGAAAAGTATGCAGCCTTGCAAGGTTACTTAAGTCATCAGCACCAAGTAGTTGCCGATAAATGGCTTGCGCCTATTCGCTCTGATATCAATTATACGAGCTCAAACACGATACCAGGCAAAAATAGCGTTAACGAAGCCACAGCTTATAGGCGTCGTATACGCTTAGCGGTTGATGCAAGGAACAAGAATAAGGTTAAGGTGGGATATAGAGAGCGTAAAAGCCAGCGAGTAATTGATATACAAAACTGCCCTATAGCGCTTGCTCCCATTCAATCTGCACTTCTTCCTATAAACACAATGCTGAAAGGGTTTCCCTCTATTGCGTCTGTTGGACACATTGTAATAACGGTTGCCGATACCCTTGCATACACACACGAATCTTTCGCTGAAGATACTATTCAACTAGCCTTGTTTGTTACTCAAACGCTGTCAGCTAAATCTATTATGTATTTACAAGAATTTGTGCAAAGCCAAGCGCTTCCTATTAGCGTGGTGGTGAAAAGCAAGCAAGCTGAACCGGTGCTAATAAATGCCTTAAGTGAATCTTTACCTATCTTAAATCAACAAAATACATTGCTACAGGGCGCTCCTCATCATTTTTTGCAAGTAAATGCCCGCGTTAATGACGCCATGTTACGCACAGCTGCAGACTGGTTAAACCCTAAGCCTAATCAAGTGTTGTATGACTTTTTTTGTGGCTCAGGAAACTTCTCGCTTATGCTTGCGCCGAAAGTAAAGTCAGTGCTTGGATTTGAGGGGGTGAATGAAATGGTTGAGCTTGCTCAACATAATGCAGCAGTGAACAATATTGAAAATTGCACATTTGCGACTTGTGATTTGTCAGATGAGCGGGCCTTGGCGCAGATCTCCATGGAAAAAGATAGCTTAGTCATCCTTGATCCTTCCCGTGAGGGCGCATTAGAATTGTGCATAGCACTGGCGAACAAAGCGGTTTCAAAAATATTATATGTGTCGTGTAATCCTAATAGCTTTGCAAGAGATCTTAAACACTTGCAAACTCATTATAAAATAGACAAGATTACAGCCTTAGATATGTTTCCGTTCACTAGCCATTTAGAAGTAATGGCCTTACTCGTTGCAAAACAATAGTGACCTAGCAAAAAGGCAGTATAAAAGAGATTTGACCGTAATGGCTTAATGCCTCTGAGTTATCTCAAGTGCCCAATTGTTGTATATTCAAGGAAAATTATGGTTTCCATAAGAAGCGTTCATCAATTACAACGGCCAGAGTTTCAAAAATGGCTACAAGATTTAAGTTTATCAAGCTCAACTAAAGAAAAGTTGCGTACCGTGTCAGACGCGCCTGAGATTCTCCTGATTGGCCAAGAAATGGTTGAGATATTGCAGCAATTGCACATGGATGATGAAACTCTTCAAGCGGCTTTAGTCTATCCTTATTGTGAAATTCATCAATTAACGCAAGAAGAAGTGGTAGAGCGTTTTGGTGAAAATATCGCTTATTTGGTTGAGAACGTTCGCAAAATGCGCGCAATTAACTCTTTGCAATCTAAACGTGTTACATCAGATGCCACGCAAATTGAGAACTTGCGTAACATGCTATTGACTATGGTTGAAGATGTACGAGCCATAGTAATCAAAATGGCCGAGCGAATTTGCACATTACATAAAATAAAAGACGAAGACGAGGAAACCCGTGTTTTGGTGGCTAAAGAATGCGCCACTATATATGCGCCCTTAGCCAATCGCTTAGGAATTGGCCAGCTAAAATGGGAATTAGAAGATCTATCGTTCCGTTATTTGCACCCGCAAACTTATAAACGTATTGCCAGCATGCTAAAAGAAAAGCGTAGCGATAGAGAGCAATACATTCAAGATTTTGTGATTCATTTACAAGCGCTCTTAGACAAAGAAAAGATTCAAGCGCAAGTAATAGGGCGGCCTAAGCACATTTATAGTATTTATAAAAAGATGCATAAGAAAAGCTTAGGATTTGAGCAGTTATTTGACATTAGAGCCTTGCGCATTATTGCTGACAGGCTGCAAGATTGCTATGCCGCATTGGGAATTGTTCATGCGAATTTTAAGCATATTCCTAGCGAGTTTGATGATTACATAGCTACTCCGAAACCTAATGGCTACCAAAGTATTCATACTGTAGTAATTGGGCCGGCTGGCAAATCGCTAGAAATACAAATTCGTACTTCACAAATGCATCAAGATGCTGAACTAGGCGTAGCTGCGCACTGGAAATATAAAGAGGGTAGTGCGGGTAAAACAGCGAGCAATGACGAACGCGTTAACTGGCTTCGTAAAATCTTGCAGTGGCAAGAAGAAATGGCCGAGTCAGGCAATCTCGTTGAAGAATTTAGAAGCCAGGTGTTTGATGACCGTGTGTATGTTTTTACGCCTAAAGGTGACGTGATTGACCTGCCGGTGGGCGCCACTCCGCTTGATTTTGCTTACTACATTCATAGCAACGTGGGGCATCGCTGCACGGGGGCTAAAATTAATGGGCGTATTGTTCCGTTTACCTACCATCTTAAAAATGGTGATCAAGTAAGTGTGCTCACAAGCAAAAATGGGACGCCTAGTCGAGACTGGATGCATCCGGGTTTAGGCTACGTTCATACCTCAAGAGCGCGTGCTACTATTCATTCTTACTTTAAAAAGCAAGACAAAGACAAAAATATTGAAGCGGGGAAAGAGTTACTGGAGCGGGAACTACTTAAGGTCAATTTAAGCCTTAAACATGCTGTTGATGTGGTTGATAAATACAATCTTAAATCAATTGATGACTTATACGTGGCAATAGGCGCTGGTGATTTGCGGGTCATGAATGTTATTAACAGCATCTCGACCATACACATTGCGCCTGAGCCTGAAGAAGAAATCGCGCTTGCTAAGCCACGCAAAAAGCAAGGTAAGAAACAGCAAGACGCCGTAATTGCTGAAGGTGTGGGTAACTTATTGAGCCAGTTGGCCAATTGCTGTAAACCCGTACAAGGTGATGCGATTGTTGGTTACATAACCCAAGGTAAAGGCGTGAGTGTTCATAAAGAAGCGTGTCAGAATTTAGAGCATTTATTGTCGCAACATCCTGAGCGTGAAATAGAAGTAAGTTGGTCAGAGGATTATTCATCAAGCTTTGAAGCCAATTTAGATATATTTACCACTGATAGAACCGGCATACTTCGTGATATTACAACTGTGCTTGCGAATGACAAGGTTGGCTTACTTGGCGTAAATAGCTTCAGTGATAAATCTAACTATAAAGCTAAAATTACTATTACCATTGATGTGCTCAACCGTGAAGCACTTGAGAAAGTAACAGAACGTTTAAAACAAATTAAAGATGTTTCAGACGTAGTGCGTTTAACGCGTTAATCAAGTAAATTACGCCGCTGTTTGGTATTTTGTATAAATTATTTGCAATTAGCACTTCGCTTTTTGCTGTAAATCTGTATAATTCGCGACCTGCCCAGTTACGCCCACCTTTGGGAAGGTGGAAGATTGATCGGCTCGAAGGGGTCATATGATTGATATTAATAACTTTTTTTAAATATTTTTTTGGGTGAAATTGAAATGAAAACTTTTGTTGCTAAACCAGAAAGCGTTGAACGCGACTGGTTCGTGGTAGACGCCACAGACAAAACGTTAGGTCGCTTAGCGGCTGAAATCGCAACTAGATTGCGTGGAAAGCATAAGCCAGAGTATACGCCTCACGTAGACACTGGTGATTACATTGTTGTTGTTAATGCTGAAAAAATTACCGTAACGGGTAATAAAGCGAAAGGCAAAATTTACTATAACCACTCTGGTTATGTAGGTGGCTTGAAAGAAACTACTTTTGAAAAACTACTAGCGAAAAAGCCTGAAGCGGTTTTAGAGCGTGCAGTTAAAGGTATGTTGCCGAAAGGACCACTAGGCCGCGCTATGTTCCGTAAAATGAAAGTATTCATTGGACCAGAGCACACGCATCAAGCACAACAGCCACAAGTTTTGGATATATAAGGAGCGCGCACAATGGCAGATACTCAATATTATGGTACAGGTCGTCGCAAAAGCTCAACAGCTCGCGTATTCCTTCGTCCAGGTAACGGCACTATCACGGTTAACAAACGTCCACTAGACGTTTTCTTCGGTCGTGAAACTGCTCGTATGATCGTTAAGCAGCCACTAGAATTAGTGGATATGCTAGAAAAGTTTGACCTTTACGTTACTGTTTCTGGTGGCGGTATTTCAGGACAAGCTGGCGCAATCCGTCACGGTATTACCCGTGCACTTATGGAATATGACGAAAGTCTTCGTCCAGAATTGCGCAAAGCTGGCTTTGTTACTCGTGATGCACGTCGTGTTGAACGTAAGAAAGTTGGTCTACATAAAGCTCGTAAGCGTCCACAGTTCTCAAAACGTTAATCGTTTTTACTGCAAAGCTTATTTGCAAAGCAAATTCAAAAACCCAGCTTCGGCTGGGTTTTTTTTTGTTTTAAATTAGTGCATATTGCCAATGAAGACCATAGTCCAATAGGCAGATTAAGTGCTTGTGTGCAAAATTGTTGACTCAAAACAAACTTAAAGCACCCTTTTTTGCAGTAAAACCTTGTGTTTTATAAGTGTTTTCTTTTACCATACGCGGTAAAATTTTATTGGGTAATGCGGCGCAAGCTTGGTTTAATGAAATCACGATTGCAGGCGATAACCCAGTAACACAGCAAAATGTAGGTTGAAAGGCCTTTTCCAACCCTCGGAGAATAGTTGATGAGCGAAGTATCAATAGATGCTAATAAGTCAGCCCAGAACGGCAATACAGACGCGCAAGCTTCTGATAACGGTCGCCGTAAATTCCTTACTGTTACTACCGCCGTTATTGGTGCTGTAGGCGCAGCAGGGGCTGCGGTTCCTTTTATTGCATCGTGGCAACCAAGTGCTAGAGCAAAAGCAGCGGGTGCTGATGTTGAAGTTGACATTAGTGGTATTCAGGCTGGCCAGTTAATTCGTGTAGAATGGCGCGGTAAACCAGTATGGGTAGTTAGAAGAACGCCTGAACTTCTTGCATCATTAGGTGCGCATGAAGATCAACTACGTGACCCTGAGTCTGATAATGAACAGCAGCCAGCATATGCGAAAAACCAATATCGCTCTATTAAATCAGAGTATTTAGTATTGGTAGGTATTTGTACTCACCTAGGTTGTTCTCCGCAGCATTTAATTGATGGCGCATTCGCTCAGTATGCTGAAGGCGTAGCTGAAGGTTTCTTCTGCCCTTGTCACGGTTCTAAGTTTGATATGGCTGGCCGCGTTTTCCAAGGCGTACCTGCTCCGTTAAATCTAGTAGTACCTCCGTACATGTTTGTTGATGACAACACCTTACTGATTGGTTCAGACGAGGAGACTGCATAATGAACGCATTCTTAGGATGGATAGAACAACGAATTCCAATGATGCGCGTTGCAAATATGCACGCAATTCAATACCCAGCACCCAAAAACATGAACTTTTGGTATGTGTTTGGGTTTTTAGCCACCATCGTATTGGTTAACCAGATCCTAACGGGTGTGTGGTTAACTATGAACTTTGAGCCTTCAGCTGAGCGCGCGTTCGCATCAGTTGAGTATATTATGCGTGAAGTAGACTACGGTTGGCTTATTCGCTATATGCACAGCACGGGCGCATCTGCTTTCTTTATTGTAGTGTACATGCACATGTTCCGCGGCATGATCTACGGCTCTTACCAAAAACCACGTGAGTTATTGTGGATTTTCGGTATGTTAATTTACTTAGCGCTTATGGCTGAAGCCTTCATGGGATATGTATTACCATGGGGACAAATGTCTTACTGGGGCGCACAGGTTATTGTATCTTTATTTAGTGCAATTCCCGTTGTAGGTCCTGATCTAGTACAATGGATTCAGGGTGACTACGTAATTTCAGGCGCAACCTTAAACCGCTTCTTTGCCTTGCATGTTATTGCGCTACCACTTGTTATCGTAATTCTGGTGTTCTTGCACATTGTTGCTTTGCACGAAGTTGGCTCTAATAACCCTGATGGCGTAAACATTAAACGTCCTAAAGGTAGCCTAAGCGAAGAAGAAAAAACCAAATTTAAGATTCATGAATACTACACTGACAAATATGACATCGTAGATGATGTAGTACCGTTCTTCCCGCACATAGTGCTAAAAGACTTAGTGGCATTTACCATATTCTTATTTGCATTTTGTTACATCATGTTCTTCATGCCAGAAATGGGCGGTTATTTCTTAGAGCATCCTAACTTTGAAATTGCTAACCCATACAAAACACCAGAACATATTTTCCCTGTTTGGTACTTCACACCTTTCTACGCTATTTTGAAAGCTGTTCCAGATAAATTATTAGGTGTATTGGCAATGTTTGGTGCGATTGCATTCTTGTTCGCATTACCATGGTTTGATCGCAGCAACGTGCGTTCATGGCGTTACAGAAGTGGATTGCATAAAGTAAATCTAATTGTGTTCGCAATAGTGTTTATTTTCCTTGGTTACTTAGGTGGTACGCCACAAGAAGCATGGAAAATTACAGCATCACAAGTAGCCACTGTATTCTACTTCGGTTTCTTTATATTGCTGTTTATATATTCTAAAAACGAAAAGACTAAACCTGTACCTGCGAGGATCCCTAAATGAGAAAATGGATTGCACTGATATTACTCGTGCCTAGCTTCGCGTTTGCAGCAGGCTCTTCACATCCTTTAGATGATGTTGATATTGACCTTAAAGACAAAGCATCATTGCAAAATGGTGCAAAGGTTTTCATGAACTACTGCTTAGGTTGCCACCAAATGCAGTATCAAAGATATCAACGTACGTTTAACGATTTAGAAATTCCAGAGGACTTAGGGCAACAATACCTTCAGTTTACTGGCGAAAAAGTGTCAGACTATATTACTTCACCTATGCCAGCTGATGAAGCTGCCGTATGGTTTGGTGCTCCACCTCCTGATTTAACGCTTGTTGCTCGTGTGCGTGGTCCAGAGTGGCTATATTCTTACTTGAGAAGTTTCTACGTTGATGAAAGCAAAACATTTGGTGTAAACAACTTAGTGTTTCCCAATGTTGGTATGCCACATGTACTTGAAAGCTTACAAGGGACACCACGATTAGCCGTTGAAGAAGTGCTTGTTGACGGTGAGCTTGTACAACGTCCAAATGGCTTAACTAATGATGGAAACGGTAAGTTAAACGAAGAAGAATACGATGCTGTTATTCGTGACTTGGTTAACTACCTAGTATACACAGGCGAACCTAGTCGACTGGAATCAGAGTCCATGGGGCGTGGTGTACTTATCTTTATTGTAATCTTCTTTGTATTTGCTTTGCTATTGAAGAAAGATTACTGGCGAGATGTCAAGTAATAGTATACAATCTGTCGTCATTTTTAAGGGGTACTGCGCATTGCAGTGCCCCTTTTTACGCTTTACTTTTATTAAACACTTCTTTGTTGCGTAGTACGTAAACGTTAATAAAGAGCGCGGAGGTTTTAATGGCTGTAGCCACAAACAAACGTTCTATCATGACGATGTTTTCAGACAATATCGACATTTACTCACATCAAGTTAGAATCGTATTAGCTGAAAAAGGCGTTGGCGTCGAAGTGATTTACACTGAGCCAAGCCAAATCAATGAAGAGTTGTTGGATCTAAACCCTTACGGGACAGTGCCAACCTTAGTTGATCGTGAGTTGGTGCTTTATAAGTCACACATCATCATGGAATACCTAGATGAGCGTTTTCCGCATCCGCCTCTTATGCCTGTTTATCCAGTGTCTCGCGGCCAAAGCCGTCTTATGATGCACCGTATAGAGCAAGATTGGTATGCATTAGCAGCTCGTGTTTTCAGAAACGACCCAGGTGCTAATGAAGCGCGCAAAGAATTAAAAGAAGCAATATTAAGCCTAGCGCCTATTTTTGCAGAAACTGATTATTTTATGAGTGAAGAATTCAGTTTAGTTGATTGCTACTTAGCTCCGCTATTGTGGCGTTTACCTGCATTAGATATTGAACTTGATGGCCAAGGTAGCCGTGAAGTGGTTGCTTACATGAAACGTATTTTCGAAAGAGGTTCGTTTAAAGCTTCACTTACTGACCAAGAAAGAGAGATTCACAACCCACTATAAGGTGGATTGTGATAACAAGGGATTTTGTATGCAAGACATGACGCCTAATCAGCCTTATTTGTTACGCGCATTCTTTGATTGGATAGTCGATAATGAGCTAACTCCATATATGGTAGTTAATGCTGATTTTCCCGATGTTAAAGTCCCTACTCAGTTCGTCAATGATGGCCAAATCGTGCTGAACGTTTCGCCCAGTGCCTGCGTAAATTTCGTTTTAGATACGCAATGGGTGCAATTCCAAGCACGTTTTTCTGGACAACCTATGCTTGTTTCGTTTCCTTGTGTGGCCGTAGAGGCGATTTACGCAAAAGAGAATGGTGCTGGTACAGTGTTTAGCGTTCCCGAGCCACCTGAGCCTACTACGCCCTCTGAGGACGACTCTTCAGGTTTAAGTAGTGTGAATTTGGGTGATGCACCTAAATCGAATAGCCCGCCAAAGGGTAAACCCGGTTTACGCATTGTGAAATAAATAAAAAAAGCCGCTTTTAAGCGGCTTTTTTTATTGTTAACAGAGCGTCAGTTTGCTGTTTAGTTGACTAATTCCATCACTCTAATAACTTTGACCACGCCATCTACATTTCGCACTAACTCTACCGCAGCAGTCGCTTCTGTTTTAGTTAACCTTCCCATAATAAATACTTCGCTGTCTTCAACAATCAGGTCAAGCTTAAGCATGGGGACGTTGTCATTAGCGGCCATTAGGGTACGAATTTTAGTGCCTAAGTAAATATCGTTAATGGTTGAAGTTGTGGGAATAGGCTCACCTAAACGGACTTGATTGTGCACTTTAAGCACATTAGTTACACCCGAGGCGGCCGTTTGCACTTGTTCAATTAAAGCCTGTGTTTTAGCTTGCCCTGTTAACAGTACTTGGCCATTGTATACGTGAACGCTTATGTCAGCGTTTTCTTCTACCAAAGGAATTTTGTTAATTGCGGTGCTTACTCGTGCGGTAGTGGTTTTATCATCTATTTGTGTGCCAAGTGAACGACGATCACTGGTTGAAACCGCAGCGGTACCGGCAGCACCTACCGCCACTACCGACACGCAGCCACTAAGTGATGACAATACTAAACCTACTGTTATTAGCTTCTTTATCATTGTTTTAATTTCCGCTAGCCATGGGGAACAGGGTGTTATCAATACATTCGCACAAATTGTGAATGACTAACAAATGCACCTCTTGAATTCGCGCTGTTTTATTTGAAGGAACACGTATTTCTACATCATTTTCACCAATTAAACCAGCCATCTCGCCGCCATCCTTACCCGTTAAAGCAACAATGGTCATATCTCGAGTTAGCGCAGCTTGCATAGCATTAATAACATTTGTTGAATTACCGCTAGTTGATATTGCCAGTAATATGTCGCCAGCCTGGCCTAATGCTTTTACTTGTTTTGAGAATACGTCATCGTAAGAAAAATCATTTGCGATAGATGTAATTGTAGAGCTATCAGTGGTTAATGCTATAGCCGGTAGAGAAGGGCGGTTTCGTTCATAACGATTAAGTAACTCTGATGAAAAATGCTGCGCGTCGCCGGCTGAGCCTCCATTGCCACACGACAATATTTTATTGCCTCGAATTAAAGCATCAGTCATCATTTTAGCCGCTTTCTCAATGGGCTCTGGAAGTGCCTCTGCTGCGGCTATTTTGGTCTGGATGCTTTCAGTAAAGCTTTTCTTAATGTTATCTAACACGCTCTTTTTATCCTTTTACCTAATGTCATACATTCGTTAGCCATTCTAACTGCTCATCGTCTATAGCTACAACATCAATTCGTAAACTGGTGTGATTTAAGTTTAAGTTATACTGCTGTAAATAGCACATAATTGCTTTGTGCATCTTGTTTCGCTTCGCGCTAGTAAATTGCTCTGCGGCCGAACCATGCGTATTATCGGCTCTATATTTGACTTCAACAAACACCCATTGGTTCGCATCTTTAAATATTAAATCAATCTCGCCTAAGGGTACGCTGTAATTTTGTTCTACGAAGTGAAGCCCGTTTAATAGCAAATGCTCTTTAGCTCTAAGCTCTGCGGCCACGCCGGCTAGTCTTGCTTGTTCTCGTTTTCCAATAGCCTTTGACTCGTTCTGCAATTGGCTTAACCGTTGTTGTCAGTAATTGAAAGAGAATTAAGCTGCCTAATTAATATATTATTCTGACCCACCATGAGCTTACCGCTTAAGCCTTGCACGCTCATATGCGTAAAAGTACTTAGCTGAGCAATATTTTCACTTAAGGTAAATGCATCATAGCCAAAAGCAAATAAGCGCAAAAATGCACTAGGGGGTTGGTTAAATAAACCATCAACGGTATTGGATATAGCTAGCTGGCGGCCTTCTGGCAGCAGTAAAGGCATGTCAATAAATACCAAGTTTCGAAGATCGCGTTGGGTATTTTTATTTTGCTTATGGTCATAGCTATATGAACTCGCAAACACAGGTATCTGCTTTTCCGTAAACAGGCTAATACTCGCTTCAATAATGGGGTTTATTAACTCAAGGTCATTCGGCTTTGCAAATACAACGAATGCGTCTAAGTCGCGGCGATTGCGAGTTACACTATAAACGCGTTCATTGCTTATATTACTCAATTGCTGAATACGGCGCTGACTTTGCAATACATCTAACGATGCTGTTATACCAATACGCATACTTTTATTGTCGGTATAACTAATACTCTCAATGCCTTGCGTTAGGACTTTAATATTTGCCTCGTCTAACTTGCTCATCCAGGCTTCATTAAATGCCTTGGCCATACGTTTGCCAACATTTGAGCTATCATCTATCACAACTGGATTCTTAATACCGCGTGATTGCATTAGCGTAGCTAGTTGGCGAGCTTCTTGTTCTGGCGACAATGAATAAAATGCGCGAACCAGGCCATCAGAATTTTCAAAGTTTTCATCGTTGTTTAGGAAGATTCGCTTTTGCTTGGGGAAATTAAGTTGCGCGAGTTGCTCAATATGTGACTTTAATAGCGGTCCAATTACTGTTTCGTAATTAGCCAAGGTATCGGCATTTATATCTGGAGACAATTCACTGGCCGATCCGGTGTCTAAAAATGTAATAGACGGCTCGTCTTGATTTTGCTGTTCTTGGGTATGCTGCAAATACGCAGCTAAAATGCCTTGCTTAATTGCTTCTCCTTGGCTAGAAAGCCTTCCACTAAGAGGAAGTAAGATGGCAGTATGTACACCATTACTTTGTTCTAAATTTAGATAATCTAGTATTTGGCTTGGTTGATGCTTAGTAATATAAGCATCTGGAAACTGGCTAAACCATTGTTTGATATTGGCCTGCCTGGTGCTGTCATTTAATGACAGATCTTCAACAATTTGCAGTATGGCTAGATGGTCTTGTAAAAACGGATAAATACTCACTAATTGAGCCTGCGAGGCGTCAGAAGCTAAGGAAAACCATTTCCACAATGCGTTACTGTATGCAAAGGTACTGATTGACTCTTTATTTGCGTCTTGCTTCAATAGCATATCAATTGCCGCTGAATATTGCTTTTCTTCAGCCAGTAATTTAGCTCGAGCTAGGGTAGCTCTTTGGCCTAAATCTAGATCAATTGAACTAGCAACGCTTGTTTGGAAAGACCCGCTATCAATCAAATACGTATCTTCTGACCATTTATGCATCAAGGTTAAAAGTGGTTTAGGAATCCCCTCTTTATGCAACGTGAATTGGCATTCTAACTTAAGCAAACTCGACAAACCCTGAGTAAAAGGTGCCAATGAATTATCGTTAATACTGGCTAGTACTTGCTCTGCCTCTAAACATCTGTTTTCACTGACGTATACATTTGCTAACTTAACTAACGCTAAATTACGTGAGGCAATATTTTGTGATTTAGCATACGCACGTTCAATGGCATTAATTCCTGTAGCCGCCTCAGATATTACAACACTTGAATTCGAATTCGTTTCAGGTGTGTCAAGGCGGGCAGGTTTGGGTGTTGAGCCGCAACCGTATAAGGTACTAATAGTTACCAATGCACACCAGAAATTTTTGTTATTTGTCATACACAACCTGAGTATTTAAAAATGAGTTTATTTGTTTTCGCCTGTAGTAAGTTGGCGGCAACTTAACAGTTTACTGAGCTTGTTGAAAATATCTAGCACAAATCATGCAATCTGTACTTAAGTTTGTGTAAACTAGCCCTTAAGTTCATCAATCACGAAAAGTAGGCGAAATTTGTCGGGCATTTTATATATTGTACCCACGCCAATAGGCAATTTATCAGATATTTCTCAGCGCGCCTTAGATGTATTGTCTGAAGTAAGCTTAATTGCGGCGGAAGATACACGCCATTCAGGCCAACTTTTGCATCATTATGGTATCGGAACGAAAACCATTAGCTTGCATGATCATAACGAAGCCCAGCGTACCCAAATATTAATCAAAAAATTAAGCGAAGGTGAGTCTATTGCCCTCATTTCAGATGCGGGAACTCCGCTTATTAGCGACCCAGGTTACACCTTAGTGAGTACTTGCAGAGCACATAAGTTAAAGGTTATCGCACTTCCCGGGCCATGTGCGCTTACTACCGCGCTCAGCGCATCAGGTTTACCAACTGATCAGTTTATGTTCTCAGGTTTTTTACCGGTTAAGCAAAAGGCAAAACAAGACGCTATCACCAGCGCTGCAAAACGCCATATGACCTGCGTATTTTATGAATCACCTAGGCGAGTTAAAGACACTATTCTCACGTGCATTGATGTGCTGCCTGCTTTGCATCATATTGTATTGGCCAAAGAGCTTAGCAAACACTTTGAAACTTATATAAGTGGAAGTGCACAGGAAGTACTTTCATGGTTAGAAGAAGACCAAGCGCATCAGAAAGGCGAATTTGTGTTAATGCTGTATTGTAAAGCCCCTAATGATGAAGCTTTACCGGCTCAAGCAATTGCATTGTTGAATCAATTAGGAGCGCTACTTCCCCCTAAACAGGCAGCTGCAGTGGTAAGTGAGCACTATAAACTTAACAAAAAGCAGCTGTATGAATACGCGCTAGCAAATAAGACTAAGTAAATTAAACGCTGTCGAAAAGGTCTTGGACACGTTGGCGAAGCTCATCAATATTGCTAATGTCGGCTGGCGCAATAAATATTGTGTCATCACCGGCAATTGTGCCTAACACCCCATCAGTGTGACTTAAAGAATCAAGCAAGCGGGCAATGAGTTGTGCGGCTCCTGGGCTGGTTCTAATAATCACCATTACATTATTATGCACTATATCAAGCACGAGTTGCTTCAGTGGGCTTTTAGCCGTTGGCATGCCGAGTTCAGGTGGCAAGCAATAGACCATGTCACCACGCGCATCACGGGTACGTACCGCACCAAACTTACTTAACATACGCGATACTTTCGATTGGCTAATATTGTCAAAACCAAGTGATTTTAAACCACTTACAATTTCGCCTTGTGAGCCATAGCTTTCTGTATTTAAAATTTCTCGGAATGCTTTAACTAATACATCTTGTTTTTGTGTAGTCATGTTAACTTGAATACTCTTTTGTTGTCTTGTGAATGCAACGGTCTTGCGTATTTTGCTACAAGGCTGGCGAATTGGCAATTATTCACACAAAAAATACCCAGCTTAGGCGACTAATTGCTTACTTAGACCATAGGGTGATTGAGATTATGTCAAATTTGGGCTAATCTTCGGGCTCAATTTATCAATCTTGTTTAACCGGAGATAACTTTATGAAAGTAGCCGTATTGGGCGCAGCTGGTGGTATTGGTCAAGCCTTATCGTTGTTATTAAAAACACAATTACCTGCAGGCTCAGAATTATCATTGTACGATGTAGCACCTGTAGTACCGGGCGTAGCCGTAGACCTTAGCCACATCCCTACCGATGTTAAAGTTGCCGGTTTTGGTAAAGATGACCTTGCCGCGGCATTAAGCGGTTGTGACATAGTATTGATTCCAGCAGGCGTTCCAAGAAAACCTGGAATGGACCGTTCTGACTTGTTCAACATTAACGCGGGTATTGTTAAAAACCTAATTGAAGCATGTGCTGACAACTGTCCTAAAGCATGTATTGGTGTAATTACTAACCCAGTAAACACAACGGTTGCTATTGCCGCTGAAACACTTAAAGCTAAAGGCGTTTACGATAAGAATAAATTATTTGGTGTAACTACGCTTGATGTTATTCGTTCTGAAACCTTCATTGCTGAATTAAAAGGCAAAAGCACGTCTGAAATTCACGTACCGGTAATTGGTGGTCACTCTGGTACCACAATTTTACCATTGCTATCACAGGTTGAAGGCGTGAGCTTTACCGATGATGAAATCGCATCTTTAACGCCGCGCATTCAAAATGCAGGTACTGAAGTTGTTGAAGCTAAGGCGGGTGGCGGTTCAGCTACATTGTCTATGGGTCAAGCTGCAGCACGTTTCTGCTTATCATTAGTAGATGCAATGCAGGGCAAAGACGTTACTGAATATACTTATGTTCAAGTAGACGGTTCTGAAGATGCTGCATTCTTTGCTCACCCAGTACGTTTGGGTAAAAATGGCGTTGAAGAAATTTTGCCTTACGGCGAATTAAGCGCATTTGAACAAAAAGCGAAAGAAGATATGCTTGAAGGCTTACGTGGCGATATCAAACTAGGTGTTGATTTCGTAAACGGCTAAGTACTAAAGCTTAAAAAAAACCAGCCTTAGCGCTGGTTTTTTTGTGCCTGTAGTGTCTTAATTTATATTGCTATGTGTAGCGGAAGAGTAGGTAGCACAACGCTTTCGCCAACCAGCTAGCCAGCGCTGCTCAACTTCTTGCTGTGAGGAAAGCTTCACTCTTCTTGTTAATACTTCATCGCAAGCATAGTGAAAAGCTTTGTGAGGGTTGTTATTTGCCGGGTCCATACTTTGTAAAACTTGTAATAAGCCCCATCCTTCCCCTTGATACGTTTCTGTTGATGAAACACCTTCCCCTTTAAAATTAACATAGTCAATTAAGGCATATAAGCCTAGCTCACTAGAAGATAAAGTGTGAAAGTTGGTACTTACTAACTTTTGTTGGGCGGCGCTTTCAATATGACTTAGCATTAAGGGCAGTGCTTGTTGCATACGCTTATGAATAAAGGCGACTTGATAATCCATGGTATTGCTTAACAAGTCCTTTAAATCACTCATTTTTACGCTATTCGATGCAGCCATAAAAGCGCTTTTACTGCTCCAAGGTAAGTCATGGGTATATTGCAACCAACTTGGCATGGCTAGATTCTGGGCTTTAAAATAGTCAATTAAGGCGGGAAAGGTTTCTGTAAATGGGCTTGTGCTGTTTTCTGGAAACCAAATGAAATGGCCAATGCCTAAACTTGCGAAGTTTTCGCCATTATTCCAAGCAATCAAATTTTCGAGTTTGCCACCGGTTTCATTTATATATATTTTCTGCCCTATAGCACGCAGTTGCTCTTGTGAAAGTGTGAGTTGTCCCTCACTATGCTTTTTGCCGCTTGCAGCTATTTCACCTGCACTACTAAAGCCAGCAGTCATTACTAATATCATGAATAACACGCGCGTTGCAGTCAAATTTATTGGCATAATTTAAA
This sequence comes from Glaciecola sp. 2405UD65-10, assembly GCF_048820975.1. Lineage (NCBI taxonomy): Bacteria > Pseudomonadati > Pseudomonadota > Gammaproteobacteria > Alteromonadales > Alteromonadaceae > Glaciecola > Glaciecola sp. 2405UD65-10. The sequence continues at coordinate 61,887 of NZ_JBMEUF010000004.1, read as the reverse complement.
CGCGCGTATTGTTATTTTTATCACGGCTTTGCTTAATGAGTTCATCACCGCGTTCGTAATCTGATTTAGCCAAGCGGTCATACAGCACCACATTAGCGGTTACCGCTAAATTCATACTTGAACGAGTAGGAATATAAACCACGTCATCACATTGGTCTAAAACAGCCTGCGGAATAGAGCCGTCTTCAGGGCCAAATATGTAAAATGCATTCTCAGGATGTTTAAACTCCGGCAAAGCGGTGGCACCTTCCACCAGTTCAATCGCAATTTTTCTTGCCCCCAAAGGCGCGTCTTTTATTAAATCATCTACGGCAATGCTAGGTAAGCTTTGATGAAATTTCTTGGTGTCTTCATGAAAGGCTTTTGCATGGGTGTAGCGTTGGCCGGTGTATAAAATGGACGCGACCCCAAAGCAGCCAGCCGCGCGCAAAATAACGGCAACGTTGCTAGCTGACTTAGGGTTAATTAGTCCAATATTGACTTGTTGTAATGCCATATTAGCCTGTATTTCTCATGCCTACGGCAATGCCCGTAATGGCAACCATCATCGCTCTTTCAAGCTCTTCTTTGTTGTCATCTTTGTAGTCAGATTTTTCTGCCTTACGAATACGGTCAAGCAATTCAATTTGTAAGTAGTGTAAGGGCTGCAAATACCCAGCGCGTATTTGCATATTATTTCGGGCACCAGGATCATCTTCCATCATATGCTCGTGGCCGGTTATATTTAGCAAACTTTGCATTGATTGGGTGAGTTCTGCCCGTAAAGCCGCACCAAAGTGCGTTAAATTGTCAGGAACTAGTCGCTTATCGTAAGCTTCACTTACTTTAGGATCTGCTTTTTGGAATACCATATCAAGCATGGAAATTCGTGAGGCGAAGAACGGCCAGTTTTCAATCATTTCTTGGACTATGGCTTGATTTTCACCAACGTTTACCTCATCCACGGCTTTCATTACACCTAACCATGACGGCAATACAAGGCGAGTTTGCGCCCACGCAAATATCCACGGAATGGCTCGAAGGCTTTCAATGCCTCCTTTAGGATTTCTTTTAGCAGGGCGACTACCTAAGGGGAGTTTTCCTAACTCTTGCTCGGGAGTTGCCACTCTAAAGTAGGGCACAAATTCAGGATCATGACGAACCGTATGACGGTAATTATCGCGGCCTTTGTTAGCCATTTCTTCAATAATGTCTCGCCATGCTTGTTTCGGTGCCGGGGGCGGTAACATTACGGCTTCAACCACGGCTGATGCATATAACGCTAAGCTGCGTTTAGCGAGTTGGGGCATACCAAATTTATATCGAATAGTTTCCCCTTGCTCGGTCACTCGGAATCCACCATCTAATGAGCCTGGCGGTTGCGAGTGAATGGCTGCTTTTGCTGGTAAACCACCACGGCCAATTGTACCGCCGCGTCCATGGAATAAGGTCAGTTTTAATTTGTGGTCTTCAGCAATATTTACTAATGCTTCTTGTGCGCTATATTGCGCCCAACCAGCGGCTAAGGAGCCAGCATCTTTGGCCGAATCTGAATAACCAATCATTACGTATTGTTGGCCATTTACATACTCTTTATACCAATCAATATTTAGTAATTTCTCCATAACTTGCGGAGAATTGTTCAAGTCGTCCAAGGTTTCAAATAAAGGCGCTACTGGCATTGGCCACGTTACACCACACTCTTGCAACAGCAACTGCACCGCAAGTACATCCGAAGCTTCACTCGCCATCGAAATAATGTAAATGCCAAAGCCATCTTTGCCGTTTTGGGCAATCACTTTACAGGTATCTAGTACTTCTTGAACATCCTCTGAGGGAGACCAATTACTAGGGATTAGTGGGCGCTTAGAACTGAGCTCTTTAAGTAGGAAAGCTTGCTTGTCGGCTTCACTCCACTCGTTATAATCACCCATTTCGAAATACTGGCTTAACTCTGAGAACACATCGGCGTGGCGCTGTGAATCTTGGCGAACGTCTAATTTAAGAAGATGCATGCCAAAACAATATGAACGGCGCACGGTATCTAGTAATTCACCATTGGCAATTACTTCCATCCCGCAATCAAGTAGTGACTGATAACAATCTAGCAGTGGTTTTTGTAACTCATCGTTGGTTGACAACCATTGGTCAACAGGTGCTCTGCCTTCTCGGGTAAGCTGTAGTTTGGCAATTAAAGGCTTAAGTAATGCTCTGTAAGGTTCTTTGACATCACCTACTTGTGCGCGCACTACGTCATTGCAATCATTCATCGAAAGTTCAGTATAAAGCTGGTTTAAATCGCTCAAAAACAGCTTCGCTGAGCGGCGGCGTGCTCGTAATAATACTTCTTGAGTGACACTTGAGGTAACAAATGGGTTGCCATCACGGTCACCACCCATCCAAGAACTAAACTGAACTGGTCTTGCGTCTAATGCTAAAGATTCATCATAGTTAACCTGTAAGTAATCATCTAAATCGCGCAAAAAGTCTGGGATGGCTTCCCATAATGAATTTTCAATTACCGAGAATCCCCATCTTGCTTCATCTACCGGAGTTGGTCTGACTGATCGAATTTCTTCAGTGTGCCAAGCCTGGCTAATAAGATCTGCAATACGTTGCTTGGCGCGTCTTTTTTCTACATCACTAAGCTGGCTCTTATGCAATTTTTGCAATTGATTGGCAAGTTGACGATGTTTGTGAATATTGGTGCGACGGGTCACTTCGGTAGGGTGCGCAGTTAATACCATATCTAATTTTAGATTTTTAATGGCACTAAGCACATCTTCTTTGTTGGCATTTACGCCAATACTTTTATTTACCGTGTCGAAAAGCTCTTCAACTGATGTGCCCGTGTCATTTGCGATCGTAAATTCTTGTTCTGCTATATTGGCAAGGTTTAAAAATTGCGCAAAGGCTCTAGCAATAGTAAGTAGCGAGGCATTATCAAGCTCAGCCAATTGGCTAGCTAAAGCTTCAGTGCTATCTAACTCTCCTTTAGAAGAGTGGCGTCCATCATGGCGTATTTTCTCGATGCGCGCTAGCCAGTCTTCACCTAATTCGTCTTTGATTGCTTCCCCTAAGGTTGCGCCTAAATATTTTACCGTTTCTTTAAGTTGGTCTGTTAAGGCTTGTTTCATGCGTTGAAAACTCCTGATTAATATGTGAGGAAAACAATATGTTAGCTGCAGCGTGAATACGCTAGGCTAGATAAAGATAAATATGTTAAACCACTTTGTCTAACATTCAAACTATATAAGTTACCACGTATGAGTATATCTACCAGCGGTTTTTATGCAGCTAATTGTGCAATCTGTTTATTCAATAAGCGATTCTCCAAAGTTTCCCCTGTGCATCGTTTAGATGCGTGTTGGGGTGTGATACACTGCCGTTTTTACTGTGATCACTATTTTAATTAGGAGACAATGTGTCAGATAAATACACTAGCGTAGAGCAACAAGCAAGTTACGGTATTGGTTATCAAATGGGCGGCCAGCTTGCGTCTAACCCTTTTGAGGGCTTAGATATTGAAGTGGTAAAAGCAGGCCTTCAACACGGCTTTAGTCAAGAAGCATCAGCTGTAAGCGATGATGATTTGCGTGCTGCTTTTAACGAAATCCATGAGCGTATGCAAGCGGCTAAGCAAGAGCAATTTGCAGGGAAAGTACAAGAAGGTACTGATTACCTAGAAAAGAATGCTCAGCGTGATGAAGTTAGCGTAACCGAGAGCGGCCTTCAATACGAAGTGATTAATAAAGGTGAAGGCGACAAACCTACTGCAGCTTCTACAGTGCGTGTTCACTATCACGGTACGCTTATTGACGGCACAGTATTTGATAGCAGCTATGAGCGCGGTCAACCTGCAGAGTTCCCAGTCAATGGCGTAATCAAAGGCTGGACAGAAGCTTTACAACTAATGGTTGTTGGCGATAAATGGCGCATTCATGTTCCACATGACCTAGCGTACGGCGAGCAAGGTGCAGGCGCTGCTATTGGTCCATTCAGTACATTAGTGTTTGACGTAGAGTTACTTGATATACTAGCGTAAGGTTCGCTACGCTATATCTATATTATTCAAGCCTTAGCGTCAAAATTGGCGCGGGCTTGTTTGCATTAGCAGTATTAAGAAGGTAAACATGTTTAACATTGTCGATTCAATTGGTTTATTTGCTGCTATTTTAACCACAATATCATTTTTGCCTCAGGTCATTAAAGTCATTAAGACCAATGACACTCGAGCACTTTCATTATCAATGTACGTGGCATTTGTTTGCGGCGTGGCACTATGGCTCGCATACGGTATAGCAAAAAACGACATGCCAATTACCTTAGCGAACGCAATTACTTTACTATTTGCTGCCACCATATTGAGTATCAAGATCAAAAACCGCAAGGCTGATAAGTTAGCTACTCGAAATTAGTCTTTGTATCTGGACAGATTTGTTAATTGTGCTAGTTTGATTACAATGCGCGCTATCTTGATGGATTTAAAACGTTTTTAGGAGTTTTTTTAATGGTTATTAAGCCAAAAGTACGTGGATTTATATGTACCAATGCCCACCCTCACGGATGTGCGCAAAGTGTTTCCAATCAGATTGATTACGTTAAGTCGCAAGATTGGCCACAAGAAGGTCCGAAAAACGTACTAGTGATAGGGTGTTCAACGGGTTATGGTTTAGCGTCTCGTATTACTTCTGCTTTCGGATATGGAGCGAACACTTTAGGTGTTTGTTTTGAAAAGCAGCCATCAGAGCGTAAAACAGGCACTGCTGGATGGTACAACACCGCATCATTTCACCAAGCTGCCCGCGCAAATGGCCTCTATGCAGAAACTCTTAACGGCGATGCTTTCTCAGATGAAATTAAAGCAAGTACAATAGAAAAAATTAAAGACAAGCTTGGCAAAGTAGATTTAGTGATTTATAGCCTAGCGTCGCCTCGCCGAACCGATCCTGATTCTGGCGAAACATTTAAATCAACACTTAAGCCAGTTGGTAAAGCCTACACAACCAAAACCTATGATACTGACAAAGATCTTATTCACGATGTGTCATTAGAGCCGGCTACTCAAGAAGAAATTGACCATACTGTGAAAGTAATGGGCGGTGAAGACTGGGAAAGATGGATGGTTCAGCTTGGTGAAGCCGGCGTATTAAGCGATGATTGTAAGACTACAGCCTATACATATATAGGCAAAGAGCTTACTTGGCCTATATATGGTCAAGCAACTATTGGCTTGGCGAAAGAAGATTTGGATCGTGCAGCTCAAGCAATCATGTCAAAGTTATCTGATAAATCTGTGCAAGCCAATGTGTCATCACTTAAAGCATTAGTAACACAAGCTAGCAGTGCAATTCCTGTTATGCCTTTATATATTTCGTTAATTTACAAAGTGATGAAAGATGAAGGTACCCATGAGGGTTGTATTGAGCAGATTGTTGGTTTGTTTTCTCAATGTTTATACGGGAACCAGCCAATATATGATGATAATAACCGTTATCGTATGGATGGGAAGGAAACCAATGATGCAACACAAGCAAAAATTAAAGTTTTGTGGGATAAAGTGACGCAGGATAATTTCCATGAGCTAAGTGATTACAAAGGCTACAACACAGAATTTCTAAACCTATTCGGTTTTGAATTAAAGGGCGTTGACTACGAAGCCGATGTTAGCCCATTAGCAAGCTGGGACTAGGTTTACAAAACTATTTTGGCCTTGGGTGATGTTAAAGTGTAAACATTATTCATCACCCAATTACGCTTTTGGTATAATTATCATAGCCTTTTGTACCTAGATAATGCTAAAATCGCGCCACAAATCAGCTGTAGATGTCTTTTTACGCAATACTGGTTTGTGATTTTGTAGAAACACTGCACACATAAACATAAAAATAATGCGCTATTACGTTGTAGTACAGGTTCTTACCTGAACTTGAAATACGTATGTGTTAAATTTAATACCTAATGGAATAGGCGCTAATTTAAACTAGCTTGATCCAGGCTAATTTAAATTGGTAACTATTTGAGAGTAGCTAATTGCATATGATTAAAATCAAAAAAGGCTTAGACCTTCCTATTAAAGGAGCCCCACAACAGCAGATCGGTTCTACCGTAACTGTGAGTAAAGTGGCTATTTTAGGGGAAGAGTATGTTGGAATGCGACCTACCATGCACGTTCAAGTGGGTGATGTCGTAAAGAAAGGTCAATTGTTGTTTGAAGACAAAAAGAACCCTGGGGTTAAATATGTCTCTCCTGCATCAGGCGAAATACTAGAAGTTAACCGTGGTGCAAAACGTGTTTTGCAGTCGGTAGTTGTTGGTATTAAGGGTGATGATTCAATTGAATTTACGAAAGTGTCTGCATCGGCTATTGCTTCTACTGACCGTCAACAACTTGTTGATTTGTTAGTTGAAACTGGTTTATGGACAGCAATTCGTACGCGTCCTTTCAGTAAGGCTCCTGCCATTGGTAGCGCGCCAAAATCTATTTTTGTCACAGCAATGGACACCAACCCTCTTGCGGTTGACCCACAGTTAGTGATTGCAGAGCGTAGCGCTGACTTTGAGAGTGGCTTAGAAGTTTTAGCTCGTTTAACAGAAGGTAAGATTTACGTTTGTAAAGCCAGTGGCGCAAATGTAAAAGCTTCTGCTAGCCAAGCTGAAGTTCACGAGTTTGCTGGACCGCACCCTGCAGGTTTAGCCGGCACCCATATTCATCATCTTGATGCAGTGGGCCCAGGCAAAACAGTTTGGCAGCTAAACTACCAAGACGTTATTGCGATTGGTGCAACGGTTACTTCGGGTGAATTAGACGTATCTCGCGTAGTTTCTATTGCTGGACCAGCTGCTAAACAACCACAAATTGTTCGTACGCAAATTGGCGCTAGCACTAATGAGCTAGTGAAAGGCCAATATGCAGATACGCCTGTTAGAATCATTTCAGGTTCAGTGTTAAATGGTGTGAAGGCGAATGGTCCACACGCTTATTTAGGGCGCTTCCATGTACAAGTTTCAATTATTGAAGAAGATACTGAGAAAAAATTCCTTGGTTGGATTACGCCAGGAAGTGATAAGCACTCAGTAACTCGTGCCTATTTAGGACATTTAAGCCCTAAAAAGCTTTTCAATATGACCTCTACCACCAATGGTTCTAACCGTTCAATGGTGCCAATTGGTAACTATGAGCGTGTAATGCCGCTTGATATTATTCCTACCTTGTTACTTCGCGATTTATTGTCGGGTGACTCTGATGGCGCGCAAACTTTAGGTGCATTGGAATTAGATGAAGAAGATTTGGCATTGTGTACTTATGTATGTCCAGGTAAATACGATTACGGCCAAGTTTTACGTGACGTATTAACCACTATTGAGTCGGAGGGTTAACCATGGGCTTAAAAGCTTTTATAGAAAAAATCGAGCCTGATTTTGAAGCAGGCGGAAAGTATGAAAAGTATTACGCGCTTTACGAAGCCGCGGCCACTATTTTTTATACGCCGGGTACCGTCAATAAGTCTTCTACTCACGTAAAAGATAGTATTGATTTAAAACGCATCATGATAATGGTGTGGATGGCAACATTCCCAGCAATGTTTTACGGTATGTATAACATTGGTGCTCAAGCGCATATGGCCATTATGTCAGGCGCTGGCGCGCTACCAGATATTTGGCAAGCTGCATTATTTACTGCCTTAGGCGGTAGCATGGATGTAAGCACTGGTTGGGCAGGTATGATGGCCTATGGTGCATGTTTCTTCCTACCTATTTACGCCACTACATTTATTGTAGGTGGTTTCTGGGAAGTTATATTTGCCTCAGTAAGAAAGCACGAAATTAACGAAGGCTTCTTTGTAACGTCGGTTCTTTTCGCACTTACTTTACCCGCTACTATTCCTTTATGGCAGGTTGCATTAGGTATCACCTTTGGTGTTGTTATTGCTAAAGAGATATTCGGTGGAACAGGGCGCAACTTCCTTAACCCGGCCTTGTCTGGACGTGCATTTTTGTACTTTGCGTATCCGGCACAAATTTCAGGTGACCAAGTATGGGTTGCCGCTGATGGATATTCAGGTGCAACGTGGTTAACGCAAGCAGCCAATGGCACTCTTGAATACACCAACGATCATTTCTGGCAGGCATTTCTTGGAAATATTCCTGGGTCAGCCGGTGAAGTATCAACCTTGGCGATTATCCTCGGTGGTTTATTCATAATGTATATGCGAATTGCCAGCTGGCGTATTGTGCTAGGTGTTTTATTAGGTGCCGGTGGATTTGGATACTTACTAAATATTATAGGCTCTGACACCAACGCAATGATGAATATGCCATTCTACTTTCATTACGTTATTGGTGGCTTGGCGTTTGGTATGTTCTTCATGGCAACCGACCCAGTATCAGCATCGTTTACCAACAAAGGTAAGTTTGCATATGGCTTGTTCATTGGCTTTATGACTGTATTTGTTCGTGCATTAAACCCTGCATTCCCTGAAGGAATAATGCTAGCAATTTTATTCGCTAACTTGTGGGCGCCACTATTTGATTACTTTGTAGCGCAAAGCAATATTAAACGGAGGCTTGCTCGTGTCGGCTAAAAAAGAAACCTTAGGAAAAACCGTAGGCATCGTAGTTGCCGTTTGTTTAGTATGTTCAATTGTTGTATCAGGCGCAGCAGTAGGCTTAAGAAGCTTACAAGCGACTAACGCAGCGTTGGATAAGAAAACCAACATCTTAAATGCAGCCGGTCTACTGGACCAAGCTAGCAATCAAGACGAAATAGCCAGTTTGTATGATGCTCGTGTTGAAGAAAAATTCGTAGAACTTGCTACCGGCGAATACGTTGAAAAGCCTTCTGAAGACTTTGATATGTACAAAGCTGCTAAAATTGGCGAGTTTAACGTTCCTGTTGAAAAGTCGAACGTTGGCTTCAAACAGCGTTCAAGTATTGCATCGGTTTACCATATAAAAAATGAAGCGGGTGAAGTATCACGTATTATTCTACCCGTTCACGGTAGCGGCCTGTGGGACTTGATGTACGGCTTTTTAGCGGTAGATAACGATGGCCACACTATTCGCGAACTCATCTATTATCAACACAAAGAAACACCTGGACTAGGTGCTGAAGTGACGAACCCAGCTTGGCAAGCCAAGTGGGACGGTAAGCAACTGTATAAAGATGGCGAAGTGGCTATTTCAGTTGATAAAAACGTGGGTAACGATAACCAGTACGCGGTTGATGCATTATCAGGCGCTACCTTAACCAGTAACGGTGTTGAAAATACGCTTGTGTACTGGGCAGGTGAGAATGGTTACGAAACGTATCTTAAAAATCAATCTTGGAAATCTTAAGGCACGAACATGGCTGATACTAAAGAAATGAAAAAAGCCCTCTTCGGGCCAATTATTGATAGTAACCCTATCGCATTGCATGTGTTGGGTATTTGCTCGGCATTGGCAATTACAACTAAGTTAGAAACTGCCCTAGTTATGTCGCTAGCACTTACAACGGTAGTAGCATTTTCTAATTTGTTCATATCGTTAATTCGTAATCAAATACCATCGAGTGTGCGTATCATCATTCAAATGACGATTATTGCTTCATTGGTTATTGTGGTTGACCAAGTTCTTAAAGCTTATAGCTACGAAATATCAAAACAGTTGTCGGTTTTCGTTGGCTTGATCATTACAAACTGTATTGTAATGGGTCGAGCAGAAGCTTACGCTATGAAGTCACCGCCGCTAATGAGCTTCTTAGACGGTATTGGAAATGGCTTAGGCTACAGCTTTGTACTAATTGTGATTGGTACGGTAAAAGAGCTATTCGGCTTTGGTACTATTTTAGGTTTCGAGATTTTACCTTTAGTACAAAATGGCGGCTGGTATACCGGCAACGGCTTACTAATATTGCCTTTTAGTTCGTTTATCTTAATTGGCTTAATGATTTGGGGTATCCGTACTTTCCGCCCTGAACAAGTAGAACCTAAGGAATAAGCACTCATGGATTCATACGTTTCATTACTTATTCGTGCCATTTTCGTTGAGAACATGGCGCTAACATTATTCTTAGGTATGTGTACTTTCATTGCCGTATCTAAAAAAGTTAAAACATCAATGGGCCTAGGGGTCGCAGTAATCGTTGTATTGGGTATTTCTGTACCGGTAAACCAAGTTGTTTACACGAGCATTCTTGCGCCAGGCGCACTTGCTTGGGCTGGTTTCCCTGATGCAGACTTGAGCTTCTTAAGCTTCTTGACCTTCATTGGTGTTATTGCTGCATTAGTACAAATTTTGGAAATGACTTTAGATAAGTTTTTCCCAGCTTTGTACAATGCCTTGGGAATCTTTCTACCACTTATTACTGTTAACTGCGCCATCTTTGGTGGTGTAGCTTTCGCAGTACAACGTGAATACAACTTTACAGAAAGTATTGTATATGGTGTTGGTAGTGGTATGGGATGGGCCTTAGCTATTATATTATTAGCAGCGGTTCGTGAAAAACTGAAATACGCTGATATTCCAGATGGATTACGCGGTTTAGGCTCAGTATTCATGATTGCTGGATTAATGGCACTTGGTTTCCAATCATTCACCGGCGTTCAACTGTAACGCGGCTCAGGAGATTATAGAATGAATCCTACAGAGATATATTTAGGCGTTGGTATGTTCATCGCCATTGTTTTGGTATTGGTATTTATTATCATGTTCGCCAAATCAAAGCTCGTCCCAAGTGGTGACGTTAAAATTATGATCAACGATGATCCTGAAAACACTATTACCACTCAACCAGGCGGTAAGTTATTAGGTGCATTAGCTGATTCAGGTATATTTGTATCATCAGCTTGTGGTGGTGGTGGTTCTTGTGGTCAGTGTCGTGTTGATATTAAAGACGGCGGCGGCGAGATTTTACCCACTGAACTTGACCACATCACTAAACGTGAATCTAAAGAAGGTTGCCGTTTAGCGTGTCAGGTTGCTATAAAGCAAGACATGAAAATTGAATTGCCAGAAGAAGTATTCGGTATCAAGAAGTGGGACTGTGAAGTTATTTCTAATAATAACGAAGCAACCTTTATCAAAGAGTTAAAATTAGGTATACCTGACGGCGAAAGCGTTCCTTTCCGTGCGGGTGGTTATATTCAGATTGAAGCTCCACCTCATCATGTTAAATATAAAGACTTTGATGTACCTGATGAATATCGTAAAGATTGGGAACACTTTGGTTTCTTTGATGTTGAGTCTAAAGTTGACGAAGAAACTATTCGTGCTTACTCAATGGCCAACTATCCTGAAGAAGAAGGTATTATTATGCTTAACGTGCGTATTGCTACGCCGCCGCCTAATAACCTAAGCTTACCTGCAGGTAAAATGTCATCATTTATTTGGTCTTTGAAGAAAGGCGATAAGGTAACTATATCTGGTCCATTTGGTGAATTCTTTGCTAAAGACACTGACGCTGAAATGGTCTTTGTTGGTGGTGGTGCTGGTATGGCGCCAATGCGTTCACACATATTTGACCAACTTCGTCGAATTAAAACCGACCGTAAAATGACATTCTGGTATGGCGCTCGTTCTTTACGTGAAATGTTTTATGTTGAAGACTTCGATATGCTGCAAGCTGAGAACGAAAACTTCACATGGCACGTTGCATTGTCTGACCCGCAACCAGAAGATAACTGGGAAGGCGATACTGGCTTTATTCACAACGTGTTACTAGAAAATTATTTGAAAAACCACCCTGCTCCAGAAGATTGTGAGTTCTACATGTGTGGTCCACCTATGATGAATGCTGCTGTAATCAATATGCTTAAAGAATTAGGCGTGGAAGATGAGAACATCATGCTTGATGATTTCGGTGGCTAGTTAGTCAGTTAGAAGTATACAGGGGCCCTATATTATATAGCGCCCCTTTTTTATTTTATAAGGAAAGCCTGATTTGAAAAACGTCATTATTTTTGTCTTTGTGCTATTTTTACAAGCGTGTGGGCAATCCAATACACCTCTTGAAACCATAAATGGCAGAACGATGGGTACCACATATACTCTCAAGTTCACGTATAATCAGCAAGCCAGCGAAAGCACGCCTACTAGAGCTCAAATCGAAGAGGCAATACAAGATGAACTTGTGCAGATTAATGCGCTTATGTCGACTTACATTGAAGACTCAGAGCTTTCTTTATTGAACAAGGCTCCCGCAAATACACCATTTGAAGTTTCCGACCAAACTGCTTTTGTAATAAACGAAGCATTGCGTATAAATACATTAAGCGAGGGAATGCTTGATATAACAGTGGGCCCTTTAGTCAACTTATGGGGTTTTGGGCCGCAATCACGCCCTGAAATATTACCAAGCAAAGAAGATTTAGCGCTTATTTCAAGGTATGTGGGCGTAGATAAATTCTCTATTAAAGGAAATGTGGTTAAAAAGGCACACAGTAAGGTTTATATAGACTTATCTACCATCGCTAAAGGGTATGCGGTTGATAGGCTAGCCTTAATATTAGAAAAACGCGGCATTAAAAATTACTTAGTGGAAATTGGCGGTGAAATGAGGCTATCTGGTACTAAGCCAAACAACCAACAGTGGTTAGTTGCCATAGAGAAGCCAAGTACAACAGAACGCAGTGCACAAAGTGTGATTAGTATTGGCAACAATGCAATAGCTTCTTCGGGGGATTACCGAAACTACTTTGAGGAAGAGGGGGTAAGATACTCCCACCTTATAGATCCAAGTACGGGGGCTCCCATACAACATAACTTGGTGTCGGTATCAGTGGTAGCGAAAAGTTCTATGACTGCTGACGGTTTAGCAACTGCCTTAATTGTTTTAGGTAAAGACCGCGGCTTTTTAATTGCTGAAAAAAATAATATTGCAGCTCTTTTTATTACAAAAGAGGGTGAAGACTTTGTTGAATACCCAACAAGCGCGTATAATGCACAAGTCAATGTAATAAAGCCTAGTAATTCCGGTCTTTAAAGTAACTTATAAAAATTTTTTAACTACAGAAGAGTTTAGAATTGAGTACATTTATTTTAGCATTTGGTTTTTTCTTATTAATGTCACTAGCTATGGGGCTAGGTTACATATTGCAAAAGAAAAGTATATCGGGTTCATGTGGCGGCCTTGGTGCTGTTGGTGTTGAAAAAGCATGTGATTGCCCTGAACCCTGCGATCGCAAAAAAGCGCGTTTAGAAAGGGAAGAAAAACGCCAAGAGAAATTAGCAGAGTGGAAGAATAATCAGATTTTGTAGACTATAAATAGCGTGTCACCTAATGGGTTTCACGCTCATTATATGCTTCTATGCTGTCGATCAATTTTGTTGAAAGATGTGAGTTTGTATTCACAACCAAATAAGTAGGCACTTCAAATAGAAATTGTTCTGCAAAACCACTATCTAGTCTTTTAAACGTATTGCTCTCATGGCTATTTGATAAATAGTAATCAATGGGTTTTTTGTAGCTTATAAGATGGTGTGTATGCTGACGTAAAAATACCATAAAGGCTTGGCGTGCGTTGGCCTTATCAATAAACTTATAGCCTTTCTTGAGTAACCTTGAGCGCTCTCCGTGATACTCAAACTTATTAATTGCAGACACTGTTTTTTTACTGAAGTCTTTTTTACTGTATAGCATTACCTCAAGCTTCGTATAGGGTTTTGTAGAAAAGTGAGCCGTTTTATTTAAGGCTTTAGTCGCCTTAGTATTTATGGTGATATCTAGCTTATTTTGATTAAAGTCATGATAAATTCTAGCGGCAGAACCGCAATAGAATTGAACCGGTAAGCGAGTTGAACTAAGCACTTTTTTGACATAATCAATTGCGTCACCGTAGCAAGAATCGTTTGTTTCTTTTAGTACAAGCGGAGGGAAAATTACTAATCCCACTCTAATAGGCTGGGGATTATAATTAAAAGGGTGTTCAGTACTACTTACTACCTTGCTATATAAAGTGGCAAATATCGCTAGCGCCAACACAATAAACTTCATCTAATCCCTTTTGTTATAATTTTTTTTAGATTAACTACTCTGCACTTTTTTTCCTAGCATTATTTTTAGAAAACACTATGAATAAACCTAAAAAAGTAGCACAATACTGTTAATTTATACAGCTATGGTGTGTTATGCGAAAGTTTATACACGTAGACATGGACGCGTTTTACGTTTCTGTTGAGGTGCGCGATAATCCTTCGTTAGCCAATAAACCCGTAGCAGTAGGCGGGAAATCCACGCAGCGAGGCGTGTTATCAACCTGTAATTATTTGGCTCGTGAATACGGCGTGCGCTCAGCTATGCCTACATCCATGGCTAAACGACTTTGCCCTCAGTTAATAATTGTGCCTGGCAGAATGCAGGTGTATCAAGCTATTAGCAGTCAAATCAGAGAAATTTTTTCTCGTTATACTCCTCTTATAGAACCGCTATCCTTAGATGAAGCCTATTTAGATGTGACTGACTGCACGCAATTTTCAGGCTCAGCAACGCTTATTGCGCAAGATATTAGAAGTAGTATTCACAAAGAACTCGGCTTAACCGCTTCAGCGGGCATTGCACCACTTAAGTTTATCGCCAAAATAGCCTCTGATATGAACAAGCCAAACGGGCAATATCTTGTAAAGCCTGACCAAATCATTCCCTTTATTGAACATCTACCACTTAATAAAATTCCCGGCGTGGGGAAAGTTACCTTTGGCAAATTACAAGAAATGAACCTAAATACCGGTGCTGATATTCGCGCGAGTGAGCAGTCTTTGCTTATTAAACGCTTTGGGAAATTTGGATTAAGCTTATGGCGTAAATGCCAAGGGATTGATGCGCGTGGGGTAGAAACAAGTCGAATTCGAAAATCGGTAGCAGTTGAGCGTACCTTTGCCGAAAATATGATTAATGAGCCTGATTTACAAGCTTATTTAAAAGATTCGCTACTACCTGAATTAGAAAGGCGTGCAGGTAAGCATTTAAAAACCAGAAAAATAGACAAGCTAGGCGTTAAACTTAAATTCTCTGACTTTCGCCAAACTACAAAAGAGCATAAAAGCGCAGAGCTAAATGCAAACGTTTTTTCAGCCTTACTAGAAGAAGCTTGGGAACGCAGAAATGGCAAAGATGCACGTTTGCTGGGCGTATATATTGGTTTTGCTGATGATACTGGCAGTGCGAAGCAACTATCTTTGATGTTAGACTAAACAAAACATGTATTTTTTAGCAGGGGCTTTTATGTCAGATAATCAAATCTCAGTAAAACTCAAAATTGGTAGGTATCAACACTATAAAGGCGGTATGTATGAAGTTATTGATACCGTTATTCATTCAGAAGATGAATCACTATTGGTGTTGTATCGCCCCTTATATGGCGAAGGTAAGTTGTGGGTTCGTCCGTATTCAATGTTCATTGAAGAAGTGCAAACCGATGCGGGTAAAAAGCCACGTTTTGCTTTTGTAGAATAAATATTGTGCCTTGAGCAAATCTTTTTTCTAAATAAAAAGGTATCAATAGCACAAAATCAACAGCACAATACACGTACAAAAAGGAAGTTAAATGAAACGACTTACGCTTATTTTTAGTTTGTTAGTTACTAATTTTACCATTGCCAACGCCACTATAGCCGACGATCGCTTTGCTGACGTTGAAGTCAAAGCTAAGGCAGTTGGTGGTTCCGTTCATATGCTTGTAGGGGCGGGAGGGAATATAGGTGTGTCGGCTGGTGAAGATGGCTTATTAATGATTGATGACCAATATGCGCCATTGGCTGAAAAAATAGCGCAAACCTTATCAACCTTAAGTGAGCAGTCACCGCGTTATATTATAAATACTCACTACCATGGTGATCATACAGGTTCAAACGCGTTTTTTCATGAGCATAAAGGCGCCACTATATTTGCCCACGAAAATGTGAGAATACGCTTAGCCTCAGCTGACAATGGAGCTAGCAAAGCGCTACCCGTAGTAACGTACAAAGACGGCCTTAAGTTTCATTTTAATAACGAGACCATTCACGTTTTCCATTTACCTCTAGGCCACACAGACGGTGATTCTGTGGTGTGGTTTGAGGAACCCAACATACTCCATACTGGAGACTTATTTTTTAAAGACATGTTCCCATATATTGATTTGGGTGCAGGCGGAAGCGTAAAAGGCTACATAAGCGCAGTTGAAACCTTACTATCAAAAATTGATGACAAAACCCAAATTATTCCGGGGCACGGTGAACTAGCTAATAAAGCCGAATTTGAAACGTTTTTAAATATGCTCAAAGCAACTCATACGTATGTACAAGCTCAAAAGCGAGCAGGGGTGTCCTTAGATGATTTACTTAAGGCCGGCTTAGACAAAAAGTGGGATGCGTGGTCTTGGCAGTTTATTAATGAAGAGAAATGGATAAAAACATTATATCCCGAATAGAAACAACTGATCTTGAAATAAGACCTTCACAAGAGCATGACTTTCCTGTGCTTAAATCGTGGTTTTCAAACGCCAAGGATTTGCTCTTGTGGGGCGGGGCTTCATTTAGGTATGCTGCTAGTGATGAAGAGTTTTTACGCTCCTTACACAAGAAGGGATATAAGGCCTTAAGTTTTTATTATCACTCAGAATTAGTAGGCTTTGGCCAGTATCAGTTGCATCAAGGCTATGCGCATTTAGGCCGCGTTGCCATTGCACCGAAGTTTCAGGGCATGGGCTTATCTTATTATTTAGTAACAAGCCTTGTAGAACAAGCAAAGATTGAGTCTGTTCACTCTATCAAACAAGTAAGCTTGTATGTCTATAAGGCAAACAAGATCGCTTTCAAGGTTTACACAAAAGTGGGTTTTGAGGTAGCCGTTCCACCAAAGGGGATAACTGCTATCCCCGCTTGCCACTTTATGCTTTTAACGTTCTAGTTACCTTAGCATTAAGGTTGCTGATAAACTTGCTCACCATTCACAAAGGTTTGCAAAACTTTGATGTTACGAATTTCAGCGTTATCAACCTCAAAATAATCTTTATCGACCACAATGAAATCAGCTTTTTTACCTGCTTCAATACTGCCTAAGAGATCTTCTTGAAACGCTGAGTAAGCGGCATCAATAGTGAAACCTTTCAAGGCTTGAATACGTGACACACTCTCAGACTTTATCCAACCTTGCGCAGGCTCTTCAAATGCATTTTGCCTAGTTACCGCTGCATGTAAGCCATGAAAAGCGTTGGCGAGTTCAACAGGGAAGTCAGAGCCAAAAGCGATTCGCGAGCCCTGCTGCAAAAATGTTTGCCACGCGTAGGCGCCTTTTAGTCTTGCCTTACCTAAGCGGTCTTCTGCCATGTTCATATCGCTGGTGGCGTGAGTTGGCTGCATGGATGGAATGACGCCGTATTCTTTAAACAAAGGTATATCTTCCACGGCTATAACCTGAGCATGCTCTACGCGGTGGCGTTCACTATTTTCTGGAAAAATAGCAAAGGTTTTGGCAAATTGCTGCAATGCTAGGCGGTTAGCTCTGTCACCAATTGCATGAATGTTTAATTGAAAGTTAGCGCCTATTATATTGTTAAACAACATTGGCAATGTTTCAGGTGAGGTGACTAATAAACCCGAATTGCTTGGATCATCGGAATATGGCTTTAACAAAGCCGCGCCCCGGCTGCCTAAAGCACCATCACCATATACTTTTACACTTCTAATGCTTAACAGTGCGTCGTCATCTAAATAATGCCCTGATTTAAGCATTGACAATAGTTGAGGATCAGTGGCTGCAAGCATGGCATAAATACGAAATTTCAATGCATTACTTTCTGCTTCTTGTATGTAAAAGTCACGAACCTGCTTTGAAATGCCTGCATCGTGCGCACTTGTTATTCCTAAACTTAATAAGTGTGCTTGGGCTGCTTCAAGTGCTCTTTTAAATTGCTTTTTACTGGGTTTTGGCAAAACATCCTGCAGTAATAATTCGGCATTATCAATTAGTACGCCGGTAGGCTCTCCGTTTGCATCTTTTACTATTTCACCACCCGCTGGTGAAATAGTATTTCTGTCTATTCCGGCAAGCGCCAAGGCCTTTGAGTTTAGCCATGCAGCATGGCCATCCACTCTAGATAAATAAATAGGGCGATCTTTAATCAGCGCGTCTAGTGTTTCTTTAGAAGGGAATTCTTTGCTTGGCCATAATACTTGGTTCCAGCCTCTACCAATAATCCAGTCGCTTTCTTCTTCGCTACTGGCTGCTTGGGCAATATAAGTTATGACTCTATTCGCGGCTTCTTTTTCTGAAGTACTGCCGCGTAAATCTACTTCCAATAAGTTGCTACCAAGTCCCAATATGTGCCCGTGCGCATCTATAAGCCCCGGTAAAACGGTTTGGCCTTCAAGGTTAACGGTTTCTATACTTGATGAAACGTCGGCGTCTACGCTTTGTATGAGGTCATCCTGTACTACAAAATGCGTAAAGCGTGTAAGCTCTCCTTTTGCATTTAGCGTATATCCGTTAGCGTTTGTGTATTGAATTGTTTTGGCTTGGGCTAAAGGAGCTACCAATGCCAATGAGCATAATGTAGCGGCGCTATATTTTATTAATTGTGTGAAACGTAGTTTGTGCAACAACATACTTATTTATCCTTGTTATAGTACGATTTATTATTAGCGTTATTTGTTCGTTTATTTTTTATCTAACTGTATCATGGGAGGGGAAATTAAATAGTCATGCGCCCATATTTTCTGCATTGATTGCGCACTTATGTTTCCTCCTGACAAAATAAGTAGCACACGCTTTTTGCTCTTTTGTTTTTTCAACCATTCGAAATTCGCCTGCATACACATAGCAGAAGTTGGCTCAACGTGTAGTTTTAACAAGTGTTGCAACCATTGCGTCCAGTAGGCTATGTGTTTTTCTGATACTTCGTAAAAGCCATCCAGTTTTTGCAAAAAAGGAAATGTAATATCGCCTACCTTGGGTGTTGCTGCGCCATCAGCGAGGGTAACAGGCGTTTGCTTAAGTGATTGTATCTTGCCACTTCGTAACGATTGCGCCGCATCGTTTGCGGCTGCAGGTTCAACCCCTATTACTTCGGTTGTGGCAGCAAAGTGCTTTGCACATATCAGGGTACCGGCACTTAAGCCACCTCCACCGCAAGGCGTGAATACAGCGTCTATATTTTCTATTTCTTTGAATGCTTCAAGAGCAGCAGTGCCTTGCCCGCAAATAATGTCAACGTGGTTAAAAGGTGGTATCCAAACCGTTCCTGCTTTTGTGCTAGCAAGTTGAACCGCTTCGTCAGCTTCCAAACGTGTACTAAATGTTCTTAATTTAGCGCCGTAATATTGCGTGGCAGCAGCTTTGACTGGCGAAATAGTATCGCTTGCAAATATCGTTACTGGAATATTGTATTGCTTTGCGGCATAGGCTACCGCTTGTGCATGATTCCCAGAAGAATTGGCCACTATTTCTTTTGGGAGTTGTCCTTTTTCTTCAAGCTTGGTAATAAAGCTAAGCGCTCCGCGCAGTTTAAATGCCCCCACATTTTGTAAGCACTCCGCTTTAAAGAATATTTCATGTCCGAGCCAATCATTAAGTAAACTCGAAGAAAAAATAGGTGTGTGTTTGACTTTATCTTTAATACGCGCATGTGCCTGCTCTATAGCCGCAAAGCAAACATCATTTGAAATAGGTAACCGGGAATTGTTGTTCATTAACGCTTAATTTGGTTTATAAATAAGGTAATAACAGCATACCGCTAATAGCCATATGAATAAACAAGCTTTCTTTATACACCAATAAAACACATTATTCTAACAACGTGAATTTTGTGCTAGTGTTCCAACAATTAATTAAGTAATACCAATTAGGAAAAGGGGTAGTATATGGGATTGTTAGATGGTTTGTTAGGTAATGCGAGTGAGGCGGATGCACAAGAAATTAATGCAGAGTTAGCTGAAATACTAGCTGATAACGAGCAAGTTGCACATGCGTATAAAATGGTGCGTGACCTACACGTGTTTACGAATAAAAGGCTCATTAGTATAGACAAGCAAGGCGTAACTGGGAAAAAAGTAGACTACTTAAGTATTCCATATAAATCTATTACGCAATTTAACGTGCAAACCAGTGGCCATTTTGACACTGACTGCGAACTTAAAGTATGGGTTTCAGGACAGTCTCAGGCTTTAGAAATTGAAATAAAAAGCGCTTTGGCGGCAGATGTTCAAAAAACCTTAGCAAATATGATGTTCGCATAAAAAGACGCTATTTGCTGCAATTAGCAGCAAATAGCATTTAACTGTTACAATCAAACTATTTTTCAGGCTGCAAGTTTCTATCAAAAAAGTTCGTAATAGTGTGATACAAGTGTATTCCCGTATTCTTGCCGCGAATACTATGCTTCTTCCCAGGGTAATCCATCACTTCAAAAGGCAAGGCTAGGTCTTGTAGGTGTTTATAGAGCATCGTACTGTGAGTGAACAATACGTTGTCATCAGCCATTCCATGATAAATTAATAAATCGCCTTTTAAATCTTTGGCATAAGGAAACACGCTTGACGCTGTATAAAACTCGTCAACTTCTTGTGGGTTACCCATGTAGCGCTCAGTGTAGTGAGTATCATATAAACGCCAATCCGTTACTGGTGCGCCTGATACACCCGCGGCAAAATAATCACTTGCCTTGAACATGCTCATTAAGGTCATATAACCTCCGTAGCTATGCCCATAAACTCCTACTCGTGCAGGGTCTACAAAATCAAAACTACGCAAAAATTCAACACCAGCCACTTGATCTTGGACTTCAATATCGCCCATTTTTCTGTAAATAGGATCCTCAAACGCTTTACCACGGAAGTTGGAGCCACGGTTGTCTATGCTAAACACTACATATCCTTTACTTACCCAGTATTGCATAAGAAAGCCGCGTTGCCCGCCCCACCTGTTGGTGACCACCTGAGCATGTGGACCACCATACAAATAAACAATAGCTGGACGCTTTGTATCAATGTTCTCAGGTGTATACATTCTGTAGTAAAGTTCTGCGCCATCTTTCGTGTTAAATGTGCCAAAGCTAGGCTCAACCCATGAATCCTGAAGGGCGTGTAGAGGATGGTTCTTATCTATTTCGTTTTTGTTTAACCAGGTGAGTCTTTTACCCTTGTTTGTATGTAGGCTTACTTGAGACGGTGTGTTGGCGTTTGAGCGATTATTAACGAAGATAGAACCATCTTTGCTGAAAGTCGCAATATTATACCAACCAAGTTCGGTAAGAAGCGTCATCTCTTTAGTATCTAAATTTAACTTATAAACATGGCTTTCTAATACGGAATCTTTACGAGCTGAAATAAAGATATCTCGCTCTGAGCGCCCACGTATACTTTCAACAACCCATTCTCCTTTGGTAAGTTGTTGAATCAACTTTCCTTCATTATTATATAAATAAAGGTGCTTAAAGCCGTCACGCTCAGAGGCCCAAATAAACGCTTTAAGGTCTTCTATGAAGCTAAGGTCATCATGAAGATTTATCCAGGTGTCGCTTGTTTCGGTTAACAAAACGCTATGCTTGTTATCAGTTAATTTGAATGCGCGCAGTTCAAGTGTTTTTTGGTCACGAGTTTGAACCTGATACGTAAGAGTATCTTTGTTCATCCATTTTGCTCTAGCCAGATAAATATCTTGATTATCGCCTAAATCAACCCACGTTGTTTTTGCTGATTCAATGTTGCTTACGGCTAGCTTTATCAACACATTTGGCGTACCCGCTTTCGGATATTTTTGGGTAATGGTGGCAATGCGATCAGCGTAAATTTCAGAGCGAGTAATTGAATCAACAGGAGCTTCATCTACTTTAGTAAATGCAATATTAGCTTCATCTGGTGACCACCAATAACCTGTATTTCTGCTCATTTCTTCTTGTGCAACAAATTCAGCCATGCCAAATTTAATATCGCCGCCGCCAGAACTCGTAATGGCGGTTTCTTCACCACTTTCTATATTTAGAATATATAGGTTTTGGTCACGGATAAATGATATGAAATTACCTTTAGGCGAAAATTTAATATCAGTTTCAAACTCAGGTGTTGCTAGCAAACGTTTTGCGCCTTCAGTACCAATCTTATGATAAAAAGCATCACCTGCTAGCGGAAATAAAAGAGCCGAGCCATCACTTGACCACGAATACTGGACTATACCACTTCCAGACAAACGCATTCTTTCTCGGCGCGCCTTTTCTTCATCGGACAGCTTTTCATCTCCGCTATGCAGATCGTTTGAATCGAAAAGTTTTTGTGTTTTTCCACTTTCAATGTTGTATTCCCAAAGGTCATATTTGTCATAGTCACTTTGCTTGCCTTTAATAAATGTTACTCGTTTGCCGTCGGGTGACATTTGTATATTACGAACGGTAGACCCAGACAAGGACGGAGAAGCATAAATACGTTCAATGGTAAGAGGGGAGTTCGCCTGTGAAGGGCTCGTTACACTAAAAAGTGCAATAAATATAAGTATAAGTCTATTCATGAGTCGTTATTTGTTGTTATGGTTAGTCCAAGAAAAGCTTAACATAAGCAAGCATTAAATGGATAAAAAATACCACGCTTTAGTACTTGGGGCGACAGGCTTAGTAGGTAAAGCCTTAGTAAATAAGCTTTGCCAAGACCCACGTTATGCACGCGTAACGTGTTTAGTGCGCGCGCCTTTGCCAATGTCAGCGTACTTTGATGAACATTCAAAAATTGAACCTTTAGTGATTAACTTTGACGAATTACAAGATTATCAAGGGTATTTTAACGTAGATCACGTATATTGTTGTTTAGGCACTACGCTTAAAAAAGCGAAAACTAAATCGGCTTTTCGCAAGGTTGATTTTGAATATGTGCATGTAGCGGCGCAACTTTCTCGCGCTCAGAGGGTCAAAAGTTTTGTATGGATATCGTCTTTAGGCGCAAATGCTAAGAGCCGTCACTTTTATTTACGGGTAAAAGGCGAGTTAGAAAATGCAATTTTGTCTATGCCTCAATTACCTAATGCGGCAGCGGTTCGCCCTCCCTTATTGCTAGGTGAAAGGCCCGAGCAACGAACTGCAGAGTCATTGGGTATAAAGTTGTTTTCAGCAGTTTCACCTATATTGCTAGGATCTTTAGCAAAGTACAAACCGGTAAGCGCACATGATGTGTCCTACCAAATGATTAATTTACAAGTTTTTTAAGAAGTTAAATCCATTGATACGTTTTTGCGTATAAATTTATTAAAGTAAAGCACCTAGTTGGTGGATATATATAAGGTAACAATCACGATTTAACTGAGAGACATATGAATCAAAGCGTGTAATTTTTTACTCCTATAATGGCAGAAGAAGGAAAGCACCATGAATATAGCAATACCGAAAGCAGTATCGAACTTGTTTGATAAAATTAAAGTAGCGCGTTTCTGGTGGGATGGCATTCAAGTCAATATTCCATTTCATTGTATATATGCCACCATTCCTGATCCAATACCCGACCACTACACCGAAATAAACGGGGTTGACGTGCCCATATTAAAGCTAGGGAAATACGAGGTGCCTATTTGGGACCCTATGCAAAAACCCCTTGCTGAGTCACCAAAGTTTGCAGTTGTGTTAACCCACCAGGAAGGCGAGCGTTTTGGCTTGTATGCTTATCCTGCTGATTGTATTGATGAAAGTTTCTATTTAAGCTACGAAGATTGGTTTTCAAGGCAGGAGCACTGATAAAACCTTGGTCTTTTGATGGTAAATCTGCATAATACGCCCCTTTTTATGGGGCGTTTTTACTGGTGATGTTAGGAGAGTACTTTGTTTGATTACCAAATCCTTATTGCGGAGGCATTTGGCGCAGCGGCTGTGGTGTTAAACTTTATTGGGTATCGTCAGCAAGATATTAATCGTTATCGATTTATATCGGCTTTAGCCTTATTAGCGGTTAGCACACATTTCTTTCTTATTGATGCAATAGCGGCTGGAATAAGCTGCGCGCTAGCATGTGCGCGAAATATTATTGCCATGAGGCACCGAGGCATTCAGATTCTTGTTTTCTTTATAGCGGCTAACCTTGGGTTCTTCATATATGAATGGTTTTTCTTAGGCAGCAGTTGGATTATCTTATTTGCTTACAGTAGTTCTATATTATTTACTGTTGGCTCAATAATTCTAACTAGCGCAGTCAGAATTAGGCAGTGGTTCATTGCGGCGGAATCACTCGGTTTAATCTATACGGTTTTAGTGGGCAGTATTTTTGGTACAGTGTTCAACGTAACTAATTTGTGCAGTATTTTTTATACTCTTTATAGAGATAAACGTAAACAGCAAAAACTGGATAAAGCTACTGTAGAGTTAGACCAGTAACTAAAGAGTAGACGTGAAAACGGAGGCTCAATCGTCAGAAAAGCAAAAAGCCAGTTTTATTAAATAAAACTGGCTTTTATAATTTTAGAAATGCTTAAATCTTAGCCTTTCTTAACAAGTACCGAAACATTTACAATGCCAGCTTGCTTTACTTGGTCCATAACACTCACCACAACACCATGCTCGGTATTTTCATGGGCTTGGATAGCCGCTGATTCAGTGTTGTTTTCAGCAAGGAAAGTCTGCGTGTTAGCAACAACTCGTCTAATATCAACTACGCGTCCACCCATGTATATTTGACCTTGGTCATCAATACGGATAGATAAAGACTTACTTGGCTTGCTTTGGTTCTGGTTATTTTCAGGACGGTTAGCAGATAAACCTTTTTCATTAGAAAAGGTAGTTGTTACGATGAAAAATATCAACATAATGAAAACTATGTCTAGCATAGGAGTCATGTCGATTGCCGCGTCATCATCACCGGCGGTATGCTTTTTTCTCTTCATTGGATTGCTCTTCTTCTTATTTGATACCCATAGTATAACTATTCAGCAGAAAATGAATAGGGGGTATTTGTAAATTTCACATACAAATTAGGGTATTTTGACTAAGTTTTCGTCGTTAAAATGCTCAACTAAGTGCTTACACCACACTTTTATGCGTTCATCGCTTTGCTCAAACTGATTTTCATCATCTAATGAAAGCCCCACAAAAAACTGTTTATCATCAGTTAGGCCCTTTGAGGCGATAAAATCATAACCTTCATTCGGCCAATAACCTACAAGGTCACAATCTTTCACAATAATTTCATCATGCAGCATACCTAATGCATCTTGAAACCAATCGGCGTAGCCTAATTGATCACCAAGGCCAAATAATGCAATGGTCTTGTGAGTTAAATCTACACCGGCTATGTCTCCCCAGCTTGACTCCCAGTCTTCTTGGAGCTCACCAAAATCCCATGTGGAAATGCCAAATAGAATAATATCAAATTCTTTTGTTTTGCTTAAAGAAACATCTTTAATATCAAACATAGGAATTTGAATATTAAGCAAGGCTTGTAATTGCTGCTGAATTTTTTCTGCTGCCATTTCCGTATAGCAGGTTGTTGAGCCATAGAATATAGCTATGTTTGAGCTTGAACTCATATTGCGGGTTTACCTGTCATTTTAATACATCGTTATTTAATAAATGTTACTACATCACCGTTAGCTAATACTAGTTTACATGCTTTTTCATGACCATTTTCGTCAAGTTCCAGCAGGCCTAAACTTGTACCGTTGTACACATCTTTATGATCGACATCATTTTCTCGTTCTTTGATTGACATATTTCGGCGTTTAGTAAGGGCGTTGAGCGGCGATCTATGACTATAAAACCAGCGGTTGAAGCGCTCAAACCATGACAATAATTTATCGGGAAACTGGTTATGAATACCAGAGCAGGTAAATTGCGTAATTTTAGGGCTGTTTTTTCTAAACCGCAGGCTCACATCATATACAAAAGAATAGTGCACATCGCCCGATAGTATTATGAAATGAGGCGGTGTTTTTGTGTGCGTGAATATATTTAACATTACGCGCGCGGTTCCTCGGTGCGCCATCCAGTTTTCAGCATCTACCATTAAAGCGCCACCAAAGGTAATAAATATACGCTGAATAGCCTCAATAAACTTTACGCCGTATACAGGGGCTGCTGACACCATAATAACTGACTCTTTTCCAATTAGTTCATGTTGCAATTCGCACAGCGATTCCCATGTCATTAGTCCTGATGGTTTCTTTGCGTTCGTTTCGCTTTGCCACCGCTGGGTTCTTGTATCAAGCACTTGAATTGGAGGGCTTGTGTCAAGGCTGTATTGCCAAGCATGAAATTTTAAAACCGTATTAATAAATTCGTCGTGCTTGTTAATACCACTGGGTGAAAATGTTTGCTCAAGGTTATCTAGCAAAGGTGTCCAAGTATGCTCTGGATTGCCAAGCCCTTGGCAAAGTAAGTATGCAATTAAGGCATTTCCTACTATTCTCCTTGAAAAGCTGTTTTCGTATACATGCTCTTCCCATGAGCGAGTCAAATTCCAATCATCGGTTACGTCATGGTCATCAAAAATCATATAAATGGGAATATGCGCCATGGCACGTTCAACCTGCGCTAAGCCTTTGGCAAAATTGGCGATACTTTTTTGCTCTTGTTGATAGGTTTCTTGAAACTCGTCATCCACCTTGGCTTTATTCGTGTCTACAAACGGCCATAAACGTGACGACCATGACAATAAATAAAGCGCAATCATTTCGTTTAAGGCAATTAGGTGGTTTTTAGCATTCACTGACGTAAAAACGGGTTTGCGTTTGCCCCTGAAAAAAGCTTCAGTTAAATCTTCATTCGCTTCAGTATCGGGCAATAAATGTTCACGTTTATAGTATGAGTCGGGGTGGTCAAATAAATCTTCAGATGATTTAACGGTACTGTCTTCAAAACTTTCATGAAATAAGCCCAAACGCTTTATTATTTGCTTTATCGCACACAGCATAGGGCCTGCAACGTCATCTACATACACTTGATCACCCGTAAACAATACTAGGTCAGGGCGCTGGGCGCTTGCTGGGGTGTTAATGCTTTTCGCAATGAGCGCATCTAACTGGGGCAGGGCGTCATCAGCTGTGAAATGAGCTTTACGGCATGAGCCATGTATAACTTGGCTCAATTTTGTTGCAAACTTAAATGAAAATCGCGTCTGACCTTCGTACAGCAAATTGGGCAATAACTCGCTGAGTAAATGAGTATTAGTGTTGTTTGCTACTTGTACATCAAATTCATATATATTGCCATTTTCAAACAAATCGTTTTGCTTAAGTACAATGCTATGTATGAAGCAGTGTTCGCCTACAGGCGTCGACACTTGTTTTGCCCCATTTTGTTCATAGGAACAAAGGGGCGATTCACAATTATTGGGATAAAGGGCTACATTAACCTTAATATCTTCACTAGAGGCTAGCCATAGGGTAAAGGTATCGTGAGCAACGTGGCGCACTATTGGGCCCGCTAAAATAAGCGGAAGTTCGGTTTTACTTTCCAACATGCTTACAAGACATCCTATTCGCGCGTTTATATTCTTTAACTACTATTTCCCTTGCCCTTTAACATTAATTTACGATATCAGTAAGTTTAGGATCAGTGTCACTATTTTCTTTATTCTACTTATAATTCATAAGATTGCTATTGACTATATGCTAGCTTAAGTTACGGTTTAGCTATTATTTAACAATAAGATTATTGTTTGTTGATGCCTTTGGGGCGTTCCAATTTATCATTTTAAGGAATGAAATTATGTCTTTAAATCACGTAACGAGTGATTTTATGCGCTTATCAATAATTGTGCTAGGTGCAATGTTAAGCGCATGTATAGCATCTGACAAACAAATAAAAATAGCGCAGCCCATTGAAACGTCGGGTAAGTGGATACTCGAGGCTGACAATAGCAGCATGTTAGACCCACAAACATCGGGTTTAAGCTACTTTGATGGCAAACTCTTTAGTGTGTCAGATGGAAGCGCTCATGATTCGCAAATAAAGAAGCTACACATGATTCAGCCTCAAACAGGGGAAGTGGTGGGGAAACTAGGGCCTTTTGTGTTAAGCGAAGCACTACAGGCCAGTTGTTTTGCATCATATTTAAACGCACGACCTGACTACGAGGGCTTGGTAAGTATACCGGGTGAGCCTAATTCATGGCTACTCGTGACTGAAGATGCAACCCGTTCAGGGGAATACTCTGACGCTTGTAAACAACGCTTTGCTAATAGCGGCTCTACAGAACACCCAAGCCTTTTAGTAAAGGTGAGTCAACAAGATGATAACTTACTCATAGTTGGGGTTCGTGCACTTCAATTTGCTGCCAGTGATGCGGTAGGTAACTTTCCAAATGATGGTATTGAAGGGATTACAATAAGCAAAGATGGGCGAATATTTTTAGGCCTTGAAAAAGACAGTCAAACGAAACCTCGTATATTTGAACTCCCTTATACCCATACAATGTTTAAAACGCTCGATGTTTTTTTACCGGTGAAAGACAGTAATTTATGGCTGCCTGAAGTGGCTAAGGGAAATCACCCTATTAATGGGATGGATGTGTATTACCCTAATGACGCGAGCAAAGGCATTTTGATTTTGTCAGCCCGGAATGACAATCAACTCTGGATAGTAGATTTAGCTAAGCAACAACCCACCAAAGTGATTGATGTAGTATTTAAAGCTCCGTGCGAGGGCTCTGCCCCTTATAACATCGCCATCACGGGAATAGAAGGGATTGCGGTTCATCAAGATACCTTGTACCTAATAAATGACCCTTGGAAGAAAGTATATCCAGCCAATACAAATCTTGAAGCATGCCCCGGTGATAAAACGAAATATGATCGTATGTCACCTTTATTGTTTTCAATACCTGCAAATAAACTAATGATGGAATAAAGAACGTTCACTCAATGAATAGTTAAGTATAAATAATCAAATCTTGTAATTAAAGATCCACAAGTGCATGTTAGTGTAATTAATAAGCTAATAGACGAGGTGCACAATGCTTAAACTTTATGGATTTGATGTAAGTAACTACTACAACATGGTAAAAATGGCCATGGCGATTAAAGATATTGAGTACGAAGCCGTTCACACTTACCCCAATCAGAGCCCTGAGTATTTAGCTATTTGCCCTACGGGAAAAGTGCCTTGCCTACAAACGCCAGAAGGCGTAATTGCCGAAACCAACGCAATCCTTGAATATTTAGATGAAAGCTATGCGCAGTCACCATTAATTTGGGGTAATGCCTTTGAAAAAGCGCAAATAAGAGAACTTATGAAAATGGTAGAGCTTTATATTGAGCTCCCTGCAAGACGTTGTCATGCCGAAGCATTTTGGGGTGTTCAAGGTGAAGAATTAACTAAAAAAGAAGTTAAGTTAGCGCTTAAAAATGGAATGCAATTTATTGCGCGTACTGCCTCATTTTCGCCCTATTTAATGGGAGATAAAATAAGCGCCGCTGACATCATGTTTATGTATTCAGTTAACTTAGCATCTGCGGTTGCTAAAAAACTGTTTGATATAGACTTATTAAGCTTGGCGCCTGGTGCTCAAGAGCTTATGCAAACCTTAAACAGCATGCCAGAAGCACAAGTTATAGCGGCTGACTTACAAGAGGCTACGCCAGCATTTCAAGCATACTTACAAGCCGCCTTTGCTAAAAAATAACACTTTGCTCGTGTAAAAATAATGGCACTTTTGACACGAGCACGTCTACTTTACTTCAATCTGCTCGCAAAGGTTTTCTTGAACTTAGCTAGTTTGGGGGCAACTACCATATTGCAGTACACATTTTCTGGATTGTTACTGAAATAATCTTGATGGTAGTCTTCTGCCTGAAAGTAATTACTTAATGGTTCAACTTCGGTAACAATCGGGTTCGGCCATACCTCTTGTTCAGTCATTTCAGCAATTATCTGGAAGGCATCGTGTTTTTGTTCTTCCGATACATAATAGATTCCGCCTCTATATTGAGGGCCGGTATCATTACCTTGTTTGTTTAATTGTGTTGGATCATGCAGGGCGAAAAATATCTCTAGTATTTCACGGCGAGAAATCACCTCTGTATCAAAGTTCACCTGAACTGCTTCAGTGTGTCCTGTTGAGCCGGTGCATACTTGCTCGTAACTCGGGTTGTCGACTGAACCATTTGTGTAGCCGCTGTAAGCACTTACTACACCTTCAACGCTATTAAAGGCTGACTCAATACACCAAAAACAACCGCCTGCCAATGTGATACTTTCTGTTGCCATTATATTTTTCCTTTTCGCTAATTAATCAAGTAAGTGGGTGTGATTATTTTTATTTCAAGTCATCTAAAAACGCGTATTTACGTATTACTAATTTATTCACATTTTTATATAAACGTCGAGTACTTATGGCATTCACAATATTTTACGATGGATTGTGCCCTTTATGCGAAAAAGAAATGGCACACCTTAAAAAATACAACAACGAACATAAGCTGGCATTTGTTGATATTACCGATGACACCTTTGCCGTGAACTATCCTGATTTGGACTTTGATGCACTTAACGCACGTATTCATGGCATGCAAAGTGATGGCACAATGCTTATTGGCTTAGATGCTACTCATAAGGCATGGAGTTTGGTGGGTAAGGGGTGGCTATATGCACCTTTGCGCTGGCCCCTTATTCGATTTTTCGCTGATAAAGCTTACTTAGTGTTTGCCCGCAACCGCTACAAAATATCGTACTGGTTAACCGGTAAAAAGCGCTGCGACAATAATTGCAATCTTAAGCTATAAGCGCCCAGCGAAGGCTTTTTAAATGTAGAGATTAAATATGACACAAAACATTCTAATAATTGGCGCTAATGGCGGAATTGCAAGAGCACTTATTGATCAAATATGTGCGGCTCCGCAAACCCAAGTGTATACAGTTTCTAGGCACGAATATGCCAATAAGCACACAAATCAATTGCATACTGAGCTTGATTCTAGTGACGAATTACAAGTACAAGCCTTTGTGCGTAACTTACTTGATCAAAAGATTCGCCTCGACCAAGTTATATGCACCACGGGTGTATTACATACCTCGGGTAATGTGCAGTTAAAACCAGAAAAACGCTTAGAAGATATTAACGCATCACAGTTAGCCGAGTATTTCCGTGTAAATACTATTGTGCCAGCCCTTTGGATGAAGCAACTAGTTAAGGTGCTTAACAAAGAAAAAGCGAGTGTTGTCTTTTTTAGTGCCAGAGTGGGCAGTATTAGTGAAAACGAGTTAGGCGGATGGTATGGGTATAGAGCATCAAAAGCCGCTTTAAATATGCTGGTTAAAACGGCCAGTGTTGAGTACAAGCGCCGTTTGCCCAACGTGAGTTTAGCTTGCTACCACCCCGGCACTGTAGATACCGAGCTATCAAAGCCTTTTCAATCAAATGTAAAACCTGGAAAATTATTTACCGCTGATTTCACCGCAACACAACTGCTTAAACACATAGCCACCTTAGAGGCTGAGAAGTCACCCTACTATTTTGACTGGGATGGTCAAACAATCGCTTACTAATGGCTTATATAAGGGGCGAGAACCGCGAATTTTAGTGCAGACTTTTTTATTAACTGCTGTTAACATCCGTAAACAAACACAATAAATAAAAACAATAATAAAGGATATCTCATGGCAGGTTCTCGTGAGCAATTTGGTTCAAAACTAGGCTTTATTTTAGCCGCAGCCGGCTCGGCTGTGGGGATAGGCAATTTAGTAGGCTTCCCAGTAGGTGCTGCAAAAAATGGCGGGGGAGCCTTTTTGCTCATGTACGCCATTTTTGTGGTCGCAATTTGCTTACCCGTCATGATTGCCGAAATGACCGTTGGTAGAGCATCACAGAAAGACCCTCTAGGCGCACTTACACAGCTATCTTCAGGCAATGCCGGGTGGCGAATAGCGGGTTGGTTATCGGTTATTACTCCTTTTATGATTGCCGTTTTTTACTTGGTGATAACTGTTTGGATTTTCGGTTATTTAGTTGAAAGTATGATTGGCAACCTTGACGTTTTGGCAGACCCATCTACTTTCGGCAATTTTATTACTGGCAATAGCTTATTTGCTTATATGGCTGGTGTGCTGGTAATTGTTTATTTGATTTTGCAAGGTGGCGTAAAACAAGGAATTGAAAAAGCGGCAAAAGTGCTTATGCCAGCTTTATTCGTTATGTTGGTAGGCATGGTGGTATTTGTTCTTACAAGAGACAACGCCATGGCTGGGCTTGAGTTTTACCTTATTCCTGACTTTGATAAAATCAATGCAAATGTAGTTAATGGTGCGCTTTCACAGGCATTTTTCTCTTTGTCTTTAGGCATGGGGATTATGATTACTTATGGTAGTTATATTGATAAACGTTCCGATTTACCGGGCTCCGCAAAGCTAGTCGCATTAACCGATACTGCCGTTGCCTTTACCGCTGGCTTAATGATTCTACCCGCTATTTTCTCATTCAATCCAAATGTGGATCCGAATGAACTCAGTGAATCATCTATTTCGATGATATTTTCTTACTTACCTCAAATATTTTTAGCGCTACAAGAAAGCATTGGTTACGGCGGGGCAAGCACAGTTGCTAGCATCTTCTTTTTACTGGTATTTTTTGCAGCTATAACGTCGTTGGTGTCAATTTTTGAAGTGCCGGTGGCATCACTTATGAGTGAAAAAGGGATATCGCGTAAACCTTCATTGCTCATTTGTGGCTTGTTGCTTGTTATATTTTCGCTTATGTGTGCTTTCTCTTTTGGGTTTTATGACTTTTTCACAAGCTTTGTGACTTATGCGGGCTCTACGAAGTCATTTTTCGAGGTGGTTTATGATGTCTTTTACGATACAATTTTACCCTTAAATGGCTTGTTAATTTGCTTATTCGTAAGCTATAAGTGGAAAAAGGTAGCGTTTAATAATGAGCTCGATCAGGGCGCTCCAAATTTTCAAAAAAGCTTTTTAGAGCGCTATGTCAATTTCTCTTTAGGCACCTTCATTCCAAGTATTTTAGCGCTAATCTTTATTAATACTGTTGCCGCAAAATACTTCGGTGCAGCGCTTATAGGTTAATAGGTATTTGAAATATGGGTGCTTATATCTTATATAGGCACCATGGTGTAAGGGCTTGGATGTACAAGTTCAAGCCCTAGTTCACTAAAGGTTTGTGATGCATCTATTATTTTTGCCGGCCTTGCTTCATTTTTAATGAAACCAGGCTCAGGCAAATCAAGTGCCTTAGCACACCAACGGTAATACTCCGCTTTGTTAGGGTGTTCTGCAGCCGTTACGTTAAACCTCCCCAAGCTTTGCTTATCTATCAACTTACCAAGTACATTCAACATATCATCAAGATGAACTAAGTTGATAGATTCGTGCCCGCTGCTTATATCTTGTTTGTTACACAAGGTGAAAATTGGATGTCGATATTCGGCTTGCGGATTCGCGCTTTTGCTTGATTCATACACCTTAGGCCCTACTAAGCCACCTGGCCTAACAACGCTGTGCATATTGGGATAAGTATTAAGCAAATGCTGTTCAATGATGACGTGAGCTTTCGCTGAATCACTTAAAGGTGCAAGGTCGGTATTATTGTTAATTACGCCTAGCGTTCCATTAAATACAGACGTTGTACTGATAAAGCAAAGGTATTGCAATCCAGCATTAAAGGCATCATCAATGAGCTTTATCATTGCTGTGGTGTAGGTTTTGCTGCAAAAATTTCGTCTACCAGGCGGAACATTGAGCACAAGCGCACCGCCAGCACAGCGCGCTTGATTGATATTGCATTCACTATACAGCTGGAAAACATCACAAGTAACATTAGGCAGTAGCGAGGCTACATTAGCTTGCTTCTGGGCCGATTGCACAGTGCCAGACACGCTATAACCTTTGCTTTGCATGCGCTTGGCTAGAGGAAACCCTAGCCAGCCAAGACCAACAATATGAAGCTTCTTTTGCTTTACAATTTTTACCATGGAAAGCTTATTTTCCCACTACA
This sequence comes from Glaciecola sp. 2405UD65-10, assembly GCF_048820975.1. NCBI lineage: Bacteria > Pseudomonadati > Pseudomonadota > Gammaproteobacteria > Alteromonadales > Alteromonadaceae > Glaciecola > Glaciecola sp. 2405UD65-10. The sequence goes on along the minus strand of NZ_JBMEUF010000004.1, from coordinate 28,044 downwards.
ATAATATTGAGATTACTTAAGGCACTTATGCTTTGTAGCTCAGTTTCAGCTGTATCAATGGCTTCTAGTTTTTCACATAAAAGCTTTGTTTTATCTTCTAGTTGTTCGGCCAGCGCTTCAGCTTTTTCTTCAATTTCTTCGCCCAAACTTTCTAAACGCTTCTCAACATCTTCAAAGTTTGTTTTACCACTCATTACTGATTGTAATAATTCAGCGGTAAAAGCCGCGGTCATCTCGGTGGTAACTTTGCTTATTTCATCATCAAAGCCTTCATTGCCGCCAAGGTCTTTTTCTAATTGTGCGCTTTTAAATGTTAAAGAGTCTGGATTAGCGTATACGTGGCCTTTAATAGCTTCACTAATGGCCATTAGCTTAGTATCAATCATTTTGGGCAGTTTAGTATTCGGGCCTAGTATTCCAATGGCTGTTTCCGACAATGAAACATTTGCAATCTGAATGGCTTCGCTACTAATATCTACCACAATAGGAATGGCTGCTTCTGCATTTGCGTAATAGGCTTTTGCATAATCAGTTTGTGCACTGCTAAGGCTAATTTGAGAGCCATCCACCGTTACTTTTCCAGCGCTATTAAATGTAACTACCTGCTGCTTGGTTGGAAATACTTGTAAAAGGTTGTTTTCAAATACAACATCACCTTTAAAATCAGCATTACACTGATTGTTACTAAATGATTGAGCTTGTGCGCTAAAAGCAATAAACGCGCTACTTACGAAAGCTACTAATGGAAGCGTAAAATTTTTCATAATTATCCTTTTGAGGTTATCCTGCTAAACATATGCTATACCCATATGGAGTTAAATGCATATAAGGTGTTTTTACAATCTAATGTAGAAGCATAAGCAAACGCAGTGCCAATAATAAAAGCATTAAAATTCAGTGGTTTAATTGTTTTCTCACTTCTGTGCGCCGTGTAAATTCGTAACATTGTATAAAATAAGCGAATATATCGCTAAATTGACCAAGATCATAAACTTTGTAAAAAGTAGTGTTGCGGCATAGGCTTGCGCAATACTTTAAGGCATAATACTTAAAATTGTTATCAGGAAACATATATGAACGAATTATTAACTACCGTGTTGTCTGGAGCCATGATGCTAGCCCTAGTATTAGGCTTATCTTGTATTGTAATGAGCTTCTTATCAGACAAAAGTGGTGCTGAGGCAATCAAAGAGCGTATTGAGTATGGCTTTTTTGGGGTATCAGGCTTAGCAATTACCGCTTTATTGGCCTTTGCAAGCGCATAAATCTCTTATCATTTTATAGATAAAAGCCAGCTTATAGCTGGCTTTTTCGTACGGTATTGCTAACACGCTGATAAGGCGAAAGCGAGAATACAGGTAAAATTGCGAATAAATGGTCAAAAATCTCTGATTGAATATGCTCATATTCAACCCAATTTTTATTTTTACTAAAACAATATATTTCAATAGGTAAACCCGTTTCGCTTGCCTGAAGTTGGCGCACCATGCACGTCATCTCTTTGTTGACTTCACTATGCTGCTTTAAATACGCATTTACGTAAGCTCTAAACGTGCCAATATTGGTTAACTTTCGGCTGTTAATTATGTCTAGTGAGGCTGATTTGCATTGCAATTCATCTTCGTCTAATTGCATCTTTTTGTCAGCTAAATAATGGGTGAGTAATTTCAACTTCCCCCATTTTTCTAGCATTTCAGGGCTGGCAAATCCAATCGTACGCATATCAATGTAAATAGAGCGTTTAATTCGTCTACCGCCGGACGTTGTCATGCCTCGCCAGTTTTTAACTGCATCAGCGGTAAGTGCGTAAGTAGGAATGGTCGATATTGTTTTATCCCAGTTTTGCACTTTAACAACGGTCAAGCCAATTTCTATAATATCACCATCAACCCCGTATTTAGGGATTTCTATCCAATCGCCGGTATTAAACATTCTGTTGGCGGCAATTTGTATACCTGATACAAAACCCAATATTGTATCTCTAAATATTAACAAGAGCACCGCAGCAACAGCGGTTAAACCCGATAATAAGTAAATGGGGCTTTTATCCAACAATAAGGAGATGATTAGAAAAATGAGGGCCAGAGTAAGAATTAATCGAGCAACCTGAATGAAGCCGGTAATGGGGGCTTTTTGTGACAGCACCGACTTCGTATATATAGCTTCGCCTGAGGTAAGCGCGGCTTGTAACACCATATAGAAGGCGAAAATAAGATACAAGCTACCTATTATAGAAATTAGATTGAAAATAGGCCATTCAGGGCTAATAAGCGCATATTTCCCTGCATATAAGCACAGGCCAGGAACAACGTGGGCAATTCGCCTAAATACACCGTGATCAACCAGATCATCATCCCAAGATACTTTCGTTGCGCCAACTAAACGAACCACTTTAAAATGAAGGAAAAAGCGAGTTAGTATGTATGAGCTAATTGCCGCGAATAATAGCATACCAACGCATATAGCTATAAATAACCAGCTATCGTTAGCTAACTCTAATCCAAGCTGGGCCAACACCTCTTGGATACTGTTATGAATAGCTTGAATATTATTTTGCACTGTAACTTGCCATCCACGCCTTCATGCGTTCGTTCTTTCCTTTCCAAAGTTCGTTTAACCAACCACGAAAATTAGATTGAAAATTGGGGTTATTAAAGTAGTCACCAATGAGTTCATTAGTAACAGGCAGTGTTCTCACATCTATTATAATACTTGTCATTCGACCGCAAAGCATATCCATCATAGGATGTGAAGAATTAGGGTAGGCTAATGTAATATCAAGTACATTGCTAAACAATTCACCCATTGCCGAGAGCGTAAATGCTATGCCGCCGGCTTTAGGCTGCAGCAAGTGGCTAAACTTACTCTTAGTTCTAGCATGTTTAGCTTCGGTAAAACGAGTGCCTTCAACAAAGTTAATTACGGTAGTAGGGCGGTTAATAAATTTACTACACGATGCTCGTGTGGTTTCAATATCTTTGCCGCGTAGTTGAGGATGCTTTTCTAGGTATGCCTGCGTGTAGCGGCGCATAAACGGCATGTCTAGTGCCCAGGCTGCCAAGCCAACAAAAGGAAGCCATATAAGTTCTTTTTTAAGAAAAAACTTAGGTGGCGGTATGCGTGGAGCACAAAAATCAATGAGCAGAATAATATCTAAGTAACTTATATGATTCGCCGTGATTAAATACCACTTCTGCTTGGATAGGGGCTCGTCAATATCTATGCGAATTTCAATACGGTTAAATATTTTGATCAAAGCAACGCTCAATATACCAAAAGATAAATAAAGCCGATGCATAACATTCAGCAGCAAGGCATTCATGCTTTGAAAGGGCAACAAAAATCGTAAACAACCAAACAGAATGATTAAACCGCCCCACAAAGCTAAATTAACCAGTTGAAAACACAGATGAATTGGGAAAACAATCAATGCCCGCAATTTATTCACTAAAGTGATACTCCTTTTCAAGCTGTTTTAGCTTATTATCTTTTTCTTGCCAAAGCTTGTTTAACCAGTTTTGAAACACTTGTTTTTGCTGGTCATTTTCAAAATATTCGGGAGAATAAATATTGTTCTGATATAGAGTCTTTATATCAATCGTATCAATATCCACCACTATATCTTTGACTTTACCGCAAATAAAATCCCAATAACTGGGAATTCCTTTGGGGTAGTAAATGGTTACATTAACTAATTGCGTTAGCTGTTCACCCATTGCGTTTAACACAAAAGCAATACCACCAGACTTAGGGGGCAATGTATGGCTAAGGTTTAATTGCTTGCTCAATTTTGAGCTTTGCTTTTTAGGCGTAATTCTGGTTCCTTCAACAAAGTTCATAATACTCACAGGCTTGTGCCTAAATATTTCACATGCCTTTTGGGTCGTCTTTAAATCGGCCCCTTTCAGATGCGGATTTTTTTCTAAGAATTTTTTCGAATAACGCTGCATAAATGGAAAATCCAAACCCCACCAAGCTAAGCCAAGAATAGGAACGTACAATAAGCTTTTCTTTAAAAAGAATTTTAAAAATGGAATTTGACGATTAAACACACCTTGCAAGACTAAAATATCTACCCATGACTGATGATTTGCTATTACCAAATACCATTGTTCAGTACTGAGATGAGAGGGTTTTGTGATGTGTATAGACGTGCGTGAAAAGATGCGTTGATTAAGTCCATTCACGCTTATCCAAAAGCTGGCGCATTCATCAACTATAATACTCATAATTTTTTGCCAATACGGGATTGGAATCAATTTAAAGAGCGAAAAAAACATAATTGGAATAAACCAAAAAACCGTATTTATAAAATACAAAACTACTGCAACAATGCCGTTGCATGTATAAAAAATTGATTTCATTTATCACATCACTTCTATTTAAACCCATAAATTATAAACTAATTAAAGGATAAAAAATATAAATTCAAACCTTATCAACAACGCAAATTGAAACTTGATCTCTTCCGTTGCGCTTACATTTATATAGCTGTTCGTCGGCAATGGTAATCATTTGCTCTAAGCTCAGCTGTACAGGGGGCAAAATGGTACAAACGCCTATACTCACCGTAAATGTAAGGTATGTTTGTGAGGCCTCATCATATATTGAAATAGAGCGTGTTTTTTGATGGATTTCATTCACTATATCGTGCTGTGCGGTGATATCTTCTCCCGAAATATATACCACAAACTCTTCGCCGCCGTATCGTCCAATTATGTCGGTGTCACGCTTGCAGTACTCTTTCATTAATTCAGAAAACGCAACTAAGCATTTGTCTCCCAAAGGATGCCCGTATGTGTCATTAATCGTTTTAAAATTATCTAAATCTAATATAAGTAAAGAAAACGCTTTCTCAAGCCTGTAGTTGGTCTTAATAGCTGCACTGGCCAATTCAGAAAAGCCGGTGCGATTAAATAAGCCTGTTAGGCTATCTTTGCGAGCCTGCTCAGCCAGTTGTAGATTAAGTTGTTCCAGTTCATCAGTCTTTTCTTCTACCTTTGCGTTTAATCTGTCTTCAAAGTTTTTCATCAAATAGCTAGAACGTTTTAGTTTTCTCGCCATGCTGGAAATCTCTACGCTGGTAGATTGAGATTGTAGTTGCGCATTAGTAAACGTTTGCTCATCTTCAAGTAAAGAAACCAGTGGTGCTGTAATTCTATTTGAAAGACGATAAGCGAATAGTAAGAAGCACGTGAACGTTAAACCTATACCTATAGCGACATATATTGTCTGATTGCGAATAGATTGTGAAATGAACGCCCCGTCATTTAGAACATATATATGCCAGCCCTGTTGGTTAACACTTTGGCCAAATATGTACTGTTTATTATTATGGTCTAATAAGGGAAGGTCATTTAGCAACTTACTTTGCTTTACTTTATAACTAAACTTTTCCAGTAGAGTATTCATATTTTCGTTGTTAGAGAACAAAATTTTGTGGTTTTTATCTGTAATTATAACAATGTTTTGTTCACTAATGCTGTCAAGGTTAGCGGTGAGTGGGTTTACCGACGATAAGTTTATTGTGCCGAGTAATATGCCAGAAAATTTCTCTGCTCGGTAAACTGGCGCGGAAAAGACAACCATTGCCGCACGAATAATGCCTTTACTTAACATACCTTGAGAGACATAAGTGGCATCCAACTTCTTAGCTTGGTGAAAATAGTCTCTATCAAGCACCGACAGCTGCTCTTTAGGTAGTGTAGTCAATAAATTATTAAATTTAATTGGAGCGAAAAACGTAAGTTGCCCCAAAGCATCAGAGGTAGTGATATTAAAAAATGAGGGATGCATTTTTTGTGTCTTGGTAATTAACGACTGCGTATGTTCAACAGACTCGTTATCAGATATAGAATTGGCAAGTTGCTCAATAATCGTGGTGTGTTTCAAAATATAGTTATCAGTATACAGACTCATAATCTGAGAGGTGCTATAAAGCTTATGTTTCATAGAGACTTGTGTGGATTCAACTGATTGCGTCATAAATAAAAAACTAGAAATCAACAGTGGCAGCACCAAAGTTGACGCACATACCGCAAAGATTTTTGCAGACAAGCGCTGTTGTTTATTATTACGTTCCTCAATAAGAGACACGGGTATAATGGCTACTAAGGTAACCGCTATAGCTGCGTTTAAAATACCGTTAAACACGCTTTTAGTTGTTAGCACAATGCTTGCACCAGGCAAATCGAATATGTGCAAGTGATAAAAAAGTAACGCTAAAGGGCCACCCAGTAACAGCCAAAATAGAAATGAAGCCAATAACATCATAATGCCGCGCGCAACCAGCACTTGAATAAATGCAAATTGACCGGCTGTTAGGGCAATTAAAAGAGGATCTACGCCTTGAATATGGAGGCTAAATAAGCAAGCAAAAGCAATAGAAATAACATAGGGAAAAGGCAGAATTAACATGCCGATAAATACAAAGGTTGAACCGAAAAAGAGGTAAGTGTCGCCAATTGCCGCCACTGTTAAGAAAAGGTTAATCGCTACCGTAAGCACTGATAATAAGAGGCTTATTTGCACGTATTCTGAGGTAGTAGGATTTACCTTTCTCATTCAATTGCATCTTTGCTCAACCGGTCTTGTATGTTACACCCTTTTAATAAATTATCGAATTTATTTTATTGCGCCCCTCGCGCTTACTCAAGTATAGTTGCTCGTCGGCTTTTTGAAGCATGTCATCATATTCAAGATCGTAGCTATTTGATAAGCTGCATATGCCAGCACTGACGGTCATATTTACGCGGCTAGCATTGTGTTTAAATGATAACGATTCAATGTGATTTTTAATCATTTTTATGCGTTTGGCATGCTCGTCAATTTCCCCCCCTGAAAGCAGTATAATAAATTCTTCGCCGCCATAGCGGCCAATAATATCGGTGTCGCGTTTGCAGTGATGTTGAATAGTTTTAGCCACTGCAATAATGCATTTGTCACCAAAAGGGTGGCCGTGAGTGTCATTTATGGCTTTAAAATGGTCAATATCAATTAATACTAAAGAGATATTTATTTTGTGACGCACACAGTTTCGATATAAACCTAGTGCTAAACGATTAAAACCAGCTCTATTGTATAGCTGCGTTAATGAGTCTTTTTGTGCTAAAGAATAAAGCTCTTGGTTGAGCTGTTTCAGCTGTTTCGTTTTATTGTTTACTTGTTCTGAAAGCTGCTGCTGAAAGTTACTCATCACTTTATGAGAATCAAGCAAACGATGCGTTAGAGTAAGCATTTCGGAACTTACCTGTGACTCTTCTAAAGGATAATCGTCATCTTCAGATACGGGGAAATGCTCTGCAATATCAACAAGAGGTTGAGTAATCTTTCTAGCTAAAGTGTTAGCTATAAACGCAAATGCCGCTAACATAAAAAATGTAGCAACAACGAGCAAAAATAGAAAATCAAAGATAACAGAAGTGATTTTCTTAGGCGAGGTTAATATGGTTATTGTCCAATTTTGCTCAGTCTGGCTTTGGCTATAAAGAAATTGTTGCTGGTTTATTTCTAAAATCGGTAGTGTTTGAACAAGCGGATTTTCTATTATTTTGACGTCAAAATTTGACAACAGGGGCAAGCTTAAATCATGAGAACGGCTTACGATCCTCCCGTTAGTATCGGTAATCACAAACGAGTAATTAGTATCAACTCGCGCCTGATTAAATGCGTTAAAAGTATCAAGCAAAATGGCACCTTGTACAAGTCCATCGAATTGACCATTATTAAATAATGGCGCCAAAATACTGAATGAATATACCTCGCCCATTTTTCTGTTAACAACGGCTTCTGACACTATTGGTTCAAGAGAGTTTTGTGCTTCTTGAAAATAAGCAAGTTCACGAACCGTTGTTATGTTTGCTTCAAATAATTTACGTTTAAATGTGCTGGGCACTGCTTGCAAAATACGCCCAAATTCGTCAGTAACAAAAAGGCTCTCAAACAAGGGGTAGTGGTTATTTGTAGCATTTAATAAAGGCTGTACTTGTATTGATTTACTCGCCTGCATAATACTCGCAAGAGTATTAATTGCATTTAAATGCCGACTAATTTCAAGGTTGTTCAAAACTCGTGCTTGCTCGGATGTGCTTTTTAAGCTCTTCGCTATTATTTGTTCGTTGCTACTGGTGGTTTGCCAAATAAAAAATGAGGCAACAACCATAGATGGAAGCGTAACGGTAATCATGCAAAGTGAAAATATTAAAGAGGCCAAGCGAGGGGGCTTCTTAGAATAATTTGTGTATAACAGATTTCGCGGAAGAAACCAGCATACAACAGAGGCAAATGACAAACATATTAGCCCATTGATACCGCGAGTAATACTATTGATAAAAAGAAACTCTGCTGAATCAAAACTGCTTATAGCATGCAAAGTGAATATTAGAGGAATGCCAATTATCAACCAGTATAAAGACGCCGATTGAAATAAGAAAAACCCGCGCCTCATCAACATATGAACCACAAACATTTCTAACATGAAAATGACAATTAAATATGCATCTTGACCATATATCGCGGCGCTTATAGAGCTTATAAATGCCGTTATAATAGCCGCATTCAAACCTCGTGTAGCTAAACAAATTAAAACTAAAACTGGGCCAAAAAATAAAGTAAAACTGGCATAGAGTGATATGTGCAGAAAGGCATTGATTAGGGCAGCAAGAATACCAAGGTTGATTCCATACAATAAATTAGGCACAGCAAAAAAAGGAATAACATCTTCTTTTTGTTTTGTAGCGTTACTATGCTGTATTTGTACCATGAAATCACTCAACAGATATTGGCAACGCCAATAGAGTAGACCTTATAATTATTGTATTTGTGTTAATACATTTAAATATGCTTGAATTTGCTTTTTATGCGGCACTTAACGGGGAATACGAATATCTATGCATACAACAATAAATCCACAGAACAAGTCAATACTTTACTAATCGGATCAGTGTATCAATGTTTTGTGAAAAATTACATGTTTTGCTATCAATAGTGAGTAAATTGTTAAATTATAAATTTACTCACACTTGCTTAATGTATAAACCTTAGGCGAAAAAAAACCTCCGTGAAGGAGGTTTTTTAATTACTTAAACGTTATTTTTTATGCTTTACACTAGCAATGCTTGCATCTTTGTGAGCAACAATGTTTATTGTCATTGTGCGTGCGTCAAAAGTAACTGACGCTAATGCGCGGTCATTTACGTTTGTTGCTTCTTCAACTACTGCTTTTTCTGCTTTTTGAAAAACTAAGGTAGATTCAATATTCTGACTCATACATTCGCTATTAATTTCGAATGTTTTTTTATCCATACATGTAAACGTCTTAGTTTCACCGGTGTTAGCAGAGGCTGCAAATGTGCTCAGGGAAATAAGACCTAATATTAGGGCTGATAACTGCTTCATAAGTTTTCCTCGGTGATTAACTTGAGATAAGTATATTTTAAAATAACCTAACAGTCAAGTTGCTATCACCCAAATATTACACTTGTATGACAGTTACTTGTATATTTAATGAAATGTCGCGATTATTGATGTTTCTAGTTTAAAAAACACACATATCACTGATATTTATATGAATTTAAAATATTCAGTTCATATTTTGTATAATATTTATAGTGTTAGGAATAATAAACGAGCAAATAAATCGCATAGGAAAGAGGTTTTGGGTATTTTTTTTAATACCAAATATGATTTTACATAAGTATCGTGGCATTATTTAGCAATAAAACAAAAAAGGGCGCTTCATAAGCACCCTTTGTACACTAAATATGTTTAATGAAAACGTTATGTCGTTATATACCGTCACCGTCACCAAATTCATGTAAGCCACATTCACGTTTCAAACCAAAGAATCGAGTATCCTGTTCGCTCATGCCATCTTCTAGTTTACTAGTAGTATGCCAATCGCCAATGGATACATAGCCTTGTTCCCATAAGGGGTGATAAGGCAAGTTATGTTTTTTCATATACTGGTAAAGGTCACGATTGTTTTGATCGACAATAGGGTGAACTTTAAATTGTTTACCTTGCACTTGAACAACGTCTAGTTTTGCTCGACTATCTGATTGTGAATGCCTTAACCCAGCAAACCAAGTGCTGGCACCCAAATCGTTCAATGCGCGCTTCATAGGCTCAACTTTATTCAACTTGTTATATTGCGCAATACCATCAAGGCCTTGTTCCCATAGCTTGCCGTATTTAGCTTCCTGCCAAGCAGCACTAATAGGAGCATGGTAAACATGTAGATTCAGATTAAGTTGTTCTTTTAAGCTGTCTATAAACTGATATGTTTCAGGAAATAAATAGCCCGTGTCAGTTAAGATTACCGGAATACCCGGTGCAACATCAGTTAACAAATGAAGCATAACCGCAGACTGCGCGCCGAAACTGGATGACACAACATGTGTACCGGGTAAGTTTTGCATTGCCCATTCCACTCTTTGATGTGGTGTCAAATCCACTAGGGTTTGACTAACGTCGGCAATAGCATCTTTCCCGTCATCAATGCTCAATACATTGCTCTGGGCAAGTTTATGCATAAAAATCCTTAGCAGAATCAACTACTGGGGCAATTACGCCTACACGAATTACAAAATCTCCGAAGCTTTCAGATGCTTCGCGCTCTTTAGCCCAGCGGCCAATTAGTTCATCTAATATTGCCATTATTTCAGTATCTAAGATGTTTTCTTTATACATCTTAGGAATACGCGTACCTTCACGATTACCGCCTAAATGAAGGTTATACTTGTTGGGGCCCTTACCGACTAGACCAATTTCCGCTAACATTGCTCGTCCACACCCATTTGGACAACCGGTAATGCGATAAATAATACTTTCGTTTTCTAAGCCATGCTTAGACAGTATCGCTTCAAGCTCAGTTACCGCACTTGGCAAATAGCGTTCAGCTTCGGCCATAGCTAATGGGCACGTGGGTAAGGCAACACAAGCCATCGAGTCTTTGCGTTGATTTGAGGTATCTGCCTCCATCAAGCCATGTTTAATAGCCAGTGATTCAATAATCTCTTTTTGATCGCTTGAAACGCCTGCAACAATTAAGTTCTGATTAGCCGTTAATCTGAAGTCGCCTTGGTGAATCTTCGCTATTTCAGCACAACCTGTTTTTAAGGTTTTACCTGGGTAATCGAGTATGCGCCCGTTCTCTATAAATAAAGTGAGATGATGCTTGCCATCAATGCCTTCTACCCAGCCGAATCTATCTCCGCGGCTGGTGAATTCATAGGGTTTGCTTTGTCCAAATTTAACCTTAGCGCGCGACTCTACTTCTTCTTTAAACGTATCAACACCCACACGTTCTAGTGTGTACTTTGTTTTAGCATTTTTACGATTAACACGGTTACCCCAATCACGTTGGGTTGATACTACCGCTGCAGCAACGTCAAGTGTCTTATCTAAAGGAATGAAACCAAAGTCGTCTGCTTTACGAGGGAAGGTAGAATGGTCACCATGAGTCATAGCAAGGCCGCCACCTACTAAAACATTGAAACCTATAAGCTTGTTATTTTCAGCTATCGCAACAAAGTTCAGATCATTGGCATGCACGTCAATATCATTGTGCGGTGGTATAACAACGGTCGTTTTGAATTTTCTGGGTAAATAGTTATCGCCTAAAATAGGCTCTTCTTCTTCAGTGGATTCAACTTTTTCACCGTCTAGCCAAATTTCAGCATAGGCATTGGTTTTAGGTAATAAGTGCTCACTGATCTTAACTGCCCAGTCCCACGCCTCTTTATGTAACTCTGACTCAACCGGATTAGAAGTACACAGTACGTTTCTGTTAACGTCACCTGCGGTCGCAATTGAATCTATACCGGTTGAATGCAACGTTTGATGCATTAATTTCACATTAGGTTTTAACACGCCATGAAACTGGAAAGTTTGGCGCGTCGTTAAACGTATACTGCCGTATATGGTTTTGTCAGTAGCGAATTTGTCAATTACTAACCATTGCTCTGGCGTAATAACGCCACCAGGCAAACGCGCACGCAGCATTACATTATGCAAAGGTTCAAGCTTTTGCTTGGCGCGCTCGGCTCTGATGTCACGGTCATCTTGTTGATACATGCCATGAAAACGAATTAATTGGAAGTTATCGGCAACAAACCCGCCGGTAATATCATTTGATAAGTCTTCAACAATTGTGCCGCGTAAATGATTACTTTGTGCTTTTAAGCGTTCATTATCAGATAGTTTGCCTTCTACAACTTTCACTTTATCACTCATTAGTAAACATCCTTCTGGTAACGCTTAGCTTTGCGCAAATCAACCAAATACTGCTTCGCTGTAGCTTCGTCTTTATTGCCGTGGGTTTGAATTATATGCAGCAGCGCGTTTTCTACATCTTTGGCCATACGCATAGCGTCACCGCACACATAAAAATAAGCGCCTTTTTCTAACCATTCAAATACTGCTTGACCATTTTCTATTAAACGGTCTTGAACATATATTTTTTGTGCTTGGTCGCGTGAAAACGCAAGGCTAAGTTTGGTAAGTAAACCGCTTTTCACATAAGACTGCCATTCCACTTGATACAAGAAATCTTGCGTAAAGCTAGGGTTGCCAAAAAACAGCCAATTTTGACCTTCAGCTTCACTCGCTTCGCGTTCTTGCATAAACGCTCTAAATGGGGCAATCCCTGTACCTGGCCCAACCATAATAATAGGTGTATTTGTATCACTTGGTAATCTAAAGTTGTCATTGCTTTCAACGAATACTTTAACCGTGTCACCTTCTTCTAGGCGGGTAGACAAGAAACCAGAAGCGCCGCCTTGATGATCTTGTTCAAATGCAGAGTATTTAACGTGTGCTACGGTTAAATGTACTTCATCTTCTACCTCTGACTGGCTCGAAGCTATAGAATATAGGCGTGGTGAAATAGGGCGCAGTGCATCTACAAGAGCTTGTGCGCTTAGTGCATTGGGAAATTGCTCTACTATATTAACAATTTGGCGTTCTTCCAAAAATGTACGAAGTGCGGCTTTGTCTGCTAATAAGGCTTTTAAGCCCTCATCCTGACTTGCTTCTTGATACGCTTTAACAAAACCTGGGTAGCTTAAGGTAAGTTCAAGCTTTTCTGACAAGGCATCACTTAGCGTAAAGCTTTCGCCTTTGATGGTAACTGAATCAGTGGCCGTAGTTTGCGTTGCCGCAAGAATACGAGCTACTACACTAGCATCATTAGTAAAGTAAACACCCAAAGCATCACCTACTTGGTATTGCAAACCAGAGTCTTCTAATGATATTTCTATATGTTGGATATCTTTTATCGAATCGCGCCCGGTAATCTTTTGTGCTGACAACAAGGTAGCTGAAAATGGATTTTGTTTATTGTATTGACTAGTCGCAAGGGTGTTCGCTGCACTCGCAACGGGCACTTGAGTGGTTTGCACACTTTGCAAGGCGTCAACTAAGGTTTTACTAATGGTGTCTGACCAAGCCGCAATATCATCAGCATAGTCAACATCACAATCTAAGCGAGGTGCAATTGCTTGAGCACCTTGTGCAGCAAAGCGCGTATCAAAATCTTTGGCTGTTTGGCAGAAAAATTCATAGCTTGTATCGCCTAAGCCTACTACTGCATACTGCAAATTAGCTAGCTTAGGTGCCTTTTTACTGCCTAAGAACTCGTGTAGTTCAATAGCATCATCAGGAGCATCGCCCTCTCCGTGGGTGCTTACAAAAACAACCACATGGGTTTCATCTTTAATTTTACGCGGTTTGTAGTCAGCCATGTTAATGACATTGGCGCGTAAACCTTGGCTGGTGAGTTTCTCACCAAAAGCAATAGCTTCGTGTTTGGCATTTCCCGTTTGAGAGCCAAATAAAATGCTTATGCTAGCTTGAGGAGCACTTGACGGAGCTGCACTTTGTGCGGCCGCAGTACCTGATTGCTGTGAAGCTGCCATACCGGCTAAGTAGCCGCTTGCCCACACCAGTTGTTCTTTGTTATAGCCTGAAATCGCTTGTGTTAGCTGTGAAAGTTGCATTTCACTTAACGCTGGCGAAAAAGGATTGCTGTTATTTTGACTCATATAAACCACTGCCCTTACTAATATGCTGTAAGGATAGCGGCTTATTACAATAACTTGAAAGAATAAAAACTAATTTTTTATTCAGTTTAGTGCTGAATGAATTTTAGAAATCGAATTCTAGTCCAATGAACACACCGTCAAATTCTAAATCAGCGTAAACATCGTCTAAATCATTTACCTCTAAAGAGGTATTGCGATAGCCTGCTTGAAGCGTTAAATCAAGGGCTAAGCTTTCTACAAAGCTATATGTTAATGCTACTTGGTAATCAGTAAACGAGTCATCGTCAATAGACAGAAAGCTTCCTTCTGCATACAAACCAAGGCCTGTTAACGGCAATCCAACCTGCACTTTACCGTAGGCCATAGGAATAAATCCGTCAAAACTTTCACTTCCAGTATTGCCATTTTGGTCTACAACAACAAAGTCACCCTCAATTTGTTTAGCTGACACACCTAAGTCAATACTCACAATGTCGGTGTCTAAAATTTCGTAATAAAGAATATAATCAGTGGCGGTGATATCTACGGTAGTATCTAACTCTGAATTAATTAAATATACTTCGCCACCAAAGGTGAATTGCGTATCAACTACCGTGCTTCCTGTTGTATCTAATGTAGTACGGGCCAGTTTTATGTTCGGAATTAACGGGATAGGGTGTTCTAGCGCAGCATAAAAACTACTGTTGGTTTCTTCGTCAAACTCAAATTCTGCAATAGATTCGTTTTGTGCAAATCCACCTGTTGCGCCCATATTCCATGCTTGAGCACCAATATAACCGCCCAGTATAGTGTCTGCATTAGCTGTGGAGCTTAATATTGCTGCACAAGCCAGTGCACTAAGTTTACATGTGTGTGTCATAAATTAACCTTGGTTGAGAAGTTCAGATAATTCGATTAACGCAGCATTGGCTCGTGATATATAGTTGGCCATTACCAATGAGTGGTTTGCTAAAAAGCCAAAGCCACTGCCATTTAAAATCATAGGACTAAATATAGGTTCTTGCGTAGCCTCTAATTCACGAATAATTTGTTGTAAACTCACCGTTGCATTCTTTTTCTTTAGCACGTCAGAGAAGTCAGCTTCTATTGCTTTTAAGAAATGCAACAAAGCCCAGCTTGAACCGCGAGCTTCGTAAAAGTTGTTGTCTAACTTAAACCAACTAGTTTTATTAACAACAATCGGTGACTCCGGCGACGAATCTTTCGCAGTATTATCACCAGCCAAATTGGTATTTATCACTTCCGTACCTACGCTGGCACTTAATTTTTGTGACAAACTTCCTAAGCGTTTCTCGACTTGTTTTAAATAATCTCTTAGGTTATCGGCACGCGCGTAAAATTGATTATCACTAGATGACGCATTGCCTAATTGATTTCTGTATACGATTAATTGTTCAATCGCGTTTTCATACTGTCCTTCACTTGAAGGTAATATCCAGCGATTATTGTCAAAGTTAAGATTAGGCTGTGCTTTAAGTAAAGCAGCGTTATCTATAGATTGTGATTGAGAGCGGCTAAAATCTTTGCGCATTGCCAGGGCTAAATCGCGACTCATTTCAAGTACACCAAATTCCCAACTAGGAATATTATCCATAAAGATGCCAGGAGGAGTCACATCGTTGGTGAGGTAGCCGCCTGGTTTGTGCAGCATTTCATCTAACACTTTAATTAATGTGTTTGTTGTAGTGTAGCCGGTAACTACGCGCTGTTTATTATCTTCGGCAGTCACACGAGCATTTTCCTTAACATTAAAAATGCTAGGCTCAAAACTCCACCAAAAACCTAGTATGCAGAATATAATGAAGAGGGCGGCTATAACCGCGCTGATGCTTTTAGTTGTGAAAATAGAGCTCATGTTAGTCCTTTTAACCAATAAATTGATAGCAGCTGAAATATCAGGCAATGTACTAGCTATAGTGTAACCGTGCTTAGGAGGTGTTCGCAATCGTTATTACGGTTCTTTATGTCAGTGCTTGTATAAATGACGAAAAGACGTAGATGACCTCAGCATATAATTACATATTAAGGTGCTACATTAAGCTTGTTATTTGTAACTTAAAAGCAGTACCGCTAAAACATAAGCAAGTGCTATAGCAAAAGGAACGATTAAGAATGCTGCTACAGCCACGCCGCGTACTATCCATTCATTAATATCTAAGTATTTGGCAAGTCCCGCGCATACGCCTGATACTTTTGCATTGCGAGGGTCTCTAAATAAGCGTTTTTCATTAATTACTGTTTTCATTATGTCATTCCTTAAAATGATAAATTTATTATTTATGGGCACTTAATTTGTTTAAGTACGAATACAACATAAATATAGCGGCGCCACCAAAATAAAATAAGACGGGTGATAAGACCAAACTGAATAAATTTATTTGTGCTAGCATCTTGCTAATCCTTAAGCGTATAAAGTTAAATTAAAGAGCGACTTTAACTTAGTCGTCGCTCACTTCATTTTCGTTTGCATCGGATTCAGATTTTTCTTCATCATCTTCACTTTCAATATCAACTAAAACCAAATCAACAATGTTAACCTTGTTTGCTGGAACAGGTTCTGGATCAAAAGACACCATGTTGCTCGCAGTTAGCAATGATTTTTCAATCTGAATATCAATGTCGTTTGATACCTCATTCAATGCACTTTTTACGTAGCTAGTAACAATTTGTTCGAGCGCTGATTCTTGCGCGTTAGCTTGAGTGGAAATTGCGCAAGCAGACACTAAAAATAAAGCAGCGATAGTTTGATTAAGTTTCATAATATTTTCCTAAAGTATGTAGTATTTTAAGGTTTTGCTTACGACTTCTGAAAACCTGCGCTGCAATATGCAGACACACTTAAGCTATAGCCAAACTCGTGCCAAAATAACAACTATTGAAAATATTCTTTAGAATCAGTCGCTTGCGCGGGGTGGGTTTCGATTTTTTGATATTGGCTAAGGAAAGGGATATATGTAGTGGTGTTTTTCACCACTACACTTAGCCGGATAGACTAATTATTAGCGTTTAAGTTCAGTCAACAGACTAAAGCTTACTGAATGGCATTTTTGGCAGTGTGCTCGCGCGCTTTTTTTTGAGCAATTTGTACTTCTTCAAATGCCTCTAGTAGTAAATTCGGGTTGTTGGTACCGCCAGTGCCATTTTGGCTTAAATAGCGCCGCCATATTTTTCCTCCCGCTTGGCTTTGAAATAAACCCAACATGTGCCGCGCAATATGCCAAACACGAGCTCCTTTTGCGTATTCTTGCGCCACGTATTCGTGCATTTTATGTATGACGTGTTCTCTGCTCACTGCGACGGCAGGAATTTCATAAATGGCAGAATCAACTTCGCTTAAAATATATGGGTTGGCGTAGACTTCTCTGCCCATCATCACGCCATCAACATGTTTTAAATGTTCTTTTGCTTGGTCTAGGCTGGTAATACCGCCATTAATACTAATAAGCAAATTAGGGTTGTCTTGCTTCAAACCATATACTCTTTCGTAATTTAACGGTGGAATGTCGCGATTTTGTTTCGGGCTTAGGCCTTGCAGCCAAGCTTTGCGTGCATGAACAATAAAGTGTTCGCATCCAGCCTCGGCATTTGGCAATATAAAATCAGACAAGCCCTTATCATCGTCCATGTCGTCAATACCTATACGGCATTTAACCGTTACCGGAATATCTACTTCTTTGCGCATTGCCCTTAAGCATTGCGCGACCACATCGGGTGCGGCCATTAAGCACGCACCAAAGCTACCATTTTTAACACGATCTGACGGGCAGCCTACATTAATATTTATTTCGTCATACCCTTTTGCCTGGGCAATTGAAGCGCACTTCGCCATATCTTCAACATTGCTGCCACCAAGTTGCAACACCACTGGATGCTCTTGTTCATTAAAGCCTAGGTAATCACCTTTGCCATAAATAATAGCTCCGGTGGTGACCATTTCTGTATACAGCACAGTGTGCTGCGAAAGCTGTCTTAAAAAGAAGCGGCAATGGCGGTCGGTCCAATCAAGCATTGGCGCGACTGAGAAGCGGTGGTCTAGGGAATTGTTGGTCAAAGTAGCTGAGTCTCTTAATATTAATACATCTTAAATTAGCCACCAATTATAACATTTCAGTGCCAAAATAAAAAAGAAACCTGTATTGATAAATTCAAACTCAATGGGGCATCAACAGGGTATCTAATTATTAATCTTCTTTATTAGGCACGTACCAAGTTTTGAGTTTATCGAGTAGCTCAATAATATTAATGGGTTTACTTAAGTAATCGTCCATCCCCGCGTTTATGCATTTGTCTTCATCGCCTAGCATTGCGTCAGCTGTTACGGCAATAATAGGCACGTTTTTATAAACATCACCTGCTTCACCTTGACGAATTAAATGCGTGCATTCAAAACCGTCCATTACAGGCATGTTGCAATCTAATAAAATCAGGTCAATTATGCGCTTCTTATGTTTGCTCTGGCGTTTTAACAGGTCTATTGTTTCTCTTCCATCTTTGCACACAAAGGTGCTTTCAACAGTATCAGTAAGTAAGCCTTTTAATACTTCAATATTTATATCGTTGTCATCAACGATGAGTACACAGGCTTTTGAAAGAAAATGGTTTTCAGGTGTTGTTAAGCTGGTGGGGTGCTCTAATTTTTCAATTGTTACGAGCTTGTCAGCTTCAATTTGATTCTGAAAACTTCTATATAGGAAAGGCCTAATTAGAGGGTGTATGTTTTCATCACGTAGGCTTTCAATCTCTTCATTATTTGATGAGTCAACAAGAGTAAAAACCTTTTGTTTGGGAAGGGGATACTGAGCGGGTAACTCAGTATGTTTTTGATCAATGATAATAATGTCTATATTACTAGAAAGAGTGAGCCAAACTTCGTATCCCTTAGATTCTAAAATGCTGGATATAACGGCTTGTTCTTTTGTGTCATGCAACGCTAAATAAACTCTGTTGGATATTACATCCACATCTTTGTTGTTGGTGACTTCTTTTTGCTGCTCTACAATAGCGTTAAAATAAAAGGTGCTTCCCTGGTCTTTAATCGACTCAAACCACACATCGCCATGCATTAAATTACAAATTTGTTTACTTACCGAAAGGCCTAAGCCTGTTCCGCCGAAGTTACTGCTAGTGTCACTTGTTTCTTGGGCAAAGGCATTAAATAGCAAAGCTTGGTTTTCTTTTGCAATCCCAATACCTGTATCACTAATACTGCACTTAATTTCAATCGAATTTGGACCATATTCAGGCTTCAACGCAGTTAATATACGAATAAAAATTTCACCCTTGCGAGTAAATTTCTCAGCATTACCAAATATATTGTTTATGATCTGTGTGATTCTGTGTTTATCACCTAGCAAATATGCAAATTCAAGCTCTGAGGTATCTACATATACTTTCAAACCTTTCTGTTGTGCGCGAACAGAAATTGGCGCAATAGCCGTTTCAAATTCAGCAAGCATGTCGAAAGGTTTTTTATTTAATGACATTTTGCCCGCTTCAATTTTGGACAAATCTAAAATGTCGTTGATCAACGCATTCAAACTGCCAATGCTAGATTGGGTCATAGATAAATAACTAAGTTGAAGAGGACTAAGCTTTTCTTTTTTAATTAATTGTAAGGTGCCTAAAATACCGTTTAATGGCGTTCGCATTTCATGGCTTACGTTTGATATAAACGAGCTTTTTAAGGTATTTGCTTGTTCAGCTTGCTCCTTCGCGAGCACCAACTCTTTGGTACGCTCAAATACTTGGGCTTCAAGCTGCTCATTGCTCTCTTCAATTGAGCGTCTTACTTTAACTTGTTCAGTAATGTCACGCATAACAATCGCAGTGCCGGTGACTAAGTTAGTACTAGTAAGAATATGTGAAAACACCACTTCTAAGATTAAGCTGCTGTCGCTGCTAATATACTCGGTAGTAAAGCGCTTGTTTGACAGCTTAGATTGTTCTACGAACTCACTTAGCTCGAGGGAAAATTTCGTTTCTGGAAAGGTCAATATTTCCTCTATTGGCTTACCAACGGCCATCGCTCTAGAACAATCAAAAAATTGCTCCGAGGCATTGTTCCAACTTGTGATTACGCTATTTAAGTTAATACTAATAATGGCTTCATTAACGCCATCAATAATGGCGCTATGCTCAGCGCGCGCTTTTGCGAGCAACAGCGTCCTTCTAAAATAGTTATTAAAAAACATAAACAATAACAATACTATTAGCGTTAGTAAGGCTGTTAGACTGAAGGTATTAATGCGGCTGTTTATTATGCTGGCGTTCACTATAGCGGTATCAACCGAAATAATTATAGTGAGTGGTCGAGTCCATTCATTCTTTCCTACAAGATTGGTTGCTTCTTTATATAAAAATTCGTGATTTAAGCTTTTAGGCCTAGAGGCTCTGGCAAATGGTGGGTAAGGTGAACGCAAGGGGGTATATAGATCGTCCCAAGTGCGGTTTGCGTCAAGCTCGTGTGAAAATGCTACCCCGTTTTGAGGGTGAATCAGAAATTGTTTTTCTTCATTCAATAAATAAAGCTTCAGCGGGTCTGGAACCCTTTCAGACAAATTATTAAGCATATTTCCAGCGTTAATATTTAACAGCAGTATTCCTACTTTTTCACCCTTGTGATTCACCAACTGCATGGCAAGACGAAAAGTGGGTTTTAAGGGGTACTGTATTTCGCCGTTCTCTCTATTTAAATTAATTTGTGAGAAATAAATTTCATTTTGCGCTATTTCTGTTGTCTCAATGAAATAAGCGCGAGCACTTTTATCTTGTAAGTTATTATTTGACACTTGAACTATCTGATCGGCATTTCTCTCCATTCTAACGACCTCTTGGCCGGTCTTAAAATGCAAAATTCTGGCTTGGTCAATTACGTCGTATTCATGCATGAGCGCACGAAAAGTTGCGCTTACATCCTCAATCCCCGATAAATCAGCATTTATGGGAGGGGTATCAAGAGGGTAGTTGTTTACAAAATTTTGAATAGCAGCAGTATTTCTTAAATAACGAATACGCTTCTCAAACTCCACTATATCGGACTGAATATACTCGTTTGTATTAACAATATTTTGATGGATATTGTCATCAAATGTTGCAAGCACGTTTTTTGAAACGCGCTCGTCTATATACAAAGAAGCCGTCACCATTGCCACAATCAGAAAAATCGAACTGTATGCTGCAGGGTGTTTGCTGATACTCAATATTCGTTTGTTCATGGCTGTATTATAGGCCTTTTAAAACACGCGGTTTAATCCGTTTAACGCTGCTACTCTGTAAGCCTCAGCCATGGTTGGATAATTAAATGTGGTATTCACAAAATACTCGATGTTATTTGCCTCTGCGTCTTGCTGCATAATGGCTTGTCCAATATGCACAATTTCCGAGGCTCTTTCACCAAAACAATGAATACCTAATAACTGCTTAGTTTCTCTGTGGAACAATAACTTTAAACTTCCTACGCTGGTATCGGCAATTTGCGCTCTAGCTAAATGCTTAAATTGGGCTCTGCCTACCTCATATGGTACCTTTGCTTGCGTTAATTCTTGCTCGGTTTTACCAACTGAACTAATTTCCGGGATGGTGTAAATCCCAGTAGGAATATCTTCAATCAAGGTTTTATGACATTCACCTTTTAGCATAGCTTCTGCTGCAAAGCGGCCTTGATTATATGCGGCTGAGGCTAAACTAGGATAGCCCACAACATCCCCCACTGCGTATATATTATCTATGTCAGTTTTATAGTTTTGGTTCACCTTAAGCAAACCGCGGCCATCAGCTTTTAACTCTATATTCTTTAAGTTAAGCATGTCGGTATTACCGGTTCGCCCATTTGCAAATAACAAGCAGTCGGCGCGCATTTTCTTGCCTGACTTCAAATTCATAATAACGTGATTATCGTGGCCCTCAACGCTTTCGTACTCTTCGTTATGACGAATAACTACGCCACTGTTCCAAAGGTGATAACTTAAGGCATCTGAAATTTCGGCGTCCAAGAATGACAGCAAGCGGTCACGCATGTTAACTAAATCTACTTTAATGCCAAGCCCACGGAAAATAGATGCATACTCACTACCTATTACCCCTGCACCATAAACAATAATTGTTTTAGGCTGGAAATCCATTGACAAAATTGTGTCACTATTGAATATACGTGGGTGGTTAAAATCAATATCTTTGGGTGTGTAAGGCCTAGAGCCGGTGGCTAAGACAATTTGTTTCGCTCTAATTTCATCTACGGAACCGTCGGGTTTTTGAATATTAAGGGTGTGTTTATCTATAAAACTTGCTTCACCATTAATCACATTCACTTCATTTCGGTCGTAAAATGAGGCGCGTAAACTCGACTGCTTACGTACTACGCCACTTGCATGTTGCATAATATCTACAAACCTTAAGCTTCGCGAGTTGTTATTGTCGGCAAATAAGGGATTGGCATTGTATTCAACAAGTCGGCTCACTGAATGCCTTAGTGCTTTTGATGGGATAGTTCCCCAATGAGTACACCCGCCGCCTACCGAAGAATAGCGCTCAACAACGCCTACCGTTTTACCAGCCTTGGCCAGCTGCATTGCCACGCCTTCACCGGCAGGTCCTGTTCCAATAATGATGGCGTCATAATCATAAGCATTCTTACTTTTTCTATGTGGCATAAATGGCGCTCCGGGGCGTTTTAATTTTAAGAAATTGTTTTATAAATAGATAATACAAAAAAGGATGCTAAACGCATCCTTTTTTTTTAAAATGTATCCATACTATACGCTTATCGGCTCTAAATAGTATGAGTAAAGAGATTGCCATCTTTCTTTTTGTAAATTGAAAGATTGTTTTAACTCTTTATATTTAAAATTGAGTTCTAAGCATTCGTAACTAGCCTGCAATTTTTCTTTCTTCATAGCCATAACAGCTTTTCTAGTCTTATAATACTCTGCCATTTTGCTCACCAGCAAATCATATTCGTCTTGTATTTTTGCTGTTATTTCTTCTGCGTTAGGCAAATCTACCAGCGACGTTTTTGCATTTTTAAGTTGCATTTGTAAACGCGCCTTTTCTATTCTTTCTTCAGGGGTGGTACGTAGCTTTTTTGTAAGCCCTAAGTACGACAAACCTTTAATTAGCCATTTAGTTGGATCATATTGCCACCAGCGAATACCGTTTCGATAATCATATTCAAAAATGTGGTGATAGTTATGATAGCCCTCACCAAAGGTGAATAAAGCAATAACGCCATTATCTCTAGCGGTGTTGGTATCCGTATAAGGGCGCGAGCCCCAAATGTGCGCTAAAGAATTGATGAAAAAGGTAACATGGTGAACTGCAACTAAGCGAGCCACGCCGGCTACCAAGATCATGCCTATAATGTCACCATTTAACCATCCTAAAAAGCCAGTGATACCAAAGTTGGCTACTAAAATAATAGGTACGTAATAATTATGCTGCCACATAACTACTTTGTCTTTTTGTAAATCTTTGCAGTTTGAGTAATCGTCATATCGATGAGCTTGATATTCTCTTAACATCCATCCCATGTGCGAAAACCAAAACCCGCGTTTGGCTGAATATGGGTCAGCGTCATTAACATCAACGTGGCGGTGATGTACTCGGTGATCACTTGACCAGTGCAAAATACTGTTTTGTACAGCCATCGCACCGCCAATAGCAAGAATAACTCTTACAACAGGGTGTGCTTCGTAGGTTTTGTGTGACCAAAGGCGATGATAACCTGCAGTAATCGACATGCCGGTGAAGAAAAAAAGCGCTATTGCAACATTTACTTCAGTCCAGCCAATTGATGCATAAACTGCCCACAAAGGGACACCAATTAATGCAACAGCTGTGGTTAGAACAAATATTGAAATATTAAGCGGTATTAAAGGGGGTTTTTTCACTACAATTTACTCATTACAATTGGCTTACTATAAATAACTGAAAATTTCAGCGTACAACTGTGCGCTAATTTAACTTTTCACACTATTAAGTGCAAGAAATATATTGCAGTTACCAAAACAATTGTGTCAACATTCTGTTATGAATCGTCAACAACAAAAACTTCAAACTCGGCAACGCATTATAAATGCGGCTTTTGCTTTGCTTGATGATAATAAAAGCTTTACATCTATAAGTTTGCGCGAAGTGGCTAGAGCCGCAAACATTGCACCCACATCTTTTTATCGGCACTTCTCTAGCATAAATGAGCTAGGACTCACTTTAGTTGATGAGTCAGGTTTAGCGTTACGCCAGTTAATGCGTCAAGCCAGGCAGCGTTTGGCCGGTGGTGGCAGCCTAATTGATATATCGGTAAATACATTTATGGAGTTTATTTTACAAAACCCAAATGTTTTTCGCTTATTACTACGCGAGCATACCGGGACCTCTTCATCCTTTAGAGCGGCAGTTACGCGAGAAATTCAACATTTTACAGAAGAATTAAGTGATTATTTAGAAGTACAAGTCAAAATTCCCACCACGGTAGCTAATTTACAGGCCGAGGCAATGGTAAAATTGGTCTTCAGTGCAGGAGCTGAAGCGCTAGATGCTGACACTGAAAATATTGAAAAGATTGCACAACGCGTAAAAATTCAGCTTCGTCTTATTCAGTACGGTGCTGAGCGTTACGCGCTTGAAAAGCTAAACGCTTAATTATCGCCTTTTAAGGATAAGCCCAGATTCAATATGCTCGGTAAATGGGAATTGATCAAATAAAGCTGCGTGAACAACTTTGTGGGTCTTGTTTAAGGTGTTAAGATTTTCAATTAAAGTGCTAGGGTTACACGATACATAAATAATAACGTCGAATCGGCTTATCAAATCTAGCGTTCCATCATCTAAACCTGCTCGCGGAGGGTCAACCAACACGGTTTTAAAATCATAATCGTCTAAGCGTATATCTGCCAAACGATTAAATTCCCTTGTTTTGTTGTATGCTTCAACAAACTCCTCACTACTTAGGCGCGCAATCTTTAAATTACTAATATTGTTGTTAGTAATGTTTTCTTGCGCTGCATTTACAGAAGTCTTAGAAATTTCAGTTGCTAATACATTTCTAAAGTAATGGCTTAACGGCACCGAGAAATTGCCTGCCCCACAATATAACTCTAGTAAATCGGAGTTTTTAGATTCACCGTTTTTACTTACCCATTCAATCATATCG
The DNA here is from genome assembly GCF_048820975.1 of Glaciecola sp. 2405UD65-10. Taxonomy (NCBI): domain Bacteria; kingdom Pseudomonadati; phylum Pseudomonadota; class Gammaproteobacteria; order Alteromonadales; family Alteromonadaceae; genus Glaciecola; species Glaciecola sp. 2405UD65-10. The sequence continues at coordinate 2,856 of NZ_JBMEUF010000004.1, read as the reverse complement.
ATATTAATAGCAGCGTTCGGCTGCGTGAAGCTATTTTCGACTTGTTTAAATGTATAGTGCTGTTGATTGATTTTAAGCGCTTCATTTATATAATCGCGGTTTATAAGTCGTTTTACTTTGCGAGCGCGGCCAATAATGTCTACATTTGCGCAGTTACTTAGTGATTCACTAAGTGCTGACTTTAGTTTGAGTGCACATGCTTCCCATTCATCGCTCAGCACTTTGTGATAAAGCATGCTAATTACAATCTCTCCTGATGTAGATGACAAATAGTCAACTTGGAATAATTTAGCACGAAGCTCTTTCGCTTCGTCAGTGCCTAAATTTAAAAATGCCATAACAGATTGCATTGCATTGTTAATTAAAATACTAGCTGCGGGTAACTGGTCAACGCGATACTGTTGCTTGGTCGATTGGTCAAACATAATATGATAAGTAGCGGGCCCGTCATGCCAAACTCTAAATTCAGCGCGCATTCTATAATGCTTTTCTGGCGATGAATAAGCGTCTAACTCACCATTGAAGAAGGGGGATAGCAAATTTTTTAAAAAATTTTGCTTATAAGTGAATTGCTCGTTATAGCTCATGCTTGAAAGGTCTATTTTTTCAACTGGCTGATTATTCAATGTATTATCGGTAGAAATGCTATCGCTCATGCTTGTCTCATTTAGTGTGATAAGCTCAATTTTAACGATTCCTAAAAATTTACCAACTCTTTATTAAAGAAAATTTCATAAGTTGCCGATATATTCTGTGAGGATAGTGAGGTATCTTTTATGAATACAGTACAAGTTTCTACAAATACGCCGGTTAAACAGCCCGGTTCGGCATCTAATATGCCTAAAGACTTAGATAAACTAGTAACTTCAGAAACTAGCAATGTTGCGGTCAGTAAAGAACAATTTAACGTTCTTTCTGCAAATGATGCTGTTGTTGCAAAAGTATTATCGTTATCAATAAATAAAAACGTCGACCAAAGCGTGAGTACAGCTGTTGGTGTTAGCAAGCGCAGTGATGAAAAAACGCTTAGTGAAAAATTTGAAGCGGCTCAAGCGCAAGATTCTGCTGTGTTTGATATAGAAACGGTAACAAACAACGTCGTGAATTTTGTAGGCAATGCATTAAGTAACATGGCATCTAATGGTTTTGACGCGGATCAAATTAGCTACTACCGAGATCAAGCCATTCAAGGTGTGAACGTAGGTATTGATCAGGCAAAATTAGAGTTGGTTGGCATTGCGGATGACGACTTATATGAATCAATTGATAAAACAAGAGACTCTATAGTGGGTGGGATTTTAGATCTCCCAACTGATCCTGCAGAATATGCGGCAAGCGTTGAGGATTCTAAAACGGTGGCTCGCGGTACCCAAAATAGTTATGCAGCAGTAGACATTAAAAGTAATAACAACACATCTGTTAAGCTGAATTTTGATTCATTGGCATTTAATACTGCAAAAGAAACCAATGAAGGTAGATCCATATACACCAGTAATGCTTCAAATATCTCTTTTTCTATTGAAGCCGAATTTGCTCAAGGTGAAGCGAGTGCGATTGCTAATTTAGTAAATAGCGTTGATAGCTTAGCAAACCAATTTTATAGAAAAGATGTAGAAGGCGCTTATAGCAAATCTCAGGACTTAGGTTATAACCAAAGTGAAATTGTTAATTTAGCTAAGCAACTTAATCAAAAAGAAAATGCTTCTTCAGTTAGAGCTTATGGACAGATTCAGCACATTCAAGAAAATTCTAACGAAATTGATGAGGTAGCGCCTAAAACAGTAGCTGAATATTTAAACAAGTATTTTGATGTTATTGAATCGAGTAAAAGTACTTTAAGCGAAGAAGAAGATTTTAATAAGATAATAAATGGCATTGTTAACCAAATGGAAGATGTGCAAGTACCTGATTTGCTCACAGCGATTAATAGATTTCACGCTTTCAATAGTAAATTTACTGGCTAATAAGTTCGCATAGATCAGAACGCTGTTAATAAAAAGGCCCAAAACACCTTGTGTTTTGGGCCTTTAATTTTTTACGTATCTAATTAATGTTGCTTCTCATTTGCCGGGCGAACAATAATACTACGTTCCATAAACTCAGTTTCGTTCATCTTATTGATAAACGTACTTTCATCGCTTTGACTTACTTCAACAAAACCAAAGCCCTTGCGTCTACCGGTTTTTTTATCTTTAACCAAACGAACTGATTTAACAGTGCCTACGGTTTCAAAATATTCTTGCACCAACTTTTCGTTAGCTTTGTAAGCTAAGTTACCTACATATAATGTAGCAATACCGGACTCGTTGGCAGAAGAACTAGATTTAGATTGCGTAGAAGCTGCGCTAGTGCCAGGCGCACTTTCAGATTTGTTTTGAATTGCTATCGATATTAAGTAAAGAGTGAGGGTAGTGATAACTGAAAAAACACTGGGGAGTATTACAAGTAAATTTGCATTACTTTGGAATTGGCTTGCAACTACATAAGCCAATACTGCGACAATTAGCGTGACTATTAGTGCAGCGCCAGATTTTAAACTTAACATAAGAAAACCTTATTATATTTTTTAGAATAGAGAATGTGTATCCAATTGCTATATTAATGCCTTATAAGAATATAGCCAGTAGAAGATGTAAAAAAAATGTCACAAACTATGCATTTTATGCATTTTTAGACCTTTGGCTAGTTTTTCGGCATGTAAGCACTAAATTACATCTTTTTTTAAATTAAGGCTTGACCTAAATCCTCATGCATGTAGAATGCGCGCTCGCTTCAAGGAGACATCAACAAAGCCTTTAAACAAGCTGAGTTGAGCCGCCAAGAAGCAGTCAGGTAAGGTGTCATTTAGATGACACA
>NZ_JBMEUF010000003.1:0-339237 GCF_048820975.1 Glaciecola sp. 2405UD65-10 | reverse complement strand
CTTACCGTTTTTATCAATTTGTGTCATCTAAATGACACCTTACCTGACTGCTTCTTGGCGGCTCAACTCAGCTTGTTTAAAGGCTTTGTTGATGTCTCCTTGAAGCGAGCGCGCATTCTACATAAGATATATTTTGAGTCAACACCTATTTGCAATAATTTAATAAATTAGAGCTTAAGCGCCCAAATTTTAACCAACTCTCTATTTATCGGTATTTACTTCACCTTCTGGCGTAGTATGCGTCGACTTTTCTGTATCAGACGCTTGGTTATCAAAGTCTGCATCATCAGCTTCACCTACTACATCTTCTAAAGTCATTTTCTCCACCGTTCTAAATGTATTTATAGGCCCGGCTATTGTATATAGTAGAAATACTATAAATAGAACCATTGAAGGAGCAGTCGCTACTATTATAAACACAAGCATAATAAGAAGGAGTGCAACGAAAGGGACTTTTCCATTCCAATCCACTTCTTTAAATGAGTTGTATTTAAAATTACTCACCATTAGCAAGCCAGAAAGACCAGTAATTAACGCTACTACAATACTGTAGTCTTCTCCTTTTATATCGTAATCAATACATACCCAAACCATACCCGCCACAACTGCTGCCGCTGCGGGGCTGGCTAAACCTTGAAAAAATCGTTTATCAGCGGTTTCAACCTGGGTATTAAATCGCGCTAATCGCAAAGCGGCACACGCTACATATATAAATGCAGCTAACCAACCAAACTTACCTAATTCTAGAAGGCCGAAGTTGTAAGCCACAATTGCTGGAGCTAAGCCGAACGAAACCATATCAGCCATAGAATCGTATTCAGCACCGAAGGGTGATTGAGTATTGGTCATTCTAGCGACCCTTCCATCAAGCCCATCAAAGACCATCGCCACAAATATGGCAATAGCTGCAGCCTCGAATTGGCCATTCATTGACATAACAACAGCATAAAAACCTGAGAACAAACCTGCGGTTGTTAATAAATTGGGTAATAAATAAATGCCACGCGGTTTATCTTTTTTAACAGTCATACAGAATAGAGCCTTTTATTTGAATATTGATGCTAAAAACAATAGGTATATCTATTGCTACGCTTGTTCAATATTTGGTAATTTAACTTATTGCCAATATGGTATATTGAATGCGTGATTAAATCTATGAAATGGGGGCATGAATAGTGCACATTTCGCAACACCCTGCTCATTTTTTGTTCGTCGGAATATTTTACACTTCCAATTTGTGGAATAAACAGAGTGTAGTAAGGTGTTGAAATTAAAAGTAAATAATCAACTGGCATCTTTATTGCTAAGTCGGTTTCGGTGATAGTTTTATATGGATTAGACATGAAGTACACAAAGATATTAGCAATTGTAGGATTAGCTCTTTCTGGAAACGCTTTCGCGGGGAACTCAACAGTTTCTCCAGAGTGGAGTTTTTTATCATCTTCGGCTGAAACAGGCTCTGTTTCAGGCTCAGGTGTAAACACTGTAATACACAGTGTTAAAGATGGCATTTCGTTAGAAATTAGCGCTTGGTCATCATCTTTGCACAATAACGTTGCAAGTTGTAAAGATAGCCACGGCCAAGACCTATGTATTCAGCGTTCGCAGTTAACGCAGTATAATGGTGGTTTGGGTGTAATTAATGGTGATGAAGGTAACGATACTCCTAACCATTCAATTGATAACAACAACCAAGACTACGATATGGTTTTACTAAGCTTTAGTGAAGAAATTAATATATCTAGCCTTTATACCGGTTGGAATTATCAATATAACCATCTTAATTCTGATGGCACCTATACAAGTCGTAGTTACAATGACGCTGGCGCATCAGTAATGGCGTTTACAGATACAAATAGCGCAGTTTCATTGTCTAGTAGTTCAAACAACTACTCTACTTTGTCGTGGGCTGACCTAACTAGCGTTGGTTGGACAAATATTGGTTCTGATTTCAGCTCTAACGGTAGCGGTGAAATTGCAGTTTCTTCTGGCAATACTTATTCAAAGTATTGGTTAGTTGGTGCAGCGCACTCTATAGAGCGTGATGCTGGTAACTTAACAGATCACATTAAATTAGCGGGTATTTCATTTGCGCAAAACGTAAATAACCCACCACCATCAACGCAAGTTAATGCTCCTGCAACGGCATTAATGACGTTTTTGATTGCTGGATTTGCGCTTTATCGTCGCAAAAGCTAAAAATTAGTAAAAAATAAGAACAAAGGCGGTGTATACCGCCTTTTTTTTATTTAGAATACACAGAATTTCTTTTGGTATAGGGTAGCGCACTATGAAGTACAGCCTCTTAAGTTTAGTCTTTGTTGCTTTCATCTCATCAGCACAAGAACAAGTTGAAGATTATTACGAACAAGCAAATACAGCATTTACTGAGAATCAATTAGATGATTCTTATATATTCCTAAAAAATAGTCTTCAAAAAGATCCTAACCACTTACCTAGCAAGATACTTATGGGTAAGGTTTTAGCCTTATCATTTTACTACGAAGACGCCATCGATGTTCTATACGAATCGCTACAAGCAGGAGCCGATCCAAATCTAATTATAGAGTTTCTAGCTAACTCTTTACTTGCGCAACAAAGATACGATGACATTATTGCTTTATCAGATAAAGGCCTAAGTAAAAAAAATAGAGCGGTTTTGTATGCATTAAAAGGTAAATCTGAAAACAGATTAGAGCAGCCCGTACAAGCTCAAAAATATTTTGAACAAGCATTAAATACCAGCAGCACAATAGCGGGCGTAACCGATGCTTATGCCAAGTTTTTATTGGAGCATAACAGGCTAAGTGAAGCTAAGCAGTTTGCCTTAAAAGCGGTAGAACTCGAAAGCTCTAACGCTGAATCGGTACGCACACTTGCTGCCATATACCGCCGTGAGGGAAATGTTAACGCTTATGTAGATGCGTTAAATCAGGCTCTAATGATAGATAAAGACCAACCTCTTGTTTTGAGAGATTTAGTCACAGCCTACATAAGATTAAACCAAGCTGAAAACGCCAAGCGAGTGATAGAATCTATATTAGAGAGCTCACCAAATGATCCAATGGCTAAATTTCTGTTTAGTTGGGCCAACTCTCAATTAGGTGAAAGTGATATAGCGCAGTCTACTTTAGAAGACTTGGTTAACAACTTAAGTTTGATTGATGCTGATGTTATGCAAAATGCACATGGCCTTTTGTATATAAACGGTATGGCAAATTTAGCCTTGGGTAACACCGACTTAGCGCAGCAAAACTTGCAAAACTACGTTAATAAACAACCGAATGACTTAAATGCCAGTATCTTATTAGCTGATTTATATGCACAGGAAGGTAATAGCGCTACTTCTATTAAATTGTTAGAAAACTTCAAAGAACTTACACTAACGAACCTCAAACTAAGCGATAAGCTGTGTAACTTATATATTGAAATGAACCTGACTCACAAATGTGCCTTTTTATTAGACCAAATGGATGAGAATTTTTCATTAGTACCCGATTTTATTAGCTTAAAAGCAAAGCTATTAGCTGCCCAAGGTAAGCCAAGTGAAGCCTTAAACCAAATGAGTCAACTTGAAAACGAATCTGAACAGATTCTTGTTGATAGAGCGCTATTAAGTATACAAGCGGGCAATTACGAACTTGCAAAATCAACGTTGTCGAAGCTAATTGAGAACGCAGAACTTCCCAATGATTACAAAAACTTATTGGCAAGCGTACATATTAAGGAAGGTGATAACAGCGAAGCAAAAGCCTTACTTGATGATATTTTGTCATCTAACCCTTCTCATTTTTCAGCTCTATTTAATTTAGCTACTGTAAATGCTAATTTGGGTAATTATGGATTAGCTAAAACAAGCCTTGAAACTTTACATGAGCTGCGTAAAAACGACAGCAATGTTGTGTTAATGCTCGCTAAGTTAGAGCGTAGAATGGGAAACATTGACGCTGCCCTTGACTATGCAAATGAAGCGATTGTATTAGATAGAAATATGACTGAGGCTAAACTCGAATTGATAGCTATTTATCAGTTTAAGGGTGATTTTGAATCAGCAATCAGCGTGATTAACCCAATTATTAAGCAAGAGTTTTTAGATCCCCAGTACATAGCCCTTAGAGCCAACCTATTTATTCAATCAAAGCAATTTGATAAAGCATCCTCTGATTTGAATGTTTTGTTTGGCATTTACTCAGCAGATAGTGACTCCTTGTTCGATTTAGCGATTATGCAACGTAATGCAAACGATTTTAGCGGCGCACTGAAAAGCCTAGACAGAGCTATAGAGCTTTCACCTAAGAAGTACCCGTTATATCGTGACAAAACAAATCTGTTTATTCAAACTCAACAATTTGATAAAGCGTTGGTGTCATTGGAAACCACTATTGATAAGTTTGGACATACCCCAGATACTTATTTATTCAAAGGCCACCTTGCTATGGTGGAAAATGACCCTAAAGAAGCTGCCGAACTTTATTATAAGTCGGTAGAACAAGATAATTTCTTTTCTCTTGCATTAGTGCAATTGTATGGAATGGCTACAAGTGGATATAAAGAGCAAGAGTTTGTATCTTTAATGGAATCAATTATTGTTCCGGCCGCTAGAACTGACATGCATAGGCATCTTTTAGCCGATTTTTACCTTCTTAATAAGCAAAATGCGAAAGCCAAACCACACTATCTTGCTATTATTAAACACGGGCAATATAAATTTACCCCGCAAGTTATGAACAATTTAGCAAATATATATATGCAAGAAGAAGAATATGAAACCGCAATGGATTTATCGCTCACGGCTCATAACAAACAGCCGAATGATCCAGCCATATTAGATACCTATGGTTGGAGTTTAGTTAAATTAGGTAAATTTGATGAAGGCTTGTCTTATTTGCGACAGTCGTTCGCTATGAATACCGCTGATCCAGCAATTCGTTTTCACATAGCGGTTGCCTTAAGTAAATTAAATAGAATCGCGGAAGCCAAAAGAGAATTGACGAATTTACTAGAGAATTTTGACATGTTTGAAGATCGAGATGAAGCTCAATCCTTATTAAACTCTCTTTAAAACTTATTTAAAAGCCGTAAAAAAAGCCCGGTAACTTCAGATAGTTGCCGGGCTATTAATGAATCATTTCATAACAACGTTTATTTACGTACCTTCAAATACAATCTTGTCGTCACTGACGTCAACTCTAATGGTATCGGCCCCGCTTAGGCTATTATCAAGCAAAGCATGTGCTAACGGGTTTTCAATTTGAACTTGTATTGCTCGTTTTAATGGCCTTGCCCCATATATTGGGTCAAAACCCGCCAGCGAGAGCAAGTCGAGCGCTTTTGCTGATATTTCAAATTTGTAACCCATTTCATGCAAACGTTGACGTAAGCCAGCAAGTTGTATCTTCGCGATTGACTTAATTTCTTCTTGTCCTAATGGATGGAAAACAACAATATCATCCACTCGATTAATAAACTCCGGTCTGAAATGAGAGCCAACCACTTCCATCACGCTATTTTTCATATCTTGATAATTTTCTTCCCCAGCTTGTGCTTGGATAATATCCGAGCCTAAATTTGAGGTCATAATAATTACCGTGTTTTTAAAGTTAACGGTTCTGCCCTGCCCGTCTGTTAGGCGTCCGTCATCTAGCACTTGCAATAGTATGTTAAAGACATCAGGATGTGCTTTTTCTACTTCATCTAAGAGTATGACTGAATAGGGCTTTCTGCGCACAGCTTCGGTTAAATACCCGCCCTCTTCATATCCTACATAACCTGGTGGAGCACCTACTAAGCGCGATACAGAATGCTTTTCCATAAACTCTGACATATCTATGCGCACCATGGCGTCATTACTGTCGAACATAAAGTTTGCTAGCGCTTTACACAGTTCAGTTTTACCCACCCCAGTTGGACCTAAGAATAAGAACGACCCCATTGGTCTATCAGGATCAGCTAGGCCCGAACGAGAGCGACGAATAGCATTTGAGACCGCTGACACCGCTTCTTTTTGGCCAATTACGCGCTTACCAAGCACATCTTCCATGCTAATGAGCTTATCTTTTTCACCTTCAAGCATTTTACTCACAGGGATGCCTGTCCATCTAGATAACACGTCGGCAATCTCAATTTCAGTGACCTTATTTTTCAATAGAGTGTTTTCAAGGCCTTCGTTTTGTCCGGCTTTTTCTAAGCGCTGCTCCAAGGCTGGGATCTTGCCATACTGCAATTCTGACATGCGGCTTAAATCAGAGGCTCTGCGCGCTATGTCTAAATCTAGTTTGGCTTGTTCTAATTCCGCTTTTATACCTTGTGTACCTTGCATCGCGTCTTTTTCGCGATTCCATACTTCAGCCAATTCAGAGAATTTTATTTCAGCTTGCTCTCGCTCTAGCTCAATAATTTCAAGGCGCTTATGACTAGCGCTATCCGTTTCTTTGGCTAATGCTTGTTCCTCTAGTTTCAACTGAATAATGCGTCTTTCTAATCGATCCATTTCTTCTGGCTTTGAATCTATTTGCATACGGATACTAGATGCTGCTTCATCGATTAAATCTATTGCTTTATCAGGTAGTTGGCGATCACTTATATACCTATTAGACAAGCTTGCCGCGGCTACTATTGCAGGGTCAGTTATATCTACCGAATGGTGTAGCTCATAGCGCTCTTTTAAGCCTCTGAGGATAGCAATTGTGTCTTCCACACTGGGCTGGTCAACTAACACTTTCTGAAAACGTCGCTCTAGTGCGGCATCCTTTTCAATAAACTGGCGATATTCATCAAGAGTAGTGGCTCCCACGCAGTGCAGCTCACCGCGCGCTAGCGCTGGCTTTAGCATATTACCTGCATCCATAGCGCCCTCACCCTTTCCGGCACCCACCATTGTATGAAGCTCATCAATAAATAAAATGACCTTACCTTCTTCTTTGGCAAGCTCGTTTAATACGGCTTTCAGCCTTTCCTCAAACTCGCCGCGATACTTAGCTCCGGCCAGCAGAGCGCCCATATCTAACGACAAAACGCGTTTGTTCTTTAAGCCTTCTGGTACTTCAGAATTAATAATTCGCTGCGCGAGGCCTTCCGCAATAGCGGTTTTACCTACGCCGGGTTCGCCAATAAGAACCGGGTTATTTTTAGTGCGACGTTGCAATACTTGAATGGTGCGGCGAATTTCATCATCACGCCCTATGACTGGGTCCAACTTCCCTTGTTCGGCTCTTTGCGTTAGGTCAGTGGTGAACTTTTCTAAGGCTTGGCGCACGTCTTCTGCGTTTTGATCAGTTACCTTCTGACCACCGCGCACATGCTCAATCGCTTCTTCAACTTTTTTTGCAGTCAAACCTAAGTTCTGCAACATAGTTCCTAAAGCACCAGAGTCATCAACGGCGGCTAAAACAAATAATTCTGAGGTGATGTAATCATCTTTTCGCTTCTGTGCAATTTTATCGCACATGTTGAGTAAACGAATGGTATCGCGCCCTAATTGAACATCAGCGCCCGCGCCTGAAATTTTTGGCAGCTTATCAATACTTTCGTTAATTGACGAACGCATACTATTTACATTAATACCGGCGTGGTCAAATAATGGACGAACACTCGTCCCTTCTTGGTTAAGTAAAGCCGACATTAAATGAACTGGCTCTATATATTGGTTGTCACGGCCTAAGGCCAAAGACTGCGCATCTGAGATAGCTATTTGAAATTTGCTTGTAAATTTATCTAAACGCATAATTAATACTCCATAATTTCCATACTTATTTTATGGGTATTACAAGGCAACTATTCAAGGTGTGTGTTTAAATTTAATACAAACGCATCACTACCGTTGCCATTCTTCCAGTGGCATGTAAACCTTGGTGAGTGGCTCTTCTATGAGAAAAAAGTTGTTCATTTTGATAAGTACATATGTTTGAAATTTCACAATCATCAATACCCTGTTCAGCTAAAAGTTGTGAAGCAATAGCTGTTAAGTCTACTGTGTATTTGTGATTACTCGATGCTTTAACATCATTTGGGTAGTGAATAAAACGGGGAAGCAGCTCTTCTCCAATCTCAAATTTAGCGGCTGATATAGATGGTCCTATCCAAGCGCTAATTGTAGTAGTTTGTTCAAAACTTGTGAGTGTTTTTTGAATAATGCCATCTAACAGACCGCGCCAACCAGCATGAATGGCAGCCATGCGCTTCGTTGAAGAACAAAAAAGCACAATAGGTAAACAATCGGCTGTCATTATTGCCAAGGGTGTAAGCTCATTTTGCGTACAAATAGCATCACAAGGACTTACATGAGCATTCGAATAATCGCAAAAATTAGTAGTATGTTGCTGGTTAAGCCAATGAATGGGGTCAACTTGCGAAGTGGCGTGAGCTGCTGCTTCCTGTGACAAATAGTTAGCAAGCAATGAACGATTATGCTCAACTGCTGCCATGTTGTCACCTACATGGGCGCCTAAATTTAAGCTTGAATATTGGGCCTTACTCACGCCCCCAACAGCTGTAGTAGTGAAACACAGTACGTTCTTGTGCTGCCAGCGTTGAGGACGAAATAAAGGAATATTTTCTACCACTGATCAGGCATACCATTGAGGTTTAAGTCGGCATCCATAGCCTCTAGCAATTCAACGAAGTCTTGAGGCAAAGGCGCTTTCCAAGACATGACTTCACCTGTACTTGGGTGGGTCAATGTTAGCTGAATGGCGTGAAGCGCTTGGCGTTTAAACCCTCGTAGCGCATCAATAAATTCATGGCTTGCGCCTTTAGGTAGACGCACTCGTCCCGCATACTGAAGATCCCCCACCAATGGATGTTTAATATGCGTCATATGCACTCTAATTTGATGCGTACGGCCCGTTTCTAGTTTTAACCTAACATGGGTATGAGAACGAAATTTACGCTTCACTCTAAAGTGAGTCACAGCAGGTTTCCCCATAGGATCAACAGCCATGAGAGTGCGTTTAGTAGCATGCCTACCAATATTTTCATCCACAATACCGCCGGCAATCAAATTACCAAATACTACCGCCTCGTACTCACGTCCCATTTCTCGCGCTTGTAACTGGTTAACAAGGTGGGTTTGAGCTGTAATATTTTTAGCCACAACCATCAAGCCGGTTGTATCTTTATCAAGTCGATGAACGATACCCGCTCGTGGCACATTTTCAATTGCAGGGTAATGATTAAGCAAGGCATTGAGCAAGGTTCCAGATGGATTGCCCGCCCCTGGGTGCACAACTAAGTCTGCCGGTTTATTGATAATAATAATATCGTCATCTTCATAGACTATATTTAAATCAATATCTTGGGCTTCATTAAAAACCTGAACCTCTTGTTCGGCTTTTATATCTATGACTTCGCCCCCCTTTAGTTTAACACGGGGTGTGGTAATAACTTCTGAATTAACAGTGACTTGCCCTGACAATATCCAGTCTTTTAACTTAGAACGAGAATATTCAGGGAACAAACGCGCAATAGACTGGTCTAGTCTGGTATCATAATGTTCGTCTGGAACAATAGCGTTTAGCGATATTAAATTGACTTGTTGGCTCATAAACAGGATCATAAAAGGAAATCTGGTATCGATTATAACAAGCCTGCTCGCGAAAAGCTTTCACGAACTTATAGAGTTGGCATATAACAATTAAAATTAAGAGTAGTTTATTAAACATGATGAAGCGTAAGAATGTATTATCAGCGATAGCCATTATCGCAGTAATGTCGCTAAGTGCTTGTACAAGCGTAGAAGATGAACAAAGGGAATTGGTTGCAAATCAAGGTGCGCAAGCACTTTACAATCAAGCGAAAGAGAACTTAGAAAATGGAAACTTTTCTGCCGCTGCGCAAGTATTAAGCACAATAGATTCTAAATTTCCGTTTGGCCCTCTTTCTCATCAGGTGCAATTAGATTTAATCTACGCTTACTACAAATCAGGTAATGTTGATCAAACACTTGCGACCATTGACCGATTCATACGTCTAAATCCAAATCATGTTGATGTTGAATATGCTTTGTATATGCGTGGTGTTGTGAATATGGAACAAGACAGCAACTTATTCCAAGAACTTTTTCAAGTAGATCGTTCTGACCGTGACCCGTCAAAATCAAAAGAAGCCTTTGAAGATTTCAGACGCTTAGTTGAAAACCATCCTGATTCTAAATATGCAACTGACGCGAAACAGCGCATGCTTCATATTAAAGACCGTTTAGCGAAATATGAAATAGCTGTAGCACGTTTTTATATGCGCCGCGAAGCGTGGGTAGCTGCCGCAAATAGAGGGCGCTATGTATTAGAACATTTTCCTGATACACCGCAGGTGCAACCCGCTTTAGAAATAATGATTGCGAGTTATGACAATCTTGGCTTAGATGATTTGAAGGGCAATGCTATTAAAACCTTAAGAATCAATTACCCTGACAGCGAGTTTATTGATTATCAGTAATCCCTAGGCATAAAACGAAAAAGGAAATCATGATGATTTCCTTTTTTTATCTGTGAATTTTGACCTTAAAGTATAAATCGCTTAAAGGATTTATAAATTTTGCCCAACCACTAGTAAAGTGTAAAGGCTTGTCAACGATAGAGAATACTAAGCAACCCTCGTCAGCGCTAGATACAGGTGTATGAGTTTGCTGAGCATTAAGCGCAATGTAATCCCCTGTTTCGTAGGTACTTAGCCCATCTTCGAAACTGCCATCTAGTACCAATGTAAACTCGTTGCCCTTGTGGGTGTGCTCAGGTACGCCCCCACCTTTTTCCATATATATGAATTGTGCAAGTATACCGCCGCCAATATCGACTGGCGCCTGCCAAACTTTTCCAATTAGATGAGACCACGCCCCCATTGCTTCAGCGTACTTGCGAAGGGTTTCAGGTACGTGGAATTGCTTACCTTCCAATTTAATGTACTGCTTTTGCGCGTCATATCGGCTAAAGCCTAAGGGAGGTTCCTGTTCATCACAGGTAGTAACAATTGAATCAAAGATCGAAAGAAACGATTCATCATCAACGTCGTCAATGGCAATCTGCTCGTTTCCTATTGGCGAGAAACAATTATTCACGGCGTCAGCACTTAATAGAAGTTCATTGTGTGCTTTTGAGGATTTATCACTAAGATGCTTCTCAGCAAGTTGTTCAGTATAAGTTTCTAACTTATGCTGACACTCCACACAATAATCACAGTGGCTTGATACCATTAAGGCTTCTGCAAATGGCAAATCGCCATTCGCAAAGTTAATCAAGCTAGTATCATTAGGGTGAAACTTAATCATATTCCCGCAGCATATCCTTAAGACGATGCAGAGCAAGACGTGTTCTTGACTTAACAGTGCCAAGTGGAATATCCAACTCGTCGGCAACTTCCTGCTGTGACTTTCCGTCAATATAAATAGATTCAATTACCAGTTTTTGCTTTACCGGTAGCGCTTCAAAAAACTGGCCTATTTGTTCAAGCGTAATTTGTTGATCAAGTGGGACGTCGTTAGTGTCGGCTGTTTGCTCACAAAGAATTGGCCATAGGTCATCTGAGCATACATCCTCTTTTCTATTTTGCAGCTTTCTCAACATATCAAAGCGGATGTTTCTGGCAATTGTAAAAATCCAAGTAGAAGGCGAACCTTTTTCTGCATTAAAAAGATGAGCTTTTTGCCAAACATTCGACATAGTGTCTTGAACTAACTCCATCGCTAGTGCTTCATTACCCATTTGTTTCAAGGCATATGAACGTAGTCGCGGCGCGAAATAGCTAAATACGCGTGAAAAAGAAATTTTGCAGCGTTTAGTAGCCACTGTAGCTAGGTGAGCCGACATTTCAGCAGCGCAATCTTTCGGTTTGCGAGTATCGTTTCTTTGATGTTCCAGCGGAATTCCAATCAACATAACTTTCTACCTTTTAATCTACCATTTCCTGAATTGGACTTTAGTATAGCGAATATTGACATTACTCAAAGTTAAATAAAGTTAACGAAACTCATAAAAGCTGTTGCAGTCCAAACAAAATAAGCCCTGTAAGCTATTCAATCATTTGTGACAAATAATTAAGTACTTCTTGGCAATTAGCCTGAGCAATGAACGCTTGTTTCTGCTCTGCGCCAACCGGGAGTAGTTCAATCCAACGTTGGATTACCCATACAGGATCATCAAAATGCGTTTGGGTATACAAAGAACTGACTTCTGGATAACGTTCAAAAATTTCCTTGAGCCGTTTATCGATAGGATGCAATTGTTCAAGCGCAACATTTGCGGTCCAATCAGGCTTAACTTCGCATTCTCCCATTCTAAGTCCATCAGACTCGGTTTCTGTCTCAGTAATGCTCACGCATTGGCGGCCTTCAACGGTTACCCCTAAAAGGCCGTCGGGCAATAAATCAAAATCAATTACCTTGCAGCTTGTCCCCACCGGCATAATACTGTTAGCGTGTTGCGAGTCACTTGCATTGTTGAGCATACAAATTACAAACTCAGAGTCTTGGGCACATGCCTGTTTGATCATTCGCACGTAACGCGGTTCAAAGATACGCAGGGCCATTCTACCTGCAGGTAAAATGTGTGATGACAAAGGAAACAGCGGTAATTTCATGGTGTATAGTGACTTCCTAACATTGATTAGTATTTATTTACAGCAGAAAATCTAAAATAGATCCATTTAACGGCAATTTGAAAAAATAAAGCTGATGGGTTAAAAAAAGTTAATCTATTGATCTAGTTAGTACGCCAAACGTAAATCTTCCCAACATTTATAAAAAATAGCGTATCATTTTCCTATATGGATATTATTGACCAATTTAGTTTGTTTTACACTGACCTAGCTTCAATGAAAGTTGATGAGCTATCAAACATATACAGCCAAGATATTGTGTTTATTGACCCTATAGAAAAACATGAAGGGATAGCCTCAGTAGAGAACTATTTTACGCGCTTGTTAAATAACGCTAAATTTTGCACCTTTACCATTCATAGCAAACAAGCAACTGAAGACAGCGGCTACATTGTTACTTGGACAATGAAATTTACATCGAAAAGCATGAAGTGGGGTAAACCCATTTCCGTTGATGGTGTCACTCTTCTTAAAATTCACAAGGATAAAATTGTTTACCATAGAGATTATTATGATCTTGGCCAGATGGTTTATGAGAATATTCCTGTATTAGGGCGCTTAATCACAAAAATAAAAAGGAGTATAGGATGAGTACTCTGTTAATTACAGGCGCTACCTCTGGCTTAGGTGAAGCTCTCACAAAAGAAGCTATTGAAAATGGCCATACCGTAATTGCCTGTGGCAGAAATGCAGACAAGTTAAGTAATTTAAACAGTTTGACCAATGTAAGTACGCTGCAATTTGACGCCACAAACGAAGAAGAAACCTTGGCCGCTTTAAAAAATGTTGAGTTTGATATAGCGGTGATTAACGCCGGTACGTGTGAGTATTTAGATATTGATGATATTGACCCATCGTTGTTCAAGCGCGTATTTGATATAAACTTTTTTGGTGCAATTAATACAGTGGCAGGTTTAGCACCCAGTTTTACTCCCGGTATGAAACTGGTGTTTGTTGATAGTATGGCAAGGCTATTGCCTTTTACTAAAAGCCAAGCATATGGTGCAAGCAAAGCGGCTCTGCATTATGCTTGTAAGAGCTTTGAAGTGGATTTAGCCAACAAAGGTATTACGGTACAAAGCATTTCACCAGGATTCGTAGAAACCCCACTTACCGAGAAAAATGAGTTTGACATGCCTATGGCGATAAGCGCACAAAAAGCCGCTAAATACATGCTAAAAGGCATTATGTCTGACCATTCAAGCGTTTACTTTCCTCGCCGTTTTGGCATTATTATGCGCCTGCTGAATATATTACCAGAGAGCTTCCAGAGCTATATTTGCAAAAAAATGATAGGTGAGGAAAGTAAAGGAAGTACAAATAAATCAAAAGAAAGTAACGATAAGGACGCAGTATGAGCCAGAAAGTTGCCATTATAGGAACCGGTATTGCGGGGATGACCTCAGCTTATTTGTTAAATGATAAAGCTGACATTACCGTATACGAAGCGAACGATTACATAGGTGGGCATACTGCCACTAAGTCAGTTGAACATAAGGGAAACACTTACGCTATAGATACCGGTTTCATTGTATACAATGAGTGGACCTACCCTAATTTTATCAAACTTATGGGGAAATTAGGCGTTGTAACCCAGCCCACTGAAATGAGCTTCAGTGTAAAAAATCAAGCCAATGGTATGGAATACAACGGCAATACTATTAATAGTTTATTCGCACAAAGACGCAATATTTTATCGCCTCGCTTCTGGCGCTTAGTATTAGATATTGTGAAGTTTAATAAGGTGTGCAAGGCCCACATTGAGGCAGGCAAAGATAGCGACAACATCAGTTTAATTGATTTTATTCAGCAACATAACTTAAGCGATACATTTACGAAAAACTATATACTTCCAATGTGTGCTGCCATTTGGTCAACGAGTTTAGAAGCTTCCGCTAATTTCCCTTTATCATTCTTTCTCAAGTTTTTTAACAACCATGGTTTATTGAACATTGTTAACCGCCCTCAATGGTTTACTTTGGTGGGTGGCTCTAGTGAATACATTGCTCCTTTAACTCACTCTTTTAAAGATAAAATTAAGTTAAACAGCCCTGTTACTAAAGTCAGTAAAACTGAAACTGGGTATGCGCTTACCAGCAACAATGAGGTAAGTTTGTATGACCATGTTATTTTTGCATGTCATAGTGACCAAGCTTTACGCATGCTTGACTTACCTTCATTTAATGAAAGTATGCAAGAAAATTATTCGAATGTACTAGGCGCAATTCCTTATGCAAGTAACGAAGTAGTGATGCATACTGATACTTCACTGTTGCCCAAACGGCCTTTAGCATGGGCCAGTTGGAATTATCTCATAACAGGCACCAGCAACGAGCAAAATGCGCCTGCGGCAGTTACTTATAATATGAATATTTTGCAGCGCCTACAAAGTGACACGACGTTTTGCGTTACCTTAAATAACACACCAGCAATCGACCCTTCTAAAATATTGCGTACTTATCATTATGCCCACCCACAATTTAGTCCAGAAATGGTAAATGCCCAGCAGAAGCGCGCCTTAATATGCGGCGTAGATGGTATCCATTTTTGCGGTGCATATTGGTACAACGGCTTTCATGAAGATGGCGTGAAAAGTGCTTTAGATGTGGCCAATCGCTTTGGTGCCAGTTTATGACCTTAGTATTTGTAATTGAGAGTTCTATATGAGCACTGCTACTGGCGAAGTGAATAATAATATAGATGAACTTGAAAGCGGTATATTCACCGGCGTAGTTTTTCATCAGCGCAGCCAGCCTAAGCTTCATAAATTCAGCTATAAGATCTACTTATTTTGGCTGAAGCTATCTGAGATTGATAGTTTAGCGGCTAATGTTAAAGGCTTTAGTTCTGAAAAGTCAGGGTTTTCCCTTGTCAATTTCAAACGTCAAGATTACCTAGGGGAAACAACTGAGAGCTTAGAAGCATCAGTACTCAATAAAATGAATGAGTTAAATTCAGCTAATGCTAGCGAGCCTGCACGATTAACAGGTGATGTTTTTATGCTTGGACAGGTTCGTACTTTTGGTCTTTATTTTAGCCCAGTTAACTTTTACTATCTTCGAAACGCAAGTGGCAACTTTACCCATATGCTAGCAGAGGTCAGTAACACACCTTGGAATCAAAGGCATCATTATTTGGTAGATTTATCTTGCCAGAATAATACGCAAAAAGCATTTCATGTGTCACCATTTAACCCTATGGATATGACCTACAAATGGCAAGTGGCGCAGCCAACTAACAAACTCAATTTACACCTTAGTTGCTATAAAGAAACTAAACATTTTGAAGCCGCTATTGATATGACTAAGCAAAGCCTTACATCTACAAGCTTGCGTCACTCATTATTATCTATCCCAAGTATGACAATCAAAACTATGGCTGGCATATATTGGCAAGCCATAAAATTATTTTTTAAACGCGTTCCCATATACGCGCATTCTAAACCTCAGGAGTAACCCTATGTCTCACGCAGAACAATCGATACATGCGCTAGGTTCGTTAACAACATGGGAAAAAACGTGTCGTTCTATCTTCTTAAATGTACTTAAACGTCTTCCCCATGGTCACTTAACCATGAAAGAAAATGGCCACGTAGTTGGCGAGTTCGGAAACAAGCATGATGATTTGCATGCTGTAGTGAATATTATTGATTATAGGGCTTACCCTAAATTGCTGCTAGGCGGAAGCATTGCTTCAGGAGAAACATTTACTGATAATTTGTGGGAAACGCCTAATTTAACTAACGTAATTCGTATTTTTGCTCGAAACTTGTCAACCCTTGATAGCTGGGAAAAGCGCTTTAGTTGGCTAACTATGCCTGTATTGAAGTTAGGCCACTTCGCTAAACGAAACTCTAAAGAACAGGCTAAACGAAACATTGGTGATCACTACGATTTAGGAAACAAGTTATATACCAAGTTTTTAGATAAAAGCATGATGTACTCGTCGGCGATTTATCCCCATCAAGATGCTAACCTTGAGCAAGCGCAGTTCCACAAATTACAAACTATTTGCGAAAAATTACAGCTTAGTGAACAAGACCATTTAGTTGAAATAGGCACGGGCTGGGGCGGTTTAGCCATACATGCAGCCAAATATTTTGGTTGCAAGGTCACCACCACTACCATTTCTGAAGAACAGCATGCATATGCTGCAGCATGGATAGAAGAAGAAAACTTAGCGGATAAAATTACCTTATTAAAGAAAGATTACCGATTGCTTGAAGGCAAATTTGATAAGTTAGTTTCAATTGAAATGATTGAGGCAGTAGGTAAACAGTACCTACCGACTTTCTTTAAAAAGTGTGCATCATTAATAAAAGATGACGGCTTGATGCTTATTCAATCAATCACCATTGATGATCGCCGCTATGAAAGCTATGCAAATAGTGTTGATTTTATTCAAAAGTATATTTTCCCGGGCGGCTTTTTGCCCTCTCAATTGGTCATTAATAATCAATTAAAAAAACACACTGACTTATCAATTGCAGACGTTCACGACATAGGCCTTGACTACGCCAAAACCCTTAACGACTGGCATACTGCATTTATGTCGCAAAAATCGGCCTTAAATGATGATGGTTACGATGAGCGATTTATTCGCATGTGGAAATATTACTTAAACTACTGTGAGGGTGGCTTTTTAGAAAGAGCTATCAGTACAGTGCAACTTGTTATGCGCAAACCCCACTATCGCGATGAGCTTACGCGCTAACGCTTGTTTCAATAACCACTATTTAAGCTAGCTGAGCGCCGGCTACGGCGCTCCTCAGTGGGCTTAGTCTTCTAATACAGAAATTGGATTAGATATTTTCGCTTCACCTTGAACAATCGCTATTTCTACGCGTCGATTTTGTGCTCTTGCCCTGGCGGTATCTTCCTCTGTCATGGGCTGAGTCGCAGCCTTACCTATCACTCTCATTCTGCGTTCATCAAAACCAGGCGCTCGCCTTAATTCTTCTGCCACGGCTACTGCACGTTGCGCTGATAAATCCCAATTAGAACGATACAGTTCATTTGATACTTGAACGTTGTCACTGTGGCCGGTAATTTCTACCTTCCCGGGCATATCATTTAGCAGCACGCCTAATTTACGAATAACAGGCACAAACTGAGGTTGCAAGAAAGCTGAGCCCGCTGAAAAAGAACCGTTCTCACGAATTCGGATAATAATTTGTTGGCCTAAGTTTTCTACATCTACTGCGCCATCTTTAATTTCTTTTTGTAGTAGGTCTTCTACTTTCTTCCTATTTTTTTCTACTTGCTCTTTATTGGCCGCCGCACTTGCGGCCGCAGCAGTTTGTTTCGCGGTTTGCGGTGATTGCCCGCCTCTAAACGTACCTTTTTGCTTTTGTGTACCGCCTGCATTCTCCGACTCACCCTCTTGGAAATTAAGCATAGGTTTGGTGATATCTTGTGTGACCTGCTGTACGGTTTCAATAGGGGTAGGATCAGGCTTGCCTGGTCTAAATTCTAGGGCAACTACACTGGTACCTTTAGGAATGTCTTTTAACTCAACTTTGTTTTGTACACCAAATGCAAACTTCATAGAGCCTGCTATTTGCTTAAACTTTCTTACATCCATTTCAGAAAACGACAAAAGCAATACGAAAAAGCACATCAACAATGACATCAAATCAGCGAAAGTCCCCATCCATGCGGGCAGACCTTCGGGGGGACATTTAGGACATTCGTCATCCATTATTCAGCTTCCTCGCTAGTGCCCCGCTTACCTTCGGCGATATAACCTTTAAGCACACCTTCAATAACGCGCGGATTCTGCCCATCGGCAATGCCTAGAATACCGTCAAGTATTAGGCTCTGATTGAGTTTCTCTTCTTGCGCTCTTACATTTAATTTAAACGATACAGGCAAGCAAAATAAGTTAGCTAGCATAGCTCCATAAAGTGTAGTCAACAACGCTACCGCCATTGCAGGACCAATCGATTTAGGGTCATCCATGTTTGATAACATCGCAACCAAACCAATTAGCGTACCTATCATTCCCATTGCTGGGGCACAATCCCCCATAGCTTTGTATATTTCAGCTCCTGATTCATGGCGCTCAGTGGTATTGGTAATATCTTTGCCCATGGTGGCACGAACCACTTCAACATCGTGCCCATCTACTAACATATCAACCCCTTTTTGCATAAAGGAATTGTCAATTTCTGCTTCTTCTAGTGCTAGGAAACCGCCCTTTCTAGCGGCATCTGCCATTTCAACAATTTTTTCAATTAGCTCTTCAGGAGTTTGTAGTTTAAATGAAAACGCTTTACCGCAGACTTTACCGGCGGTTAAAAATTGTGACATGGGATATTGCATAAGTACCACGAAGATTGATCCACCAAATACAATCAGTACAGAGGGAACGTTGAAGAATATGGTGATGTCGCCGCCCATGACCATGGCCATAACCACGAAGCCCATTGCCGCAATGAACCCAATAATGGTTGCTAAATCCACTTTTCACTCCTACTCACAAATTAAAAGGTCGGTCGCATGGTGATTTAATACTTAATGCGAAAATCAGGCGCCGTAACTTAAATAAAGGATATAATTTACCTGTGTAGGTATTAACGACCAATTTACAAACTTCTTTATGTAAATTAGCGATTTTATTCACCGAATAATTGAATTTATAAGGCCTGTGGTTTAAGGTGCAAACCCGTGCTTAGCACCAACGTTTTTATGTGGAAAATATGGTATGAAAATAGAAGAAATGTCATTTGAACAAGCAATGGCTGAGTTAGACACTATTGTAATTGAAATGGAGCGTGGAGAAATTCCTTTAGATGCCTCGCTTAAACAATTTGAACGCGGTGTATCGCTTGCTAGGCACACGCAAAAACTACTAAAAGATGCTGAGCAAAAAGTCCAAGTGTTAACGCAAAACAACGGTCAAGAAAGCTTACAGCCTTTATCTGAATAATCAATTATGTCATTACCTGCGCCCTTAGAAACATTATTAACGCAAACTAAAGCCCAACTCAGCTTAGATTTTTCTGATTATTTAAGTAATTATGAACCTGCAGAAATTGAATTAGCCAAGGCCATTGAATACGCCTTGCTCAATGGCGGCAAAAGAATGCGCCCTTTGCTAGTTAATATTGTAGGGCAAATGTTGAAAATCCCCCAAAGTGACCTTAATCAGGTTGCCTTAGCCATAGAGTGTATTCACGCATATTCATTGGTGCACGATGATTTACCCGCCATGGACGACGATGACCTGCGCAGAGGTAAGCCTACGTGCCATATTCAATTTAATGAAGCCACCGCTATATTAGCCGGCGATGCCCTGCAGTGCATGGCTTTTGAAGTAATAGCGAATGCCCCGCTAAGTCAATTTGCAGATTCACAACGCATTGAATTAATACGTCATCTTACAAAAGCTGCTGGCGCCGCTGGCATGGTAGGTGGGCAGAGCATTGACCTTGCAGCAACCAATATGCAAATACCCATTGAAGCCTTGCGGAATTTACACAGTTTAAAAACAGGTGCTTTGTTGAGTGCTTGTGTACAATTGCCATGCATCCTTTGTAAGGACATTAGCCCACATAATGTGCAACTTTTGTTAAAGTATGCAAAACATATTGGCTTAGCGTTTCAAATTCAAGATGATATTCTTGACGTTACCTCTGACACAACAACACTAGGTAAACCGCAAGGTTCAGACCAAGACGCCAATAAATCAACCTTCGTTTCGTTACTAGGATTAGAGGGCGCGCAGCTAGCTTTACATGAACAACATGAACTAGCACTACAAGCTTTAGCAACTTTGCCTTACAATACACAAAACTTAATTCAGTTTTCTGAATATTTAGTTGCTAGAAAATATTAATTTCGTTGTCGCACAATTACAGTAGAAGAACACTATACACATGAGTCTTGATTTAACACATTATCCGCATTTGGCCTTAGCTAATTTACCTAGCGATTTGCGCCAGCAACCTAAATCGAAGCTCAAAAACACGGCCGATGAATTACGCCAGTTCCTACTTAATTGCGTAAGCCAAAGCAGCGGACATTTTGCCTCAGGTTTGGGTACAGTAGAACTAACAGTTGCTTTACATTACGTGTACAACACCCCTTTTGACCGCTTACTATGGGACGTGGGCCACCAAGCTTACCCGCATAAAATTTTAACAGGTCGGCGCGATAAGAT
Organism: Glaciecola sp. 2405UD65-10; assembly: GCF_048820975.1. Classification (NCBI taxonomy): domain Bacteria; kingdom Pseudomonadati; phylum Pseudomonadota; class Gammaproteobacteria; order Alteromonadales; family Alteromonadaceae; genus Glaciecola; species Glaciecola sp. 2405UD65-10. Next base: position 318,489 of record NZ_JBMEUF010000003.1, on the reverse strand, counting down.
GACCACCATTAGGCAAAAAGGAGGGCTTCATCCCTTCCCTTGGCCTCCTGAAAGCGAATATGACACCTTTGCTGTAGGGCATTCATCAACGTCAATAAGCGCTGCCTTAGGTATGGCTATTGCGGCTGAAAAAGAAGACAAAGGCCGAAAAGTGGTTGCCGTAATAGGCGATGGCGCAATGACGGCCGGTTTAGCCTTTGAGGCCTTAAACCACGGTGGCGATTTAAACAAAGATTTATTAGTTGTGTTAAATGACAATGAAATGTCTATTTCTGAAAACGTGGGCGCATTAAACAGCCATTTAGCGCGTTTACTTACCGGCAATTTCTTTAATTCTATCCGCGACGGCGGTAAGAAAATTTTATCAAGCGTACCGCCTATTAAAGAATTTGCTAGTAAAGCAGAAGAGCACATCAAAGGCATGGTTGTGCCTGGTACTATCTTTGAAGAACTCGGCTTTAATTACATTGGTCCAATTGATGGGCACGACGTAAATGGCTTAGTAGATACGCTAAGTAACATGCGCAACATGAGCGGACCTAAAATATTGCATGTGGTCACGAAAAAAGGAAAAGGCTACCAACAGGCTGAGCAAGACCCTATAAAATGGCATGCTGTCCCTAAATTTGATCACACCACAGAAAAATTACCTACGGCTAAGCCCAGCGCACCTACATATTCAGCCATATTTGGCCAGTGGTTATGTGACATGGCCGCTAAAGACAGCGACCTAATAGCCATAACGCCAGCCATGCGTGAAGGCTCTGGTATGGTTAAATTTTCACAAGAATTTCCTGAACAATACATAGATGTAGCCATAGCGGAACAGCATGCTGTTACCCTAGCGGGTGGCTTAGCGCGAGAGAATAAAAATGCCATTGTGGCAATTTATTCAACCTTCCTACAGCGTGGATACGATCAACTGATTCACGATGTGGCCTTACAAGAATTACCGGTATTGTTCGCAATAGACCGAGCAGGTATTGTTGGTGCCGATGGCCCTACGCATCAAGGTGCGTTTGACATAAGCTTTTTACGCTGCATCCCTAACATGATTATTATGGCGCCTGGCGATGAAGCCGAATGCCGCAATATGTTGTACACAGGGCATATAGCTAATAAACCAGCAGCAGTGCGATACCCGCGTGGCTCAGGCATGGCCGTTGATGCAACAAAACCTATGCAAGCCTTAGAAATAGGTAAAAGCCGCAGTTTAAGAAACGGTGAGAAAGTGGCTATTTTAAACTTTGGTGCCCTACTACCTGAAGCTATTGAAGCCGCAAATAAACTCAATGCAAGTTTAATAGATATGCGCTTTATAAAACCACTTGATGCCGAAGCTGTGTTAGACGCAGCTAAACAGCACGAATTACTAGTTACTCTTGAAGACGGTGCTATTATTGGTGGGGCTGGGCATGCGGTGATGCAATGTTTACAAGAAAATAAAGTGTTAGCTCACGTACTTAACTTAGGTTTACCCGATGAATTTGTTATGCAAGGTACTCAGCAAGAAATGTATAGCGAATTAGGTATTGATGCTAAAGGAATAGTAAAGGCAGTTAAAGACTTCTTTTAAGGGCTTTTGAGCCCTTAAAAGGCTTGCTTAAGTGTTTTTAAGGTAAAAGCCAGTAGATGCCATGAAGGCATGCCAGTGCCATTACGCCTGCCACTAAGTCATCTAACATGATGCCCCAGCCGCCGTGTATGTTTTTATCAATAAAGCTAATGGGCCACGGCTTTAAAATATCAAAGAAACGAAACAACACAAATCCAAGTAGCACGCTATGCCAGCTTAAAGGGATAGCAATAAACACTATCATCATACCGGCTATTTCATCCCAGACTATTGCGCCATGGTCATGTACGTCTAAATCTGCGCTCACTTGCTCGCAAATTCTAATGCCAATAATAGCGGCAATGAGTGTCACAATAATAAATAGAGATATAGGAAGATAACTCATTGCTAGTATAAGCGGAATAGCAGCAATAGAGCCCATAGTGCCTGGCATAAAGGGAATTAAACCTGAACCGAAACCAAAGCCTAAAAAGTGATAAGGATTCCGTAGATTAACTTTTGCGCGTAAAATTTTGTCCATTGCTCTGCATTATTAAATTTAAGGGGTCAATTAGAAATGCAGGTAGCCTGCGGCATTACTTACTTCAAGCTCGTATGGTTTATCATCTAAACGAAGGTCAACTTTACCCACTGCGCCGGTCATCATGCCTATATTGGCGTAGTCAATACCGTAATTATCTAGGGCCGTTAGTACACTTGTACGATGCTCTTCTGATACGGTAAACAATAATTCGTAATCATCACCGGCGGTTGTGGCATACGCTAACGCTTGTTTTAAATCAGTTACGTTAGTACCCAATTGTTCAGAAATAGGCAATTTTTCTAAATGGATGATTGCTCCTGTACTCGATGCTCGCATAACGTGCTGCAAATCTTGCAACAAGCCATCAGAAATATCGATACATGAGGTCGCCAATCTTCGCAAAGTAGTTCCAGCAAGTACTCTAGCGCTTGGGCATGAATGTCTATTCACCAAATACTCGCGCGCCGCGCTATCGCTAACTTCAAGCTTGCCAAGTAAAATATCAAGGCCAGCTCCAGCATCACCTAAACAACCGGTTACAAATATCCAATCACCAGCATTCGCACCTGAGCGCGTTAATATACTCTGTGGTGGCACTATGCCTTGTGCGGTAATGGTAATTGATAAAGGCCCTTTAACAGTGTCTCCACCTATTAATTGAACCGAATAATAATCACTTAATTCAATTAACTTATCAGAGAATTGTTGCAGCCATGTTTCATTAGCCTCAGGCAGCGACAAAGACAAACTTATCCAACTTGGTTCAGCGCCCATAGCCGCCAAATCACTCAAGTTTACAGAAATAGCCTTGTGCGCAATATCACTTGCTTTTGTGCCAGCAAGGAAATGCACGCCTTCTACTAGGGTATCAGTTGTGGTTGCTAGCAGTTGGTTTTCAGGCACTTGGGTAATAGCTGCGTCGTCTCCAATGCCAATAATCACGTCTTTTCGGGCAATATTTGACGACGCAAAGTAGCGCTGAATTAAATTGAATTCATTCAAAACTTAGCTTCTTTCGTCTTTACGAAGTGTTTTTACAGCTTTATCAAGCGCGCCATTAATAAATTTATGGCTATCTTCGGCACCAAATGATTTCGCTAGCTCAATTGCTTCGTTTATTACCACCTTGTATGGTGTATCCATACGAAGTGTTAATTCAACAGTAGCTAAACGCATAATAGCTTTTTCGATAGGATCCATTTCTTCCGGCAACCTTCCTAAATAAGGCTTATACGCTTTATCTAGGGCTTTAACATCAGCGCTAGCGCCTTGCAAAATGGCTTGAAAATATTCCATATCGACTTTGCTCATGTCGTTAGTGGTAACTATGCTCAACTCAACTTGAGACATATCATTACCACTCATTGACCATGCATACAAAGCTTGTAACGCAAGCACGCGGGCTTGCTTTCTATGAGCTGGTTTCACTTATAGCGCCTCGTCAATAGCCGCTAATACGTTAACCATTTCAAGTGCACCTAACGCAGCTTCTGAACCTTTGTTTCCGGCTTTAGTACCAGAACGCTCAATAGCTTGTTCAATAGAGTCAGTCGTTATAACACCAAATGATACAGGAAGCGTTGCATCTAAAGAGACTTGAGCAAGGCCTTTGTTACACTCACCCGCTACGAAATCAAAGTGAGGTGTACCGCCACGAATTACAGCACCTAATGCAATGATGCCATCAAATTTACCACTAGCAGCCGCTTTTTTAGCTACAATTGGCAACTCATAAGCACCGGGTACGCGAATTACAGTGATGTCGTCAGTGTTAACTTCACCGTGACGCTCTAAAGTATCCAAAGCGCCGTCAAGCAAACTTTCTACAACAAAGCTGTTGAAACGAGAAACAATAACAGCAAATTTCTTACCTGTTGCGCGAATGTTACCTTCAATAATGTGCATTTATATGTGCTCCTATAAAAATCGGCGCGAATTGTAGCACAAGCCAACGCCCTTTAGTGTACTTTTTAGTACAAATGTTCAACAAGTTAAATTTATTTTTCGTCGTGTATATATTCTACAACTTCAAGACCAAAACCTGACAAAGCAGAATATTTAACGGGCTTACTTAATAAACGCATTTTCTTAATACCCAAACTAGCGAGTATTTGACTTCCCACACCTACAGTACGCGATGAACCTTCCCACACTTTGCCTTTAGCAATGCTGTTGTTGTCTTCCGCTTCAAATTGTTTGACTTGTGATTCAAGATCTTCTTTTTTACCTAATACAACAATAACGCCATTTTCTTTCGCAATACGTTGCATAGCGCTGTCTAAAGACATAGACCTATTAATAGCACGTGTAGAGCCTAAGAGATCACTTAAAGAGTTTTGCAAATGCACTCTCACCAAGGTCGGCTCAAGTTCACTAATTTCACCTTTTTGCAAAACAAAGTGTATTTGTTCATCAATCACATCTTTATAAGTGGTTAAGGTGAACTCGCCGTGCACGGTAGGCAATTTACATCTTGCCACTTTTTCGATCGTAGTTTCATTTAAATTACGATACTCAATCAAATCAGCAATAGTGCCAATTTTTAAGTCATGTTGCTTAGCGAACTCTTCAAGTTCAGGGCGTCTTGCCATGCTACCATCAGGATTAAGTATTTCGACAATCACACCGGCTGGCTCGCAACCTGCTAATCTGGCTAAATCAACACCGGCTTCAGTATGGCCCGCACGATTTAGTACCCCTCCCTCTTTTGCAATTAATGGGAAAATATGGCCGGGTTGAACAATAGATTCACTGGTCGCATCTTTTGCTACTGCAGCTAGCACTGTTTTTGCTCTGTCGGCAGCTGAAATACCGGTGGTCACACCTTCTGCCGCCTCAATAGAAACCGTAAAATTAGTTGAAAACTGTGCGCCATTATTATCTACCATAAGGGGTAGCTTTAAGGTTTCACAACGCGCTTGCGTCATAGGCAAACAAACTAAACCGCGTGCATGGGTAACCATAAAGTTAATGGCTTCGGGCGTTACGTGCTCGGCCGCCATGATCAAATCGCCTTCATTTTCACGGTCTTCGTCATCCATTAAAATGACCATTTTGCCCAATTTAATGTCTTCTAATATTTCTGCCGTTGTATTTAATGCCATTGCTTATCCGTTATTGTTGTTCGTAATTATTGATTATTATTTTAAATAGCCGTGCTGCGCTAAAAATTCCATACTAATATCTTTCTTGGTAGGCTCAGCGGCTTTATCACCTTGCAATAAGCGCTCTAAGTAACGCGCAATTACATCAACTTCTAAATTAACCTTTGAGCCTGCCGTGTAAGTGCCAAATACGGTTTCTTGCAGTGTATGGGGAATTAGCCATAGCATGAATGATGCACCGTCTACCTCGTTTACGGTTAAGCTTACGCCATCAACCGTTATTGAGCCTTTATGCGCTATGTACTTTGCAATTTCGCTAGGCGCTTTAACCCAAACTTCAATATAGTTTGTGTGTTTATTGATTCTTTCAACTGCACCCACGCCATCTACATGCCCACTCACAATATGGCCACCAAAGCGACTATCAGCGCGCATGGCTTTTTCTAAATTGACTTGTGTATTAGTTCGGTAATCGGCAAAGGCGGTGTGCTTTATTGTTTCGGAAGATACGTCTGCCGCGTAATAATCTTGCCCCATGTCAACCACGGTTAAACAAACACCGTTAGTTGCAATGCTATCACCCAAATGCACATCAGCCATATCTAGCTTACCCACGTTAACAACTAGCCGATAGTTGTCACCTAAGTCAGTTAAGCTCGAAATGGTTCCTACTGATTCTATAATACCTGTGAACATGTTTGTGTAATAACCTCTTCAGCGTAATTTATTGTCTTCAATTAAAACGAATGGTGGTGCGTATGTCAGGCCCTACTTTTGTAAGGTCAGTAATTTTGCCTTTACGAGCGTTTGACAAAACTTGTGGTGACGTAAAATTAGTCAAGTGCCTACCTTGCTTACCTAGTAAAACAGGCGCTTGATAAATTATCAATTCATCTACCAAGTTATGATCTAACAAGGCACCGCTCAAACTCGCCCCGCCTTCTACCCATAGCCTATTAATTTGTAATTCGCCTAAGGATGACATAAGCGCATGTAAATCAACAAATTCTCTACTGCCGCCCTTTATACTTGGCAACTGTTTTTGCGTAACTTGCGCATGATTTAAATTTTCATTATGCGCAAGATTATAAACTAAGCTTGGGTGGGCGTCGTTAAACAATTTATAGGCCTTAGCGTTAAGGCGATTTTGGCTATCAATAATAACACGCAAGGGTTGTTGCTCTCGCCATAGAAATTGCTCAGCAATGGCGCTTTCTAGTTCATTTACTCTTACATTAAGTTGGGGGTTATCAGCAATAACGGTATCAGCACCTGATAAAATAGCACATGAACTGGCGCGCTGAGCCTGAACATCACGCCTTGCTTGCGGGCTTGTAATCCATTTGCTTTCGCCGTTTTCTAATGCGGTTTTACCGTCTATGCTAGCGGCAAGTTTTACAGTTACGAAGGGCTTATTGTTATGCATTCTATGAAAAAAGTGTTCGTTAAGCTTTTTCCCTTGCTCTTCCATTAAACCTGATTGAACTAAAATACCCGCCTGTTCAAGTATTGCGATGCCTTTGCCAGCCACTTTAGGATTAGGATCGGTGCAAGCAATAACAACACGCTTTACTCCCGCATTCACCAGCGCTTTTGCACATGGCCCTGTTCTGTTGGTATGCGCACACGGCTCAAGTGTTACGTAAGCACAAGCATCTTTTGCCAATGTGCCAGCTTGCTGTAAAGCGTTAACCTCGGCATGGGCTTGCCCTGCTTTAACATGAAAACCTTCGCCTACTACTTGCTTATTTTCGCCTACAATTACGCAGCCAACGTGAGGGTTGGGTGTTGTGGAATAAGTACCCTTTTGCGCTAAGCGAAAAGCCAATGCCATCATTTGTGCGTCAAAAGGGGTAAATAAATTAGTCATCTGATAAACGAGCTATTTCTTCGCCAAACTCTTTGACGTCTTCAAATGAGCGATAAACAGAAGCAAAACGCACGTAGGCGACTTTGTCGAGTTTTTTCAGTGATTTCATAATTAATTCACCAATAAACTCGCTGCTCACTTCGCGTTCACCCGTTGCACGAAGCTCAGATTTAATTTTAGCAATGGTTTGATGTACTGATTCGGTGCTTACTGGGCGTTTTTCTATTGCGCGCTGCAGGCCAGCGGCAAGTTTATCTTCGTTGAAAGGCTCGCGAGTTAAGTCACGCTTAATTACTTTAGGCATCACCAACTCAGCCACTTCAAAGGTAGTGAATCTTTCAGTGCACTCTAAACATTGGCGTCTGCGCCTAATTTGCTCACCGCCAGCCACCAATCTAGAATCAATCACTTTGGTTTCTTGGGCACTACAAAATGGACAAAACATGGCACATTACTCCTAGTATTTTAGCGCTCACGGGGTAAAAACACGCTTTTACAAAACGCTTCCCGTGGTATTAAAAAACAACAAAGCCGGATTACTCCGGCTTTATTTTTAATCTTGAATCTCTGTATTAGCCATATACAGGGAACTGTTCACATAAAGTAACAACTTCTTTGCGCACGCGCTCTATCACGCTTTCATCGTTAATGTTGTCAAGCACATCACAAATCCAGTTTGCTACCTGCGATGCTTCAGCTTCATTAAACCCTCTGCGTGTTATTGCAGGTGTTCCTATTCTAAGACCACTTGTTACAAATGGAGAGCGAGGGTCATTAGGTACTGAATTTTTATTAACCGTTATGTTAGCACGACCTAGGGCTGCATCGGCATCTTTACCTGTAATTTCTTTATTGATTAAGTCCAATAAGAACAAGTGATTTTCTGTACCATTTGACACTACAGTATAACCACGATCTTGCAGTACTGAGCACATTGCCTTGGCATTTTTTAACACTTGTTCTTGATACGTTTTAAACTCAGGCGCTAAGGCCTCTTTAAATGCAACCGCTTTAGCCGCAATCACGTGGCACAAAGGGCCGCCCTGATTACCTGGGAATACTGAACTATTTAATTTTTTATAAATAGTCTCATCGCCACACGCTGATAAAATCAATCCACCACGAGGGCCGCCAAGCGTTTTATGAGTAGTAGTGGTTACCACATGAGCATGAGGAAGCGGGCTTGGGTATATACCCGCCGCGACTAAACCAGCAACGTGAGCCATATCAACCAACAAGTACGCGCCTACTTTATCAGCAATTTGTCTAAAACGAGCCCAGTCAACAATGCCCGAATAAGCTGAGAAACCACCAATAATAAGTTTTGGCTTATGCTCAAGAGCTAAAGCTTCAACGTTGTCGTAGTCAATTACACCCGTTTCAGGGTGTAATCCATACTGAACTGCGTTGTATGTTTTACCTGAAAAGTTAACATGAGAGCCGTGAGTTAAGTGGCCGCCATCAGCTAAGCTCATACCTAATACGGTATCGTTAGCCTCAATTAAGGCCATAAACACGGCTGTATTGGCTTGTGAACCGGCATGTGGTTGTACGTTTGCGTAATCACAATCAAACAATTCTTTTGCGCGGTCAATAGCTAATTGCTCGGCTACATCTACATGTTCACAACCACCGTAATAACGTTTACCTGGGTAGCCTTCTGCATATTTATTAGTTAACTGAGAGCCTTGCGCTTCTAATACGCGAGGGCTGCAGTAGTTTTCAGATGCAATTAATTCAATGTGATGTTCTTGACGCTGCTTCTCTGCCTCCATAGCTGAGAACAACTCAGGATCAAAATCGGCGATATTCATATTGCGTGAAAACATAAAAGGCTCCTATGGGCGCTAAAGTGTGTAGCGAATCAAAAATAAGGGTATAAAAACGCCGATATTGTAGCGTTTTTATTCACTTTGTATAGTGGCTATTCTGAATAACTAATAGCCATTGTGTAAACTTGCTGAATTTCTTTATGCGCGGTGTTTACTTTGCTTGCTCTAAACGTTTAATTCTTTCTATCATTTTTGATAGTTGGCGGCTATAAACCGTATTTTTCTGCCACTCTTTGCTAGGTAAAGCAGGCATTCCCGATGAATACACACCGGCTTCTTTAATAGATTTCGTTACCATAGAGTTGCCGGTAATTTGTACTTTATCGGCAATATCAATGTGCCCATTTATAGCGCAGCTTCCAGCAATAACCACATATTTGCCAATAGTTGTACTGCCGGCAATACCCGTGGCACCACATATACAAGAGTGGTCACCCACTTCTACGTTATGCGCAATATGCACTAAGTTGTCAATAATCACGTTTTTACCAATAATGGTGTTGTCTAAAGCGCCTCTATCTATGGTGCAATTGGCACCAAATTCTGTATCGTCGCCCACCGTTACGGTACCTGTTTGAGGTATTTTTACCCACTGGCCTTTGTCATTAGCATACCCGAAGCCGTCACTTCCTATTACGGTGCCACTATGAATAGAAACGCGATTACCTAACTCCACTCTATGGTATATGCACACATTTGCGCGCAAGTTAACGCCATCACCTAAAATAGCGCCCTCACCTACAAAGCAATTAGGACCAATAACACAGTCATTGCCTATTTGTGCGTTTTGCGCAATTACGGCTCCGTGTCCTACACTCACATTGGCGCCAAGTGTAGCGCTTGAATGTATTGTGGCGCTGCTTGAAATATCGCTAGCTTGCACAGGCGTGTTATCAAGTAATTGTGCGGCCTTCGCAAAGCCTACATAAGGGTTTTCAACTATAATTGCGTTGCCTTGGTAAGCTTCGGCATCTTTAGCACCTAAAATAACGCCACCGGCTTTGGTATTGGCAAGATCTTTTGCATATTTACTATTTGATAAAAACGACATTTGATGCGCTTGTGCTGTTAGCAAATTTGCCATTTCAGCTATTTGTGTAGTTTCGTCACCTTTAACGGTGCCACCAATGTGATTAGCAATTTGAGCTAATGTCATCATCGACATATTGCATTCCTATATAAAATGTAAATTTAAAGACTGTTTATGCGCTAATGGTAACACATTTTTTTTCACTTACTTAAGCGAGTAATCTAGACTACAATACTGCCCTTAGCATTTGACTACACCGAAAGGTTAAGGTCATTATGAACAGCGCTTAAATGCAGGAAAACCAATAAGATCACTGCACGAGCGCTCTCAATATCACGTCAATAAAATAGGTACTTACATTCGCATGGCTCAATACGTATACAGTATGCATAGAGTGGGCAAAATTGTTCCACCGAACCGACACATTCTTAAAAATATTAGCTTAAGTTTTTTCCCTGGCGCAAAAATAGGCGTACTTGGTTTAAACGGAGCTGGTAAATCAACCTTACTTAAAATTATGGCCGGCATTGATACCGATATTGAAGGTGAAGCAAGGCCCCTTACTGACTTAAAAATTGGTTACTTACCGCAAGAACCGAAGCTTGACGAAACAAAAGATGTACGTGGCAATATTGAATTGGCAGTAGCTGATGTAATGGATGCGCTTAAACGTATTGACGCAGTATACGCCGCGTATGCCGAGCCAGATGCTGACTTTGACGCCTTAGCAAAAGAGCAAGGCGAACTTGAAGCCATTATTCAATCTAAAGATGGTCATAACATTGATAACGTCCTTGAGCGTGCTGCCAATGCTTTGCGCTTACCGCCTTGGGATGCCGATGTAACTAAGCTGTCAGGTGGTGAGCAGCGCCGTGTTGCACTGTGTAAACTGCTACTTGAAAAACCTGAAATGCTGTTGCTAGATGAACCTACCAACCACCTAGATGCAGAATCGGTGGCGTGGCTTGAGCGCTTCTTGCATGACTACGAAGGCACGGTAGTGGCTATTACCCATGATAGATATTTCCTTGATAACGTAGCGGGATGGATACTAGAACTTGACCGCGGTGAAGGTATTCCATGGGAAGGTAACTATTCGTCATGGCTGGAACAAAAAGATGCGCGATTAGAGCAAGAAGAACGCGCTGAAAACGCTCGCCAAAAGTCAATCAAGCAAGAACTTGAATGGGTACGTAGCAATCCGAAAGGCCGCCAAGCGAAAAGTAAAGCGCGTATGTCACGCTTTGAAGAGCTCAATACCGGTGATTACCAAAAACGTAACGAAACCAATGAGCTGTTTATCCCGCCGGGAGAACGTTTAGGTGACAAAGTAATTGAAGTACAGCATCTTAAAAAGTCATATGGTGACAGGCTATTAATTGATGACCTATCATTTACGGTTCCTAAAGGCGCAATTGTAGGCATAATTGGCGCTAACGGCGCGGGTAAATCAACCCTATTTAGAATGCTTACCGGCAAAGAGCAAGCTGATTCAGGTGAAATTGTAATTGGTGATACCGTTCAAATTGCGAGTGTTGAGCAATTTAGAGATCATATGGATGATACTAAAACAGTATTTGAAGAGCTTTCTGAAGGCCAAGACATTATTAAAATTGGCAACTTTGAAATAAACAGCCGCGCTTATTGTAGCCGCTTTAACTTTAAAGGCTCTGATCAGAAGAAGTTCATAAAAGACTTATCAGGTGGTGAGCGAAATCGAGTGCACTTAGCCAAACTATTAAAGTCAGGTGGTAATACACTTTTACTCGATGAGCCAACCAATGATCTAGACGTTGAAACCTTGCGCGCACTTGAAAATGCCATTTTAGAATTTCCTGGCTGCGTATTAGTTATTTCGCATGACCGTTGGTTCCTTGACCGCGTGGCGACTCATATTCTAGATTATAGAGATGAGGGTAAAATTAATTTCTACGAAGGTAACTACACTGATTATGCCGCATGGTTGAAAGATACCTACGGACAAGATGTGGTAGAACCGCATCGTTTAAAGTACAAAAAAATTGGCTAGCATTAAGCCCATATCAATAAAAAAGGCGGTAGTGAAAACTACCGCCTTTTTTTATACCTATATATGCTGTCCTAGGCTATTTTTTCTATTAATTCATGCACGGTTTTAACGGGAATAATAGTTGCGCCCAAGCCCTCCATTGTTTTGTGGTAGTTTCTATGTGGGATATAAATTTCAGTAAAACCATGTTGCGCCGCTTCTTTCACACGCGGAACACCGCTATCAATAGGGCGAACATCGCCATTTAAGCTAAGCTCTCCCATAATGCAGGAGCTTCTTGGAATAACAAACTCGTTTAGTGAACTTAGCAACGAGGCAACCAATGCTAAGTCAATACAGGTTTCTGACTCATCAATTTTTAAACCGCCAACAATATTGAAGAAAGTATCATGGTATATTTTTGTTTTGGTATGCTTACGCAACACGCCTGTGAGCATTTTGATACGGTTCATGTTCAAACCCACGCATACACGTTGAGGATACTCTGCTTCGGTTTCTGTGGTTAAACACTGAATTTCTAAAAGCAGGTTTCTATTCCCCTTACGAATACAGGTAATAGTTGCCCCCGGTGATGCGGTAGATGAACCCGATAAAAATATTTCGCTGGGATTATCTACACTCAACATGCCGCGTTCGCTCATGCGAAATATCCCCACTGTGTCTATATCCCCGAAACGGTTTTTATTCGCTCGTAAAGTGCGGATTTGCCCATCGTTAGTATCAATATGCAGCAGGGCGTCAACAATATGAACCAATGTTTGCGGCCCAGCAATTTCATTATTTTTGTTCACGTGCGCAATAATGAACATGGTCACATCATTTTGCTTGCAGTACTGAGTAAGCGCTTGTGCCGCGGTTTTTACTTGCGAAGGTGAACCAGGGCTACCGTTCGCAGCGTCGGTAACGACTGCCTGAATGGAATCTATTACCGCAAATTTGATTTGATGGGTATGAAGCTGTTCAATAATCGCTTCAACACTGGTTTCAGATAATAAGAACAGTTGATCTTCGTTATAAGCAAGCTTTAACCTATTCACCCTGTTTTTAAACTGCGATAACGACTCTTCAGCGGTACAGTACAATGACGCCATTCGCTGCGACATACGTGCCACTAGATCAGATAATAAGGTTGTTTTTCCAGCACCTGGATCGCCCGAAATGATATTAACTGAGCCTGTTGTCATGCCACCGCTGAGTACGCGGTCAAGTTCACCAATGCCCGTTAAGCTTTTTTCTGCTTCTACTGAGGCGACTTCATTTATTTTTTTAGCACCGCCAGAGCCTGCGCCTGCGTATCCCGCTACCGCTGAGGAGCGCTTCGCGCCTTTGGTTGCAGGCTCAATTGTAAACTCCTTTAATGAGTTCCAGGCGCCGCAAGTGCACTGCCCTTGCCAACGTGCGTGCTCTGCGCCGCAATCTTCGCATACAAATGCCGTCTTTCTTTTTGCCATCTATTATTTAAACCCTTTCGCGCTAAATTGCTTTTTATTGAAGTTTACGCGTAAACTCCTAAAAGAAAATCGAAAACTTTCCGATAATATAAAAATATGGAATCCTTGTTCACAAATAAACTCATACCTCAGCAAGACGACTTACTGGCTTATAGGCCAATAATAGAGTCGTTAGCGCCTATGGTAAATCGCGCAAGTTTTAACGCCGAATTTGACAGGCGCACTAACGCGATCGCGTCTGATACCCGCTTTTTAGTTAAAATGGAAATTAAGCGACTCGCCAAACCTTGCATTCGTTCTATTGATTTGCGCACGGTTGTTAAAGATGATTGCCGATTATTTCAGCATCATGGCGTTGCGCATTATTTAAATGTTAACGGAATTTTGCTTTTTGAGAAACTGGTAAAGCGATACGGTGAATATACCTTTGGGGTTTATGAAGCTGTTATAGCTGAAGCACAACGCGAAAAGCGCCAATTAATGGATACGCAAAAACGCGGAACCGCCATGGTTGAACTAAGCATGCCTGATGAAAAATACATCACGCCCTGCCAAGACTTACTCAACTACCCTATTCGCAAACAAGAACGTTTAAATTATGTGACCCCCATTGAAGTGTTTTTTGCTGATAACAGCAGCGCGCATGCCAGTACGCTGGACATTTCCGGCCATGGCCTGCGTATTCGCTTAAAAGATGCTGAGGTGCTAAGCAAAATTAAAGCAATAGAGCCTTTGTATGTGGTATTTAGGGGTTTGGATAAAAATCATGGTTTAAGCCGTGAATCTATAGAGTACCAAGTACTTAATATAAGCGGTGATCAAGACAAAGCTTCGGTACATTTGTATCGAGATGGTTCTTTAAATCCCTTGTTTGATGAGTTTGTAGTCGATTTAATTAAACTACATAAGCATCGCTATAAAGTGAACCTAGATAACGTTGAAATGGCAATGGCGAGTAAAATTTACGAGCAAAGCTTTGCCAACAACACCCCTAGCCTGCCGGTATTCGTATGCCGTGATAAGAACGATTTCTTTTATGCAAAGTATGCAAGCATCAACACCAATAATAAGCCTATACTCGATTATTGGATGGATGAACGCGGTAATCAGCTAATAGGATTTATGTTAAATCCTGCTCGTATTCACAAGCTAATGAACGCTAACAGCGCTTACCCCCATGTAACTATTTATAGTTTTAACCACGTAAAAGACGAAAAAACCTATTTTTACTCGGCGTCTGAACACGATCTCGCAAAATATCCTGAACTTAAAACAACATTCTTTAGTTATGGATCACGCAAAGCGAGCTGGCGAGTATTTCATGTGACCATTACCGATGTTAAGCCTAACGATGGCTTTTCACCTAGCTCTATTCCCGATGGCGTTAGCAAAAAAACGGATCGCCTTAATCGCGCTATGACGCCAAGGCTAACCGCCAAGTTAAGCCCTATAAGCGCCATGCTCAGTGTGACCGATATTACGAGTGAAACAGCGCAAGAGTGTTATCAAATACGCAGCCTTCATAAACATAAGATAAAGCTTCTCAAAGCCTTCGGTCACGCACGCAATAAACTACCTGAGTTGGTTGAGGCGTATCGTCACAAGCAAAAAGAGCTGCGCAGACAAACTCGTTATATACTAAGAACGCCCGTTATTTTGCAAACGAATACGCAATATATTCAGGGTATTACAGAAGATATATCAGTAAGCGGTTTGAAAATTGAATTAGACGAGCCTTTTATTCAGCGTTTAAACACTAAAATTGAAGTCACTTTCATTAAACTTCAGGAAATTACCGCACAGTTTGAGCTTAAAAATCTGCATTACCGTGTAGTGCATATTAATATTGATAAACACGTAGTGCATCTTCAAGCTATTTCGATGGATGAAATGAGCGTGGCTGAGTCATTCTTTAGCCAATTAATCACCAACAATTTTGATAGACTCACACCGGTGAATCCCGATGAATCGGTTCCGGGCATCAGTATGGCCTTGCGCAATATTCATTCGAAAAACAGCCCGCAATTTTGCACCTACGTTGAGAAAAAGATGCAGGGTTTCTTGCCGTCTATGTCAACCGTGAGCCAAGTACGCGCAGAATGGATGGACTTTCTTCACCATAATAAAAGTTTATCGCAGGTAAATTTAAGCTGGCTTTACCAAGATATTGATAACGGAAAAGACTTTGTTAATCAGGCCCTAAAACTACTTAAAATAGATCCAAGGCCTACCAAAACTGAAATTTTTGTTGCCAACCCGAACCGTAAAAGTGCGTCGTTAAATGCGGTAAAAGCATTGTGGCAGTATCAGTTCCCGCATCATAGAGCTAGGCAAAGCTTTATTAAAACCGCGCTTGTGAATGGCTCATTCTTAGCGTTTAGCGTAACAATAAACAAAGCGCTAAAACCTGATTTAGAAAAAATCGAGCAAGAGCTACTCTATTTAAGCCAGCACGCTATTCATAAAGCCACCTACTTTGAAGAGCGCATGTGGGATATAGCGGGTGCGCTATTTTTAACTGACATTACCAGCGAAGTGCTAGCACGATACAATATTGAAGCACCCAGCGAATAGCGTATGTACTTCACTGTTTTAAGCAGTAAAGTAGCCCCTCAAAGCCGCAATATTGAATACTTGCATCAGCCTGCGCCTTTACCTTCGGCTTGGCTTTATACGCTACGCCCAGTTGAGCGGCTTCCATCATGAGTAAGTCATTAGCACCATCACCAATAGCCACTGTTTGTTGCTCTTTAATTGCATGAATGCGCTGTTGCTCTAATAAAATGCTACGCTTCATTTCACCGTTTACAATGTCACCTTCAACGGTGCCATTTAAGGTGCTGCCATTTATGCCTAGGGTATTACTAAACGCTTCGCTTAACTCAAAGGTCTCTTTTAAATAATTAGCAAAATAGGTAAAGCCGCCTGAAGCGATGACCGTTTGCCAACCATTGGCTTGCAATATTCGCATGGTTTTTGCGAAACCGGGATTTACCGGTAAACGCGCTTTTAATGAAGCGAGTGCATCAACTTCGATTCCTTTTAAGCAATCTACCCTAGCAAATAAGCTTTGGTTAAAATCAAGCTCACCGCGCATAGCTCGTTCAGTTAATTCGCTTACCTTTTCGCCCACGCCAGCTAGCGCTGCTATTTCATCAATACATTCCATATTGATGATGGTTGAGTCCATGTCCATAACAAGCAAGCCCGCTTGCTTTAAATCTACCTGACTCACCGCGAAGCAATCTACAAAAAACGCCGTTGATATCTCACTTAAATAAGAGGTACTTAGCAGTGAATCTGTACCACTATGGTGTAAGTTAACTATAACGGCTTGTTGGGCAAACTCTTTGTGCAAAGGATGAAGAGAAAAAGTAAATACGTTAACGCTTGGAAAGTACTGCTTAATCATTGCATTTAAGCTAGAAATATTAATGGCTTGACCCACCACCACCATGGCTTCACTTGTAGCAAAATGCTGAGCAGGTGCATGTGCTTTTGCAAGTAGTTCCCACTGCTTTTCTGGTGTAAATTGTAATGTTGAATCAGTTCGATTTAAAAGCTCAATAAGCAAGGCGGTTTGATGCGAAGTTTCAGGCGAAAAGCCTACTGATAATGGGTTTTCAGGCGATAACAAAATTAGCTCCAACAAAGGTGAAAAGCAGGTTCTTTTATAGGACGAACATAATACCTATTTCATGTTCACTGTAAACAAGTGCTTGGCAAATATCCGTTTTTACACTATGGTCAGATAACACAAGCTAGGGCAATTTGTGCAATAAATTAGGCTTTTATGCAAAAAAACGTTACCCACAATTATTCAATATTTAAGCGTATATCTACCCTGATATTGCTGCTTGCGTGTGTGGCTATTGCTGTAAACTTGTATTTAATGCACGAGCGCAATGCAAACCAGTGGTACTCTGTTGAATCAGAGCAGGTGGGCAGAAGTTTAACGCAACAAGCTGCCAAATTAGTTGCTGCCCCACTAGCTAGTGAAGATGAAGACTTGCTCGCGCAATATATTGAATTGGTTAATCAAGGGGTGTTTGTACAAGATGCCGTGCTGTTTAATCAATTTGGCGTGCGATATGCGCAACAAGAAACAGCCTTAAGTGTGCTTGATATTATGCGCCAGCAAGAAATTGAGCCGCTAGTATTTGTTGAAGATATTGTTATTAACGGTGAACTTATTGGCTACATCAAATTGGTTTTAGATAAGCAAGCCGTGACGCATCATCACCGTTCATTTAACCGCAATCAAATGTCGCAAACCATCTTAATTGTTATTCTAAGTATTATTTGTGCAGGTTTGGCAACGCGCTTATTTTATAAAATGCGTGAAGGCTATCGCATTAAAAAAGGACACGATCCAAGTAGCGCTTGGCCTACTTGAACCGTACTATTTACTCTTCTTTATTTACGGCCCTTTCTAGCGCTTAAGCTATCACCTGTTATACGAGTGCGCGTAGCTTTATTACTGCGGCTTGGACGGCCATTTTTAGAAATACTTTTCAATAAGCTTTGGCGGTCACTTACTTCAAACCCACGTTTAACCACCCGTTGAATGCTGGTCCCAATTAGGCCTTCAATACGGCTCACAGTGCGTTCTTCTTCTCGGCTAACAAACGATATAGCATTCCCTTTATTGCCCGCACGCCCTGTTCGGCCAATTCTATGCACGTAGTCTTCAGGTAAATAAGGTAAGTTAAAGTTAACCACGTAATCAAGCCCTTGAATATCAAGCCCTCGAGCAGCTACTTCAGTAGCAATTAACACCTGCAACTTAGCTGACTTAAAATCAGCTAAGGCGCGGCGGCGAGACCCTTGGCTTTTATCACCATGGCAAACAGCAGCATCGACTTTACTTTGCTTAAGGCTGGCCATTAATTTATCAGCTTGTTCTTTAGTAGCGGTAAACACTAATACTTGAAACCAGTTTTGCTCTTTCAATAAGGTGTTAAAAAGTGCAATTTTACGCGACTCTTCCACCGGATACATTACATGGTTAACGGTATCTGCCGTAGCATTCGCTTTACTAACACGAATTTCTTGATGATTGCGCAATATGCTATGACACAATTCATTTACCGCACCTGAACTTGTTGCAGAAAACAATAAGGTTTGACGTTGCTTAGCGGTATGTTGAAATATATTTTGCACATCGGCAATAAAGCCCATATCTAACATTCTGTCAGCTTCATCAAGTACCACAAATTCTGCGCCGGCTAAGGTCACGTTATTTAGGGCCATGTGCTCTAATAAACGCCCAGGCGTTGAAATAAGAATATCAACACCGGCTTTTAACTTATTCGCTTGCCCGCCCATTTTAACGCCACCATACAATGCCGTAACGCTTAATGGTGTAAATTGAGCGTAAGCCGAAATGGTGTCGCATAGTTGCTCGGCTAACTCTCGTGTTGGCGTTAAAATAAGAGCGCTTGGTCGGCCTGGTACGCAAGGTAATTGCTTATCTAGCATCTGCTGTAAAATTGGCAATGCAAAGGCGGCGGTTTTGCCTGTTCCAGTTTGCGCATGAACGAGCAAATCACGGCCTTTACGCGCTTTGGGTATGCTTTGTTCTTGCACGGGGGTCATATCGGTATACCCGCAAGCTTCTATTGCACGATGTAAGGGTTCGGCTAATGATAAGGTAGAAAATTTCATAAAAAGTCCTCTGTAACTGGCGTAAAGTTTTGCAGTGGTTTAGTGAATAATAAAGCAAAAAACCAAGCTACAGTTAAAAAATGAGGGCGGAATATACAGTATTTTGGCCCGTTAGGCGAAACTAATTGGCGTTTTTCTGCACAATACTTCACTCTATCACGAATTGTTTATAAAACAGGCAGTAAAAAAAACCGTTAGCACGCTTACTCTAAACGAATACAACTAGCCCTATTGGTCATAAATGATATACTTGGCGCGTTTTTTTCTAGCTAATGTAAGTGAGTATTACCATGTCGTTTCAGTCATTAGGTTTGCACCCTAAGCTCCTTAGTGCTCTGCACAAAAAAGCTTACAACACGCCAACACCTATTCAGACTGCAGCTATCCCGCTAGTGATGAACAAGCATGACATTATGGCGGGTGCACAAACGGGCACGGGTAAAACGGCAGCCTTTGCATTGCCGTTATTGCATGACCTTATTACAAACGCTGATAACCATCCCCTCCCTGGCATTAAAGTATTGGTATTAACCCCCACACGGGAGCTTGCGCAACAGGTACATTCCAGTTTTGTAGAATATAGTACAGGCTCGTCTATACAATGCGTGGCGACATATGGCGGTGCAAGTATCAATCCGCAAATTGAAAAGCTAAGCGCTGGTTGCGAGGTACTCGTTGCCACACCAGGAAGGTTGCTTGAGCTGCTTTTTAAGCAACTTATTCATTTAGATGATGTCAAAGCGTGGGTACTTGATGAGGCCGACAGAATGCTCGACATGGGCTTTATGCCTGATATAAAGCGCATATTGCCTTACTTACCGCAAAATAAACAAACGCTTTTATTTTCAGCGACCTTAAATAAGGAAATCACCGGGTTTAGCAATCTGTTTATGACCAAGGCAAAGCTTGTTGAAGTTGATAACCGCAACGCTAGCGCTGATAAAGTCGAACAAACTATTTATCAAGTTGATAAAGCCCAAAAAAGTGCGGCCTTGTCTTATTTAATTGGCTCAAGAAATTGGCATCAGGTTTTAGTGTTTACGCGCACTAAAATAGGGGCTGACGAACTTGCTAAAGAAATGAAGAAAGACGGTATCACTGCGCAATCTATTCACGGTGATAAATCACAAGGCGCTCGAGAGCGTGTGTTAGCTGATTTTAAAGAGAGAAAAATACGTGCTTTAGTTGCCACCGACGTTGCCGCACGAGGGATTGATATTGAACAGCTTGAATATGTGGTAAACCATGAACTTCCCTATAACGCTGAAGACTATATCCATAGAATAGGAAGAACTGGCCGTGCTGGCGCGGCGGGCTTAGCGGTATCGTTGGTAGCAAGCAAAGAACAATATTTATTAAAAGACATTGAAAAATTGCTTGGCATAAATTTTATGCCCCAATGGTTAGAGGGTTTTGAACCTTCACAAGATGCGATTGAGCAAGAACAAAACAAACGCAAGCCATCAAAAAAATCATTAAGAAACAAAGCACTTTCTGGCAAAGATAATAGAAAACCACGCCGAAGACGATAGAGTGGCGTCTAAATTCGCCTCTTTCCCCTTGATTTAATCGCCTGCGCACCAAGATCTTATACAGTCTCATTTATTGTAAGTTTTTGCACACCTAATGCACACATACCTTATCCCCATATTTATCGCTATTGTTATTATTACGCTTATTTTAGGCAAGCCATACTGGCGAGAATACAAACGCAGCAAGGTGAAAAAACGCGTATTCACAAAGCCATGGCGTGAAATTTTACAAAGGCGTATGCCCTATTTTCGAAATATGCCAGCCCATTTACAGCTACAGCTGAAGCAACATATTCAAGTGTTTATTGCTGAAAAGCGTTTTATTGGTATTAATGGCGTGCAAATTAATGATGAAATTAAAGTGACTATTGCGGCGCAAGCATGCTTGTTATTGCTAAACAGAAAGACCGACTACTACCCTAAGTTACGTACCATTTTGATTTATCCTAGGGCTTTTACTAAACAGCACAGCACCATGCACGCAAATGGTACAGAAGAAAGCCAGCAGTTAGCCATGGCTGGAGAATCATGGGGATATGGCAAGGTAGTGTTGTCATGGCAAGATACGGTTGAAGGCGCGCGTGATGTTAAAGACGGGCACAACGTTGTGATCCATGAATTTGCTCATCAACTTGACCAAGAAGATGGACATGCCAATGGTGCGCCTATTCTTGGAAAAGACCAAAACTACCAAACATGGTCAAGTGTGTTGTCTCAGGGCTTTGAAAAACTGCAGCGCGAAGCCCATTATAATTCGCCGTCAATATTTGATTATTACGGCGCGACAAATCCTGCGGAATTTTTTGCCGTGGCAAGCGAAGTCTTTTTTGAAAAGTCTCGTGAGCTTCATCGCGAAGAACCTAAGCTTTATGAGCAGTTGTCTATATTTTACCGAGTCGATCCGGTAAGTTGGTAAACGATACTTAGTTTGCCTCGGTGGCTAAAAAAGTATTTGAATAGTTGATGGTAGTTTGAGAAACCACTTCGCTAACCTCACAGCCTTGTAAACACGCCAGAGCACTTGCAACAAGAGGCAGCCTTGCGGGTGTATTCATTTGTCCTTGATAGCCTTGTATTGGCATGTCGGGCGCATCAGTTTCAAGCAAAAGGTGCTCAATTGGGGTTTGCGAAATAGTATGGCGCGTTTTCACGGCTCGTTCATATGTTATGGTGCCCCCCACGCCTAATTTAAAACCTAAATCAATATAGGTGTTAGCAATATGCTCACTGCCGCTGAATGCATGGATAACACCGCCCTGTTTAAACCTAGCGTTCTTTATTAAGCGAATAAGCTCGTTGTGCGACTTTCTATGATGCACAATAAGCGGTTTATTTAACGATTGTGCAAGCTCAATTTGTTGCTTGAACACGTGTTCTTGATAGCCCATTGGTAAAGCCAAGCTAGCATCTAAACCGCATTCACCCACTGCCACAATTTTGTCTTTGTACTTTGCGCCTAACTCCAATAACTGCTTATGCTGATGGTGAAGTTCGTTATTATTTAACTCTCCCATAAAATAGGGGTGTAAACCTAAGGCTATATCAATATGAGGAAGTGCTAATTGAGGGAAATTTTCTTGTTCTGCTTTGCTAGTTCGCTGACGTTCTTCACTCAATTCAATGAGCTTAGGAAATTGTGCAATACTTAAACCGGGAACTAGCAAACGGGTCACGCCTGCTTTTGCGCATTCAATCAGAGTGTTGTTACGTTTGTTATCAAATGCGCTTAAATCGAAATGGCAATGACTGTCTATCATACTCATTCACCCTTATTGCCATTTCATTTACGAATATAAAAGCAAGTCACTTAAGCTAAGGCATTAAGCGAGCGGTGCTCCATTCGTTGTTATCGTTTTTGTTGTATTCAAAACGGTCATGCAAGCGGTGCTCACCGCCCTGCCAAAACTCAATCTGATGCGGCCTAACAATATATCCTCCCCAAAAGTCAGGCACAGGAATTTCTCCGTGTGCAAACTTTTCTTTCATTTGCTTAAACTGAGTAAGCAATAACTGACGGGTAGAAATAACTTGGCTCTGTTTTGAAGCCCAGGCGCCTAGTTGACTATCTTTCGGGCGTGAGAAAAAATAACGGGCAACATCTTTGCGAGACAACAAACTTGCCGTACCACACACTCGTACTTGTCGTTCTAAAAAATACCAAGGAAAATGTAAGCTAATCTTACTATTGTGGGCCAATTCTTTGGCCTTTCTGCTTCCTAAATTGGTATAGAAAACAAAGCCTTCGTCACTCACATCTTTTAGCAAAACAATACGTTGGCTAGGCTGCCCTGTTTCATCTACGGTGGCTACCGTCATCGCGTTAGGATCGGGTAGTTCAGCTTTAATCGCATCATCAAGCCATTGCTTAAACAAATCCATGGGATTCGCCTTAAGCGCTTCAGTATCTAGGCGGCCGCGCGTGTATTCCTTACGAAAATCCTGCAAGGGTTTCATCGATAATCTTCCTCGTAACCTAGGGATCTTAATGCTCGTTCGTCATCTGCCCAGCCAGATTTCACTTTCACCCACAGCTCCAAAAATACCTTATTATCAAACAAGGCTTCCATGTCTTTTCTAGCTTCTGCGCCCATGGTTTTAATATGCGAACCATTTTTCCCAATAATCATGGGCTTTTGACTGGCGCGCTCAACTAAAATTAGGCCGTGAATGTGGTATACACCGCTTGACGTTAATTTAAATTGCTCTATTTCAACAGTAACAGAATAAGGTAATTCATCACCGGTAAAGCGCATTAATTTTTCGCGAATAATTTCAGCCGCCATAAAACGGCTTGAGCGGTCAGTCACGTATTCTTCTGGGAAATAAAAATCACTTGGCGGTAGTTGTGAGAAAATGAGCTGGCGCAAGTTGTCTACTTGCTTTCCTTGCTTAGCTGAAATAGGCAATACATGTTTAAATGTATGTAAACCGTGCAATCTTTTTAAGCAATCAAGTAACTCACCTTGTTCAGGCACTTTGTCAATTTTGTTGACTACCAACCAACATTCTTTGCCCGATTGTTTTATTTTATCAAGCACTAAGTCGTCATCGTCAGTCCAGCGCGTACCCTCAACCACAAACAATACTAGGTTAACATCGGCAAACGAACTTGCGGCCGCTTTGTTCATTAAACGGTTTATTGCTCGGCGTTCGTCAGCGTGAAGCCCTGGCGTATCTACGTATACTGCTTGTCGATTATCTAGGGTATCAATACCCATAATTCTATGGCGAGTGGTTTGAGGCTTGCGCGAGGTAATGCTTACCTTTTGCCCGAGTATTCTATTTAATATTGTAGATTTACCTACGTTAGGTCGCCCTACTATGGCTATCATGCCACAAAATTGTTCAGTCATTTTTTATCTTCTCTAGCACTAACTTTGCAGCTTCTTGCTCTGCAATACGGCGGCTTCTGCCTTCGCCACTTTGCTGTAGTTTTAGTGCGGGTACGTCACATATTACTGTGAAGGTTTGAGCGTGGTCCTTGCCCGAAATATTGCTTACTTGATAATCGGGTAACGCCATTTGACGAGATTGTAAGTATTCTTGCAATTGTGTTTTGTTATCTTTTATTTGAACTTTGGGATCTAATTTAGTGATTCGTTCAGCAAACAGCTTATCAATAGTTGCTGTAGCACTTTCAAGGCCTGAATCTAAATATATTGCACCAATAATGGCTTCTACGGCATCAGCTAAAATAGAATCACGACGATGCCCGCCACTTTTTAGTTCGCCGGGGCCTAATTTGATCAAGCCGCCTAAATCGAGCTCTCGTGCAACCTTGGCAAGAGTTTCACCTTTAACCAAATTTGAACGCATTCGCGTTAGTTTACCTTCTGGTAAATCAGGAAATTTTTCGTAGACTCGTTGCGCTATTACTAGGCCAAGTACAGCATCGCCTAAAAATTCCAAACGCTCGTTGTGTTTTTTAGACGCACTTCGGTGGGTGAGCGCTTGTTTGAGAAGCGCATCATCTTTAAATTGATAATCTATTTGCTTAAGCAATTTAATATGTGGATTAATCAACCCGTACCTCTGTTTACTTTAAAGGAAATATATTCCCCTTTTACTGTATTGTGCCTATGCGGTCAAAGCGCACACCGCTTGGAATGAATGTAGGTAAAAAATCTGACTCTTCTCGTTCAAACTCAAAACTCATCCACACAAATACCGCTTTCCCCACAATGTTCTCTTCAGGTACATAACCCCATGCGCGGCTATCTAATGAATTGTCGCGGTTGTCACCAAACACCATATAATGACCTTCAGGTACAACATACTTTGCAGGGCGGCGACGATCAGCATTTGGGTTACGTAAAATTTGGTGCTCTACGTCATCTAAGTACTCAGTAAATAAGTTATACGCTGCGCCATGCACTTCTGGATTAGCTTTTCCTAAAGATTTTAATCCCATTGGACGAGGGGGATCACACGGCATCCCTTGAATACAAGGGCTTTGAATAAATATTTGTTTGTTTTGGTAAATAATTGTATCGCCAGGTAGGCCAACAACACGCTTAATGTAATCAACACGTGGGTCATCAGGGTATTTAAATACAATCACCTCACCGCGCTTAACATCACCGGTTTTAATAATTTCGTTTCTTGCTACTGGGTCTTTCAAGCTGTATGCAAATTTTTCTACCAGCAAAAAATCGCCCACTAAAAGCGTTGGAAACATAGAGCCTGATGGTATTTGAAATGGCTCATAAATAAATGAACGAAACACCATAACACCAAAGAAAATGGGGAACATTTGCTTACAGAAATCAACAAGCGCCGGCATTTCTTCAGCGGACTCATTAAATTGCGCGCTCGCCCCTTCATTTGTGGCTAAGCTTGCTTCACCCGCTTCCTTTTTAGGCGCTACAAATAAAGCATATATTAACCAAACAAGGCCTGTTATTGCGCTTACTGCTACCAATAAAATCGAAAAATAATTTGCCATTAACTATCTACCTTTAAAATGGCTAAGAAGGCATCTTGAGGCAGTTCAACATTACCTACTTGCTTCATACGCTTCTTACCTTCTTTTTGTTTTTGTAAGAGTTTCTTCTTACGGCTTACATCACCGCCATAACATTTTGCTATTACGTTTTTACGTAGTTGTTTAACGGTACTTCGTGCAATAACATGATTACCAATTGCCGCCTGTATTGCAATATCGAACATTTGGCGCGGAATCAGCTCTTTTAGCTTTTCAACTAAGTCGCGTCCACGATACGCTGCATTATCTTTATGCGTAATAATCGCTAGGGCATCAACACGCTCGGTGTTAATAAGAATATCAAGGCGCACCATGTCAGCCGATTCAAAGCGTGTAAAGTTGTAATCAAGTGAAGCAAAGCCTCGGCTTGTTGATTTAAGTCTATCAAAGAAATCAAGCACCACTTCTGCCATTGGCAAATCGTAAGTTACGGCGACTTGCTTACCATGGTAAACCATGCTGGTTTGCATGCCGCGCTTTTCAACACACAGTGTAATAACATTTCCTAAGTACTCTTGCGGAACCAAAATATTAGCGGTAACTATAGGCTCTCTAATTTCTTCTATGTCATTAATGGCGGGTAATTTTGATGGGCTATCCACCTTCATTACTTCACCCTTAGTTGTTTTCACTTCATACACCACGGTAGGTGCCGTAGTGATTAAATCTAGGTCATATTCGCGCTCTAAGCGTTCTTGAATAATTTCCATGTGAAGCATGCCTAAGAAGCCAATTCTGAAGCCAAAGCCCAGTGCGGTTGAGCTTTCTGGCTCATAAAATAGTGATGCGTCATTTAAACTTAATTTAGCCAAGGCATCACGAAAATCTTCATAGTCATCAGAACTGACTGGGAACAAACCGGCATATACCTGTGGCTTAATCTTTTTAAAACCTGGCAAGGCTTTTTCAACTGGGTTTCGGGCAGTGGTAATTGTGTCACCCACCGGCGCACCATGAATTTCTTTTATGCCCGCAATAATAAAGCCCACTTCGCCGGTATTAAGAATAGATTTTTCAGTTTGTTTAGGGGTAAACACACCTATTTTATCAGCTTGGTGGATCGTGCCCGTTGACATAATTTTAATTTTTTCTTTTGTGTTCAGCTGGCCATTTACAATTCGCACCAAGGATACAACGCCTTGGTAGTTGTCAAACCAAGAGTCAATAATTAGAGCTTCAAGGGGAGCCTCAGGGTCACCCATGGGGGGTGGAATCTGTTTTACGATAACTTCTAGCACATCAATAATGCCTACGCCGGTTTTTGCTGAACAGCGAACCGCGTCTACCGCATCAATCCCCACTATATCTTCAATTTCTTCCGCTACGCGATCTGGTTCTGCCTGTGGCAAGTCAATTTTATTCAAAATTGGCACAACTTCCATATCAAGATCTATTGCTGTGTAGCAATTCGCCAATGTTTGCGCCTCAACGCCTTGCCCTGCATCCACTACTAATAAAGCCCCTTCACAGGCTGCCAATGAACGTGATACTTCGTAAGTGAAGTCAACGTGTCCTGGCGTATCAATGAAATTTAATTGATATACTTCTTCGTCTTTTGCTTTGTATAACAAGGTAACGCTTTGGGCCTTGATGGTTATGCCACGCTCTCTTTCAATATCCATTGAGTCAAGGACTTGTTCAGCCATCTCACGGTTAGTCAAGCCGCCGCACTCTTGAATAAGGCGATCTGATAAAGTAGATTTACCGTGGTCGATATGAGCAATAATACTGAAATTGCGAATGTTCTTTAGTTGCATATAAAAAGACGTACCTAATAATATGGCAAAATGCCAAGGGATTGTGCTAAGGAAAATACGCGGATATTACCGCTTTGTGCGCCAAATTGCGACAAATCAAACATAATAACACAGCTTTGACCGCAAATAATTTAATAAAGTTGCCGCAAGGGCTGTGCCTATGATGTTACAAATTGTGTCATTTAAGCTTATAAATCGAGTTTATGAATGGGGATTTCGTGCTTCGCGGTTTTAACCGCTTGCTGGGTAGCGCCCAAAAATACAGGCGCAAACTTAGCCTGATGGCAGTCTGCTTTCGCATAGCGAGACGCCCACCAAAAACCGCCCAATGCAGCAAACATAGCCACTAACAATGCGAGCAGTTCGTGAATTTGCGGCGCGGCTACATGTAAAATAAAAAGCGCTAACATAGCAAGCATTAGGGGCATTATGTAAACCATGGCTGATGCCCGTAATAGCGCATTTTCGGTAATGCCAATTTTTACTTGTTGGCCCACTACCAAAGCACAAGGCACCGCAAGCTTAATATGCTCAGGTTTTGGGCTAAAGGCTTTTGCGACCGTACTTGTGGGGCACGAATCACTGGCTTTGCAACTAGAGCATGTTGTTTTTACTTGGGTTTCAATCCATGCATAATTATCTTCTACAGCCACTACAGTACCCATTTCTTCAATCATTTCGGATTACCTATAAGAACAATTGAATCCGCAATTTTGTTGGCGGTGCTAACGGGGATGTCGCCCACTACAGTAACTTGTACTTGGCCATTTGAAATAGAGACAAAAGAGGTCGCATTTGAGCTAATACTCAAATCATCTTGAATCACGTTATTGTCATTCATTACATACACCGACACATCAATTAAGCCGTCACTTAACATCATATATTCCGCGGGTTCGCCGGTAGTGGCCAAACGATGCAGCTTTGTCTTCACCGGCACCATTCCTTCGGGCAAGTAACTTACCGTCCAAGAAAAGTCAGTTTGCGTTTCCGCATTCGGCACCGATATAGGGGGCAGCTGATCTTTTTGTAAATTAGAAAAATAGAGTTTTACATCATCATTTACGTTTAACTCTGTTACTTGAATTTGTTTGAGTAATCGATTTTCAGTGCTGTACATGTTCAATTTAAGTAACAAACCAGTTTGCTCATCTAACCATAAATAGTAGCCGTAACGGGTTTTATCTTTACTTACTACGCGAATTTGCTGCGCCATACGCCCTGAAACCCTGTCACGCCCCATAAGCAAGGTTTCATAACTATCTAAAAGAATATTCGGAGAATTAAGGAAAGCTAATGGAATTGGGCCGTCTATATGAGCTGAACGCACGCTGTAAGGTGTGTAACCGGGCTCGAACATACTTAATTTGGTATTTACTCTAATGCGCTCAAACCCGGGCCCGTTCAATAAACTAAGCTGCTCAGCTTCATCACCGTTTTCTAAAATGGCATGACGCCACAAGTAAGGTAAGGTTTCTCTGCTGTCTTCTGATACCACGTAGCTAATTTCATAAGACTGTTCATTCACCGCTTTTGCAAGCCTGAGCATCCAAGCATATGCAGAGGTTTCATCAAAGCCTGCTAGTGGGTCAGGCAAGGCAAGCTCGGGTTCAGCAGAAGCCACACCTTGCCTTTGAGTTTCGTCATTGGCAGTTTGCTCAAGCACCAAATAACTCGCCTGCGCTTTGAAGCACCCTAAAAATAAAACAAGCGCTAAAGTTAGAATCCTTAGCGCTTGTGTATCACATTTTATATTTTGCATAATAAACGTTTATTTGCTCACCTTAGCTATACCTTACTGTTTAGGTGAATTTTTTTCATCTACTTCACTATCAGAAGATTCATCACTGTTTTGTGATGATGCACCCACCGCTATGTTTTTCAAACGAAGTTGGCGTTCATGATCTTGAATCAATGTGTTTATGCGGCGTCTTTGCTCTAATAGTTGAGTCATGCGATCTTGTTCAACATTATTAGTACGTTGCAAACTAACCGGTGCCATTCCACCTTGTGGGCCAATTAAAGCCGGTGCTGTATCAAATGGCGTGCTAACTTCTGGTTGATTATAAGTTTGATAACCGAAAATAACCATAGCAGTAACACATGCTACCATAGCCAACTGACCACTTTGACGCATAATTGGAAGAACCGCTGATACTACTGGCAATTCTCTCCAAGTAGACTTAGGCGCAATAATAGGCAACTCATCTTTCAATGCTTCGGCCACTTTATCGCTAATATCGAATTGCAAGTCTTGCGACATATCATTTCGTAGTAAATCACGAGTCAAATGGTAACTGCGCCACTTCGCTTTTAGTACCGGATCATCAATGATGCTCTTCGCTAGCTCTTTACCTGCAGAACCATGAAGCTCTTCACCATCTACCATGGCCGATACATTTTCATACTCTTGTGTCATACACCTAGAATCCTGATCATAACGTGATCTTCGTATTTAAAAATAGTGAAACTTGCATTTCAATTAGTTTTCTATCAAAGGTACTATGACCTTGTCAATCGCTTCCCTTGCTCTAAATATTCGAGAACGCACGGTTCCCACTGGGCATTCCATTACCGCAGCTATTTCTTCGTAACTTAAACCTTCTATTTCACGCAGGGTTATGGCCGCACGTAAATCTTCGGGTAAATTTTCAATTGTGGCAAACAACTTCGCTTGCAACTCATCTGACAGAAGCGTTCTTTCAGGAGAAGCATTTTCTCGTAAAGCATCGCTACCATCATAAAAATCTGCCTCTTGGGCGTCTACATCACTCGCGGGTGGTTTTCGACCCTGCGAGGTTAAATAATTCTTCGCGCTGTTCACGGCTATTCTATACAGCCAAGTATAAAACGCACTTTCTCCCCTAAAATTCGGCAACGCTCTGTAAGCTTTTATAAACGCCTCTTGCGTAACATCAGCTACGTCACCTGAATTTTTCACATAGCGCGACACTATGTTCATCACTTTATTTTGATGTCTTACTACTAACAGGTTAAACGCGTTTTTATTTCCGCTTTGTACCTGTTTAACTAGTTCTTGATCGGTTATCTGCTCGCTCATTAATGCCATTTCTCCTATCAGCTACTACCGTCATGGCTGCGGGCAAGTTGCTATTATTGACTGGTGTTTTTCAAATAAGTTCGATTTTATTGCTTTTTTATAAGAAAAAAAGTCCAAACCTAGTATTTTTATGTACAAAGTTTAAAATATACTACACATTGTCTCACATTCTCCCAGAGTATTTTCAAATATAATGACTCAAGCAATTGAACACACATGCGATTTATTAGTTGTTGGCAGCGGTGCCGCCGGACTTAGCCTAGCTCTTAACGTTGCCGACAGCTGCAACGTTATTGTGTTAAGCAAAAGCGATATGGACGAAGGTAGCACTCGATACGCACAAGGCGGCATAGCCGCCGTGTTTGATAGCAGCGATTCAATAGAAAGTCACATTCAAGATACCCTCACCGCGGGTGCTGGGCTGTGTGATGAAAAGGTAGTTAGATACACTGCCGAAAATGCTAAAACAAGTATGGAATGGTTAATTGGTAAAGGGGTACCGTTTGACCAAGAAGTTGACCCACAAGGCAACAAAAAATTTCATTTAACACGCGAAGGTGGCCATTCTCATAGGCGTATATTACACGCCGCTGATGCCACTGGCGAAGCCGTTCAAACCACGTTGTCAGACAGCGTAAAACAACACCCCAATATTCACCTGTTTGAACGCTATAACGCCATTGACCTAATTAAGACGCACAAAGCTGATTCAAGTTGTGTAGGGGCTTATGTATGGAATCGTAAAAAAGAGCGCGTAGAAGTCATAAAGGCGCGCTTTATTGCACTTGCCACCGGCGGCGGAAGCAAGGTTTACCAATATACCTCTAACCCTGATGTTTCAAGTGGCGACGGTATAGCAATGGCATGGCGTGCTGGCTGTGAAATTGCAAACATGGAATTTAATCAGTTTCATCCTACTTGTTTGTATCACCCTGACGCTGGTAATTTTCTGATAAGCGAAGCGCTTCGTGGTGAAGGTGCAATACTCTGCCATAAAGATGGCACAGCGTTTATGAAAAAGTTTGATGAAAGAGCTGATTTAGCCCCCCGTGACATTGTGGCTCGCGCCATTGATTATGAGATGAAACGCCTAGGTGAAGATTGCATGTACTTGGATATTAGCCATAAACCGGCTGATTTTATTGTTAAACACTTCCCTAATATTTACCGAAAGTGCCGCTCACTAGGCATAGATATTACTCAGCAGCCTATTCCCGTTGTACCTGCTGCCCATTATAGCTGTGGTGGTGTAAAAACTGACCTAGATGCACGTACTAACTTAGAAAATGTGTATGCCATTGGAGAAGTTGCTTGCACAGGTTTACACGGCGCAAATAGAATGGCCAGCAATTCGCTATTAGAATGCGTAGTATTTGCTCATGCCTGCGCAAAACATATTATGCAAGCAAAAGAACGCCCGCATACCAAAGAAGCCATACGCCCTTGGGATGAGAGCCGCGTAATAGATTCAGATGAAGCGGTTATTATTCAACATAACTGGCATGAGCTGCGTTTGTTTATGTGGGATTACGTAGGTATTGTGCGCACTGATAAACGCTTAGAGCGAGCCATGCGACGCATTAACCTGCTGAAACAGGAAATAGACGAATACTATTCATTCTTTAAAGTCAGTAACAATATGCTTGAGCTTCGAAACCTGGTGTGCGTAGCGCAATTAATTGTACTGTGCGCAATGAAGCGAAAAGAAAGCCGTGGCCTGCACTACAATTTAGATTACCCCGATTTGCTTGAGCATTCTACGGCCACAGTTATACAAAAAGAAACCAATAGCCCCACAGAACTTTATTGATTTAAGCGATTTAACTTACAAGCTTAACGCAGCGCTCGCAATAATTTCATCAAAAGGGGCATTGGCACTTAATGTGCCAAAAACCAGCCCTTGGTTTTTGGCAAGACGTGCATCACAAAAAGCACTTCCTATGTGCGCTGGCCACACATTTAACAGCAAAGACGCTTGCAAGGCTAAAGCTGTATTCTCGACTATCAAACGGCTTTGCATTTCCACTGTTGATTGCGCTTCATACATTTTACGCAAACGGCTAAGGTGCTCATCAAAATACAAATTTTTACCCGCTGCCAACTGCAATTCGTCAAACAGAGTCACTAGCACACTGGGTTCTTTTTGAATGGTTCTTAGCACATCCAAACACTGCACATTACCGCTTCCCTCCCATATAGAATTTAAGGGAGCTTGCCTATATAAGCGCGGTAAAGGGTTTTCTTCAACATAGCCTAGGCCACCTAAGCATTCTTGCGCTTCATTGGCAAATGCGGGCGCTCGCTTACATATCCAATATTTACCCACTGCGGTTGCTAACCTAGCAAACCGAGCTTCATTTTCATTACTGCCTGACTCATCTATTGCTTTGGCAAGGCGCATAGTAAGCGCCAGGCTTGCAAGTTGCTCAAGGGCTAAATCGGCCATTACATTTTTCATAAGTGCTTGGTCTATTAACTTTTTACCGAACGCTTCACGATTCGTCACATGGTGATATGCTTGCACCCAAGCTTGCCGCATTAGGGCGCTTGAGCCAATCATGCAATCTAAACGCGTTAATGACACCATATCAATAATAACGTTTATGCCGCGCCCTTCTTGCCCTAATAAGTGCGCCTTGGCATTTAAAAACTCAACCTCAGAAGATGCATTACTCCAATCACCTAGTTTGTCTTTTAGGCGCTGAATACGCACATTATTGAGTTCACCGTTTTCTAATACCCTAGGCAATAAAAAACAACTCAAGCCTCCCGCGGTTTGCGCCAAAATAATATGCGCATCGCACATAGGCGCTGAAAAGAAAAACTTGTGCCCCACTATTGAATACGAGCCTTCGTCATTGTGAGTTGCAAAAGTGGTGTTCTTTCGAACATCTGAACCCCCTTGCTTTTCTGTCATTCCCATACCAAACGTGAGGCCGGCTTTATGCTTTGCAGGCGCTTGCGTGCTGTCATATTGCCCTTCAACTAAAGGTTTTATCCAAGCCTGTATTTCCTCAGAACCATGTTGAAGTGCCGCTACGGCAGCGTGAGTCATAGTAAGTGGGCACGAGGTACCGCCATCGGCCTGAAAATGCATATACAACAATGCCGCTCTAGCCACATGAGCACCGTCTTTTTCTTTATTTAGCCAAGAAAAACTATGCACTTGAGCATGCATAGCTGATTCCATCAACACATGATAACTAGGGTGAAAATCAACATGATCAATTCTTCTGCCGTATCGGTCAAATGGCTTGAAAATTGGTTTGTGCTCATTAGCTAGCTCACCGTGGCCCATTAAGTGATGACCACACACCTCTCCATAATCACTAAGTGCCAACTCAGCCCATGCTCCACCATTTTCAGCTACCGCTCTTTTTAAGCAAGGGTCTTGTGTCCATAAATTATAAGGCAAAATTTCTGCGGGCTGATTTTCAACAATATGGGTAGAGAACAATGAAGCGTGAGTCATACAGCAAACCAAGTTAACAAATAATTAACAACACTACGCGCTATTAAAACAATCGTCAACTTTGCTCAGAATTCGAGCTGCATACTATATGGTGTGAATACTTCCACTTAAATGTTGCTTTTGTTCACCCTTGTGAATAGACACTAAACTAAAATTCACGCCTTGCCCCGCTTCACTATTTTGCTTAACGTTGAACACGTTTAATTGGGTGTTGGCCGGCAAAAATATCGCGTGAACAAAGCTGCATCTTAATACGAAAGGCTTACTAAGAATGTTAGTGCTCGTTTCAATGCTAGATAGCGTGTATGACGCTGCGCGCGCTTTGGAATACATACCGTGGGCAATGGCTTTATTAAAACCAAAAAATTTGGCTGTACTCGCAAATAAGTGGATAGGATTGTAGTCACCCGATATCTTCGCGTATTTACGTCCAATGTTGCTGTCAAATTTAAGCGTTTTTTTACCCACTGCTGTTTTAGTCTGGTTTTCGTTTATATCATTGCTTATCCAAGCCGGGAGCTGGGGCTCACATGCCGCTAAATGCTCTGTATCAGCCCCATGCTTTGCTCTGGCTAAATAGTAACTTGTAGCAACCACCGCAGGCGTATTTGACGCATTGCTCGTATCAAAAGCGTGGGTAATAACTTCAAACAACCAGCCTCTTTTATGAAAGTAAACTTTTCCAAAATAGCACAACAAGCGAAGCGTACTGGCTTGTTCTGGTAATTGATTAACTTCAATTTCGTTGGCAATGTGAACCACACCAATGGGTTTAAATGGAAAGGGCTGCTCAACCATTAGGCTTAGCTGTAATGGCATTGATAAGGTTTGAATATAATTAGGGTGAATCAATGACGCTATTTTTGGCTGCCATTCGCACAAACGATTATACTTTTGGCAGTGCTCGGCAGAGACTGTTACGGTTTTTGTTATATTTGTACTAGGTAAAATGGGTACTGAGGTTTGAGCGTTGTGTTCGCTTTTTTGCGTTGCTTTCGGTTTGTAAAAAACTGCATTTGCATATAATTTCAACATAATTTAATCACCATTATCTTCCTTGTGAAGCGCCTTTTAAAGTAGGTGTTAAAGCGCTAGTTGCCGCCGTATTTTGTTGGCGCATGTTACTGCCATTTGAGCATTCTACAAAGCCGCCTATAAATAAGCTCACTGCAAAGCAATTTATAAATGAAAAAAGTGTGAGTAATGGCCTTTGATTTGTTTGGCAAAAGTACTTCCACGCTAATCCAACAACCAATAGCACATAGCCAGTGCTTATTCACTTTAAGCGCTTGTACCTGCGCCCCCTCATTCTCTATTAAGGTAAATTCGTTGCTGGCTTCATTTAGCTGAATACGTAAAGCTTGAGCTCCATTTGCTTCAAGCATCCAAGGCCTATAAAGCTGGCACCCAACTAAATACACTACAGCGCACAATAAAAACGCAAAAAGGGCGAAATGAAATGCGCTATGGTATGCAATAAATAAGCTGAATATTAAGTTGTATTGTAAAGCAACGAAGTGCCGCTGATACCTTTGCGACGGCACTAAATCAATGCAGTTGCAGTGCTCAGTCAACGTAAAGTTTTACGCGTTTCAGCACAATATCTATCATTTTAGCTAGTTCAGGATCGGTGCATACTTGATGCCCCATGAACCATGCGAATAAGTCAGGGTCGTCACATGTTAGCAAGCGCTCAAATGTTTCTTGTTGTTCGCTGCTTAGTTGGTCAAAGCCCTGTTCAACAAATGGCAAAAATAGCACATCAAGTTCTAGCATTCCCCTGCGGCATGCCCATTTTAATCTTGCCGTTCTTTTTGCGTCAAACATACCTACTCCTATTCACTACTGTTTGGCATGCAAGCAATCCTAAAATAGGATGCTTACATGGTAATTATTGCGTGAGTTTATCACTATCTATAGCTAGACAACACTGATCTTAAATAACAAGTGTTTTGTGTTGTAAATATTGTATTTACCCCCATTATGACTTAAACGTTCACTTTGGGAGAATTTCCTTGTCAAATCATCCATTAATTGTTTCACCCTTAAGCCAACTCACTATTGTTGAAGTAGGGAACGAACAGCGCTACGAATACCTTCATGGGCAGCTCACAGTAGCAACCCAAAACTTCGATGCGAAAACCGCTAGAATCGCGGCTCATTGTGACTTCAAAGGCAAAATGTTTGCTGCGCTTACCTTATCTGAATACGATGACAAATTTCTATTATCTATGCACCACGAATCAGCTCAAGAAAGCTTGCTTCAGTTAAAAAAATACGGTGTATTCTCTAAGGTGGATATTGAACAAAATAAAACCTTAAACTGTGTGGGTGTGGCAGGGGAACACGGCATTACCTTATTAAATGAAATGTTTAATGACTTGCCACAAGAGCATTTGCATCTGAGTACAAATGAGTATGGTCAAGCAATTTGTTTCAACGACAGCTCATTGCGATACTTGTGTTATTTAAATGAACAAGGGCTTGCTCTACTAAATCAGAAAATGGCGGGTACAGACTACAGCGAAACCAGTGCTTGGGAGAAGCTTGAAATTGAAGCAGGCTTGGGCAATATACAACAAGCTACATTGGGTGAATTTGTTCCTCAAATGTTAAACTTTCAAGCCATTAACGCCATTGACTTTGATAAAGGTTGCTACATGGGGCAAGAGGTAGTTGCACGCACCAAATTTTTAGGCAAGAACAAACGGGCTTGCTTTATATTAGAAGCCGATTGCGAGACATTACCAGAGCAAGCCACTGTTGGTAAGCTGCTTGAAATTCAACTTGATGAAAATTGGCGAAGAGGTGGTGTGATTAATCGTGCATGTTTCGATAACGGCCGATTATACATACTGGCCGTTATGGCAAATGACACAGAAGTAGGCTCTGTGGTACGCTTAAAGGATACAGAGGTGCACCTTAAAGTATGTGAACTGCCTTATACGCTAAGCGAATAAGGATTCTTTCACTAAGTACCTAATATTTAATAAAATACTTAATCACATAAGGAAAATTATGCAAATTGCTGACAACCACGTGGTCACAATACATTACTCAGTTAAAACTACCGATGGCGATATTATCGACTCTTCTGAAAACGCCGAGCCTTTAGCTTTTATTCAAGGTTCTAACTTTATGATTGTGGGAGTGGAAGAAGCCCTATACGGACGCGAAGCTGGCGATAAATTTGAATTAGAAGTACCGCCTGAAAAAGCCTATGGCGATCGTCAAGAACAGTTGATTCAAGAAGTTCCGGTAAGTATGTTTGAAGGCATGGACGTTGATGTAGGTATGAGCTTTAGAGCCACTACCGATCAAGGTGAGCAATCAGTAATGATTGTTGATAAAGACGATGAGCACGTAACCGTAGATGGCAACCACCCTCTTTCAGGTATGACCTTAGTATTTGATGTTACGGTTAAAGAAGTGCGTGACGCAACAGCCGATGAATTGTCACACGGACATGTTCATGGTGCAGGTGGCTGCGGCCACGCTCACTAAACGTTACTAGCTGAGGGCGTCCTCGCCCTCTTCTGCTGTGCGTATTCTTATTGCACGCTCAACGTTATACACAAATATTTTTCCGTCACCAATTTTTCCTGTTTTTGCCATTTCAGTGATGGTTTCAATTGCGCGATCAACAATATCATCGGTCACTACAATTTCAATTTTGATTTTAGGTAGGAAGTCGACTTGATATTCGGCGCCGCGATACAGCTCTTGATGCCCTTTTTGGCGACCAAATCCTTTTACTTCCGTCATAGTTAAACCAGATACACCTATGCTAGATAAGCCTTCGCGCACGTCATCTAGTTTAAATGGTTTAATTATCGCCTCTATTTTTTTCATAAATTACTCGTTGTCATATATGGTTGGAATAGGAACACGCTTATGTTGAGTTACAGTATAAATCTTTATGAGTTTAGTATCGACTTCATCGTTAGTACTTTTGCCTTCAAGGAAGTCATCTATTTGATCATAAGTAAGCCCTAACGAGGCTTCATCGCTTAACTGCGGATTTAAAGATTCTAAATCGGCGGTGGGCGCTTTTGTAATAAGATGCTCAGGCGTACCTAAGAATGCAGCAACTTGCCTCACTTGGCGCTTACTTAAACCAAATAAAGGCGCTAAATCGCAAGCACCATCACCATATTTTGTGTAAAAACCCGTTATATTTTCGGCGGAGTGATCGGTTCCTAAAACAAGGCCCTTCGTTAGCCCTGCAATATCAAATTGGATGGCCATGCGAGTGCGCGCTTTTGTATTACCTTTAACAAAGTCATCTTGATGCGCATCAGCACCATAGGCATTTGCCGATTTCAGTGCACTCACAGCTTCGCTATGAATGGCATCAGCCCCTGATTTTACATTAGCCGTTACCGCTAGGCTCGGTTGAATAAAATCAATGCTTGCCTGAGCATCTGCTTCATCAGCTTGTTCACCATACGGTAAACGCACCGCAATAAATTGATAACCAGAGCTTTCCTCGTTAAGTTCATTTACCGCTAATTGTGCCAAACGCCCAAGGGTACATGAATCAATACCACCTGATATACCTAACACTAAAGTTTTTAAATTAGCACCTAACAACTGACTTTTTATGAACGCAACTCGGCGCTGCACTTCGTACGAGGGGTCAATCGTGGCTAGAACTCGCATTTCATTTATTATCGATTGTTTACTCATGGTGCCTCCATTGCAAAACATTTTAGGGGAAATTAACGAAATTACAAAAGCTTATATAAGAAATTGCAGTTTGAAATACAAGTATAACTAAGACTAACAAACACGCAATAGTTATACCCATTGCTTTATTAAATTCTTATATAGTGTACTCGTATTAAATAGGAGTAGTGAAGTGTTATTTGCTGTGAACATAAGTTCTTATCACAAAAAGCGTCAACAAGGCCTAACACTTGTTGAGGTCTTGATTGCCTTAGCAATAATGGCCATTTTATTTGGCGTGCTTGCGCCAAATATCCACACCATATTAAGTAAAAATAGAATTACAGCAGCCATAAATGCAATGAGTTCTGTTGTTCAATATGGGCGATTCTCAGCCATCGACCAAAATGGCGTTGCTGTTGTGTGCCCATCTCACAACTTTTCTACCTGCAGTGATAACTGGAATTTGCCAAAAATTGTTTTCATTGATGCAAATACTAACAATCAGCGTGACAACAATGAGCCTCTTTTAATGACCGCAGAAGCGAGTTCAAGCCAAGAAAGTTTTACCGGCCCTGATGTTCCTATTACGTTTGATGAATCGGGCGCTACTAATATGTCGGTGAGTATTGTTCTTTGTTCGGTTGACAATCCTATTGAACTGGCCAGAGCGGTTAATATTAATCAGCAAGGTCGAACGCGTATCAGCACCGATAGTAATGCTGATGATATTCACGAAGATATTGATGGCAATAATTTAGTTTGTTCTTAAAACTAGTTTAAAGAACAGTATTTAAAAAATATGGCTTCACTAAACTTAGCTCTTTTACAGCTGAGTTTAGTTTATGTTAAGGCATTTTTTATCACAACGGCATTATACAAATACGCGCGGATTCACTTTGCTAGAGTTGCTCGTTGTTATTGCAATTATGAGTATTGCACTTGGCATAGTGGCGCCTAGTCTTCAATTTACAATCGCCAAATCGAGAGTTATTGCCCAGCGCAACGAATTAAATAACATTATTCGCTACGCTCGCTTAAGCGCAATAGATGAGCACGCTACGGTTACAATATGCCCCACCACCAACATGCAAACGTGTGCAAATAATTGGAATCAATCTTTGATTATATTTATGGATGAAAATCACAATGCGATATTAGATCACGATGAAACATTGCTGCGAGCCATTAATAGTGAAGCTACTTATAACTCGGTGACTGGGCCTAATGCGTATATTCGATTTTATGCAAGCGGCGCAAACAGCACGCCAGCAAGCCTTGTTATTTGTTCATTACAAGATTACCCCGAATTAAATCGAGGTTTGTTCATTTCTCTTCAAGGCAGAACTCGATTAAGCCGTGATACAAATCTTGATGGTTTGCATGAAAGAAGCAACGGTGACACATTAAGCTGCTAGCACGACCAACAATATTCATCACTCGACACACTGCCATCTTTGTTTTTATCCCAAGCTTTACGCCCATCACTGTAGTAAAAAAGATTTCCCGTATTGGCAACTATAGAACCGGTAAGCGGCGTGGCTTTAATTATGTATGACTGCCCATCGTTAGCGACAGTACTTATACTAAGATTATACTTTTTGTTAGCAGCGGGCTCAGACGCAGGCGAATACGCTGTAAATATTGCGGGCGAACCTGTATCGCTACCACCACTGGCGGCACCTTTATAACTGTAGTTTGAGGCACTATGTCGCTCCATTGCACTAGCAAATGACATCAAATCTGCTTGAACCGTACTGCGAGCACCGCTAGCTAGCATATTTTTATAACTCGGATAAGCAACGGCTGCAATAATTCCGATGATAGCCACTGTTACCATCAGTTCAATCAATGTAAAACCCGTAGCTTTATTGTTACCTTTCATTATATTCCCTTAAGCATACTATGCTTTTTAAAATCGTATAAAGCCAAATAAGCATTGCCTTGCAAGTTATTGGCGCTCTACTTCAGTGGTCCATACATCTTGCTGGACACGTTGGAATCGACCATAAATATTTTGCGCTAAGCACTCAAACTGTGTACCACAGGCAATTTCGTTACCATCCGAATCAAATTTAGTTACCGCAGATACACACTCCGCGCCTAAACAAACTACTGGCTCAGTAATATCTTCTATCAGTATCTTTGTTTCAGGCGCTATACCGGTTTGCGACAATTGCGCATAGCGATCATCTTCAGTTTCTTCACCATCTTCATTTAAATCACTCACTGCATTCGCATTGAACAAATCAACTAAGTAAGCTCGACTATTGCCGGTAGGCGGCGCACACAAACTCGTACTTGTTGAAGCAGGAAGGTAGGTCGTAAAGAAAATTTTATAGTCTAAAATTAACGGGGAAGAGAGTACTTTCTCTCCACCCTCGGTTAATCGCATCATCCAACCGTCTTTATCAGCAAAGGTTTGCTGCGCAAGCTCTCGCTCAGTAGCGTCACTTGACGTTAGTAAATGCGATGTTGCATCGTACAAATCAGCTCCGGTAATTGGCAAAGAGGGGCGTTCAAAGTAACCATTGGTGTCGGTTGAAAAGACCCCGGTATCTTTGATCATGTAAAATTCGTCTTCTATTTCGGTGTTCAATGGCCCAGCCCTAAAACCTGAACCTATTGCTACTGCATAGTATTGCTCGTCACCTAGAATAATTTCTGAAACGTCTGGGCCATAATAGAAGCGTCGATTAGTTGGTGCAGTATTGCCAGCGAAATCTGCAAGTATGCCGCCTTTCACTAAGTTGCTAGTACTTTCGCCATTGTAAATATCAAATCTAAACAACTGGCCACCCATATCTGATACATACAAATGATCAGCAAGCTGATCGTTATTGCGATCAATCACCGATACGCGCGCAGGTATGCTGTACTTCATTTCAGGTACCGTTAGATTGCCTTCTTCTTTGCTTGCAGACCACAACAAACTGCCATCTTCTGCATCCACTATAAACACACTGTTACCTACCGAATCTTCCGTTCTCACAGTATTGGTATCTTGTGCTTCATCGTAGCCGCCGCCGAAAATCATGACATTTTTTTCGTTCTGGCCTATTTGAATTTTAGTAATAATGGGTTTTGACCACGTTTGCCCTAAATTAGCAAAGTCACCTTCACCACCATTAATTGTGAATACTAATTTAGGCGCTAACTTACTCGTTACATCAAAAACATAGTAATTATTTCCGCCACGGCGCATACCTAAATATAAATAGGTCTTACCATTAAAGTCGCGTAAAACCATGTCACCGTCAAGGCCATACTCATGATTATAAGTGCTACCATCTTTATAAAACTCATACAAATTACCTAGTAGCTCTTTGGGGATAATCGCAAAGTTTTCCGAGCCATCTTCAGCATCTATCGAGTGTAAAAACCCGTGGTTAGTTGCTACAAAAATAGCGCTATCGGTGTCAGAATAGTTGACTATTAACGGTTGTGAGTGAATAGGATCGCCCATTTGTAAACGCACATCGGTACTGGAGCCATCAGCATCATCATCTTTCACATCTACGCCACGTGCCCATTTTAGCACTTGCTCTCTTACAATTGCCGGGCTTGGTAATGCATTCACCTCCATATCTGAGGTAGTAATGGTGTTGTTCGACTCATGTACTTCGTTAGTGGTTTTGAAAATTTGCCCTGGCGTATCGTCAAAAAAGTAAACGTTTCTCACCAAATCTAAACGACTTACCGCACCACCTTCTCGCACATCGTTACCGTCAGTAATGGGTGACCAATAACTGTGACTGTTTTCTGAGAAAAATCCTGATGATGAATCAACCGCGTTGATACCGTTCTTATCCAAAATAGTGTTGCCGCTTATTTTGTATTTTTTC
The DNA here is from genome assembly GCF_048820975.1 of Glaciecola sp. 2405UD65-10. Classification (NCBI taxonomy): domain Bacteria; kingdom Pseudomonadati; phylum Pseudomonadota; class Gammaproteobacteria; order Alteromonadales; family Alteromonadaceae; genus Glaciecola; species Glaciecola sp. 2405UD65-10. The sequence goes on along the minus strand of NZ_JBMEUF010000003.1, from coordinate 276,088 downwards.
AAGTTCCCTGGCCAAAGCGTGCCCTCGGCAGGTTTAAATAAAGCAAAATAAAGTTCATCACGGTGAGACAAACGGTTAAGCTGATTTACTGCCACACCAGGGGATACAAAGGTAGAATTCACATCTTTGACTTGACGTAAAATAGTTTCAAACGCGCTTAATAAATCAGTGCTATTGCTTGCTTGGTAAAATCCTCCCCCACTTTGCAGTGCAATTTGGTTAAGGAAATTATTTGCTGTGGCATTTGCCGCAAAACCAATTGTGTGTGTAATAACTCGGGCGTCAATCACAGAATCACCAGAGTCACTTATATTTTTAACTAGGTCTAAACCACATTGTTCACCACCACTGCCTGTGCATGAACTACCTAGCATCGCCTGAATTTTGGATACACTATGGTTATTGTTCGCTACACCATCAGATAATATAACGATGTGGTTATTCGTTTGACATTGAAGGTCTTGAACAGGCGAAATATAGGTAGCGCCCGCAGGGATGTATTCGCTTTGACAATCACTATCGTTTAAGTTTTCACTGCTACAGCCATTAGGAAGCACGGAATCCTGCCCTAAATAACTGGAACGATGACTGACTCTCGTTGCGCGGCGAACAGAGCTACTAGTGTCATTCTCGCCACGTTTCAAACCATAATCTACGGGCTTACCACCATAATATAAAGAAGCCTCGTAAAGTGTATCAACAATGGGGGTTAGACCATTTGCACTTAATTCATCAACCTTACCGATTAAGTGTTGACGTACGGTTGATGTTGAGCCGGGTGTGGCATTGCCTTCAAACTCTATAACTAAACGTGTGCTGCCTGATGGTTGCCCATTAAATGTGTATGCACCGCGATGCGCATAGTTGAAGTCTGACATAACAATAATCATTTCATTGTTACGCTGCCAGCCGCTTCTATTAACAATTTCTTGCACCACAGAGGTGATAGATGGGCTTTGATATACGCCATTTCGATACCATGGCTCTATATTTGTCCACGACACACTGGCTGAGGTTTTAGGCGCATTGCGCAGCATGTAACGATAATATGGGCTAAAATCATTTGGATCGTTTTGATCGACTCCGCGAATAGTCATTTGCGCACCAGATGACGTACTGTTTTGATAAGCGGTAAATTCTAAATAGGCATTTAGAACAGTCGCACCTTGCGGCATATTAATGTTTTTAAAACGCACGCCAATATAGTCATTACTGCCTTCATAAAAGCTCAACTCTGATTGGGTGCTTTGATACCCATTGCTTTTTTCTTCTGCGTTTTCATCTTGTTGGTCAACTTGATAGACAAATCTATCTCGAACGCAGCCTGTTGCGGTTGAATCATCATAGGTCACTACTAACTGAGGGGCTCTGCTATTACCATCCTCATGCGAAAAAGTTTTTCTATCACTGCCCAAGGTGCCGTTTTGTGATTGTATTATAAACGCTAAATCATTGCCGCCGCACCAATCGTCTGTATCTACAATTTCCTGTACTACAGAAGATAAATCAGGTGTGAGTATACTTTCGCCGAAGTTAGGCCAATTATTATCAGCATCCCAGTTAATTTGATTAGTGGTTAAATTTCTGTCTGACAATTCATTGTTTATGGACGTAAATTCTTCAGCGCTTCCAGCGGCTTCACCACTGATAAGAAAACTCGTACTAGCCGTGTTTAAACCTCCTGATGTGAAGCGAATGTAAGCACCGGTGATGGCTGCCCCGCGCGGAATATTTACATCTTGAAAACGAAAACCTGAATATACCGTATTGTTATCAGATGAAAGAACAATTTGGTTGTTTGACAGCGTAACAGAGCTGTCGATTTCATGGGCATCATCATTGCCGTCAGTTACGGGAATAATGAGCTCTGGCGAAACGGCTGAATCAATATCGCGAACAGGAAAGAGTATTGGACCACCATGGTCAGAAAAACGCATTAAGCCTGCATTTATATTTGTAGCGTTAGCAAGGGCATTTCGTAAAGCATCTTGCACGCGCTGCATTCTTGAATCAGATGTGCCATCTTTGCTACTCATACTACCTGATGTATCCATAATAAATAGCACATTAGGGTTATATGAAACTGACGAATTACTCGTACCTAGGTAAATATCTAAGTCATCGCCAAAAGCGCTAAAGCTAATTAAGAATCCTAACACACAAGCTGATAGCGATACGCTTAATTTTTGAATGTTTAACATAGTCGCTACCTCACTGATTCGTTGCTGGGGCAAAAACAGCGGCGGTAAGTGTATTAGCAACCACATACTTACTGCCAGCAGTTTGCCCGCACCCGCGAACTATAAATACATGGCAGTTAATATTACTGCCGCCTATAACATTACTTGACCCTCGACACGCTTGCTCTTGCACAAAAGCGGTACGAGACCAACTGTTAACCTCAGGGTTTTCGCTAAATTTGACCGCCCCGTTTTGTTGTTGCCCAAACACGGCGCCATTTTTTGTCATCGTCCTATCGATTCTGTTGTTATCAAAACAGCTTAACTTTTCAATATCTAAATCTATTGCGGGATTTTGGCGAGCTTCTGACAAGGGATCGGTTAAGGCAGGATCAGTTAAAACAGATTCGTCTTCTGATTCGAAAACCACGCCAGCAATAGCAGCTTCAGCAGCATCAAAGCTAATTGATTTTCGCTCAATTGAGCTGGCCATTTTACCTTGTAAAATACTGCTTGATACAGACGATACGCCTAGTACCGTAATTGATAAAAGCACTAATAATGCAAAAACTAACACTAATCCTTGCTGCGAAGATTTTGATGAATAGCCCATGTAAGTCGGCTGTATTTTATTCTTTATTTTCACGTTCGTCCCCGGGCAAAATTTTTCATATTCCTAAGTGTTACTGTTGTTTCAAAGGCTTTGTACAAGCCCTTATCTGGTGCAGTTATTACATCTTCACCCAATAATTTAAATTGAGCTGCGCTATCAAGTTGAATTTCGCCCTCGCCCTTAACCACAATCGCTACACGAATGCTAACAACCTGCTTTCCTGCGTTGTAGGCGCCCTCTAATCCTGAGGCATCTATATATTGGGTGGGTAATGCTTGTGTGCCGTTGATGGTAGTATCGGTCGTTCCGTAACTTACTTGAAAACTCAATACGTCATCTAAAAGGGTAAATGCCGAATGAGCATTGTGACCAACGGCTACTTTTTGATTTCGCAAAAAACGTCCGTCAAAACCTCTGCATTTAAGCGATGTTCCGCTTACAAAGTACTCGTTAACCACATAAAACTCTTCATCAGCTCCGTAGCCTAATTTGTAGCCACGGCAGTCCCTATCACTTTGCAAACTAATCACCAAAATATCGTTTGCGCCATCTGCACCTTGCGCTGCGCCTAGCTCAAGGCGCGCTGCAAAATCTCCTGGAATAGGCACCGGATGATTACGAACGAAGGATTCCTCTTCTACTACATCCACTGCATCACTTAAATTAGGATTTAAACGGTCATACAAACCTACTTGAAGTAATTCATCACGCATACGCGCTATAATATATCGACCGCTTTCTTGTGTACTGGCTACTGCTCTATTTAAGCGTTCAGTCACGCTGTTACTTACCATAATTTGAATAATTGCAGCTGATATAATTAAGCCCAAGGCGAGTGAAATCATCACTTCAATTAAGGTAAAGCCCTTTTGGCTATGGCGAGAAGTCATAGTGCGATCTCAATGGCTACGCAGTCATATTCTGCGGTGTTGTTTGTATTGCAACGTTGATTCGCAATTTTGTGTTGGTCGCCCCAACTTTTCATGGGCCATTTCACCATAACAGAATGAATAGAGCCCGCTGTGCAGGAATCTGTATCGCCAGGATCTGAATCGTTCAGGCAGGCTACCTCTATAGTAGCACTGGGGTTTTCTCTCACTACTGCGCACGACATTTGATAAGCATCAAACGTAGCAATTTCACTGGCGTCACACTCACCGGTTTCGCAATTAGTGATATCAGCAGGTACTGCCTGACAAAAACAATCGAAGTCAGATTGGCCCGAGCCACAACTCAAATTATCAAAGTTGTATAAGTCAGTATTAAAATAGTTGTTATTGACCACAAATCCGTCTGTTACCTGTGAGGGAACAGTACTTGCCCTTAAGCGCTCACTCATTTGCTGAGCAACCATAACAGCTTGCGTTCGCGCCAACGCTTCTTTATTAGTAAATGAACCAACAAATTGCAGGGAAGCCACACCTAGTAATCCAATAGCCAATATCACTAAGGTCACTAGTACCTCAATCATACCTACTCCCCGCTGGGCTTGTAGCGTACTATTGTTTACATGAAATGTGCTGTGCTTAGGCTTACTCATTACTATCGCTTTAATCAAAAAAGTTTTTCCATATGGCCACTTTACTGATTTTTGTCAATGCTTGGTTATGATGAATGAGTGTAAGGTATTAAATTTAATTAGATACTGGATTTAGGGATAGTTTTCTTTTGTAAAGAAAGGTTTTGAGAACCGAAGAAAAGCAATATTTATTATAAGGTTAAAGCAAAAAAGCAAATAATAGAAAAACTATTATTCGCTTTTACGTATATTTTGATAGCCGTTTTGAGCGCGGATACTATGAAAATAAGCGCTAATTAGACTTTACGAAATTTGTTTAATTCTTAGCTCTTTAGGTACCGCAAATTCCACATTTTCTGGGCGCCCTTCACGCTCTATGGCCGCAACTGCTCCCCATTCTTTGAGCCGGTCAACTACTCGCTGAACCAATACTTCTGGCGCTGATGCACCGGCTGTTACGCCAATATTGTTCACACCTTCAAGCCAATCTTGCTTTATACAATCTTGATCAGCAATCAGGTAAGCTTTCGCTCCCATTTTTTCTGCTAACTCACGCAAACGGTTAGAATTCGATGAATTTTGAGCCCCTACTACAAGCAATACTTCGCAATCACTTGAAAGCTCTCTAACAGAGTCTTGGCGATTTTGTGTTGCATAGCAAATATCATCTTTGCGCGGGCCGTCAATTTTAGGAAACTTAGTACGCAAAGCATCAATCACTTCAGCCGTATCATCCACTGATAATGTTGTTTGGCTACAGTAATACAACTCATTGGGATTGTTTACGTTTAGCTGAGCAACATCTTGAATGGACTCAACCAAATAAATACCACCTTCAGGGTTGCTATATTGCCCCATGGTTCCCTCTACTTCAGGATGACCATTATGCCCTATTAAAACGCACTCTGTGCCTTTATTGCTAGCACGCATAACTTCCATGTGAACTTTTGTTACCAGCGGACATGTAGCATCAAATACTTTTAAACCACGATCACTTGCTTGCTTTCTAACCGCTTGTGAAACGCCGTGTGCAGAAAAAATCACAATGGCGTCATCGGGAACTTCACTTAATTCATCTACAAAAATAGCGCCGCGATGTTTTAGCCCGTCAACTACAAAGCGGTTATGAACCACTTCGTGCCTTACATAAATAGGCGGCTCAAAAATCTCCAAGGCTCGCTCAACTATGGTGATAGCGCGGTCAACGCCGGCACAAAAACCTCTTGGGTTAGCTAGATGAATTTCCATGGTTCTCTCTATTTCACTTCTATAATTTCAACATTAAACACAACAGTTTGCCCTGCTAATGGATGATTAAAATCAACGGTCACAGAATGCCCTGCAACACTTCTAATAATCCCAGGCAGTTCACTACCATCAGGTTGAGAAAAGCCCATTATAGTCCCTTCCTGAAGTTCCATATCGGCGCTAAACTTAGATTTATCTACATGGTAGATGTTATCAGGGTTAGGTTGGCCAAACGCGTCTTCTGGCGCTAAGGTAAAAGCTTTTTTATCACCCTTTTTAAGACCGCGCAAACAATCTTCAAAATTGGGCGTAAGGCTACCATCGCCCATTACCATCTTAGCCGGTTTGTCGTGCACACGTGTACTGTCGGCTGCTGTGCCATCTTCTAAGGTTAAATCAAAGTGCAGAATTACGGCACTGTTGTCGGTAATAGCTATGCCATTATCTGAACTGTTTGTATCACTCATCTACTTTATTTGCCTCTTTATTTTTGAACATGTCAATAATGAGCAGAGCTGCGCCTATAAAAATAACTGAATCAGCTACATTAAACGCTGGCCAATGATAATTACCATAGTAAAAATCTAAAAAATCAATTACATACCCATGAGCCATGCGATCAAGCACATTACCTAGCGCTCCGCCTAATATGAACGAAAACGCCACCGGTAGCATCACTTGATGCTTAGGTGCTTGCTTTAACCACCACACAATGACTACGCTAACTATAATAGCGACTGCCGATAAAAAATATCGCTGCCAGCCGCCCGCATCATATAAAAAGCTAAATGCTGCACCATAGTTATGTACGTATGTAAGATTAAAAAAGCTCGTTATTTGGATTGATTGATACAAATTCATTGCATCCACTACCGCTATTTTGCTCCATTGATCAAGCAACACTGCAATAACAGATATCCACAAAAATCGTAGCCCCGTGTTTTTAAACAAGTTATGCATAATGACGTGCTTCCCCGTCACCATCTACGTTTTCAATACAACGATTACATAGTTCTGGGTGTTCAGCGTTAGTACCAACTTCTGGTTTATGATGCCAGCAGCGAGTACACTTTTCATCAGATGACTTTTCAACTAGCACGAACAAGCCCTCTTCAGAGGTTGCAGATGCTTCGTCAGTCTTACTTTCCAAAGGTTTAACTACCGCTTCAGAGGTAATTAATACAAAGCGAAGCTCATCTTCTAATTGGCTAAGTTTTAGCGCGGTGTCGGCATCGGCAAACAAGGTCACTTTGGCTTCTAAAGAACCACCTAGTAACTTGGCTGTACGAGCCTTTTCAAGCGCACTATTTACTTCCGCTTTAATTTTCATGATTTGCTGCCAATAGCTGTGGTCAAACTTGTTCTGCGGTACCACAGGTAAGCCTTCATACCATTGACCAGTAAATACAAATTCGTCACGCTTACCTGGCAACACTTCCCACAATTCTTGTGCAGTAAAACTCATAATTGGCGCCATCCAGCGAACCAATGATTCCATAATATGATACAAAGCCGTTTGACAAGAGCGACGTGCTAAGCCATCGGCTTTAGCGGTATATTGGCGGTCTTTGATAATATCTAGGTAGAAACTACCCATTTCAATTGAGCAAAACTGCATTAGCGTTTGGCAAACTATTAGCATGTCATACTCTTCGTATGCCGCTAATATTTGTGCTTGTATTTCAGTGGTTCTTGCCACAGCCCACGCATCTAATGCCACCATATTTTCTGGAGCAACTAAGTCAGTTTCAGGGTTGAAGCCGTTTAAATTAGAGAGCAGAAAGCGGCACGTGTTTCTAATTCTACGGTAAGCGTCAGCCGAGCGTTTTAAAATTTCGTCACTCACCGTCATTTCACCGCGGTAATCAGTTGATGCCGCCCATAAACGAAGGATATCGGCCCCCAGTTTATTCGTAACTTCCTGCGGCGCAATTACGTTTCCAATGGACTTAGACATTTTCTTACCGTTAGCATCTACGGTAAAACCATGAGTTAACACTTGCTTGTATGGAGCGTGGCCATGCATAGCCGTTGATGACATAAGAGATGACATAAACCAACCACGGTGTTGGTCAGAACCTTCTAAGTATAAATCAGCACTTGCTGGAATATCTTCGCGCTTATCCACCACAAAGTAGTGAGTCACACCCGAGTCAAACCATACATCAAGAGTATCAGTTACTTTTACGTAGTTTGCTGCGTCGTCACCTAGTAACTCTTCGTCGCTAAAGTCCCACCACGCTTGAATGCCTTTTTCTTCAGTAGCTTTAGCTACTTTTTCCATAATCTCTTGTGAATTTGGATGTATTTCACCCGTTGCCACATGGATAAATAAACAAATTGGAACCCCCCACGTACGTTGGCGAGAAATACACCAATCAGGGCGACCTTCTACCATGCTAGTGATACGATTTTCACCCCAAGCAGGTATCCATTGTGTTTGCTTAATTTGCTCTAATGACTGCGTACGTAAACCTTGCTTATCCATGCTAATGAACCACTGTGGCGTGGCGCGAAAAATAATTGGCGTTTTATGGCGCCAGCAGTGCGGATAACTATGCTCGTATTTTACATTTAACACTAAGGCATTGTGTTCTTCTAGTGCTTCTATAATAGCTTGGTTAGCTTTAAATACATGCATACCTGCGAACATGGGCGTGTCTTCTAAATATACACCGTTAGGACCCACAGGATTATAAACTTCTATATCGTATTGCTTGCCTACATTAAAATCGTCTACACCGTGTGCAGGGGCGGTATGAACACACCCAGTACCTGATTCAGTAGTTACGTGGTCACCTAAAATCAACGGCACTTGAATATCTAATAGAGGATGATTCACTTTTGCATTTTCTAATGCTTGGCCTAAACACTCAGCCACTGTCGCAACTTTTTCAGCACTATAACGCGCGGCACATGATTCCACTAAATCACTGGCTAACACAAAACGTTTAACAGCCCCATCTATCGTCATATCAACCAAACTATAGCTCAATTCAGGGTGCAAGCTAATGGCGCGGTTTGCGGGAATCGTCCATGGCGTGGTTGTCCAAATCACTACGCTAGGTGAATGCTGCTCAAACTGCTCAGCACTTAAGCCAAATGCAGATGCAATAGCATCTACAGAATAAGCGGTAAATGCAACATCTATAGCGGGTGACACTTTATCTTGATATTCTACTTCAGCTTCAGCGAGCGCTGAGCCACAATCAGTACACCAATGGACTGGTTTAAAACCTTTTTCCATATGTCCTGAAGATACAATTTGCGCTAAAGCACGAATAATGTCGGCTTCGCTTTTGAAATCCATCGTTTTATAAGGTTGTTTCCAATTGCCTAGTACACCTAAGCGCTGGAAGTCTTTACTTTGGCCTTCAATTTGGCGATTCGCATAAGCACGGCAACGTTCTCTAAACTCAGCTACCGAAACTTTCTTACCTGGCTTACCGACTTTCTTTTCAACCATAAGCTCAATAGGCAGACCATGGCAATCCCAGCCAGGCACGTAAGGCGCATCAAAATCAGATAAGGTTTTTGATTTAACAATAATATCTTTTAAAATCTTATTTACAGCATGGCCAATATGAATGTCACCGTTCGCATACGGGGGGCCATCATGAAGAATAAACGGCTTTTTACCTTCTTTTGCTTCTCTAATCTTTTGGTACAAATCTTTTTTGTCCCATTTTTTAAGCATTTCAGGTTCACGATTTGCTAAATTGCCGCGCATAGGAAAGGCGGTATCTGGCAAATTCAACGTCGCTTTGTAATCACTCATATTGTTTTTCCATTATTCAAAGTTAGCTAACAAGCTTCTGGCTTGAGTCGCATCTTTGTTGATTTGTTGTTTTAAGACCTGAAAATCAGGAAATTTAATCTCGTCTCTAATCTTTTTCAATAGTTCAACTTCAACGTTTTGACCATAAAGGTCCCCGTCGAAATCAAATAAATGCGCTTCTAGCTGCATTCTTTGACCGTTTAAGGTAGGTCTGTTCCCTACATTAATAACCGCATTATAAATACCAGTTTTGGTCTTAACTAGCCCTGCGAATACGCCTTTGACGGGCGATTTATGGCGGCGCATTAAAACGTTAGCTGTAGGATATCCTATGGTACGCCCATTTTTCTCACCATGAACAACTTTGCCTCTTATTACGTAGGCACCACCTAGCATTTCTTTAGCACCTTCAAAATCACCTTGACTAAGGGCTGTGCGAACGGCGGTAGAACTAATTCGGCAATCGTGAACCTTAAAACTTTGTGTGCTTACCACATCAAAGCCTGCTGTTTCACTGGCATCACGCAACATGTCAAAATCCCCTTCGCGTTTATAGCCGAAGCGGAAATCGTCACCCACTACTAAAAACTTTACCCCTAACTGTTTTATCAGTAGGTCGTGGATAAAGCTTTGTGGTGAAATTGCCGAAAAATCTCGAGTAAAACGCACACACAATAAGCGATGAACACCTATATCGCGAAGAGCTATATATTTGTCTTTAAGCAATGATAACCTTGCAGGCGCACGCTCTGCGCTAAAAAGCTCTTCTGGTTGAGGTTCAAACACCATCACTACCGCCGGTAAATTTAATTCCTCGGCTTTTTGCAATACGCTTTTAAGTACCGCCTGATGTCCTAAGTGAACACCATCAAATTTACCAATAGTCAAAACACACCCATGATGATGAGTGCCAATATTATGTAAACCTCTGATTAATTCCACGCTAAATTACTTGTGCTCATTGTTCTTCTAAGGCGACTTTTCAAGATATTGTTGACTAAGCGCAATTTATATAAAGAATGCTAGTTTCAAAACCCTCGATTATAAACAACATACGCGCTAATACCAATGCTTTCGCTAGGTTTAGTCAATTATTTAACGGCACAAAAAGGAATAAGACATGCTCTTTACGGGCTAGTCTTTGTTTATTAGTTGATGCGGGCGAATACCAACTAAAAGTAAACAAACTAGGTAGCTGACTAAGCCAACGCCAACAACAGTACAAAGATTAAGCACCCGCACATAAAAAGTGCTTTCTTCCCATACGAGTTGCGATGAAAGCCAAACTATTGCCGTGGTCATTACCGCGGTAGAAACAAGCACCTTAATCAGAAAAAGCCAAGTTGCTTTTTGAATTTTATATACCCCTAGTTGGGCAAGCCTGCGATAAAGCAATACCGCATTCAGCGTGCCTGATAAAGCAGTAGCCATTGCTAAGCCAACATAACTAAATGGCCATGCCAAAATTAAGTTAAACACCATATTGGCAACCATGGTAATGATCCCAAATTTAACTGGGGTTTTAGTGTCTTGGCGTGAATAAAAAGCAGGGGCAAATATTTTTACCAGCATAAAGCTAAATAAACCGGCTCCGTAAGCCATTAAACTGTATGAGGCCATGTAGGTGTCATCAATACTAAACTCACCACGTTGAAAAATCACAAGCAGCAAAGGCATTGCTAGCACCATAAGGGCGGCACTTGCCGGAATACCCAACATAGCAATAATGCGTAAGGCCCAATCTATATTTGATGAAAACGACTTTTTATCATCACTTACATGATTCTTAGATAAAGTAGGCAATATAACAGTAGCAATGGCTATACCAAACAGCCCAAGGGGGAATTCCAACAAGCGGTCAGAATAATATAACCAACTAATAGAACCGGTCATGAGGAAGCTGGCAATCAAGGTATCGAGCAATAGGTTAATTTGGCTAACCGATACGCCAAATAACGCCGGAATCATTAACGTTCGCACCTTGGTCACATTCGGATCTGACCATCCCCATTTAGGTTTAACTAGTACACCTGCACGGTACAAAAATGGAAGCTGAAAGCTCAATTGTACTATACCACCAATAAACACGCCCCACGCTAATGCATATGCGCCAATAGATACATAAGGTGTTAGGTAAAACGCACAGGCAATAATACAAACATTAAGCAATACCGGTGTAAAAGCGGCAACAGCGAATTTATTTAGGGTATTGAGTATAGCGCCAGCGAAACCAGTGAGTGAAATAAAGAAAATGTACGGAAAGGTAATTTTAAGTAAAGTCGATGCTAATTCAAATTTTGCTCCGCTAGGTTCATCGTTTAAATAATCTATAAACCAACCTGTTCCAAATAAGGCAGCAAGCACAGGCGAAGCAATTACACCTACAATAGCGGTAATAAATAAAATCAAACCCAAGGTGCCTGACACTTTAGCGGTGAAATCCTTAAGTTTTGCTTGGTCATTTTGCGCTTGCACTTCGGTTAATACAGGAATAAACGCTTGAGCAAAGGCTCCTTCTGCGAATAATCTACGTAAAAAATTGGGAATTTTATTGGCGAAGAAAAACACATCGGCGGCGGCACCCGCCCCCATAAGATTTGCCACAACAACATCTCTAACCAAGCCTAGAATTCGTGAAATGAGGGTCATTGCGCTCACGATCATTCCGGCTTTTAATAACTTTTTGGGCATTCCTTCGTCCTAGGTCTAGTGTTGGCTTGTTAACTTAACAAGCTTAGTGATAATTTTACGAAATCTGATGAGGTTAACATCCCCACTAAATTATTTTCGCTATCGAAAACCGGTAAGCAACCATTTTTATTCTTTAAAAAATATTCTGCAGCATCTTTTAAACTCATTGACGTAGGTACTCGTTCAAAATCAGTGATGGCTACATCCATTACGGAGGTTTGCATTTCTTTTTCAAGTAAGTGACCTGAGCCAAATTCACTAATAAACCCAACCACTTTTGATATCATCACTTTTTGCGTAACTAAACCCAGCATTGTTGAGTTTGTTTTGTCCATTACTGGAATATGCCGAATTCCCTTTTTATTAATAAGGTCGTGGGCATTTTTCATAGTGTGTTCGCTAGTAAGGGTAACTAGCTGTGTGGTCATTAAATCAGCTACAGTTTGCATAATAGGCCTATAAAATTAAAAAATAATATACAAAGGTATCGGTCGTATTCTAATTTTTCTGCACAATATCAGTATAGTATACTTGTTTTGCAAACAGACTAACGATTATTTTCATTAAAATGCGTCATTGTGTTGACAAAACAGCCAATAACTTAGATAATCCGCACCCTCAATTTTTGACATCAATACTTTAGGAGTTACACCTTGGCTAACATTAAGTCTGCTAAGAAACGTGCAATTCAAGCTGAAAAGCGTCGCCAGCATAATGCAAGCCGTCGCTCCATGACTCGTACTTGCATAAAGAAAGTGGTTGCCGCTATTGAAGCTGGTAATAAAGAAGCTGCACAATCAGCATTAGATGCTGCTGTACCGCAATTAGACAGAATGGCAACTAAAGGCCTTATTCATAAGAATAAAGCTGCGCGTCATAAGTCTCGCTTAAATGCACAAATTAAAGAGTTAGCGTAATTTACGTTAATTAACTTACTCTTGGTGCCACGTTTATTATAAACGTTTATATCATTTGAATAAGTTATCTTTTAAAAATTCAAAACCGACCTTTATGGTCGGTTTTTTTTGTTTGTAAAGAAATCAAATATGTAAATGGATGAACTTAAACCTACTTACCTATAGTATATTACCTATATCAATGGTCTGTTCTACTAACGTAACTTTGCTAATTTACGTAGCACACGCTTTATTTTGTTCTTTTGGGAAACGCTCATTTATGATCAAGTTTGTTTTTTTATTTCCGTTAACACTTTGCTTAATTTGGTACGCTTATTTAAGCTACAACGGGCACTCTGTAGCTGATGGCAAAAAAGGATTTATTTATATTACTATTGTGTCTGCAGTCATTATCGCTTTCTTTGCCATTGTATGGCTAATCACTCGCCCTTAACATAAAGCAAGCAATAAAAAACCCCGGTACCTTTCAGCAACCGGGGTTTATTAGTGTTTTGAAACCTTACTGCGTAATCACTTCAATTGCTGCGTTTTCACGCAGAGCATTTACGAAGCTCTCGTAAGTTTGTTGTGTTTGTGCATTTGCAATACGATTCTTACCTGCACTTGTTTGCTCTTCAGCAAAGTCAGACGCTTCTTTAACAGCTGTGAGCTGAACAATGCCTACGTTGCCATTAGATAAAGTCACAAGTTCTGCGCCATCTACATCTACACCTAGCGCAAACAGTGACTCCACAAACTCACGTGCTAATTCGCCGCTATCTCTTCGTACATCGCTATACTCACGCCAAGCAAGGTCATGCTCGTCTAATAAAGCGCTTACGTCTTCATTGTTGAATAAGGCGGTCTGAATGCTTTGTGCATACTCAAAGGCTTGATCTTGTGCCTTATTATTTTTAAGTTCACTTTCAATTAGGCCTTTCACTTCATCTAAAGCACGCGTGCGCTGAGGTTTATGCTCAGCAACGCGAGTAACCATAATAACGTTATCACTCAATTCAATTAATTCACTATTAACTTGCTCGTCAATTAGTTCGCTAGAAAAAGCAATATCATTTAACTGGGGGTAGTTAACACCTGGCGGTAATTGGCCTGCTTCAAAGAAAGGTGTTTCAATAATAGGACGATTAACCGCTTCAGCAACTGCGCTTAAAGAATCAGGCTCTTCGAATGCTAAACGCGACATTTCATTTTGCAGCGCAAAGTATTCGTCAGTGGCTTTATTTGTGATGATTTCTTCTTTAAGTTCATCGCGAACCTCAGCCAACGGCGTAACCACCGCAGGTGACAACTCAGATAACTTAATAACGTGAAGACCAAATTCGCTCTCAACAATTCCGCTTATGTCGCCTTTTGCTTCAAGAGCAAAGGCAGCATCTTCTAACGCACCTTCATAATCTCCACGTGCAATTATCCCTAAATCGCCGCCTTCTTCAGCACTAACGATGTCATCAGAATATTGTTCAGCTAAGCTTGCGAAGTCTTCACCCGCGTTCAATTTCGCGACTACTTCTTCCGCTTTTTGCTGTGCTTCATCTTCACCGTTGATGGTTTCAATTAAGATGTGAGCGATTCTTCTTTCTTCTTCATTGGTATAAAAAGCGATGTTGTCTTGATAGCTTTGTTCAATTTCCTCATCACTTGCTTCAAATTTAGACATTAAATCTGAAACAGATAATGTGACGTAAGCTAACTTAACTTGTTCTTCAGTATCAAAATCTGACAAGTTATTTTCATAGTACGTTTGAACTTCTTCATCAGTTAAAGTGATTGAATCTTGATATTTATTAATATCAATTTCAATTACTTTGGCATCACGTGTTTGCTCTTGCAAAGACAATAACTGCTGTACCTGATGAGACAAACTAAAACCGGTTCCGCGCAAAGCTTGTTGTAGTTGTTGACGCGTCATTTCTTTGCGCATATATTCAGCAAATTGGCTAGGGCTATAACCCGCGCGCGCTAGGCTAGAAGTATACATTGTATTATCGAAACTACCGGCCACCTGAAACTCAGGCATTTGTGCGATGGTTTGCTTAATTTGTTCATCGCTCACGCGCAAGCCTAAGGCCTGTGCTTTTTGAGACACTAGCTCGTCGTTTATAAGACGATCAAGGATGTCTGATCTAAATTGATTTATATAGCTCTCGCTAGCAAATAATGAATTTACTGCTTCACCAAACTGGCCTTCTAAACGAGCTCTCTCGTTTTGGTAGGCAATATCAAGCGTCGACGCGTCAATTTCCTCACCGTTTACAATAGCCACTGCTGTTGTATTAGAAGATGAAATGTAGCTACCAACGCCAGTAAATACGAAACTTACTACAATTACTGCGACAATTCCTATCGCCCAAGGGCCTTGTATACCCTCTCGAATGTTTTGTAACATGTTTAACAACAACCTTTTGTTAATTATTCTTATAAAAAGAATCTGCTGCCAGACTAACTAGCACCTTGATTTAATAAAAATTTAGACGCTAGATTATACCTATCCTTAGTATGATACGCGAGTAATTACGCATCTTATGTATAAAAAAGACAGATACAAAAAAGGCGATGGTTTCCCATCGCCTTTTTAAAAATAATTGATGCTTAGTTACAAGCGTCTTTAAGTGCTTTACCTGCTTTAAAAGATGGTACTTTTGCAGCAGCAATTTGAATAGTAGCACCTGTCTGTGGGTTACGACCGCTACGAGCAGCACGTTCGCGAACAGAAAAAGTACCGAAGCCAACTAGAGCAACTTGGTCACCTTCTTTAAGTGCAGCAGTTACTGAATCAGTTAATGCGTCAAGCGCACGTCCTGCAGCTGCTTTAGAAATATCTGCGCTTCCAGCTATTGCATCGATAAGTTGAGATTTGTTCACAATATGATCCCCTTCGTTGTTATTATATTGCTTTTAAAAAAAATGTTAATGCTTTGTTAGTTACTTCATTAGATTTCGCTAAGATAAATTTACCAACAAAATTATTTTCATTATAAAATCGCTTGCTATCCCTTTATTAATAAGGCTTTAAGCGAGTACCTTCTTAAGGTAGCATAATCAGAGTGAAAGTGAATACCTTATTTAAAAAAAATAACAAAAAAAGTGATTTTCTTGTCAATTCTGCATAAAAAAAGGCCATTTGGCCTTTTTTATGATGCTACAGAGAAGGATTCCACTGGATTTTCCAGTGCAATGTCTAGTACTTCATCAATCCACTTAACTGGGTGAATAGATAAATCACCTATAACATTTGCAGGAATTTCTTCTAAATCACGCTCATTTTCATGAGGAATAATTACTACTTTTATTCCGCCACGGTGCGCAGCTAACAATTTTTCTTTTAAACCGCCAATAGCAAGTACTTCACCTCGTAAGGTAATTTCACCCGTCATGGCTACATCACATCTTACAGGGTTTCCAGTAAGTGACGACACAAGTGCTGTACACATGCCAATACCGGCACTTGGCCCATCTTTTGGAGTTGCGCCCTCGGGAACGTGTACGTGAATATCTCGCTTTTCATGAAAATCTTCGTTTATACGAAGTTTTTCAGCTCTTGAACGCACAACGGTCATGGCTGCTTTTATAGACTCTTGCATTACGTCGCCAAGCGATCCTGTTGCAGTAGTCTTACCTTTGCCGGGTACTGCGCTGGTTTCAATAGTCAGCAAATCACCGCCTACTTGAGTCCATGCAAGTCCAGTTACCTGACCAATCTGATTGTTTTTATCGGCTTTTCCATAGTCAAAACGCTGAACACCTAAGTAGTCTTTCAAATTATCATGGTTCACTACTACTGTGCCTGATTCTTTTTTCAAAAGAATATTTTTAACTGCTTTACGACATATTTTGGAAATTTCTCGCTCTAAACTTCTTACACCGGCTTCGCGCGTGTAGTAACGAATAATGCCAATAATGGCTGAATCTTCAATTGTAAGCTCTTTGGCTTTTAAGCCGTTTCGCTCAATTTGCTTTGCAATTAAATGGCGTTCAGCAATATTCAACTTTTCATCTTCGGTGTAGCCTGAAAGTCTAATCACTTCCATTCTGTCAAGAAGAGGCCCTGGAATGTTCATACTATTTGAGGTAGCAACAAACATGACATCCGATAAGTCGTAGTCCACTTCTAAGTAATGATCACTAAAACTAGAGTTTTGCTCAGGATCTAGCACTTCAAGTAAAGCTGATGACGGGTCGCCGCGCATGTCTGATGACATTTTGTCAATTTCATCAAGTAGAAATAAGGGGTTTTTCACGCCCACTTTTGACATTTTTTGTATCAGTTTACCCGGTAATGAACCTATATAGGTGCGTCTATGGCCGCGAATTTCAGCTTCATCACGCACGCCACCAAGGGCCATACGCACATATTTGCGCCCAGTTGCTTTCGCAATAGATTGTCCTAGCGATGTTTTACCTACGCCTGGCGGACCCACTAAACAAAGAATAGGACCTTTTAATTTTTTAACTCGTTGCTGAACTGCTAAATATTCTAAAATACGTTCTTTGACTTTTTCCAGGCCATAGTGATCGTTATCTAGTACCTTCTCAGCTTGTCCTAAATCACGCTTAACAGCACTTCGCTTGTGCCATGGCACTGACACTAACCAATCAATATAAGAGCGAACAACGGAAGCCTCTGCTGACATCGGTGACATCATCTTAAGTTTACTTAACTCAGTCACGGCCTTTTGCTTAGCCTCTTCTGGCATCTTCGCTTTTTCAATCTTTTGACTTAGCGCTTCAAATTCGTCAGGTGCGTCATCTAATTCACCAAGCTCTTTTTGAATCGCTTTCATTTGCTCATTCAAATAATATTCGCGCTGGCTTTTTTCCATTTGCTTTTTAACACGTGTACGAATCTTTTTCTCTACTTGTAGAAGGTCAATCTCACCTTCCATCAAAGCCATGAGGTATTCAATACGTTCAGCAACCGAGGCCATCTCCAGCACTTTCTGCTTTTCGACCAACTTAAGCGGCATATGAGCTGCCATGGTATCTGCTAAGCGTGCTATATCTTCAATACCGTTTAAAGAAGTTAATACCTCAGGTGGAATCTTTTTATTTAGCTTAACGTAACCTTCAAACTGAGACACAGCTGAACGAATTAGCACCTCTTGCTCTGTTTCTTCCATTAACTCGTCGTCTAGTACTTTAACATCGGCAACAAAGAAAGGCTCAGTTTCAACATACTTATCAATTTTTCCGCGAACGCTTCCTTCTACCAATACTTTAACCGTGCCATCAGGTAATTTAAGTAATTGTAAAATTGTAGCAACGGTGCCTATGTCAAACACCTCACTGGTGCTTGGTTCGTCTATGCCGGCATCAACCTGAGCAACTAAGAATACTTTTTTGTCATTCTCCATGGCGGCTTCAAGGCATTGAATAGACTTTTCTCTACCTACAAATAAGGGGATTACCATGTGCGGGTATACTACAACGTCGCGTAGAGCTAGGACGGGCATACCTGTGAGCATACTACTTGGAGTCATGTTTCTCTCTTAACTAATTATCATAATTGTTATATGGGGATACAGCTGGAAAGTTTAAAGTCTTTTGCAAAAAAAGGGCCAAAATCAGGCCCTTTGTTTTATTCGGATGCTGCTTTTTTATCGCTATTTTCGTAAATCAACAAAGGCTCTGACTCACCTTTAATTACCGTTTCGTCTATAACGACTTTAGATACTTCCGGAGTAGAAGGCAAGCTGTACATAGTGTCTAATAACACCGCTTCTACTATAGAGCGTAGTCCACGAGCACCGGTTTTACGTGACATCGCTTTGGCTGCTATTGCTCGAAGTGCATCTTCTCTAAACTCTAGCTCCGCATCTTCTAATGCAAACAAAGCTGCATACTGTTTTGTAATCGCATTCTTTGGCTCTTGCAAAATCTGAATAAGCGCGTCTTCACTTAACTCTTCTAAACTAGTCACCACTGGTAAGCGGCCAATAAATTCAGGAATAAGCCCGTATTTCACCAAATCTTGAGGTTCTACATCTTTAAATGATGCTGCCGCTTTTGAATCTTCAACTTTTGATTTAACTTCAGCACCAAATCCAATACCGGTTCCTTTTGCTGAGCGTTGTTCAATAATTTTGTCTAAACCAGCAAACGCGCCTCCACAAATAAACAGTATTTTAGAAGTGTCTACTTGTAAAAACTCTTGCTGTGGATGCTTTCGTCCACCTTGAGGCGGTACAGAAGCTATTGTACCTTCAATTAATTTTAACAAGGCTTGCTGAACACCTTCACCGGAAACATCGCGCGTAATAGATGGGTTATCAGACTTACGTGAAATTTTATCAATTTCATCTATGTAAACAATTCCGCGCTGCGCTTTTTCAGGATCGTAATCGCATTTTTGTAGTAGCTTTTGAATAATATTTTCTACATCTTCACCCACGTAACCGGCTTCGGTAAGAGTAGTGGCATCAGCCATGGTGAAAGGTACATCAAGCAATCGCGCTAAGGTTTCAGCAAGCAGTGTTTTACCACTACCGGTTGGCCCTATTAGCAAAATATTACTTTTACCTAATTCTACGCCATCATGTACATCACCATTTTTCAAGCGCTTGTAATGGTTGTAAACCGCAACCGATAACACTTTTTTGGCGTGCTCTTGACCAATTACGTAGTCATCTAGATGCGCATGAATTTTACTAGGCGTAGGTAAAGCATCTGCCTTTTGCTTTGGCGAGATTTCTTTTATTTCTTCGCGAATAATGTCATTACACAATTCTACGCATTCATCACAAATAAATACGGAAGGACCTGCTATTAGTTTGCGCACTTCGTGCTGACTTTTACCACAGAAGGAACAATACAATAATTTGTTATCACCGTCTTTGGTACTGTTATCACTCATAATATTTGCCTTTATTGTCCAGCTTCGCCAATGCCTAAACATACATGCATCGGCGATTACTTGGCATTTCTATATACTTATTACTGTAACCATTATACAAACGGTTTACTTTAAATTTTACTTACCTACATCGGCTCTACTGTTCAATATACTGTCAACTAAGCCATAGTCAACTGCATCTTGCGCACCTAAGAAATTATCGCGGTCAGTATCTTGCGCAACTTTTTCATATTTTTGACCGGTATGATCAGCCATTAAGCGATTCATCTTCTCTTTAATAGACAGGATTTCTTTCGCGTGTATTTCAAAATCTGACGCTTGGCCTTGGAAGCCACCTAAAGGTTGATGAATCATTACACGTGCATTTGGCAAAACATAACGTTTGCCTTTTGCGCCGGCAGATAGCAAAAATGCCCCCATACTAGCCGCTTGGCCTACGCATACAGTGCTAACATCTGGCTTTATAAAATTCATTGTATCGTATATTGCCATACCTGCAGTAACGGAACCGCCTGGTGAGTTAATATACAAGAAGATATCTTTTTCTGGATTTTCTGCTTCTAAGAAAAGCATTTGGGCCACAATTAAGTTAGCCATGTGATCTTCAACTTGACCCACTAAGAAAATAACGTTTTCTTTCAACAAGCGTGAATAAATGTCGAATGAACGCTCCCCTCTTGCCGTTTGCTCAATAACCATTGGCACTAAGGCGTTTGAAGGTGCACTAACAGAAGAATTGCTTGGTGTGAAAATAGTATTAGTCATTTCATCTCTTATTTTTAGTTAAAAAAAATGCCCGGATAGTCCGAGCATTTAATCAGTTGATAACCTGTCAAGTCAAATACTACGTAATAAATTACGCCGTTTTGTTCATGACTTCATCAAACGATTTTTCCACTTCTTTGACTTTCGCTTGATCTAATATGGCATCGATTGCTTGCTCTTCAAGTGCTAAGTTCTGAATTTGTTGTAATAACTCTTGGTTATTTTTGTAATATTCAATAACTTCGCTTGGATCTTCGTAAGCAGAAGCAGTAGTTTCAATAAGTGCATCAACACGCTCACTGTCTACTTCAATTTTGTTCTCTTTGATGATTTCACCAATTAACAAACCTACAGAAACACGACGCTTAGCATTTTCAGTGAACATGTCAGCTGGTAGCTCTGGTAAGTTTTGACCATTACCTTGCTGTGCAAAACGCTGTTTAGCTTGTTCGCGTAGGGCTTCTACTTCTTGATCTAGAAGTGCTTTTGGCACGTCTACTTTGTTATCGGCCAATAAGGCTTCAATAACAGACTCTTTTACTTTAGTTTTCAGCGTTTGGTCTAGTTCGCGCTGCATGTTTTTCTTCACTTCTTCTTTAAGTGCGTCTAAACCGCCTTCTTTAACACCAAACAATTCAGCAAATTCGTCATCTACTTTAGGTAGGTTCAAGCCTTCAACTTTAGTTACGGTAATCGCGAATGAAGCCGCTTTACCTTTTAATGCTTCAGCATGATAATCTTCAGGGAAGGTTACTTCAGCAACAACTTCATCACCTGTTTTAGCGCCTACTAATGGCTCTTCAAAACCAGGAATCATTTGGCTCTTGCCTAATTCTAGTGGGAAGTCATCAGCTTTTCCGCCTTCAAATTCTTCGCCGTCAATTGATCCAACAAAGTTGATAGTAAGCTTGTCGCCTTTCTTCGCTTTACGCTTACACTCTTTATATGTAGCGTGTTGCTTTTGAAGGGTTTTCATCATTTCGCTAAGGTCTTTATCAGCGATATTTACAACAGTTTTTTCCACTTCAAGCTTGTCTAAGCCGTTTACTTTAACTTCTGGGTAAACTTCAAAAGTAGCAGCAAATTCTAAATCTTCGCCGTCTTTATCTTTAGTAAGTTCAAAGTTAGGCATGCCAGCAGGATTGATTTTCTCTTGCATAATGGCTTGATAAAAATGCTGTTGCATAACTTCGCCAGAAACTTCTTGACGTACAGCTGCACCAAAACGCTTTTGTATCACTTTTACAGGTACTTTACCCGGACGAAAACCGTTTATACGTTGTGTTTTTGCTAATTGTTGTAAACGTGACTTAACTGCTGTATCTACAGATGCCGCAGGAACGGTAATAGTAAGACGGCGTTCTAACCCTTGAGTCGTCTCGACTGAAACTTGCATTTTTCTACCTCAACTATGCGCCAATTGCGCGTTGTAAAATCTATCACGTCAGTAGCATGCTGTTCACTGACATGGGTGGCACCCAAACAACTAAATAGGTGCATGAGTTTAAAAAAGGACGCCAGATTATACAGAGAGTAAACAATAGAGTCGAGAGATTCATTTGCTTTTAAACGAAAAAAACAACGAAATTTGAATTTAATGAGGATTTTTTGAGCGAAAAGAGAAACTAAATTAAAAAATGGTCGGTGAGATAGGATTCGAACCTACGACCCCTTGGACCCAAACCAAGTGCGCTACCAAGCTGCGCCACTCACCGAATATTTTTTAATGGTGCGGAAGGAGAGACTTGAACTCTCACGCCGTGAAGCACTGGAACCTAAATCCAGCGTGTCTACCAATTCCACCACTCCCGCGAAAGAGATATGTGCAAGTAATAAATAGGGAAGAAATGGGGTGGACGATGGGACTTGAACCCACGACAACCGGAATCACAATCCGGGGCTCTACCAACTGAGCTACGCCCACCACTGTACTACCTTTCTTTACAACTTAGTGCTAACAATTATACCGCCTATTGCCAACAGCCGCGCATTGTACATTTAAATATTATGACGTCAACAATTAATGCCATCTAAAAGGCTAAAATTGCAGCAATCAGTAAATTTAGTTAATGGCGCGTCCGGCAGGATTCGAACCTGCGACCACCCGCTTAGAAGGCGGGTGCTCTATCCAGCTGAGCTACGGACGCACAATAAATACACTGCGCTAAAAAAGTGGTCGGTGAGATAGGATTCGAACCTACGACCCCTTGGACCCAAACCAAGTGCGCTACCAAGCTGCGCCACTCACCGACATATAAACAACGAGCGTTAATGCTATTGTTTACGGGGGGCGCATGTTACCGACTAGACCCATTTTCGTCAAACACTTTTTACCCCTAAGCACGCTTTTTTTATTGAGTGTATAAAAAGCGCACAAACACAAAGCGAATTACGCTGCATTACTCATATTCTTTAACAAAAATGTTTTTTCTGCAATTACAAAAACAACTTTGCTACAATACACGCATCTTATCCCAGTGTTCTCAAAAATATGACAGCTCAACTCATAGATGGCAAAAAAATAGCAAAACAAGTTCGCAGTACCGTGGCTTCTCACATTGATACCCTAAAAGAAGCCAATAAAAGAATGCCTGGCTTGGCGGTAGTATTGGTCGGCAGTAATGCAGCATCGCAAGTATATGTAGCCAATAAAACCAAAGCTTGCGCTGAAGTAGGTCTGGTTTCAAAAGAATTCACCTTACCGGCTAATACAAGCCAAGCTGAATTGCTCGCTTTGGTTGACCAACTCAATAATGATGATGAACTTGATGGTATTTTGGTGCAACTTCCCTTGCCTGCTGGCTTGAACGCAGAGGAAGTACTTGA
The DNA here is from genome assembly GCF_048820975.1 of Glaciecola sp. 2405UD65-10. Taxonomy (NCBI): domain Bacteria; kingdom Pseudomonadati; phylum Pseudomonadota; class Gammaproteobacteria; order Alteromonadales; family Alteromonadaceae; genus Glaciecola; species Glaciecola sp. 2405UD65-10. Next base: position 252,701 of record NZ_JBMEUF010000003.1, on the reverse strand, counting down.
GCGTATTCATCCACAAAAAGATGTAGATGGGTTTCACCCTTACAATATTGGTAGGCTAGCTCAGCGCATGCCAGCGCTTCGACCTTGTACCCCCAAGGGTATAATGACAATGATTAACGCAACGAAACGCCCTATAAAAGGCTTAGATGCGGTAATAGTAGGTGCATCAAACATTGTGGGCCGTCCTATGGGTCTAGAGCTATTATTAGCCGGCTGCACCGTGACTACTTGTCATAAATTTAGTAAAGATTTAAAAAGCCATGTTGAACGTGCTGAACTGCTTGTGGTTGCAGTAGGTAAGCCTAACTTCATTCCTGGCGACTGGATAAAACCAGGCGCAATTGTGATAGATGTGGGTATTAATCGCTTAGAAGATGGTAGTTTAACCGGCGATGTTGAATTTGAAACTGCTAGCGAACGCGCTGATTGGATAACACCTGTACCCGGTGGCGTAGGCCCAATGACGGTGGCCAGTTTAATTGAAAACACTTTAGAATCTTACGTGCAATATCACAGTAAGCGCCCATCGTAATGGAAGTGCAACTTGAAACGCGTATTTGGGATTGGGTAGATAACGTCATTATTGGCGAGCAGTTCTGCCCCTTTGCTAAAGTTCCGCGTGAAAAAGGCAGTATTAAGCTACATATTTGCACCAGCAAAAAAATTGCAGATATTCTTGAAACTATTGCGCAGGAATGTAAGTTTCTGGATGACAACGCCAGTACTGAAACCACGCTCATAGCCTGCAGCCAAGCCTTGTACAAATTCGATGATTACCTTGATGTGCTTGATATGGCAAACTCTTTACTTGAAGACCTTGGCTATACGGGAACATATCAACTTGCGAGTTTTCATCCAGAATATCAATTTGAGGGAGAGCCGGCAGACAGTACAAGTCACTTTACTAATCGTTCTATTGTACCCATATTTCACCTTATCCGAGAGGCGAGCATCACCCTAGCGCTGCAATTTGTGGATAACCCTGACGACATCCCCCTACGCAATATAGATCATGCAAGCAGTTTAGGCCGTGATTTTTTCACGCCTTACTTAGTGAAAAAGTTACAGGAACAATAGCAAACATTGCGTCGCTATTGTTCTGTTTCACTTAGTTCTTCAGGTACATCAGTGCTTTGTACAAATACTTCTATTTGATAATCAGGGATAGTAAACATCCAATGTTGTAAATGAGCATATTCCTCGTCACTTTCAACGTGAAGGTAAGTCTCAGCTTCAGAATTAGCTAAACTTACCTTTATTATTTCGCCATTGCGCAACATAATACTTAGTGTTGTTATGTTTTGTAGAAGTGCCCACTTTTGCGCATCAAACACGCTAATATCAGTAAAGTGCATAGCGTTAACAGCTTCAATATAAGATACGTCTTGTTTTACACTTTGGTTTGCGCTTAGTTCAGGCGCAACTGCCCTTTCATTAACAGCGATGTTTTCAATACTTGCAACCTTACGTATGTCAATATTTAAAAGATCTGGTGCTAACCAAGTTGTGTGGTGGCTGGGCATTGGCAATAGTGTATCTATTAAAAACATTTGGTTTTGCCCCGCAAATCTTACGTATTGGCCTTGCTGAACTGATGAAGCATTACCCACTAACAAATCCACTGTGTTACCGTTTTTCGTTAATACACTCACGGCAAAGGTATTTGGATTATTTGCTGATGCCGCTTCTAGCCCTAAGATATTATGATGCTTAGCTTTATTGCTTTTATATTCTACAATATTTGCTTGTGCTAACTTGCGCAACAAAGCAATCAGGTCAACGTCATTTAAGGGGTAAGTTTGGCTTGCATCAAGATGCTTGGTAAACCATTTACCGTCTTGTTCTGTCGCATCTAGTATTGTTTGATCTTGATTTATAATGCGCACTGAAATAGGTTCAAATTGTTTACCGCGCGTAAACCCTTCATCCAAGGAAGCTAATAGCGGCTGCTTGATAAATGCGTTGCTTCGTTTGCTCTGTTTAAAATCACTGAACATTAAAGCGCCAGCAGTGCCTAATACCAGCAATAAGATAATCATTAGTGTAAACTGACGTTGCATGCTGCTTTCCTTATATTAATCAATTTTGCCTTAGGTATATTTACAATATTTAAGATTTTGCTGTTTTTCTAAACGCTCTTGAAATCAAAAATAAGATGAATACCAGAACAAATGGAGCAACAACAATATTAACAATTTTAAGCGTATTCCCTAAGGCGTTAATGTCTTTATCAAGCTGAAATTGCACGTTTCGTAATGCTTTTCGAATCGTAATTTTTTGCTCAGTAAAAGCATCTATAGCTTGTTTCTGTTCAGGGCTTAAATTAATCCCATTGCTTTGCGATTGTAATTCTATTAATTGTTGTTCAGTTTGCTCTAATTCGCTCTGCAAACGTTGCTCTTGAGTGCGAAATTTGTCTTCGGCAACACTGCGAATGGCTTCTACACGGGTAAAGGGACGTAAAAATGTGCCGCGGCTTCTTACGCCTATTAAGCCTTCACTGCCGCCTAAGTTTTCAAGCACGTTAATCACTAAATCACCATTGTTAGCAAAGGGAGAAAACATCGCTTGCCCGAAGAAACTACTTTGTTGAACCCAAAAACGGTCAGCGGTGATATCTGCATCGGCCACAACCACTAGGTTAAGCTTGCTTGTTTGCTCTGTAAAATCAGGCATTAAAGCAGCCTGCTCTTGACTTATTATACTTTGCGCTCGGCCCGTTATACGAGCGGCCAAAGTATGTTGTGTTTGCGCATTTTTAAATGCTACGCCCAGTTCTTCTGGATTGTTTATATTTGCGTAGGCACTTGCTTCCATTAAGGACGTATTCTTAGTTGATTGTAACAATGGATTGAATCTAATAGGGCTTCCGGGCACTACTTTTATCGAACCAAATGACGCGCCATTGATACTATCTAAATCAGCAGTAGTTATATCTGATTGATTGATATTTTCGCGGCCTAAACCTAAGAATCCCAAATGCCTAATCACATTGCCTTGCGCCCCTCTAACTTCCAGTCCGGCCATGCTATCAAGCACCACTTCATTGGTGTTTACAGCAACACCATAGTGTTCAAGTAAATCTAAACTCGAACTATTTGCTCCCACGGCTCCTCGTTGTGCCATCAATTCAGATTCATAATGCGGGTCAACAAACACGATTGCCTTACCACCTTTCATCATAAATTGATCAATACTATTGATTAAGCTTGGGCTTATATTTTGTGGATGCAATATGACTAACAACTCAGTATCACTTGGCAATTCTTCATTTGACCCACTTAACAAGCTCACATCAAAAAACTGCTCCATTTGTTGGTACATAACCGTTGGTGGGGAGTTTTGCATGGTCATAGGATTAGGGCCGCCAGCTACCTGCAAATCGGTGACTAGCGCCAAGTGTATGGGTTCTGGTTCACTTAATTGGTATATCAGCTTGCTAATGTCATATTCTAAAAATGACTCTTTTTGCGGGTCAAAAAAACCAATAATCATCCCATCATCAAGTGAGTTGGTGCCCGCTAAGCCAAAGTACACGGCATCATTTGCCCCCCCTGCTCCACCGGCGGCTGTTAAACCAAATGATGCGGCTCTATCTTCAGCCTCTGAAAAAGGAACGGGGTCAATTACTTCTAAATTGATTTTACCATTACTTAAGGCTTGGTATTTGCGCAAAATGGTTTCGACTCTATTGGCGTAATCACGTATCGCCGTAAGGCCTTTGGAATTAGTATCAGAAAAGAAAAAGTAAAGGTTAATCGGCTCTTCTATGTCTTCAACAATAGATACGCTTCCCGGTGACAATGAATAAATTTTATCGTCAGTTAAATCAAGGCTAAAGCCACGTAAAAACAATTGGCTAATTAAAACTGCAGTAAAGAAAACTGCCGCTAACAATAAATAAAACAGAACTTGTGAAAACGTTTTTTTCATTTTTAGTCCGCCTTTTTCTGTTCAATAACTACATATCCTGCGTACAGCCAAACGGTAATACTCAATATATAAAACACAACATCATTTAAGGCTATTACACCTTTTGCCATATTTTGAAAATGACTCAAAAAGCTAAAAGCGGCAACGGTATCGACTACCATGTTAGGTGCCCACAACTTAAACAAATCAATCACAAGCGGTGAACCGGCCAGTACTAAAAAGAAGCACACCACTACTGCAAGAATAAAGGCCACCACCTGATTTCGCGTAGTAGCCGACATACACACACCTACCGCTAAATACGCTCCCGACATGAGCCAGCTTCCAAGGTAAGCCGCAAGCACAATGCCGTTGTCAGGCTCGCCTAAATAATTCAATATTATCCAAAGAGGAAAGGTTAAGGTTAGGCACAAGGCCAAAATAGCCCACGCGGCAAAAAATTTACCCAACATGATTTGCATGGTAGTAAAAGGCAGTGTCATGAGCAGTTCTATACTGCCACTTTTGCGCTCTTCTGACCACGAGCGCATAGCAATAGCGGGTACTAAGAACAAGTATAGCCAAGGATGAAAATTGAAAAAACTGAGTAAGTCGGCTTGTCCCTGTTCATAGAAGCCGCCAAACATAAAGGTAAATACGCTTGATAAAACTAAGAATATTGCAATAAAAATGTAAGCAACCGGTGTGGCAAAAAAGCTCGCAAATTCCCGCTTAAAGATAATCACGCTTGGACTTGAAAACATTATTCAACCTCCTTTTTCTGTTCGCTTTTTGTAATACTTCTAAATACTTCGTCTAAGCGGCCTTTTTCGGGAAATATCATATCTACCGGCATTTGAGTGCGCTGTATGTGGGCAGAAACATTTTCAATAATTGACACACCTGGCTCAGGAAAAATAGTTACGCGGCTTGAAGCTTTGTCATGCTTTAAATCAGCTACGCCCTCTACTTCTAGTAAGCCCGATATGTCAGCTAAGTAGCTTAATTTGATCGTTACCGCATTATGATAGGCTGACTGTTGCTGTAAAGTTTGAGGGGTATCATCAAAGCGTTTCTCACCATTTGCTATAATAATTACTCGGTTACACACCGCCGTCACTTCTTCAAGAATGTGCGTAGAAATAATCACTATTTTATCTTTGGCTAAATTTGCAATTAATTGGCGTACCTGGTGCTTCTGATTTGGATCTAAGCCGTCAGTAGGTTCATCTAAAATCAAAATTTTAGGATCGTGGATAATTGCTTGTGCCAAACCCACTCTGCGAGTAAAACCTTTGGATAAGGTTTCAACCTTCTTATTAAGAACGCTTTTTAGCTCAACCTGTTCACAGACTTTATTAATAGCTTGTTTACGGATTTTTTTTGGAATTTTGCGCGCTTGCGCTATGAAGTCTAAAAACTGATACACGGTCATATCGGCATAGGCCGGCGCGCCTTCGGGTAAATATCCAATCATTTGTTTTATTTTAATGCCTTGCCCCGGCTCATTATAATCAAGGCCGTTTATAGTCATCACACCTGATGAAGCGGGGAGAAAACCCGTTAGCATTTTCATAGTGGTTGATTTGCCCGCACCGTTTGGCCCTAAAAAAGCCAGTACATCGCCTTGGGCGAGTTCGAATGACAAATTATTCACCACGGTATTGCCGCCAAACTGCTTGCAAAGATTGCTTACCGAAATCATAACTTTCCTTATTCTGCTGCACACATTCTTTTTGTTTTATATTTTTAGCGATGCTTGCCTTGAAGCTTAAGATTTTGCGCTTTTATTTACTCAATTATTTTAGCGTAATTTAAGGGTGATTTTGCTTTATTCAAGTCAATTATTTGTATTATAAACCATTACTCTTTACCTTATGTGTCATTATACAAATTAGTTGTTTAGGAACCACTGCTGTGTACAGCCTATCTCCCATTGCCCATATTCATTCACCTTTTAAGCAAAAATTTGCCATCCCAAGGCAAAGCCAAGCATTAAGCTTGGCAAAAGGTGAAATAGAATTTGTGAAAGAAATTAATCCCGAACACGCATTAGATGGTATTGAACAATTTTCACATCTTTGGCTTTTGTTTATGTTTCACGAAAATTTAGAACAAGGATTTAGTGAAAAGGTTCGGCCTCCGCGCCTTGGCGGGAATAAAAAAATGGGCGTATTTGCCACGCGCAGCACTTTTCGTCCAAATGGTATAGGCATGTCACTAGTAGAAAACCTAGGGTTTAATCAACAACGCCTAAGAGTGGGGGGAATAGATTTACTAGACGCAACGCCTATTATAGACATTAAGCCTTACTTACCTTATGCCGATTCGCAGCCAAACGCCCTAGCAGGTTATGCAGAACAAGCACCTTCAAGTCTACTCAGCGTGAAGTATGACAATTCAACACTTAAGGCCTTAGCAAAATGTGAAGCGCAGTTTAGTGACTTTAGCGCCCTGCTTGAAAATATTCTTAGCCAAGACCCTCGCCCAGCGTATAAAAAAGCAAAAGCGGATACCAAAACTTACCATTTGTCGCTTTACTCAAGCGACGTTCATTGGCAAGTTCATAACAATACCGTGACGGTATTGAGCATAGATATTTAAATAAACCATATTTCGCTTTAGTATGTTTTCCCAGACTGCTAAAATCGCGCAACAATACACTTTTAAACACTAAATAATAAAGAATATGCGCACATCACAGTATTTACTTGCCACACAAAAAGAAGTTCCTAGCGACGCAGAAGTAATTAGCCACCAGCTTATGATAAGAGCCGGTATGGTAAGAAAGGTAGCCGCTGGCTTGTACAATTGGTTACCTACAGGTTTACGTGTATTAAATAAAGTGGCGCATATTGTGCGCGATGAAATGAACAAAGCGGGTTCTATTGAAATTAACATGCCAGTAGTTCAACCGGCAGATTTATGGGAAGAGTCAGGCCGCTGGGAAGAATATGGCCCAGAACTGCTGCGTATTAAAGACCGCCAACAGCGAGATTTCGTATTAGGCCCTACTCATGAAGAAGTTATTACTGCGCTTGTACGCAACGAAGTAAGCAGTTATAAACAGTTACCGCTCAATTTATTTCAAATTCAGACCAAGTTTCGAGACGAAATTCGCCCTCGCTTCGGCATTATGCGTGGCCGTGAGTTTGTGATGAAAGATGCATACTCTTTTCACTTAAGTGATGAATGCTTAGATTCAACTTATCAAACAATGCATCAAGCATATTGCAATATATTTGAGCGTATTGGCCTTGAATACCGCTCAGTAATTGCTGATTCAGGTTCAATTGGCGGTGCTGTATCACATGAATTTCATGTGCTAGCTGAATCAGGCGAAGATGATATAGCGTTTAGCAACGCCAGTACTTACGCTGCTAATGTAGAATTGGCACAAGCCGTTTGCACCGCCAATGCTGCACCCGCCACTCAAACCTTAGAAAAAGTAGACACCGGCGAAGCTAAAACAATTGATTCGGTGGCCGAAGTATTAAAAATAGACGCCAAGAATTCAGTTAAAACCCTTATGGTGAAAGGCAGCGAAGCATCAGGGTCGCCAATTGTGGCACTTGTTCTTCGCGGTGATCATCAACTAAACGAAATAAAAGCCATTAAACATGACTTGGTTGCCAGCCCTTTGCTTATGGCTGATGAAAAAGACGTTATAGCACTTGTAGGATGCGGATTTGGCACCTTAGGCCCAGTTAATTTAAACCTGCCTATTATTGTAGATAACAGCGCAGCGGCTTGCAGCGATTTTGTATGTGGCGCTAACGAAGCCAATACGCATTTTGTAGGCGTAAATTGGGAGCGTGATGTACCTAAATTTACCACGGCCGACCTACGCGACGTTGTAGCTGGAGACCCATCACCCGACGGTGAAGGTGAGTTGGAAATTCGCAAAGGCATTGAAGTTGGTCATATATTTCAACTGGGTGATAAATATTCTAAAGCCATGAACTGCGGCGTGCTAACCGAAACAGGCAAGCATGAAGTGTTACAAATGGGTTGCTATGGAATTGGGGTAACCAGAATTGTTGCCGCTGCGATTGAGCAAAACCATGATAAATACGGCATTATTTGGCCTGAAGCAATTGCGCCATTCAAAGTGGTTATTATTCCAATGAATATGCATAAGTCACATCGAGTGCAAGAGGTGGCTGAAAACTTATACAAAAACTTAAGTGATGCAAACGTTGAAGTGCTGTTTGATGATAGAAAAGAGCGCCCAGGCGTAATGTTTGCTGATATGGAACTTATTGGTGTGCCACATAGCATTGTAATTGGTGAACGTAACCTTGATAACCAGCAAGTTGAATATAAAAATCGACGCACGGGTGAAAAGTCTATGTTAGCCATTGATGAAGTTTCCGCGTTTTTAAGCGCACTTTAATAGCTAACTATCAGGAGATTGCAGTGCAGGTAACGTTTTACGGTGTACGGGGTTCTATTCCCACACCAGGCGAAGATTTTGTCCGCTATGGCGGCAACACCGCCTGCACTTATATCAAACTTGATGATGGCACGCACATTGTGCTTGATTCAGGTACCGGCATTCGCCTATTAGGTAAACGCTTGTTGAGCGACGCCTCCCCCATTCATATATTGCTGTCGCACAATCATTGGGATCATATACAAGGCTTTCCTTTTTTTGCGCCTATTTATCAAAAAGATAGGCCCATTTATGTTACTCCGGGTGAAACCGATGAACTTCGCCCTGAGGCTTTTTTAGAGCAAATGTCAGGCAGTTTTTTCCCGGTTCCGCGAGAAGCAATCCAAGCGAAGCTGAGCTTACATCAACCTAGCCAAAACAGCTGGTCTATTTCTACGGCCAAAATTACGCGCTTAAAAATGAACCACCCTGGTGGTGGAAGCTGTTATTGCATTGAAGATAGCGGCGTTAAAATTGCGTACGTAACTGATAATGAACTCTATCCTCCCTATGCGAAAAATACCGACTTTCTAGACTTTGTTACCTTTGTAAAACACGCTGATTTACTTATTCATGATGCGCAATATGTAATTGAAGATATGCCCGCTAAATCTGGCTGGGGGCACTCGGTTGCAGAGGAAGCAATAAAGCTAGCTTTAGCTGCAAACGTTAAGACTCTCGCCCTTTATAGCCATGATCCAGAGCGCAACGACGCCATGGTAGATGAACTTGTAGAGCACGCGAATGAAATTATTGCAATTGGCGGCGGAACAACAAGCTGTGTGGGCGCGAGGGAAAGTCAAACCTTCACATTTTAACTTTAATATACCCATTTTATTCTTTAATAAGGACCTTCATGTTTACATCTTCATATAGCCGCATTGTGCCTAAAATGGCGTTATTACTGTGTTGTAGCGCAGGCGCATTTTCGGCCCACGCACAAGACGCACAGCAAGAAGATGACGCTAAGCCAAAAGATGTAGAGGTGATTACCGTTAAGCCTGGTGAGCCAAATTCCAGCATATATGAAGAGCGCATACTCAGTGATAAAGAAGCTAACGAAAACCTTTTTTCAATGAGCCAACATTGGCCAAACTATATTCTACCAGTGAGCCATGTAAGCGATCCTAATTCCATAACCTTAGATGGTGAAGGCGAAGAAGTCATAGATAACTTAGAGGCCAAGTATCAAATAAGCGTAAAAACACCTTTGTGGACACACAATGATGATTTTTCGGGCCTGTATTTTGGTTTTACCGCTATGTCGTTGTGGCAGTTATATAATAGTGAAACATCTAAACCTTTTAGGGAAACTAATTATGAGCCTGAGTTATTCTATATGTTTGACACTGACATAAAGATTTTAGGCTACCAATTTAACTTGATGCAAATTGGTTTGAACCATCAGTCAAATGGGCAAAACGGACTGAAGTCTAGAAGCTGGAACCGTATTACCGTTTCTGCATTATTCAGTGATGAAGATACGGCTTATTTTGTTCGTACTTGGTATAGAATACCTGAAGATGATAAAGAATTTCCGCTTGACCCAAGAGGCGATGATAACCCTGATATAAATGACTATTACGGGCGAATAGAAATAGGTTTTAGTGCGCAATTTGGACGTTCGACCGTTACCACCCGCTTACGTAATAACTTACGCTTTGATGATAACCGTGGCGGTATCGAAATAAACTATACGTACCCCATTAACGCGCGTTATGATTTTTTAATTCAATACTTTAATGGTTACGGTGACTCGCTAATTGATTATAATCGCCACCAGAAAAGAATAAGCGCAGGCGTTCAATTAAAATTCCTTTAATATAAACGTTATTTTGATTTTAAACTTGCGAATCTTAAGTGTGTTCACAGTGCTGGTAATTATTTACTAGCACTATGTGGCAACGGCTTAAGCAAGCCCATAGAAGAGCTTCTTGTAGCCAATCATTTTTGTGAACCTGCTTTTGCTTTTTTGCTTATCAACTAGTCATTTCAATAATATCAAATGTTGATCCCGCATCCCCTTTAATTAACAAAATGCAATCAGAAGTTTGTGCTGGAAGCTCTATTTTCTTCTCCCAACCTTCAACATATTTTTGTTGATAGTCATTACATCTAAGTTCTACTGAATCAACTTTTCCCTGAGACACTTCAACTTTAAATGTAGAGAGTTCATAAGTTTGTGACCACGCGCCTAAGCTAGTGAGTTGACCTTTAGTCGCATTTTCTGATCTAGCCGCTTTGGCAGCTTTAAGTGAATCTACAAATTGCTGATACGTTTGTTGAGATAAATTAAGGCCACTAATACTCCCCATACGCGCAAGCGTTTCAGAGGCGCCATTGAAATTTCCGAAATAGAGCTGTGACTCAAAAAGATTCACCGTTGACTTAGCCAATATCGCTACAGGTAAGTATTCGTATAAATCTACTGTAATTTGAGATTGGCGCATATATTCTAAAAATTCTTCATTTTTATAATAATAGATAGACTTTAACCAAGCAGCCAAAGCATGCTCGTTTAAATTTTTAGTATGGTCTTCTACCAAATCGTCTATGGATGTTTTTATGCTAAGCATATTCACGTTAGGGCTAGCAAGAGCATCTATTGTCGCTTGATATTCTTTTGCAAAGGCAGGCGTAACGCTACCTTCGCTATGGCCAGCCTCTGAGTATGTGTGTTTAATAAACAAGATTTGAGCACTTGTTACGGGCTTATTATTAACGAGTGCAGGAGAGTATTGTAGGTTTCTTATATATTTAGTGGCTTTTTTGACATATCGGTCTTTGCCTGAATGATCAAAAACAACAATATCTTTCGTTGTTCCGTCTTTATCTACTATAAATGAAATTCTTGTCCAACCTTCCATGCCTCCGCGCGAGGTAAAGGCTTCTTCCGCTTTATTAGCTCTTTTTATTATTTTGGCGGCTTTAACTTCTATGTCATTACCAAATGATGAGCCACTTATTCCTAACAATAACACGCATACCAATGCAGAGAATATTTTCACAATTTATCCATAATTTTTAGCGTGTTAAGCGCAAAAAGCCTTAACATCGCATTTCCTGTTTAATTCTAGAATGCTTTATAGCATATATTTTTTAAACTATACAAGGTATTGAGGCGTGTCGAGGCGACAAGTGAGTTAACTTATAAACCCATACAACTTCCATCCCAGTTGGCATTTGGGGGAAACTCAACGCGAAACAACAACATGTTCGCACTTAAGGTCAAATCAGTCACATAGGCTAGTCAATTTCGTGACTTTGAATATCTAAACTATTGTTTTCTAAACGTTGTGAAATCACTACAGTAGCACCATCATCAGCTAGTCTTACAATTGGCATGAGGGCTTCGGTAAATAATCCCTCTTTAGCTAAAAGCGAAGGTGATGACCAAACGGAACTTTCACCTAACTGACGCTCACTGATAGAAATCCTATACTCGACAGCTAAGGTTTCTGGAATTTGTATCCCTTGATTACACGCAACGACGGCTTTTCCACATGGCGTCAGCGCAACTGATACCATAATAACAAAAATGATTTTTTTTGATTGTTGAAAAGTTCTAAATTTATCTCCCATGCATAACATGACGACTCGCTCCTATTAATTAATGGCTTGGTATATGAGATGGTATCCAAGTGCTTAAAAAGTATCTGTAAACTAGGATGTGAATGCCTGTTAAAAATATAAGGGAAAGATAATGATTGTATAAAAATCCATCTTTTTGATTTTTGACGGATGGGCGTATTACTACGTACTCTAATATCTAATCTTTTTATTTGGTCAAGCATGAATAGGCTCAATTTACTGCTGCAATAATAAAGAAAAACGCTAGTAAATGGTGGGGCTATTCGCGCTTCAATAATCCATTTCCGGCACCAACGCCCTGTCTGCGCATGAAATGCTAAACTAACACGCCATAAAACACTCCCATAATTAGATATTCAAAAAAAACAATCTAGTCAAAAAGACAGCTGTCACGGGAGATAGCAAATAGCTTTAATCCGTCTTATTCTCCTTACCCACTTTTTCCTTTTTCCCTGACCTAGGCTGCACATTTCACCTCTAATAACCCCGTATTTTACGCCTCAAAATTTATATATATTTTTATAAGATTTTTATAAGGAATGGCCTTTACGCTTGATTTCGTGCACCACGATATACAAAATCGTTGACATCGTTTGTGTTTGTATCACGTGCGCACAGCAATAAAGAAGTTGTTGCCGAAGAACATTAGTCGATCGCAAAATATAGATAACAATAATGTTAAAAACGGATTAGTAAAATAGGGATCAGCCATGAAAAAGAAAATATGTGTGTTGGCGTTAGCCAGTATGTTTGTCAGTGTGCCTGCACTTTCAGCGACGATTGAAAGCACCGGTTATGGAATGAAATATGAATTAGGAGTATTAACCAATACGATAATATCTGAAGAACTAGGCGATGCGACATCTGTTGATGTGACACAAGATATATATAGCTCACAATTTGTTGAGCGAACTGCAAATGTTAGTGGTGACCTATCAACAGGCGAAATGGGAGTATCAACAACACTAATACCGCTGGGTCAAACGTCAAGCGTAGCCACTAGTGCTCTTCTTAGAATGGCCGACACACTCACCTTTGACCTAACAGACCAAGCAGCAGGCGGTACAGTTGACATAGACGTTGGCGTAGCGTGGGACGGAATATTCCTCCCTTATATTGCCAACCGTCCCAGTGGTGCATCGTTAATCTTTGGTTTAACAAGCGAAGATGATGAACTGAGTTTAGCCACACGGGCTGATGTAGATGCATTCATACTAAGTGCTTTGAATCCAGGCTTTCAAGCAGGCGAACCTTTAAAGTATGGTGATGATGGCTATGTTATAAGAAATGGTACATTCTCAGGTGACTGGGCGGCATCGGGTCTACCCTTGAATTCATTTTCAGGCTTATTTTCTGTTGAGACCGGTAAAATTACTGAAATTGACTTTTTTATAGAAATGAAAGTCTTCGGTAACGCAGACTTCTTCACGCCTGGACTTGTTTTTGACTCTCCTGTTCCATTCACTTCCGCTTCAAGCGTATTTAATGGTAGTAACAACCTTACCCCCACTCCAACACCCGTTAACGCGCCATCTTTAAGCTATTTATTCTTCGCTACGCTGTTTGGCTATGTTGCTAGGCGCAGAAAAACTAAACGAGTATTAGTGTAATACATTTAGCGTAAGCGGCATTGGTTCATTTATCAATGTCGCATTATTCATGCGCGAGGAATGACGGTAGATTGTTGATAATTATCATTCAGTGTCTGCAGGAGTACACAAGGTGCTAGATGCAACGACCTCTAGCGTTTGTGCATCTCAGCCCAAGCGAATTGTGAAAAATACTCTTTGGTAAAATCAATAAACGCTCTGACTTTTCCTGTCACTAAATTTGAGTCCGGGTAAACCAAGTAAATAGCGGAATCAAAATCGCTGGCGGTAATATCGTAGTGCTCTAGTACAGTGTTGAGCGACTTATTTTTTAAATATGGCTCAGTGAGCCACCTTGGGCACAATGCAAGACCTTCGCCATCAATCGCAGCCTTAACAAGTAACATTGAATTGTTTGCGCGAAGTGGGCCTTTTACGGCTACTTTTTGATTGTGTCCCTGAGATTTAAACTGCCATATTTCACGCCCACTTTTATAGCGAAATGTCAGACAAGGTAAGTCGGTGATATCTTCTGGTGTAGCGATGGGGGGCAGATTCGCTTCAAGCACCGGAGCAATAACAAGATCACGTTGGTTATTTGCTATTTTGACCGCTCTTAAATTACTGTCTGCAAGCTTGCCTATGCGCACAGCAACATCAAAGCCCTCCTCAACAATGTCTACAACTCCTTCACTTAAATGTATGTCCAATGTAACTTCTGGATATTTTTTACGAAAAGCCATCAACATATCGTGCAAATACAATTCACTAAAAACAACTGGAGCGGTAATGCGGAGTAGCCCTTTAGGTTTACTCGACAAGTCACCAATGAACCCAAACGTGTCGTCCAACGACTTTAAAATTTCGGGTAGTCTGGCAGCAAGCGTGTGCCCTGCCTCGGTGAGTTGAATTTTTCGTGTCGTTCTATTAAACAGCTTGGTATCTAAATGTTGCTCGAGCATATTCATTTGTCGCGATACGCTACTTGGCATTACCCCCAAGCGGTTGGCGGTTAACGTAAAGCTTTTTGTATCGACCACACTCATATAAACATGCAGCAACTCTATTGATATCATGCATTATTACCCAAATAATTTTTGCTTAAGATGCAAAGATATTGATCATTACCGACAGGTTATCATGTAATTCATGTTTGATAGAGTATTGAATTCACACATTTTAAAAGACGAGGTGAATATATACGGAATAGATTTTGACAAGGTATGAAGTTGTAAAGCGTGGATTTACCACGCTATTTAATAAGAGAGAACCCTGCCAACATTAAGGCAAAGCCAATTAATGTCTTTAGCTGAACTGGGTTTTTGGGGATCCCCAACACACCAAAATGTTCTAACACAGTTGCCGTGATCAGTTGGGCGACAATTACCGTGGTCACTAATGACACACTACCAATAACACCAATAGACATCACCACAACCGTCACATAAAACACCCCAAGCACGCCTCCGAAAAAGTACCATTTGGGTAGTTTAAGAAGCGATGACATAGAGGGTGGTGGCTCACGTAAAATAAGCAGTAAGATTAGAAGCGCAAGAGTGCCAATCAAAAATGAGAAAAACGCGGCCCAAAGCGGGCCGGTTGATGCTTTTGATAACACACCGTTAGTCGCTACTTGCACAGTAAGTGCTGAGCCTGCCAAAAAGGTCATAACAAACGCAACGACTACGGGCGAAAATGTCATCTCAGTTACTCCGCCGCAGCATTATTCAAGCTAGGGTAATCTGTGTAACCTTTTTCAGTCCCGCCATAAAACGCATCGTAATCAGGTTCGTTCAAGTCGGCATCAATACTAAAGCGATATGGTAAATCAGGATTAGCAATAAACTTACGACCAAATGCAATGGCATCGGCGCGATCATTATCAATGGCCTCCTCGCCCGATGACTTTTCATAGCCGCCTGCAGCAATTAGTACACCATTAAAATTATTACGCATGAGTTTAATTACATCTATATCGCCGTAATCGAATGCTTCATCTCTATCGAAGTTAATCATTCTTGGCTCAACAACGTGCAAGTATGCAATATTAAATGCATTCAGCTCTTTAGCGATATAACCAAATGTATCTTTAGGTGTGTCGTCTCCCATTCCCATAAAGCGGCCTTCTGGTGTTAATCGAACACCTACTTTTTCTGAGCCAATTTCATCACACACCGCTTTGACAATTTCGAGTAAAAAACGGCTTCTTTTTTCAAAATTTCCCCCGTATTCGTCGTCACGTACATTACTATTAGAATTGATAAAGCTATCAATTAAATACCCGTTACCTGCATGAATTTCGACACCATCCATACCCGCTTTAATCGCATTAGCAGCAGCTTTTGCGTAATCAGCCACAATATCTTGTATCTCTGAAACTGTGAGCGCTCGTGGTGTAGGAATGTCGGCCCAGCCGCCTTCACCATTTTCATCTAAGATAAACGCTTGCCCCTCAACCGGCATGCTTGACGGTGCAACAGGCGTATCTCCATTTGGCTGAAAACAATAATGAGATACTCTTCCAACGTGCCATAGCTGCATAAATATACGACCGCCTTTGTCGTGGACGGCACTAGACACAGCCTTCCAACCCTCAATTTGCTCATCTGAATGAATCCCGGGTGTCCAAGCATAGCCTTGCCCTTGTTGGCTAATTTGAGTTGCTTCACTAATAATTAAGCCGGCACTGGCGCGCTGAGCATAATATTCGGCATTAAGTGCGTTGGGAACATTACCAGGTTGACTAGCACGCGAGCGTGTTAAAGGTGACATAATAATGCGATTAGGCAGTGTGGTAGCGCCAATAGTAAGTGGTGAAAATAGGTCTTTCATTGTTTAATCCTGTATGTAACTTTGAGTTCAGTAGATACCATTGGCGGTATAATGGCGGTAATACGAAGAAGGATAAACACATCAAAATAAGAAAGACTTTTGCGTAACACGCAATAATTATCTGCATTGCACCACGTAGTGCACATTTAAATTCTCGAACTAAGTACCCACTTTGAGTCGAAAAGAAAATTGCCTGGATAATGCAAAAAAGGGGTCAGAGTTAATTTCTCTTAATTAACTCTGACCCCTTTTTTAGGATCCAATTCCGGGGCTACGACAGGCGATGACGTCAAAGCTAAATCCAATTTCCCTGTTTTCATCCACACTAACCACTAATATTTCATAGTCATTGAGTTCGACTATACGTGTGTTTTCTGGGTGCTCACATCGAGAGTAAATGTCAGCTTCATAATGATATATGAAATGTGCGATTAATGTATGGAGCGCAAGTTTCATTTTAGCGCTTTTCTCTTTGATATTTATCGCGCTGTGAGTGTGTTGTAGGGATACCGTTATTCTATTATCGTTTTCTTCACTAATTGCTACTTCAATATCGCCGGATTCATCAACATCATTTTTATCATTGACTGTGGCGTCAAGCTCATTGCCGTTAGGCTTTGTTGATGTAGGCGCACTTTCATCTTCTACCGCATCACTGAGCATGTTTGAGTCAGCATGTACATACCCTTGTACAACTGCGCCAAAAACTGGCGTTTCTTCATTCAATATACCGGAATTCGCCCCACCTACGACAATAAATGTAGCGATGAAAAAAATCCATACGTACCTGATTAATGCGGTACTAAAAATGTATTTGTATTCGGGAGAGTGCCATAAGCCATGAATACCAAACGGCTTAAGTAGCAGAAGCAAAACCAAGTAGAATGGAACCAAAAGCTGTATTAAAACGAGTGAAAACGTAGTCGTTACCAAAAACCAAGTGGGAACATGAAGAATTAACGCCATATTGTGCGTATAGCTAAGTTGAGCTGCACTGACACCTGACACTTCATTTACAAGCCCGGCGGCGCTCGCGAGTGAAAAGTTAGCCAATATGGCATAAAACACTAAGACCAATGTTTTGCCCAGTATACTGTCCCACATTTTAAGAAATTTAGGCCAAAATTCGATTGCTAAACCAATCGTGACAACGCCACAGAACAGCGCAAGTACCGAAAGGCTTATTTCGATATCCAAAGAAAGAAACATCATAAATACTAACGTCGCAGAAAGGTATATACGTTGAGGAGTGGTTAAGCTCAGCCAAAACGCAAGTGTCCGTTTTTTTATGATATCAAGTTGAGATGCAAGCGGGATTGATTGAGTAAGCGTCTTGGCGTCTTGTTTGAGACCCGAAGTATACAGCTTTAGGCCGACCAAACGACGTTTTGATTTATAAGACAAATCCATGTGACATACTACATTGATGATAATAGCTAGGATTCTATCGCGCCTAATTGAAAAGTAAACGGATAGAAGCCAAATATATAATAGGTAAACAAATGAGTGACAAAACAACTTTAGCTATTACATAAAAAACGTTTGGCTGTTAATACGTGAATACGGCATTGCTCGTTGGTCCCATATTTTTTTCATGGCTTTGATAACCATAAGAGTAGCCTAAGGCTAGTCAATACCGTGAACCGGCTTTCGCGGCTGATTCAGGATTCGACAGGATTGATGATTTCGGCGGTGCACGTCGAGGCTCGGTTTGCCTCGTTAAAAGCTATAAAAAATAGTCGCAACCGTGGAAAACTATGCACTAGCAGCTTAATAACCTGCTGAGAGCTCTTATGCGCCAGCTTCCGTCCGTAAGACGGGGAATAACATAAAATCAAAAATCAAACGGAATATTGGCGAGACTCCTTAAGTTTCGATACCAAATGACCTCGACGTGCGAATAAGAAAAAGGCTGCGCAATGTTAACTTTTTCAGGGCAAGTGCTGAACAGGTTTCGATATAAAGAATATGCATCATTTCTGTTATCGCAGACAGATTATAATGATTATTTATTCAAAGTATTTTTCGTATACCTCGGATTGTGTTTTAACAAAGTCACCACCCCCAAATAGTGCATACCAATCATCGTAATTGAATAAGTTGAACTTTCTAAGTTGCTTGCCTTTATCAATATAATTTTCTTTCAGTGATGGCGTTGTCACTATATATGGAATGTTATTTTTTATTATTAAGCTTTGAAGTTTTGCATCATCAACTTCCGTGAGCCAAACCCTGTTATCGAAGACACCCTTTATTTCTGGCACAAACGTATGACCTACGACAATCTGCTTTACGTTAAAATGCTCTAGCGTGTCTGCTATGGCAGACTCATATTCTTTCGACTTATGATTATTAGCGTCAGCAAAGCCTCGATAGCGAGTTAAGCTGTCGCTCTGATAAAGAACTTGTTTATGCTCGGTTGAGGGAATATCTGTTGAGAGCGATTTCCAATGCGCTTCATTTATCATGTCGATGTTCCATTCATCGGCTACTACATGCTTAGCAATACCTCCATGTACAAACAAGGTATCTCCCAACTTAATTATTATTGGTTTGCTTCGTAACCACGCTCCAATAACACTCTGCCGAGCAAAAGCTTGGGTGTATGGCATGAGTAACTCAGTGGCATACAAATGCTCTGCTTCTACTCTGCTTAATACTCCGGTTAAAATATATTGTTCATGGTTGCCAATAACAACATGAACATGACCACCTTTCGCTTTTGCCTTTTGCTCTAGTTCATATATGTACCACAACAGATCATGTACATATCTGCCTCGGTCAACAATATCACCGATAATTACCAGGTGATTGTCAGAAAAAGTCCAGTTATCCTCGGTATCGATAATTCCGTTAGCTTGTGCCCAATCTTTAAAAAACGCTATATTTCCCTCTAGGTCACCTATAACAGCTATTTCACCGGTAGCTTGTTCGTAATTAGCTTCGCTATATTGTGGTGTTGGGTATATCGAAAAATGATGCGTTCGCTTTAAGCAGTCGAACGAAACAGAGGTGGTGTCGATATCATAGAATTTGAGAAAAGTCTCATTGAGGCAGTGCCAGTGGAGCTTCATTTTGTCATTTTCATATGTCACTACAGGGCCTTGCATAGATTGTAAGCTAGGTGATTCGGCATGCACTGCACGTAATGCGTTGATTTTTATACTTTGAGAGCCCAATGGGAGAAGAATATTTGTATACACACCGCCCTGTGTGAGTTCTACAGTAGCCCGACTAATCCAAATACCAATTAAAATAGAAAATATAATTATAAAAATACTAACAAGTTTTATTATTCTCACTCTTGACCACTTCCTTGTTTTGTTTGTGCCTATTCACTTAAGTGCTTTAAACGCAGATGGCTTGCCAGTTCTTACAACGAACATTATTGTAAGCATTCGGGGAACGCGTATGCGAGTCTCATTGAAAATCTTTCCCGATCCATTATGTGTGGACTACCAGCTCGTATTTCAATCAAATACATATTAATTTTGCAAAATGATAGAAAAAGTGGACGTCGGAAAACTGCCCCAAATGAGCAATCAAAGCATCAGTGATTTTCGCGAAAATAGATATGAAGTTTATTGAATACCAACCAGCCTATTTAAGCTTAAGGCTCACTGTTGCTGGTTTGAAAATCTTTATACCAATCACTAGAACATGCACTTTCTAGCTTTAGAATGCAGCTAGCCGGTGCGTATACCTTGCTAGTTATCTAGCAAGGTATACAAGTAGCTTTACTGGTAAAAGTAAGGGCCTGTGAACGAGTAATTTTCCCCGTTTATTTTTACTTCGTGCTTAGCTGCGCCACTAGCGTCATCATTAGCAAGTATAAACAGCTGCGTATTGCCCGCTAAATCAGTAATATTTACTGCGGTGTAAGCCTGCGTATCTAATACAAGCTCCACTGTAGCAATATTACTCTTCGGATTTGACGACAATTCTGAAACAGGGCTATAAGACCCATGAGGCTCAACCACTGACACAAAGGTAGTATCGGCGTCGTTTCTGCGAATCATGATGGCCGCTTCACGTCGTAAATTAAACTCAGGATCATTAGCACCAATACGGGTAAATAATAACTCATCTGAATTTTGTGTAACGGTACTTAAAGTGTAGTACTTACCTTTATTTAACCATGAGAATTGAGTGCTGTTATTCGAAGGCTTACCTTTACCCTCAACATACAAATGTTGGTAACCGTTCGCTTCTCCTAAAGGATGTAGGCTTTTCGGTGACTCATACTGAAAGTTCATATCAAGCACTTGTCCTAAGAAGTAAAAGGGAAAATCATACTGGTGCTCAGAGGCAGAGCTCACTTTCATAATATCTAGCATAAACGCTTTTTCAAAATGCTCATCTTTAATTAAAGCCATTGTGCGATGCATGGTAGTACCCGGATACGCATTGCTTTCTGTTGCACTTACCACTTGTACATTTTCGTTACTATCATCAAAGAAATACAACTCAGAATGATGCTGGCTCGCAATGTCATAGTTACCATTAAAGTGCTTTGTTTGATCTTGTGACAAGGTGTTATGAGCAATGGTGGTTTTCGCCCATGTTGTATTTTCTTTCAGATAGTTACCGCCACCTTTTTGCTCAATATTAACAAAGCGGGCTAAACCATAATCTTGAAGTACTTCATCGCCCTTCTCATGCAAAGAATAAGATAATTTATCGTAATGGCCATGACTCAAGCCCTGAGCTGCGTACTTAAACACTAAAGTTAAGGCTTCGTTTCCATATCGCAAAATACCTATTCCGCCTTCATCTCCATCTTTGCCATCACTTAAATTAATCGACTTTTTGGTAAATGGCTTCGCTTTGCCGTCGCGAATAGCCATCGCCGCAGACAAACCTGACTCGTCCAACAAAACTTTGCCCTGCTTTTGTACAATGCTAAGCAACTTAGGGTTTTTGTTGCCATAGTGATAAGCCACATTTACCGCTGTTACTAACGATTCTTTATGGTACGACATGCCTTTTTGTGCATCGTTTATAGCGAAAAACTCACCGTCAGCATCTGATAAATTCATCAAAGCATTCACCCCCTTCAACAACACGTTATCTTTGTGTTGCAACACCTTAAGCTCAGGTCTAGCATTCTCAATTGCAAGGGCTAGAATTAAGAAAGGATACATAGCATAGCGCTGATAGTAAGGGCCTTCGGTGTAATAACCATCAGGTGAAAACGGTTCTTCTAAGTTTGCGTAAAAGCCTTTACGTTGGCCTTCAACTTTAATAGTACCGCCGTCATTGTCTTTTCCACCAATTTCCAAGCCATCATCTTCAATCCCATAAAGGGCTCGTTGAATTAACTCTTCGTCATTCATTACTAATCCAATCATACCCACAGCAGCAATACCCCACGTACTGTGGTTGTGAACACGGTTATAAAATTTTGGATTTTCTAATGATATGAAGTCTGCAAAAGGACGAAATAGGTTATCTTCTAGTGCATCACGCTCATTTTCTGTTAAATAGTAATAAATAGCATCGTAGGCTTGGGCCATATAAACTAACCAGTTACTGTCATTCAGGCATTGCCAGAAAATTTTACCACGAGCATAAGAACGCTCTTGTGGGTGCAATGGCAAATCTTGATACATTGCTTCATATTGAAACAACATATCGCGTACGTACTTGGCATACTTGTCATCTTCTAGTATTTGATAAAGCATGGCCGCTTTTTGTGCCACGAAAAAATTGAGTTTGTGCCGATCGTGAGTGTAACCACCTGAGAAATCTTTAGGAATGGGCGTGAATATACCCGCCGCTATTTCTGCGTCGACTTCTTGTTTGATGGCAGCTAAGCTTTCATCAAATAATGGGACATTACCCAAATTTGCGCGAATTTTTTCAACGCCATCTTTCGTTAATATTAAGTTGGGATGTTCATTTGCAAAACTCATGAATGAGCTTGATAAGCCTATAGCAGTAACAGATACCGCAAAAAGTATTGCGGCTAATTTTTTTGTAAACATTGTTGTGTGTTCCTTGTTGCAATATGACCCTCTGATGACCCCTTTTTCCTAAAGGTAACTGCTCATCAAAGACAAAGAACATTCATTTTGCGGTACTTGCCTTGTTTTGGCTAGTATTAATACGCTCTAAGATAGAAAATATTGGACTTTTTTTCAGCAACAAACACCGATTTAGTAAATCGCTTTATTAAATTGCGTTTAGTTTATTCATTGAGGTCGCTAATTGTTACCCTATCCCCTCTTTTAATATCTCGTTTTGCAACGCTGCCCAATATACAATCATAATATTTTGGCGCTAAACCCATACCAGGGCGAATTCGCCGCACGTCATTTTTACCTATTGTTGAACCCGTTTTAATATCATTCACAAAATACAATGAACGGCGATAATCTCTATTGTCGCCTTCGGATTCTGGGCGCTCTAGGTTAACTACACCCAAAGCATCAAAAGCGCCTTTACAGTTTTCTACTAAGCTTTGCATTTCGCTTGGCTCTAGCGAAAACGAACTATCAACACCGCCATCAGCACGGTTTAGGGTAAAGTGTTTTTCAATTAAACTCGCCCCAAGCACGGTAGCAGCCACACTAGCGGTAGTGCCCAAGGTATGGTCTGATAAGCCCACTTGCACGTCAAACTCATCACGCAAAGCAGTAATTGAACGAAGGTTTGCTTGCTCCAATGGCGCAGGATAACTGCTTACACAATGGAAAATAGCAATTTCATTGCAACCGTTTGTACGCGCCGTTTCTATTGCCTCACCAATTTCTTGTAAAGAAGCCATCCCCGTAGACATTAAAATAGGTTTGCCTTGTTTTGCCATATAGGCAATTAATGGTAAATCTACTAATTCGAATGATGCCACTTTATAGGCGGGTGCCTCTAGCGAAGCGAGTAAGTCAACAGCGCTTTCATCAAAAGGAGATGAAAAGAGTGTAATTTGATGGCTCTTAGCGAAAGCAAAAAGCTCAGGGTGCCATTCAAACGGTGTATAAGCCTCGGCATACAAATCGTAAAGTGTACGCCCTTTCCAAATTCCTTCTGTTAAGCAGAAGTCGGGCGCATCGCTTTGTATTGTCATAGTATCAGGCGTATAAGACTGAATTTTTACCGCATGCGCGCCGGCTTTTTTAGCCGCTAGAATAGTCTGTTTAGCTCGCTCTATTGAGCCATTATGATTCGCTGATACTTCGGCGATTATGTACGGAGCATACTTGGCTGATAACTCTCGGCCGTTTATAACAATAGGCTTAGGCATATGTTGTCCATAAAGTGATTCGGATGCGGCAGTGTATTGCCTTTATTATAAAGGAATACGCATTACTTATATAACTACGGTTGAGTTAGCAAACTATGTTCCAAATTTACACCATTGTTTTGTATACGCAAACTGGCCTATAAGTCAGTATTAAAATACTTAGCGCTGACTAAAATAGACTTATTTATCGCGAACCAGTTTATTGCTTATTATGTTCATTAAGTATGAGGCCATTGGCTTAATCAAAACACAAAAAAATGTCGGTCTTATTTGTATCGTCATTTTGCTTCTTATTACTACTGGCAAGGTAGTTGCGCTAAATCAGGCCCCATTCAATACCGTGCAATTGGCTAAAGTTTACGAAGGCCAAAATGTTAGTCACTATTTGGTGAGTGAAAAATATGATGGTATTCGCGCTATATGGAAAAATGGCCAACTCAGTACCCGAAAAGGCACCATAATTTATGCGCCAAGCTGGTTCACTAACAACTTACCCAACGTATCCTTAGATGGCGAGTTATGGTTTGAACGAGGAAATTTTGAATATGAGGCCTCCACCGTAAGTAAGCATGTCCCGGTTGATAGTGAATGGCGTAAAATTAAATACATTGTGTTTGACGCACCATATAAAGAATTGCCATTTATTGACAGATACCAGCGCTATAACAAACTATTAAACGAACTTGGCATAGCTCACATTGTTCCCGTTAAGCAGTTTAGCGTCACTAGCAACAAAGCCTTATACAAGTTACTAAATGAGTACACAGAACAAGGCGCCGAGGGTTTAATGCTGCAAAACGCGCAAGCGATTCACAGTAATGGAAGAAGCGGTAATTTATTTAAACTAAAAAAGTTTATGGATGCTGAAGCAAAAGTACTTAAGCACTTGCCCGGTAAAGGCAAATTCAAGCACTTACTCGGTGCTTTGCTTGTTCAATATAAAAGCAAAGATGGCCAGCTTTTACAATTTAAAATTGGCAGTGGATTTAGTAACAAAGAGCGCGCTACCCCACCCCCCATTGGCAGCGTAGTAACTTTCAAATACCATGGTTTTACTCAGCGAGGGATCCCGCGCTTCGCTAGCTTTTTAAGAATACGGGAACAATAATAGCTGAAAAAGCTAATTTTACTTGGGCGCTACGTAAGAAATTTGCGTAGCTTTGTAACCTAAGGTGTCTAATGCTTGCTGCATATTTTCGTTTGAATACGCGACATTTAAAAAGAAGTCACCGAAGCGCTGGGATGGCTTAGCAGGCAGCGGCTGTAAATGCGCTCGAAATAAACTCATTACGGCTTCAATGTTGGTTGCGGTGCATGCCTCGCTAAGTTGTAAGCCTACTGAATTGTCAAATTGTGCATACACTGAACCTATCACTTCCTGCGCTTGTAAAACCAAAAACCAAGCGCGATACGGATGTTGTTTAACAAACGCAGTATGCTTTTCAAAGCTAGGCATAGTTTCGTGGCTAATGTTTTGGCTACTGCGTTCAGAGCGCTTTATAAGTTCCTGATACAAGCACTCAATTTGCTTTTCATTCGGTATAATTGCTTCTAGCTGTAGGTCATTTTTCGCTGAGCTTGGCTCACGCTGGTTCATTATTCTTTCCTACCCACTTATCCATGGGAAATTCGCCTGTATGCTTAGCGTAACGCCCTGCC
Organism: Glaciecola sp. 2405UD65-10; assembly: GCF_048820975.1. Taxonomy (NCBI): domain Bacteria; kingdom Pseudomonadati; phylum Pseudomonadota; class Gammaproteobacteria; order Alteromonadales; family Alteromonadaceae; genus Glaciecola; species Glaciecola sp. 2405UD65-10. The sequence goes on along the minus strand of NZ_JBMEUF010000003.1, from coordinate 227,440 downwards.
AAAAATTCATTTTTGTGAAGCGCTAAATGCACCATTAACATGGGTTTATTGTTTTTTATCACTACGTGGTCACCTTCTGGAGCAAACTGATATCCATGAAGTAAATGTAGTTTTATGGTGCTAGTATTTGAATAAAACACATCTGCGCTTAATAGCTTAATACCCAAGGTGTTAAAACAAAAGTTATAGAATAATGGCGGTACCATACCGCCAAACCCAAGCGCATCATCATCGCCAATGTAATAGCCCCAAGAAGCGCTGGCTTTTTGTTTATCCCAGTCCACTATATTAATAAGGCCGGCATCTTTGCCACCTATTTGCACTATCCAGTGATAATAGTCAGGCTTGGAATAACAGGAACGAATCCATTGCTCTTGTGCGCTAATGTCATAGGCAACTTCCGTCAACATAAATTGACTCACGCGCTTTTTAGTGCGCCAGTCTAAAATTAATCTTGCATCACTTATGCTGACTTCTCGAAAGGAGATCACTGTATTTCGTTCCTAGTTTGCTTATATCTTATAAAACTATTCCCACTCAATGGTTGCTGGTGGCTTACCTGAAATATCATAAACTACGCGTGAAATGCCGTCTACTTCGTTAATGATTCTGTTAGACACTTTGCCCAAGAAGTCATAAGGTAAATGCGCCCAACGAGCGGTCATGAAATCAATGGTTTCAACAGCGCGAAGCGACACCACCCAATCATATTTTCGCATATCACCCATTACGCCTACCGAACGCACAGGTAAAAACACAGTGAATGCTTGGCTTACTTCATGATAAAGCTTGTGCGCGTGCAGTTCTTCAATAAAAATTGCATCAGCACGGCGCAGTAAATCACAGTATTCTTTTTTGATTTCACCTAAAACACGTACCCCTAAACCCGGTCCAGGGAAAGGATGGCGATAAAGCATATCGTAAGGTAAGCCTAGCTCTAGTCCAATTTTACGCACTTCGTCTTTAAACAATTCACGCAAAGGTTCCACTAAGCCCAAAGCCATATCTTCAGGTAAACCGCCCACGTTATGATGCGATTTAATAACATGTGCCTTGCCGGTTTTAGAGCCTGCTGACTCAATTACATCAGGATAAATAGTGCCTTGTGCTAACCACTTTGCATTCACCAGTTTGCTAGCTTCTTCATCGAACAAATACACAAACTGATTACCAATAATCTTGCGCTTTTTCTCAGGGTCAGTCTCGCCCTGCAGAGCATCTAGGAAACGCTTTTCTGCATCTACCTTAATAATGTTTAAACCGAAGTGATCACCAAACATGTCCATTACTTGCTGGCCTTCATCTAAACGAAGTAAACCATTATCTACAAATACGCAGGTTAGCCTACTACCAATGGCTTGATGCAAAAGCATAGCGGTAACCGATGAATCAACCCCCCCTGACAAACCTAAAATAACTTCGTCATCACCTACTTGCTCTTTAATACGCTCTACCGCGTCTTCAATGATAGAGGCAGCGGTCCACAAAGCATCACATCCGCAAATGTTAAGCACAAAGTGTTCTAACATGCGTAAACCTTGTTTGGTGTGCGTGACTTCAGGGTGAAACTGCACACCGTAAAAGCGCTTGCTCTCATTTACCATGGCCGCATGAGGGCAGCTTGAAGTTTGAGCAATCGTTTCAAAACCAGCAGGCACTTCCATGACCTTATCACCATGACTCATCCACACATCTAGCAGCGCATTGCCTTTTGGATTAATTTCATCTTCAATTTTGTCAAACAACTGCGTGGCTTTTAACAACTCAACTTGTGCATAACCAAACTCACGCTTATCAGAGCCTTGCACTGCACCGCCTAATTGATGCGCCATAGTTTGCATGCCGTAGCATATGCCTAAAACAGGAACACCCGCATTAAACACATATTGCGGTGCGCGCGGAGAACCCGATTCTGTTACTGATTCTGGCCCACCTGATAAAATAATGCCGTCGGGGGCGAACTCGCGAATTTGACTTTCATTCACGTCCCACGCCCATAGCTCACAATACACGCCAATTTCACGTACGCGACGCGCAATAAGTTGAGTGTACTGAGAACCAAAATCAAGAATAACAATTTTTTGACTATGAATATTGACCGACATTAATGAGTCCTAATGAAATGTTAAATACGAATTGTGTAAAAAACTAAAGGCCTGCAAATGAAAAGAATTCACATGCAGGCGAAAGGGTAACAAGTAAAAGCAATCCTAGCCCAAACGGTAGTTAGGCGCCTCTTTGGTTATGCTTACATCGTGAACATGTGATTCACCCATGCCAGCAGAACTCACTTTTACAAACTTAGGTTTGGTGCGTAAATCATCAATAGTTGCACTACCAGTTAAGCCCATGGCCGAGCGTAAACCGCCCAGTTGTTGATGTATAATATTGGCAATCGGCCCTTTATAGGCAACGCGCCCTTCAATGCCTTCTGGCACTAATTTTTCAGCCGATTTGTCTGTTTGGAAATAACGATCTGAAGAACCATTACTTTGGTTCATCGCGCCTAGGCTTCCCATACCGCGATAAGACTTAAAGTATCGACCTTGGTAAAGCTCAACCTCACCCGGTGCTTCTTCTGTGCCGGCTAGCATACTACCTACCATTACAGAGCTTGCGCCTGCAGCCAATGCTTTTGCAATATCACCAGAAAAACGAATGCCACCATCGGCAATCACTGGAATACCCAATTTATCAACTGCTGAAACGGCATCAGAAATGGCAGTAATTTGCGGTACACCACAGCCAGTTACTATGCGGGTTGTACAAATAGATCCTGGGCCTATGCCTACTTTTACTGCATCTACGCCAGCCTCTGCGAGTGCTAAAGCACCATCTGCAGTCGCCACGTTACCCGCAATAAGCTGAAGCTCAGGGTAAGTTGCTCTAATTTCTTTTACTTTGTTAATAACACCTTGCGAGTGGCCGTGCGAGGTATCAATAAGTAGTACGTCAACCCCCGCTTCAACCAACAACTTGATTCGTTCTTCGGTGCCAGGGCCTACACTTACTGCAGCCCCTACACGTAAACGGCCCTTTTCATCTTTACATGCATTAGGCTTACTTTTGGCTTTTTGAAAGTCTTTGACCGTAATTAAGCCTGTTAAGCGAAATTGGTCATCTACCACTAATATTTTTTCAATGCGGTGCTCGTGCATTAAATCCATGACTTTATCGGCACTGGTATCCGCCGTAACGGTAACTAGTTTATCTTTACCCGTCATCACCTTACTAACAGGCTCATCAAAGCGATTTTCAAAACGTAAGTCGCGCCCTGTTACTATGCCAATGAGGTTATTTTCATCGTCTACTACAGGGAAACCTGAATAACCAAGCTGCTTGCTTAGTGCGATAGTAGCGCCAATTGTAGCATCGGCACTTACTGTCACCGGATCAATTACCACACCGCTTTCATACTTTTTAACACGTAGCACATGTTCAGCTTGCGCTTGTGGGGTCATGTTTTTGTGCACAAAACCAATACCGCCTTCTTGCGCAAGCGCAATAGCCAGTGGAGCTTCGGTAACAGTATCCATAGCTGCCGACATAAGGGGCATGTTTAAGGTAATTCCGCGGGTTAGGCGAGTTTGTAGATTTGCCATATGAGGCAGAACTTCGGAGTGACTGGGTACTAATAGTACGTCGTCAAAGGTAAGTGCTTCTTTTTCGATGCGTAACATGCAATTTTACCTATATGCTGAGTATATGAAATATATAGTTAGGGATTAATTGCGGTGCAATTGTAGTGTTTTTTCATATCTAGGTAAACTACAATTACACTATCTGATACAAATAATTGAAGAAAATAATTTTTATGTTTGCCGTACCCCAAGAAATAAAAATAATTAGCGTCACAAAACTGAACCGCTTTGCCAAGCAAGTGCTTGAAAGTGAGGTGGGTCAAGTATGGGTAAGCGGCGAAATATCAAATTTCACACGCGCGGCGTCAGGGCATTGGTACTTCACCTTAAAAGATGACAACGCGCAGGTTCGTACTTGCATGTTTAAAGGCGCAAACCAAAAACTTAGCTTTACGCCCAAACATGGTGATAAGGTAGTAGTAAGAGCAAATTTAAGCCTTTACGAAGCACGCGGTGACTACCAGCTAATAGCCGTAAATATGGAGCCAGAGGGCGTAGGACAACTCAAACAAGCCTTTGAAGCCTTAAAACTAAATTTGCAAGCTGAAGGCTTATTTGCACAAGAAACTAAAAAGCCACTGCCCAAAGTAATCAATAAAATTGGGGTAGTCACCTCACCTACTGGCGCAGCGATTCACGATATATTACATGTTTTACAGCGGCGCAACCCAGCTATAGAAGTTATTGTTTATCCAAGCATGGTACAAGGCGAAGGTGCTGCCAAAAGTATTGTTAATCAAATAGAAACGGCAAACCGCCGCAATGAAGTAGATGTGTTAATTGTAGGGCGCGGGGGCGGCTCTTTAGAAGATTTATGGTCATTTAATGAAGAGGTGGTTGCCCGAGCTATTTTTGCTTCGACTTTAGCAGTGGTATCAGCCGTAGGACATGAAGTAGATGTAACTATTGCTGATTTTGTTGCCGATGCACGCGCTGCCACGCCATCAGCCGCGGCTGAAATGCTCAGTGAAGATATGCAAGAGCTTGAAAATAATATTAATACGCGCAAGCGTGCGTTAATGCGAGCCTTGCACTATCAACTCGATACTAAAACAAATAATAGTTCCCAAGCTTTTGAGCGCTTACAAGTACAGCATCCTGAAAAACTGCTTGAGCAGCATAATCAATCCTTAGATTATTTGTACGCTAGGCTCTCAGCTCAGCACCCTAGTAAAAAGATTCAACAACAAAGTGATGCATTAGCGTATTTACAAAATCGTTTATTTGCGAAGCACCCTTCGCTAAACATCAGCTTGGGCAAAGAAAAATTAGCACAGCTCCAATCACGTTTAGTGCAAGCTCTTCCTAAAACGCTAGAGGCTCATCAAGAACGAGTAGAAAAGCGCGCAAAAGCCTTACAGTATTTGTCTCCGGCGAAGCAAATAGCCGAAAATACATCATCACTTACTAAGCTAAACAAACGCTTGCATGCCGCAAATAAGCAATCGTTGAAAGATAAACAAGTACAGTTTGCTAATATCACCAATATGCTTAATACCGTGAGCCCTCTTGCGACTCTGTCGCGTGGATACTCAATTTCGCTTAAAGACAAGGCATTAATTACCTCGTTAAGTGCAGTGAATGAAAATGACACTATTACCACTAAACTGCACGATGGCGAGTTCACGGCAAAAGTGCTAAGCAAAAACTATACTAAATAGTTATTTACTATAATTTGACCAATTGGTTATAATATGGAGACGAGGGGCTGTGTTTTAACGCTAGTTCTACATTAGCGAAGTTGCTTAATTATAAAACAGAGTCCATTATTGTGCGCGTATTACTGTTGTCTACTAAAACCCTTTTGGTTGGTTTTCTTGCTACCTTTACTTACATCCAATTGCTTTACGCGCAAACTTCATCCCTTCCTATTTATGCTGCCTATGTAAGCAATTCACTCAAGCAAAAATGTGTTGAGCACAACAGCGCTGAACCATCTAATTGCCACTTAAATATACTTGATGCTTACGCGCTTTCTGATTTGGCCAGCAGTATCCCTAAGGCTCAGGAACTAATTGAGGGCCTTGGTTTATCAGATTATGAAGTGCTAATTGGCAATGCTCAATTTACAAATAATGAGGGCCAAACAGAACTTGTGCTAGAAATTAGCACCGTGTGGCGTTCTGTGCCATTAGATGAGAAAACATTTACGGGTATTATTGATAATAATACGGATGAAACTGCGCGCGCTTTGTTGTCTGATTGGGTTGAGTATTTGGCCAAAAATGAGGTGCTTGACGCACGTAAAATCCATGCGGTATTACAAGCCAGTAATTACGAACAAGACTTAATCACCCCAGCTAAAATTGGTGACTTCATTAAAACAGACACCGCAATTTATCGTGATCCATTAGCAGGTAGCGTTACGCGCTATACTCACCCGAATTTTGGTGATGCCATTTTAGATGTGAGCGTTTATCCAATTTCGCCCTTTCCCCTTGCCAATGGAAAAATAACACAAACCAACAACTTAGCGAATGAATTAAAAAATGAAAGTGAACAAATAAAAGCGCGTTTGTTAAGTGCCCATATAAGTGATTATTTGATTTCTGATGTAACGCCAACCACGCTCTCGTATTCTGACAAAAACATATCAGGACACCAATTAGAAGTTACCTTCAACAGCCACACAGTGCCGGTTTACAGTACGCAATATATCTTTATGCAAAATGACAAAATCATTAAGCTAAGCGGCAATGTTCCGGAGTTTATGATGCATCAATTAGTGCAAGAATCTTTGCCCTATATTGTGGTGCCGCGTGAGTCTATTTTTATGCAGCGTATGCGCCAAGGTTAAGCGCTTTTTCAAACATAGTCCCTTATAACTACCTAATATTTCACAAGAACTGCGCATTTTCTGCACATTGAGCCAATATAATACACATCCATAAACGTATTACATTGAGATAAACATGAAAGCCACACTCACTATTTTTAGCACCTTATTGGCTATAAGCTTACTTGGTGCATGCTCGTCTGACTCTGATTCAAGCTCAAGTGAACAAAGTACAACGAGCGATACGGGCACTACCACAACTTCTGATGTGCTAGTGCGAGAGCTTGATCCAAACTTATTTGATGCAAATGCATTGTCTGATTCTGTGGCCACTACTACGTGTACCCTAAGTAACGGCGAAACAAGCCAATGCTATGAAATCACTGTGGCTGGCGTACCTTCTAACTATACTATTGGGTCGTTTTGCCCACGTGATATTTATGCCACGGCTGATGAAGTTGGCATTTGGTTTGACGGCAGCGGCGAAGTATATGACATAGACGGTGACTTTATTCAGAGCTTGGCCACCCTATATAATGATAGTAACTGGCAGCTTTATGATCCTATTACCGGCCAAGTAAATGTAAGCGATACCTTAGAAGCGTGTGATGGGGCTGCGCGTCCAAACGTGGCGGCTGAGTATCAAAACCATTGTGTTGAATGCTCTATTGATTACGTAAATGGCGGCGTAAGTGAAACCTTTTTGATTCCCATTACCCCTGTGCTTGCATCATCTGCCAACAGTGTTGGCAACGGTAATGTGGGAGTAAGTTTAAATGGAGTGACTATTGCTGCCCCCGCGCCAGTGGATGCTATTTTGGGCGCTTATACCATTGCCGCATTTGATGATTGCGCAGGACATATAAACCCAGTAGCAGGGTATCATTATCATGGTTCAGCAGGATGCAGCGAACTTCTAATTGAAGAAGATGGCCACGCCAGTATGTTTGCTTATGCCTTGGATGGATTTGGCATTTACGGTATGTTAGATGCTCAAGGTAACGAAGCAAGTGATTTAGATAATTGTAGAGGACATGAAGATGACACTCGCGGTTATCACTACCATGCAGCTAGCGTTGCTGAAAACATGTTTATAGGCTGCTTTAGCGGCGAAACAGCACAATAACGGTTAAGCAAAATGCGAAATTATTTATCTTTCACTCACAAGTTAGCATGTAGCATTATTTTTATGTCGGTAAGCTGTTTAGCGGCCGCCCACGGCCAGCATGTAAATACGAAACCTTGGAAGGCCTGTGAAGAGGCAATAAAAGATGCCCCTTGCAGCTACGTGGTAAATGAAACCGACCTATACAAAGGTTCTTGCCAAGCAATGTCAGAGGTATTGATGTGTGTAAGAAACATGCCGATTGAAAAAATAGAGTACAAATTTAACACCCTAAACGTAGACCCTAATTTTATTATTGAAGCCCACCCGCACGAACATACCGATAGCACTCACAGCCATGAAGACAATGAGCAAGCAAAGAAGGCACTCGAAAAAGTAGAGATTAAGCAATAAGCGTTTTTTTTAGTATTGCACTAAACGGGTAGATACAAGCCTACTCTAGCTTGTATCCTACTCCGTAAATAGTATGAATGATGTCATTTTCTTGATGCGCGTTTATTTTTCCACGTAAGTTTTTCATATGGCTATCAATAGTTCGGTTACTTACAATGCGGGCGTCTTTATAACTATTGTCCATTAACACTGCACGCGAAAAAACTTGGCCAGGTCGGCTCATTAGTGTTCTTAACAAATTAAACTCGACCGGCGTTAATTCAACTTTTTGGCCGCTTACCAAGCATAAGAACTTATTTTCATCTAAGCTCACGTTTTTATAATCTAATACACTTTCATCTTGCACTTTGGGGACTTGTTTTACCCGCTTTAATATTGCATGCACTCTAGCTACCACCTCTCGTGCTGAAAATGGTTTGCATACGTAATCATCAGCGCCAAAACCTAAGCCCATCAAGCGATCAATTTCATCAACACGGGCCGTTAGCATTAAAATAGGTACTTCAGAAAACTGCCTAATTTCTTTACATAAGCTTAGACCATCTTTGTTGGGGAGCATGACGTCTAATAAAATAAAATCAGGCGCCTCGCTTTTTACGTGTTCAATCACTTGTGCTCCATCATGCAGCATATCAGTGGCATAGCCATCTGCTTGCAAAAAATCGGACAGTAACTGTGCTATCTTTATTTCGTCTTCAACAATTAATACCCTAGCTTTACTGCTCATATCATCATCTCGTTAGTTGAAAGGTTAATCCCTTGGCACATATATTAATGTTTGTTTGAACGCGGTAATAATACGCATATCTGTAAACCACCTAATTGAGAAGGCCGTGCGTGTATGCTTCCTTTATGTGCCTGTACTATATTTTGACAAATAGCTAGTCCTAAGCCAGCTCCACCTTTATCGCGTGTTCTGGATTTCTCTGTGCGATACAAAGGCTCAAACAGTAACTTGCAATCTTGTTCACTTACGCTCGGTAAAGAATCCTCAAGCCTTAGAATAATATGCTTTTGATCAGCTTGTAGACTAAAACGGCTTTGCCCTTGAGCATCTGTATATTTCATACTGTTTCTCAGTAAATTATTTAATAACTGCGCTATACGATTTTCATCACCTAATAGCATCAGCTCATCACTAATTTCCCAAGTAAAATCGATGCCGGCCGCAGCCGCACTTTGAAGCATACTTTCACACTGTCTATGAGCCAATAACGATACGTCGAACTGCACAAACTCGTAACGCAATGCGCCTAAATCTGAAAGCGAAAGCTGATACAAATCTTCAATCAGTCTTTTTAGTAATAAAGCTTCTTGTTGAAGTGACTGCAAATTATCTTGATTCAGAGGGCGAATTCCCATTTGCATAGCTTCTATTTCCCCCAACAAAACCGACAAGGGCGTACGCAGCTCATGTGAAATATCAGCAAACCACCGGCTCTTTGCGGATTTAGTTTGCTCCAAAATAGCAGCCAATGCGTTCACGTCATTAATCAATGCGCCAAATTCATCTTTTCGTGAATGCTCAATTTCTACATTATATTGCCCTAGTGATAAGCGCTTAATGCCCTCAATCACGCTTTTAATTGGATTAAGTAAGGCTTTAGACCAGTAAAACGATAACACGCTCGCTAAGAGCAAGCAGGCCAAGCCAATCCACAAACTAGTCAATAATTGCTGGCGTGAAAACTCACTTCCCATACTTGAGCCAAATTTGTCTTTATTCCAACTTTTTAAAACAACTAAGTCTTGCCCTTGATACTGCACCACATACTCACTCATCATCGCGTTTTCAAAAAGTGATGGCTCAATTTTAGGGCCGGCTAGTTGTTTGTCGTTTAATGAAAACATAGCGGTGAGTATATCCGCTGGAGGCCCTCGTCTTTGGGGCGGCCCTCGCCTTTCCATAAAGGCTTTTGGTGGCGGAAACTCAGGTCTAGTGCTGGGGCCTATTCGCCCAGCTTGCCGGTTCGAAATATTAGGTAAACTATTTGAATGCAAATACAAGGTACGATCAACGCTTTCTAAGGCAGCTTTATCCCAAGTATTGTCGCTTTGCTGGTAAGCAGCTTGCACCTCAGTAGATATTCGCCCTAAGCGTTGCTGCTCTAATGCATTTATGAAATCCGTAAAGCCTTGATCAAAGCTCCAGCGAGCCAATAGTAGGGTAACCAGCAGAATAATACTGGTTAAGCCAATTAGCGAAAGGAATAATTTTTTAGAAATGTTCATATCTCCATTATAGAGATTATTAGTATTCTCACCAGCGCTTGCACTTAATTTGTCGTGAATTTACGCACAAGCTGCACGCATTCTGCACAATTGAAGATTACTATAAGCGACATAACGAATGAGTCAGTCCGTTAACAAGTTATTTTACGAATTTAATCAGGAAAAATTGTATGAAACATCAATCAGCTCTAGCACTCGCTTTCTTTATATTATTTTTATCTACGCAGAGTTTTGCACAAGGTAGGCCTAGTCACGGCCAGCCTCCTCAAGAAGCTATAGATGCTTGCGTAGATAAATCTGAAGGTGATAGCGTAAGTTTTGAAACGCGCCGTGGTGATACAATGGAAGGTGTGTGTAAAGTTATAGATGACACCTTAGTGGCTGTTCCACTTGATCACGAAGAACGTAAAGCCCAAAACTAATACAAAAACGCGAAGGTATATACCTTCGCTTTTTATATTCACCTATTGTAGCGCTTTTGTATTAAAGCTCTGTCACTTGGTAAACGGTTACCGTTCCGCTAACTTCGTTCCCAATTACCAGTAATGGATTGCCATTAGGGCTGTTATCAGCACTAATGAATGCAATACTTTCTGGGCCTAAGTCACCCGCATTTGGCACTTCTGTGCAATCCATCCCTTCGGCTGCATCACATGGGTTGTCTAAGTCATCATCTAACTCAAAATCTACGCTAAAATCACGATTATTGTAATGAGATACAAACGTTGCTTGAAACGGATTGCTTACATCATATATAAACAAATCACCCGAACGCTCCGAGCCAACAAATGCATATGTTCTTTCTTCAATCATGCCAACTGCAATAGCTTCAGGCTCACCGCCTTTGTCATCAGAGCGGTTATCACCTTTATTTTCAGTGTGAGCGCTGTTGAAGTCATTGCCTAAGATGGCAGAAGATATTTTTCCAAAGTCATCACCCGAGTCAAACACCAAATTAATGTTTTGGTCCCAAATAGAAAATGAACGCGCACCATAGGCATACAATGCTTCATATTCGCCGTCTTCATCAGCGTCACCCAGCACAGACGTGACTTTTAAACGCCCTAAGCCGTCGTCGGCACCTGTTGCATCATATAAATCTTGTAATTCCTCTGACAAACTCGCGTTTAATTCATCAGGGTCTATAATATCTTCGACTCTAATCTCTTCAGAAAATGCGTCATAGTCACGAGAATCACCTTCATTTGCTGACACAATAAAAGTTGCGCCATTCCACGTATAACTAGCGATTGTATCGGGTTGATACATCCCATACACATTAGGAAGCTTTTGAAAATTTGGTAATTCGTCTTCATTAGTAAAATCAATATCGTACTGGGCCCAATCTTTAAAACCTAAAGGCTTCACTTCAATGGTCATGTCGGCTAAATCAATGACGCCAATTGCGTTGTTCTCTTGCAGTGATACATAAGCCATAGTGCTATCTGCACTTACTGTAATATATTCTGGCTCTAAATCTTTAGCCGCTGTGTTTGATGCCGGGCCCGCAAACTTTACTCCCGCTTGCGCTAATAATTCCATACGCTCTTCTTCGGTGTTGTAGTCTGAGCTGCTTAGCAAGTCACTGCTAAATACCATATCACTTGTCATATTAATGGTAGTGGCTACATTAGCAGGCGTGCCATCGGTAATGTCGATTACCGAAATACTGCCCTCAGGATCTACAAGGTAATCGCCGTCAGGCTCGCCTTCATTGGCAACCAGTACTTTTGAACCATCGGGTGTAAAAGTAAGCATGTCAGGTAATGCACCCACTTCAACAGCTTTAACAAAAGTACCTTGGCCTGCTGAATCTAAGGTATAGAATAATACTGCGCCATTAGCCTGCTTATTATCAGCGGCAATCGCAATGGCTAGCATGTTATCCATAACGGCAATGGAATTGGCCCCGCCTAAATTAATAGTACTGGTAGCATTTGTTTCATCAGTAACGTCAACGCTTTGTGGAAAGGTGAAGGCCGTTGAACTTAAGCTTTCATCAGTGATTGGGCTACCTACACCAGCGGTAGGCAAGGTAGCTAAACTAATAACTTCTATTTGATTGGTGTCACCATTAACTGCGAAAACTGACTGAGAGCCCGAGTGAAATTGCACAATTTCTGCCGCACTTTTACCATATACTCCTGTTGCAAAGCGCCCTACAACTTCTATACTGAGTTCTCTTGGTAAGCTACTGCCATTTTCACCGTTAGTGCCGTCTAAACCGGCAGCGCCCTGAGCGCCTGTAGCGCCATCTTCTCCGTCATCAACACATCCAGACAACGCGAATACTAATGCACTTGCTAGCAAAGAAATTTTAAAGCCATTTTTAATTTTCATAATCAACACCCTGTTTTAAAGATGAAGATCATATTAAGGATTATTGACAGTTAGATGACCAATAATTGACCAAGCGATGAAGCTTTTGTGACGTGCCTGTTACAACAAGGGCGAATTAACTAAGCGAGTTAGTCAGCCTGGGTAGGCGTAGTTTCAATTTGTTTAAGTGATTCTTGCACCGACGTGATTTCTAATTTCATCGCTTCTTTTTGTTCCTCTGATGCATCACTCAAGCTTTGTTTAAGTTCTGCCAAGCGCTCTTGCAGCGCCGATTTTTGAGAATCAATTTTTTCAGCTTCTTCGGCCTTATCAAATGCAATATCTTCCTGCGTAAGCGTTTCTTTAATTTGCTTAGCTTTTGCCTTCGCAATAAATTGTTTGTCAGGGTCGGTGGTTCTAGAGGCTACAAATTTAGGAGACAATATTTCAATATCGTTATTGTGCAGTTCATCTAATATCGCTACATGAAGCTTAGAACGAGTCGTTAACATACTTTTTGTATCAAGCAGCATGCCTACCACTTTATAACTTACCGAAAAATCACCTAAAGCGGTAACGTGAACGAAAGCATCACTTAAGCCCGCGTTTTGCGCCGCTTTTTCAAGATGCTTTGAAAGCAAGCTATGATGAGTGTCATAACCTATAGAAATTTCAGCACTAATAAACGTACCTGAACTTCTAACCACTTCAACAGGGGCGGTAATTAATTGGCTATTAGCAACATGAATTAGCGTGCGTTGTTCAGTTTGAATTTCAGTATCTAACAAACCTTTTTCTATAACCCTTCCTGCAAAACCATTACATTTAATGTAGTCACCGGTTCGAAAGGGACGGTTTAGGCTAAGTACAATACCAGCCATTAAGTTAGATACAATAGTGGTAGATGAAAACGCTATAACACCCGAAATAAGCACACCTAACAACGCGAGCAACTGATTTCTTGAGCTCTCTTGCACAGGTAATGACAACACCACCGCGACTATTGCCACGATAGTAAATGCTAGCATGGTCAACTGGCGAGGTAAGCGCTGCTCGGCACTTAGCTCTTTGTGCTTTGTTAATAATAACCAGTTTAATCCACTTAACACTGCACCGCTAAGGGTAAGTGTTATAAGTAGAATGAGCCAATCTTGCGGGTGAAAGTTTTCCATATTTACTTTTTCTTATGGAAGGTCAATAAGCGTTTGCGCTTTCGCTCTTGCGCTAAAGTAAGTTTATTCTTCTTACCTTCAAAGGGATTACTACCTTCTCTAAATTCAATTTTAATAGGCGTACCCATCATGCCTAAGGATTTACGATAGTAATTGGTTAAGTAACGTTTATATGAATCAGGTAAATCAAGCAGCTGGTTCCCATGAATAACCACCACAGGAGGGTTGTATCCACCTGCGTGCGCATATTTCATTTTGACTCGGCGTCCACGCACCATAGGTGGTTGGTGATCATTTTGCGCCATTTCCATAATGTCGGTAAGCATTGCCGTATTAATGCGCTTTGTCGCTGATGAATAAGCTTCTTGGACAGACTCAAACAAATGGCCCACACCCGAACCATGTAATGCAGAAATAAAGTGCAGTCGAGCAAAGTCAACAAATCCTAAGCGTCGGTCTAACTCACGCTTAACCTCATCTTTAACATGGGTATCAAGGCCATCCCATTTATTAACGGCTATAACTAATGAGCGGCCAGAATTGAGTATAAAACCAAGTAAAGATAAGTCTTGCTCGCTAATACCTTCTCGCGCATCTACCACTAACAATACAACGTTTGATGCTTCAATGGCCTGCAAGGTTTTCACGATTGAGAATTTTTCAACAGTATCCGATACCTTACGGCGCTTTCTTACGCCCGCTGTATCAATCAGCACGTAGTCACGTTCATCACGTTTCATAGGAATAAAAATGCTATCGCGAGTGGTGCCCGGTTGGTCATAAACCACTACCCTTTCTTCACCTAGAATACGGTTAGTTAGCGTAGACTTACCCACATTTGGTTTACCAACAATTGCTAATTTTATTGGCATTGCTTGCAAACGTTCTAATTGCGCTTCCGCCGTTTCTTCTTCTTCATCCAAGCTAGGCGGCACAATTTCCATATCAGGAAAGCTAGCATCTAGCGGCGCTAATACGTCATCAAGCATTTTTGAAACGCCACGGCCATGCGCTGCTGCAATTAATAGTAACTTAGGCACACCTAACTTATAAAATTCTGCGCTTTCGCTATCACCATCTATGCCATCGACTTTATTCACCACTACGTAGCAGGTTTTACCCACGCGGCGCAGATGATCAGCTATGCCTATGTCGGCAGGAGTAAGTCCGGCGCGGGCATCTACTAAAAATAACACCACGTCTGCTTCATCAATAGCAAGTAGCGATTGATCAGCCATAGCAGCATCAATGCCTTGTTCATCTCCACTTATCCCACCAGTATCAACAACTATAAACTGGCGTTGTTCAAAGCTTCCTTGCCCGTACTTACGATCTCGAGTTAGCCCCGGAAAATCGGCAACTAGCGCGTCACGAGTATTCGTTAAACGGTTGAACAGGGTTGATTTTCCCACATTGGGGCGGCCAACTAAGGCTATTACAGGTAACATTATTTTTAATTATCCCTAAGACAAAAAAGCGCCAATGGCAGAACCATTGGCGCAGTTTAAGCGCATTCACTAAGTTGCGCAAATTTTGATTATTCTGGTACGCTCAATCTTTTTAATTGGCCGTCGCGTGTTTGTACCATCAGAATGTTATCAACAAATACCGGTGGGGAATAAACTGACTCATCTTCGTCATCGTCCCCAACCTCCATGCGCGACACATATTTACCCTCATCTTGGGTAAAGTAATGTAGGTAACCAAACTTATCACCCACCGCAATGTAATCACCAATTACCGTGGCTGAGCTTAAAGTACGCTTGCGTAACTCACTGTTTGACCATAGCTCAATACCGTTTCTACGGTCAATTGCGTATAAGGTACCGCCATTATCAGTTACAAATAAACGATTACCAGAAATAGCAATATCGCGATACGAAGCATATTCGCGGCTCCATATAACATTACCGGAACGAAGTTCTATTGCTGCTAAGGTACCGCCATATGAAACAACATATACGTTTGCACCAAAAACAAGTGGTTTAGAATCTACATCTACGATGCGCTCCAACTCAGTTGCGCCCGCAGGTTTCGCTACCACTTGTTCCCAAGCCGTTAAACCCGATTCAAGAATGGCAACGCGCAAACGGCCATTCGCTAAACCTACAATAGCACCACCAGCTGCAGCAGCAGGAGCTGAAATACCGCGTAGTGTAAGTGGTGGTACATCAGAATCATTCTGCCACTTAATTTCGCCAGTGCTTGCATCTAAGCCCATTAAAGAGCCAGAAACCGTGTTCACAACAACAATACCGCTATCTACGGAAGGTTCTGCAACGACTTCGCTAGGTACTTGAGTTTTCCATTTAATATCGCCAGTTTCTTGGTCTAGCGCAAATACTAAGCCATCTTCGGTACCAAAATAAACGGTTTCGTATGCTAATGTTAAACCACCTGACACTTTCGCTGAAACTTGCCCAGCGGCCAAGCCATATAAGTTGAACAGGCTGCTTTTTTTACTTTTACGGCTAACACGTTGTTCCCAAATTTCGTCGCCATTTTCAGGGTCAAACGCAACAATAACGCCTTCACGATCAGCGGCAAACACTTTACCGTAACCAATAGCCGGCATAAGGCGTGAGTAATAATTTTCAACCCCATCGCCAATAGACTCTGACCACAAAGTTTCAGTTTTAAATGCCATCGTGATTTCAGGTAACTTGCGAATTTCCAGCTCTTCTTCGTCACTGAACCAGCCTGAAATTGTGCTACAGCCACCTATTCCAGCCATCAATACTGCAAGCGCAGAAGCTTTTACAAACTTATTCACTTTCAGTACTCACTTGCTTGTTTTTGGCGTAAGCGATGTTATCTAGCTTCATTTTAACGTTGTTATTATTTGGCGCATCATCTAACGAGGCTGCATAAGCAGTTTGCGCAGCATCAAAATCTTGTTGAGCAAGTAAGGCATCACCTTTAAGCTCATTCACTTGTGCACTAAATGCATCAGCACTAACTTCATCTAATATTGACAAGGCCTGAGTGTATTCAGCTAGCTCAATATGAATATTAGCTAAGCGAATTCTGGCTACGTTGCTTACGTCTTCATCATTTGCAATAGCTTGACGAAGCGCCGCTTTAGCTGCTTCAAAATCATCATTTGTTATAGCTTCTTGTGCCACAACAAGTGCAGCAAGAGGTGCATAACCTGAGTCTTTGTTGGCTTCAATGAAAGCGTTTAAGCTTTCAGGGCTTTCACTGTCAATGAAGGTTTCAATGCTTTTGTTAAATTCTGTAGACGCCGCTTCCTTTGTGGCAATAGTTGAATCGTTATAATAACGCCATCCCCATAAGCCGCCTATTCCAATAACTGCGCCTAAAATGATAGCCGTGCCATTGTCTTTCCAAAACTGTTTGATTGCTTGTACTTGTTGTTCTTCGGTCTCGTACCCTATCATGTGATCCTCTAATTCCGTCTGATTGCCGTTGCGAATACTGCTATGGCGACTACATTATCTTTTGATTTTTATTGTGCCTGAATTATTAGTGAATATCGGCTAATAATTCAATCAATTCTTCTTCATTTACTTGGCGTTGTTCGCTATCTTTTCGAAGCCACTTAACACCGTAAACTTTGCTCAGCGCTTCTGCCTCACCAATAACAATGGCTACGTCAGCACCCGAAGCATCTGCTTTTTTCAATTGCTTTTTAAAGTTTCCGCCACCGCAATGCAATTGCACTTTTAAGTACGAAAACGCATTACGAATTTTTTCTGCTAATATTATCGCTTCTTTTGAAGCCTCATCACCCATAGCGGTAATATATACTTCAGCTGGATTACGCATCGCTTCTAATTGCGAGGCTTCAACCAATAGAACTAAGCGCTCTATTCCCATGGCAAATCCAACACCTTGAGTGCTTTTTCCGCCAAGTTGCTCAACTAAGCCGTCGTAACGGCCGCCAGCACAAATTGTTCCTTGAGCACCCAACATAGTGGTTACCCACTCAAATACCGTACGATTATAATAATCTAAACCACGCACTAAAGACGGGTTAACTCGGTATTTGATGCCAGTTGCGTCTAATCGTTCACATAATTGTGAAAAATGTTGTGCAGATTCTTCATCTAGATGATCAATTAGCTTAGGCGCGTTTGCTACTATAGCTTGAGTTTGTTGATTTTTAGAATCAAGTACGCGCAGTGGATTAGTCGTTAATCGGCGCTTGCTATCTTCATCTAAGGCATCAAAATGCGATTCTAAATACTTAACTAATATATCTTTGTAATCGGCGCGAGCTTGGGCATTACCCAGTGAGTTTATTTGTAACTCTACTTGGTCTGAAATGCCAAACGCTTTCCACAACCTAGCCCCCATTAAAATCATTTCTACGTCAATATCTGGCCCTTCAAAACCAAAGGCTTCTGCGCCAAATTGATGAAATTGACGATAACGCCCCTTCTGCGGACGTTCGTGACGAAACATTGGACCCATATACCACAAGCGTTGTTGTTGATTGTACAATAAGCCGTGTTGATTCCCAGCTCGAACCGCGCAAGCAGTACCTTCGGGGCGAAGTGCTAAAGATTCACCATTGCGATCTTCAAACACATACATCTCTTTTTCAACAATATCGGTAGCTTCTCCTACTGAACGCTTGAAAAGGTCAGTATTTTCTACAATGGGTGTTCTAATTTCATTGTAATGGTAGCTGTTGACTAATTCTCGAATACGCGCTTCTACAAACTGCCAAACTGGCGTTTGTGAAGGTAAGCAGTCATTCATACCGCGAATAGCTTGGATTGTTTTTGCCACTGTGCACCCATATATTTTTAAAAGCGCGTTAGTATAAGGATTTTAGCCCCGCGGGTAAAGGGAATAAGCGGGTAATTAGCATAACAAAAAGGCAGGCTGAGCCCGTGCTCTAAGTAAAAGTTTTCACATGGCTTTAATATTTTGTTTTAATAGTAAATTAAGCCACATAAACCTAAGCTTTTCAGTTATATTGCATAGGCTACTTTGACAAAATAGACGCTTAGGTCAAATTTGCAGCAAAGCAACGTAAATTAGTAATATTTACCATCACGTACCTTTTATTTGACGAGCAATGAGCTATATGAAAAAAATTTTTATGCTGGGTCCCATGCCTCCCGCCATAGGTGGTATGGCAACGGTACTCGATAACCTCTCTAAATCGTCGCTAGTGAACGAAACCACGATGCATTTTTGGGACACCGCAAAACAAACATCTGAAAACAGAAGCCTATTCAGTGCGATTTCATATCGCTTTTCGGCATGGAAAAAGTTTTATAAAGCACTTAACTCAGAGCAACCTGATTTTGTGCATATTCATACCTGTAGCGGGTTTACAACCTTTTTCCTAGATGCCTGTTTTGCACTCATGGCAAAGTTTAAAGGCATTCCTTATATTATTCATATACATGGTGCCACCTTCGATAAGTTTTTAAGCACGCTACCTAAAACCAAATTAAAATTTGTGTTGTACGTGCTACAAAATGCGAAGTGCATTGTGGCTCTGTCTAAAGAGTGGCAAGATATTTTTCAAGATCAATGGCAGTTAAATAATGTTAGCGTGATTGCCAACGGCGTCCCTAACCCGGCTTTTGAGCGAGCGCTTAACTTTAATACCAAGCATATTTTGTTCATGGGCCAAGTATGCACACGCAAAGGCACGAAAGATTTAGTTAAAGCCTTTGCTAAAGCTGATACTGACGCAGTATTGCATTTAGCGGGTGATTTTGGTGGTGATGTAAGCAGGGCTGACTTAGAGCAATTTATTAGCGAACACCCCAATGTGATGCAAAATATTGTGGTTGAGGGCCCCGTAATGGGCGAAAAGAAACGCGCATTGATGGAGTTATGTGATATTTTTTGCTTGCCCTCTTATGCTGAAGGCTTACCTATGGTGGTACTAGAAGCGATGTCGTATAAACAAGCCGTATTAACCACTAAAGTGGGCGGACTCCCCGGCTTAATTACGCACGATGAAAATGGTATGCTTTGCGCAGCAGGAGACATTGAGGCTATTAGTGATGGAATTAAAGGCTTAGTAACGCAAGTTGATAACACCCATAAGATTGCGATAAATGGGTATAACACGTTTGCAAGCCAGTACAGTACTGATGCTATTGTTAAGTATTATACGGCGCTATACAACGCACCGTTATAAACTGAACTTAAAATTGCTTTTTGCACCGGCCTTTGGCACTCACCTTAGGCCTAAAAGTACTAACAACTAAACTATTTACTTGAGTCGCTTAAACTTACATCTATTCTATTTGAAGGGTCTAACATTGCAGCTTTAGCGGCCGCTTTCGTGCGAATTTTTTGTTCGAGTTTGTCAACTAATTGATCATTCGCAAAGCGTTCACGTTGGCGCACGCCATCTTCGTAAAATCCGCTCATGTTGCGAGCACCGGTTAGGCCTATATCTGAAACTTCAGCTTCGCCCGGGCCATTTACAACGCAACCAATTATAGACACATCAAGCGGCGTGATTATGTCTTCTAAGCGTTGCTCAAGGGCATTGACGGTGTTAATCACATCAAACTCTTGGCGAGAGCAACTAGGACACGCTATAAAATTGATACCACGTGAACGAATACGCAACGACTTAAGAATGTCGAAGCCCACTTTTATTTCTTCAACTGGGTTAGCTGCTAAGGAAATTCGAATTGTGTCACCAATGCCTTCGGCCAATAACATACCTAAGCCCACCGCACTTTTTACCGAGCCCGAACGTAAACCACCGGCTTCAGTTATACCTAAATGCAAAGGTTGGTCTATTTGCTTCGCCAGCAAGCGGTATGCACCTACGGCTAAAAACACATCAGATGCTTTAACGGAGACTTTGAATTGATCAAAGTTTAATTTATCTAAAATATCTACATGGCGCATTGCCGATTCAAGTAAAGCTTCTGGTGTAGGCTCACCGTACTTTTCTTGCAAATCGCGCTCTAACGAGCCGCCATTTACACCAATACGAATAGGAATATTTTTGTCTTTAGCGCAATCAACTACTGATTTCACTCGCTCGAGGTTACCAATATTGCCAGGGTTAATGCGCAAGCAATCAACGCCGTATTCGGCCACCTTCAAGGCTATGCGATAATCAAAATGAATATCAGCAACTAAGGGGATATCAACACGCTGCTTGATTAATTTAAATGCCTCTGCTGCATCCATAGTGGGAACAGAAACACGCACTATGTCGCCGCCTACATCTTGTATTGCCTTAATTTGCGCAACTGTAGCGTCTACGTCACAGGTATCAGTATTTGTCATAGACTGGACCGCAATAGGCGCTCCATCACCAATAGGAACTGACCCTACATTTATTCTTGTAGACTTGCGTCGTTTTATTGGAGATTCCGCAAACATTATAACTCACTCATAACTGGTAAAGAAAACTTAGCCGACTCACCACCTGGGTATACACTCATGTCGATGCGCTGGCCACCAAAATCTATTTCAACCGCATTTGGCGCACCCAGTATTACACTCACTGGCGCAATGCCCGCTACTTCCATCACGCGCCCTTGTTTTTTAACGCCAACTGCCATGGTGTCGCCATTCGCGTCTTTAACACTTACCCAGCAATCATCTTTGAAGGTAAATACCACATTTACGGTGCCATCAGCATTTACTCTATAGCCGGCATCGGTGAATACACCTTCTACAATGTCTGCACTGTTTCTTTTAACGGGTTCTTCTAGTTCTTCTACTGCATCTTCTTCAATGGCATTATCAAGGCTTGAGCTTACAACATCAGTTGCATTTTCAAACGTGCTCTCAGCATTATCAACCGTATCTGATGCCAGCTCAGACGCTTCATCAGCAGAATCAGCAATCACACTTTGCGTGTCAGAGCTAAGCGCAGCAACATCTTCTTCAGGAATATTAGGTCCAACATCTTGTTTAACAATATCAGTGGGTGTTTCGCTCACTTTATCTTCAACAGGAGCTTGCACTTCTTGCTCGTTTCCTTCACCCACTAAACTTTCCCAAGCTTGTGTAACTTTAGCGCCTGAATCTACAAAATATCCTTCGCGATCAACCCACCAAAATATAATAGAGCCAAGAACCAATAGTACCACCACAATCGATACCATATTCCAGCGGTGATCATGGGCTTCACGTGATACACGTCGAGAAAAACTTTGTAACTTAGCCGGTTCGCTCTCACGAGCATGTAATTGGTCATAACTAGCTAATAGTGGCTCTACATCTATTCGAACTAACTTTGCATATAAGCGCACATAGCCTTTAGTGAAGGTAACTGATACGCCTTCTTCCAAAGAATCACTCTCTACAGCCTGAACGCTTGCCAATCGCAAATGTAAGCGATCAGCAACTTGCTGCTGGCTTAAACCTAGCTTTTCACGGCTAACGCGTAACTGCTGACCCGGGCTGTAAGTATCTTGGACTGGTTCAGATTGAGCTTCAATTTGTTCTTTTTCTTCATTACTCATTAGTATTTGGGGCCCTTACCCTAAGCTTTTTGCCAGCATAAATGTGGGATTCATTACTTAAATTATTCCACTCTAACAGCTTTCGCATCTTTACGTTATATATCAGTGAAATACGATACAAATTTTCGTCCTTTTGTACAACATGGAAAGTAGCATTTTTTGGACTTATTTTAGTATTGTCAGTAGTTGTTTCACTTACTTTAATACTCTCTCCGTTTGCTGCACTAGGGCTTTGCATTAGTGCTTCTTGTGATGCACTGGGATCTTGGCTTGGCTTATTTTTGCTCTTAACTGTCATGGTGGGCTGAAACTTACCTAACGATGCCAGCGCTGCTTTAGTGTGCGCATGCTCAGGATACAATCGTTTCATTGTATCAGCATATTCAAGCGCACTGCGTAAATTGTTTTGCCCGGCAGCAATTGAATACGAAACCCACAATGATTCAGCACTTACGCTAGCATTTCTTTCATGTTTCCATATTGCCTTTTTGGCTTCTTCCCAATTTTTTTCACTTACGTAAGTTTGCGCTAAGTAAAGTAAAGTTGACGCTCGTGTGGGTTGGTGATTTAAAGCAGCAATAAAGTAAGTCTTGGCATCATCCGTTAGACCTTGGTTTTGGGCACAAATAGCCAAATTTTCGTAGGTTTCAGCTGATGCAATATAGCTCTTGTCATCAACCGCTTGTAAAAAATATTTTTTCGCCTCTGAGTACTGCCCTTGTTCACATAAAAATGCGCCATAACTATTTAACACATCAGGATCTTTCTTTGAATAAGAAATGGCCGATTCATAATACTCTTGCGCCCGCGATAACTCTTCAACTTGCTGATAGTAAAAAGCCATTGCATAATGCGCCTCACCCGAGCGCGGTGCAAATTCTAAGGCTTTATCTAAGTTAAATTTAGCTTGACTAAAATTACCATTTTTTAAATAAGTTAAGCCCAAGCTCACGCGGGTTTTCGCCGCTTCTTGAGCATTAAACTCTCCCGTACCTACAAAACTTTCATCTTTTAAACCAGATGCACAAGCCGTTATCATCATTGCGCATATTACTAAGCTTACTTTTTTCAACATGGTCATAAGCATCAATACCCTTTTTTATACTTTATTTTGTTACTTTTACAGAAATTGGCTTTCCCTGCATTTGCTTTTTCAATAATCTTTTTGTTCTATCCACTACGTCTCCCACTAACTGACCGCACGCAGCGTCAATATCATCACCGCGCGTTTTCCTCACTACAGTCGTAAAACCATAACTCATTAGTACTTTTGAGAATCGGTCAATTCTAGAATTACTTGAGCAAGTGTATGGTGAACCTGGATAAGGATTAAATGGAATAAGATTAATTTTACTAGGCGTATCTTTCAAGATTTCAGCCAAGGCGTGAGCTTGGTCAGTACTGTCATTAATGCCGTTTAACATAACATACTCTACGGTAACCCGACCTTGGTTTGCTTTAGACTTCTCTAAATAGCGTCTTACTGCAGCTAAAAACTCTTCAATTGGATACTTTTTATTTACCGGTACTATTTCGTCGCGTAAGGTATTGTCAGGCGCGTGCAAAGAAATGGCAAGTGCTACATCAATTTGATCGCCTAGCATGTCAAGTGCGGGGACCACGCCAGAAGTTGATAATGTAACGCGGCGTTTAGATAAACCAAAACCAAAATCGTCCAGCATAATATCCATGGCGGGCACTACATTTTTTAAATTCAATAAAGGTTCGCCCATACCCATCATCACTACATTAGTAACGGGGCGCTGCGAAGTATCTTTTGACATGCCAATAAAAGTGGCCACTCGCCACACTTGTCCAATTATTTCAGCCACGCTAAGGTTACGATTAAATCCCTGCTGAGCAGTTGAACAAAAGGTACACTCCAAGGCACAACCAACTTGCGATGAAACACAAAGCGTTGCACGGTCAGTTTCAGGTATCCACACTGTTTCAACTTCCTGACCACCATCTAACATAATAGCAAACTTAATAGTGCCATCTGAAGCCTGTTGGTGCTCGGTAATTTCGGGCGCACGTACTTCACATAAACGCTTTAATTTTTCACGTAAAGGTTTATTAAGGTTAGTCATGGCGTCAAAATCAGAGGCACCGTCTTGGTATATCCACTTCATAACCTGATCAGCCCTAAACGGCTTCTCCCCTATGCTAGCGAAATATTCGCGCATCGCTGGGCGATTAAAATTAAGTAGATTTTGTTTCTTTACCAAGTTTTCTGATAAAGGTGCTTGTGCTTCAACTGACATTGGCGTACCTATAGCGTGAGTAACAAGCTTGTATTATAAGCTTGATTTACTTTTCTTTCATTTATTATACAAAAAAGGGAGCCAAGGCTCCCTTTTTCTTGTAGCTGATTTGCTTAGCGAGTGCGTGGGCAAATTTCTTCGTCTGAGAAGAAGTAAGCGATTTCGCGCGCTGCAGACTCTGGTGCATCTGAACCGTGAACCGCATTTTCATCAATTGATGCTGCGTAATCAGAACGTAAAGTTCCTGCTGCTGCGTCTGATGGGTTAGTTGCGCCCATGATTTCGCGGTTAGCAAGTACAGCGTTTTCGCCTTCAAGCACTTGCACCATAACTGGACCTGATGTCATAAACTCAACTAAGGCACCAAAGAATGGACGCTCTTTATGCTCAGCGTAAAAGCCTTCTGCTTTTTCGCGGCTCAAATGAAGCATTTTCGAAGCAACAATGCGTAAGCCTGCTGATTCGAAACGGTTATAGATTGCGCCGATCGCATTTTTAGCTACTGCATCTGGTTTGATAATCGAAAAAGTACGTTCTAAAGCCATGATAAATCCTGTCTGTTTTGTTTAAGAACAAAGCCGCAATATGCACATTACTTTGTTCGGGTAAATTCTGTCAATTAATTAGCGCGCGATTATATGCAAGATCGCACCAAAAGACTAATCAATTTTTTATTAATGTTGTTCTGAAGCGTGGTTTATTGAATATTTAGGAATTTCTACCACTAAATCTTCATCTTTAATGATAGATTGACAACTTAAACGAGATTCAGGCTCTAGTCCCCACGCTTTATCAAGTAAATCATCTTCAAGCTCATCTGATTCATCTAAAGAATCAAATCCCTCTCGTACAATCACATGACAAGTAGTACATGCGCACACTTTCTCACACGCATGCTCAATACCAATTCCGTTTTTTAAGGCTACGTCTAACACGCTTGTACCCTTTTCGCCCTCAAGTACTGCGCCATCGGGGCAAAGTTCTTCATGGGGTAAAAAAATTATTTGTGGCATATAAAATTATCCTGCTGTTTAAGTCGCGCCGCTTTTTTTAAGTGCGCAACGTTTAAATTTGATTATAGGTTAGTTACCGATTGACCCGATAACGCTAGACTAATGGCTTTATCCATGCGGCGGTTTGCAAATGCTTGGCTCAGCGCATCTAGCTTTTCTATTTGCTGTTTTATGGCTTCAACATCAGTGCTAGTAGACAGTACAACAAGCTCATCTACAGAAGCATCAATCACTATTCGCTCTTCATCATCTAGTAAATCATCACCATCAGCAGCTAAAGCTGATTGCATTGACTCAATAACTCTGAGGGCCTCAACTTGTTGCTCTTTAAGCATGCGCGCTTGCATATCTTGTTGTGCGTTTTCCATTGAAGATGACAGCATATTTAAAATTTCAGTTTCTTCTAAGCCATATGAAGGCTTAACTTCAATGTGCGCTTGAGCACCCGTAGATTTTTCCATTGCAGTAACACTCAACAAACCATCAGCATCCACTTGGAATGTCACGCGAATATGCGCGGCCCCGGCCGCTAAAGGCGGAATTTCGGTCAAATCAAATTTCGCCAAAGAACGGGTATGTTCCACTAGCTCTCGTTCACCTTGAAGCACATGAACCATCATGGCTGTTTGGCCATCTTTAAATGTTGTAAACTCTTGAGCTCTAGCAACGGGAATAGTGGTGTTTCGAGGTATAATTTTTTCAACCAATCCGCCCATTGTTTCAATACCCAATGATAGCGGTAGTACGTCTAATAATAACATGTCACTATCAGGTTTATTGCCTACCAAAATATCTGCTTGAATACCTGCACCAATAGCAACCACTTTATCAGGGTCTATATTGGTCAGTGGTTGGGTAGAGAAATACGCTTGTACTTTTTCGCGCACAAGCGGCACGCGGGTTGAACCACCTACCATTACCACTTCGTTAATATCAGAAGGGGTAAGCTCCGCATCATGCAATGCCTGTTCACAGGTCTCTATGGTGCGTTTTACTGCTTCACTAATAAGCGCATCAAACTGCTCTCGGCTAACTTCGGTTTTTAAGTCTTGTTCATCAAGGCGCACTGTAAATTGCGCACTGCCATTTTCGCTCAAGGCTTCTTTACAGCGTTTTGCTGCAGTCATTAATTTGCGGTGATGTTGTTTTGCTAACAATGGATCAAGTGATAATTGCTCGCTTGCGTATTCTACAATAGCGTGATCAAAATCGTCACCACCAAGGGCGGTGTCCCCAGCAGTAGCTTTAACTTCAAACACACCTTTATTTAATTTAAGAATAGATACATCAAATGTACCTCCACCCAAATCAAATACTACAATTGTGCCTTCTGCGTTTTGATCAAGACCATAAGCAATAGCCGCGGCCGTTGGCTCATTGAGTAAACGCAGTACGTTCAAGCCAGCTAACTGCGCCGCATCTTTAGTACCTTGGCGCTGCGCATCGTCAAAATAAGCAGGTACGGTTATA
The DNA here is from genome assembly GCF_048820975.1 of Glaciecola sp. 2405UD65-10. Classification (NCBI taxonomy): domain Bacteria; kingdom Pseudomonadati; phylum Pseudomonadota; class Gammaproteobacteria; order Alteromonadales; family Alteromonadaceae; genus Glaciecola; species Glaciecola sp. 2405UD65-10. Next base: position 200,599 of record NZ_JBMEUF010000003.1, on the reverse strand, counting down.
ACCGCGCCGGTAATATCATCGGCAAGCGCTTGTTCTGCACGCTTGCGCAAAGCTTTTAAGATGTCACTAGATACTTCAATAGGATTCTTTTGACCCTGCGCTGTGATAAAACTTGGATTGCCTGTCGCTTGGGTAAAGTCGTATGGTAAGTTAGGCCATGCGCGAGTAACATCTTCAACGCTACGCCCTACAAATCGTTTTACTGAAACAATGGTATTAACTGGGTCATCATCGGCATTTTGTTTAGCCAAAGATCCCACTACCGTATTATGTTCTTGGTACTGCACAACTGAGGGCAACAAATGCTCGCCGTTTTCGTCAGCAAAAGTGCGGGCTTGGCCGCTCTGTACACTTGAAACAAGTGAATTAGTTGTACCTAAATCTATGCCAATTCCAATCTTTTTCTGGTGCGGGGCCGCACTTTGACCGGGTTCCGCTATTTGCAATAATGCCATCGAAACTCCTTTATGATTTTTTGATAGTATGCTTGCGAGTTTTTATTTCACTCGCTAATTTGATTAGAAACTTAAGTTTACTAAGCTCTATGCCAGCCCGAAGGCTTTGCTCTTTCGTGTTTTCGTGCAAGAGTTGACTAATACATTCGATATACTTGGCTTGTGATTCCGTAACTGAGCTTTCTAGTGCGTTTAAACCATCAATTGTATTGGCGTGGGCTAGTTCTTCGCGTAAATCCATTTGTTGCATTAAAAATTCAGTGTCGCCTATGGTATCTTGTTCATTTGCCAATGGAATTTCACGTATAAGTAGCAAATGCTCGCCACGAAGAACCGGCGAACTCAACACGTGGTAACCATCATTAACTTGTGCATTTTTTTGCATATAAATACGCTTTTCTTGCTCACTTGCACTGGCGTATTTGTCAGGGTGGGTTACGCGCTGCAGCAATTCGTATCTTTGCTTTAGCACATCAATGCTAATATCAAATTGTTCGGGCATGCTGAACAATGTAAAGTAATTCATATGGTCTCGATGCTATTTAACTGTAAGTTCAAATCTGAGAATGGTTTGCTTTCAAAATACAATCCACGTTAACGAAACTTATATTAACTATTCGCAGCTAAACTGTGAAGCTCTCTCCACAACCACATTCGCCATTAACATTAGGGTTATTAAATTGAAAACCTTCGTTAAGGCCTTCTTTGGCAAAGTCTAACTGCGTGCCATCTAAATAAGCTAGGCTTTTTCCGTCAACAATAACTTTAATACCATGTTCTTCAAACACACTGTCGCCGGTTTGTAATTCATCTACAAATTCTAATACATAGGCTAAACCAGAACAGCCTGTAGTTTTTACACCTAGGCGAAGTCCAAGTCCAGAACCTCTATTGTCTAAAAATGAGCGTGCTCTCGCTGCTGCTGCTTCGGTGACAGTAATTGCCATAAATACCTCGTTAACTAACTTTCTTTAAAAAACACGTAGTTTCTTAAAGAGCAACAGGCAACATTAGGGTGCCTGTTTTTATATCTGTAAAAATTGAAACTAACTACTGTTTAGCTATGTTTCTTTTTGTAATCATCAACCGCTGCTTTTATTGCATCTTCAGCAAGTATTGAGCAGTGAATTTTTACAGGTGGTAAAGCAAGTTCGTGCGCAATATCTGTATTTTTGATGCTAGTTGCTTCGTCAATTGACTTGCCTTTCACCCATTCAGTAACCAATGAGCTTGAAGCAATAGCTGAACCACAACCGTAAGTTTTAAACTTAGCATCTTCAATAATACCGCTCTCGTTTACTTTTAATTGCAAACGCATAACGTCACCACATGCTGGTGCGCCAACCATTCCAGTTGCGATGCTAGGATCGTTTTTGTCAAAAGAACCTACGTTGCGTGGGTTTTCATAATGATCAATAACTTTTTCGCTGTAAGCCATGTTTTTTTCCTCAAATAATATGTGTTAACTGTTGTTTACACTAATAAAATTAGTGATGTGCCCATTCAACAGATTCTAAATCAATACCTTCTTTGAACATGTCCCATAACGGTGACATTTCACGTAACTTGTCAATTGAATTCAAAATTACGTCAACAACGTAGTCAATTTCTTCTACGCTGGTAAAGCGGCCAATACTGAAGCGAATTGAGCTGTGAGCTAGTTCGTCATTTAAGCCTAATGCTCTTAGCACGTAAGACGGTTCAAGGCTTGCCGATGTACAAGCAGAACCTGAAGACACTGCCATGTCTTTAAGCGCCATAATTAACGACTCACCTTCAACGTAGTTAAAGCTTATGTTTAAATTGTGCGGAACACGTTGTTCCATGTCACCATTTACATATACTTCTTCCATGCCTTTAATGCCATTGTATAGGCGGTCACGTAACATTGTGATGCGTTCGTTTTCGCTTGCCATTTCTTCTTTGGCAATTCTAAATGCTTCACCCATACCCACAATTTGGTGAGTGGCTAATGTACCTGAACGCATACCACGCTCATGCCCACCGCCGTGAATTTGTGCTTCAATACGAACACGTGGTTTACGTGATACATACAAGGCACCAATGCCCTTAGGACCATAAGTTTTGTGCGCTGAAAACGACATTAAATCGACTTTAAGTGATTGTAGGTCAATGGCAACTTTACCCGTGCTTTGCGCTGCATCTACGTGGAAGATGATTTTTCTTTCGCGACAAATTTCACCAATTTGGGCAATATCTTGAATCACACCAATTTCGTTATTCACATGCATAACTGATACAAGCACGGTGTCATCACGCATAGTTGCTTTTAGCTCTTCTATGTCAAGCAAGCCATTTGGCTGAGGCTTCATATAAGTCACCTCAAAGCCTTCACGCTCTAATTGACGCGTAGCGTCTAGAACAGCTTTGTGCTCTGTTTTAACAGTAATTATATGCTTGCCGCGCTTACTGTAAAAATGAGCCGCACCTTTAATGGCAAGGTTATTTGATTCCGTTGCACCAGAAGTAAATACTATCTCTCTTGGGTCAGCATTTACTAAGTCAGCAATTTGGTTACGTGCGATGTCTACCGCTTCTTCCGCTACCCAGCCAAATTTATGTGAACGTGATGCTGGGTTACCAAAATTACCTTCATTAGTAAGGCACTCTTTCATTTTTTCGGCAACGCGCGGATCAACAGGTGTGGTAGACGAATAGTCTAGATAAATCGGTAAATGTAAATTGCTCATCAAAAACTCCGCTTAGGGTTGCAAACTTATTTCAATATTGTTCAAAATGGACTGTGCAGATTGATTTTGCCGTCCTGCCACCTCAGTGACTTCTCGTTGGCGCATTAATTCGCCAATGGTAATACTATTTAAAAAGGTAGTAATTCGATCACTTAAGTCTTCCCATAAACTATGGGTTAAGCATCTTACGCCACCTTGGCAGTCTGACTGCCCTTGGCATCGTGTAGCATCAACGCTTTCATCTACCGCGCGAATAACTTCACCAACCGCAATATCACAGGCGCTTTTACCTAACTGATAACCGCCGCCAGGTCCACGAACGCTTGTTACTAGTTTCTCTTTTCTTAATCGAGCAAACAGTTGTTCAAGATAAGATAAGGAAATGGCTTGCCGCTCAGAAATATCAGCCAGTGGCACAGGCCCATGCTGAGAATGCAAAGCAACATCTAGCATGGCGGTAACTGCGTATCTGCCTTTCGATGTCAATTTCATGAATTCGCCTTCCAATACACTTATAATGTATGAAAGTTTATATACCTGACTAAATTTGTCAAGTATTTAACCTACTATTTTAGTCAAGTATTATAAGACTAAGTGTTCTACGCAAAATTATGCCGTTCAGATTACTAGCTCTACGTTTATTTATATATGGGGTGTAAGCAATGAAACTCAAGCACAAACCCCCGTTAAGGCCTTTAAATTTGCGGATCAAAGGCCTCTGCTGCGGCTTTTTTCACTGTAGGTGAAATACCCGTCCCTTCAAAATCTTCAGCGTATAACTTTGGTATAGATTCACTACACACGTTACCCCCTAAGCTTTGAATAACTTTGCACATTTCTTCTACTTTCACATCCATCAAATGCACATGTTCTAGCATAATGCCCATAGCATTTGCCACTGGATCAGGGTTGTCTGTAGAAATAGCATAAGCATCAAAGCCATATTTCTTTGCTATTTTGCTACGCTTACCATTTGCATCTGCTTTATCTTCTTTTTGAGCAAGAATAATACGCCCTGGCACCCCTACGCAGGTTGCATCATCAGGCACATCCTTTACTACAACTGAATTAGAGCCAACTCGGGCATTTTTGCCTATTTCAATTGGACCTAGTACTTTTGCTCCGGCACCCACTACCACGTTATCACGCAAAGTAGGATGGCGCTTTCCTGCTTTCCAACTAGTACCACCTAAGGTAACCCCATGATACAAGGTCACATCATTGCCAACCGTAGCCGTTTCACCTATCACTACGCCCATACCATGGTCAATAAATACACGTTGACCTAATTTGGCACCTGGGTGGATTTCAATACCCGTAATAAAACGTGCAATGTTTGATACAAATCGAGCCAGCCATTTTACTTTCCATGACCAAAGTTTATGACTAATTCTGTGTAACCATACTGCGTGTAAGCCAGGATAATTAAACAAAACTTCCAACTTTGTTCGAGCTGCTGGATCACGCGCAAATACGCTATTAATATCTTCTCGAATATGAGTGAACATATGACTTCTCTTTATTTACCGTCGTGCTTAGAGGGAGTTTCTTCAGAGTTACTTTGCGCATTGTTTAAGGCTTTATCAACCGACGATAAAACGCCTCTTAGAATGGCTAGTTCTTGAGATTCCAATCGGGTTCGATTAAACATTCTGCGCACTTTCGACATTATTGCACCGGGATGCTTCGCTCTAACAAAACCGGCCTGCAAAAAGGTAGATTCAAAATGCTCATAAAAGTTTTCAAGCTCTTTAGCCAAAGGATACTCATTTTCTGTCGCCGTATTTTGCGCGTAAGGAGCGCGTTGTTTGGCTAAATAATGCATTCTTATTTCGTAACATAAGGTTTGCACCGCTGCGGCTAAATTTAATGAGCTATATTCAGGATTAGCATCAATACACACATGGTAATGGCATTGTTGTAATTCATCATTAGAAAGGCCGCTACTTTCACGTCCGAATACTAAAGCAACGGGATGTTTTGGCGCCTCTTCAATAAATTTTGCGCCGCACTCGCGAGAATCAAGCATAGGCCATGATAATGTTCTTGAACGAGCCGAGGTACCCACCACTAACCCACAATCCGCGATGGCTTCTTCAAGGGTGTCAACAATTATAGCATTGCCTAAAATGTCAGTAGCGCCGGCAGCTAAAGCGTGTGATTTACCATCTGGCGGGCTAACTGGATCAACTAGGTAAAAGTGCTTCAAGCCCATGGTTTTCATTGCGCGGGCTGCACTACCAATATTACCTGTATGTGAGGTATTAACGAGCACAATTCGAATTGCATCTAATTCAGATTGTTGCACACTGGAATTGTCTGTATCAGCCATATATGTAGAGACCTGTGGGATAGTGTGAATTTTAGGCCGCGTAATATAGCATAAAAGCACGCCCGCAATAAATGACTATAAATAAGGTTTTAAGGCAATAACGCGCTAAGTTAGTTCTATATGATTTCAAAGGAGTTTTTAACTTGCTTAAAACTTCACGTGCTTTGAATTGCCAAGAATGGCCTTGTTAGCATGATTCTGTCATGGAATAGAGCTATTAGTTCTGGTACACTGCGCACGTTTTCAACAATGTTCTTTTTACAATTTGGTGGTTAGTATGCATCCTATGCTCAATATTGCAGTACGCGCAGCGCGTGCGGCAGGTAACGTTATTACTCGCGGTTATGAAAATCGTGACGATTTAGATATTCAGAAAAAAGGCTCTCAAGATTATGTCACTAAAATAGACAAAGAAGCCGAACTAACCATCATCAATAAAATTCAGCAATCATACCCTGATCACGCTTTTGTAGGTGAAGAAGGTGGCCGTGTTGAAGGTAATTCTGACTTCACTTGGGTTATTGATCCTCTAGATGGTACCAGCAACTTTATTGCAGGTATTCCACATTTCGCGGTTTCTATTGCACTTCTTTACAAAGGTAAAGTTGACCAAGCAGTTGTATTTGATCCTATTCGCGGTGAGCTATTTGCTTGCAGTAAAGGCAGCGGTGCTCAGCTAAACGGTTACCGTTTGCGTTGTACAAAAGCAAAAGATTTAAATAACACGATTATTGCTACCGCCCTACCGTTTAGAAATAAAGCTAACTTTGACGAAGAACTTACGCGCTTTACCCGTGTAGTTAAAGACGCAGGTGACTTTAGACGCTCAGGCTCTGCAGCCCTTGATTTGGCTTATGTAGCTGCCGGAAGATACGACGGTTACTTCGAAAAAGGCTTGAAAGCTTGGGATATGGCGGCAGGCGAGTTATTGGTTAAAGAATCAGGTGGATTAGTTACCGATTATGCGGGCAACAATGACCCTTTATATGATGAACTCAAATCACCGGGCAGTGCTAATGGCTTAGTTGCCGGTAATCCACGAGTGGTTCAAAACATTGTTAAGCGTTTAAAATAAAATTTTATTTTGCGTAAATCCAGAAAAGGTCATCGCTTTGCGTATGACCTTTTTTATTACCTATGTTTTTATCTATATTACGGAAGCTTTTCAGACACCATTTGGTTTCGTCCCTGATCTTTCGATTTGTATAGCAATTTATCAGCATGCTGAATAATTTCACGTAAATTCATTTTATCGCTAGGAGTAATGGAAACAGCCCCCATACTAAAGGTAATGACTTCGTCATTTGGTAAGCCTTCAATCGCAGTCTTATTAACGACCTCGGCTAAACGTTTGAAGATGCTCTCAATTTGGCTTTCATTGACTTCAGCTAATACTAATAACCATTCTTCCCCGCCGTAACGGCCAAATCCATCTTGCGAGCGCACCACCTCTTTACAAGCAGCACCAAACGCCATCAATACGTTATCACCTGTGTCATGACCAAATTTATCGTTTATCTTTTTGAAATGGTCCAAGTCAATAATAGCAATTCCAATTTCAAGCTTTCTTTCTTTCGCTTCGCGAAACAGCATCTCAGCAAAACTTAATACACTGCGCCTGTTCGGCTGGCTAGTAAGCGGGTCGCGCATCGCCATCGCTTTAAATTGCTTGCGTAGTCTATTTTGTTGAAATAAAAATATGACTAGCACTATTGTGCATAAAGTAATCGCAAGAATAACGATGTACCATATATTTCGTTCACGTTCTTGTTGCGCTATTTTAGCTAAATTATTTCTATTTTGTTGCAACAAGGCTGCGTTTTGCTGCTCTTTCAATTTAGTATCAAATTCAACCTGGTACTTCTGCACCAAATTCGCTTTCTCTTTCATTTTAATATCAATTTTTACTTCCATCGCTTGTTCAAGGGCTTCGTATGCGCGGTCATATTCCCCCTGCTTAAGCAGTAATTTAGACATCATAGTAAGTCGCTCAGCGTCGCTTGTAGGCCGGCGAATGTATTCAAACAAGGCAGCTGTTTTAATCATTATAAAATCAGCACGTTCAATGTTACCTAACTCTAAATGAGCTTTTGCCATGCCGAACAAGGCAGCATAAAGCAAGGTAGGATCATTCGCATAAATAAACGTGGGCTCAACTTCATGATAAAGCGCCAATGCTTTTTTGTAGTTTTTAAGCTCCACTTCTATATTGGCAAGTTCAAGCTTTGTCCACATTATGCCAATTTCATCGTTTAGCGATTCGCTAATTTCTAAGGCTTCTAGCATTATGCTTTTTGCTTTCTCAACTTGCTTATCAATAAAGTAAGTTTGCGCCATATTAAATAAAATAATAGATTCTGAAAATTTGTTACCTAACTGTCGCTCGGTAGTAAGTGCGAGTTCAAAGTATTCTTGTGCTTTATCAAGGTTATCTATAGCCGAATACACGTTCCCTAAACTCACCAACGCTGTGCCCGTGGCGGGTAAATCACCTATTCGGTCAAATTCTATATAGGCTTTCTGTAAGCTTTGAATAGCTTCCGCATACTGATAGTTAATGGCTTGGCTACGTCCAATAGCAATATAAATATCGCCAACACCTTTGTTCCCTTCGGTCGCCAGAATATCTTCTATTTGTTTATAAAGGCGCGCGGTGACCTCGGTGAGTTCAGCATCATTACCGGTATGAATAGCTACATTTAACTTAGCTATATTTAAACGCGCACTGTCAGCTATACTTATATCATTTAAGGGAATAGATTCTGCTTCAGTAATTTCTTTAGCTACGTCACTCATTCGTTCTAAACTAGTCAACACTTCAATTTTGACCAATTGACCTTTAAACGCACAGTTATACCAAGCTTGTTCACGGCAACGTTCAACCAAACTATTTAATGATAAAACCAACTCTCTATTTGGAGTCACAGTATCAGCATCCCAATCATTTAAATAGTTAAGTGCTTTTTCTTCTGAGTTAAAAGTAGGGATACTGACTGCATTGGCTATATTACACGCGGCAAAAAATAATAGGCACGCACATACCGCCCTTTTTCCAAAAGCAAAAACTGTATGAGCAATCAGAGTAGACAACAAATAAACTCCATTGATAAATGGCCAATATAAATTAGCAGCAAATTTACTAGACTTTGGTATATAGCTGTATCGACTGTGCCACTATAAGCTAAAGCTACAATATATGATAATACTTAGCGATTATTAATTGTAAATATCAATCGCCAGCGTAAGCAAATTCACCCTCAATCATGACGCTCACACTATCACCTACTTGAGGTATGTGTTTAGTCATGCCAAATTCTGACCTTACAATAGTAGTGCTTGCAGAGAAACCCATTGTGGGCTTTCTTGATAAGGGTTGAATAGCCATAGCTCCATTAAACGTTACATTCAATGTAAGGGGTTTTGTTAGGCCTAGAAAGCTTAAATTTCCGCTCATTATGGCAGTGTTTTCTGATGTCATTTCAATTGACGTTGATTCAAACTCAATTGCATTAAATTTCCCCGCATTAAACCAACTTTCATCAAGGGCTAATACTTTGTCAAAGTCAGTTTGCTTTGGGTTAGGAAAAGCAGTTTGTATCGACATGGGATTAATAGAGGCAAAAACAGTGCTACTTTCAATATCGTTAGGTTTAAAATGAATAGATGCATCAAACTCGGTGAAACGAGCTAAGTAATTCGATAAACCAAAATGCGACACTTTCCAAACAATAGATCCATGGCTTAGATCAAGTTGGTACTTCCCTTCTGGCATTTGGTTAAAAGGGCTTTTCGCAAACACCCAAGATATACAACCTGCTAATATTAATACAATAAATAGCACGCTTATGCGAAGCAAATTCATGGCTAATCCTTTTTCCTGTATATGAACGCGAGCTTATCGTATGGCATTACATAAATTTTAGCTAGCATATTCATATTTTAAATATTAAATTTTTGTAATTTATTTAAAAAAAAACCCTGAAGCATTATAGATTCAGGGTTTTACATTAAAGTTGTTCAGCTTTATAAAGGTTCTAAATCTTCGCCTTCTTTTTCTACCTCAGTCGGCATTAAGTCTTCTTTGCTAATACCTAGTGCTAGAGCTACTGCGCTGGCAATATAAACGGAAGAGTAAGTACCAATAAATACACCAAACAATAAAGCGGTCGCAAAACCATGAATCAGGGCACCGCCTTTAAAGAACAAGGCCAATAACACGAGAATAGTGGTTAACGAGGTAATAATGGTACGGTTTAAGGTTTGCGTTAGTGAAATATTAATAATTTCTAATGGCGTACCTTTGCGTATTTTGCGAAAGTTTTCGCGAATACGGTCAGAAACCACAATGGTATCGTTAAGTGAATAACCTATTACCGCTAATAGTGCTGCTAATACCGTAAGGTCAAACTCTAGTTGCAATACAGAAAACAAACCAAGCGTAATAATTACGTCGTGCAGCAAGGCTGCCACTGAGCCTAAGGCGAACCTATATTCGAAGCGCATAGCCACGTAAATTAAGATACAAATTAACGCGGTCAACATTGCTAAGCCGCCCTGCTCCGTAAGTTCCTCACCTACGTTTGGCCCTACAAACTCAATTCGCTCCATATTAACTGAGCTATCTTTCGCTTGTAATGCCGCAACAATAGTATCGCCAATTAATTCTGCCGCTAAATCATCACGCGGCGCTATACGAATTAATACATCTTGGCTACTACCAAAATTTTGTACCACAGCATCAGGAAAACTAGCTTCACTTAAGTCAGCACGAATTTTTTCAAGCTTAGCACCCTCAGGGTACGATACTTGAATAACGGTACCGCCAGTGAAATCTAAGCCCCAATTAAGCTGATTAACCGCAAGTGAGGTAATAGAACCCAAAATCAACACCGTTGAAAATATCATTGCGACTACGCGCAACTTCATAAAATTAACTGCGCCGTCTATCTTTAAAAGTTGAAATTTCATATGTTTATTCCCTTATATGGCCAGCGATTTGACGCGGCGACCGCCCCAAATTAGATTCACTAGCACACGTGTGAGTACTATGGCTGTAAACATTGAAGTTGCAATTCCAATCATTAAGGTAACTGAGAACCCTTTAATTGGCCCAGTTCCTATTGCAAACAAAATCATGCCTGCAATAAAGGTCGTAATATTGGCATCAAGAATGGTTGAAAACGCATTATCATAACCAAAGTGTATGGCTTGTTGCGGGCTTCTTCCATCGCGAATTTCTTCTCGTATTCGTTCAAATATAAGTACGTTAGCATCAACCGCCATACCAACGGTTAGTACTATACCTGCCATACCCGGTAAGGTAAGCGTGGCACCTGGAATTAACGAAATAACACCTACAATCATAATCACGTTTGCAACAAGGGCTAAATTAGCCACAATGCCGAATGCGCGATAGTAAATAAGCATAAATACAAGTACTGCAGCCAAACCGTACAATATGGCGGTATAACCTAGCTCAATATTTTCCTTACCAAGGCTTGGACCCACTGTGCGTTCTTCTACTATTTGAATAGGTGCTATTAAAGCGCCCGCTCTGAGCAGTTCAGCTAAGTTTCTTGCTTCTTTAGCACTATCAATACCAGTGATTCTAAAGCTATTACCTAAACGCGCTTGAATAGTGGCAGTGTTTATTACTTCCATTTCTTTCTTAAATACAAGCTTGCCATTGGCATCGCGCTCTTCGGTCGCTTTATACTCAATAAATACCGTTGCCATGACTTTACCAATTTTGTCTTTGGTGCCGTTTGACATTTTGCTGCCGCCTTCACTATCAAGCGAAATATTGACTTGTGGAAAACCATTTTCGTCAACACTGTTGCTAGCATCGGAAATATGATTACCGGTTAGCATAATCTGCTTCTCTAGCAACACTGGGCGCCCAGCTGCCGTATATAGTAACTGCGAACGTGCTGGTACACGGCCGTTTACAGCATCACGTACGTCGTTGAGTTCGTCAACCATGCGAAGCTCAAGCGTTGCCGTAGTACTTAGTATTTCTTTCGCTTTTGCTGGGTCTTGAATACCAGGAAGTTGAACAACAATACGCTCTGCACCTTGCTTTTGCACTAATGGCTCGGCTACACCTAATTGGTTTACACGGCCGCGTATTATCGTAATATTTTGCTTAACAGCTTTGTCACGAATATCAGCTAATTTAGCCTCGGTAAATACTGCGCGCAATGTTAAATCATCACGTTCATTAAATACCATGTCGGCATAGCCGCGACGCAAAAAGAACTGCGCCTTTTCAAGTACTTCAGGGTCTCGGAAAGTTATTTCAATCTCTTCACCTACTTGGCGAACAGAGCGATAACGAATCTTTTCTTCACGTAGTTGGGTACGGAAGGTTCCAATAATATCTTCAAATGCGGTATCGATGGCGCTTTTCATGTCAACTTCAATTAAGAAATGCACACCGCCACGCAAATCCAAACCAAGCTTCATTGGTGAGGCATTTAGCGCTTCTAGCCACTCAGGAGTGTCGGGCACAAGATTCATAGCCACGCCATAATCTTCGCCAAATTTACGCTCTAAATTTTCACGCGCTAGTAATTGCGTATCAGAATCAAGTAAACGAACAATTACTTGTTGGTCTTTAAATTCAACGCTTTTAGTGGTGATGTTTGCTGCTGTTAAGCTAGCTTCTACTGCGGGGACTAAAGTAGCAGAAACTTCGGTGTTACGACCCGAGGTAATTTGCACCGCGTGATCTTCACCATACAAATTGGGTAAGGCGTACAAACCGCACATAGCGAGTACGAAAAACACCAATAGGTATTTCCAAATAGGGGTTTGGTTTAACACAATAATATCCTAAAAAACCGTGTTTGCTTGTTGCAAGCTTTAAAAGCTCGGTAAGCTAACACGGCTTATCGTTCATTAAATTGACTTCATAGTGCCTTTTGGCAATACCGCACTTACTGCTGATTTTTGTACCATTATGCTATTAGTTTCGTTAAGCATAATTTCGATAAAATCTTTTTCGTCAGCAACCTTAGTTACTTTGCCCACAATACCGCCTTGTGTTAGCACTTCATCACCTTTGGCGAGGGCTGATACTAAGTTTTTATGCTCTTTAACACGCTTAGCTTGAGGGCGATACAACAAGAAATAAAAGATTAGGCCAAATACAGCCAGCATAATTAGAGGTTCAAAACCAAAACCAGGGGCTGCGCCGCCTGCTTCTTGGGCTTGGGCTGTAGATATAAAAAAGCTCATAAGATTTCCTTTTTTTTAATTATTAAGTAGGTTAAACACTTCGCACACTGAAATTAATTTAAATTTCAGGGACTTCCATGCCTTTCTGTGCATAAAATTCTGCAACAAATTCATCTAAACGGTTTTCACCAATAGCTTCACGCAAGCCTTCCATCACAATTTGGTAATAACGCAAATTATGAATAGTGTTTAAACGTGCGCCAAGTATCTCATTACATTTGTCTAAGTGATGTAAGTATGACCGAGAATAATTTTTACAAGTGTAACAATCACATTTTTCATCTAAAGGTGATGTATCTGTTTTATGTTTGGCGTTTCTGATTTTAATTACGCCTTCACTTACAAACAAGTGGCCATTACGTGCATTTCGTGTAGGCATTACGCAATCGAACATATCAATGCCGCGGCGTACCGATTCAACAATATCTTCTGGCTTGCCCACGCCCATTAGATAGCGCGGTTTGTTAGCCGGAATTTTAGGCGCGGTATGCTTCACTATGCGCATCATATCAGGCTTCGGTTCACCAACCGATAAACCGCCAATTGCATAGCCATCAAATCCAATATCTTCAAGGCCCGCTAAAGATACATCGCGTAAACCTTCATACATGCCGCCTTGAATAATACCAAATAAAGCGGATGGGTTATCACCATGTTCCTCTTTACTGCGTTTAGCCCAGCGCAATGAGAGCTGCATTGAACGCTCTGCTTCTTCAACCGTAGCAGGGAAAGGAGTACACTCATCAAAAATCATAACAATGTCAGAGCCTAAATCGCGCTGCACTTGCATGGACTTTTCAGGTGTTAAAAGAATTTTCTCACCGTTGATGGGCGATCTAAAGGTAACGCCCTCTTCGGTAATTTTACGCATAGCGCCTAATGAAAATACCTGAAAGCCGCCGGAATCAGTTAAAATAGGCTTATCCCAGTGCATAAAATCATGTAAATCGCCATGTTGTTTTATGATGTCAGTGCCAGGACGTAACATTAAGTGAAAGGTATTTCCTAAGCATATATGCGCGTTTGTATCGGCTAGCTCTTCAGGCGTCATGCCTTTTACGGTACCGTAAGTACCCACCGGCATAAATGCTGGAGTTTCCACTACGCCGCGATCAAACACAAGTTGGCCGCGCCTGGCTAAACCATCAGTGTTAAGTAAATTAAACTTCATTTATTATCCGCTAAAGTGACCAAGGTAATTGGCAAATTATACCATTACCGAGCAGGTTCAAAAAATTGCGCGGATTATAGCAAATATAGGGCAAAAAATAACATGGAATTATTTATTAAATATACAGCCTAATAAAACGACGAAATATTTTAACTTTTTTAAGGTAAAGAATACTCAGCGAACTCCCCTTAGTTTCGTAACACTCACTAGGCTAAGCGCATAATAGTGAGTTATACTGGCAGATGTTAAGCCTTAAAAATAACAACAATAACCCTTTAAAATAAGGAAGATTTATGCGTAAAAGTTCTCCATTTATCTTATCTTTGTGCGCGGTAGCCTTAATTACGGCATGCAGTAAAGCGCCTGAGTTAAATAGCAATACAGCCCCCATCGAAAGCAAAGAAAAAGCCCCTGAAGTGAAGCTAAATATTGATGAAAGCCGCCTCAATATTTACCATTCAGTAGATTTAACTGCTGATTTAAGCCCGTATTCTGACAACCAAAAAGAAATGCTAAAGCTACTTATTGAAGCATCTGAAATTATGGATGATTTATTTTGGGAGCAAGCGTTTGGTTCCAATAAAAAAGAGTTCTTACGAGCCATTGAAAACGAAGCGCTTAATGATTTTGCAAGTATTAATTACGGCCCATGGGATAGGCTTAATGGTGACCAAGCTTTCTTGCAAGGTTTTGAAGAAAAACCTTTGGGAGCGCAATTTTATCCCCATGACATGACCAAAGAAGAATTCAACAACAGTGATTTTTCTGACAAAGATGGTTTGTACTCATTAGTGCTTCGTAATAAAGCGGGTGAACTCTACAGCGTACCGTACAAAGAAGCCTATAAAAAGCAGCTTAACAAAGCGGCTAATTTATTAATTCAAGCCTCGGAGTATGCTGACAACACAGAATTCGCAAATTATTTGCGCATGCGCGCAGATGCATTTATCACTAATTCATACCAAGCCTCTGACTTCGCTTGGATGGATATGAAAAGCAATCCCATTGATGTAGTAATTGGGCCAATTGAAACCTATGAAGATCAATTGTTTGGCTATAGAGCTGCATTTGAGTCATACGTGTTGCTAAAAGACTTAGCATGGAGCGAAAAGCTTGCTAAATACGCGGCTTTTTTACCCGAACTACAACAAGGTTTACCTGTAGAAGCAAAATACAAAGCGCAAATGCCAGGCACCGACGCTGATTTAAACGCTTACGATGTTATTTACTACGCAGGCCATTCAAACGCAGGCAGTAAAACTATTGCGATAAACCTGCCGAACGATGAAACAGTGCAGTTACAAAAAGGGACTCGTCGCTTACAGCTTAAAAACGCTATGCGCGCAAAATTTGATTTCATAATGATGCCAATTGCAGAGCAACTTATTGCCACAGGTCAGCGTGACCACGTGACCTTCGATGCTTTCTTTGGCAACACTATGTTTCATGAAGTAGCTCACGGCCTAGGCGTAAAAAATGTGCTAGGAAGTGAACAGACTGTACGCGCTGCATTAAAGGAACATGCGTCTGCTTTAGAAGAAGGTAAAGCAGATATATTAGGCCTTTACATGGTTGAACAGCTCCTTGAAAAAGGCGAAATAAGTGAAGGTGTATTAGAAGATTATTACGTGACCTTTATGGCCGGTATTTTTCGTTCGGTAAGATTTGGTGCTTCTAGTGCACATGGAAAAGCGAATATGATTCGTTTTAATTATTTCCAAGAAAAAGGCGCATTTGAGCGTGATGAACAAGGCTTCTATAGCGTTAATATGGATAAAATGTCATCAGCAATTGATAGCCTATCTGAGTTAATTCTAACCTTACAAGGTAATGGTGACTACAATGGCGTGGCTGAATTAGTAGCGGAAAAAGGCATCATAAGCCGCAACTTGCAGAGTGATTTAAGCAAACTCACATCGGCTAATATTCCTGTAGATATAACCTTTAAACAAGGTACAAAGGTGCTTGGCCTATAAACAGCTTAGCTACGTAAAATAAAAAAGGCCGCGTGGTGAGTACCAGCGGCCTTTTTGTTTTACGATTTTCTAACTTACATTATTGCGCGTAATAAACATAGCATCGCCGTAACTAAAAAAACGGTATTCGTTTTTAATCGCTTCTTGGTAGGCGTTCATTACTTTTTCGCGGCTTGCGAAGGCACTAATTAGCATCATTAAGGTAGACTGTGGCAAATGAAAATTAGTTAACATTGCATCAATCACTTTAAATTTAAAGCCGGGATAAATAAAGATATTGGTGTCTGATAGAAACGGCGCAATTAATTCAGACTCAGTAGCTTGAGCGGCTGATTCAACCGAACGCACTGAGGTAGTTCCCACCGCAATCACGCGTTTTCCATTTGCTTTAGTTTGCTTTATGAGTTCAGCGACTTCAGCACTTACTTCGGCATATTCTGAATGCATTTCATGATCTTGAATATTGTCAACTCTTACTGGCTGAAAGGTGCCTGCCCCCACGTGTAAGGTTACATAGGCAGTATTCACACCCTTTTCAGCTAAACGTGCCAAAATGTTTTCGTCAAAATGTAAACCAGCGGTTGGCGCAGCAACGGCTCCCGGCTTTTCATTGTAAACGGTTTGGTATCTTTCTTTGTCTGAGTCTTCGTCAGGGCGGTCTATGTATGGCGGTAGCGGCATATGTCCATATTGTTCTAACAAATCAAAAATGTTCTCGCTACCCTCAAATGACAAATGAAACAGTGCGCCTTGGCGTCCTAGTACATTGGCTTTTAAGCCGCCCTCAAGAATGATCAACGCTCCGGCTTTCGGGCTTTTACTTGACTTCATATGCGCTAAGGCGGTGTTGTCTCTCAGTACACGTTCAAGTAACACCTCAATTTTACCGCCGCTTTCTTTATGCCCGAACAAACGCGCGGGTATTACTCGCGTATTGTTGAAAATAAGTAAATCCCCCTCGTTTATAAGCTCAACAATATCAGTAAAATTGCCGTGGCTAAGTTCGCCGCTATTGCCATTTAGCTTTAACATGCGCGAAGAAGTGCGATCTTTTGCAGGATATTTAGCAATTAAGTGCTCAGGTAAATCAAAATCAAAGTCAGATATTTTCATTAATTACATAATTCTTTTAAAACGAGTTGATACAGTTTCATAATGAATGCAACAAGCAAACACCATATATTTAGTGGCTAAAACAGCATCTTATGTTTAGCCATTAGCGAAAGAGTGATATTTAAACTAAAGTTGTAGTATTTTTGTACATACCTAATATGATTAGCCATACCCTAATTTGCGTGCGAAGTATAAACGATTCCCTTATTATAATCACAAGTTTCATGTTGTACATTCCTGTTATGAACTTAGACATCTCCCTATGTCGAATTTTTTGCCCGGCCATTTGTGCCGGGCTTTTGTTTTTTGATGCCTCACAATTTTATACCAAGTAAACTTATCCACATACAAGCGCTTGGACAGTCCGAGCCTAGTTCTGTGGATAAGTTTTGAGGATACTCTGTCACTAGAAGTATTTATGGCTTGTATTTATTAGAGTTTTTATTAACACTAGACGCCTAAATAACAGATTATGAGTGCACATGAACACCTTAGTTAGAGTAAAAAAGCTAATGTTGCAGTACTTTTCACAAATGCGTTGGTTTGTGTTAATCGGCTTGCTCAGTTTTTACGTACTCAGCTCATATATTTTGCTATTTTTAGCAGGTGAAAGCACACTACTGAATATTAACGACTTTTTCTATTGGATAGTAGTTACCGGATCTACAGTGGGTTACGGTGATATGTCACCCACCACTGCTACCGGTAAATTAGTAGTTTCTCTTTATATAATTCCACTTGGTTTATCTATATTCGGTTTAATCTTAGGGCGAATAGCAAGTTGGGTGAGTACACAGTGGCAAAAAGGAGCGAAGGGCATGAACACCCTAGATGTTAAAAATCATATACTGGTACTTGGCTGGAATGGCAAGCGAACCGAACAATTGATCAAACTATTGTTAATTGAAAAAAAGAGTTCTGTTGAAAACCCAGATATCGTCTTATGCGTAAGAGCGGATATTACCAACCCTTTCCCAGGTACTATTGAGTTTGTAAAAGTAGACACCTTTAACAAAGATGAGGATATGGACAGAGCCTGTATTGCTGACGCAGCAACTATATTAATAGATAATCCGCAAGACGACATGACAATGACCTCGGCGCTTTATTGCTCACAGCGCAATCAAGCTGCGCACAAGGTAGCTTATTTTGAAGACGAAAGTTTAGTCAGTTTGTTGCGCCAGCATTGCCCTGAAATTGAATGTACCCCTAGTGTAGCCGTTGAAATGCTAGCCAAATCAGCGTTCGACCCAGGTTCATCTTTATTGCATCATGATTTATTGGATGTTTATGAAGGACAAGCTCAGTTTTCTGCTACCATACCCGACAATGTTAACGCAATTACTGTTGAGTCATTGTTCTTCAAATTTAAAAGTGAATACGAAGCTATTTTTATTGGCATTGCTAAAGACCATGATATTCATAAAATATCGGTAAACCCACCGCTAAGCACTTTGCTAGAATCAGGTGACAAAGTCTTTTACATTGCACAAAGTCGCATAAACAATATTGATTGGTCTCGGTTCTATTAAATTTTACTTTACCGAAGCCTTTATTAAATTTATATATTTTCAACAAAAGGAACGCACATGGAAATGTTACAAACATCATTAGCAGGCCTTGGCAATTTCGCCATGTACTTTTTGATCTCAATAGTGCTATTTTTTGTGTTCAAACTACTTTATACCTTTATTACCCCGCATGATGAATGGAAGCTGGTAAAAGAACAGCAAAATACCGCTGCTGCAATTGGCTTTGGTGGCGCCATGATAGGATTTGCCATTGCACTTGCTGGCGCAGCATCTAGCTCTGCATTCTTTGTTGATTACGTTATTTGGGCCTTCGTTGCCATGTTAGCGCAGGTATTTGCGTTCCTACTTTTGCGCTTTACGTTTATGCCACTTATTGCTGAGCGCATAGATAACAATGAAGTATCAGCGGGAATTATTTTAGCCTGTGTATCTATATCCGTAGGCTTACTTAATGCCGCTTGTATGTCTTATTAGGAGCTTGTGAATGTCAAATTCATCAAATAAATCAAGCAATCAAAAACGCAGTAAAAATATTAATCTGAATGCTATGCGAAAAGTGAACCCGCTGAAACCCATTGCATTAGGTGCCGCTACATTCATGCTAGGCGCTTGCGGAACTGACGACGTTGCATCTATTTACATAGATGCTGATGATTGCAGCTCCGATAATCCTTCATTTAGTGCCGAATGCCAGGCTACGTATGAAGCAGCTTTGCAGGATGCGCAAGACACAGGCCCCAAATACGAAACTCAAGCTGACTGCGAATACGATTTTGGTGCCAGTGCTTGCCAACAGCAAAACACCTCTCAAGGTAGCTTTTTCATGCCGTTAATGGCGGGCTACATGTTGGGTAACTTAATGTCAGGTTCACGCCGATATACTCCTATGTACACATCAAATTCGCGAAACTCGCCACTGCGCAACAGGTGGTTTACGTCCAATGGGCAAAACGTGGGCAAGTATTCCACTTCTGGCAATCAAAAGTATCGAGTAAGGCAAAGCTTTTTCAATAAACGCCCTACTACCACTAGCGCTTTAAAGCGCGGAGGTTTTGGTAATATTGCTCGCGCCACTTCATCGCGCACTGCCGCATCAAAAGGCTGGGGCGGCTAGGTGTTACGACTACCGTCGCTTGCTAGAAGTAACTGGCAAGCGCTGGCAAAAGAATATGGTTTTCATTTTCACACTATGTATGGCGAAACATACTGGGATGAGAGTGCTTACTATCAATTTAGTTTACAGCAAATAGAAGAACACATTGAGCAGCCTAGCGCTGAAATACATCAAATGTGCCTGCATGTAGTAAATGAAGCGCTTAAAAGTGAAGAAACGCTTCAAAAGCTTGCTATTCCTGAACTGGCTTGGCAAGCAATGGCAGATAGCTGGAACGAAAAGCACCCTAGCTTATATTCCCGTTTAGATTTTAGTTATGACGGCAAGCATCCTGCAAAATTATTAGAAAACAATGCTGACACCCCCACATCGCTCTACGAAACTGGTTTTTGGCAATGGTTATGGCTTGAAGACAAAGTAAAGGCTGGGCATATTTCTCGTAATGCTGATCAATTTAATTCAGTGCAAGAAAAGCTTATTCGTACTTTTAAAGATATTAGCCAGTTTTATCAATGCCGTTTTATGCATTTCGCTTGTGCGAAAGACTCATTAGAAGATCGCGGCACCGTTCAATACCTACAAGATTGCGCAAGCGAAGCGGGTTTAGATACCTACTTTACGTTTATGGAAGACATAGGCGTAGATGCACTTGAGCAGTTGAGTGACAAAAATGACAACCTGATAGAACATTGCTTTAAGCTCTATCCTTGGGAGTTTATGTTACGCGAACCCTTTGCTAAGCAAACTATTAGTAGCCGTGTAGGCTGGCTTGAACCTATATGGAAAAGTGTGCTTTCAAATAAAGGCTTACTTCCACTGTTGTGGCAATCTTTTGAGAACCACCCTAATTTGTTACCGGCATTCTTTGAAAGTGATTTTGCGAAATACGCCCATCAAAGTAGTCATTCATCATGGGTTAAAAAACCACTTTACTCCAGGGAAGGGGCAAACATTGATATTTTTGATATAAATACTCAGCAAAAAAATGCCTCGAGTGAAGGTCCCTATGGTGAAGAGGGTTTCGTATATCAAGCGAACCACCCATTGCCCCGGTTTGGTGACAACTACACTTTAATTGGTTCTTGGCTGATTGGCGACGAACCGGCGGGAATATCCGTTAGAGAAGATAAAAACCTTATCACTCAAGATATGTCAAGATATCTCCCTCATATCATTTTATAAGTTTGACTTTCAATTAAGCTCTTCAATTAAGCTATGCAATTCAAGGCTTTAGTTTCAAGTCATTAAATACACTATGTAAATGTAGCTTTCATGTTAAAAATTACAATGGTAAGGGCGCGCCTAATTGCGTAAAATACCCGCCTAACTAAGAAGTAGAGAAACAAGCGTGACGGAACCCACACAAGCTCAAAAGCAAAACTCAGGATTTTTCGGTAATCTAATTTTCAATATCGCCATTCCCGTGGTAATTATGTCGTACTTAAGTACCGATGAATACTTAGGGCCGGCATGGGGCGTAGTAGTTGCACTCTTGTTTCCACTTGGTTATGGGCTAATTGAACTAGTGCAAACCAAAAAAGTAAACATGTTCTCAGTACTGGGAATTGTGAGTGTATTATTAACTGGGGGAATAAGTTTACTTAAACTGCCTGCTGAATATATGGCTATAAAAGAAGCGGCCATCCCGGCCTTAATTGGCCTTGCCGTTATTATTACCCAGTTTACTCACAAGCCCTTGGTGAAAGCACTTATTTTGAATGACCAACTCGTGAATTGGGATAAGTTAAATGCACGCTTAGCTGAAAAAAACGCAATTGAAATATTTAAAGAAAAAATAGCCGTTAGCTCATATATTGTGGCTTCATCATTCTTTTTATCTTCTGCCTTAAATTATGGTTTAGCTAAGTGGATTTTAGTTTCTGAGCCAGGCACTACCGCTTACACTGAAGAACTTGGACGTATGACTGCCCTTAGTTATCCGGTTATTGTTATTCCTAGCATGATCTTATTAATTTCTGCTTTAATATACTTATTCAAGCAAATCTCAAATGTAACTGGCGATCCTATTGAAGACTTTTTAAATCAGTAGTACGCGCAACTATGCTTAAAATCTAGCCACGCCTATTAGTAATATCAATACTGTGGCGTGTGTTTTTCTGGTAAAACTATAAATACAATAATAAAGGTATTTATAGCATGCAACGTTTACTCATAAATAAAGAAAACCTCTCAAATATTAATATTGAAACACGGTCTTTAAATCTACAAGAAAACGAAGTCTTATTAGAAATAGACAGTTTTGGTTTGTCAGCAAATAATATTACCTACGCGGTACTTGGACAAAGCTTCGGTTACTGGGGATTTTTTCTCACAAATGAGCCTGAACAATACGGTGTTATCCCCGTTTGGGGCTTCGCTAATGTAGCTGCCTCAAATAATCCAGATATAGCCGTAGGCAAACGTGTGTTTGGTTACCTGCCTTTTGCTAGCCACGTAGTTGTGCAGCCCAAACATGTTGATAGCACAGGATTTTTTGACGCTCATAGCCAAAGAAAAAGCATATCACCGGTATATGACCACTACGTATTTTGCGATACTGACACAGGCTATCAGTTAGCGAATGAAAGCTGGCAAATTACCTACCGCCCATTGTTTATGACCTCTTTTGTATTAAGTACTTTTGTGGCCAGCCAATATTCACATGCGCGCAACGTTTTCATCACCAGTGCTTCAAGCAAAACCGCCTATGGTACGGCTATGCTTCTTAAACAGCAGCTTGCAGGGCAATCATGTAAAATTGTAGGCTTAAGCTCAAGTGCCAACATTGATTTTGTGAATGAATTAGGCTGCTATGATGAAATCGTGGATTATGATGACATTGAAACCTACATGGCAAAGCTTAATAGCTCAAGTACACACACTGCTGAGCAAAATACTCAGGTTATTTTAGATTTTGCAGGGAATAAGAACACCCTACACTCACTGCAAAAAGGATTGCAAGATTACCAAGTAAGTACGCAATTAATTGGTGCTACTGACGTAAACGGCAGAAACACGAGTGATGTAAACACCAGCGGTGAGGTCTTTTTTGCCCCTAGCCAAGTGAAACTAAGGCAAGATGAGTGGGGTAAAGCTGAATTTTTCGCTAAATATCAAAATGCATGGGAAACATTTTTACGCGCTATAAAGCCTCATATACAAGAAATTAATGTGGAAGGTTTTGAAAATATGTCGAATCAATATTTAAGCGCATTGCAAGGCAATATTAATCCGCGGCAAATGTTGATTCTTCGCCCGTAAAAAGCATTACCAATCTTTTAGAACCTCAATAAAAAAGCCAGATACGAAAGTATCTGGCTTTTTATATCAACCTTTTATAAAGCTTGCTACTTATTCGCTTTTTGTTTGTAGTAGGTATTCAGCAAATCGAAAATTTTGTGTGCAATGTCAGTATTGTCTTGGCTACCCGCAAAGCGTTCAGATGATGGACCAAAAGCAAATACTTGTACGTCAATTCCGGTATGTCCTGAAGTAGTCCAGCCAGTATTGCTTCGTTTATCTACAATATCCTTAAGCACCGCTTGAATTTCACGAGCACTCATTTGAGCATTAATGGTGTTTACCTGCTCTACTTCACTTTCGTTAAGATCAAAACCAAATTGCGTTGATACAAACGCGCCTTTGTCAGCCTCTTCTATTATAGATTCAGCAATAGTTGCAACAGATGCTTTGAAGTTTTTCAACCATTGTGGCTGCCATGCATATACACCATTAGCACCAATGGTTAAGCCGCCTGTACTATGATCCGCCGTCATAACAACTAAGGTATCAGGATGGCTTTGCACATATTCATACAAATATTCCATAGTTTTAGCTAAGTCATGCATTTCAGCCATCGCGGCAGAAATATCATTCCCATGTCCTGCCCAATCGACTTGGCTTGCCTCAACTAATAAAAAGAAACCGTCTTCATTTTCTAAATACGGAACTGCGGCTTCGGTTAACTTGCGCAAGCGAAGCGGTTCTTTGTCATCTAAGGCCCAAGGTAGGCCGCTATCACCAAACAATCCAAGCACCGGTTTTGCTGAATCAATGCTTGCCAGTTGTGAATATTTATCAATATATTGATAACCATCGGCTTTAAATTCGTTCACCAGGTTACGGTCTTCTCGCATAAAGAATCCCCAACCAGCACCTAACATAATGTCAGCTAAATGCTCATCGTTAATGCGGTCATCATAAAAGCTATCGGCTATTTCATTATAATTTTGGCGTGATTCATTAGCTACCATGTAAGCTGCTGGTGTTGCATGAACAATATGGCTAGTAACCGCCAGGCCAGTTTTTAATCCTAACTTATGAGCTCTATGCAGCACGGTTTCTACCGCTTGCTTGTTTACATCAACGCCTATAGCGCCATTGTAGCTCTTAACGCCTGCGGCCAAAGCTGTGGCACTTGCTGCAGAATCAGTCACTAAGCCACTTACTTCATGAGGATAAGTGCTTGAACCGCCGACTAAGGTATCGTCAAAAATAGTGGTTTCAATATAAGGCGTGTTCGGATTGTCATTGTAATAACGATAGGCCGTAGTAAATGCAGGCCCTGTACCATCTGCCACAACCATAATAATATTCTTCGGAACACTTGCTTGGCTTTTAGATGAAACTTGATTGTCTACTTGTTTAGCAGCTTCAACATCAATAACAACACACGCACTGAAACTTGCGCACGCAAGCCCTATCCCAAACCATTTACCAATATAACTGAGCTTTGTAGTGATCATAAATTTCCTAAATTGTACTCACATTTCAATTTTATGAACGAAAGTATACAACAAAATAGTGTCATTCTAATGACCACAAGGCATTTAGCGTCATCTTTTTTAATTTTTTATAGAGTTTGCGTGTGATGCCACTTTAAGAAAGTCAATTTTTGTGATTTTCACATGTAAAATTTTACAAGCAACCCTTAAATGCATTCATGAAATTAATGATGTAAATGAATTTTATATATTTTATTTATTGTGTTTCTGCGCCTAGGATGAATGCGTACTCAAACAGCAATACATAAATAGAGACACAATTAATACACACAACACGTTAATAAGGCTGTAATTGTACAGCCCCATATTTTAAGAAAGCTGAGGAATTTACTATGTCACAGTATCAAGACACCATTAAACAATTCGCCGATTTGAAAGCAAATCAAGGTACTGGCTGGAATGCAATAAGCCCTGAATATGCAGCGCGCATGAAAATCCAAAACCGCTTTACTACTGGGCTAGATATAGCCAAATACACCGCAGGTATTATGCGTCAAGATATGGCTGAATACGATGCTGACTCTTCACAATACACACAATCATTAGGTTGCTGGCATGGCTTTATTGGTCAACAAAAAATGTTGTCAGTTAAAAAGCATCAAGGGACTACGCAAAAGAGCTATTTGTACTTATCGGGTTGGATGGTAGCGGCACTTCGTTCTGAATTTGGTCCGTTGCCTGACCAATCAATGCACGAAAAAACCACAGTACCAGCACTTATTGAAGAGCTGTATACCTTCTTACGCCAAGCCGATGCTCGCGAGTTAGGTGACTTGTTCCATCAATTAGATGATGCCAAAGCAGATAGCAGCGAAAACGGCGCGAAAAAAGTAGCGGCTATTCAGGCGCAAATTGACAATTTTGAATCACATGTAGTGCCAATTATTGCTGATATTGACGCCGGTTTCGGTAATGAAGAAGCCACCTACCTACTTGCTAAAAAGATGATTGAAGCTGGCGCATGCTGTATTCAAATTGAAAACCAAGTATCTGATGCTAAGCAGTGTGGCCACCAAGACGGCAAAGTAACCGTTCCGCACGAAGATTTCTTAGCCAAAATTAATGCTGTTCGTTATGCATTTTTAGAATTAGGCGTAGATGACGGCGTTATTGTTGCGCGTACTGATTCATTAGGTGCTGGCTTAACGCAAAAAATCCCAGTATCGCAAAGCGAAGGTGATTTAGCGGCTCAATACAATGCGTTTCTTGAAACTACGCCAGTAAATAGTGTTGATGACTTAGGCAACGGTGACACGGTAATGAAATTAGACGGCCAGCTTGTTAAACCGGTTCGTTTACCCAATGGTTTGTATAAATTTAAAGAAGACACTGGTTTTGACCGCGTAGTACTTGACTGCGTAACCTCATTACAAAATGGTGCTGACTTACTTTGGATAGAAACTGAAAAACCACACGTTGGCCAAATTGCAGCTATGGTAAACAAAATTCGTGAAGATGTACCAAATGCGAAACTTGTATACAACAACTCGCCTTCATTTAACTGGACACTTAATTTCCGCCAGCAAGTATTTGATGGATGGAACGAAGCCGGTAAAGATACCTCAGCATATGATCGCAGTGCGCTTATGTCAGCTAAGTACGATACCACTGACCTTGCTATTGAAGCGGATGAAAAAGTACGTACTTTCCAAGCAGATGCTGCACGTGAAGCTGGTATTTTCCATCATTTGATTACTTTACCTACTTATCATACTGCTGCTTTATCTACTGACAATCTAGCAAAAGGCTACTTCGGTGACCAAGGCATGCTAGCGTATGTTAAAGGTGTTCAGCGTGAAGAAATTCGCCAAAGCTTAGCTTGTGTTAAACACCAAGCCATGGCGGGTTCTGATTTAGGTGATACACATAAAGAGTACTTCTCAGGTGACCAAGCACTTAAAGCATCGGGCGAAGACAACACGATGAATCAATTTGATGCCATCGCATAAATAAAAGACACACAACAAACTCTTGTTCGGCGCCCTTCGGGGCGTTTTTTCTTTATATTTTTCAATATCTTCACAAATATCTAACGTTTTATATTCACAAAATTAATAGCAAACCTTTTAATTATTGCTAATTTTTATATAATCAATGTATAGTAATTACTAAGCAAAGCAAAAGCGTACAAGGAAACTAATCGTGAATATTGCCAAAGTCGACCTCAATTTATTGGTGTATTTAGATGTACTGCTACGCGAGGGCAGCGTAACAAAAGCCGCAAATCAATTAAGCATCACTCAACCGGCTATGAGCAATGGTTTGAAACGTTTGCGAGATTTATTTAAAGACCCACTTTTGGTAAGAACCAGCGATGGTATGACACCAACAAAAAGGGCTGTAGAGTTGCAACCCGTTATTCGCGATGTGTTGAGTCAGTTAGAATCTAGCATTCAACCAGAAGTTGAATTTGACCCACTCACCAGCGTTAGAACCTTTAGAATTATGACCAGCGATTATGCTGAATCTACCCTACTCCTTAGCCTAGTTGGGCGCTTAACAGAGCTTGCTCCTAACATCACGCTTGATTTGATTACACCAAGTGATGTGACCTTTCATGACGTAGAACAAGGCAAGGTTGATATGGCAATTAACCGCTTTGAAGAATTACCTTTAAGCTTCCACCAAAAAGTTATTTGGTACGATGATTTTTCGTGCGTAATACGAGCTGATCACCCGCGAGCTCAAAGCTTTGGCTTAGAGCAATACTTAAGTGGCCAGCACATTTGGGTAAGTAAAACCGGTTTTGGCGTAGGCGTAGGTATTGATCCCACTGAAGTACAGAAGCTAGGTTGGGTAGATGCTGAGCTAACTAAAATTGGCAAAAAACGTGATATTAGAGTGTTTACTCGCCACTACCATGCCGCGCTACAAATGGCTAAAACGCAAAACCTAATAGCCACCCTGCCCACTAAGGCTGCCAACATATTTAAAGATGATGCAGCTATTAAAATAGTGTCGCCTCCTTTTGATATTCCCCCCATTGCCTTAAAAATGGCTTGGAGCGCACTATTACACCATGATGCGGGCCATATATGGTTGCGCCGTTTAATAGGTGACGTAGCGAATGAAATGCAGGCACAGTAGGCGCAAAACCTGTCATTTCACGCTTTAAAAACGCCAGTCCATCGGTTCACGCTTTAGCATTCACACAGTGAATGCTAAGCATGAACGGCATAAAGTTCCATTTATTCTTCAGTTCATTACACTCAGTACAATAATTAAAAAGCACTTTGCGCTGTATAATTTACGTCGTATGACAGAACGAAGTGCAGGCTAAAACACAGCGGCATGTAATGGAGAAGATAATGACCTCATATATTCAAAAAGGCGCACTTAAAATTGCGCCAGTTTTACACCAATTTCTGATCCAAGAGGCGTTGCCTGGTACTGAAGTAACGCAAGCCGATTTTTGGACAGGTTTTGAAAAAGTTGTGGCTGAATTTACGCCTATCAATAAGGCCTTGTTAGCCAAACGAGATGAGCTACAGCTGAAAATAGACAACTTTCACCTGCATAACAAAGGTGCCAGTTTTGAACAGTACAAAACGTTTTTACAAGAAATAGACTATTTGTTGCCCACTCCCGCGCAAAGCAAAATAAGCACTGAAAACGTTGATGATGAAATTGCTCATATTGCCGGCCCGCAATTGGTTGTGCCTATAAATAACGCGCGATATGCATTAAACGCAGTAAATGCAAGGTGGGGAAGTTTATATGACGCCCTATACGGCACTGACGCAATTGGCGATGAAAACGGGCAAGAGAAACAAGGCCAGTATAATCCTAAACGCGGGCAAGCTGTTATTAAAAGAGCGCGTGCACTGCTTGATGAAGCCGCACCATTAGCGAATGGTTCTCATGCTGATAGTACCAACTATAACGTTGAGAACGGCGAATTAGTGGTTACCCTTAACAATGATTCAAAACAAAGCTTGGCTAAGCCTAGTCAATTTGTTGGTTTTACACCTAGCAAAAGTGCGGACCAATTCGAAGCCATACTGCTTAAGCACAACCACTTGCATATTGAAATTCAATTTGATGCTAAGCATCCCATAGGCTCGGCTGATCCCGCAAGTATTAAAGATTTGCTCATTGAATCTGCAATAACCACCATTATGGACTGCGAAGATTCAGTTGCTGCGGTAGATGCTGAAGACAAAACCTTAGTTTATAAAAACTGGCTTGGCTTAATGCAAGGTAGTTTACAATTTGATATGCAAAAAGGCGGTAAATCTATTACCCGAACTATGAATCCTGATCGCCAATACACTGGGGCAAATAACACTCGTTTTAGCTTATCAGGCAGAAGCTTAATGTTTGTGCGAAACGTAGGCCATCTTATGACCAACGACGCCATTTTATTTAACGATGAGCCTATTTTTGAAGGGATTATGGATGGGCTTATTACCAGCCTTATTGCCAAACATGACCTGCTTAACAATAGCCAGTTTAGCAATAGTAAAACCGGCAGTGTTTATATTGTGAAACCTAAGATGCACGGGCCTGAAGAAGTTGCGTTCACTGATGCTTTATTTGCCGCTATTGAACCGGTAATTGGCGTAGCGAAAAACACCTTAAAAGTCGGCATTATGGATGAAGAGCGCCGCACCAGTGTTAACTTAGCAGCTTGTATTGCAGCCGCTAAAGAGCGCGTTGTTTTCATCAATACTGGTTTCCTTGATCGCACAGGTGATGAAATTCATACCTCTATGTTAAAAGGGCCATTTGCCGCAAAAGCTGAGTTAAAAGCGCGCCCTTGGATACACGCTTATGAAAAAGCTAACGTAATTACGGGCTTAAAAGCAGGTTTGTCGGGTAAAGCGCAAATTGGTAAAGGCATGTGGCCTATTCCTGATCAAATGGCAGCCATGCTTGAGGCGAAAATTGCCCACCCTAAAGCGGGTGCATCAACCGCTTGGGTACCCTCACCTACTGGTGCAACGCTTCACGCTATGCATTATCACACGGTAGACGTGTTCAGCTTACAAGATACAATTATTAACGCCTCTGACACACAAAGCTTTGATGGCACCGATACCATTCTTGATATTCCATTGCAAGGAAACGAGTTATTGAGTGATGAAGAAATTCAGCATGATCTTGATAACAACGTACAAGGCATATTGGGCTATGTTGTGCGCTGGGTACACCAAGGTATTGGCTGCTCAAAAGTACCCGACATAAACAATGTTGGCCTTATGGAAGATAGAGCAACCTTGCGTATATCTAGCCAGCATATTGCTAATTGGTTAGAGCATGGTTTAGTTAGCGAGGCGCAAATTAATGCTTCAATGGAACGTATGGCCGCATTAGTAGATGAGCAAAACGCTGATGATAGCGAATACATTCCCATGCTGCCCAATTTGCAAAGTAGTATAGGATTTCAAGCAGCCCACGATTTAATCTTTAAAGGAAAAGATCAACCCAACGGTTACACCGAGCCACTTTTGCATGAGAGACGCAAAGAAATGAAGGCCAAATTACAAGGATAGAAGTAAACTAACTAAGTAATCACGTAATAATTAGCAAGTAATCCGTTTTTAAGGGGTTTTTGGCTTGACGCTCATTGCAAAGAAAGTTACATTTCTAGCATGAAATTACGTTTTTACCCAACAGGAACTGAAATGACAAAATATTTATCATCAAATATTCGCTTTCGCGTTATTTCTATCCTGCTGCTCTTACCATTACATCTTAATCGGTGCGGGTGAGCGTAGTTTACTAAAACATAAAAACCCGTGCTTAGCGCGGGTTTTTTTATGCCTCTCATGCTAAGTATGGTTAAGTCATCAAAAAAGGCTTTAAATCAATCAATAACAGGCATATTAACAATGATACAATGTAGGCGAATAAGCCCTTACAGGAGTGAAATATGAGCGACCAAGTCATTATTTTTGACACCACATTGCGTGATGGCGAACAAGCCCTTCCAGCAAGTTTGAATGTGCGTGAAAAACTACAAATTGCGCTTATGCTTGAACGCCTTGGCGTTGATGTAATAGAAGCTGGATTCCCTGTTTCATCTCCTGGTGATTTTGAGTCGGTAAAATTAATTGCCCAAGAAATTAAAAACGCACGAGTATGCGGTTTATCAAGAGCGCTAGAGAAAGATATTGACGCATGCGGGCAAGCGTTGAGCGTTGCTGATGCCTTTAGAATTCACACTTTTATTGCAACATCTGATATTCACGTTGGTACTAAGCTACGTAAATCGCAAGATGAGGTAGTTGAAATGGCGGTGAAAGCCATTAAACATGCGCGTAAATATACTGATGACGTAGAGTTTTCATGTGAAGACGCGGGGCGTACTCATATCGATTATTTATGCCGCATGGTTGAATCAGCTATTAATGCAGGTGCTACCACGGTCAATATTCCTGATACCGTTGGTTACACGATTCCATCTGAATTTGGCGGAATTATTCAAAACCTTTATAACCGCGTACCTAATATTGATAAAGCCGTTATTTCTGTGCATTGTCATAATGACTTAGGTTTAGCCGTAGCTAATTCATTGGCTGCGGTAGAGCACGGCGCTCGCCAAATTGAGTGTACGGTTAATGGCATAGGCGAGCGTGCAGGTAACTGCTCACTTGAAGAAATAGCCATGACCTTACAAACGCGCTACGCAAAGCTAGGCTTAGATACCAATATAAAGAGCCAAGAAATTCACAAAGCCTCTAAATTAGTCAGCCAGTTATGTAATATGCCTGTGCAAATGAATAAGGCAATAGTGGGCGCGAATGCTTTTAGTCACTCTTCAGGTATACACCAAGATGGCGTATTAAAAGGCGAAAATACCTACGAAATTATGACCCCTGAGTCTGTGGGTATTAATAAGAATGTACTAAACTTAACCTCTCGTTCGGGCCGCCATGTAATTAAGCACCGTTTAGGTGAGCTAGGCTATGGCACCGATGAATACGACCTTGACAACATATATACTTCATTTTTGAAATTGGCTGACAAAAAAGGCCAAGTGTTTGACTATGACTTAGAAGCCTTATTGTTTTTTGATCAACAAAAACACGAGCAAGCGTACTATAAACTTCAATATTTGCATGCTACCTCAGGGCAAAACATCATTCCTTCTGCCACCGTAACCGTTATGGTTGGCGAAGAAGAGGTAACTGAAGCCTCTACCGGCAACGGCCCAGTTGATGCCGCTTTCAATGCGATTATTAAAGCCATAAAAGGCCATGATTTAGACATTGTAGACTTTAAGCTTGATTCAAAAGGTGAAGGCGCTGGCGCCCTAGCCCAAGTAAGCGTAATTGTAGAATATAATGGCCGCCGTTTTAACGGTATTGGCCTTGCCACCGACATAGTTGAAGCCGGTGTGAAATCATTAATTTTCGTGCTAAACAACACATATTTAGCCGACCAAATTGACCAACAAAAACAAGTAAAAATAGCAGGAGTGTAAATGACCAGTTTTTCTATTGCAGTACTAGCGGGCGACGGTATTGGGCCTGAAGTTATGCAACAAGCGCGCAGAGTACTTGATGCCGTAAGCGCAAAGCACGAGTTTACGCTTAATTGCACCGAGTATGCCGTGGGCGGATATGCGATTGATCATCATGGTGAAGCATTACCCGACGCCACCTTGAAAGGCTGCGAACAAGCCGACGCTATTTTATTTGGCTCTATTGGCGGGCCTAAATGGGATTCTTTACCTTTAGAAAAGCGCCCGGAGCGTGCCGCTTTATTGTCACTAAGAAGCCATTTTGATTTGTTTAGTAACTTACGCCCTGCCAAAATTTACGAAAGCCTAGCGCACTTGTCACCCCTTCGTGCTGACATCGCCAAAAACAACGTAGATGTGCTAGTAGTTCGCGAGTTAACCTCAGGCATTTATTTTGGCCAGCCTAAAGGTTTAGAGGGTGAAGGCGAACAAAAAACCGCTTTTGACACCATGCGTTACTCGACTGCAGAAATTAGACGCATAGCGCATTCTGCTTTTGAAGCAGCAAGTAAGCGTAGCAAAAAAGTAGTATCGGTAGATAAAGCCAATGTATTGGTAACTAGCCGTTTATGGCGTGAAGTCGTGGAAGAAGTCGCTAAAGACTATCCCGATGTGAGCTTAGAGCACATGTACATTGACAACGCCACCATGCAGCTAGTGGCCAATCCAGGGCAATTTGATGTATTACTTTGCTCTAATTTATTCGGTGATATATTGTCAGATGAATGCGCCATGATAACCGGCTCAATGGGCCTGCTCCCCTCAGCAAGTATTAATCAGCAAGGTTTTGGTATGTATGAGCCTGCAGGTGGTTCTGCACCTGATATAGCCGGGAAAAATATTGCTAATCCAGTTGCGCAAATATTATCTGCGGCCATGATGCTTCGTTACAGCTTAGGTTTATCAGAAGCTGCCGATAGTATAGAAAACGCAGTAGTAAAAACCTTAAGCGACGGCGTGTTAACGGCTGAGTTACTATTACCCGAGCAAAAACATTTAGCTAAATCTACCAGCGAAGTAGGCGATTATATTCTTAGCCAGCTGTAGATGTTGAAAGGTGCTCAGGTAAACACAAATTTTGCACGCACCTTTTTATCGCCTATGAGAAGCCTTTTATATAAGGCCCAACACGATTGATGCAGCGAATGCACAGCGCTGCAAGGAAGAGAAAATGCCAGCTACACTTTATGAAAAAGTATTGAATCAACACGTTGTTGACCAAGTCGGTGACGATTTGTTGTTATACATTGACCGCCACCTTATACACGAAGTTACTACCCCGCAAGCATTTGCAGGCTTAAATGAAAAAGCCAGAAAGGTACGCCGCCCCGATTTAACCTTCGGTACAATGGACCATAGTATATCTACGCGCTCACTTGCTTTAGACGCGTGCGGCCCGCAAAACGCATTGCAGTTAAATACACTTGCCGCAAACTGCGAGCACCATGGTATCCAACTATTCCCTGTAGGGCATAAAAACCAAGGTATTATTCATGTTATTGGACCACAGCTTGGTTTAATCCAGCCAGGTATGACCGTAGTGTGTGGTGATTCACACACTGCCACCCACGGTGCATTTGGTGCACTGGCTTTTGGTATTGGCACATCACAAGTTGAACACGTGTTAGCCACACAAACACTTAAGCAATCACGCGCTAAAAGCATGAAAGTCGAAGTACAAGGTAAGCTACCATTAGGCGTTACTGCGAAAGACATAATACTCGCTATTATTGGTGAAATTGGTCATGCAGGCGCTACCGGCCATGTAATTGAGTATTGTGGCCAAGCCATAAGTGATTTGTCGATGGAAGAGCGTATGACCATTTGCAACATGAGTATTGAAGCCGGTGCAAAAGCGGGGCTAATTGCACCCGACGAAAAAACCTTCGCTTATATGAAAGGCAAAGAATTTGCGCCTCGCACGCATCAATGGGAAGAAGCACAAGCGTATTGGGAAACCTTATATTCAGATGTTGATGCTAGCTTTGATACCGTAGTTACCTTGCAAGCCAAAGATATTGAGCCACAAGTCACATGGGGAACCAACCCAGGCCAAGTAATTGGCATAAACCAACAGGTTCCTGATCCAAGCTCGTTTAGTGATTCTGTTACACAAGATTCAGCCGTAAAAGCCTTGCGATATATGGATTTACGTGCAGGTGATGCTATAAGTAACGTAGGTATTTCACACGTATTTATTGGCTCATGTACTAACAGCCGCATAGAAGATTTGCGCGCCGCTGCAAAAGTAGCGAAGTTAGGAAAAGTGGCCCCTAGCGTAACCGCTATAGTGGTACCAGGCTCGGTGGAAGTTAAAGAGTTAGCCGAGAAAGAAGGCTTAGATAGCATATTTCTTTCAGCAGGTTTTGAATGGCGTTTACCTGGCTGCTCAATGTGCCTAGGAATGAATGATGACATTCTGCAACCGGGTGACCGCTGTGCATCTACCAGTAACCGTAACTTTGAAGGGCGACAAGGACGCGGTGCGCGTACCCATTTAGTGAGTCCAGAAATGGCGGCTGCAGCTGCAATAAACGGTAAATTTACCGATGTACGTACTTTAGGAGCGCAATAACAATGTCAGGAATTAATATTGTAACAGGTACTGCGGCTCCGCTTGACCAAGCAAACGTAGATACCGATCAAATTATCCCGAAACAATTTTTAACGGGCGTTACGCGTGCTGGATACGGCATCAACTTATTTCATGATTGGCGTTATTTAGACGGGGCTGATAAAAAGCTAAACCCTGAGTTTGCCTTAAATCAGCCAGAATATGCGGGCGCTAAAATACTGCTTACCCGCGAAAACTTCGGCTGTGGTTCAAGCCGTGAGCACGCACCTTGGGCGCTTGCTGATTACGGATTTGATGCCATTATTGCAACATCTTTCGCAGATATTTTTTACGGCAACAGTATTAATAATCAGTTGCTGCCTGTTAGCTTGAGTAATGCCCAACTTGATCAATTATTTGCAAAAGTAAGTGCTCAGCCTAAAATTGCAATTAGTATTAATTTAGAAGCGCAAACCGTTAGCTGTGATGAATTAGTATTTGAGTTTGACATTGCCCCACACCACAAAAACAACATGCTAAAAGGTTTAGATGCAATCGGACAAACCTTAGAGTTAAACGATAAAATATCTGAATTTGAAAATAAGCGAAAAGTTTGGCTTTAATTTTCTTCATTCGTGCCGATAAAATTTAATAACTCACCTTATTAATAATAATTGAAGATGCAGCCAAATGCTGCATCTTCATAATGTTGGGACGTATGAAGAAAATAGTATCTATTGATGAGCTTCAGGTAGGCATGTTTGTGCATGCTATTACGCAAACAAGCACTAAACTGGCAGTTAAGAGCCAGGGCGTTGTAAAAACGCAATCAACAATAGATATGCTTAAGAATAATGGCATAGAAGCACTAGAAATTGACCTAAGTAAGGGCAATTTTTCGGCCGAACAAGCCGAGTCAGGCCCCCCTCCCTCCATAAGCAATAAGAATATTTCTTGCGAACAACACCAACAAGACCTGACCAAAGCAAATAAACTCTATTCTCAGTCGCGCAGCATTCATAGCGACTTTTTACATCAATTAAAAGGCGGTCAAAGTCCAGACTTTGATTCCTTACATACCTTGTCACAGGAAATTATAGACAGTGTTTTTGAAAATACAGACGCGTTAGCATGCTTGGTTATGCTTCAAGAGTCTGATGATTACTTAGTGCAGCACTCCCTAAATTGCTCAATTTTAATGACTATATTTGCTAAGTTTAAAGGCTTCAGCCAAGCTGAGGTAGAAGATTTAACCCTAGCGGGTTTATTAATGGACTGCGGTATGGCACTGCTACCTAGTGAGCTTTATAACAACAGTGCGCCATTAACCGAGGCTGATCACACCTTATTGCGCACTCATGTTGATATAGGCTACGAAATTGCCGAACGTTTTAGTGACGTACCGCCACTGGTGCTTGATATTATAGCGCATCATCATGAACGTATTGACGGAACCGGTTACCCCAAACAATTGAGCGGCGATGACATTAGCGTGTATTCACAAATGGCAGGCATTGTGGATAGTTACGAAAACATGCTATCAGCACATCATGATGCGTCTAATACATGTTCACAAGCATTCTTAGAAGACTTACAAAACAATAGTGCCCATGATACTGAATTAGTAAATGAGTTCATAAAAGCGATTGGCTTATACCCCGTTGGATCGCTAGTTAAGTTAACTAACGGGAAGCTAGCTATAGTAGTAAAACGCAACTACAAAGACCCATTAAAACCTACCGTAATGACATTTTACAGCACGCGAAATAAGCACCTTACAGAAGTAAAGCGAATAGACTTATATCGCCAAAGCAGTGATAAAATTGTGGGGTGTGTAAGGCCCGATGAATTTAACTTAAACTTACCGGGCTTTTTTAAATCAGCGCTATTAGACAAATAAACCGTAAAGCCCTACCAATCTGATAGAGCATTCATTCTAAAATCATCTCCTTTAAATGACAAAATCACTCTATCAGGTTCTATTCTTAATAATTGAAGATCATCGCTTATATAATCGCCTTCCCCTAAGCGTTTACCGTTTACTCGCACCCAACGGTCAATTGGGTTTGATGCGTACATATGGGCACTAAAGCTCATACCAGGCATTTGCGTCAGCACTGCGGGGCTAAGTTGGTCAATACGCGGTACATCATTATAGGTTCTTGCCTCACTCGCCCTTTCGGGTTCGTAAGGCTCAGGCTCAGATGAGCTTTGTTTGTCAATGTCGTTTGCGGCCTCTTGAATTCGCCTAAGTAAATCTTCGCTCGATATATTCGAAGAAGCACTAGGATTACCTTGAATAGGCTTATTGTTTGGCTTGCTTGACGAAACATTGTTTGCAATGGGCGCTTGGGAGGCGGTGGCTTGCTGATTGGTATTTTGATAACCCAATACTTGCTGCCCTTCTTCCACTATTACGCCATTTATACTGACTAACGCAGGGGGCTCGTTTTGCATAGCTTGTTGTTGAGGCGCTTCTTGTTGAATCGCTTCCTGCTGAACCACGCCTTGTTGAACAGTATCGTCAACCACGGCTTGCGCTGGTGCTTGGACTAATTCTGGGGCTGGCTGTGCAAGCGCATCAGTTTGCGTTGAAAGGCCTTGAGGGCTTTCGCTGGCTCCGCCTTGATCCGGCTCAATGTTCAGCTCCTGTTTCGCTTCTCGCTCAGCGATACTTTCATTGCTAACAATTGGCGCTTCATTACTACCAAATAACCAAGACGTGCCGTGCAAAGCGGTAGCGCTTAATGTTAGCCCTACACAAAAGCCCACAACAACACAGCCTGCCAAAATAGCATAGGGTTTTCCATACAAACTCCATTTGCTTGGCATTTGTTCTACCGCAGGTAAAAACAATGAACGATGAAATTGCTGTGAAAGCTGGCGGTCTACATCGGCCACCCGCTTATTTGAGGCAACTAAGCGCTGCGTAGCGGTTTCATCAGCCGCTTTAGTTGTATGAGTGTCATCAATAGTAGAAATCGCTTCAGGCACTTCACTTTGTGCGTCATCTTCAAGCCCTAAGCTTTGTGATAAATCTACTTCAACTTGAGTAACACCCATTTCAGACAAGCCTTTGATCATGTCTTGTGAGCGGATCATGCCTACTTTACGAATTTTCACCGGCCCGTGTTGCTCAAGTACCTTGCTGACCATCATGCCGGGGGCTAACTCGTTAACGCTAAACGTTTTAAACATAATACATACCCCACAATACACCTAATGCCAATGCGGCAATAAACGCAGTAATGTATATAGGTTTCCAACGCGCTTGTTGGCGCTGCAGCACTATGTCATCACCTAATACCTGAAAACTGGCTGACACCATTATTTGATGATCCACCAAAGGGCGCTGTAACGAATAGCCTAGGCTAAGTGCTCGGTCACATAATAAATTGATAACCCGCGGAATCCCGCCGCTAATAGTAAATATTTCCGCTAAGGCTGATTTTCTAAAGCAACTTGTACTGCCCCCCGCTACTTGCCACCTATGCTCTACATACTGGGCAACTTCCTGCTGGGTTAAAGGGAGTAAATGATATCGCGCTGTAACACGTTGTGCCAATTGGCGAAGCTCGTTTCGGCGCAGTAATTGTTGTAATTCTGGTTGGCCAATCAACACCACTTTCAGTAACTTTTCACGATTCGTTTCAAGGTTGGTTAACAAGCGAAGCTGTTCTAGTACCTCAGGGAGCAGATGCTGTGCTTCATCTATTAATAAAACCGTGTTAACGCCATTGTCATGATTGCGAGCCAGTTTTTGTAAAATTAAATCGGTGAAGGTCTTTAAACTTGCCGTATTAAGATCATAGCTTATCCCTAACTCATCACACACCGTGGCTAACAATTCAAGCGCTGAGAGCGTAGGATTTAATATAACGGCCATTTGCGTGTCGTCGCCTAAGTCTTGCATAAGCTTACGTGACACCGTTGTTTTGCCAGTGCCCACTTCTCCGGTAAGCATAACAAACCCGCCTGACTCCCTTAAACCAAAGCTTAAATGCGCCAGTGCTTGCTTATGCCGTGTGCTCATAAATAGATAATCAGGATTAGGAGCAATAGAAAAAGGATTATCGGTTAAGCCATAATAATTTAAGTACACAATGAATTTCTTATAGTTATTGTAATTGTTACCAACATAGGAAGGCTAAACTAGCACGATTACGGCATAACGTAAATTTGAGAAACGCGAATTTTTCGTGCGCAATAGTTATGATTAATCCCTTACTATTATTGCTCAGAATAAGGTAAAC
This sequence comes from Glaciecola sp. 2405UD65-10, assembly GCF_048820975.1. Classification (NCBI taxonomy): domain Bacteria; kingdom Pseudomonadati; phylum Pseudomonadota; class Gammaproteobacteria; order Alteromonadales; family Alteromonadaceae; genus Glaciecola; species Glaciecola sp. 2405UD65-10. Next base: position 161,897 of record NZ_JBMEUF010000003.1, on the reverse strand, counting down.
TTGCGCAAAAATAAACGCACTTAAAAAAGTGCTTTATATTCCAAATATGAACGAACAAGACAAAGGTAACTACATTGAGCAGCTTTCACGCACTAGAACTTGACGACGAATTGATTAGCGCCATCGAAAAAATGGGCTATAGCGCGCCTACAAGCATTCAAGAACTCGTTATTCCAGATGCAATGGATGGCATTGACATACTCGCCAGTGCCCCTACCGGCACCGGAAAAACCGCCGCGTTTATTTTACCGGTAAGTCAATTTCTGCTTGATTACCCTAATCGCGACAAAACATCTGCGCGCGCATTAGTGCTAGTCCCTACACGCGAACTTGCGTTTCAGGTAGCCGAACAAGCTGAGTTAATCTGCCAATTTACTGATCTTACCGTGGGCGTAATTACTGGCGGCATAAACTACGGAACTGACAAAGAAACCCTTGAAAGCAACGTAGATATTCTTATTGCCACACCAGGGCGCTTGTTAGAGCACATTGAAAACGAAACCTTTGATTGCCGTGATATAGAGTCATTGGTGCTTGATGAAGCTGACCGCATGCTCGACATGGGCTTTGGTACGGTGGTTAACCAAATTTGCGAAGAAGCACGCTGGCGCAAGCAAACCATGCTGTTTTCGGCAACGCTTGAAGGCCGAGGCGTAAATAACTTTGCTCGCGATATTCTAAAAAGTCCTAAAGTGCACGAGGCTGTGCCCTCACGCAAAGAAAAAGCCAAAACGCTACAGTGGTATCACCTGTGTGATAACCGCCAGCACAAAGATGCGCTACTTGAATACCATTTAAAAAATACGGTTGACTCATGCGTGGTGTTTGTAAAAACACGCGAACGCTTGCACGAATTAAAAGACCAATTATTCAGCAAAGGCTTTGCTATTTCTTATCTGCAAGGTGAAATGCCGCAAGATAAGCGTTTAGCCGCCTTAGCTAGCTTTAAAAGTGGCGAAACAAAAATACTCATTGCGACTGACGTAGCCGCCCGCGGTATTGACGTACCCGATGTTTCCCACGTAATTAACTATGATATGCCTCGCGGCGCTGATGTATACGTACACCGCATAGGCAGAACAGGCCGTGCGGGCGCAAAAGGTGTAGCTATTTCCTTAATAGAAGCCCATGATTTTCAATGGGTAGGTAAAGTTGAACGCTATACAAATGAGTCATTCAAAGCACGTGTAGTAGAAGAGTTAAAGCCGCAAAACAAAGCGCCAACTTTAGTTAAAAAGAAAAAACCTAAAGTGAAAGCCAAAAAGCCTAAAGCGAGCAAAGCCAAAGTGAGAACTCGTAAGAAGTAATTTTAACGGCGCACCCATAAGGTAAAGCTATGACCAACAGAATTAACGAAATAGTGCTCGCAAGTGGAAACAAAGGCAAGGTGGCTGAATTCACACATTTGTTCGAAGCTTACAACATAAGCGTGCATCCGCAGTCAGTATTTGAAGTGCCTGATGTACCCGAAACGGGCACTACCTTTGTAGAAAACGCAATTATTAAAGCCCGCCATGCTGCTTTGCTAACAGGCTTACCCGCTATAGCAGATGACAGCGGCCTAGTGGTAGATGCTCTAAATTGTGAACCCGGCATTTATTCAGCCCGCTACGCAGGCGAACACGGCAATGACGGCGCAAACTGCGAAAAACTGCTACGTGAACTAGGTAATAGCGAAAACCGCCGCGCTAAGTTTTTATGCGTTTTAGTATTCATGCAACACGCTAAAGACCCAACACCTATTATTTGCCAAGGCGAATGGCACGGAGAAATCACTAAAGAAGCCTCTGGTGAGGGTGGTTTTGGTTACGATCCTATTTTTTATGTGCCATCACAAAAAGCTACCGCCGCTGAACTAGATAAATCACTTAAAAATAAGATAAGCCACCGCGGGCAAGCCCTTGTAAGCTTAATGCAACAAGTAAAACCATTACTGAAGCCATGATATTAAACGCAATACCGCTTGCACTGTATGTGCATATTCCTTGGTGCGTGCAAAAGTGCCCCTATTGTGATTTCAATTCACACACCTTAAAAGGCGGCATTCCCGAAAGCGAATACATTGCTCATTTACTTGATGACTTAAGCGCTGACCTGCCCCTAGTTTCGCACAATGGGCAACTTCGTGAAGTTACATCAATATTCATCGGCGGCGGCACGCCTAGCTTGCTGTCAGTTGAGGCCATGCACAAACTCATTGAAGGTATTAAAGCGCGCATCCCCGTGCATCCACAAGCTGAAATAAGTATGGAAGCCAACCCAGGCACCGTTGAAAGTGACAAATTTATTGGTTTTCAAGCCTCGGGCGTTAACCGAATTTCAATTGGGGTACAAAGTTTTCAGGCTAGTCACTTAAAGATACTAGGGCGTATTCATAACGAGGGGCAAGCCCATAATGCTATTGAGCTAGCAAAATCCTTAGCGCTGCGCTCTTTTAATACTGACCTAATGCACGGCTTACCAGAGCAAAGCTTAGAAAATGCATTAAGTGATTTACAACAAGCCATTGATCACGCGCCACCCCACTTATCATGGTATCAACTAACGATTGAGCCCAATACCCTGTTTTATTCAAAGCCTCCTGAATTACCAATAGATGATGTTCTGTGGGATATTCAAACCCAAGGACAAGCCTTATTAGCTCAGCATGGGTATGAACAATACGAAGTGTCAGCATATGCTAAGCCCGGCCAAAAATGCGCTCATAATTTAAATTATTGGCGATTTGGTGACTACTTAGGCATAGGTTGCGGAGCGCATGGAAAAATCAGTAATTTATCCACCGGCGAAATTATTCGCACCGTGAAAGTAAAGCACCCTAAAGGGTATATGGATTTAAGTAAGCCATATATGCAAGGGCAAACCGCCATACTTGATGAAGACATGGGTTTTGAGTTTTTCATGAATCGACTGCGCTTAATAGAAGCTTGCCCTCATGATGAATTTGAGCGCTATACTGGGCGGGCACTCACTGAGCAAGAAAAAAGCATTATAAGTAAATTAAACGGCCAAGGTTTAATGCTGTCCAATAACAATGAATGGCGTTTAAGCGAACTTGGAAAGCGCCACTTAAATACCGTACTGGCAGAGTTTGTTTAGCGCTTTGCGCCTGCTGAAAATAAACAGCAAAGCGCCTTAGCTACAAATAGCTAGTCAGCTACGTTGTTTCTTACTAAGCGAACGTACAAACTTCGGCTTCGTAATTTAATGGCATTGCTACCGTTTGTAAACGTAATTGCCCAGGCGCTTTGCTCGTTTAATAAAGACGGCGTAGACGTCCAGTAATCGTCAGGTGAAGTATTGGGAAACACCGTTTCATTAATCGATGGGCGCACGCACGCACTTTCTATAATTACTGACAACTCCTTTAAATTAGGCAGGCGCCAACTATTATTGTCTAAATACGTAGTACTTTGTGCGGTACTTAACGCATTTTGCCAAGTATATGGTTCAGGGGTTCCCGTGCACTCAGTGCCGTCCCATGTTTGCCCTATGCTACAACGCATAAAAATAAGGTTTGAGGTAATGTGTAATATTTCCCCGTCTTCAAGCACTTCAAATTCGTCATCGCTGCTAGTGGTAGGGATCCCCGCCGGGCACACTGCTGTTTGAGCAGCAGTTGTAGTAATAAAGCCTAAACTACATAACAATATTAAACATACTTTATTCATCGCCCTGCCCTTACTAATATAACTCTTTGTTCAGTGGTTTTATCTAAAAAGCCATCGTTGCCGGAATTCATATCAAGCGCCCATGCATTGTAAGCGGTGTCGTCACTAACGCCATCAGCGCTTGATTGGCTGGTCCAATACCATAAGGTACTATTATTTGCTGTGCCCCAATAAGGGAAGAACTCAGTATCAACCAAGGGACTAGAGGTTTTGCCATAATGAACAATAGACTGCATCTCACGAATATTTGGTAAGCGCCAATCAAAAAATCCGCACATGCCTTCAGCATTTACTTGGTCAAGGTAAGCTTGCGTATTACACTGGCCTGAACTCACATTGCAGCTCGTGCTAGCCTCATTTAAACTACCTTCAAAATTACCGTTATCTTCTTCTGCGTACCAAGTAAAAGTTTGTTCAACATATGCGCTACTGCTGGTATCACTGGCTGTTTTAGTTTGCCAAATTAAGCCTGTTGTGTTGTCACGCACACAGGTAAATTCAAAACTGGGATTATCTATAATATCGCCATTGTTATCTAAACGCGTAAAGTCGAAACCGGCTTCACCGTCACCCACTTTACTTACTTGGCCTGATTGACTTTGTTGGTCTGCGCCAAAATCAGCATCTTGGCCGGCAAAGTCAGCTTGATAAGCGCTAAACACGCTTGCTTCATTTGCAAACACCTGTACACCAGTGTCATTAACGGTTCGCACAATAGGCGCATACACCATAGCCGAAAGTTGCGTACTGGCAGTATTCCCAAAACTATCTTCTACACTTAAGGCATACCTTACTTCAGTATCCTCACTTACAAGAGGCGCTATTGCGTAAGTATTAAATTCATTTACATCATTTATTGACGCGGTAGATGAATTCGTCCACGTTGCTGAAAAAGGGCTCGCACTAGGCGCAATGCTTTGTCCTTCGCCGCTAAGGGCTTGAATCTCGCCTGCAAATACATCTCTAATTAAACTTATAGTTGCTTCTGGGAGCGTTTCGTTTTCTGCTAGCAAGGTAATAGTTATGTCGCTTGACGCTGTAGCAAGCTCTTGGTCAGTAACGGTTAAACGTATTACTGCCGTTTGCGAAGTAGAAAGCGTGGGAGCAACTAAGGTAATGGTATCAGCACTAGAATTAATGCCCGCAAGTAAGCTAGGACCGGCAACTTGTTGCCATAAATAGGCAGTAATTGGCGAAGTGGCAGTTTGTGGATCTTGGTCACTACTATTAGTGCCATCTAAAACAATAGCGCTAGTTACTGGATAAGTATTGCTGGCATAACCGCTAATGTCATTGCTGGTAATGACTGACGTGGGCGCAATATTAACGGGGTTTACGGTAAGCACAAATGAATTTGAGCCGCTGCTGCCGCTCTCATCAGTAGCGGTAAGGCTTATTGTATACGCGCTTATTTCAGTTACGCTTGGTGCTGTTATTACGGCATCAGCTAAGGTCGTATCATCGTGGGTTATTATAACGCTGGCGTCAGCTTGCCATGCGTAAGTTAAGGCCCCGGTGCCACCACTAGCGCCACCGGTAATGTTGGCGGTTTGTGCTTCGTTTAACGAAATATTGGCGCCGGCGTTAACTAAAACTGCATCAGCAGTCGAACCTTCGCCCGAATCTGAGCCACCGCCGCAAGCGCTAAGCACAAGGGAAATAAACACCAATACAGCAAATTTTATCCAGGAGTTAGTTTTCAAAACAATGCACGCCTCAAATACAACAATTAATAAGTTATAAGAGGTTTTAGCAAGTCTTGTACCAAATCGAGTGCCAAATCTTGTATTAAATTATGACTTGGTTTTTTCGTCCAGTTCGTTTTGTTTTACTTGCAGCGCTAATAGTTGTTTTTTGGCCGAGGCGGCGTCTGTCATGTCATATACCATCATACATATGTTTTCCACCACACCGGTAGCCGACACCAGTGGTGAAAACACCACATTTTGATACATATAAGGGGCGTTGCTTGTTATAGGCCGATAATTTCTAAACTTGAACAAATAAGGGCGCTGCTCCCATGTGATAAATGCGCGCGTGCGCAGCTCAAACACAGGATGCGTTTTACTGGTTAACCAAGCTTCTGAAATATCGGGGAATAATTCAAAAAGTGATACATCACGAACATCAGAGGGCAGCAAACCAGAATGCGCCTCCATAAAGCCATTCCAAACCTTAATTTCGAAATTTCGATTGAATACAACAATGCCCACGTCTACCGTTTGGATCATGTTCATCATCCAATGGAATTCAAGTAGTTCGTCAAGCGCGTCATTTTTAATTGAGCTAGTCGTCATCTTAATCCTCCAACATATGGGCTAGTTTAGCGTTCATCATGTCCATGGATTCTTCGGTGAACAATAAAATTAAATCACAATGTACATCAAAGCCCTCTAGGCTATAGCTCACTTCAATAGCCAGCGTTTTACGCCATGTACTTTTGTTGGTATTAATTAGCTCTTGCACACTTTGATGTTGTCCTAATACCACAGGGTGCCCTTGGCGAAACTGCATGTCTAATTGATTGGCAATGGTGCTTAAGCATGTACCAATTAATAAACTAGCGGCGTCCATAAGTAGCTCAAGTTGCAGTTGGTCATCAACTTCGCTGGTAATTTTAAATATTTTAGCGACATCAGTAAAACTAGAATCACTAAAAATCAACAATGCTTCACCACTAATGCCATCACCTAAAAAGCCTTGGCACACGCCAGAGGTTCTATCTGATACGTCAATATCTGATAACATCATATGAAGTTCTGAAACTTCAATTAAATTAACGTTGGGTATGGGTAACTCTACAAACACATCCATTATTTTAGCTAAATGCGCGCCGGCTTGCCCCATAGCAACGTTTACTACCTCTTGGTAGCAGTCACGCACTAGTTCATCTAAGCCATCGGTATCAACTTCTTTTTCAGGCTCAGCGTTAAGTAAGTTATGTTTAAGTAAAATAGCTTGGAGAGTTTCAGCATTCACCGGCTTTTCAATAAAATCGATAGCGCCTAATTCAGAAACGCGAGCTTGCGCTTCGGCTTGCACATCACCCGATATTACAATGGTTTTTATTGATAATTGCTGCTCTTTTATTTGCTGAAGGGTGCCGTATCCATCTAGAACAGGCATATTAAGATCAAGAAGTAATAAATGACCCTTACCCTCGCATATGGCTTGAATCGCCTCTTCGCCATGTTTGGCGAAATGAATAGCCACTTCCATATCTTGGGGCAAACATTTTGCCACCTGCTTCCTTGCTACCAGCGAATCATCGCATATAAGAACTGATAACATAATAAGGTTTTATCCTAGGATTTAATTTGAGCAAAGGTTCGTAAAATAAACCTTAGCTCAGGTATCGGCCACTTATAGGATTTCTTGAGAATGAGATTAGTATTTTAATACTAATAAAACTGGGGCTTATGCAAACAAGACCGGCAACAATATTGCAGTCATAATACCGTTAAGACACAAAGCCAGCGTTGCGAAAGCCGCGCATTGTTCAGAGATTGAAAATGCCTTAGCTGTACCAATTGCATGCGCTACTGCTCCTAAGGCAGTGCCTTGTGCGGCGTGGTTATATACCTTGAGTATTTTAAATAAGCTAGGGCCACATACCGCCCCTACAATACCTGTACTAATTACCATAACTGCGGCAAGTGCAGGAATACCTGAAATAAGTGCAGCAGTATCCATTGCCAATGGCGTGGTAATAGACTTCACCATTACCGTCATTTGTAGATCAAGTGGGGCATTAAGCAAATACACGCTAATCCATGACAAGCATGGAGCAACAATGCCCGCAATAACAATAGGCAAAACCACTCGCCAGTTCATAGCTAACAAAATACGGCTTTGATGATACAAAGGCACGGCAAGCGCTACGGTTGCAGGGCCAAGCAAAAACGTCAATAAATATGTGTGTTGCTGATACTGCGCTATTGAAGTTTGCATAACATACATAGCTACAATTATGAGTAAAGTGCACACAATTAAAGGATGAAATAACGGAAACTGCCGGCTTAGTTGATACAAACGCACACATACTAAGTAAGTCACTATTGTGCCTATCACCCATGCAGCGCTTTCAAGTATCCACATTAAGCAGTTACTCCAACACGCTTATTCACTAGCATTGCTATTGCCCTTATTTGGCGTATTCAGCGCATGCATGAGTTTTTGGGCAATAAGCGCGGTTAAACCTAGGCTAAGTAAAGTACTTACCACTATGGCCAAAAACAAAGCCCAAGGAAACTGCAGTATAAGCTGGGTGTAGTTAACAATTGCCACAATTGCGGGCACGAAAAATAAAGACATATAGGTGAGCAAAGGTTTACTAGCAAGTTCAATGCTATTGGGCACTCGGCGAAAAAGAACTAAGGCTACAAGCAGCACGAAAATGCCTAAAATAGCACCCGGTAAAGAAATGTTAAAATATTCGAGTATAATTTGAGATGTGACAAACAAACCCACCAACACAACAACGCCCAAAAGCGTGAGTGCCAGTGGTTTTAATTTAAAATGTGCTCTCTTGATGAACGGTGATGAAATACTTCGTGTCCTTTTTCGAGTAGTCTATTTTATACTCTTTGTTGTTGAGCGTTTGTACAAAAAGCATGCTTTTATAGTCACTAAAGTTGTCAGGCGACGATACGTCCACTTTAGCTACATCCATACGCTTTGCTTCAAGTTTATTTTTAGGTAGGTCCCCATCATAAACTTCAATGCCATTGTGCATCACTATTAAAACTGGGTCTTGTCGGCTATTAACAATCAATAAATCGACCTTTCTCAATTTGTGAATAATAGTATTTCGACCACTTAATATAAATGGATCTTCTTTCATAAACTCTCACAACCTTTACTATGCTGTATGTTATTTCGACTTTAATATACGCGAAACATAACAAATATTTTAACTTTATTCACTTCTTTGACGGCAAATAATTCGTAAACTTTAGTCTAAACCTTTGTTTTATTGATTAGTTCGCTAAAATTTTTCATTAAAAATAGTAATTTATTCATAAAAGGCTAATGACATTCTTAAAAAACTTCTTTATACTTCGCACCGCTTTAAAGCATGGCCCGATAGCTCAGTTGGTTAGAGCATCCGACTCATAATCGGCAGGTCCCCTGTTCAAGTCAGGGTCGGGCCACCATTTTCCTCTTTCTCTTTTTTCCCTGCTGTTACAGCGCTTTTATGGTCATCAGTCATTGCAGCGTAGGCTGTAAGCTCCTACATTACCCTATTTAGCAGGTACCGGTCTTCGCCGGCATGACAGTCCCTTTACCGTCATTACAGCGTAGGCTGTAATCTCATACATTACCCTATTTAGCAGGTACCGGCCTGCGCCGGCATGACAGTCCCTTTACCGTCATTACAGCGTAGGCTGTAATCTCCTACATTACCCTATTTGGCAGGTACCGGCCTGCGCCGGCATGACAAGTGTTCGCCGGCATGACAAGTGCTAACCAGCATAACGGGTGAGGCGATTAACGTTATTGTCTACTAGGAATTAGAGGCACTAGCGTTTGCATGAAAGTTATCAATAAATGCTAGGGTTTCACAGGCCTGAATGGGCGGGCTAAAATAATAACCTTGCACAAGGTTACAATCTAACATTCGCAAAATATCAAGCTGCTCTTTAGATTCAACCCCTTCTGCTACTACTTCAACATTTAACGTTTTCGCAATGGCAATAATTGCTTCGGTAATAGCTTGCCCTTTGTCCCCATCGGTCAGTTTGTTAATAAAACTCTTGTCTATTTTGAGCACATCAAGGGGAAATTGCGTTAAGTAGCTTAAGGAAGAATAGCCCGTACCAAAGTCGTCAATTGAAATACTAACACCCAAGGCCTTAAGCTTATTAAGTGTTTTAGCTACTTTTACTGGGTCATCAATAATTAAGCTCTCAGTTAACTCCAACTCTATAAATTGGGGAGAAATATCAAACTCTTTTAATATTTGGCGAATGTCGGCAACCACATTGGATAGTAAAAACTGTTTTGCAGAAATATTAATTGCAACCGACATATCCGTATATCCTTGCTTATGCCACTCTAGTAACTGCAAACATGATTTACGTGTAATACTGCGGCCAATTTGCACAATTAAGCCTGACTCTTCTGCAATAGAAATAAATTCATCAGGATATATGGTGCCCAGTTCTGGATGGAACCAACGCGATAATGCTTCAAACCCAGAAACCGTATTATTTTGAATATCGATTTTCGGCTGAAAATAGAATTCAAGCGAATCTTGCACAATGGCTAATCGAAGTTCTTTTTCAATCAAATTGCGCCGGTTTATATGCTCACTCATACTGCTTTCAAAAAAGCGAAACGAATTTGACTTACTGGCTTTGGCAACGTACATCGCGGTGTCAGCGAAGTGAATTAAGGTGTCAATGTCATTAGCATCTTTGGGATACATGCTTATCCCAATGCTGATGCCAATTCCTGTATCCTTGCCATTTACATGCAATCCGGCATCAAATTTTCTTATTAGCCTTTTGGCCAGTTCAGTAATTTTTTCTTTGTCAAAGCCAGCGTCTAAAACCACCGCAAATTCATCACCGCCTAGCCTCGCTAAATGATCTGATTTACGCGTATACTGCCTTAAAATAGACGATACTTTTTTAAGGAGCTCATCACCCACTTCATGACCCAAGGCGTCATTTACTTGTTTAAAACGGTCTAAATCAATAAAAAATAGGGTGATATTTTTTTCTTCATCCTTAGCTATACTCATTATGTCAATGAGCTGATTTCTGAAAAACCCTCTGTTCGGTAAGCCTGTTAGAATATCGTAGTTGGCCATATTCCAAAGGTCCATTTCTGACTTTTTCTTAGCGGTTATGTCGCTAAATGCACATACATAATGACTCAATACACCGCTGGCATCTTTAACTACGTTAATTATTAAATCTTTTACAAATTGCGTACCATCTAACTTGCTACCCAGTATCTCGCTCTTAAATACGCCGTGTTGCTCTATCTCATCTTCAAAATCATCCATATTAAAAGATGATTCTTCTTCGTTAGTCATAAAGCTGGGTTTTTTCCCCAAACAATGCGCTTCACTGGTACCCGTTATGCGGGTAAAAGCGTCATTTGCGGCCAGTACATTTCGCTCATTATCTAAAATTAAAATTGCATTACTGCTACTGTCGAAGGTTTTGGCGTACAACCTAATTTTTTCTTCAGACTGCCGTCGTTCGGTTATATCAGAAATAGTGCCTACCAACTTATTTGAAATACCATCAGAGCTCGTATGTTCCAACTTACCTTTACTTTCTAGATAAACTTTGCCTTGTGTTGTTTGCAAACGAAATGCTATTTTAAACGTAGAACGCGGCGCTTCTTCAAAGCTGCTGAGGTATTCAAACATCTCAGCCTTGTCCTCCTCATGAACAAAATTTAGAAAAATAGGGATAGATAGTGTCAACTTTTGTGTTTGTACTCCCAATAATTCTTGCGTAATTTGGTCAATATAAATATCTCGTGTTTTTACGTCGTATTCCCACAATCCCTCACCACTTCCCCAAAGCGCTAACTCTAAACGCCGTTCGCTCAGGGCCAATGCTTTTTGTCGTTCGTCAATTTGATCAAGCATTTCATTAAGGCCTCGTGCAAATGTGCCTATTTCATCCTCTGAATTTGTTGTATATCGACTTGATGCTAACTTTGCGTTTTTACTTTGTTGTTTCATAAACAAAACAAGTTGTTTAAGCGGTTTGCCTATTAAGTGCTGAATAGCATAAAACTGAGAAAATATAATTGCGGCCATAAGAAGCGCAGCTAAAATCAGAATATTTAGCCTAATTTTATTTACTAAAACAAAGGCATTTGCCCTTTTAACTGCAACACTAAGTGCTAGTTGAATCAGTTCATTGGTTTCAGCTTTTCTGATCCACCCTTCATTATTAACGTTAGCTTTAGGATCAAAGGGTAAAATACTTTGACCATTATGCGCTATTGATAGCAACATATCAGAGGCATCAAGGCTTGAAATCAGTTGGCTTACTTGCTCGGTAATATCAAAGCTTATGAGTACATACAGTGCAGTATTGTCAGTTTCAAATAGTGGGTCATAAGCTTTGGTCTCCACCACAAGATCTAAAATAAATTTTGTTCTGTCTTTTTCTACCGTTAGTTTTTTAAAATCTACATAAACATGTTTTTTTGGCAGCTGAAAACCAAAGTGAGGCAACTCAATTTTTTTGTTTTCAACTACCAGCCCCTCTTTAAGGCTAATAATAGGCTCAATTGAGGTATGCACTTCAACCTTAATATAACGAGGTTTAGTAGTAGCAAGGGATGTCAAGTATTGCTCTACGGCTACTAGCTCAGCATTTGCTCCTTCAACATCATCTAAAGAGATAAAATCAACATAATTTGCCAGTGCGCTGTTTGCCCTAATAATGTCGGCATCTGCTAAAGTCTGTTTGTATAAGTTATTAAACAAGATATGGCTTTGAGACAATGAGTTATCAATATCTCTGCTAATAAGTGGCTCAGCAACCTTGTAAAAGTTGTTTATAGTGGAATAGGAGTGAAGAAAAAATACAAACGACATCGCCACACCCACCACTAGAATGATTTTAGGCGCTAATGACCATCTGCGTATACTTTTCATGTTATTTCATAACAAGGGCTTGTGTGATTCGGTATATTTCACTCAATCACCATCACTACTCGCACGTTTTGGGTACTCTGTAGCTGCGTCTCAGAAATATACCCAATTGCATTTTCTTTCTTTGCAACAAATCGAGCAACCAAACGCTGTGGTTTTACTTTGACCTGATTTTTAATCGTGTTGTTAACAAATCGGTTTGACCAATCTCGCTGACTAGAGATTGACGACTTGCTCAGCACATCATAAGCAAACTTCTCACGAGCATTAGATGTAACCGGCAGTTCAAAAACTAAAATGGTTTCGCCATTCTTCCAAAAGCTGACTTTATCTGAATAGATTTGTTTAACTAAGTCTGGCGTTATATCTTGATTATTGTTGTTATGAACCACTACGTATACTTTTTCAGCGAGTGCTTGCTGACAAACAAAAAGAAGCGAAATGACTAAAATAAGCTTATAAAAGTTCATTCCCGCTACCTCCCTAAATACGCAGAAACAGAAAACAGATAAAAACCGAAATCATCTAAACCAGCTTGGTCATATTGATTAATATGGTATTCACTTTTAAGGGTAACATGCTGATTCACATGGTAGTTTGCAAATACTGTGTGGCGGTCAACTGCACCATTAATCAAACTATTCGCATCAAACGTGTCAAAACGATAGCCAAGCGCAAGTTGGTCTAACTCATATGTAAATTGACCATAAAAACCACTATTAGAATAATCTTGCGTTTCGTCATCAAACCGTAAATCTGATTTTGCATATTCTAGTTGCGCTGTTACGTTTTTATATCGAAACTTAGCGTGCGTGCCATATGCGGTTTTATTAGCGTTGTTGTTCGATGTATCTTTGCCGTCTTTGTAGTATGTGAATCCAGTGGTAAATTCGCTAAGCCACGGAAAATGAAAAGTAGCCCGAAGCCCATTTCCTTTATTGTTATTTAGGTCTTTCTTACCCGATATATTTGATTCACCATTTCCGTAAAAAGCGCTGTAATCAACACTTACTTTATCGCCTATAAATGCGGTGCCAAATATAGAGGCTCCGTCTACAAACTGAGGAAATATTTTAAAAATATGCATTGGTCTTTCTTGTGTTGATACAAACGGTGGGTAGTGGTCTTCAGACCAAATGCCTGCCGGTGCAAAGAAACGCCCCGCTCGCACATTAAAATACTCGCTATAATTCCAATCAAAATTCATGGCCTCAACAAAAATAGTGCCCGATGCTTCTTCAATGTCACCTGAACCATCGTTCACCCCATCAAATTTAGGCGCGTCCTCGTATTCGATTTCACTAAAAAATTTGATTTTATCGGTAAATTGTCGTGTAAAGAAAAGAGAGAGGTGATGCATTCTAAACTCTTCATTTACACCATCTTCACTAGAACCTTTGTACTCCACATCAACATAACCCGCAATATGCATGCTTTGGTCTGTAAGATCAGAAGCTGAATCAAGTAAGAATTGATGATCATCTAATATAAGCGATTGTTCATCTACCTGCTCGGCCAGTGTCTGCAGCCCCTTAGGCTCACTCTCAGCAAGCGCATCATTGTTATTAGAATCAACTTCAACGGCACCTTGTTGTGATGCCAGTAGCTGTTCAACTAACAACTCAAGTTGTTTAACTCGCGCTTTAAGTTCAGCAACATCAGTGCCCGCATCGTCAGCAATAGAGGCCGCAGAGAAAAGTAGGAGCGATGATAAGGTAAGCGCTAAAGAGGTTTTTTTCATAAATGAGGCTATGTGCAGATAATATTTATATACACACTTTATCGGCCTGCAACCTTCTATCTGCAGTTTATTTTCGAGGAAAATAGAGCATGCCAGCCCTTTACCGTCATTACCGCGTAGGCTGTAATCTCCAAACTCAACACCGTCATTACAGCGTAGGCTGTAATCTCCTACATTACCCTATTTGGCAGGTACCGGCCTGCGCCGGCATGACAGGTGAAGCCGGTATGACAGCCCATCCGCCGGCATGACAGGTGGCGTCAGTAATACGTAAGGCAATGTAAATGCTACGGTTTTAAGTCAGCTGGATGAAATTTTTGTAAATTTTTTTTGAAGATTTTGACGCTATTTATGGATGTAATAAATTTTTCATATTAATGCGTAAGACTCCTGCCCTCCTTAAAAAGTTGCATTACTTTAGCGCACATTTCGCTTGTATATATTCAAGGCACAAATGTTTCGTTAAGTACAACAACAACACACAAATTAATATAAAAAACGGACACTTCATAATGATTCAGTTTAAAGGATTCAATCGTATTGCCATGGCAATAGCCATATCTATTGGTATTTCAGCATCGGCAATCGCACAAGACACATCTTCATCTCTTAGGGGCGAAATTACGGGGCCTAAAGGTAATGCGGCCACCAACACAACAATTACTATTATTCATGTACCATCAGGAACCAAAAAAGAAGTCCAAACCAATGCCGAAGGTGAATATTTCGCACGTGGTTTGCGTGTTGGCGGGCCATATAAAATTCTAATAGATTCTGATAAATTCAAAGACCAAGAGTTTGATAATTTATTTTTCAACTTAGGCCAAGCTGAGCGTTTAAATATCTCTTTAGAGCCTGACAACATTGAAAGAATAACCGTTACTGCTTCATCTTCTGTTATATCTAATTCTGGCTCTAGCAGTTATTTTGGCGAACAAGCAATACAAAACAATAGTAGTTTGTCACGCGACGTAAAAGATATTATTCGCATTAACCCATTAGTAAGTTTGCTTTCTGGCTCTGATTCACAATTAGTCATAGCGGGCTCAAACCCTAAATTCAACAGTATTACGGTAGATGGTATTGGCCAAAACGATGACTTTGGTTTAAACGGTGGAGGCTACCCTACCCAGCGCTCACCTTTACCTCTAGATTCATTAGAGCAGGTTACCGTTGATGTAGCCCCGTTTGATGCCAAAGTGTCTGGCTTTAGTGGTGGTTTGGTAAATGCTGTATTCAAATCAGGTACTAACGAATTTGAAGGCAGTGTATTTTATGAAAAGCAGTCTGACTCCTTAGCTGGCACCCCAGAAAATGATGGCGAAGAATTTCCACTAGAGTTCCTAGAAGAGGTATTCGGCGCGACTTTAGGCGGCCCAATCATTCAAGATAAACTTTTCTTTTTTCTAAGCTACGAAAATTATGATTCACCACAAACACCTTTCTACGGCCCTGATGGTTCGGGTGTTGCGAACCCAACAATTGCCACAATTGAAGAAGCCAACGAAGTTATTAGAATTGCACGTGACGTATACGGGTTCAACGAACAGCAAATTGGCTCTTTTTCACCGTCCTTAGTTGAGGAAGATGAAAAATGGGTAGCAAAGTTTGATTGGAATATAAACGATGATCACAGAGCATCATTTACGTATCAATACAATGAGGGCAATAGAACAAGAAACGTTACCAGTAGTCGTTCAGAATTAAAATTATCATCGCATTTATATAACGTAACCGAAACACTCAACAACTACAGCGCGAAATTGTATTCCGATTGGACTGATAACTTTTCTACCGAGCTTAGCGTTGCAAGTAAAGATGTTGCTAACCGCCAAGCAACGTTAGGAGATAGTGCTGATATCACAATTGATGATCTTGAGTCTGGTGGGCGCATTGCTCTAGGTTCCGACAAATACAGGCATGCTAACGTACTTGACACAGAAGTATTAACGTTCAAATTAGATGGTACTTACTTATATGATGAGCACTCAATAGAATTTGGCTTTGATTACCAGCAACTCGCCGTGGCAAACATTTTTGTTCCTGACTCAAAAGGAACTTGGGTGTTTAATGGTTTAGAAAACTTTGAAGCGCAACGTGCAGATTATTTCGTTTATAGCAATGGGACAAATAACGATCCTAAGAATGCGTCCGCTATATTCGATAGAGAAACCCTTGCCTTGTATATTCAAGATAAATGGGATGTGACTGACGATCTAAGTATTACCCTTGGTTTAAGATACGAAAATTTGACGTCAGACGACGCTCCCACATTTAATCAAGACGCATTTGATAGAACAGGTTATCGCAACGACGAAGGTTTAGATGGCATAGATATTCTTTTACCACGCTTTGGTTTCAAGTATGACCTAAATGACAACTTAATAGTAAGGGGTGGTGTTGGGCGTTATTCTGGTGGCCAACCTAATGTATGGATTGGAAATGCTTTTTCAACAAACGGTATAAGCCCTGTTGGGTTCACCATTGACGCTAATGGCGAAAACAATATAGCGGTGGGCGCGGACGACTTAACATCTGTACCTCAAAATGCGCTAGATGCAATTTTAGCAGGCGGCGTAAGCGGTGATACAAATATTAATGATCCTGACTTCACATTACCTTCTGATTGGCGATATCAACTTGCATTAGATTACCGCTTTGATATTCCAACGCTTGGTGATGACTATTTATGGACAACAGAATTTTTACACATTAAGCGTATTGATAGTGCTTACTGGTTAGACGCCTCTTTAAGAGAAAGTGACATAGCTGGGCTTGCGGCTGATGGACGTCGAATTTTATACAATGATGATGATTCAAACTTTGATATCTTATTAACTAATACTGATGATGGAGGTCGTTCAAATATTTTATCTACCGTGTTAAGTAAGTCTTTTGAAAACGGTTGGGACTTTAGTGCCTCATACACCCATCAAGATATTACAGAAGCCGCTCCAGGAACAAGTTCAAGAGCAATTTCTAACTATTTAAATACGCCGTCTATAAATCCCAATGTACCCGATGACAGCTTAGGCAGAGGCCGTTTTGAACTTGAGCACCGCTTTGTTCTTAATGTAAATTACAGTGCTGAGATTTTTGCTGGTTACAATACAGACTTCACCCTGTTTTTTGAAAGAAAATCAGGGCAGCCAACATCTTATTTGTCGTATTTAGATAGTAGCTTAGCGCGAAATACCCTTACGCCAGGTGTAACAGGGGGCGATTTCTTGCCTTACATCCCCACCGCTGGTGACCCTAATGTTGTTTATGATGGCGTGACTGAAGCTGAATTATTGACCGCTATTGATAACGCTGGATTAACACAATATGCAGGCGGTTTTGCGCCTAAAAATTCAACGCAGTCACCTTGGTCTAGTAGAGTTGATATAGGCCTTACGCAAGAAATCCCTGGCTTCATGGAAGGTCATAAGGGCTCAGTGTATTTTGTTGTAGAAAACGTCTTAAACCTTATTGATAGTTCTCAAGGCAAAATGGCCTCACGAAATTCTACTTTTGGGCTTTATGATATTGACTCAATTGATGAACAGGGCCGCTATGTGATTGATCAAGTTCGCGATCAAACTTATGGTTTTGATGCAGATGATTCTGTTTGGAAGCTAAAAGTGGGGGTTCGTTACAGTTTCTAAATACAAAACGCTACGAATTTGATTTAGATAATCTCCACGCTCACGACCTTATTGCTATGAGATAAGGTCGTTTTTAAATTATATGGTTGCTATAGCAGCCATATAACTCGTTAAGGAAGAACTAATATGGACAAAATAGTTTTTATTTTATGCACCGTTTTATCAATTTGCGCGTGCTCAAGTAATAATAAACAAACGGATGCAGGCGGTGTTGCTGCACAAACTGACTTGTTGGCTAACGCTAGCAGTTTTAAGCATCAGCGCGCGGGAATAAAGCCGATAAGCTATGACTACGCCAATGCTAAACGCTTAAAAATTATTTCATGGAATGTTGAGCATTTTGTAGACGCACACGACGACCCTTACATTGAAAACGATCGTGAAAATAACAGCAAGCATATGCTTAAAAAGCGAGCTGACTTAGTAAGCGCTCTAAAAACGGCAAACGCAGATATTGTAGTGCTACAAGAGTTTGAAAGCGCGAAGCTGCTTAGAAATATTGCTACTACTGAGCTAGCTGGCATGGGATATCAATTCTTTGCCGATGCACCTTCGCCCACTTGGTATATGAACGTGGTTGTAATGAGCAAGGTGCCTTTAGGCGTTATGTACAGCTATGGTAACGTGCATACACCTTTAGTGGACTGGCTTGATGACAACGGCAATCAAGCTTCGCAAAATAGTTTGAATACTCGAACTTGGGCTATTGATGTGTATCCCTCTAATGACTATTCGTTTGTATTAAGTGCAGTACATTTAAAAGCAGGCCGCAGCGAGCGCGATATAGCTATGCGCTTAGGGCAAATAAACATGCTGAAAGCTCAGTTCGAACGCTTTTTACTTGAAGATCCTAATCGCAATATTCTTATGGTAGGTGATTTTAACTCCCTGCCAAATTCCAAAGAAATGCAGGCTCTTTTGCAAGGCACAACATTAGGAAACACATTTACAGATCCTTTAGCAAGTAATCAATACACTCATCCCGCGAACAACCCTACACGCAGGCTTGACTATGCAATAATGAACGGAAATATGTTGGCCGAAATGGTAGAGAATTCAGCTAAACCCGTTACTTTCTTTGATGCAGCTAAACAAGATGCATTAGCTGATCATTTACCTGTTATGATTGAGTTTTATTTACAAAATAGGCTGCAGTGATATGAAAAATAACGACAATTTACAAGCTAGTCCTTTATTAATGGTTTCTAAAACCTGCGTATTATTAGTTGTTTGTACGCTAATGAGTTTTGCAAACAAAACTTATGCAAATTCTTCATTCAGCATTGCATTTGGTTCGTGCGCTCGTGAAACAGAAGCACAACCTATATGGAATGATATTGCAGCAACAAAGCCTGATGCGTTTTTGTTTATAGGTGATAACCAATATGCCGATGTACGGTACAAAAATGGCAAGCGAGTTAGAGGGCCAGTAACTGACCCTGCAAGGTTTGAGCAAGCCTATAATGTTCTTGCAAATAAACCTAATTTTAAAAACTTTCGTGAGCAAGTACCGGTTTTTATGGGAACATGGGACGATCATGATTATGGGAAAAATGACGGTGGAAAAGAGTTTTCTTTAAAGCAAGAGAGCCAAGCAGCGTTCTTAGATTTCTTTGGTTTCGCAAAAGATCACGCATTGCGCGAGCAAGCTGGTATTTACCACGCTGAAATTATAGAAAACGCTGGGCATAAGATTCAGATTATTATGCTAGATACACGTTATCATCGCGACGCGCTAAGCCAAAACGTGAATCACCAAGCGCCGAATAAAGGTCCTTATGCCCCCAGCAGTGATATTAATACAAGCATGCTGGGCGAAAAGCAGTGGAAGTGGTTGGAAACCGAGCTAAAAAAAACAGCTGATGTACGCGTTATTGTTAGCTCTATACAAGTTGTGGCGTTTGAACACGGCTGGGAAGGATGGGGAACAATGCCCCATGAAAGGCAGCGTCTATTCGATTTAATTGATGAAACCAAAGCAAATGGTGTTGTCTTTTTATCGGGTGACCGCCACTTGATGGAAATAAGCAAAGACACTGGCCAACTTGGGCATAACACACCCTATCCAATTTGGGACTTTACCTCTAGCGGGTTAACACAAAAGCACGCTGAAGTTAATGAAGCGAATACTTTCAGAGTAGGCAAAGTAGCAAGACAAACCCATTATGGCGTTGTTGAGATTTTGTGGAATGAGGCTGATATTATGAAAAGCCAAATAAACATGTTGGCTTTGGGCTTAAATAACGAGCCAATTGAAAAAGTGTCAATTAGTTTATCAGAGCTGCAACTTAGCAAATAACAATGCTGTTTTGAACCGCCGTCAGCGCAATAAAGCGCGGCGGCAGAACGAACGTGAGGTACCGGCCTTCGCCGGCATGACAGGTGGTGACGTTTTCCCGTCATTACAGACCCGCTCACGTCATTACAGCCTCGTTCCCGTCATTACAGCGAAGGCTGTAATCTCCTACATAGCCCTATTTAGTAGGTACCGGCCTTCGCCGGTATGACAGGTAGCGCCGTTTTCCCGTCATTACAGTCCCGCTCCCGTCATTACAGCGCAGGCTGTAACCTCCAAACGCAACACCGTCATTACAGCGCAGGCTGTAACCTCCAATTTCTAACTGTATTTTAAGTAAGCCTCTATAAACGCTAGAAAAGCGATACGTTGAGCAAAAGTATTCAACATAATCTCATAACGCTAAGCTTAAAAATTAGACTATGCTTAAAAAATGTGAGGGTCAATTAAATTGGGGATTAAAATATGGGGTTTAAAGATGTTCCCGATTGCCCGGGAACAAAACAAAGTGCTTACAATAACTTTATAAACTGGTGATTTCGTCATTAATGAGGTGTTTGACCAACTCGCTGTTTTGCGCATCGTCAAATGCTGCATCAAGCGCTTTACTTCTACCTGCAACAGAACTGCGGTAATTTGGATGCGTAAATATATATGTTTGTTTGCTATCTAAAGCTTCTACTACGCGTTTGGCCAATAACTCGGCTGGTATCCCAGACTCTACTAAAGCAGCTGCTTTACCAAAACCTTTTTTCAAACGTTCAGGGTTCGCTTTAGGCGCTTGTGTTTTGTACTGACTTTGTTGCGTGCGAAGTGATTCGTGAATCCGCGTTTTAACAAAAGCGGG
The DNA here is from genome assembly GCF_048820975.1 of Glaciecola sp. 2405UD65-10. NCBI lineage: Bacteria > Pseudomonadati > Pseudomonadota > Gammaproteobacteria > Alteromonadales > Alteromonadaceae > Glaciecola > Glaciecola sp. 2405UD65-10. Next base: position 141,063 of record NZ_JBMEUF010000003.1, on the reverse strand, counting down.
GCACAACGCCGACACATGAATATTATGTGAGTATAGCTCTTGCGCCCAACTTTCGGTCATAGATACTACGGCCGCTTTAGTGGCTGCATAAGCGGCCGAATAAGGTACGCCGCCCATACCTGCCATGGATGCAACATTTATAATCCAGCCCCCCTCATTACTAGCTTTTATTGCAGGAGTAGCTGCTTGAGTACCATATACAACACCCATTAAATTCACATCAACTACCCAGCGCCATGTGTCAGTATTAGTTTCTTCAATGGCACCGGGAATACCGCCAACGCCCGCATTATTTACAACCATATGTAACTTACCGAACGTGGCTAGGGCTTTTTCAACGGTAGTTTCCCACTGCTCATAACTAGTAACATCCAGGGTACAGGGTAACACTGACAAACCTTCGCTCTTTAATGTTTGCGCAGCAGCCTCTAAGGCATCTTGTTCAATATCAGCCATTACTATATTCATGCCCAAGCTACCAAACTCTTTTGCCAGCGCTAAGCCAATACCGCTAGCCGCACCTGAAATAATGGCGGTTTTACCTTTATATGTGTTTGTCATATTTGTACCCTGTCAGTTATTTTTATTAGGATTACTATTTAGCAATATATTTACTATAGAGCGAGGGTGAGTTAAGCCCCAATTTATTAAACTGATTAACGGGCATAAGTGTGGGTTTGTTATAAATGTGGGCGTGTAATTATTTGTAAGTCATTACAGCCCCGTTTCCGTTATTGCAGCCGTTTTCCCGTCATTACAGTCCCGCTCGGTCATTACAGCGAAGGCTGTAATCTCCAAACGCAGCACCGTCATTACAGCGCAGGCTGTAAGCTCCTACATTACTCTATTTAGCAGGCACCGGCCTTCGCCGGTATGACAAGTAGCGCCGGTATGACAGGTGGTATCGGCATGACGAGCGCTTTTACGCCATTGCAGGTGGCCAAATATTGCGCACTGCACTTTATTGCGATACGGTAAGTAAAAATGGACATTTTACTAAGTAGAGCCCTTCTATGAATATCAAATATAAAGTAGCACTTCTTTCAGCAATTATATCAGCGCCCTTGCTTAACCCCTATAATCAAGCTCATGCAGAAGTTGATTCTAACTGGTACAGGCAAAGTGCTATTTCACCTGATGGCTCTACTATATTATTCGCGGCCAAAGGCGATATTTACACGGTGCCTGTAAGCGGTGGTAATGCCACCCCCATAGTATCTGACACAGGCTGGGATGGTTACCCTGTTTGGTCAAGCGATGGTAAACAAATTGCGTTTGCTAGTGATCGAAACGGTAGCTTAGACGTTTACCTAATGCCCTTAAACAACCCGGTTCCTACACGCCTTACATTTCATAGCGCAAATGACTACCCTACTGACTTTACCAATAACGGCAATGAAGTGATTTTTAGCTCGGGCCGAGTGCCCTCTAGCCAGTCATCAGGGTTTCCTACTACAGCTGTAAATCAACTTTATTCGGTATCGGTTAATGGCGGCACGCCTACTCAAATGCTTACAACCGCTGCCATGGAAGCACGCTTTTCACCTAATGGGAAACTGCTTACTTACATGGATAATAAATCGTATGAAAACAACTTTAGAAAGCACGATATGTCTTCGTTTTCACGCGACATTTGGACCTATGACATTAAGCGAAATAAACATACCAAACTAACCACATTTGAAGGCGGTGACAGCACTCCGGTATGGTCACCCAATGGTGATGAAATTTACTTTTTGAGCGAACAACACGCCAATAATTTTAATGTATGGAAAATGAGTAGCCAAGGTAGCGATTTAGAGCAGGTGTCTAACTTCAATACGCACCCTGTTCGTGATTTAAGTATTAGCAACGAAGGGCTGTTGGCCTATAGCTGGCATGGAAACATTTATACGCAAAGCGCCAACTCGGCCCCCAAACGCCTTAAAATTAATTTAATTGCGGCAAAAGTTAATTTAGATGAAGAGAGCGAGAGCATTGCAGGCAAGGCAGAAAATTTTGAAATGTCGCCAAGCGGAAAGGAAACCGCCTTTATTGCCCGCGGTGAATTATTTGTGTCATCGGTTGAGTATGGCACTACAGTACGCTTAAGCAATACGGCAGAACAAGAACGCTCAATTAGTTGGTTCCCTGATAACCGCAGCATAGCCTACTCTGCTGAAAAAGACGGCGTGTGGGGCATTTATAGAGTATCAATTGTTGATAATAACGAACCCTACTTCTTTGCTGCTACTAAATTTAAAACAGAAACCCTTTTAAAAGGCGATGTTGATATGTTTCAAGCTATGGTTTCCCCTGATGGAAACCAAATTGCGTATTTGTATCAGCGTGATGAAATTCGCGTATACAACATTGAAACAAAGAAAAGCACTACGGTGTTTGCCGCCAAATACAACTATAGCTATTCTGATGGCGACATAAGTTTTGATTGGTCACCCGACAGCAAATATATAGTAGCGTCGTATGTGCCACGGGGATTTTTGTTTATGCCAGAAATTGGTATTGCGCCAGCTGATGGCAGCAAAGCACCCGTTGACGTAACCTTATCAGGCTACGGTGAATTTGCGCCAAACTGGGTAAGTAATGAAATGATTGTGTTTGGCTCAGATAGATACGGTGAACGTGCTCATGGCAGTTGGGGGGTTGAAATGGATGTTATGGCACTGTTTTTAACCCAACAAGCCTTTGACGACTACAATATGTCTAAAGAAGAGAAGGAATTATTCGCCGAAGCCGAAAAAGCCAAAGAAGAAGACGAAAAAGACGATGAGGATGAAAATAGCGAAGACGAAGAAGAAGCCGTTGAAAACGTTGAGATTGACTGGGCCAATTTAGATGAGCGCACAGTAAGGCTTACCAGACATTCATCTGACCTAAGCAGCTTTGCCGTTACACCAAACATGGACAAACTTTATTACTTAGCCAGGTTTGAAAAAGGCTATGATTTGTGGGTAGAAGACTTTACCGAGCACAGCACAAAACTAGCACTTAAGCTAAATGCATCAGGCGCCTCTTTTAATATTAGCGATGATGGCGAAACCGCCATTTTACTTGCCGACGGACAACTCGCTAAGCTCACCCTTGGTGATACTGTTAAGAAAGATGCCATAGCTGTAAATGGCGCAGTAGCCGTGAAAAGTGATGCTGAGCGTGAATATTTGTTTAAACATATTTGGCGACAAACCAAAGATAAATTCTACAACCCCAACATGCATGGTATAGATTGGGACGCCATGTACGCTGAATACCTTCCAAAAGTGAAGGGCATAAACAACAACCGTGACTTTGCTACCTTAGGCAGTGAACTGCTAGGAGAGCTTAATGCGTCGCACACAGGCACTTATTACCGCAGCCCTGTGCCTAGCCAGTCAAATACAGCCACCTTAGGTTTACTTTTTGCAAGTGAGCCTGGTAAAAAGGGCTTAACCGTTGAAGAAATTTTGCCATTTAGCCCATTATTAAAATACAAAGATAAAGTGAAAGTTGGCTCTGTTTTAAGCGCAATTGACGGTAAATTAATAAGCGCCAAGCAAAACGTTCATAAGCAATTAAACGGAAAAGCAGGTAAACGCACGCGATTAAGCTTCGAAAATGGCCGTAAAACTACCGAAGTAGTTATTCGCCCTCAGTCATTTCGTGATGAATTAAACGCCCTGTATAAACGTTGGGTAGATAGCCGCCGCGAGTATGTGAATGAATTATCAAACGGCCGCTTAGCTTATGTGCATATTCCTCAAATGGATGACTCAGCCTATAGAGATGTTCACAAAGAACTATTTGGTAGAGGGTATGACAAAGAAGGCGTTGTGGTAGATACTCGTTTCAACCGAGGTGGATGGCTAACCGATGATTTAGTGACCTTACTAAGTGGCAAGCACTATAGCTGGCTTTCTGCCCGAGGTGAGAAGTTTAAAGGTAATTCAATGGCCCGTTGGACCAAACCTTCTATTTTAGTTGTGAACGAAGGCAATTACTCTGATGGTTACTGCTTCCCCAATGGTTACCGTACCAATAAAATTGGCAAAATTGTTGGTATGCCAGTACCCGGCACGTGCACCGCAGTATGGTGGGAAGGCTTACAAACAGGTGATTTAACCTTTGGTATCCCTCAGTTGGGTGTGCTAAATAACGATGGCACGTTTATGGAGAACGACCAACTAATACCTGACATAACAGTAGAGAACACTAAAGAAGCTACGGCGAAAGGCGAAGATGCCCAGCTTAAGCGTGCCGTGGAAGAGTTGTTGAAATAGTAAAGAGAGGTGCCGGCCTTCGCCGGCATGACAGGTGAGGCCGGCATGACGAGCATATTTACGTCATTACAGCGAAGGCTGTAACCTCCAAACGCAACACCGTCATTACAGCGCAGGCTGTAACCTCCTACATTACACTACCAAGCAGGTACCGGCCTTCGCCGGTATGACCGGTGAGGTGCATGAGGTACCGGCCTTCGCCGGTATGACCGGTGAGGTGCATGAGGTGCCGGCATTCGCCGGCATGACGAGCAAGGAGGCAGGCATGACATATGAAGGCTGTAAGCTCTTACATTACAACCCGTTACGTCGTTACCGGACCCGCGCCTTATAAATTAAGGGTTAATCCAGTAAATACTGCTTGAAGTTGAAAGTAGTAGTTGAGAGCCTTGTTCTTCTGAGTACGAATACCTCATGCCTCTGTGGACAGGAGCTCCAATAATCGGGGTTCCTTTCCATAACAAACTAAAGTTAGCATTCAATTCAGCTAGCACGTAACGGCAATCGTAGCTGCAATAATAAGTGTTGCTTGATTCTTGAGTCATTATGACAAAAATAGACTGTTCCGAACTGCTTGATGTATTAACAACGAAATCAGCTAAGTAGTTGCTATAGTCTTTACGATTGGATAATTGCAAGCTATCGCTGCCAATTTCATAACTATAAAAACTTTTGTAGCCAAGGCATATCAGCTCTTTCGCATCATCTTGGTCAAGGTTTGCAAATCCCACTCTGGTACATTCTTGGTTAATATGGGCATATTCTGAAAAATTGGAGCCATTCAGTTGAAGCAAATGTAGTTTATCTCGTGTAGCAACTGCAACAAAATACTCGCCACTTATTTGCATAATATCAAAATCAACTATCAAATCGTCAAAGCTGAAGTTAGCAATCAGTAACTGATTTTGTACGTCAAGTGAATGCAATGTGTTGCGGTTCGCATATACAGCATCTTCGTATTCATCACCATTGAGATCATAGGCTTGAATTATTCCAATATCATCCTCATAGGAACCCTCTGTACTCCAATGCTCTGATAAGTCTGAGAGTTGATATACGCCAAGAGACCCATTATATGTATTAGACGCTGGAATAAACACATCAGCCATACCGTCTTTGTTGAAGTCGGCAATATCACCATGAAAACTGTCATCCCAGTTGGACGAAATTTCATCTGTTATGCTAACACGGCCATTAGGCGAAAGGGTCGCAATAACGCTGCCATCGTAGCCTCGTCTAGTAGAGGGTACAAAGAACACGGCTTGCATGTTGTCATTATCGTTGCTCCAACCTAAGGTTGAGAAACTGTCTAGTTGCGGGCTATAGGTACTCTCTTTCATAACCATTTCGTCGCTAACATAGTCAGCAACAACAAAAGAGTTTTCACCTGAGCTACTTTGCCTTGTACCCCAATGCAGCTCTATCTGACCATCATTGTCAGAATCACCCATCACTACAGACCTAGCGCCATAACTTTGCATATCTACCTGCCATGCTTCTTCTAGCGCGTTACCCACTAAATTATAACCAGCGATTACTCCCCATTGGCAATCACCGATTAAAATTTCGTAAACGCCATCGTTGTTTGAATCCGCAGTGTTAAGTGAACATACGTTAAAATTATCTGTGCTAGCGAGTTGGGCTTTGGTTACCGCAGAATAAACAGTAATGTCGCCACTATTGCCGGCACCAATAATTTCATCAACATTGTCGCCATCCAGATCGCCTGCTGCAACCAGAGTAGAGCCAAATTCAGTTCCACTATACCACTGGTTACTCCAATCACCGCCGTCATATACAAGCCCGTTATTGGTTATTAACTCAAGAGAAGAGTCGGTATCCACATTACCAAATACTATTTCGACGGCATCACCCACCGAACTATTAATTACAGTTAATTCGCCGCTTGCTGTATCAAACACTTTTAACGTAGTAGTAGACGAAGAATAGCTGCTTGTTGAAGACAAATAAGCAATTTCAATGTTCCCATCTTGGTCACTATCTGCTGCAGCAATACTCTTAATGTAGTTGTCTTCAGAAACTAACGCATAAGCAAGACCATCTAGCCCATCAATTACACTAATGCCATATTCGGTCGCCACCAAAATTTCTTGTTGAGCATCTTCATCAATATTAACTCCAATAATTTGCACTATATTGCCTAATGTAGGCATAGCGAATGGATACATCCATGATTGCTCATAACTACCATTGTTTTCTTCAAGTAAAAATACGCGCTGCTTTGAATCGGTAGATGCTATTTCATTTAAGCCATCGTTGTCGAAATCCCCAATCCAAATAGAGTAATTGGATATTGGGGCTTCAATGCCTGATCTGGCCAATGGCATTGTGTCATTTGACGTAACCTTAATATCGACTGAAACTTGCACATTCGGCTCTTCTTGACTGGCAAAGGTAAAAACAAACTCTTGTTCAGGTAATAAGAACTCATCATTAGCTGTATCCCAAGTCACTAAACCGTCAGCGTCGATACTTGCGTTAGAAGGCGCTGATGTCATGACTAAAAACTGTTCCTCATCATCGCCCAAGTCTGGGTCATCAATAGTTACATTGAACGCGACGAATTCGCCGGCCACAGTATTTGTAGGTGCATTTTCAATAGATAATTGCGCAGGTGAGTCTATAATGAAAACTGATGCACTTGAGCTAGTAACTTGATTTGTACCATCAGATACCACCATATTTACACTAACTTCGTCGTCATAAATCGCCAATCGGGCAGGGAATGATGTGCCCGTTACCCCTTCAATAAGTTGATCATTCACAAACCACTGATAAGTAACCACAAGGTCATCTAGGGCTGTATCAGGGTCACTATAAAGGCCATCGAATATTTCAATTGTATCAAGTGTAGTATAGCCATAATTAACAAACGTAGGGCCATAACTAATTACAGGTGGCAGTGTTAGTTGGTCAAAATCTACTACCGTCACATCACTCCAATCACTATTGGCGAACTCGAAGTCGAAACCTAGGCCTAGGTAAGCTCCTTGATCAAAATTACCGTCGGCGTCATTATCTACTTGATATAGGACGTATCCAGTGTCACTCTCTTCAATATTGACGATGTTTAGAGCAGTAAGGGTAATCGACTCAGAGAAGTCATAATAACCGTCAGTAAGATCATATCTCCAAGCAACGGTAACGTCTACAAGGCCATGTTCAAATAAATAAAGCTCTCCACTGTGTACACCAATGTAGTTAGCATTATCTTTTTCAAAGTTATAGTCAGTTGAATTAATGATTTGTGAATTATCTGATAAGTCAGTTATTAGCATGTGATTTACATAAACGGTAGTTTGCACACCACTATCTACGTAGGTATCATCATACGTTACCTTAAAAAAGCCAGTAACTGAATATAGTCGCTCATTGTAACTAACTTGAACGTCATCAAAGTAACTGCTAAAAGCGGTGAGGCCTTCAGAAAGTTCGAATACTTTTATTGATGCCTTGCCATTAATTGTTACATCACGCCTATTATTGTATTCACACTCTTCATAACTCACGTTATAAGTTGTTTCAGCTTCTGTGACGACTTCATCTGAAATAGAGACCATTCCACCAGAGTAGCAGGAGTGTGTATTAATAAGATCTGAAGCGAAATCTAAATCCGCGAGCATGAATGGATTGATTTCGTAAAAGTTTAAATCTAATTCACCATTTAATACGTCAAATACTTCGTGACTAATGCTTGGTGTAAGCTCAGGTTTAGACGTGGTCCCAGAGTATTCTGAGAAAACTTTTTCATTAAATGCAGTTTCAAGTTCTGTTGCTGTATATAATTCAGGGGAGTCAATGATTTGTTGTGCAGTTGGCTCGGGTGATTGCTCTGGAATGTTGGTTGGGCTAGAGCTGTCTTCACCACCACCACCACCACCACCGCAGGCACTTAAAGCCAGCGCGAACAAAACATAAATAGATTGGCGGAACTTCTTTGCCATTATAATTCTTCCTTGAAAGGTTGTAATTTTATTAAACGCGGCAAATGTTAGCAAAAGTGACTAATTAAGCATAGAAAAATTTACAACAGGGAAGCACTTTAATAGGCGCTGGCATTTAAAGAAAAGAGAGGTACCGGCTTTCGCCGGTATGACAGGTGAGGTAATGTCATTACAGCGCAGGCTGTAACCTCCTACATTACACTATTTAGCAGGTACCGGCCTTCGCCGGTATGACAAGTAGCGCCGGTATGACGAGCAACGAGGCCGGCATGACAGATGAGGTTACCCTAGCTTGCTTTGCTCACCTCACTGTGTGATTTCAGCACTTTGTCACCATCGTCTAGCTCTATTAAATAGGCAGGCTCTTTCTCACTGGCTTTTCGAGTAACTTCGTTGCCTTTAATCGTTTTTGTTACATCATCGGTAAATCGTGAGCGCACTTTGCCCTTAGCACTGCCCTTGCCCCACTCCCATTCTACTTCCGTATTTATTTGAAAACCGTTCATAGCCTCTCCTGTTTAATTAATCTCGCCTTACTCTGGCGAGCTGCTTTCACTAATATCCACTCGCATAATTCTATTCGTTGCACTTTGATGGATTAATAATGCACCGCTTTTCGTAGGGCGCATATGCCGAATAATACCCGCATAAAAATCACCTGAAGGCACAGGCCAGCTTTGGAATGTTTCGGTGTTTGGATCAAATTTAACGAGCGCGTCGGGTCGCATGCCTGACTCGTTATACCAAACCGCGCCATTTAGCACCTCAATCGCATAAGGGTGCGACTTTTCGCCACTAGGTGACGGCCATTCCCGTATTTTCCCAGTTGCTGGGTTATAGTTACCTAGGCGGCCACGGCTTGAGTTTACATACCAAATGCTTTGGTCATCAGCTATGCTTAAGCGCCTTACTTTTGTTTTATCATGAGGAAGCTTTATTTCTTGCAGTTCAAAATTTTCAGGGCTCACCTTTATTAAGCAATTGCTGCCATTGCATGCCACCCAAATATCACCCGAATCAGCCACTTTAATCCCATAAGGCCTTGAGCCTTTAGTAGGTAATTCTTTTAAATCAATTTTTCCTGTACTAGGGTTTAACCTGCCTATTTGATTTGAATGTTGCAGGGTAAACCAAAATATCCCTTCGCTATCAAACACGCCGGTATGCGGGTCGCGGGCGCTTGCATCAGGCATATTAAATACATCTATTTTTCCAGTGTTGGGGTTTAGGCGCCCTACGCTGCCGTTTTTATTTCCTGTATACCACATGTTCCCTTGGGCATCAGGCGTTACTGAATGCGGCATTGCGCCAGGTGGCAAGGCATATTCTTTCATTTCATTTGTGTTCGGGTTTATACGCCCTAAAATATTGCCCCACTGCCCTACCCACCATATATCCCCATTAGGGCCTTCAACGGGATCACGTGAACGTTGGCCTAGGGTGGGTACCATCCATTCGGTAATGGTAATTTGCGTACTTCCGTTTATTAACCGTGGGTTTCGGTTTGTGGTAGGCGGGAAATGTTTTGCTAAGTATTGTGTTATTTGCTCGTGCTGTTGTTCATTGCCTTGCAAATTAACCATACTGGCAATTAGCGATGTCCAATCAGCCTTACTGTAGCCTAAGCTATTACTTATACGATTTACGTTATGGCAGGCAGAACAAATACTTTGTACTAAAGCCTTGCCATCACCATTAGGCAATGCTTGAGAATACCCCACTTGCGGTAACACAAACATGCTCCCCAAAAGTAATGGTAACTTCCATGAAAGCCCGCGTAGTTTTGCTTTACGTAATATAGCCATACCTTCCCTTATTTGATTCTATAAATAACTGTTCATAAAACATACTCTACTTTAACGCGATATAAAGCGCTTAAGATCGCAAGCGTACAAAATTTTTAGTAAATATAAGACCTACAACCCACATTTAAATTGGTAATAACAGTTAAACAAACCTTACTTACCAATAAGTTTGCCAAAACCCCATGTGAATGTTAAAACCTTATACACTATTTATGCAATTCATATAACACTTGGAAACGCTACATGTTTACCTTTCAAAAACGCCTGTATTTACCCGCATTATTTACACTGCTCGCATCCCAATCGGGAATAGCTAACACTCTACCGGAATCACACACAAAACTAGAAAATGGGGTATTGCTGGGCAATTTTGACAAGCTAGATCCAAACAAAAAGCCGGGAGAAAATTTTGATTTACTTAATTGGACCTTAAGCCTACCCACTGATCTAAACAAAGACAAAAAAGCCGACATTATTTATGAAAAGCCCTTGAGCAAAGGCTTTGATTTGAAGCCTTTATTTTATACCGCAGCTGATGGCGCAATGGTGTTTGCTAGCCCCAATGTGGGAGCTAAAACATCTAAAAATACAAAGTACGCTCGCACCGAACTTCGTGAAATGCTTCGCCGCGGCAATGATCGTATAAAAACCCAAGGCGTTAATAAGAACAATTGGGTATTTAGTTCTGCCCCCGGCAGTGCCAAAAGAAAAGCTGGCGCAGTTGAAGGGAGTTTAGAAGCCACGCTTGCGGTAAACAAAGTCTCGACCACTGGTGAGAAGAGTAAAATAGGCCGAGTTATTATAGGCCAAATACACGCTACTGATGACGAGCCAATTCGTTTGTACTATCGCAAACTTCCCACCAATACCCATGGCTCAATCTATTTTGCGCACGAAGTTAACGGTGGTGATGATGTGTGGATTAATATGCTGGGCTCACGCTCTAGCGCTTTAAGCAATCCTAATAACGGCATCGCGTTGAACGAAAAATTCAGTTATAAAATAACGGTAGAAAATAGCGTACTGTACGTAACGCTTATACGCGAGGGTAAAGAAAACATAAGCCAGTCATATAATATGAGCGAAAGCGGGTACAACAAAGGCAACCAGTATATGTACTTTAAAGCCGGTGTGTATAACCAAAATAATGGCGGCAAGCCAAAAGATTACGTACAAGCTTCTTTCTATCATTTAAGCACTATCCATTAAAACACTATTCATTTAAGCATGCGCTACTGAGCGTCCATAAAAAAAGGCCTTACACAAAGTGTAAGGCCTTTTTAATTTGTATTGGCTAAATTAAAGCTTAGCTGAAATACCTAAATAGTAACGCGGTCCGTAAGAAAGCGACTGTAGAACGTTGCCGTCTACACCACGGTAATCTGTACGAGGCTCGTTAGTTAAGTTCGTTCCTTCTAACGACACGCTAATGTTGTCAGTTAACTTATACTTCAAACGTAAATCAAGTGTTTGGTTAGGTGCGGTATAACGAACGCGACCTTGTGTATCACGAGTATACTGTTGGAAGTACTGTGAACGCGTTTTATAAATAGCTGAAATACTGAAATCATCTTGCTGCCAATATAACTGCGTAGCAGATACATGTCTCGACAAACCGAATAAACCCGCTGGCTCTAAAATACCAATTAGCGCAGTTTCTTGTACATTTCCGTTTTCATCTACTGATAACGACGTTCCGTCACCACCGTGCTGATCTTCAAACTCAAAGTTAGAATCTGCATAGTTATAGCTGAACTTACCACCAAAACCGCTTAAGAAACCAGGAAGGTAATCAAACGAGTGTGATGCTGTAAATTCAAGGCCAGTAAGCGTACTTGAATCATCACTGGTTTGTGTTGTTTCAACAATACCTGATACTTCCTGTCCGTTAATGGTAAATGTTTCAGTTTGTGCAGTTGTTTCAAACGCACCTTTAAACTTCTTATAATATGCACCTACAGCAAGCATGGTGTCTTCATCAACATACCATTCTACGCCAAGGTCATAGTTCATTGATGTAAGCGGCTTAAGGAATGGGTTACCTGTTGCAGTAATACCATTAACAGCTTCATCTAAACTAGTGTAAGCACTGTCTTCGTCGTTTGTAGTAATTGAACGGCCATTACCATAAGCGTTTGGATCAGGGCGTGAAAGGCCACGGAATATACCTGAACGGAATATTACGTCTTCACTTAAATCTACAATTAACGTAGCACTTGGTAGTACTTCAGTGTATCCACTTTTAGCAGTTTGCAAGTCAAAATCAGCATCGCTGTTATTTGATACAATAAAGCTTCCGTCATCAGTTTCAGTTACGATAATAGGCGAGTTATAACCTACTGAGGTAATGCTCGTATCTACTATACGTACACCAAAGTTACCGCGAACTTCATAACCACCAAGTTCTGCTTCGTAATCGGCTTGAACATAAGCTGAAACAGTGTCTTCGGTTACATCATTTGAACCTGTTGTGCGGCCGTTAAGCAACTCAACAGCGTCTAAACCACCGTAGTTTTCAAGCAAAGCGTTAGCTGTACAGTTAAAGTCAAACGTAGCGTACTCGTTTACACTTGAACCGGTTGTGCTGTTAGTCACTAAATTTGCACTGCGAACATCAGACAAAAAGTTGCTTTCAGGGAATGAACCGTCACCACAATTTTGTGTAATGTTTGCTAAAATTCTATCGGTCTCTTCATCAACATCAGCGGTTAGGCCTGGTGTTAAATCATCATCATCCCAGTAGTTAACGCCAGCTGTTCCGCGGTCACCACCAAATGTTAAATACTCTAAGCTAGAGTAACGAACACCCGCTTTAACGGTATGAACTTCATCAAGGCCAGTGTACCAGCGTGCATCTGCACGAACGGCTGTAATTGTGTTTTCACGTACAATTTCACGTGCACGAAGGCGTAAGCGGTCACGTGCGTTAAAGAACGTAGGGTCAGTTACTTCAAAACCGTTGTCACCGCTATCAAGCAAAGTAGCAATACCTGCACCACCGCCTGGATTGTTCACGTCTAAAAACAGAGTGAAATCATCGCGGTTGCCGCCATTTAGGTTGTCATCGGTTGCACCTAAACGGATTTCATAATCAGTTTCAGTACGCTCAGTATTTGAATACGAGGCATCAAACGTTAATAGTAAATCTTCATTTACTGTGTATTCAAAGTTAAGACCAAAGCCTTCATACTCTTCTAAACGTTGGAAATCAGTTGTATATGCGGCAATTTGAGTTTCAGAGGTTGAGTCATATACTAAGCCTGTAGATGGGTCAGAATTTAACTGAGAAATATCTTCTTGCGTAGTAGAAAACTGTAAATCTTTACGTATTTCAGTTTGGTCACGCTCTGACAATTGGAAATCAACCATAATGTCAATATCTTCAGACGGCATCCACTGTAACGAGCCAAATACAGAGTGGCGCTTGTCACCTGTGGTGTTCTGGCGGTAGCGATGATCACGTGCTAAATAAGCAAACGGAATATCGTCAACTGAATTGTAGTCGTCGTTGCTGTCAATAAGGCCTTGGATTTCGTCATTACTTACGTTTTCACAACGGCCACTGGTGTCAGTTGGTAGTGCGTCAGCGTCAAATGACTCAAGTTCACAAGCTTCTAAACGGCCACCACCACTTGTGGTGTGATACTCTTGCTCTGGGTTAGCTTCGCTACGAATTTGCGCACCGAAAGTTACACCAAACATTTGGTCATCTACTTCAAATTGGTCAATATATGCAAACGTTGCACGGTGGCCAAAGTCTTGTCCGCCGTCAATATCAGCTTCAGCTGGGCTATATGAACCTTTTACGTTTACGCTAATAAGCTGCTCGCCATGGTCAATAGGCTTACGCATATCAAGATGAACCTGGCCACTTACTGCGCCTTCTATATATTCAGCCGATTGCGTTTTATGTATAGCAATTCTGTTAAACATTTCAGAAGGGAAAATACTAAAGTTTACTGCACGGTTACCGCCGCCGTTAGTTGCTTCACGGCCGTTAATAACGGTAGTCCCTAAAAATGGACCTAAACCACGAACAGATACTTCTGTAGCACCACCGTTTTCACGGTGAGAGGTTGCGCCTGTAATTGTTTCAAGCGCTTCACCTATTGATAAAGCAGGAATATCACCAATTTCGTCAGCCGAAAGGCCGTCAACAATAGTAACTGATTCACGCTTCATGTTATTTGAGTTTTGAATAGAGCCACGCGCACCTAGTACGTCAATAACTTCTACTTCTTCATCTTGTTGTTCTTGTGCTGTAACTTGTAAAGAAATCGTGCTTAATGTTAGAGCAGCAAGAGCGGTAGCAACTGCAGAGAGTCGGAAACGTCTGCGCGAGTGTGTGTGTGCATCCTGTGTGTTGTGAAGAGTCATTTTCTCTTATCCTTTTGCTTCATTGTTTTACATCATATTTACATAGCAGTGCGACAATACCAATTTGTTAACCAATAGTCAAAGCCATACACCTAAAGTTTAACATTATATACAATACCAAAATATAATTAACAACACGCCATTTCGCATAAAGCAATGATTCATATAGATATTTAAAACAATCCAAGAAACACCAATTGTTACAACTTTGTACAAAAATTTATAAAATTGTTTATTAGTTTAGTTTAGCGCGTTCTTAAAAGCGCATAAATATCATTTTTTTGAACTGAAAAACAAACCACAGCAGACAGTTTGGCCTGACCAAATGCCAATCAACATTGTACATTTACCAAACAGAGTTTATTAGGGTTTTGGTAACGCCGTGTAAGCGCTTTCACAAATTAACCTAGAATTACCTTTAGGCAGGTGTATTACCAATTTTAATTATTGAAGGAGTGAATCATTGAGTTTTTATTGAGGGGAAGCCCTACTCTTCTAGCAAAGGGCGCTTGTTGGCAACGCCATTCCACTCGTCAGCATCATCGGGCGGTGCTTTTAATTCAGTAATAACGGGCCATTGGCTACTTAACTGGGCGTTTAATGCTAAGTATTCACTTTGATCATCAGCAAGCTCAGTGTCTTGCACAATGGCATCGGCTGGGCACTCGGGTACACATAAGGCGCAATCAATACAAATGTTTGGGTCAATGGCTAAAAAGTTAGGCCCTTCAAAGAAAGCATCTACCGGGCATACTGCTACGCAATCAGTATATTTGCATTTAATGCAGTTGTCGGTCACTACAAAGGTCATAATTGCCCCATACGGTAAAAGGTGAACAAGAATATAATGTGGCAAGTGTAAAGAAGCGGGCTTAAAACTCAAGTTTCTTTGCTAATTTGCCCTGCTTAAGCACTTATTGCGCTATCTATACCAGCTTAAGTGCTTTAAAATGCGCCTTTTATACAAGTGTGCGCCGCCTTTGTTCGGCAGTTTTAAAGAGTACCTGAATTATGCTACGTTTAACTGACATTAAACTCCCCCTAAATCATGATGAAAACGCATTAACCGGCGCTATTCTTAGCACGCTTAATATTGATGCATCGCAGCTCATCAGCTTTAATGTTCATAAACGCGGCTATGACGCACGCAACAACAAAAATATTCAACTAATTTATACGCTTGACGTAGCCGTACTTCAGCAGGAAGACCTACTCGCTAAATTTGAACACACACAGCACGTGCGCTTAAGCCCTGATATGAGCTACAAATTTGTAGCGCAAGCACCTGAACAGCTTGAGCATCGCCCAGTGGTAGTTGGCTTAGGCCCTTGTGGTTTATTCGCTGCGCTTATTTTAGCCCAAATGGGTTTTAAACCCATAGTGCTTGAACGCGGTAAAGCCGTGCGTGAACGTACCAAAGACACCTTCGGATTTTGGCGTAAAAAACCGCTTAACCCTGAATCAAATGTACAATTTGGTGAAGGCGGCGCCGGCACATTTTCTGACGGCAAGCTTTACAGCCAAGTAAAAGACCGCAAACACTACGGTCGAAAAGTATTAACTGAATTTGTAAAAGCAGGCGCGCCTGACGAAATAATGTACGTGAGCAAACCCCATATTGGTACGTTTAAATTGGTTAACATGGTTGAAAAAATGCGCGAGAATATTATTGCCCTAGGCGGAGAAATTCGCTTTAGCACTCGCGTTGAAAAGCTTGAACTTGAAGGCAGCAAAGAACAATACCAAATTAAAGGCCTGCATTTATCCACCGGCGACTACCTTGCCACCAAACACGTAATTTTAGCGGTGGGCCACAGCGCGCGTGACACCTTTCAAGCTTTATATGACCAAGGCGTTTATATAGAAGCTAAGCCATTTTCAGTCGGCTTTCGTATTGAGCACGAACAAAGCATGATTGACCAAGAACGTTTTGGTGAAAATGCCGGCCACCCCATTTTAGGCGCAGCTGACTACAAACTTGTGCATCATTGTAAAAATGGCCGCAGTGTATATAGTTTTTGTATGTGCCCTGGCGGTACAGTGGTGGCGGCTGCCTCAGAGCCGGGCCGCGTGGTGACCAACGGCATGAGCCAATACTCACGCCATGAACGCAACGCCAACAGTGCTATTGTGGTAGGTATTACCCCTGAAAAAGACTATCCTGAACATCCATTAGCGGGCATTGATCTACAACGCAAATTAGAAGAGCTTGCTTATGCTGCAGGGGGTGAAAACTACAACGCACCAGCCCAAACCATTGGTGACTTTTTAAATAATGAGCCCAGTGCAAGCTTAGGCGAAGTACAGCCTTCATATACACCGGGTATTACCCTTACCAATTTAAGTGAAGTGGTGCCTGATTTTGTATCAGCGGCTATTCGTGAAGCCATTCCTGCCTTTAATAAACAAATTAAAGGCTTTGCAAAAGCCGATGGTTTATTAACAGGGGTAGAAACCCGAACCTCTTCGCCCATTTGCATTAAGCGCAATAAAGACTATGAAAGCATAAATGTGAAAGGCTTGTATCCAGCAGGTGAAGGCGCCGGCTACGCAGGTGGAATATGGTCAGCCGGTATTGATGGCATTCGCGTTGCCGAAGCCCTAGCACTTGATATGGTGAAGTAAGTCATTCTAAAGCTACGTGAAAAAACGTAGCTTAGCTTCGTGTCCAATCGCCGGTTTTGCCGCCGGTTTTTGTATTCACTTTTACATCGCTAATAAGCATTTCTGGATCAAGTGCTTTGCACATGTCAAACAGGGTTAATAAGGCCACATTCGCGCCGGTTAAGGCTTCCATTTCAACGCCAGTTTTGCCTTCGCACTTAGCTAACGAAAACACCCGAATGCCGTTTTCATGTTGCTCAAAATCTATTTGCACTTTGCTTAATGCTAAGGGATGGCACAAAGGAATTAAGTTGGCGGTTTGTTTAGCGGCCATAATACCCGCCACACGCGCAACTGAAAGCACATCCCCTTTTTTGTTGTTTTGATCTTTTACCGCGTTTAACGCCGCTTGATTCATGGCAATAAAGCCGGTGGCCGTGGCGCTTCGTTTTGTAATGGCTTTATCAGCCACATCTACCATATTAGCCTTACCGTGCTCATCTATATGCGTAAGCTTGCTCATTAGCACTGCCTTACTGGGTTTGTATCTGGCAAGGCTTTAAGCTGGGGTACAAAATTACAAGGTTTGTGGGTAGCATCAAGTTGCGGCTCAATAATAGACCACGCGGTTTTACACGCCCCTGTTGAACCCGGGCAACAAAATATAATGGTTTTATTCGCCAAACCCGCTAACGCGCGTGACTGAATAGTCGAAGTGCCTATTTCGTCAAATGATTTAGCTCTAAATACTTCACCAAAGCCTTCAACGTGTTTATCAAACAACACGCCTAAGGCTTCAGGGGTAGAATCACGATCAGTAAAGCCGGTGCCGCCGGTAACTAATATGGCTTGAATATTGGTAGACGCTATCCACTGCGACACTTGCGCTCGCATAAGGTATACGTCATCAGGGATTATAGCTTTGGCCGCTATTGTGTGGCCTGCTTCGGTAGCCGCTTGGGCTAAGTATTGGCCGCTGGTGTCAGTGGCTTCGGTACGAGTATCAGAAACGGTAAGTACGGCAACTTGTAAAGAAACAGCATGGGCAAGAGTATTTGAAGACATATAAATCCGCGAAAATGAAAAACAAAGACGCCTAATGTAATGCCTCTAAGCCAGTAAGGCAACTCCCTAACTCTTATTCGCTTTATTGAGTTTTTCAGAAATAGTGGTAAGCCAGTCTTCAATATCTAAACCTTGCTCAAGCTGCTGTGAAAAAGCCTTGCTTTGGTTCACCACTAACTTGTTTAGCTCGCTTTGCTGTTGTTCGCTTAAATCCACACTTATAAATGCTTGTTCAAAGGCAAACCCCATATCTTCAATTAAGTTTTTAATTTCACTCTTTTGTGCTTTTTGCAAGGTTGCGGCGTTATCTACTAAGGGCACAATGCTTTGCACTAATTCGCTGTTTGAATCAGTACGCTTAGGCGGTAATTGCGTGTTAACTGTAGCGCATAGCATTTCGTTAAGTGCATTAGTATCTTCCATTATCATCATTAGGTTATCACGTAGGTCACCTAGTACCATTACGTCATCCACCGGCATATTTTTAATAATCACCGATACGGTTTCAAAATTGACAATATAGCGTGAACCGCGCTCTAAAAAGCGCCCTTTCATGTCAATTGAACGCGCGAGTAAATCAAGCTCTAAGGGGGTTATTGCGCCGTTGGTTGACTGCGTATAATCTTTTTTGGGTGTTCTTAATTGCACGCAAGCGTCTACGTTTAAAATATCAAATACATCAAACAAGGCTGATAACAAACCCTCATGAGTTTTAATTTTTAAGCCAGCGCGCAAGTACCCTAATACGGTGCCTAAATGCCCAGCATTGGTAATTACCGACATCACCATTTCGTTTGAGCTTTCGTTTTCTGATTGCAGCTCTATAATTTTGTTTCTTTCATTAAGAATCACTTTCACTTTGCGGCTAACTACATCAGTATCAATAGGTTTGGTTAGGTAATCAACGCCGCCAGAATCAAAGCCTGTGAGTATTTCTTCGGTAGAATCATTACTTGATACAAACACAATGGGTAAATTGGGTGAATGAGCTAGCATTTCTTTGCAGGTTTCATAACCATTTTTGCCCGGCATCACTACATCTAGTAACACCAACTCAATGCTTGGGTCACTTTTAATCATGTCAATTGCTTGCTCGCCATTGGTTGAAACTACAATAGCGTAGGTGTTTTTTAGCAGTTCCATGAGTATGCGCAATTCACTTGGGGAGTCATCTACAATTAATATTCTGTGTTTATTCATAATTGCTAATACCTTAATAAAAACAAAGTAGATACATCGTGAGTTGCTACACTACGTGATATAAATAACTTAAGTTGCTTATACATGGTGCTAAACCTCTCGGATGGCTACTTTAGCTTGCTGAATAAAAAGCTCAACTTTTTGTGTATCAAACCGTTGCATGGCTTCTATGGCATTTGCTAGCAAGCCAGCAGTACTTTCATCACTTTTACAGCGGCTTAAGTCTTTTAAATCTTCTTCTGCGGCAAGTACGTCTTTAGTTAAATTCAGTACAATGTTATCCATCTTACTTAATATGTACTCTTTGCTTTCTGCGCGTTGGCTAGCACGTTCGCTTTCCAGTAAAGGAGATGAAACCAACGAAAACCCATGCTTAACCACATCTATTTGTGCTTGCAAAGCTTCAATTTCACTAGCGTGCAAATCTTGGTTATTTTTAAGCTTAGCTTCAGCTTTACCAGCACTAGTGGCTAGTTCGGTTATCCCTAAGTTCCCACCACTGCCTTTTATTTTATGTAGTAAAGCTAAAACCGATTCCACCTTATTTTGATGTAATGACTCTGAAATTTGCGCGCCCACATTGGCGTAGTCATCAATAAAACTTTTAATTAGGCTATATAACAAAGGCCAATCACCGTTTAAGCGCTTTAAGCCATCTTGTATATTTACGCCTTCAATACTTGCATCACCGTGATCGTTTTCATTACTGGCAGGCTCATCTTGCAATGGTTTTAAAAAGCGCTCTAAATGTGATTTTAAAATACTCTTGTCAATAGGTTTTGATACGTGTCCTTGCATGCCTGCAGCAAAACACTCATCAATATGGTTCAGGCTGCTGTGAGCCGTCATGGCAATAATAGGCGTGTTTTCTGAAATTATGCCTTTTGAACGTGCTTCAATAGTGGCCTCAATGCCGCTTTTTATTGGCATTTGTAAATCCATAAGCACTAAGTCATAGGTATTTTGCTTCATGCAATCTACAGCCTCTTGGCCATTTTCAGCCAAACTTACATGTAGGCCCCAATTTTCAAGCAAGCGTTTGGCCACTAGCTGGTTAATTTTGTTATCTTCTACCAACAAAATAGACGAACCGCCTTCAAGGTTTTGCTTACCTTCAGGTTTTAAGCTGTTTGCTTTGCCCAAGCTTTTAGCTACATTGCTTGTAGTATCATCAGCCACCTTGGTAAGCTCAGGGCTAAGCGATGCATTTGCTAGGCTTAAATCAACATAAAACGAAGTGCCCTCACCCAATGTGCTGTGCAAATGAATATTGCCTCCAAACATATCAACCAAACGCTTGGTAATATTCATACCAAGGCCTGTGCCACCAAACTCCCGGGTAATAGAGGTATCGGCTTGCTCAAAGGCTGAAAACACTTTCTTTTGGTTTTCGCGGCTTATACCAATACCGGTGTCGGTTACCGATATTCGGTAGTGCTTGCTTTGTGCGTTTGGTGCAAGGCCCATATTTAGTATTACGCCGCCTTCTGAGGTAAATTTTACGGCGTTTGACAACAAATTAGTTATAATTTGTGTGAGGCGAAGTTTGTCAGTTATTAGGTAGTCAGGAACACCTTCTTCAATGCAGTACGTAAAACTTATGCCCTTTTGCTGGGCTTGTAGTTCAAAAGGTTGGCATAAGCCTTTTATGTAATCACGCATATTTAAAGGCGCTAGGTGTAAATCAAGTTTGTCAGCCTCAATTTTAGAAAAATCGAGTACGTTGTTAATTACCATTAACAAGTGCTCACCTGACTCTTGCGCAATGGTAAGCAACTCTTGTTGGCTTTCGCTAATGGCTTCTTCTTGAAGTAAGCCAATTACCCCAAGCACACCGTTCATGGGTGTGCGCAGTTCGTGGCTCATGTTAGCTATAAAGTCTGATTTTACTTGCAAGGCGCTAAGTGCTTCATCTCGTGCTTTTTGCATTTGTGCAGTGCGCTGGGCCACTAGTTTTTCAAGGCCTTCACTTAAACTGAGCAACTCGCGATTTTTTTCGTATAGGTCAGCCGATTTTTGCTCAAGCAGGTTTTCTGCCTGCTGGCGCGCAAGCTTTTCACGCGCTAAGCGGCGTTTGTATTTTTCAACTTCACTTTGTACGTTTGCTTCCATTTAAGCTTTAGGCCGCTTTTTGTATAGTGAACTTACAACAATGTTTATTGTTCTCATCCCACTTTTTCATGTTAATCGTAAAGTTTTCGTTGTAGTGCACCGAGGTTTGCTCAATTAGCCCTAGGGCTACATCGGCTAAAGGCCGCGGCGAACTATAGTAAAGTTCAAACACATCGCCTTTGTCTTCGTAAGAAAACTTAGGCAGCTCAGCATCAGGATAAAGCTTTCGTACTTCTACATGAATGTGCTCATCAACTTGCTTTAATAAAGCAATAGTACTGCCCGCGTCGGCAAAAAAAGCCGGGAATTTAGAAGCAAACTGCACGCCTAAGTGTTTCCCAAAGGCCGTGAGTAAATCTTCCATGGGCGCACCGGTAATGCGGCTTAGCTCAACCACCATGTTGGCCAGTTCGTTAAAATCGTAACTGCCTACGGTGGTATAGGCCCCTAACGAGGCCGGTTTAGTATTGTCTATTAGTGTGTCGACCATGTCGGCGCTAAACACGCTTTCAACCATTTCGAAGAACTCGGTAAATATTAAGCCTTTCATTGTTCTACCTAAAAATATGTATATTTATATATGCGCAAAAGAAAATAAGGCTAGCAGCGCACACTTTCCTAATTAGGCTATCGACCATTTTGAATATAATTAAAGCAGAAAGTACTATTTTTGAGCGTTTGGTGAATTTTGTTTGCTTGAGAGAGGTATTTACATAAATGAATGGAGGTGTGGTGCCTACATAGCTAGGTTTTATATTGCCAACATAAAACCTAGCACACTTTAATTTTTAGAAGTGAAAAAGCGCTTGCGAAAAGCTAGGCCTGAGCACGCTACTACAAACAAAATAAACACCGCAGGTGCGCTTACTTCATTTACTTGCCACACACCCGAAAAACCACTGTATTGATCAGCTGATGCTTCTAAGCCAGGTCGGCCTCGGTTATAATAAGTATACTCATAATATTTACCAAAGTTTGCGCCGGGTGATGCTATTGTTGCTCCCGAAACACTGTATGAATAAAACTCGTTTTCGGAAGGGTTAAACAAACCATTCCAAAATTGGCGCCAATATAATTCCCAGTACATAATATTGCCTTGTGCATCGGTAGTAGCGGTAAAATCAACAGATACTCCTTCGGCTTGGTTAATATTACTCGTTAGTTGGGTAGCGTTGGCGCCAGCTTCGGCAAAAAATGCGAACCCAGATAGTTCGCTTACATTAATGTTACTTGTATTTGCGGGCAAAAATTCATTTAGCGTAAACGAAATATTAAAGTGATCATTAGTGGTGACCAAACCATAAGCTTCCGTAAAGTTTGGGCTTGTGTATGAGTACACTACGCTAGCACTGGCTACACGAGGCAATAACAAACATAGTAAAAATATGGCGCAGGTAATATTAAGCTTCATACTGTTCTCCTAAATATGTTGCTATTTACAAGCCTTGCTAGCGAGTACACATTTGTGGCCAAGGCTACTTGCTCAACATTGCACCTTTTTTAAGCATTTGACAATAGTAATTTATACTTAAGTTTAATTTTAGAGCTTAGTTGTTGGGTTTGTTTGTATGCCTAGGCGCGCAAGTATTAAAAGAAATTTATGTGTAGAAGCATCATAAAATTTTAATCAGTTTTTGCTTAAATAGATGCTAAACTTAAAATAGTTAGATTTTTATTAAATTTTAAAGGACGTTTCATTATGATCAAACCCGTTATTCTTGCAGGCGGCACCGGAAGCCGCTTATGGCCTAAATCACGCGCAGCCTTACCTAAGCAGTTTTTAAGCTTAACCAGTGAAAACACCATGTTGCAAGACACCATACTGCGTTTGCCTAGTGAAACCTGCTCGGCCCCTATGCTTATTTGTAATGAAGACCACCGCTTTTTAGCCGCAGAGCAACTGCGCGCAGCTAGTATTGAGCACTCGGGCATAGTACTTGAGCCAGTGGGCCGCAACACAGCCCCTGCTATAGCTATTGCGGCTATGCTTGCAATGCAAAACGGTGATGACCCACTACTACTAGTATTAGCGGCTGACCACTTAATTGGGGATCATACCGCTTTTGCACACGCTATTAGCCAAGCTGAAAAGCTGGCGTCCACTGGCAAACTAGTTACCTTTGGTATAGTGCCAACCGAAGCCCATACTGGTTATGGTTATATAAAGTCAGGCGCTGAGCTTGAAAATGGCGGTTTTGCGGTAGCCGAATTTGTAGAAAAACCTGATTTAGCCACTGCCCAAACCTACCTTGACGGTAAACAGCATTTTTGGAACAGCGGTATGTTTATGTTTAAAGCCAGCGTGTATTTAAACGAAATTAAACAACACAACCCTGACATATTTGCCGCGTGTGAAGCATCTATTGCAAACACCGAAACTGACCTCGACTTTTTACGCATTAATAAAGAAGCCTTTGAAGCCTGCCCTGATGATTCAATAGACTACGCCGTAATGGAAAAAACCCAAAGCGCTTGCATGGTGCCACTTGATGCCAACTGGAATGACGTAGGTAGCTGGAGCTCATTATGGGAAACCAACGAAAATAAAGATGCCAATGGTAATGCCTGTATAGGTGACGTAATGCTTGAAGGCGTTAACAACAGCTATGTAAATGCCGAAGAGCGTTTAATATCAGTTATTGGCCTTGATGACGTAGTAGTAGTTGAAACAAAAGACGCCGTACTTGTGGCTAACCGCAACAAAGTGCAAGACATAAAAGCCATAGTAAATAAGTTAAAAGCTGAACACCGCAGCGAGTTTGAATTTCACCGTGAAGTGTTCCGCCCTTGGGGTAGTTACGATTCAATAGACAACGGTGAGCGTTATCAAGTTAAACGCATTACCGTTAAGCCGGGTGAAAAACTTAGCGTGCAAATGCACCATCACCGCGCTGAACACTGGATTGTAGTAAGCGGTACAGCCAATGTGACTATTGGTGAAGAAACCCAAATGCTAACTGAAAACCAGTCGGTTTATATTCCAATTGGTGCGGTTCACGCCTTAGAGAACCCAGGTAAGATTCAACTAGAACTAATTGAAGTGCAATCGGGCGGATACTTAGGCGAAGATGATATTGTTCGCTTTAGTGACCGTTACGGGCGTGTTAAGTAATTAAGATACTAGCGGCGGTATATTCATACCGCCCTTCCCTTATTCGGCTTAATGCCTGTAGCTGCAAGGCCAACTATATTTAAGTTTTTATTGTTTAAGTAATATTTTATTCACCGCAACCCTTTCAGATAGCACTTGCCCTTTTACATAAGGGTCATCGAATGCGCCATTCGCTGGCAGTGCCGCAATAGTGTCAACAACGTCCATTCCTTTAACTACTCTTCCAAATACGGCAAAACCCTGTTTATCAGGATGTCGTAAGCCGCCTTCGTCCAAATGGGGATTATTTAAGGTTGATATGAAAAACTCTGACTGTGCGCTACCTAAGTTTCCACGGGCAAGCGAAACCGCCCCTCTATTATGAGTGAGTGTAGTCAACTTAGTTGATTCATGATTAATGGGTGCAAGCGGCCCTTTGAATGATTCACTAATGCTAGCATTTAGGCCGCCTTGCAAAACCCCTATTTTCAAGTTGTGATTGTCGTTACCGTGGTTAACGGTACGATAAAAAGAAAGCGCTTTAAAGTGCCCTGCGTTTATATAATTAATAAAATTATTCGCACTAATGGGGGCATTTTTTACATCTAGTTCAATATGTATATTGCCGTAATTTGTACTTAAAATGGCTACCGGTAGTGAAGGAGTGGGGTGTGTTTTGGTAGCGCACGCATTTAAAAGCATAATGCTAGCTATTAATGCCATTAGGTAGAATAAACACGCTTTATGTTGATGAGTCATAATTGCCGTTAATTTAATATTTATTATAAGATAAATAAAAGAATAAGCGATTACTAGCCTTAAGTATATAAAACAGGCATTTATATTCTAATTGGTGCGGTTCACGCCTTAGAGAACCCAGGTAAGATTCAACTAGCACTAATTGAAGTGCAATCGGGCGGATACTTAGGCCAAGACGACATTTTGCGCTTTAGGGACCGTTAAGGGCGTGTGAAATAAGAGAAGAGTTCCCATGTGAACTCTTAACCTTATAAATTTCGGAAATTAGTACTGTATTACGCTTTTATTTTTCAATCTTCTCCACAAATTTCGCGCGGAAGATTCAAGATAAAAGCGTATTATACTTAATTTAGACGCTAATAAAGGGATAAAACCAGTATCAACTTGTTTGCGCTCATACTCAAATAGCTGAAAATCATCATTATAAAATTTATTTACAGCTAATATTGCATCTTTACTCCAACGTACAGTTTTTCTTTCACTTGATTTTTTGTGAATGCTTTGAGATGAAGGAGGAAAACCTAAATCTTCGGCTATCTCGTTCAAAATATTAGAAATACCATTTTCAAAATAGAACACTTTAAGCTCTTTGGAAACAAATTCACTTTGTGGCTGAATATGGTTATCAAGTATCTGAGAATTAAACTCAGCTGTTTTTAATGTTTTACACACCCATGCTGAGAAATGTTTCTCAGGCTTCTTACCTAGTTGAATTTGGTGTAATTTATGGCGATAAAAGAACTCACTTTCTAATCGTTGATATGGATCTCGAACAATTGCAAACTTGTAGTTAAATGGTGGAAAAACACCATCAAACATAAGGTTTATAGTTTTTAACGTAAAGTGCTGTGGTGTACACTTCAAATCTTGAACGGGTTCTTGCATAAACAAATATTCTTTAAACTGTGGCTTCGACTTAAACCACTCTTCAATAGATGTTCCACCTGTTTTCGGAATGTGCATGAACAACACACTTGCATTTTCTTTTACGTATATTGGCATAACTAATCCTACTCTGAGCTTCCATAAACATGTTGTATATTTACACTATACCAAAGAAAATAAAACTGAACTTCTTTTATGTATGGTCTATTATTTACTTCGTGATTTACTTTCCTTGTAAAGAGTGTCACCTTTTTTTACACTTCAATTACGCACAACACCAATTTCCTCGTAACTAACTGTAAAAATACAACTTTATTAGTTGGCACAACATTTGCTTTAGTTGGTTTAGTGAAATTCAAACATACAAAGGTTTAATATGATTTTTAAAAAACTAGTTACTTCAATTGCATTAGTTAGTGCATTTAGTTTCACAGCTCAGGCTGACATTATTGCTGCAACAGATTTCGATGGTAGAGACATCACCGCTGGCGGTGTTGCTACTTCTGACTGGACTACGAATGGGGTGTCACCACTTCTTTCGCTTACTGCTTCTGCAGACCTATTTGATAGCGCTGATTCACAGGATCTTTTTGCTGTTAATAACAACATTCAAACAGTTGGTCCTTGGACTGCTGATATCGCACTTAACGTGTTAGCTGATGAGATCGCGTTAGACATGCTTTCTTTTGATGCTTTCATCTTTAATGGTGGCGGTTCGTTCCAAGCAACGAACGGTACGTCTAGAGATGTAGATTTCACAGCTACAATTTTAGACTTTAATGCTAACGTATTGGGCTCTCAAGTTGCTAACAACGTATACCCAAGCAGTGGCGTATATGTTCCAGGTACTACTGTTAGTTTTGACTTTTCATCTTTAAGCCTTCTTGCTAATACTAACTACGTATTAAGAATAATGGCATCTTCAGATGATACTGTTGGCAACAATGCTGGTATCGACAACCTTTCACTAACAGGTACTGTTGGTCAAAACAATGCAGTAAACGTTTCTGCACCTTCAATGGCTGCTTTGTTTACAATGGTTATTGCAGGTCTTTACCTTAGAAAGAAAAGTGCATAATTTGCTATAAAATTCTGAAAAGCTGCATTAAATGCAGCTTTTTTTTGCCTAATTTCTTACACTCAAAGCCGTTAAATGATTCTCACATTACAATTACAAGCCTTTTTATTTTCGTATATAATTTAACGCACAACATATACAATATTACTCACCGAATAACTTGATAACTCTTCTATTAATTAAGTAAGATTTACAATTATAAAATTACGATGCTTTTTCTCGGCATGACTTAATAGCACATCAAGTAGTTGCGCGAAGAGCGCCGAACTCTTATTTGTATAGTCTTTACATTAAAATGTTTTAAATTAGAAGTTGAATATGACAAAAAATCCCAGCGCGTCAAAGTCATCAATGTGGATGATGGGTGTTAGTATTGGTGAAAAAATATTTGCATTAGGTATATACATAATACTAGCAAGATTTTTAGACATTGTTGAATTTGGAATTGTGGCTTTCAGTCTATTTATTCTAGATTTTATGACAATGATAGTAACTTCTGGCGTTAGGGAATATATAGTAACAAGAGAAAAGACATCAAAGTTGTTCATTAACACTTGTTTTCTTGTTGTATTTGGTTTGTCACTAATTTTTGCCGTTGCCGGCTACTTGGTAACGCCATTATTAATATCACATTCAACTGAAAACTCTGAATTACTTACCCTTATATTGCAGGTAATCGTATTTTTACCCCTTGTTTCATCTTTCAATATGATCCAACTTTCTATTCTACAACGCGATTTTGCTTTTAAAGCCATAGCGCTAAACAACTTTGTTTCAACAAGCGTGAGCGGAGTAATAGCGGCTTATATGGCGTACAACGGCTTCGGTGCTTGGGCTCTTGTTGCTTACAGATACATTCAAGTTGTAGTTATCACTTTATTGCTAACAATCAAGGCTAAATTCATCCCCTGTTTGGCTTTTAACAAATCTATTTGTAAAGACTGTTACAAATTTAGCTTGCCATTAATTTTTTCGGAAATATTCAACTTTTGTTCGTCAAGAATTATGGAAATTTTCGTTAGCTTTTTCTACGGGCCTGCTAGTTTTGCGTTACTCGATATTGCAAGAAAATTTACCAAAATTATTACGCAAGTATCTCTTACAGCTCTTCGACCTGTTTGCTTATCTTTTATTTCACAACCAAATGAAACGTCAAAAGGATCTAGGCACAGTGAATTTTCGGTCAATATCACGTTTTTAGTTATCCCCATCTTAATTTTGTTGAGCATATACGCAGATGGGTATGTATCTTTGATTTTTGGTGAGCAGTGGTTAGAAGCAATTCCAATTATTCAATTTTTGGGATTCGCTGCTTTAGCGCAAACCATTACGTGGTATTTCCCTCTCCTTTTAATAGTACATGGAAAAACTAAACAAGTGTTTTACTTAAATGTACTTTTCTTCATTATATCGATAATAGGAGGGTTATTAAGTTATCAATTAGCATTTGAAAATTATATTTTTGTACAAGTTGTAATATTTAACCTAATTGGCCTGTTAAAGATTTACTATTTGCACGAAAAACGTTTAATTTCTATTAGTGACATAAAAGCCTATTATGCCCCAGTGGTATTAAGCACTGTCTCATTTGCGATAATTACTTACGCACTAAAAGTTTCGATTTTTGATACTTTTAAAATGAATAATATTTTAGATTTAGCCTTTATATCAAGTTTAGCTATTGTTTCGCTAATAATTCACTATGGCCTTACATACATTTTATTTAAGACTTTCGCACGAAGATTAATTTCTGATGTTAAACAGTTTAAGCAAAAATAGGCTAAATAGATAAATTAAATCGCTCAAAGTTGAGGGTGGTTACTAAATCAGAAATACACACTATAAAAATATACCTTTTATTAAAAAACCATAAATCACAAACGTTAATTTGTAGTATATTTCGTAAAGTTGTTTTAATTTATAAACTTGAGCTTGTTAAAATGGTTAGAATGAAAAAAAGGGTGTGTTTTTTCGTTAGGGAGTTCCCTGTTTTGTCACAAACATTTGTTATTCAACAAGTGAATGGATTAATCGCCGAGGGGCACGATGTAAGCGTAGCTTCAATGTATGAAGGTGACCTTAGCCTTTGGGATAATGCCTTATTAGCAAAAAACAATTTAAAAAATAAAACTAACTTTTTATTACCCAACGAAATTCGCACCAACAATAAAATCAAACATATAATTCAAATAATGCTTGGGATGATTAAACTTTTATTTACTCGCCCCTCAGCTTTTATGTTTATTCTGTTCAACGTTTATAAAGTTGTCGCTTCTGGCGGTTTGCTATTTTTAAACGAATTAATATCAATTACAAAAACTAATAAGAGCATTGATAATTCAACATCAATAATTGCGCATTTTGGTGATATTGGTGTATTAGCTGGCCTTCTGGCTAAAACTAAAGCTATTTCAAATAACATATTTACCGTTTTTCATGGTTACGAAATAAGCGAATTCAAAGCGCTTAAAGAATGGACGTTATGGTATGTGTGGTTGGCGCAGCATAGTACTAAACTACTTCCCATAAGTGAGTTATGGGCTAGTAAGTTGAGAGAATTAGGGATAGCAAGCAGTAAAATTGAAGTAGTGCACATGGGGATTAACCTTAACGACTTCACATTTGACCCCCACACAAATCAAACTGAAACATTTAACTTGTTGTCAGTGGCTAGGGCAGTAGAGAAAAAAGGCCTTACTTACTCATTGGAAGGCGCTGAGTTAAGCAACACCTCGTTTACCTATAATATTATTGGTGGCGGTCCTTTAACTCCAAATTTAGAAAAACAAATTTCAAACTATAAGAATAAAAACAATTTTGTGTTTCATGGCCCCAAAAGTTCGCAATTTGTAGCGCAGCAACTAAAGGCTTCCGATATCTTCGTCCTTACCTCTGTTACTAGCGAAACAGGCGATATGGAAGGTATTCCTGTGTCACTTATGGAGGCCATGGCATCAGGAGTTATAGTCCTTTCAACCTATCACAGCGGTATCCCTGAATTGATTGAAAATGGTAAAACCGGATTTTTAGTTGATGAGCGTGATGCGCAAGCTATTGGTATTATGATAGAAAATATCGTAAATCACCCAAATTTAGAATTAATCCGAAAACAGGCTTTCGCAAAAGTGAATGATGAATTTAATCAAGCAAAAATAAATATTCAGCTCTCTAATATAATCGAAACTGAAACTGCCAACTAACATTAATAAAGCTACTAAGTGCTTAAACTACCGCATTATCATAGCAGTTTCCTATACAGATCATCATAACCCTCAGATGGTGTTCAGCTAATACCTCACCCCTTTCTTAGAATAGACATTGGCTACCTTTATCTTAGTGCATCAACATAAGCTACTCATGAGCTTTTGCTGCCAAACCGCGGCTAGAAGCGTTTGTGTAACAAGCTCTAATGTCACTACAAAGTCACTGCTGATACAGAGGAGATACGACGAATTAGTTTAGTCGCTTCTCCCCAACCTTTTTTAACTTATGTTTGGCTATTTAGCAGAATTCTTTTCTATTTATTTAATAGCCTCTTCGCCAATCTAACACCAGATTTTCCAACTACGGCCTTAACTAACTCTTTTTTATTCACTTCAGATTTCAAGGTAACAAGCGTTTGTAATGATTGACGTTCACTCTCTGAGTCTGTAAAAACTTCTAACAGCATAGGCTTATTAGTTATCTGGGGTGTTAAAAAACGCTTTATAGCTATATTAAATTCGTCCTTATTATTCGCACTTAGGTACTCAAAACCCAAGGCTTGGCTGTATCCTTTTGCGAGTTCAGGTGATTTTTCTCCAAAATGCCCAGCTGCCGCTACATAGGCGTCAGCGTCCTCACCCATAAGTTTTTGGCCCGGATGTGAGTGTAACCTGAACTCCATGCCTCTTCCGTTGTTAACAAGTATTATTCTTAAGTTGTTACCTACGTGTCTATTACCAATCGCGTTCATATCATAAAAGAAGGTAAGATCGCCTAAAACGCAAAAGTGTAATACCTTAGGTTGAACTAAAGAAGCACCAAGAAATGTAGATAAAACACCGTCAATTCCTCGACACCCCACATTTGAACTAGTGCTTACGCTCTTTGGTAAATCAAAGAAGGTCCATGCGCGTAAAGTATTACTCAACCCTAAATGCAACACACTTTTTTCTGGAATGTTAGGCGCCACATTCTGCGCTACCCAATTATTAGAAAATGGTAGCTCGGGTATTCTATTGTAGAGATCTTTGTATTCGGCAATACATGCGTTTAAGTACGCATCTTCGTTCACAGTGTCTCTTAACGGATGTTTAGTATAATGTTCAAAGAAAGTCTGCTCTTCCATATCGAATATATGACTTAGCCTGTGGAATGTATCTCTGACCTCTCCATCAGGGCTAAGTCTCCAAACGTTTTTTGCGCCCTTCATCACACCATAGGTCATGTAGTCACCTGATAACTCACCAATGTGGATTAACAAATCAGGAAAACAAAGAGGAGAATCATACTTTTCTTGTCCTGCTATTAAGGCAAGCATCGTTCTATACTTACCCTGATAACGACTAGTATGATCGCAGAACACGACCGCATCATTTGCCCTGCAAAATTCGTCAATGGCTTCTGTTTGCGCTTCTGTGAATACCGCATGCGAACATATATAAATAGCTACTCGTTTAACCGGCTTCGGTAAAACTGGAAATTGATCATTATAGTTAATTCTTTTTAACACTCTAACTTTAGGCAACGTTTTTACTGAGAAGTCACCTTTCGTTGTCGCTAAATTTATATGAGCTGGGCCGCCACCATTGCGGGTTAACTCTAAAATTGCAGTGTTTACTTTTAATTCAGCAAACTGAAAATCTGCTTCGTCTTTGATATGGGGCAATTCAACTTTGTACTTAAATGTATCTTTAGGCCAAACACTGCGGTCAATAACTTGCGGTACAAGGTTCCCTATACCGTAATAACCTACAAAAAATGTGATAGCTAGTACTGGTAACTTACGGTAATAGGCTTCTGTTAAGCCGGGTAAATAATTACGTGAGGCAGAGGCGCCCGTGCACGTAATTACTACTGGTTCACCAGACTCGTCAGCTAAACCACATGCCATATACGCAGCCGAGCGCTCATCTACACAAGAATAAACCTCAAACCAAGGATCGTACTGGCAACTCCCCACTAACGCCATGTTTGTGGTACCGGGTGATGCTACGATTTTTCGAATTCCATGTGCCTTCAATAAAACGACTAAAATTTGAGCGTTTTTATCGTTTGAGTAATGTTTATGCATCTTTCTGCAACCTCATAAATTTGTTCCTAAGTAGGGCTATTTTTTCCCGCACGAATACTTTTTCTTGCGCTGTTAATCCAATTACCGCAACTGCAAATGCTGTTGTAGATGCACTTATTAAAGCAATTAATACAACTCGCCAGAACGACTCAGGCATGGATAACAGAAGAGCTGATAAGGGGATTGCAAAAGCGATAATGGTAACAGGAATTATTATTAAGATTACGCTTTTAAAATATTGATATGGATTAAGACCAATCATACTTTTAAGCAACTGCAAGCGTATTGCTATTAGCACTATTCTAATCACCAAGTGGACTAAGTATGCGGTTTCTGGCGGATAACCATACAAGTATAACGCCCACGCAAAGAAAAATACAGACACACTCACGCCATTTACGATCAGTGCGTACTTTCGAATATTTCCGGTTGCCATTGCTGCAGTAAATAAAATTCCAGCCATCACTTGAGGTAGCATGGTTAGCAATGTTAAGCGCAGAAAAATCGTAGCATATTCGGGTACATCTTTTAACCAAAGGTTTAGTACAGTCTCAGCTTCAATGAAAAGAGGAACAATGAAAAAAAGCGCGAGAAAGTAAGAAAATTTACTTCCACTACAAATGAGTTGGTGCATATAACTTTTTTCGTCTGCAGCATAAGACTTAATTATTTGCGGGTTCATTGCTACGGTAAGGTTACTTATGAGCTGATTTAATGCATTTTCTACTTGCGTGGAAACGCCTCGCGCGGCATTCGTCAATACTCCAAAATGCAGATTCATTAAAATATTGATGCCTTGTGTATTAATAATTCCTACCGAGGAACTAAAAAAAGCCCACCCGGTAAAGCCAAACATTTTTTTCAATAGGTTTGTATCCCATACAAACTTAAAGCGACTTGACGCAAAATTGTATCGACAATAAAAAAAGTAAATTGTAAAAATAACTACCGATATCAGCATCAACAGTACAGAGTATAATTTCAACTTATCAATTGTAGATACGGTTAATAAAAGTGCGACACCAAGTTTGAGGAACACCTCTGCTAAACCAATGTAAGCAAATGCCTTCATACGCTCATGCGCGATAATCATGGCTTGGTACGACACGGTGATCATCCCAACAGCAAACGTTACCGCTGTACTCACTAAAACCCAATTTGCAGCAGACAAGCTACCTTCAGGAATATTCATCTTTGAATTTAGAAACCAACCGCCAGCAAAAAGTATCAAAAAGAACAGGCATATGGAAAGCATGATTTGCAGTAACACACTTGAAGAGAAAACAGAGCTGAGCTTGCTCTCTGAGCCACGACCTAGCTCATAAGTTATAAATCGGCTAACAGCAGATGATAGAGATCCAGAAATACTGGAGAACATAGCGACTACACTACCCACAGCCACGAAAGTTCCGAAATCCTCTACGCCTAAGGCAGCCAATACGACTCTACTTGTATAAAGAGCAACGGCAATTGTTATAATTGAGCGAACAAATAGAAATATTGTATTTTTAGCGATTCGCGAGTTTTTTTGAGAGCTTGAAGATTTATTTTTTTCCATAAGTAACGCTATTTGTTCCGTAAGAAACGATTGACTTTATAAGCAAATTCTAAAGCAAAAGTCACACTAAATCGCTCAGCTAAATAGACTATTTTATCGTGTAAGCTTGGTATTTCCTCTAAAGGAGTGAATTCGCGAGAAGCTTTATCGTTCATTGCCTCCAACCTCCAATTAATAGGATTAAACGCTTTGTCATTTAAAAATGTCTTTAAACAAGCCCTTATCGCTTCTTCAGTTTTCTGAAATGAGTCGATATCAACAAACGGCTTTATTTTTTTATTGTCAAACCTACGATTAAAGTAGCGGCTATAAATGACTTGGTATTTATTTATATTAAGATTTAGTGATTTTTCTGTCATTATAACCTTAGGTTCTGTTCCTAACTCTTCGTAGAGTACCTGAAGATAAATATTTAATACCTCTTGCCAAGTTATCGCTTCTTCTGAGGTTATATGAAACGCCTCACCTAAGGCTTTTTGTTCTCCAACAATATTCGCTATCCCAATAGAAACATCATCGCCATGAGTCATTGCCGTTACCTTATTGGCAATATCTTCTGAAAAGACAATGCTTCGGCCTTTTAAAGCTCGGTACAGCCACGATTCTTTTTCCAATACACCCAATTGCAAGCGCGATTCGTTGAATGTAATACTCGGCCGAATTATCGTCCAGTTGTTTTTACCAGAATCACGCAGCGAATTTTCCTGCCTTGCTTTTGATAAAGCATATTCATCTGTATTCAAGTAAACGCTGTCGGTTGTTGTTTCCAATAAGCGGGGTGTTTCTTCAGTAATAGGAGTTAAGGATTCAGAATAGACGCGTGCCGAGCTTATAAAGATGTATTGTTGTGTTGCATCGAGTATGCTCGGCATTCTTTTTGAAAACTGTGCAGAAGGATATGCCATAAAGTCTATAATAACATCCCACTTTCGTTCTAAAACTTCATAAAAAAAACCGTCGTCTTGGGCATTTCCTTGCAAATATTCAATGCCTGATATAGGCCCATTTTGTTTACGTGAAGTTACGTAAACCGAAAATCCTTTTTTTAATAAAATTTTACTTAAAGGCACTCCCATAGCGCCCGTGCCGCCTAAAAGTAGAACATTCATATTTTATTTATCCCTTTATTTAATTGTTCCACTTTGATGTTCCCATCCATGGACCTTAAAACTACAAAATTTTTTTCTTACTTACAGTTAACGAGCTTATACATTATCACTTAAGAAAGCTAAAGAGCGTTCTCGTTCTTGAACAAGCCTGTTATTAACATATTCCCAATTTATTTCATCAGTAAGTTTTTGCACTTCAAATTTCTTAGGTTCCAATATTAGTCGTTCGTTAAGTTTGAAATTGTCAAGCAAGGAAGAAAATCTTGAAAGGCCTCGCTTAGTATTTCCTATCGATAAAAAGGGTTTATTAAAAAGAATAGCGAAAACGGTACCGTGAAATGAGTCAGTAATTACAAAATCTGCATGGATAAAGCCGTTAAGCCACTCTTCAATAGGTGGAAAAACAAATTCCTCAACATTGTGTTGCGCTAGGTTTTTCAAATCTTTGCGCGGCATCACTCCAAATGCTTGAGCATTTAAAGATTTCGCCACATCCTTTTCGAAGGCTTCATTTTCCTCTGAACGGTCTAAAATGTAACAAAACAAATTTCCTTTTGGTTTGTCTAACGACGCTTTTTCAACTAATTCACAATATGTCTCTTTTGGAACAAGTAAAGTTGGGTCTAAAACCATAGTCGCATTGGTGGCTAAGTGCTTTTCACATAACGATGCTGCCGCTACTTCTCGAACTGAAACAGCATCAAAAGACTTGATAAGTTGTTTGCATTTAGACGTTTCATCCTCAGTCAACTTCCAATTTTCGACGCCAAATGAGGCAGCGTATGATAATTTTTTAACAGCTGGTACATTTTCTAAAAATTCAAAGAAATAATTAGCTAAATAAAAAGAGTAATCAGGCCTCCAAACTTGATCACTACCAACTACAAAACTTTCAAACTTATATTGGTTTAAGTCATCAAATTTAAAATATGGCGATACTTCTTTAGTGGTTGCTATGTATTTATCTATAAACTGCTGAACGTGGCGATTTATGTATGTCTTATCAGATTCACTTGTGAAATCAGGCTCAAAAACTGGCGTGTTTTTAATAATATTACGAACTCGCTGCTTCATATGTTCCAATCGTTTTTTTAAATTGGAATGCGTTGGCGACTTAATATTAATCAACATCGTTTCATGCCCCAACTGTAATAGCGTTTCTTGTAGTGCAAAGGCTTGAAGAATACCCCCATAATTATTCGTGAGGGGTAACGTCAATGTGGCGATGTTTTTTTTAATCACAAGTGTTCTCTCTATTTATTAAGATTATCAGAAGTGGTGGGTTATTGTTTGCGAATAATCAAGAACTGCTAGCACACTAATAAGTTTGTTCAATCCATCTTTTTGTAAACCTAATGACTTACCTAATGCGCCAATAACAGTATACGACAACTCACCAAACTAATTAAACAAATTTTCATTATGCAAAATGAATCGCCTTTATCGTACTAAACGCCTATTGCTTAGTAAGTCTAACTAAAAACGCTACCATTTTCTTTTGATATACCCTGCTGTTATAAATCTAAGTAATTTTCGACCAAAGGCCATTGAAAAACGCCAAGCGCCTTTTCCGCTCTTCAATTTTGAAATTGACAGGAAATACTCTTTAATTCCGTTAAGCGAAGACTTTTCAAATACTTCATTACAATAACGAATTAAATATTCGTCGTAGGAATACCTCATTTCATTTACAACGTCTTTTGAATAGTTGTATCTAGTATACTTTGAATTAAAAATGATATTATTTTGCAAAGCAAACATATGGCTCCAGTAATGCAAAAATAAGTCACCTGTTAAATTATCACCGTGAAAGACTTTTGTGGCTAAAGCTTGATTTACACA
Organism: Glaciecola sp. 2405UD65-10; assembly: GCF_048820975.1. Taxonomy (NCBI): domain Bacteria; kingdom Pseudomonadati; phylum Pseudomonadota; class Gammaproteobacteria; order Alteromonadales; family Alteromonadaceae; genus Glaciecola; species Glaciecola sp. 2405UD65-10. Next base: position 104,085 of record NZ_JBMEUF010000003.1, on the reverse strand, counting down.
CACTACGTCGGCGTAGTTTGAATACCTTAATATAAAGTCAAAGTCCTCTGAGTGATTCATATGAATATTAAATCCATTAATTTTAAGAGCTAATTCTCTATTAAAAATCACCGTAGAAGCTGTTCCAACAAAGTTTTCTTGAATAAACGCTATTTGAAATTCTTTTTTACCATAGCTATTTTCCAGAAACTTCTTATTTTTGCTGTTTACAAACTTTCGAGCCTTCTCTAACTCATCATCAATATAATAATCGGTAAACGTAAACAAAGTGGCATCATTGCGTTGTTTATAAACAGCTATTTGAGTCTCAATTTTCGTCGGCGCCCATGTGTCGTCCACATCTAAAAACGCAATTAGGTCACATGAGCTTTTAATTAAACCGAGGTTTCGCGCACCCGACACTCCTGTGTTTGATTGCTTATAGATTTTAATTGGCACCGCACCGCTGTTCGCTAAATCGTTTACTATGCTAACGCCGTTGTCGGTCGAGCCATCATCTATTACAATTATCTCATTTACAGGGTGTGTTTGCGCAAGAATTGAGGCTATAGCTAACGCTATAAATTGTTCACCATTGTACATTGGGATTACGGCACTGACGGTAAAGCCGGAAACAATGTGGGTACTAGTCATGAATAATTGTTCTCTTGATTGGCGCAGTTGTTATTTGAATACGCTATGATGCTTTCTGGTATATTTATTGTTTTTTAAAGCTTTTTTCATTGTCTGATAAGTGATATTGGACAATGAGTACAAGTATATGGAGTATAGAGACTATTTACTACCCTTTTGTGACGGCTGTTTTCTTAGCTTGAGCATAAATATATGGCTGCAACTGCCATAAAGTAACGCCAACAAAATGATAGGTATCATTGGTGTTGTCAAATGTAAAACTATCGCTATTTCGCAAACAATTTTTTCAAATATAGTGCACTAGGTTTTTCGACCCAGCGGCATAATGCATGTGCTAAAACAATGGAAATAATTATTGCAACAGCTATTCCCCAAAAAGGATCGTACTTATACTCGTAAAACTTACTAATTATTACATAACCAATATTTTGGTGTATTAAATAAAGTGCATAAGAGATTGAACCGAAATAAACTAAAACCTTGTGATTTAAAAGTATTGCCTTCCCTTTAATGATTAAAAAGAAAACGACATAGAAAAAAGTTAATCCCAAAGCCTGTTTTAATGAATATCCTTGAAATATCGCAAATATAGTTAACAACATAAGTGCTAACGTATAATTATTGTGTATTTTATTTTTTAATTTGTAAAAACAGATACCAGCCGCGAAAAAAGAAATATAATCGAGAAGAAAAAATATAGAAACTAATCTATCTACTTCAAAATTTGAATAAGCTAGCGATATTGAAACCACAAGCCAAACTATTAAAATTTGGTCAATACGCTTTAATTGATTAACTATAACAATGCATACTATCCAAAAGTAAAAACTGAGCTCCAAAGTAAGTGTCCAATAAACACCGTCAATGTGTTTAAAGCCAAAGTATTGATGCAGCATACTTAAATTGACCAGTAATGTTACTGCGTCTAATGTTACATTGGGAAGCGGAAACATACTCAATACTACAAAAGTAAGTATAGCGGCAGCCCAAAATGTAGGGTAAAGCCGCTTAAACCTTGATTTGATAAAGTCACTAACTTTATTTGAACTCGAAATGCTCCAAAATATAACGAATCCGCTTATCATAAAAAACAAATGTACCCCAAACATACCAAACCGAAAAGCTTCAGGGATGGTAAAAGAGTGAGAGTAAAGAACATCGTAGTAATAAAAGTAATGATATAAAACAACAGCTATCGCTGCAATCCCGCGCAAGCCATCTAACTCAGTTACTCTGCGTGCATCCACGTCATGTCTCCATTGTAGGTTGAATTCCGGATATAAACAGAAGTAGTGATACAACCGCTAAATATAAACATTTATTATATGTTTAAAAGAATTGATTACTTATAGTACTAATGATTATAGCAACAAAATAGTTAAAAAGTATCTATGAGCTGGAATAAAACAAGCTCTATAGAACATAAAAATTTTGCTCGAATTACCGCTAGGTTCTAATTCCCCTTTTAGGGGAGGGTTACAACGCTATTTTTATACAATTAAATTTTTTTGACAAAAGCGTGGTTTCACTTACTATCTTAAGTGGACTTTAGTAGAATTACTCTCTGGCTAGTAAAATCACTTTGGAATGTTGTAAGAATGGAGCGTAGGTTATGAATTTACACAAATTAAAATCTTTCGGATTTAAAGCTTTGTTTTGGAAGTTTTTGTTCAACTACCGCTCTAAGTATAAACTAGAGTTTCTGCAACGTTTTGTAGTTAGGCAAAAGCATAAAGCAGTTAAAGAAGCTTTGTTAAATATGCTTGAACTAAACTTTGACAACTACAAAACATTTAGTACAGCAAAACCTTCAAACAAGGTGTGGTATTTTTGGTGGGACGGCGTAGAAAATATGCCTGCAATTTGCAATAAATGTTTAGAGTCTGTTAAAGAGAATGTTGGTGAAAAGAATGTTAATATTATCGATAAAACGAACTTTACAGAATTTGTTTCTTTATCACCTACTATTAAGTCAAAATTTGAAGCCGGTTCAATACCAATTCAACAATTTTCCGATATATTAAGGGTTGAATTGCTTAAAAAACATGGTGGATTGTGGTTAGACGCTACAATACTTTTAGCATCTGATTTAACCAATGAAATGTTTGGCAAACTTTATACAGTAAAGCATGGGCAAACATCAGAGTTCGTGTCTAATGGTGCTTGGTCAGTATTTTGTATTGGTGGAAGACAAAACCATCCTTTGTTTGAATTTTTGTCTGATTCACTAAATCAATATTTTGAAAAATATGATTCATTAATCGATTATTTTCTAATGGACTATTTAATATCTTTAGCTTACGAAAACATACCTTGCGTGAAACAAGATATTAATGCCCTCCCCGTTAACAACCCCGATATTTACTTTTTAGAGCGTAACAGGGCAACTGAGTATAATGAATTTACATTTAAAAATGTTGTACAAAACACTAAGTTATTTAAGCTAAATTGGCGTTCAAACACTAATAATTTGCGTGAACATACTTATTTGTCACATGTATTGAATTCAAAGTTGCCAACTGAATTGGCTAATAACCAATTACAGAGTTAGAATGAAAGCAATAGAGAACACATAAGAAATGTCTAAATTACCCCGTTTGTACTTATACAGTCCCTTATTGATGATATTACTTTTTATAAGGCCAGTATTAGATCCTGTATTTGCAGTACTAAACGTTGGTGGCTTAAGCTTAGGTGCGTTACCCAACATATTTATGCTAGTAGTTTTGTTAGCGCTACTTAAACACTTTAACTTCAAGTTAAACTCTGCATCAATTCAATGGCTACCTCTATTAGCAATTATGCTAGTGGCGGTATTTTATTCGCCTTACCCTATGAAAGGCTTTCGAAGCTTTTTGGTGATGATTACATACGTGGCAGTTTTTTTGTTTCCATTTCATTTTATTAAAACAAAGTATGATTATAAAGAATGCATTAAAATAATAGTATATTCATCATTTCTACCCTTGCTTGCGGTATCTTATGATATAGCGTTTCCAGAAAGTAGCACAAATAGAAACGGGTTCCGCCTGTTTTCAACATTCAGCCACCCCAATGTATTTGCATTTTACCTGCTTACAGTTGTCAGCGTATGTTTCTACGCTATTAAGAATGAATTGTTCAATAATGAACAATTGTTCCGAAAACAATGTTGGATGGTATTACTGTTTAGCTTGGTTTGCATTTTGGGCACTAAAACACGGTCAGCTTGGGCTGCCGTTGCTTTATTAGTGCTTGTATATGGCTTATTTAAAGACAAGAAATATTTAGTTTATTTGGCCATTGCTGCTGCTGTAGCCCTCTGTATACCTAGTATACAAGATCGAGTTTTTGACTTGTTTGAAGGAAATGACCCAGATGCGTTCCTTGATGACTATGAACAGTTAAACTCGTACGCTTGGCGAAAAATAATTTGGGCTAATGCTATGATTAAATATTGGGACAGCCCAATATGGGGATTTGGTACCGAGAGCTTTACCTATTATTCTGGCGCCTTCTTTTTAATTGAAACTGAGGTAGGTAATGGTGCACACAACACATATGTTCAATTTTTATTTGAGCTTGGTGCCCTTGGATTTGCTGCTCTTATTTGGCTTTTAGTTCCAACATTTATTCGATTATGGCGTCTGCGAAATCTTGCAGGTGGAAATATTATCGTGTTTGCTCTGTTTCTTTCCTATTGTTTAATACATTACTCTGACAATGTATTCGATTATCTAATTTACAACTGGTACTTCTGGTTCTTTATTGGCGCGTTTCTCGCCTATAACAAAGTAGAGCGCGCAAATGAACATAAAAAAGCAGTGGTATAACTAGCAATAAATAACTAAATTTAATAATAGCAAGGACGAAAAATGAATCGAATAGGTTGGCTAGATGCAAGCAGAGGCTTAGCAGTACTTTTATTAGTGGCAATGCATTATGTTGGCGGGCTCGAATCCAGAAGCTTCATTTCTGCACACACCCTAGACGTATTTTATGGCTTGTTAAGACTGGCTACTCCTTTCTTTATGTTTACCTTCGGACTCGCTTTTTATATAACGGCATCAAAGAAAATAGAGCGCAATGGCCTTCTAAATTATTACAAGCATAATGTTTTTAAACGTATGCTGTATATCCTATGTGCAAGGGAAATTATTGTTATTATATTGGCATTTCATTACCCACATGTAGCAGATAATTTAATAAGTATATTGCTGTTTGAAAAATTTGCGCCTGGCGGCGAAATACTAATATTTTACTTTTTTGCTTTTCTTCTTGCACCTTTAAATGTTGTCTTTTTGAAACGATTCAATATAGTGTTGTACGTTGCATTTTGGTTAGTTATTTACTTTATTGCGGTTTACATTGGTTCTAACTATGTTGACCGCTCTAGCAGCAATGCAATGCGTTTTTTGTTTTTTGATATTTACGCCTTTTTCCCATTCTTAATAGTTGTTGCTACAGCTATGTTAGTTTCAAAGCATTTTTTAAATACTTTAGACAGAAATCGTTTTCTGGTGTTCGGCTTAGTTTTGGGGCTAATTTGTTTTATGGCTGGTTTTGCGCTATTAAACAGCCTAACAACCGAAATATGGCCGGCATTATCAAGAGCCGACTTCAAGGCACCACCTCACCCGGGTTACATGATATTTTATTTAGGGGAAGTTTTTATAGTAATTACTTTGGTTGCACTGCTTAGCAGTAAAACACCATCATTTATTAATAATATACTTAGCTTGTTAGGACGTAACACCTTGGTGTCGTACGTTGTTCACTACACATTTTTTGCGTGCGTTCCTATCGCGGCGTTTTTCGGAGGGGGAGCAATACTCGAAGCCCTATTCCTAATAATTATATGCTTACTAAGTTACTTCGGCATTAAAGCTTGGGATAAACATAAAGCAAGTAAGAAGTAACAGTATTGATGTAGGGTGAGCAACACTGATTTAAATTTAGCTATAAAGCAACCTAGCTTTAAAAATTATTTACCCTAATTGAGTGTAAATATACTTGATACGAACATAATTAACCGAATTTTAAAAGGAAGTAAATGCAAAGCAGAACAGATTGGGTAGATTATGCAAAAGCTATAGGGATTATCCTAGTTGTTTATGGCCATGTCGCCCGAGGGTTATTTAACGCTGGAATTAGCATACCTGAAAACGCATATACATTAGCAGACAGTATTGTTTACAGTTTTCACATGCCATTATTTTTCTTTTTATCTGGACTCTTTTTTTATAGTTCATTTACGAAAAAAGGCGGCGTTAAGCTAACCTTTAATAAAGTCGATACTATAATATATCCATATTTGATTTGGTCAATATTGCAAGGCTCCGTTGAGGTTGCACTGTCAAATTATACAAATGGGAATGTAACATTCATAGAGGTATTTTCTTTATGGGAGCCTAGGGCTCACTTCTGGTTTCTTTATGCATTATTTCTTGTATTCATTGTCAGCTCTATTATCTTCACTGTTGTTTCGGAGAAACGTGCTAGTTTGGTTCTCGCAGGCTCGTGCGTATTATATTTAGCAAGCTCTTTGTCAGTAGAAGTTAAACTATTTCCTTTTATAACAAATAACTTAGTGTTCTTTTCTTTGGGCATTGTTTTTACAAGGTACAACGCTAGCAAAAAATTATCATCCAATGCTGCTCTATTAATAACTATGATAAGCTTTATTTTGGCTCAATTTTTATTTCATGGCTACTTAGGTAAGTTATATGAAAACAAAGGAGTTGATACCCTTCTTTTAGCTATCATATCAATATTTTTTATCGTTTCTTTATCAATCGCAATGGCAAAATCACCTAACCGCTTGTTTGCGTATGTAGGCGCTTCTTCAATGGCTATATATTTGATGCATATACTCGTTGGTAGTGGTGCTAGAATCATCTTAAGTAAGGTGCTGTCTGTTGATTCTGCAATAACTCACTTAGTTATTGGATGTTTTACAGGCGTATTGCTGCCTTTACTCGCACTTACAATCATTAACAAACTAAAAATTCCGTTTGTTTTTTCAGCACTAATAAGCAAATACCTTACTCCTTTAACTAGAAAATCATTAAATATTAAGCCCGATTAAATCGGGCATTGTTAAGGTACTAACAACTATTTCCATCAAATAACGTTTCTAAAGGGACCTGAATAAGCCCGCCTACTTTATGCAGAATATAGGCTGTACTATCAGTTTCATCTAACTTTACAGCCACCACGCCATTTTTATGAGTCAGCAAGCAGCTATGGTCAATAAAGTTATTCCCACCGTCATTAGAAACAAAAATGCCGCTTGTGGCTTTATTTGAAAAGGTAATAGTGGCTGCAATAATTTGGTCATTATTGTATGGGTTTATACCCATGGCATAAAAAGCGCTCCCTACATCTGTTGAAAACACCTTTCTTACACGGCGCCCCTTCAACTTATATATTACTGAGCGTTTTTTCTCTGAGCCCAAAAAGTACAAATCATCTTTATGTTTATATGAGGTGTAAGCGCAAAATGACTTAGGCAACCTTATAGTGTACTCGGCCTCAGCGTTTGCCCCAAATACCATAACTGTGGCAGGCCATTCGCAGGTTGCTGCATAAAGCTTACCTTTAAACTCTTCTACCGCCTTATACACCTTGTTAAATTCACCAAAGCTAAAGCTTTCTTTTTCATCAGCCTCATAAAGTAGTAGTCCGCCGTTGTGTCCATCACGAAACGAAACTATCCCATGAAAATACGCTAGTTTTCGAGCGTAGGCTTGCCCCCAAAAAGTACCGCGAGCTTTCCTGCTTTTATAAGAATTTAATGCTGTACTCTGTGAAGTGTTATCTAATTCTGAGTATGTAAATAGGTGATCATTTGCGCTGTTCCACGGTGCTATAACCGCATTTAAGGTATTGTTTGCATAAAGCATTGACCACGCATGTCCCTTTACATGTTTTGAACTTATAGCTTCAATTTCCCTATTCCCATTTTCATCAGCTTGTTTAGCTATTTTGAACACGCCAGTGTCCATGGCGCTAATGTATATATGCTCATTTCCTATTACTAAATCAGTGCTTACTAGGTTGTACGCATTGTTTGATACCTCAAGCAAATCGGCCTTTGCGCCTAGGCTTAACTCAAACACCCCCCAGTAGTCAGTTAGGTAAATGCTACCAAAGGCTTGATTAATACCTAAAAACTTGGTGAGGCTTGCTTGAGTGCTTCTGTGGGGCAAAGTTGTATCAAAACTCGGCTTTATTTTTAGTTCATCACTAAATTCTTCGTCAACAAACGTATATTGCCTAAGCGAAGTGTTCCACTTATTTTTACCTAAGCTTAAAAACACTCTATTTTGCGAATCAATTTTTGCTGCAAACGCAGTTATTATTTTTGAAAAATGAACTTTGTAAATGGGGGCGTCTAAATTATTAAGTTCAAATACACTTTTACTAGTGGCTAGTAATTTGCGGCTGTTTACTTCAAACATGCTCACCACTTTGTTGTTAAAAGTATGAAGCAGTTTGCTTTTTTGAGTACTTACATCTAATAGAAAGAGTTTGTTGCCTGAATAATAATGAAGCTGTTGGTTTGCCGTATTTGAAAACCACACGCCTGTTATTACTTCACCCTGAGTATTAATCCTGTTGTGCTCTAATTGTTTATTAATGCAGTCAATATGCGCTTTTCTACCAGCAATACACAGTAAACTTCCATCACCTGATATTGCGTAAGGGGAGTCAGTAACCCCCCTATATGTGTTTAGCGAAATATTCGCTGTTATCCAGTTCCCATCACCATTGCTATAAAGTAACTCGTTAGTGGTTATGGCAAAAAGTAAATTATTAAAAATGGCTAAAGAAGTTACGTTATAGTTACTCAAGCCTTTTACATAAGGCTGCCAGCTTCCGCTTACCTGCTTCCAAACGCCAGCCACGTCAGACGACAAATACAAATCGCCTTTGTATTCCTGAACGCTAGTATAAGCTCCACCACCACCCCACACTATGGCCTCGGGCTTTTTGGCATCTGCACTCATTACCTTATTTGAACCACATAAGGCTAGCAAAGTAAGTAAGGTTAATAAGAACTTTAAGAAGCTGTGGGCCATATAATTAGTGCGCCTTGTTTACTTAAATTGACTTGTACAAACGCCCTAAGGTTAAAAAGTTTTGCCAATAACGTTTTATTAATCTTGGCGCTACTATCATTCGAAATAGCCACTCTATATGCAATTTTTGGAAAATAACAGGGGCACGTTTTTCTTCCCCCGTTATAAACAATATAGATGCGCCAATACAAAGTGCAACACCATGGTTTAGCTTTGTTTGCAGGGCGTAGGCAAATTTTTCTTGTTGCGGTGACCCAACAGCCAAAAATAGTACGTCAGGATTTAGCTGCTTAACTTCATCTATTAATGCTTCTACCTCATTAGCACGCTTAATAAAGCCCATTGAAGGATTAATATGATGTAAATCTAGCGTAGGGTTTCTACCTTTTAATGTGTTAAAAATTTCGTTGTCACCACCAAACACCAGTGTTTTCTTGTTTTCTAAATAGCCTTTGCTAAACAATGTTGCGGTTAAGTCACTACCCGGCACTACCGACTCCAACGGATACCCTTTTTTATGAAACATTATTTTTAATATTCGGCTGTCGCATAGGCATAAATCGGCTGACTCATAAATAGGCATTAAGTCAGTTGTGTTATCTAAAAGCCGCGCCAAATGATCAACGTTGGGCGTTACAACATATTTAAAACCATCTTCAATTGAGTTGTTTGCCACCCATTCAGCGCTTTCTTCTAATGTTAAGTCGTGAAATTCAACAAGATTAGTCTTTATTTTTTTCATCTTTATTTTCGTCTCTGGTGGTTTTAACCCAAGTGGTTTGTTTACTTGTTGCAAATGAAAAATAAATACTAAATTTATCTCTAACAAACTGCATTATTTTAGGAATGTCGCCAATCTGGAGTATTTGCCGGCCTTTAATTAACCAAATTACTATTAAGGAAAAGACAAGAGCAAAAAGGTTAGTTAGCATCGCATTGAACAAAATGTAATGGTCAAAAAAGCTTAATACAAACCCAAGGCCTAACAAGCCAACTAACAAGCTTAAATATGCGAACAACGGTGGAATGGTAGCATCTAATATTAATAAAATTGCCCTAGGCGTTCTTTTCTCAATTGCTTTGAATATAAATTGAGGTGACTTCATGACTGTATCTAAATGACCGTGCTCCCACCTTTTACGCTGTTCGTTTAAGCCCTCTTCATTTTCAGGAAAAGTGCTTAATACAGTGGAGTTTGCACAAAATAACACTCTATTTTTATTAATACTTAACTTTAAACCCAATTCAAGATCTTCAACAATTGAGCCCGAAGCAAAATCAACGGAAGCTAAACTTGCTTTAGGGAAAGCAATACCCGAACCTTGAATATGGCAGCCAATATGTAACATGTTTAAGCCAGTAGCTCTTATTGCATTTTTTAGCCACCAGGTAAACTCGCCAATTTTAGCTTTTGTGTTGCCTTCATTAGCCTGCATTAAGTAAACTGACTGGCAAATTTTATTACTGCTTGTTACGCTTAACACCAGCTGGTCATAACTGCCTGGTGTGAAAACACAATCGGCATCAAACAAAATTAAGTTATCAAACTTTAAATTGTTTAATATCCACTTTGTACCGTAATCAAGGGCATAGCCTTTTCCTTTCTCTGTATCTGAAAACCGTTCAAGCACCGTTGCACCATGTGCTTCACATAATTGGTTTGTGTTGTCAGAACAATTATCAGCCACTACTACTATTGTATCTTGCGGGCTAATATTTTCTTTTAAATTAATTAAGGTTTTCTCAATTACCTGCGCCTCGTTGTGCGCGGGTATCAAAATTACATTGGCAACTGATGTTGTTTTGCTTTGTTTTTTTTGCTTTTGTGAAAAAAACAAAGCACCAAGCAGCAATTCAATACACAAAAGAGTTGAAAGGGCCCCCAATATGCAAGCTAATATTATTTCTAAGGTGCTAATAATCATATTAACGACTCTTCAATAAACGCTTTTATTTTTTTGCCTTCTTCGCTGGCATTATGCTCTTTGTAAACCGCTTGATAAGCTCGTTCAATTAGGGCTTGGCGTTCGTTTTCGTCTAAATCAATGAATCGTTCAATGGCGTGCGCGAGTTCTTCGTGGCATCCGGGTGAAACTATAAAGCCAGTATCATCGTTTACTACTAGCTCAGGAATGCCTGCAATTCTTGTTGAAACAACAGGAACCTTGCTTGCCATAGCTTCCATAATGGCAACGGGTAAGCCTTCAGCAAAGCTAGGTAATACCATTACGTCACTCTGTAGCAGTAACTCACGAATTTTAGGTGAATCGACCCAGCCCGTAATTGTTATTGAATCATTTAGTTTGTGCTGCGCGGAGTATCGCTCAATTTCTTCACGCAATTCGCCATCACCCACAAACGTTACGTGCAAATTAACACCTTTGTTGCGCAGCGCATTTAAAGCTTCCATTAACACTAATGGCCCTTTTTGCTCGCAAAGCCTACCAATAAATAGCGCTTTTACTTGGGTTTTGTCTAACGGCCTTATAGCCAAACTTTCATCAAAAAAGCTTTCATCTAAACCACATTTAATAATTCTTACTTTTGACCACTGGTCATGCATTACCCAACGTTGTAATTGGCTTTTACAAAATTTAGTAATGGCAAACACCATACTTGAGCGGTTAATTTTTTCACCCAAGTTTATAGACAACGGCCTATCAAATTCTTCAGGGCCATGTACGGTAAAACTATAAGGAATGCCCGTAATGTGTGAGCAGTACATAACTACGTCAGTTGAGTTAGTACCAAAGTGCGCATGAATATGCTCAGAACCGTTTGCCCTACACAATTGCGCTAAACGAAGGCCTTCTAAGAAGTAAACTAGATTCTTAAGTGCTGACCTGTCAGAAACTCTGGCCATTTTAAAGCACAGCCCTAAGCCCGAAAGCACTTTGCCAAAGTCTGATACTAAAAGCTTTCCGAACGCTTTAATTAGCACACTCAAGTTTGGCTCTAATATGTATTTTGTTTTTGGAATTTCAGCGTAATCAGGGTTGTTTGCATCATGTATTTCATCAGCATGAATGGCAATTCGGTTTACCGTTACACCTTGCGATTCTAACGCTTGTATTTCGCGGCGAATAAAGGTGTGGCTAACCTTGGGGTAATGATTTACAAAATAAGTAATTATCATTTTTTTCCTTAAAATTTACTTCTACAGGCAAATTCAGCCTTGAATCATTATTATCTAAGTAGTGCGCGCTTTACCGCTTGTGCCAAGCGCCTTACATGCCCACCTAAAATTAAATAGACTACCTCATTAAATTTAATATTCATTTGATGGTACCCGTACATTATAAATAGCAATCTTGATTTTTCTTTAAAGGTTAATGGCGCTAACTTACCCATAATGCGTTCAAACGCATAGCGAATTTTCTCTACTGGTTTGTCAGTTATACGTGTGCCGCCATGATCTTGAATTTGTATGTAAGAACAAGTGTTTATGTTGACCATATCACCAAATTTGTCTGACAACCTTAGCCATGTGTCCCAGTCTTGCAGGGCAGGCATTTTTTCGTCAAAGCCGTTTACTTCACGAAATCGTGCCGTTGTTGAGAAAACTTGATTACCAACAAAATTGCCTGTGCGCAAGGTTTGGTAAGAAACAACCGGAGTATCATAGCAAGCCACTTTTCCGTCTTTTCTGTGCTCGACTACGCTATCAAACAGCGCTGAAAAAGTTACTTGCTCATGTGTTAATGCTTGCCAGCGTTCAATAAATTTGGCCACTCGCCAAGGTTCAAAATAGTCATCATCGTCTAATCCGGTTATAAATTCGCCTTTGGCTAATTCAATTGCTTTGTTTCGGCCAAAGCAAGCACCCCGTGATGCACCTGTAGTATTAAGTACTGCGGTTAACACACCATTATTTTGAAGTTCTTGTAGGTATTGTTGCGAACCGTCGGTAGAGCCGTCATCAGCAACTATTAGTTCTAAATTTGTGTGGGTTTGATTCAAAACCGAGTTAATAGCTCTTTCTAAGAACTCTCTACGATTATAAGTTGTTATATAAACGGTAACTAACAAATTGCTTCCTTTTTCCTTCGCCAACAATGGGTACCTTAACTCAGCAAGTATAATACCAGAATAATTTAAGGCTTAAGATTTAATTTTGTTTTAGCTACTTTTGTAAGGTTGTTTCAGAATAAGCTAATTTAAATAAACCAATTATTAGTAAATATTATAATTAAATAACTAAGGTTTAATGACAATAGCGCGATTACTTAATAATACTCTTTTTTTACGGGCTTCTTTCGCGCTAATGCTAAAACACAAAACAAAACAATTGTTGGTGTGGTTTATACTATTTAGCCTATTGCCTGTTGCTTATTCACAAGTGGTATTTAACGACGCCCTATTTAATTTTATGCGCAGCAAATACCAAAACAGCGCTGTTGAACGCACCCGCAACTGGCAGCAATTAATTACCAGTAACACAAACCAAAGTATTGAAGACCAACTGTTTGAAACCAATCGCTTTTTTAACAATATAGAATTTAAAAGTGACCAAGCCCACTGGGGCAAAAAAGACTACTGGGCCACGCCCCTTGAGTTTTTAGGCACCAACGCGGGTGACTGCGAAGACTTCACCATAGCCAAATACGTAACCCTACTTGAACTAGGTGTACCCGACGCAAAACTTAGGCTTATGTACGTAACGGCTACTCGCCCTACTCGCCAAGCGCATATGGTGTTGGCATATTACGAAACGCCTACCTCAGTCCCCTTGGTGCTTGACAACATAAACAAGCGAATTTTACCCGCTTCAAAACGCCGTGATCTTATTCCTGTATATAGCTTTAATGGTGAAGGCCTTTGGCTAGCCAAAGCGCAAGGGCGCGGCAGGCAAATGCAGTCAGGCAATAATAATAAATTATGGCTAGATGTATTAAACCGTATGAAAGAAGGTTTTTAATGTATAAACTAACGAATAAATGGGTAAACTTGTATATAAAGCAAATACATAGGCCTTGCACTGCGTGTATTTGGCAATTTTTAAATAACAAAGTTAATAAGGCAATAGCATGACATTATCGAAACAACTCGGCTTTGGCTTTTTCTGTGTGTTATTTCTGGTATTTGCAGGCACCCTATATACCAATGTAAACAACACACGGTACTTTATTGAGCAACAACTTAGCTCGCACGCACAAGACACCGCCACCTCTTTGGGTTTGTCTATAACTCCCTATGTGGGCAACACTGAAGACCTCCCCATTATTGAAACCATGACAAACGCAATTTTTGATCGTGGGTATTATTTGTCAATTGAACTGCAAGACCTAAACGGAAACGCACTTGTTACCCGCATTAATCCGGAAGAACTTGAAAGCGTACCAGCATGGTTTAGTAATGTGTTTAGTATTAAAGCGCCGGCTGCATCAAGTGAAATTACTGACGGCTGGAACCGTTATGGCAATTTAGTTGTGGTAACGCACCCGGGTTTTGCTTACTCGCAACTATGGAATAATGCGGTGAGTGGCTTTTGGGTTGCGCTAGCCGTATTTTTACTGGCTTTAGTGTTTGTATGGGTACTAGTTAAGCGCGTAATTAGCGAACCTATTAACACGGTAATTGAACACACCGAAGCCATTACTCAAAAGCAATTTGCGCCTATTCAACATATTCCCAAAACCCGCGAATTAAAAAGCATTGTGCTAGCTATTAATGTAATGAGCGAAAAACTACAGAGTATGTTTAAACACTTAGGCGAGCAGTCAGAAAAGTATCGCTTGTTTGCCTATTCTGACCAACTCACCCAAGTAGGAAACCGCCGAGCCTTTGAATTAGCAGTAGAGCGAACCTTACGCAATGAAGTTGACCACCCCAACGGCCACCTTCTTATTGTGCGCGCCAGTAGCTTGGCCGCGGTACATAAAGAACAAGGCGGTGAATTAGGTGACACCTACCTGCGCAGCGTGTGTACTATAGCCAATACTGTTGCGGCTAAGCACTTACCTGATTTTGCCTTATACCGTATTGCAGGCGCTGATTTTGCCATTTGGGTAGAATATTCTAACGAAGCCCAAATTAAATTATTAGTGAAAGAACTAAGTGAAGGCTACAAACGCCAAGAAAAAACCGAGCATAAAAACGGGATGGCGCACATTGGCGTAGCTGAGTTTAGCGTTGGTTCAAGTGCCGTTGATATATTAGAAAAAGCTGACAGCGCCCTAGCGGTTGCCAATACAAACGAACAAAAATGGGCCTTTGCGAGCAGTTTGACTGTAAGCCACAGTAATGAAACATGGCGCAATAAAATTCAACATATTTTAAGTGAAGGCACAGCTGACTTTGCCAGCCAAGATATTGTAAATAAAAACAACGAATTAGCTTACAGCGAGTGGTTTGCCCGCTTACCCAGTGAAAAAAACAGCGCGAGTGCCCCTATGGCACAACTTATACCGGCCAGTATTCGCTTAGATTATGCCCAAAGCATAGATAAACTCATTGTGAAAAACTTGCTTGAGCACTTGGTAGATGCCGAACACGATGTAGGTTTAAATGTGTCACGTATGTCGTTATTTGATGCCGAGTTTATGCAATGGTTTACAACTCAACTGCACAATGTAGGTTCATTAAGCACCAAGCTAGTGCTTGAAATACCCGAACGCGCCCTTATTCACGATACCAACAATTTGCTTAAGCACGTAGAAACCTTGAAGTCGCTAGGCGTTAAAATAGCTATTGAGCACTTTGGCGCACAACTTGCTGGCATAACTCATATACGTAAGCTTCAACCGCATTTTATAAAATTAGACGGCAGGTTTACACGTAACATTCATACTGAGCTTGATAACCAATTGTTTTTACAGTCATTAATTAGTATTGCAAAAGGTTTTAACATACAAGTAATTGCTGAAATGGTAGAAACCGAAAGCGAGATGACGTGGCTGCTAGAAGCCGGCGTTGATTTAGTACAAGGCTATTACATAGCCCCGCCTAAAAGCGTTGTTAAACCTTAGTTGTTAACCTAATAGCACGGTAATTATAAGCACTTATAAATAAGCGTTTGTTATTTATAAAGATAAAAAGTTGCTTAAGAAGCGAACAACCATTAAAATATGGGCAATTGTATAAAGTTTTGTTTTATACGTTTAAACCTAATTGAAGAAGGATTCAAAAATATGAGTATTCGCCGCGTTGTAGCAGCCTCATTGCTATTAGTTGTATCGGCGTTCAGTGTTTATGCACAGGACGGTGCAGGCACAGTGTTTGGTGACTCTGACCAACCTGGCACACGCCTTCATAACAATATTATTGCAAAAGTGGATGCTGGCATTCGCCCTAGCGAAGCAACTATTGAAGCTATTCAGAGCGCGTTAACTGAGTCTGACACCACCCTTGACGGTGAATCTAAGTCAGCCGTTGCTTTTGATGTAGCTATTGCTACCTCATTTTATGATGAAATGATTAACGCAAACAGCTTAATTGAAGTAACAAAAGTATTGGTTGAGTCAAACCCTGACAAAGCAGTACACGTAATTACCTTAGGCTCGGTACTTTACCCTGACTTCGCTCAAGAAGTGTTTGATGGCGCAGCGCTAACTGGCGTTATGTCGCCTGAAGATATTTTAGTAGCTGTACTGCAGGCGGGTGTTGACCCAACTACAGTTTCTGATGCAACGGCTGCTGGCCCGGGTGCAGGCCCAGGTGCTGGAACAGTTCCATTAGGCGCAGGCATTGGCGCTGGTGGTACTGGCGGTGGTGATACCACAGCATCTAACAACTAAGAAATAACTCTGTTATAGTAGCCCCATATATTGGGGCTTTTTTGTACCTGATTATTGAGCTAGCAGCATACTTAATAACTAATAGAGATCAAACATTCTGTGAACATCACAACCAATAAGAGTTTCTATACACTACTCGCTATATTGTTTTTATTACCCATCCCTTTAGGTGCGAACCGCCCTTGGGCATGGAGCTTTTTTGAAATATGCATATTTGCCTTAACCTTTATTGTGGTGTTAAAGCACCGAAGAATTTATGCTCTTGGCACCAATAGTTATTTTAAAGCTATATGTATATGGCTTGGATTTATAGCATTTGCATCGCTGCAAATTATTCCATTTCCTAGTTCGTTAGTAGCCATGCTTTCACCAAGTTCATATTTAGCCTTCGCTGACGTAAATGCCAGTAGCTTTTATTTGTCGGTTGATCCCGGCCAAAGCATGATCAGCTTTATTAAGTTACTTAGCTATTTTTGCCTATTCATATGTGTACTGGTGTTAGTAAATACTGAAAAACGCATACGTTTGCTTTTACTCACCATGTTAGCCAGTGGTACTTTTCAAGCCCTTTATGGCAGTTTTGAAATTTTATTGGGCGCTACAAACAGTGCTGTATTTGGCCTACCCGTAGGCGAAGTTGCCACAGGCAGCTTTGTATATAAAAACCATTACGCTAACTTTTTAATGTTATGTTTAGCCGCGGGTATTGGCTTGTTAGTTACCTCACTCGAAAAAGGCAAAATGTCGACCCCAAAAGACTTTATGCGTTCAATAGCCACTACCCTGCTTGGCAGTAAAGCTATTGTAAGAATATGCATAGCAGTTATGGTAATTGGCTTGGTTATGTCACGCTCTAGAATGGGCAATACCGCGTTTTTTGTATCAATGGCAGTGGTTGGCTTACTTGCTTTGGTGCTTATTAAAAATCGCAGTAGGGGTTTATCGGTGCTTATTATAAGTATGTTTATAATTGACCTATTCATAGTAAGCGCTTATTTTGGCCTTGAACGCGTAAAAGAGCGTTTAGCCCAAACATCGGTACAGCAAGAAACCCGTGACGAAGTACTAAGTGATGCATTTCCTATGCTGGTTGACTTCCCCCTGTTTGGCTCAGGTGCGGGCTCATTTTACTCAACCTTCCCTAGCTATCAAGTTACCGAAGTAGGTGACTTTTATGATCATCTACATAATGACTACCTGCAATTCGCCATTGAATACGGTGTTATTGGTTTCTTTATATTATTAGTATTAGTCGGGTTTTGTATGTACAAGTCTATAAGGGCTTTATACAAACGTAAAAACTCTATATTTAAAGGTGCGGGCTTTGCCTGTTTAATGGCGATTATTGGCATGGGCTTACATGCAACGGTTGATTTTCCGCTGCAGGCTTATGCAAATAGTGCTTATTTTGTGGTGTTTTTAGCGCTAAGTATGATCATAAACAGCTTAAAAATTCATATACCCAGAAAAAGTGCTTCTAAGCCCGCTACTGAATAACAGCAAGGCTTTAAGGAATTCTCTTTTAAGCCTTTTGGCAACCTAGCATGCTAATAGCAAATTCGTCGGCATTTACGTCTAGCCAACGGCAAACCGTTCTATGATGGCCATTATCTTTAATAAAAGCCACAATTTGATTTCGGCTAGGATTAGCCTGTATGCCCTTTTTAATGTGAGTTTGTGTTTGCTCACGTATGCTTCGGTAAAACGGATGATTTGCTTGATACAAGCTCAATCCTAACTGTGTAAATAGAATGTGTACTTCAGCCTTTTGCAAACCTAAAGTATGTGCTCTATTTAAGTAACTTAGCATTTCATCATCAAATTCTTGTTTGCGCCATTTAAGCATAGCTAAGTTAGCCCAAGTAACCGGCCATAGTGGTCGGCTTTTACTCGCCAACAAATAGCTAGCTTGCGCCGCTTGTAAGCCCATATCAGCTTCAAAGCCTGACAACACGCCCCATTCTTTAATTTGGGCGTCTAGCTCAAGATACAGCGGATTTGAATGATGCAATACATTGGCAGTATTAATAGACGCTTTAGCGCTTTCATAACTAGTTTGCGACTGGGCAGTGCCCTTATTAATCCATAAGCTTATTGAGTTTTTTACACTGTAGTAATCAAGGCTGGCACCGCCAAAACGAAACGCATTAACAATACCTATAAAAGCGATAAATAAAATAAACAAAGGTAACAAGCGCTTTCTGCCAACTTCTTCATGCAAAAATGTGGGCACAGTAAAGTATTTGCCTAAATTGAATTGGGGTTTAGGCTCTTTTTTAGAACGGCGCCTGCGTCGCTGGCTACTTTGCCCTTGGTCCATGCTTCCCTCTCCTTATTATTGCCACTGTACATCAGCAGTTATTTGTTGAGGCACTTCAACAAATAACTGCTGCGCCACAGCGCGGCCATGCTTTTGCTCAACGGCCTTATATGCCGCTAGCATATCATTTGGCCTGCGCGTTACGTTATGAGTATCCGAGGCTACGTAATCAATAAGTTCGTCATTAAGTAGTTGCCATACCGTTTTCATGACTTTATCAGAAAAACGATTAACAAAGGCACCCGCCGTTACCTGAAACAAACAGCCTTGCTGCTTAAGCCATTTTGCTTTTGCATAGTTAGCCAATATATCGCGGTTTCTTTCTGGATGCGGAATAACAGGCTGAATATTGTTTTGTACAAGCCACCTGATGAGGTTTTCAGCACCTGGGGGAATATGGCTATGCGGTAGCTCTAACAGCACCGCTGAGCGATTTTTCCATTGGCCTATAAAGGGTAAATTAGTTTGTTTAACTAAAGTTATTACCTCAGGGCATATTCGCATTTCGCAGGCCATGGCAATTTTAAGCGGAATGTTGGCATTTTGAATAGCTTCTACGGCTTGTTTAAATGCGGGCTCAATAGTGCTGGGGCTATTGTTAAACGTACCGTAATTAATATGCGGCGTACACATCATATGTGTAACGCCGTTATCTACTGTATTTTGCGCTATGGCTAGCGTGTCACTTATAGTTTGTGCGCCGTCATCTATGCTCGGCAATATATGGCTGTGTAAATCTATCACGCTTTTCCGCTGGAGTTAGCCTCGCCCTGGGTAGCGTCGTAACTGTTATAACCGTATTGGTCATAAAACCCTTCATACCCGCCTGACTTTTTCGCTTTTTTCAAATCAACCTGGTTCAGAACTATGCCATCAATTCGGTGGCCAATTTGTATAAAGCGGCTAAGCCCATTTTTAATAACTTTGGCGCTTGTGCTGTCAGAACGCACTACATACACCAAAGAGTCACATAATTTAGATACCACTATTGCGTCACTCACCGCTTGGGTGGGTGCGCTATCAACAATAATATGGTCATATTCACCGCGTAATTTAAGCATAAGCTCAGCAAACTTACTAGACGCCAGTAATTCTTGTGGTGTAGGTGGTAAAGTACCTGCACCCAAAATATCAACATTTGACTCTTCATCTTTCACTATGCATTCGTTTAATGAATGCGTGCCTGACACCGCATTAGCTAAACCCGGTTGAAAACCCGGTAAACCAAAACGCTTAGCAATTGCTGGCCTACGTAAATCAGCATCAATTAGCAGTACTTTGTTAAGCTGGCCTAAAGCAAACGCTAAGTTTACGGCAACGGTACTTTTGCCTTCTTTAGGCACACTTGAGGTAACCAATATGGTTTGTGATGGCTTATCAATATTAAGTAGCTGTAAGCTGGTACGTAGGGTACGTACCGATTCGCTGAACATATGGTGCTTAGGATCAAAGAAGTGGCGCAAGGCTAAGTCTTGCTTTTTCTTGTGCGGCTGCCACGGAATTATGCCTAACATGCGTTGTGAAAGCTTTCGTTCTACATCGTCAACTGAGCGAATGCCGCTATTAAGTGCCTCAAGCATTAGTGCTAAAAAGCAACCAAAACCAAAACTGACCACAAATGCTGCAGCAATAATCATCCCCTTGCGTGGCTTTGCTGCGCTACCAGGTGGTGTTGCAGCATCAAGCACTCTAGCATTAGCTGATTCAAAGCCACCTAGCTGGTCAGTTTCTTTTAAACGAGTAAAAAATGAATTATATAGTTGCTGGTTAGTATCAACATCACGTTGAAGCGTTTTGCGGCGGTTATCAAGGGCCGACAAGCTTCTAAAGCTGGCTTTCGCCTCTTCAACTTCTTGTGTTAATGACGCCACTTTTTGCCTTGCAGTGCGGTATTCGTTGGTGATACCTGAAACCAAATTATTTATTTGGTTCATTAAACTGGTACGAATTGAACTAAGTTCAGCATTGGCCGCAATCATATTAGGGTGTTTCGGGCCGTAGGTTTCTTTAAGTTCTGAAATACGGCTTTCAGCGAGTACTTCGTCACGCTTAACTGACTGAATAGACGGATGATTAAGCACTTCAGGAATAGTGGCTAAGTCTTGCATACTAACACCAGGTGTATTTACTTGCTCATAAATAGCTTGGTTACGTTGCAATACAACTTGTGAAGATATTAACTGGTTGCTTAGTTGCTGAACTTTGTCAGACGCTAAGCCTACTACGCCGTCAATATCTACTACTTTTTCAGTTTCATAAAAAAGCGCTAAGCTTCTTTCTGAAGCATCTAATTTACTACGCAGGCCCTGCAAACTTTGATTTAACCAAGTAGTGGCTTTTTCGGTCATATCTAATTTGGCTTGCAAGTAGCTTTCAATATAAACATCAGCAACGGTATTAGCTAATTTGGCACTCAAACCGGCGCTTGGGGTTTGAACCGTAATATTAACTACTTGCGTACTTTTAACGGGGCTTACTGTTATGCTGCGCTTTAACAACGAAGTAGCGTATTTAATTCGCCCTTCTAGCAGTTGTTCTTCAGTGTATTCTTTTACTTCTTTTTGTGGAAGAAAAGGCAGTAGGCTTTTTACGCCGGCTTTAATGCTGTCAACCGAGCTTGCTAAAGCACTTTTGTTTTCTAGAATTACATCACGATTGAAAAACTCATTATTGTGCAAATCTAAACGCTCAACTACTCTGCGCGCAATTTGCTTTGAACGAAGTATTTCATACTGAGTTTGAAAATATTCTTTTCGGCTTGAATCAAGGCCGTAGACTTCTTCAATTGACAACACATTCGCTTGTTCCGACTCTATCAATAACGACACAGTTGAGTTGTATTTTGGTGTAATGCTATATGCAAATAACATAGCCAATATAGTTAAAAATACCGATAAACCAAGAATGCGCCAGAAATAGCGCATTATGGTATTAAAATATTGGGTAAAATCTATTACGTCAGTATCAAACAGCTTTGCCTGCTGAGGCGAGTTCGAATTTGTGTTGTCCATAAATCTAGGAAGTCCTTAGAAAAAGCGGCCTTTAACGGTAACAATGTCACCGGGCATAATTATTTCGTTTGAATTAAATTCAAAATTTTGTTCAACGCCACCAATGGTGCGGCGGATAATAACTTGACCTTTTGCGGCGCGCTCTGTATAGCCCCCCGCCAAAGCGGCTGCTTTATCGATATTTAAACCAGGTTGATACGGGTAACCGCCGGGGCGTTTAACTTCGCCGTCTATAAAGAAAGGCCTGTATTCTTCAACAGTTACCGATACAGAAGGATTTACAAGGTAGTCACCCCGTAGGCCTGAGTCAATAAGTTGCTCAACCTCGTTAACGGTTTTACCTACAAGGCCAATATCACCTAAGAATGGATAGCGTATATAACCAACGTTTGACAACCTAGTTTCTAAACTAAGATCACTTTGGCCAAATACGCTTATTTTTATTAAGTCACCCGCGCCAAGCGTGTATTCGCTTTCGCTTACTTGCGCGTGGCTTAGGCCTAATAAATTAAAACTAAGTAAAGCAAATAAACAGTACTTCATCCAAGCAGTGTAGCACTTGGCTACACCATTATTTGCAATTTTCATTTTTTACTGCCTTTTTTATACGTACGCTACAGAGTTATTAAGGCGTTTATTATGAACTGATTTTGGTCATAATCAATACCTGCACGGTTACTGTCACGTTCGGCGAATCTGTATCCTACTTCAAAGTTTACCCAGCGTCTAAACTGATAATACACTGAGGCATTAAAACGTAGGTTGTCATCTGATCTTATATCAAAACCATCAATTAACTGGCCTTCGTATTCGTTGTTATTCCACGTAATACTGGCTGATGAACGAACACGTTCAAGCCAAGTATGGCGCCATCTTACCGTGTGGTTTTTCTCTTTGATAAAGTTACCTTCACCGTTTGTTTCGTTGGTATCAGTACCTGTTGTGTATTCTAAGCTTGCGTAATCAACCGGTTGCCATAACACACCGGCAGCCCAATCAAACCCGCTGAAATCTTCACGTTGTGCAGACTTAAAATCTTTTTCTTGGTAACCTATTTTCGCAAAACCTGAGGTTTGTGCCGTAGCTTCCCATTGTAAACCCACCAAATATGAACTGTCAGTGCTATCAAGCGGGTTGTTTTCATCAGCCGCCACTTTGTATGACACATCAGTAAACGATGCATCGAAGGTCATGTCAGTAGTGGCGCCTACGCGATAGTAAAATGTACCGCCTAATTCTGATAGTGTTCTGTCACGAGTAATATAACCAACAGTATCTAAATCATAATCTAGAGTGCGAATATTGGCATTTACATCAAAACGGCCTTCCGCGTTGTAAGCACCATAAGAATATAGTACGTCTAATTCAGTTTGTTTGTATAAATCCGGTGAGCTTAGCGTAGTGCCCGTGCCTATTGAATAGCCAGAACCACGCTCTTCATGGCCGTCTTCAAATTCTAGGCTGGCGCTTATTCTGTTGCGGGCATTCAGTTCTAAGTCAACACCGGCTAAAAAGAAGTGATCAGTGTAGCTGTCAGCATCGCTTGAAAAGAAGGTTTCATCTACTAAGCGGTAGCCAAAGTTTACTTGGCTTGCACCAAGGCTACTCACCATGCTTATTTGTGGTGCAACAATGCGTGACCAACTTTCAATTTCATTGGTGGCAGTTTTGGTTATGTTGTCATCAAAATGTAGGCCTAAGTCAAGCGTTGGGGTTACATCAAAACTGCCGAATTCGAGTGATGCTGCGTCTTCAAATTGTTGGCCAAACGCCACGCTACCTGAAAGAGTTAAGCCTACTAATACAGCTAATTTAGTTCGTTTATTTTCCATTTTATATTCCAACATGCCTTGTACGGTTACACCAAATGATGATTAAGTTATAAATAATTTGTAGCGAGTTGCAGTAGCTTATATGTTGCATCTTTAAGCTTAGTTAACCATACCCTTTGTACAATTTGTAAAATACGGCGTAAAACAACGTTTGCCACAATTGCTTTAATTTGCACATGTTATGCCATGCTTACACAGTTAGTTGTTACATGCACAAAACTTTACTTAAAAAATTTTGAGTAACCCACTATATAACAACGTTTCAACTAAACCTTGTGCATAAACCATGTTTTCGCCAGTTTTAAACTCATTTAAAAACTCAAACTTTAGGTGAAGCATTATACACTAGGCACTTTAATAAACAAAGGCTCTTAGGCTACACAAATGTAGTTAGCAATTTTGTTACATTTTAACGACTTACAAGCCTGTTTTTACGTGTTTAATGTTAAAGAAATATTAAACTTACTAAAAACACAAAATTAAAGCTGACCAAGCATAAAAAGTTTTCTATTATAGGGGCTAAAGAGCTTTTATTAATTTTAAAAATATAAATTTAGCCATAGTTTAAATTTATATGCTACAGTTCTAATTAGCCTATTCATTATGTCAAAATGCTACAATTGATATTTGCGTATTTTGCATGTGTTTATTATTCGTAATATCGAAATAAATGCGCCCACGTAAATGCGCTCAGCTTAATTAGGGACAGCGGCAAAAAGTTATTAAAGTATTAAACTTAAAGGAAGTGCCTCGTGGCGAAGAAAAGCAAGGTTAACCAAAATAACCGTGGTGGTATAATTCAGTCAAACAAGAGTAGTTTTGCTACGCTTTATAGGCTTGCCGATTTAATCACTATTACTCTTATTTTCTTTTTAGTGCTTACCTTCCGTGACATTCCTATTCAAGAGTCGTTATTACTTCCCTTGTTAGTAAGCATTGTAAGTTTCAATATAATTGCAGAAGGCCTTGATTTATATCGTTCATGGCGAACGCAAAGCACTACCGTATTATTGAAATCAGCACTTATGTGCTGGAGTATTTCATCCATATTTTTGCTTTTGTGTGTTTACTTCTTTCCCAACTTAGTTACCTTTGATGACCGCACATTATGGCTGTATTTGCTAGCGGTTAGCCCAGCTATTTTGCTTTGGCGCATGGGTTTTCGCGAAGTATTGTTTTTTCAACGCAAGCGCGGCCACAACAGCCGTTCTGCAGCTATAATTGGTGCCACACCCGGCGGTTATAATTTGGCCATGCAAATTATAGACAACGGCCAGCTTGGTATAAACCTGTATGGTTTGTTTGATGACCGCACCCCTAGCCGTTTACCACATGAATTTCAAAACCAAATAGCAGGTAACATTGCCGATGTTATTGAAGCTGCCCGCGAAGGTAAAATTGACTACATATACGTAGCTATGCCCATGAGCGCAGAAGCGCGTATTATGGATATACTTAACCAATGCAGTGACACCACCTGTAACGTTTACATTATTCCTAACTTCTTTATTTATAACTTATTGAATGCCCGCTGGCAGTCTGTAGGTTCTGTACAAACACTAAGCGTGTTTGATACGCCGTTTCAGGGCGCTAACAATGTAATAAAACGCATTGAAGACATTGTTATTGGCTCAATGATACTAGCGCTTATCAGCATTCCCATGCTGTTTATTGCCATTGGGGTAAAAGTAACCTCAAAAGGCCCCATAATATTTAAGCAATTTAGATACGGCTTAGATGGCAAAAAAATTATGGTGTATAAGTTTAGGTCAATGACTACGCAAGACAACGGCCCAAGTGTAAAACAAGCTACCAAAGGCGATGCACGCATAACACCATTTGGTGGATTTTTACGCCGTACATCTTTAGATGAACTTCCGCAGTTTATTAATGTGCTACAGGGTAGAATGTCGATTGTTGGGCCGCGCCCACATGCTGTTGCCCACAATGAGCAATACCGCAAATTAATTGAAGGCTATATGCTTCGCCACAAAGTTAAGCCAGGCATTACAGGCTGGGCACAGGTAAATGGTTTTAGAGGCGAAACCGAAACCGTAAATAAAATGGTTAAGCGCGTAGAATATGATTTAGATTATATTCACCGTTGGTCAGTATGGTTAGATATTAAAATTATTATTGCGACCGTATTTAAAGGCTTTTTAGATAAAAACGCTTACTAAGCACTCTCTTTTACATGGCATTTGTTCTTCATAACTGTGTTTAACTACTTCTAGCCGCTACACCTGCACTAGTTACTAATTACTAGTTGCAAGCGGCTGTTATTTCAAATCAAATTGATTGCATCTTTTACTGTATTGATTATACTCTGTATATAAATACAGTGGTTGGTGTGTGCACAATATGAAAATAAGCCCGGCTTTTCAAAAATCTAGTGACCTAATTGAAGGTTTATCGTTAGCCCAGCGCGAACGCTTGGCCTTTATTGACTTTAATTTACAATTTTTTGGCAAGGTATCAAGAAGCGATTTAATTAGCCGTTTTAAAACCGGCCTTGCTGCAAGTACTCGTGATTTTGCAGCCTATCGTGAAATAGCGCAAAATAACTTAGCGCTTGATCATTCTACCAAACAGTACCTGCGCAAACATAATTTTGAGCCATTATTTCAATTTTCGGCCGATGCTATTTTGCAGTCAGTAAGCAAGGGCTTTAGTGATGGTATTACTGCCACTGAGCAGCCATCAGAACACTGCTTTGATGCCATTCAGCTTATTCACCCCAATGTACATATAATTGCAGCGCTTATGCGCGGTATACATAACAAAGTAAAATGCACGGTTAAGTATGTATCTATTAGTTCGGGCGAAAGCCAGCGCATTATTGTACCCCATGCCATTATTAACAATGGGCATAGATGGCATGTACGCGCTTTTGATGAAAAGTCAGCTAGCTTTCGCGACTTTGTGTGTACACGCTTTACCCAAGTAAGCGCAGGTGAAGAAAAAGCGGAGCGAAACCAACTAAGCATTGCTGATGAGCAATTTAACCGCTTAGTAAGCCTTGTGCTAATGGTTCATCCTGACATAAAGCATCGCCAAGCCATTGAAATGGATTTTGATATGCAAAACGGTGAAAAAATAATGCAAGTACGCGCCGCCTTGGCAGCCTATGTGCTTCGCCAATGGCAGGTTGATTGCTCATTTGAGCATAGAATTTTGAATCAAGGCTGCCAGCTAGCACTTAAAAACCATGAAGTATTGGCCAGTATTGAAAATCCACAATTGGCGCCAGGTGTTAAAAAGTCTTAACAAAAATGTGAACTGTTGTGAGCCGAATGGGTCTTAAAGCAGTATGTTTGTGTAGCTCAATATTAATGTAGCATATTGCTACGAATCAGTAGCCACAAACTTAGTGACAGAAGCAACAGAGAATAAAAACATGAATAGTAACTACACCGCACAAAATACCAATGATCAAAACACTGCTGTTGAGTATGACCCAAGCCAAGTAATAACTCAGGAACAAGCGTTTAGTGAATCAATTATCAAGTTATGTGTGTTGCTGTACCAAATTGACGGCATTGTAACCCTAACAGAACAAGACTATTTTGAAAGTTTGTGCGAATCGCTACCTTGGCAAAGCGGTGTAGCCTTGCCAGCGTTTGTAAACAGCGCTATTCATGAGGCCCGTGTAGCTATTGATACTGACCAAACCCGTGAATATTTGTTTACTTTAGGCACTAGCCTTAACTTAGACCCTGCCACCGCACTTGAAGTTGCTATGGATATTACTGCGATTGATGGCGTACGCAACGAAGAAGAATTAGAATTGCTGTCGTTATTGTCAAACAGAGTGCTAGCGAAAGGCTTGGTAGCGTAAGCTAGGTGGCGCAAGCTTTTTACTTGCACCACCGGCGAGCTTATTAAGCAATGTTAAACACTTTTGAATATTTTTTAGTAAGTACATAGCTTGCTATGCCGCCAATAAGGCCGGGGGCAAGCCACAATGCGAACTGAAATCCACCCGGCAATTCTAGTAACTGGCGGCCACCAAAAGTAACAAACGCGGTATAAGCGCCTATACCCGAGCCAAGCATATGGCCAATATGTTGTTTTATATAATGCTTAGCCCCTACTTTAGCCGCGAAAATATAACGTAGTGAGCCTACTGCAATTACAAAGCCTAATATACCAAATACTATATGCAAAGGCTTATTAAACGCCACGCCCAAACCTACTAATGCAACCCCACCTAATACTAAGGCCACTAATGGTGCAACATGCCCAAATGTGCGTAGTAAGTGCCGGTTTTCTTTCACTCGTAGCATTACCACTCCTTGTTTAGTATTTGTGTAGGTTAATAGCGCTAAGTAAAGTAAAAACGTCCAAAACACACGTAAATTAAACGCTATTTGCTCGCCGTGCTCATGGTTGGCATATTCGTGTTTCACAAGCAGCGGAGCCGCAATCACTAATATTGCCATAAGCGCACCGCTGGCAGCCACGGTGTACATAGCAAATGTGTAGTATTTACCAAACTTTATGTGATTTAAACGGCCTTTTTGGGTCAGCATGGGTACCCAAAACAATATAATAGCTAGGCTCCCGACAACAATGTGTAATATTAATAATATACTGTGAATTTGGCTCATGTTAGTTCGTCCTGTACGAGTAAGTGCGTCAAAGCATAGAGCCAATTATGCAGCGCAACGCCAGTGTTAAAATAGTGCCTATAGTCATAATGTAAAATATTACTTTTGGCCTATATGTGCCCTTGCTATAGTAATGTTAGTATCGTTTTATAAATTACCTAACTTGTTGTGCTCTTATGCCTATAACGCCTGCCTCGTCTACACCACCAAATGCATCTGCTGTTTCTGATGTGAATAAAAGTAAATACGCGCAACAAGCCAGTTCTTTGTTACTTGAACGCGCATCAGCCATTATTACTTGGTTAGTAGTTTCCGGTTTTTCTATAGGCTTAATGATTAGCGAAGGTGAGCAGTCAAACCTAAATATAGGAATTGCTGGGGTATTGTGTGTACTGTTTTTATTTGTTTGGTTGTATGCAACTACTGAAAGCGAGCACGAGCAAACAACAAAATATTCACCTAAGTTAATAGCAGCCGGCGTATTATTCTTATTAGTAGTAGCCATATACTTTTATATCCCCTTTATATTCGTTGCTATTTTTATGGTCTTATTTGGGGCAATAACGCCCTACTACATGAGCATAAAGCGCGCTTTTTTGTTTTCGCCAGTTTACTCTTCAGCTCTATTTTTTGTGCATGTATTTTACTGGGATCATGGGCTAATAAGTGTGGCTATATCTTCTTTCTTGTTTTGGACATTTAACGTGTTTGGCCTTGTAATGATTAACTCCAATTTACGTGAACGTGAAGCGCGCATGCAAACCGAAATGATTAACAGTAAGTTGGTGGCTACGCAGTCATTGCTTAACGAGGCAGTTAAACAGAACGAACGTATTAGAATAGCCCGCAACATTCATGATTTGCTAGGCCATCACTTAACCGCGCTAACTATTAACTTGCAAGTGGCCTCTAGGCAAAGTGAAGGCACTGTAAAAGACAACATTGAACAATGCCATCAGTTATCAAAACTTTTACTCAGTGACGTACGTGAAGCGGTGAGTGATATTCGTGATAAAGGCAAACTAGACTTAGCCGCCAGTATTCAAAATATTCTTGTGGCTATTCCAACATTGCATGCCCACGTTGATGTTGACGAAAACGTAAATGTAAGTGACATGCACGTAGCCGACACCATTATAAAATGCGTGCAAGAAAGTATTACAAATACCTTGCGCCATGCTAATGGTAAGCACCTTGAAATTGCTTTAAAGTATGCAAACTCAAGTGAAAACACACAAGCCAAACAAATTGAACTCACTATTCAGAATGATGGCAAAATGCCAAGCAACATCACTTTAGGAAACGGCCTAACAGGCATTAAAGAACGTTTGTTCGCCTTGCAAGGAAGCGCTGATTTTGCTTTAGAATCAGGCAAATTCTTAACTCGAATACTTATTCCGGTACCCCAACATGATTAACGTTTTATTGGTTGATGACCAAACACTTGTTCGCCACGGTATTAAAAGCTTATTAGCGTTATCTGATAACATTCATGTATGCGGCGAAGCTGAAAATGGGCAAGTTGCCATAAATATGCTTAGCAATAATGATGCGAACATAGACGTAGTATTATTGGATATAAGAATGCCGGTAATGACGGGCATTCAAGCCTTAGTTGCGATGCAAGAAGCGAATATTCAAGTGCCCGTAGTAATGCTCACCACGTTTGATGATCATGAATCATTAATGCAGGCTATTAAAGCCGGTGCAAAAGGGTATTTGCTTAAAGATGTGTCATTAGAAACCTTGGTTGAAACGATTGATACCGTTCACAAAGGTGAAACCTTGATTCAACCGGCTATTACCGAGCGACTAATCCAAGGGCTACAAGGCAAAACCGGTGAATTTGAAGCCGCTGACATGCCTGAACCGCTTTCGCAACGTGAAACAGAAATTTTGCGCTTAATGGCTGCGGGCTGTTCAAACAAGGAAATGGCTGACAGCTTGTTTAAGTCTGAAGGCACTATAAAAAACCAAGTGTCGAGCATTTTGAGCAAGCTTGGCGTGCGAGACAGAACACGAGCTGTATTAAAAGCCATAGAAATGAGCATTATTTAATACAAACAAGGCGTTAACAGCTCAAGTTTTACGCAATTTGTAAGATACAATACAAGTAAACTTATTTTATCAATAGTAGTTTCATAAGCGCGATTAGAAGATTTTGGTCGCAAACTTCTCTAATTGACTGGTTACTGTATTGGATAACACTACTTTCGCGTTTATTCCTATTTATTTTGCAGCCACTATTGGCATAAATCTGTTGTGCGCAGCTGTTTTGTTGCTGCCGTCGTTGAATAAAAAGCAAAACCAATTCGGTACTATGTTAGTGGGTTGCTTAGTTACCATTGCGTATCAATACGTTACGTGGCAATACCATTCGTCAGGTGATGTAAGCACATCGCTAGATTGGCTTAAAATTCAAACATCAATAGTGATTCTATCAGTCCCCTTAATGGCGGTTGTGATTCTTCAATGGAGTAGGCAAGCCTACCCGTTTTGGTTTGTAGCAATATTAATTGCCGTAAGCCTAGTATTTTTCGCCATTAACTTATATTCAGAATATACCGTGCGCTATTTTGGTAACGTAGAGCTTATACATTACACCATGTTTTCAGGCGAATCAGCCACGCGCCTGTTAGGTGATAAAAGCTTTTACATGCCGGTTTTCTTTGCCTACGCATCTATTTTATTTGTTGTGTTAATTATTATCGCCTCACGCTTATTTAAACAAAATCAACTCACCAAAGCCGCAATTCTTATTGTAACTCTTTTAGCCACCATAGGGGCTTCTGTAGAAGCGGTGTTAATGGATGCCGGCTTATTTAATTTTGTATACTTGGGCGGGCTACCCATTACTATTTTGAATTTTTTAGCTTGTATAACGGTGGCTATTTCACTTGAACTAAAAACAAAATCGTTAAGTGATGAGATTGATAAAAGGCAGAAACTAGAAGCCGTGTTTTCTCGCCTAGCGAAAGGCGTTTCGGGTGAAAATAATGATGAATTCTATATAAATGCCTTACGCGAACTGCAAAAGTTATCAAAAGCAGATATTGCTTATATTTGCTTGTATGAAAAAGAGTATTTAGAAAAACTCATTCATACAAAAGTAGTATTGGTAGACGGCGTTCTAGCGAAAAATTTTTCTTACCCAGCCAAAACGACGCCAGTTGAGCTCATATCTTTAAATGACGTAGTGCTTATAAAAAGCAATGCCTATGTTGATTTTCCAAGTGTGCCTTTATTTACTAACATAAAAGCACAAGGCGTTATTAACAGCCCCATGATAAACGAAAATGGGGAGCTTGAAGGGAGCATTGTGCTTATATTTAAGCAAGTTATTGAAGATGATGAAATGCTCATTAAGGCCCTAACCATATTTACCTCGCGCATTGCCTCTGAACTTAATCGTGAACGCTTAAACACCCAGTTGCACCAAATGGCCTACTATGATTATCAAACAGGCTTGCCAAATTTGAGTTGCTTGCATGATCATATAGAAAAAGCCGAAAAATATAATAGAAACAACAATACGCAATCCATATTGTTTTTACTCGACCTAAAAGGCTTTACTAATGTAAATCGCCACTTTGGTTTTGCGAATGCCGAAAAAGCAATATACGAGTTGGCACTTAGGCTTCGCGGCTATACTGATAACGAAATTATTACCGCAAGAGTGGGTGGCAATAAGTTTGCGGTGTTGATCAATAACATCCAAAGCGCTAGCAATGGCCTTATAGCTTTGCACTGGGAAGCAATAGAGAGCTTAGTGCGCATTCCAGTCCCTATAGACAAAAAATACTTAAGTTTAAGCTGTAATGGCGGCGCGGCGGTGTTCCCTATTAAATCAGACACTGCACTTGACCCCATGCGCTGCGCTGAAATGGCACTGGCCCAAAGCAAGCAGTCTTTACGCAATAATTTGTCTTTGTTTAATATTAGTATTTTGAAAGAAACTGACCGCCACATTTTTGTGCAAAAGCAACTTGATTACGCGATTGAACACAAAACCGAGCTATTCGCGGTTTTTCAGCCCAAAGTAGATATAAACGGTAATTTGATTGGCGCCGAGGCCTTAGCACGTTGGGCCAACAAAGAGCTTGGTTATGTATCACCCGATGAGTTTATTAAATGCGCTGAGAAATCAGGCAGTATAGGCTTACTTGGCAATTACATGATTTCACTAGTGTGTGAACAAATTAACGAATGGAAAAAACAGGGCTTTGCCGTTCCTGGTAGAATCGCAATTAATGTAAGCCCCCTGCAACTTGCAGACGCCAAGTTTGTGCCAGAAATTATTAACTTAGTGAATACATTTAACGTGAGTTCGTCGCAAATTGAAATTGAGTTAACAGAATCAGGCTTACTGACCAATATTGAAGAAAGTATTGATAAGCTTATACAGTTAAAAGCGGCTGGCTTTACTATAGCGCTTGATGATTTTGGCACCGGATATTCGTCGTTGTCTTATTTAAAAGACTTACCTCTTGATGTCCTTAAAGTAGATCGTGCGTTCGTAAATGAGCTTGACCAAAAGAACACCTCTGAACTTGCTCGCTCAATTATTTCAATTGGGCATCATATGTCAATGTGTGTAGTGGCCGAAGGTGTTGAGCATAAACAGCAAGTAGAAACATTGCATGAAATGGGATGTAATATATTTCAAGGTTATTATTTTGGCCGCCCTATGCCAGCAGATGAATTTAAACAGTGGGCTGAAAATAAAAAAACCTGAAGCTATTATGTCTTCAGGTTTTTATTTGCTTACGCTTTTTTTTACGCTAGCTGCTTAATCTTCAAGATTAAAACACGTAGTTTAAGCGTGCGTAGTAGTAACCGCCTTGCCAATCAACTTGGTTAGCAGACCAATACACCGCGCCACAGCAATCATCGCTTGATACGCCGCCATCAACTAACACGCCGTCTTTGTCAGGGTATTCGTCAAACAAGTTACGCGCACCGGCCGCTAGGCTTAGGTTATCAGTTAATTGATACTTCGCTTCTAGATCAAAGAATACTGATGGATCGTATTCTTGAATAACTTCTGCCGATGAATCAATGGCGTTTTCGTATGAACCATAAAAGTTTGCACGTACCAATAAGGTAAGGTCATCAAAGCTGTGCTTAGCTGACAACACGCCGCGCCATTCTGGGCTTGCGTTTTCAAGGTCAAATTGGTCTTCTTCGTTTAGGTACTCAGAAGCGTCTGATTCGATGCTTGTGCTGTTATAGTTAAGAGACGCCGTGAAAATGGTGTCATCCATTTTATAAGTCGCCACAAAGTCCATACCGCTAGTTTTAGTATCAAACGCGTTTTGGAAGTAGTTTACACCACCAATAGAGTTTGCACCTTCAACACCTGCCGCAGCTAAGCTTAAGTAGTTGTTGTAAGCGGCTAGATCAGACGCATAACCATCGGCAGTTGGATCTGTAGGCTCAGTAGCACTAACATCTAAAGTAGATACGGCGTAGAAGCGATCTTCTAAATCAATTTGATAGAAATCTAAGGTAATGTTTAAGTCATCAATATCACCTGTTATACCCAAGGTATAGTTAATTGATTTTTCAGGTGAAAGCGCTTCTGCACCTAGTGCTTGCCCTACTGGACTAATAGCTGGGAATAAGCCCGTTGCTACTGGTAAGCCATCAGGTAAGCGAGTACTTACATTGGTTGTACCTTGCTGGCCTGGGGTTGGTGCTCTAAATCCGTTACCAATTGAACCACGTAAATTAAAGTCATCATTTAGCGTGTATCTAAAGGCTACCTTACCTACTAGCTCAGAACCGAAATCAGAGTAGTCTTCATAGCGAACTGCACCTTGTACGTATAGCTCTTCGCTTAGGTCAGTACTGGCATCACCGTAAATACCAAACATGTCACGTTCGTAAGTACCCGAATACTCAGGCGAATAACCTGGGAAGCCGTTAGAGCCTACGCCTACAACAGTATAAACAGGGTCACTGCTGTCAGCACAATCTAATGTAGAGCCGCCTGTAATTACCGCCTGACCCGCCGCAGTGGCTGCGCCATCGTCACAAAATCCGAATGGATCAGCTCCGGCATAAATGCCTGCAGTGTAAGAATCTACATCACCTTCTACTAATTCGTAGCTTTCTTCCATATACGTTACACCAAGTGCAAACAATACCTCAGAGTAGCCGCCTAAATCAGCATATTTAGTGAAGTCAGCAGAAAGCTGCATTTCTTCGTTAACTAAATCACCTGGGTTAAAAGAAGTAGGTGAATCTGCCCCCATTGATGGGTTAATAGTATTTTTAAGTGTGTACGAAATTTCGTTTGAACCATAACGGCCGCTAAAGTCGTAGGTCATACCGTTCGCAAATTCGCCTTCTAAGCCACCTACAAACGAGTAGTCTGTAATGTCACCAAAGAAACGCGGTGTGAAACCACCTGGGAACTTTTCTAGCGGGTTATATATTGAACCGTCTTCTTCACGTAAGTCTTCAATTGTGCCGTTGCCAGGGTAACGATAATAGAAGCTACCGTCGCCTTCACTTTTTGAATAGTTACCAAAAGCGTAAAACTTCATAGTGTCGCTAATTTCGTAACCACTGTTAAAGAATAAACGCGTACCTGATGTATTTGGCTGGCCCCAAGGCTGAACAATGTTCTCGCCACCTAAGTTGGCATCTTCTAAACCAGCTACAAATGACGGATCACTTAAATAAGGGTTGCTTTCGTCTGTTAAACACCACCAATCTTCACAGTATTGCTCACCGCGGTTGGTTGAATCTGAATCAGAGTGCTGTGCTGAAATACTTAAAAAGCCGGCATCGCCTAAGGCAAAACCTAAGTTACCTGACACCGTGTACTGCGTGCCGTCACCTTCATAGTATTGGCCTGTATCTAACGAGAATGAGCCACCTTCTTCGTTGTCTTTTAATACAAAGTTGATAACACCCGCAATTGCATCAGAACCATACTGCGCCGCAGCGCCGTCACGAAGTACCTCAACACCTTTTAAGGCAGAAGTAGGAATAGTGGCTATATCAGGCCCTTGTGTACCAGAACCACCAATTTGTACTAAGGCAGAACGATGGCGGCGCTTCGAATTGACTAACACTAAGGTTTTGTCGGTAGGCATGCCGCGCAATGACGCAGGGCGAATGAATGACGCACCATCAGAAATTGGTTGCCTTTCTAAAGAGTATGACGGCACTAAGGTTTTTAGTACGTCGTTTGTATCAGTATATGGTACGCCGGCAATATCTTCTTCACTTAGTACATCTACAGGTACCGGTGAGTCTGACAATGAACGTGGCGCGCCACGTGAACCAATTACCGCAATTTTCTCGTAAGATTCATCGGCACCGGCTTCGCTTGTTTCTTGTGCATAAGCAGCTGACACCGCAACCGAGCTAATTGCCCATGTCATCAAGCCCATTTTGATAGCTTTGTTTAGCTTAGTTTGCTGTATCATAGTATTACCCTATATCGTGTTGATTTTTTTGTAAGTTTTTATGCTTTTTGGTCTTATTATTATGGTCTTCTGTCGCTAGTACTTTCCTAGTACTTAATGCACTTGCTTACTCAGGGCGAGCAAGTACCATTTCAATTTCTATTAGCATGTTTGGGCCACCGGCTAGGCCAGCAATTTGAAAAGCTGAACGCGCAGGTTTGTTGGGTTGTTCTTCAGTACCAAAGTACTGCGTGTAAGCTTTCATGAAGCCTGAAAAATCCATTTTTCCATCCATAGCAGGGTCACCCACCATGAAAACCTGCATTTTGATGACGTCACTAAAGCTAAGGCCTAGCTCTTTAAAAGACTCTTCTGCACGTTTAAACACGCTAAGCGCTTGGGTTTCGGTATCGCCGTAGTATTCACGGCTTCCACGTTCTGCTTCTGGGTTAACCGGGCCAGGAACCAAACCACTGTGATAAACAATAGTGGTATCAGGTGTTACTTCTACTGCGCGTGCAATAGGGAATGTGCTGTTGTTAAATAATGCATGGCGCTTTACGCCAGCTTCGCTAGGTGCGCTCATTAATGCGGTGCTAACTAGTGTGCTGCCCACTAATAATGCGGTGCTAGTTATCATGCTGAATTTTTTCATTGCGTTGTTTCCTACGTTTGTTTTATTTATTAATTGTTTACGTTAATTTAGCTGGCTTATATAGGCCGCTAAATTTGCTACATCTTGCTCAGAAGCTATTACCTTGCTAGCCGCCTTCATTTGCTGGCCATAAGTATCGCTTTGTTTATTGCCTCGAATATCTAGGCGAAAGTGGTTCAACTGCGTCGCTAAATACCAGTCATTTAAGCCACTGAGTTTTGGAGCGCCTAGTGCATCATTACCTTGTGCGTTAGCGCCATGGCAGGCAACGCAGGTTTGATACAAGGCTTCACCTTTTGAGGTATTTGCTTTTAAGGTGGGTTTAGGTTTACTTGAATTAGTGTTGGCCACCCATTGTGCAATTGAACTGAGTTCTTCATCGCTTAAGGCGCTTACCATAGGGCGCATTTCACCACCGCGATCATCTTCACTATGTGCGCCACGAATGCCACTTTTAAAATTATGTAACTGGCGCTCAACATAGCTTTTTGACAAATCACTTAAGCGGGGTGCACCAATATTAGGATTGCCTTTTAGTTGGCTACCATGGCAAACGGTACAATATTCAAGGCCAGCGGGAGTGGCTTTATCTAACGCCGTGCTAGTAAAGGCCGTTAGTAATAAACTGGCGGTTAATATTAGTGATTTAACTAACATACTGCGCTCCTTGTGCATCTTTACCCGTGCTTACGCGAGTTTTTACACTGGCATTTAGCATTTTATTTAATTGCTCAAGCGCTTGATCACTCGAAGCTAGCGCCCCTTCTTGCCAGCCACTGTGATGGCTAATTTGGTCACCTATCATAAAATGACGCCCCTCTGGCTTTTGTAAAACGTGATAGTATTTATCAAAGTCTTCTTTACCCATGCGCATGCCGCAACCCATTTGATGGTTCATGCGAGCCCAAGGAATACTTATTCCGTTCTCAATATATTTAGAATACCCAGGGTGAATCTTTTCGCCTGATTTAGCTCCCACCACTAAGCGCTCGCTTGGCGTCATGGCTTCAAAGGCGGCACTGGCTTTTGGATCCCAAGTGTATGCACCAAGTAATATGCCTTTGTTGGCGTGAATATCATGTGAGGGATACCAAACTTGGGCGATTGGGTCAGCGGTGTAGGAAATACCGCCGTAAATGCCTTCTTTTTCCCAGAAACGTTCTTTCATTTGATAAGCAATTTTAAATAAATGACCACGCTTAATGCTGTTCAAGCCTGCTTGATACGTTTCTGAAAAGTTGTTTTCTATGCCTGCCATGAAGTAAGCAGGAATATTGTTAAAGCAGTAGTCGGCTTTAATGGTGTGGAACTGGCCATTTTGCTCGTAGGTTATTTCTACGCCGTCTTCATGGTTGTAAATCTTTTTAACTTGCGCGCCCAACACTGGCTTTGACGTTAAATGGCGCTCAAAACCTTTTACCACGGCATCCATTCCGCCAACTGGTTCAAGCAATGGCTCACACCAATCGTACACTTCTGCACCTAGTAAACCGCCCCGCCAAAAATTACTATTTAGCATGGCTTTTAACTCAATGGGCGTGTTGACTTCAGGGTATTGCAACATGCGATCAGTGGTTGAACCTGCGCGCTCTGAACCTATATATTTACCGGTTTCACTTAAGTCACCGTATGACTTAGCAAACTGCATGAGTTTGGCCAAATCTTCTTCACTAAGTAGTTGGTCAAACGTGCTTGCATCGGCTGACTTCCACAGTAATTCAGACAATAAACCACGAGCATCGGTATTGTATTCAATTTGGCGAATAGGTTTGCCGCCAAATGATTCATCATCTTGAAAGTAGGCTAACTTACAGCTATTCGCTTTGACCTGTAATGGCACACCAAGCGCTCTACAATAGTGCAAAATGCGGCGATGATGCCCTGGAATACGTGCCGGGCCGCAGTTGAAAAACAAGTTTTCTTGGTTATCAAAACGACAGGTTTGTGGCTGCCCCATTTCGTCAATTTTGTCACCATGGCGAACCGTGAGGTTGCGCCCACCTGCTCGGTGTGATGCTTCTAATATAGTGCAATGATAGCCCGCTTTTTCTAATTCAATCGCGGTGGCTAGGCCTGCTATTCCTGCCCCGAGTATTACCACGCTTTGCTTATCTTTTTTGTTTGCGGGTGCTACGTTTACAGGGCCGGCGTAAGTGTCGTGCCCCATCATTCCCATAGCTACACTGGCTTTCATAATGGCTGATGAACCGCCAGCTATGCCAACGTACGATAAAAACTGCCTTCTTGTAATATTCAACATAGGTATTTAACGCGAATCCCAAATTACCATTGCCTGTTTTCAGGCTTATTTAATTATGGCTTTATGCTAGCGATACTTAGGGCAATACAGAACGCAATAAAATATAGAGGGGGAACGATATTTTTTATATACCCCTTAAAACCCTGTAGCAAAATCGGTATATGTTCGACTAAATTAGACATCGTAAAAATTATTTTACAGCCTTCACATTTTCAAATAAGACGGTAAATTTTTTGTGGCATTAAATTTGCCTTATTCACTTATTAGCATTTTTGTTTGTATGGAAACATTCTAAAAAAATGCACCAATTTTAAACGCCAAGGAAATTTTACATTTATATTTCAGCAGCCTTTACACAATGAATACTAAACAACTCAAATACTTTTTAGCCACGGCTGATCAAGGCAGTATTACTGCTGCAGCGCGCGAGCTTGATGTTGCGCAGCCCGCGGTAAGCTTGCAGTTGGCTAATTTAGAGCATGAACTAAAAACAAAGTTATTTGAACGTGATTTTAGGGGCGTAGAGTTAAATGATGCAGGGCGTATGTTTGAAGAATATGCCCGCGACATTCTTGATAAAATGGATGGCGCTAAAGCGGCGTTATTAGGCAGTAAAGACGTGTATCAAGGTAAAGTGGTGGTTGGTTTGAGCCAGTCATGCTGCAATGTATTATCGATTGATTTACTCACCGAATTAGAACATCGCTTTCCCAATATTGAACTTACATTTAAAATTGCGCTGTCTAATTCAGTTGAAAAATGGCTAAGCGAAGAGAAAATAGATATTGCGCTTACCTTCGATGCACCGGTACATTCTTCAGCGGTACGTGCTATTCCTTTGATCAAAGAAAACTTATATTTATATATATCGAGCCAACCTAAAAACCCAGCATATAGTGAACTGGCGGTGTTTGGTTCGGTAGAATTTAATGACCTACAGCATTACGATATATTTTTACCGGGCAAGCAAGATGCCTTGTGTAAAATGCTATTTAACCAAGCTAAAAAGAATAAAATACCGCTTAAACCTAAGCCTGCTTTTGGCCAACTCATGACTACCCTATACTATGTAACGCAAGGCTTTGGCTTAGTCGTGCTTCCCTCTTCAGGGGTATTTCATCTAGAAAGTAGCAAGCAAATTCGGGCAATCAATATTGTGAAGCCTAAGCTACAGCGTGAGGTTTACTTACAAATTGCGAGTAATAAATCACGAGAAAAAGCCGTAAACGTAGTATATGAATTAATTAGGGAAATAACTGCAAATGCACACGCACAAAACAACTGGCGTGGTGAGTTGCTAGATGAAAAATATGCACAAACCTCAGTAATAGAAGTGAGTAAATTTGTGCAAGAATAAGAAAATGTGAGTTGGCCATGTAAGCCGGGTTCTGTTTTCTTTCTACAATTACTCATAAAAAGAATGACAATCATTCGTCTAGGCTATTAATCGCTCAATAGCTCAAGCAACCTACCCGTTCCCAACGCGGGCCGCGCCGTAAGGGAACCTATTTGGTCTTGCTCCGGGTGGAGTTTACCTTGCCATATACTGTTGCCAGCAATGCGGTGCGCTCTTACCGCACCCTTTCACCCTTACCCAATATGCAAGCATATTAGGCGGTCTTCTCTCTGCTGCACTTGTCGTCGGCTCAC
Organism: Glaciecola sp. 2405UD65-10; assembly: GCF_048820975.1. NCBI lineage: Bacteria > Pseudomonadati > Pseudomonadota > Gammaproteobacteria > Alteromonadales > Alteromonadaceae > Glaciecola > Glaciecola sp. 2405UD65-10. The sequence continues at coordinate 63,894 of NZ_JBMEUF010000003.1, read as the reverse complement.
GCCGCCCAGACGTTATCTGGCACCCTGCCCTGTGGAGCCCGGACTTTCCTCCCCTTCATAACAAGTATGAAGCAGCGATTGTCTGGCCAACTCGGGCGGGAGTATAAACTATGCGTTAGCGTTGTGGTAGATATTTTGCACGTCGTCGCAGTCATTTAGCATATCCATGAATTTTTCAAACATGGGCATGTCGGCTTCGTCAATATCTTTGGTGTCTTGTGGTACCCAGCTAATTTCTTCAACATCAAATTCAATATCAGGAAACGCAGCTAATAAAGCCGTTTTTGCTTTGAAAAATTCAGTGTGTGGAACAAATACGGTAACTGCGCCATCTTCTACTTCTACATCACTTACGTCTACGTCGTCTTCCATTAGCGCTTCAAGTACTACTTCATCATCACTGCCCTTGAAACCAAATATAGCGAGGTGATCAAACATAAATGCTGATGAGTTTTGCGCACCTAGCTTGCTGTCAGTTTTAGTAAAGCAATTACGTACGTCAGTAATGGTGCGGTTAACGTTGTCAGTTAGGCAATCCACTATTACCATGCAACCACCTGGGCCGAAACCTTCATAACGCGCTGGCGCAAAATCTTCGCCTGCGCCACCGGCAGCTTTATCAATGGCTTTGTCTATAACATGGGCGGGTACTTGGTCTTTTTTGGCTTTATCAATTAAGCGGCGCAAAGACAAGTTAGCATCAGGGTCTGTGCCACCGTTTTTAGCTACTACGTAAATTTCTTTACCGTACTTTGAATATACTTTAGTTTTCACCGCGGCCGTTTTTGCCATCGATACTTTTCTTACTTCAAATTTTCTTCCCATAACACTCTCATTTCTTCACCGTAATAGGTGCTTTGTTATTTTTAATTCAACATTATGCGTATATTGTAACGAATATTTTCGTTACCGCCTATAGCCTGTAGGCTTTAGGCTAAATGTGGGCGTTGTAAATATTCTCTTGACTGCATTTCTTGTAAACGGCTTAAGCAACGCTGAAATTCAAATGACAACCTACCCGAGGTATATAATTGTTCAACCGCAACTTCCCCCGACATAATCAACTTCACATTGCGCTCGTAAAATTCGTCAACCATTGCTATGAAGCGCCTTGCAATGTCATCACTGCTTTCATTCATTTGTTTAACGTTTGCTAGCAAAACCGTTTGATACAAGCGGCTCAGCTCAATGTAGTCAGTATGGCTGCGCGGCCCATCACATAAGGCCTCAAATTCAAACATTACCACACTCTCAGCCTTTTTCAGGCAAGGGATTTCGCGCCCTTCAATTTCAATAAATGTATTACTTTCAAAAGTTTCAGCCGCTAGCTTATTAAAATATAAATCTAGGTTTTGCTGGGCTTCATCATCTAAGGGGGAATGATAAATTTCGGCTTGCTCAAGGGTGCGCATGCGGTAGTCAGTGCCGCTGTCAACGTTTACCACCCGGCAATGCTCGTTTATAAGAGCTATAGCAGGTAAAAATCGTGCGCGCTGCAGGCCATTCTTATACAGGCCATCAGGTACTATGTTTGATGTAGCAACAAGCACTATACCGTGTTCAAACAACTCTTCCATTAGCGTGCCTAAAATCATGGCATCGGTAATATCTGATACAAAAAATTCATCAAAACATATGATTTTAGTTTCGCTGGCTAGCTTTTTAGCAATAATTTTAAGTGGGTCTTGTTGTTTATCAAGCTGCTTCATTTCATTGTGAATACGATGCATAAAGCGATGAAAATGCACGCGCATTTTATCTTCAAAAGGAAGGCACTCGTAGAACGTATCAACTAGGTAGGTTTTACCGCGCCCCACACCGCCCCAAAAATAAATGCCTTGGATTTCTGGGCGCGTCATTTTTTTACCGAAGGTAGCTTTAAGCGTTACTCGCCAAGTTCTTTTCTTTTTAGGCTGAGTAATTTCGTCAAACAAGCGCTGCAATTCTTTTACTGCGTTTTCTTGTGCTTCGTCATATTGAAAATCAATTAACGATAAATCGTCTTGATACTTTTCCCAAGGACCCATCAACTTCTCTTTCTCGTTAAAACTACTTTTAAATTATTCTAATTATTGTAAAGCGCGTAAATGCTTGCCGCTTAACCCGCTAGCATTTGCGGCCGTAGTTCACCTACAATTACCGTCATGGTGATCATTTGCTGGTCGCGGCTCACCACTATTATCATTTCAGAACCCGGTTGGGTTTCTGCGATTAAATCGAGCGCTTTGTTGGTGTTGTCAAGTTGTACGCCGTTTATAGATAACAGTACGTCATTGACTCGCAAGCCGGCTGTGTGGGCAGGCCCATTTACGGCAACTTCTTCTACCAATATGCCTTGCGTGTCATTGTAGCCTTTACCGCTAAAACCCAACTGGCCGCGGCGAACAGTGCCGTTCTCTATTATTTCATCCATTACGCGCTTTGCTAAAGGATATGGCACAGCAAAGTTAACACCCACTACATCTTGAATGCGGCGGCGGTTATCTATTGTTTTAAAGTTGGCGTTGGTAATGCCCACTAAGTAGCCGTTTGAATCAACTAGCGCGCCGCCTGAATTACCTTGATTTAACACGGCATCGGTTTGTACAAAATCAAAATAATTGGCTAAACCTGTGTGCCCTGTTCTACTAACAATACCAGAGGTGATAGTTTGACCTAAATCCAAGGGATTTCCTATTGCCATTACTACATCCCCTACGCGTAGGTCAGGGTCGGGAAACTGCGGAATAACGTGCAAACCTTCAGCTTCTACTTTTAATACGGCTAAATCAGTGACTTCATCAAACCCAATTAATTGTGCGGGTACTACGCGGCTGTCTTGCAAGGCCGCATATATGCTGTCAGCGTTTTTGATTACGTGGTAACAGGTAAGTAGGTAGCCGTCTTCACGCATAACCACGCCAGAACCTAAGCTAGTGCGCTCGGTTGTGCGGTTGCGAAACAATCTGCGGTTACTTTCTTCAATTTCTATACTGTAAATATTGGCAACAGCGGGCGCGCTTCTAGCAAGGGCGTCATAGTAACTGAGCCTAGGGGGAAGCTTTTCTTCTTTATTGAGCCAGGTAATGTCTAAACCTTCACCCTTTCTAAATTCAGGGAAAAATAGTAGTAATATAGCCGCCACAACAACACCTAGCATAATAGGTTTGAATAGAGCTAATAAGATTCGAGACAACATTGACATGGTATTTTAAATTCCTAGTTAAGCACTGATCATAGCAAAAAGCACAGTACTCGCATAGGTGTTAGCCAAGTGTTTATGTTAATTAGGAGATATGTGAATAGTTTTGTGGCTTACATTTTTTTAAATATGAGTAAATATATATTATATGTCATAAAAAGGCCTGAAACCGATGCAATATTCGGAGCCGGCCTTTTAGGTTTAAGTTAATAACTAAATACTTGGTGCCATGCCCATGCAGCTTGCATAATAAGTGGTAGTGGCTGGCCAGTCTGAAAATACACCAATTACCCCCACATCTTTTGCCAGTACATCAAGTAACTTCATTTGGTCACCGTCATTATTTACGGCATTGCTTATGGTTTGATAGTACCAATCGCCGCCTTGGTCAAGAGGGCCTGAGCGTTCTAAGGACCAGGTAATAATGTTTAAGCCCGCATCTTTTGCAGCAATCGCATAATCAGAAGGGATAATATTGCCGGCGCTATCTTCTGTTACTAGCATCCACGTAGGTGGTGCAATGGTGGTTAGCCCTTCATCGGCTAGTGCTTGCATGCTTGGTACCCAGCTGCTGCTATCGTTAATATCAAACCCGCTGTCGCCGTAGCGGCCATCTAGGTAAACTACCTGCGGAGCAAACTCAGGTGCATTAGCAATCCAATAACGTACGTCAGTTAAATCAAAAGATTGTAGCCAAACTTGGTCAGCAGGCACGTTGGCGGCAATGTAGTCATCAACCATCTTTTGTGCGTAGTCTGATTGGGTCATGCCGTCAAATGGCATAGTGACGCTTGCTGATTTAAGCTCTGGTGTCATTTTGGTGCCTAACTCTTTAAACAGCTCAATACTTTCAGCGTGGGTAAGTAAAGTACCGCGGCTGTCGTATAGGTCAGTGCGCCAAGTAGCTGTGCCATCTAAATATTCTTCTACCGTGGTGCCATTAGGGTTGGCCGCATCCATTTTACCTTTTAAGGTTTTAAATTCTGCTAAGGTAATATCACTTGTACAACAACGTGCTTGAGCAGCAACACCGTTTTCAGGATCCGCTGGTATAAAAGGTACCGAGCATTTGGCAGCTAAATCCGTTTCAAGAATATTCGTGGTTGTATGCAAATCACATTGTGAGTGACGGCAAACAAGCTCTTTGTCTTGAGTAAAAGTAGTATCACACTCTAGAATTCCTGCGCCCATTCTAGCTGCGGCTTCGTATGCTTCTTTTGTGTGCTCTGGATACTGCAAAGGAGCACCGCGGTGGCCTATTGAAAAGTCTGTTTTATAAAACGGGCCTTCTGAACATGCTTGTAAGGCCGTTTTAAGGCTTCCCTCATCCATATCATCTACTAAAAAATAAGGCCGAGTGCCCACTTGAATATCAGTACCGGTACCCTGGGGAACAGGCACTATTACCGGAACTTCAACTTGTTCAATCACGGTAACGGTATTTTCAACAATTACATCTTTTTCTATTTCAATAACGTCGGTGTCACCATCACAACCATAAAGTGCAGTAGCTACTACACCTAATAATGCGAGTTTTATCATTTTATTCATTTTTATTTTGCCTAATTAGTGTAAGTCAAAATAAAGAGTAACCGTAGAATATGACGTTTTTTTTGATTTTTAATGAACGCTTTATGGGATTTATATGACAGTGTGTTACAAATTATTCGCAAAAAAAAGGCCGGCAATAAGCCGGCCTTTATATTCGTATGTGTAATAACTTACTAGCGAAGTATGGTCATTAGCTGTGTGTTACCGCGTTGTACGGTAACTGCCACTACACCTTTGCTTTCTTCAATTAAACGCGTTAAATCAGATAAGTTTGTTACACGGTTTCTATTTGCACCAATAATAACGTCACCCACTCTGAAACCCACTCTAGCAGCAGGAGAGCCTTTAGCTACCTCGGCTACAACAACGGCTGCACGGCTTTGGTTGTCAACGCCATTTTCAAGCTCTGCGCCATCAAGAAGTGGATGTAAGTCTTTAGCTTCAATGTTAGCTACACTGGCTGAACCTAAGGTCACCATAACGGTTTTCGTGTCACCGCTTCGAACCAAGGTAAGCTCAACTTTCGTGCCCGCGACTAAACTACCAATTTTTGCGCGCAGTTCGTTAAAGCCGTTTACTTCGTTACCGTTAATTTCGGTGATGATGTCACCCGCTTCAATACCGGCGTCATCAGCGGCAGAATCTTCCACTACTTCACGTACAAAGGCACCAATATTTATATCAGAGTCAAGCGCCTCAGCTAATGCTGAATCAACGTCTTGGCCTAAAATACCTAACAAGCCACGGCGAACCTCACCAAATTCGGCGATTTGATCAACCAAGCTTTTCATCATATTGCTCGGAATAGCAAAGCCTATGCCTACATTGCCACCGTTTGGCCCAAAAATAGCGGTGTTTATACCCACTAATTCACCACGCAGGTTTACCAAAGCGCCACCTGAGTTACCGCGGTTTATAGCCGCATCGGTTTGAATGAAATCTTCATAGCCACCAATATTTAAGCCCGAGCGCCCTAAAGCACTCACAATGCCTGAGGTAACAGTTTGGTTTAAACCAAATGGATTACCAATAGCCACTACAAAATCACCTACACGTAATTTATCAGAATTTGCTAGGTCAACTTGAACAAGGTTGTCAGGCGCTATTTTTAACAAGGCAATATCGCTTTGTTCGTCTGCACCTAGTTTTTCAGCTTCAAGTTCGCGGCCATCAGTTAGCTTAACAATAATTTTGTCAGCGTTATCAACCACATGATTATTGGTAACCACATAGCCATTTTCAGCATCAATAATTACACCTGAACCCAAACCACGAAATGGGCGTTCTTGTGCTTGTTGGTTTTGCTCACCAAAAAAGTACTTAAACATTTCAGGCACTTGCTGTGACCTAGTGGTTTGCGTTCCCGACACAGCTATACTAACAATTGCAGGTGTTGTCTCTTCTAGCATAGGGGCTAGCGAGGGCAGTTCTTCTTTTGAGAAAAAGGGAATACCTGCAACTGCACTGGCCGATGAAGCCGCAATAAAAACGGCGCTTACCAGCGCAATTGAGGTTTGGCGTATAATTTGATTCATGTAGCAACTTACTCCTAAATTAGAATACCTGTTATAGACTCTAACTTAGGGGCATTAGTTCACAAATCAAGTTAAATGTTTGCTTTTTATTTTCCTGATTTGGCGGCAGCTGCAGAGTCTATTGCTGTGGGGTTTCCAGCAAATAAACCCGAACTGTTATTCGCGAAGTCCTTAGGTTGCGCTTCGCTACTGTCGTTGTGAACTGGCACATCGTTTTCACCAGTATTACGCAAAAACAAACTAGCATGCTCGCCAAAGAAAGGCGTGCTGTTACCGTCACTTTCAGACGGCTGTAATGACTGTTCATATTGTGCAATAGACTGACGCAATGCGTTTAACTCGTTTTCTATATTATTAAGGCTACCCTTGCTGCTTTGAATATGGCCTTGTGCTTGTTGCTCTAGTAGCGATTTAAGCTCAACTTCAGTGTGTGTATTGGCTTTTGAGCGCGCCTTTGTTACAGAGCTAGACCAAAACCAAGCAACAATAAAACCAATTAGAGCGCCTATGCCTAAACCTACTAATAATGTAACTATGTCCATTTAATGCTCCTTTGTACTGTTGCGTATGGGTGAATTTTTGACCAAGCCAAAGTAAGTTGCAAGATCTATTTTCACCTGTAAGGCTATTCGCTTATGCGCTGAATATTTGCACCCAGCCCACCCAACTTAGCTTCTATTGCTTCATAGCCTCTATCTAAATGATAAATTCTATCGACTATAGTTTCGCCGTTGGCTACAAGCCCAGCTATTACCAAACTAGCGGATGCACGTAAATCGGTTGCCATTACCTGCGCACCTTTAAGCTTAGATGAACCATTGGTTACTGCACTATTACCTTCTAGTTCAATTTTGGCGCCCATTCTATGTAGTTCGGGCACATGCATAAAGCGGTTTTCAAAAATGGTTTCGGTAATTACACCCGGGCCTTCGGCTACAGCATTCATGGTTACAAACTGCGCTTGCATATCAGTTGGAAAGCCTGGATGCGGCATTGTTTTTAAACTCACCGCTTTAGGCGCTTGGCCTTTCATATCTAATGAAATCCAATCTTCACCTGTTTCAATATGGGCACCGGCTTGCTCTAATTTGCTAATGACTGCATCAAGCGTATCAGGGGCTGCCTTTTCGCAGCGAATCTTACCTTTAGTTACAGCGGCGGCCACTAAAAATGTGCCCGTTTCAATGCGATCAGGTAAAATGTCGTAATTACAGCCTTGCAGTGTTTCAACGCCCTGAATGGTAATTTTGTCGGTACCTGCACCGCTCACATTCGCGCCCATTGCGTTTAAGCAATTTGCTAGGTCAACAATTTCAGGTTCGCGCGCGGCGTTTTCTAAAATAGTTTCGCCATCAGCTAAGGCTGCTGCCATCATAAGGTTTTCTGTTGCACCCACGCTTACCATATCCATAAATATAAACGCGCCTTTTAAGCGGCCATTTACAGAAGCACGCACGTACCCCTCTTCAACATCTACTTTAGCACCCATTTTTTCTAGGCCAGTTAAATGAAGATTTACAGGGCGAGCACCAATGGCACACCCACCAGGTAATGAAACGTTTGCTCTACCATACTTCGCCAATAAAGGGCCAAGCACTAATATAGAAGCGCGCATGGTTCTAACAAGTTCGTATGAAGCGGTTACGCTATTAAGCTTACTTGCATCTAGCTCTACCGTATCGGTGGCTAGTTGATTCACTTTTGCACCTAAATCTTTTAGTAACAAAAGGGTGGTGTTAATATCGCGTAAGTTCGGAACATTGGTAAAAGTACACGCACTACTAGCAAGCAAACTAGAGATTAATACTGGCAAAGCCGCGTTTTTCGCACCGGAAATAACCACAGTGCCCGACAAAGGCGGACTTTGTTTTATGCTGAGTTTGTCCACTAAGCGTCCTTAAATAAGAGGGTTGATCAATTGAAAAGCTTTTCGCGCTGCCATTGCTGCTCGGAAAAGGTTTTTATGCTTACGGCATGAATTGTGCCATCTGCAATAAGCTCAGACAACGGAGCATAAACTAATTGTTGTTTTTTTACTCTGCTCATGTCAGAAAATCTATCGTCAATTGCAATAATTTGAAAATGGGTGCCTTCGCTTTTTACTTTCACATCACTTAAAGCGAGCTTTTCAGTAAGCATGTTGGCAATGTCTTCGTTGGTCATAGTTACGCCTGTAAAATTTCTTTCGCGCCGCTCAAGTCGGCAAGGTGCAGTAGTTTATCGGGTACGTCTGCAAAGGTCACGTTTATATTTTTTGCTTTGCCATCGCGTACAATATTTATTAACCAAGCTAAGCCAGCGGTGTCTACCCGTTCAACGTTTTTAAGGTTTACTAATAGCTGCTTAGCGCTAGCCATGGAATGCACGCTAGATTTAGCTAAGCCTTGAAAAAAATCTTTGCTTAATGAATCGCGATCCAAATTTCCTGATAAGTTAAGGCTAGCGTTACCGCTAGCGTCTACTACTAGGTTTTGTTCCACTACTATGAAGCCTCTTTGTCAGCATTTTGCAACACAATAGGTTGGCGAATGCTAGCACGCATAGACTCAATAACCTTAGCAATGCCATCTTTACGTAGTATGCTTTCGAATTCGCTTTGCTTGCTTGAAAGTAAACTAATGCCTTCAGCAATCATGTCATAAGCCTGCCATTCACCTGAGCGTGGATCTTTGCGCACTTTAAAAGCGACTTTTATGTCAGGGCGTACGTTGTCTTTAATTACGGCTCTAACCGTTACGTCATTACGGTCAGAAAAATCACGTTCCGGCTCAAACTCAACGGTCTGATTATCATAATATCCCATGGCCACCGCATAGCTGGTAATTAAATACTCTCTAAATACCGTTACAAATTCTAGCAGCTCTTTCTTTTCCACGCGCCTTGCATATTTACCAAGCACTTTAAATGCTGAAAAACGGTAATCAATGTAAGGCATTAATTCTTCTTCCATGATCACGCGTAAAATTTCAGGGTCTTGAACTAAGTTTTTTTGTTCAGCTTTAATGCGAGCGAAGGTTAAAGATGCGGCTTCTTGCACCATTTGATATGGGTCATCTTGAGCTACCCTTTCACGCTCGGCTTGGCCTTGTATAGCGCTTACCGAAATCGCGGCTTGTTCTTGCGCTGCATTCACCGAAGTGCTTGTTCCTAATAACATTGTGCAAGAAACAAACGCGGCACAAGCTGCGGTTGCAAAATAGTTATTCATTGATTATTCGCTTCCTTTATTAAATAAAAATTGACCAATCAAATCTTCTAATACAAGAGCTGATTTAGTATCTATAATTTCTTCGCCATCGGTTAAGTATGGGCAATCGTTCAAGCTGGCTGTTTCGCACACTTTATCTTCTTCAATGCGTACAATATCTTCTGGAAATATAAAACCAGGTTGAAGACCAATGTACTGCTCACCTAATAAGCCAGAGGTTAAAATAGACAAGGTACTTGTATCAGGAAATGTATCAAGGTATTCGCTTGATATGGTAAGCTCTACCACCGGCACTAAGTCAGTATTATGTAAATAAATACGCTCAACACGGCCTACATTCACGCCCCCTACTTTTACAGAAGAACGCGCTTTTAAACCGCCAATGTTGTCAAAGCGTGCGGTGAGCGTGTAGGTTTCGCCGCTACCGCTCATACCTTGATTGGCAACTCGCAAGGCTAAAAGTAAGGTTGCAGCAATTGCTAACGCTACAAATAAACCAACTAAAATTTCTGTTTTTCTTGATGTCATGATGATCCTAACTTATGCCAAACATTAACGCTGTTAATACGAAATCTAAACCCAAAATAGCAAGGGATGAATACACCACGGTTTGAGTGGTTGCTAAACTAATACCTTCAGAGGTAGGGATACACGAATACCCCTTAAACAATGCAATCCATACCACGACTAAAGCGAACACTACTGATTTAATAATGCCATTTAGAATGTCTTTGTCCCATTCCACAGTAGCTTGCATAATAGACCAATAACTTCCCGAATCTACGCCAAGCCAATCAACGCCCACTAAGTGCCCGCCTAATATACCAATAGCAGAAAAGATAAGTGCGAGCATAGGCATACTGATTACACCAGCCCAAAAGCGCGGTGATACTACGCGGCGCAGTGGGTCTATAGCCATCATTTCTAAACTGCTCAATTGCTCGGTGGCCTTCATTAAGCCAATTTCAGCCGTTAATGCGGAACCTGCGCGACCGGCAAATAACAAGGCCGTAACAACAGGGCCTAACTCGCGCAATATAGACAACGCAACCATGGGGCCTAAGCTACCCTCAGCGCCATAACTTACTAGTATAGTATAGCCTTGTAGAGCCATAACCATGCCAATAAACAAACCTGACACTAAAATAATAAGTAACGACTGCACGCCTACCACATACATTTGTAAAATAGTTAAACGTATATTTTTAAACGTTGGAAAAGCGAATAATGCGCCAAATAACATTAACGACGCTTGCCCAATTGACGACATCGTATTGATGGTAGTTCGGCCAAGCCCAGCAAAATAATTGATTATCATATTCATGATGATTCCCCTAATAGCTGGCTAGCAATTGATTTAGCAGGAAAATGAAATGGCACTGGGCCATCAGCGTTGCCCTGCAAAAATTGCTGTACTAAGGGAGAATCAGAATTTTTGATTTGCTCAGGAGTGCCTTCACCAATAATAGATTTATTCGCTAAAATATATGCGTAATCAGCAATTTCGAGCACTTCTGTTACGTCATGAGTTACCACAATAGACGTTAAATCCAAGGCTTTGTTTAAGGCTTTAATAAGCGTAACAAGTACGCCCATAGATATTGGGTCTTGGCCTGCAAATGGTTCGTCATACATAATTAAATCAGGGTCAAGGGCGATTGCCCTTGCAAGAGCAGCTCTTCTCGCCATTCCGCCTGACAACTCACTTGGCATAAGCTGCGCTGCACCACGAAGGCCAACTGCTTCAAGTTTCAAGGTAACAATGGTTTCTATAACGCTTTCACTTAGTTGAGTATGTTCACGTAGGGGGAATGCCACGTTGTCAAATACCGACATATTGGTAAATAAGGCACCGCTTTGGAATAACATGCTCATTTTGCGGCGCATTTCATATAAGCGGGTGCGTGATACTTCATGAACATTTTCGCCTTGAAACAACACTTCGCCTGAACTAGGCCTTAATTGCCCGCCAATGATTTTTAGCAAGGTAGTTTTACCAATCCCGCTTGGCCCCATAATGGCAGTGATGCCACCTTTTTTGACCGATAAAGAGATGTCTTTGTATATTTCACGATCGCCACGAGAAAACAGCATATCATTTATGCTGACTACGAGATCGGAAGTGGTGTGGTTTTCAGACATTAACAGTTGGCCATGTTGAGGAATGATATTTCTAATTTTTTGTTGTACCTGATTGAGACGCAACTAAAAGTCACAAAGTTCATATTATTTAACTTCATCCTTGCCTCCATCCGTACTATTAACGTAATGAATACGCTCGCTCACGGCTTTTGATCATAGTGCTCAATAAAGCAACGAACTAGCATTATGGCTTACGTAATTACCATATAAACGCAAATTAGTAGACCTCTATCTTTACAAAGAAATTTCAGCTTGAATCTAATGCGCTCACTTTTTTGCTTAACAGCTTGTTTTATAAACACTTGTGCTCATATTCTGTTAAGCCTTTCAATATTGGTACATTGTAGCGTTTTTCAAGCTTTCGCGCCCTAAAAAATCGTAACAAAACGTACATTTTAATTATATATCTTATTTATTTTTGATTTTATGTGATTTCGTTAGCTGAAATCGCTACAATTTGAGACAATAAAGTTGTTGTCAATTGCAAGAAGAATCATTAGTGATTATAAATTTAGTAATTTTCTTAGTGGGTTTAGTGGTACTTAGTTGGAGCGCTGACCGTTTCGTTTATGGTGCATCGGCCTTAGCAAAAAATATAGGCGTTGCGCCTATGATGATTGGTTTAACAATTGTGGCAATGGGCTCATCTGCGCCTGAAATTGTTGTGGCTGCGACTGCCTCACTCTCTGGTAGCTCCGATACCGCTGTCGGCAATGCCTTAGGTTCTAACATTACTAACATTGCTTTGGTGTTAGGTATTACTGCAATGATAAAACCCTTATTGGTATCATCTACTACGCTGCGCCGCGAGTTGCCAGTGATGCTGCTTATTACCCTTATTGCCGTGTATTTTTTGTCTGATAGCGAACTAACAAGAATCGAAGGGATTATTCTTATTTCCCTATTTGTTTTTGTTATTGCGGGTATGGCGGTGTTGTCATTTAAAGTAGAAAAGAATGACCCACTAGTTGCCGAAACTGAAACGGAAGTCCCGAGTAACGTACCGACCACTAATGCAGTATTTTGGGTCATTGTTGGCTTAATATTACTGCCATTAAGCGCCCACTTCCTAGTTGATTCAGCCGTTTACATTGCTCGCTACTACGGCATTAGTGACTTAGTCATTGGCTTAACTATTATTGCCATTGGTACCAGTTTGCCCGAGCTTGCCGCGAGTGTGGCAGGCGTATTAAAAGGTGAAGACGACTTAGCGCTAGGTAATATTATTGGTTCAAACATATTTAATTTACTGGCCGTATTAGCGATGCCAGGCTTAATTCATCCTTCAGTGATAGATGGTGCTGCCGCAAACAGAGACTCATTGGTTATGTTAGGCTTGTCAGTGTTGTTATTTGTTTTTTGTTTTAACTTTCGCGGCACACGGCAAATTAACAGAACCGAAGCGGGTATCTTTATACTCATATTTTTAGGCTATCAATACGTGTTGTTTTCATAATTTATGACTTATTTAAGCTCTGCTAAACAAACTTTTTCGATTCAAACCGATGCGCTTCAATCGCTAGCCAACAATTTAGACAGTAGCTTTACCGAAGCCTGTGATTTGCTATTGCAATGCAAAGGCAAGGTTGTGGTATGTGGCATGGGTAAATCGGGCCACATAGGCAACAAAATTGCAGCTACGCTCGCAAGCACTGGCACTCCCTCATTTTTTATGCACCCGGGTGAAGCGAATCATGGTGATTTTGGCATGTTAAGCCCAAATGACGTTTTGATTGGTATTTCTAATTCAGGCGAAACCGCCGAACTAGTAGGTTTACTCCCGTCAATAAAAAGAATTGGTGTACCCATTGTGGCTATTACCAACAATGCGAAAAGTAGTTTAGCGCAAGCCTCAGCGGTTAGTTTGTTGCTTGGCGTAACCAAAGAAGCGTGTTCTTTAGGCTTGGCTCCCACAACCAGCACTACTGCTACCCTAGTACTAGGAGATGCTATAGCCGTTGCGCTTTTAGAAGCGAAAGGATTTACCGCAGAAGATTTTGCGTTTTCTCATCCGGGCGGTGCTTTAGGTAAGCGTTTGTTACTTACCGTAAATGACATAATGGCTAGTGGCGATGACATTCCTCTTGTATCGCAAAATGATTCATTAAAACAAGCCTTACTTGAAATTTCATCAAAGGGTTTAGGTATTACCGGCATAACAAATGAGCAAAATACCTTAGTAGGGATATTTAGTGACGGTGATTTGCGCAGAACCCTTAACTCACCGATTGATATTCAAACCACGTCAATACAAAGTGTAATGACCAAAGGCGGCGTTCATATTAACGCTAACGCGTTAGCAATAGACGCCCTTAACTTAATGCAAAGTAAGCGTATTAGTGCCCTGTTTGTAGTTAACGAAGAAAACCAAGCGGTCGGCGCACTTAATATGTACATGCTGTTAAAAGCAGGAGTGGTATAACATGGCTCAACCCATTATTGATGAAAACATACCTAGTGCTAACCAAGAAGGCGCCGCTCATAGTGTAGCGACTTTATACCAAGCAGTTCCTTCTAAAATTTTTGATGCATGCAAGCAAATTAAATTAGTGGTGTTTGATGTAGATGGCGTATTCAGTGACGGCAGTATTTACCTAGGTAACAATGGCGAAGAATATAAAGCCTTCAATACTAAAGATGGTTATGGGGTGAAAGCACTCAAAAGCTGTGGCATTGATGTGGCTGTTATAACTGGGCGCGATTCAGCTATTGTGAAAAACAGAATGAGCGCCTTAGGCGTTAAACATTTAGTGCAAGGACGTGAAGACAAACACACGGCGTTAACTGACTTACTAAATCAACTTAAGCTTGAAACTAGCCAAGTGGCGAGCATGGGTGATGATATGCCTGATGTAGGTATGTATAGGTTGTCGGCTATTAAAGTAGCGGTAAATGATGCGCACCCATATGTAAAACAACAAGCTAACTTTATAACGACCCTTGGTGGTGGCAAAGGTGCGGTTCGCGAGTTTTGCGATTTGCTTTTGCAAGCACACGGTAAATTAAATATGCAACATGGTGCCAGCGTATGAATAGAACCGGCTGGAGTGTGTTATTCATATTTGCAGCCGTGGTAGCTTTGTACGTGTCTATTTTGTTTCAAGATCCCAAAGAACAAAGCAGCGAAAAAGGCGACCGTGAACTTATTCCAAATTATAGTGCCCTAAACTTAAACAGTAAGTTATACGATAAAAACGGCAAATTAAGTCACCAAGTAGCGGCTGATAAAATGGAGCATTACGAAGAACTTGGCTTTGCAATTTTTGAAAACCCTGTATACACGCTATTTTTAGATGATGGACAACCGTGGCAAATTACGGCTCAAGAAGGCACCTTGCATAACAACAATAGAATACAACTTGAGAAAAACGTAAAAATTGTTAATTTGCGCAGTGAAGAGTATGTTAAAGCCATTGCTACCGAATTTATTGAAATTGATTTAGAGAGTAAGACCCTGTTTTCTGACCAAGTGGTAGAAATTAAAGGGCAAGATTATTTAGTTACCAGTGTGGGTTTATTTGGTGATTTAGTTACCCAACAATACGAGTTAAAAGAACATGTTAAAACGCAAGTTAACCCCCAGTTTTAAGCACCTAGGGCTACTTTTTATATCAGCAGCCTGTGCGCTGACTTTTCACGCACATGCCCTACCCGCTATGGCGGCACAAACTGCAGAAGATAGCAGTGCTACATCAACCATTGCACAAGATTTTGATTTGCCGGTTACGCTTACGTCAAATCACCAAGCAATTGATGGCAAGAAAAAAACGTCTATTTTTACTGAAAATGTGGTTATTCGCCAAGGCAGTCTAGAATTACTTGCTGACCGCGTTGAACTTGATGCTACCAATGGCAAGCGCCAAGAAGTCATTATAGCAAGCGGCAGCCCCGCCAGTTACAAGCAGCGCTTAGAAGACGGTACTATAGTAGAAGCACGAGCTAACAAAATTGTATATACCGTAGCGTCTAGAACGCTTTCGCTTCGCGGCCAAGCCGTTATTGTGCAAAACGATGTGAAAGTAGATGGTGATTCTATTTTGTTTGATATGGCGAAAGAGCAAATCTTAGCTGAATCTGATGAAAACAGCAGTGGCCCCGTTACTACAGTAATAAGCCCTGGTGCATTTTCGCAAGAAAAGTCTGATTCAGAACAACAATAAACAACGCTATTGAAGGATTGTATTTGTGACCAGTACGCTGTGCGCCAGAAACTTAGCTAAATCGTATAAATCTCGCCAAGTTGTGCGCGATGTAAGCATTGAAGTATCAACAGGACAAATTGTTGGTCTGTTAGGCCCCAATGGTGCAGGTAAAACCACTACTTTTTATATGATAGTGGGTTTAGTACCACTAGATAAAGGCGATATTTTTATTGATCAAATGAACTTAAGCCACCTTCCTATGCACGAGCGTGCAAGAAATGGCATTGGTTATTTACCTCAAGAAGCCTCTATTTTCAGAAAACTCACTGTGTATGAAAATTTAATGGCCATATTGCAAACTCGCAAAGATATTTCAAAAGACCAGCGCGAAGTCATAGCTGATGAACTGCTTGATGATTTTAATATTAATCATATTCGTAACAGCCTTGGCATGAGTTTATCAGGTGGCGAAAGACGCCGCGTTGAAATTGCGCGGGCATTATCAGCTGATCCCAAGTTTATTTTGCTTGATGAACCCTTTGCAGGGGTTGATCCAATATCAGTAAATGACATTAAAAAAATAATTTACCAATTAAAAGAACGTGGCATTGGGGTTTTGATTACTGACCATAATGTAAAGGAAACCCTTGATGTATGTGAGCTTGCGTACATTGTGAGCCATGGAGAATTGATAGCTAGCGGCACGTCTGAAGAAGTTCTTGCTAATCAAACGGTAAGAGATGTTTATCTTGGCGAACAATTTGCATTATAAACCTCTTTTTTTTTCCTAATTAGGGAGTATGATAAGCATTAATGATAGGAATCGCTAGGTAAGGTAGATGTTTTACATACTTGAGATAGGCGCAGTAGAAGGATAGTAATGAAACCCTCGTTACAACTGAAGTTCAGTCAACAATTGACTATGACCCCCCAATTGCAACAAGCTATTAAGCTGCTGCAACTGTCAACACTTGATCTGCAACAAGAAATTCAAGAAGCCATTGAATCCAATCCCCTTTTGGAGACGGTAGAATTAGACTATAGCAATGAAAACGCTGACCGAGGCGAAACGCTCGATTCCCGAACTGACAAAGAACAAGCTTCAGCGAATATAGAAGGCGTAAACGAAGCGAATGCATCTTTAAGTAGTGGCGAAAAAGATGTTCCTGATCCTATGGATGCACATGAAGCACTTGAAAACCGCGATTTACCCAATGATTTACCGCTTGATAGTTCATGGGAAGATTACCTAGGTTCTACATCAGCCCCCACTAAAATGACCGGCTCAAGCCCTGACGACGACTACATATTCCAAGGCGAAACTACCGAAAACATTCAAGACCATTTGCTATGGCAAGCTGAAATGACGCATTTTAGCGATAATGACATGTCAATAGCGATTGCCATAATTGATTCAATTGACGAATCAGGCTATTTAACCAGTTCGTGTGAAAACATATTAGATAGCTTAGATAACGAAGACATTGATTTAGACGAAGTAGAATGCGTACTTAAACGTATTCAACGTTTTGACCCTATTGGTGCAGGCGCACGTTCAGTACAAGAATGCTTATTGGTGCAATTGCAACAATTTGATAACGATACACCATGGCTTGAGCAAGCCCGCTCACTGATTGAAGAACACGCTGACTTATTAAGCAGCAAAGACTACCGTACACTTATGCGTAAAACGCGTTTAAAGGAAGATCAACTGCGTGAAGTCATGCGCTTATTGAAAACCTTGAATCCTCGCCCGGGTAGCGCAGTTTCATCAAGAGAGCCTGAATATGTTATCCCCGATGTTAATGTTTACAAAAATAAAGGCGTGTGGACAGTTGAATTAAACAACGAAGCCCTACCCGCCCTTACCGTAAATGAAACCTACGCGAAACTATCGAAAACCAGTAATTCGAACGATTCGCAATATATAAAGTCTCATTTACAAGAAGCAAAATGGTTTATTAAAAGTTTGGAAAGCAGAAATGAAACCCTTTTGAAGGTGTCGCATTGTATTGTTGCTAAACAACGTGAATTTTTTGAGCAAGGTCCTGAAAAAATGCAGCCCATGGTATTAAACGATGTGGCTGAAATGGTAGACATGCACGAATCAACTATTTCACGTGTTACAACACAAAAGTACATGCACACCCCAAGAGGCATATTTGAGCTTAAGTATTTCTTTTCGTCACACGTATCTACAGAGTCTGGCGAAAATTGTTCTTCTACTGCTATTCGTGCGTTCATCAAAAAATTAGTTGCTGATGAACCATCGAACAAGCCGTTAAGTGATAGCAAGATTGCGCAATTGCTTGCCGATCAGGGCATTAATGTGGCCCGGCGAACAATTGCAAAATACCGGGAATCGTTAAACATTCCCCCTTCTAATCAACGAAAAAGCCTTGTCTAAAAGGCAAAGAGGACCATCAATATGCAAATTAACCTTACCGGTCATCACGTCGAAATCACCGACTCATTGCGCACTTATGTTGACACTAAGTTTGAAAAACTCGAACGACATTTCGACCATATCAATAATGTGCATGTAATACTTAACGTTGAAAAACTTAACCAAAAAGCGGAAGCCACTGTACACATGAGTGGTGGTGAAGTATTTGCTAACTCAGAACACACCGATATGTATGCGGCTATTGATGGCTTAATTGATAAGCTAGATCGCCAAGTTATTAAACACAAAGAAAAACTTAAGCGTCACTAAGCTAACTAACTATGATCATAAATGACATAATTTCACTTGACCGAACTCAATGTTCGGTTGAGTGCCATAGCAAAAAACGAATTTTTGAAAAAATTTCTGAAATTGCTGTATTGCAGTCACCTGAGCTTGACCAAGTAGAAGTGCTTTCAAGTCTATTAGGTCGAGAAAAAATGGGCAGTACTGGTATTGGAAATGGCATTGCTATTCCACATGGCCGAATAAAAGGTCTGAGTCATATGATTGCAGTAATACTCACAACCAATTCTCCAATAGATTTTGACGCAATTGATAGTCAAGCCGTTGATATATTCTTTGCGATTTTAGTGCCCGAAGAACAAACTAGCCAGCACCTTGAGGCTTTATCAGGCATAGCAAAAAAATTAAGCAATAAAGACATTGTAAAAGCAATAAGAAAAGCTGAAAACAAAAACGAAATAGTGGCTGCCCTAGCTTAAGAGTGAAATTGATTCACTACCTGCAAAAAGCACTCTATACTGAAAACACGTAATTTCTCACTCTGCAACACCTTTTATTTAACGCGAGTTTTACACTATGAAATTATTGATCATTAGCGGGCGTTCAGGTTCAGGTAAATCAATTGCACTTCGCGCACTTGAAGATTTAGGCTATTACTGCGTAGATAACATTCCTGTTTCACTGCTGCCCACACTTACCAATACGGTAGTCGAACAACACGAACTTGTTGCCGTAAGTATAGATGTGCGTAACATGCCCGATTCGGAAAATGAAATCACCGAATTGCTAGAATATTTGCCCGAGTTTTGGGACATTACCATTATATTTATTGATGCTAGCGATGATGTATTAATAAAGCGTTATAGCGAAACTCGCCGCTTACATCCCCTTTTCAAACTTAACAATTCACTAGTTGACGCCATTGCAGCTGAACGTGACATTTTAGTGCCAGTGGCCGAAAAAGCCGACCTCCATATAAATACCGATAATTTGTCAGTACATGATTTAGCAGAAACTATTCGTGAACGAGTGCTAGGCAAGAAGAGTTCTGATTTGGTGATTGTGTTCGAATCATTTGGCTTTAAATATGGCTTACCTAAAGACGCCGACTACGTATTTGATGTAAGGTTTTTACCCAATCCTCATTGGGACCCAGATTTACGCCCTTATACGGGTTTAGATAGCCCAGTTGAATTGTTTTTGTCAGGCCAACCTTTAGTGATGAAGCTTATTTGGCAAATCCAAAATTTCATTACCACCTGGCTGCCACATTTGGAAAGGAATAACAGAAGTTATGTAACGGTAGCTATTGGTTGCACGGGCGGCCAGCATCGCTCGGTGTTTGTTTCTCAAGCCTTAAGTGAAGCATTCAAAAAAAGCCACGGTGATGTTCAAGTTAAACATCGAGAGCTTAAGCGAATCAAGAAAGCCCAAGCTGAAAAAGAGGCTATAGAAGAGGCCGCTATTGAAAAAGTTAAGCAGGCTCAAAACAATGAATAAACCGGAGCGTGCAAATGGAATTAGTTAAAACCCTAACCATTATTAATAAATTGGGCTTACACGCGCGCGCCGCAACTAAATTAGTAGAATTGGCGAATCAATACGAAAGTGAAATACTTATAGAGCAAGATGAGCAGTCAGCGCCAGCAAATAGCGTGCTTGCTTTGCTTATGTTAGGAAGCGGAATGGGCAAAGAAGTTACCGTAAAGTGCAAAGGAGATGATGCCCAAGCGGCAATGGACGACATAGAAAACCTAATTGCGAATAAGTTTGATGAAGGCGAATAAGCCTCTGAATTTACAACAATTCATACATTTAATACTAAGATAATGCTATACTTTTGCTAACTCGCTAGCAGAAACACTTGGATACGAGCATGTCGGAAACCATTGAAAACAAGACAACACAAGACAGACTAGCGTCAATTAGTAAATCACTAAACGCCGGCGCATTCGTGCGTGTACGCAAGCTATTGCATGACATCCCCCCCGGTGATACCGCCCTTTTACTTGAATCATCTCCCGCCAAAACGCGTACTGACTTATGGAAAATGCTTGATGCAGATTTTCATGGTGATGTGTTAGAAGAGCTCAGTGAAGATGTAAGAAACGGTATAATAAGCAACATGGTTCCAGCAAGCGTAGTAGACGCGCTTGAAGACATGGATACTGATGATTTAGCCGAAACCTTAAGTACGCTGCCCGAAAACGTTTTAAATAAAATTTTAAAATCGATGGACGCCCAAGACCGCTTACGAGCAGAAAAAGCGTTGTCATACGGGGAAGAAACCGCTGGCTTTATTATGAATACCGACACCATCACTCTGCGAGATGATGTATCGGTTGACGTAGTAATACGCTATTTGCGCTTAAAGCTAGAATTACCAGAAAACACTGACACCCTTTATGTGGTAAACAAACAAGATGCCTTAATAGGCACCGTTTCACTATCAAAACTACTAACCTCCAAACCCGATGTTACCGTTGCGGAAATAATGAATGATGAGCCTGAGGCCATTTTAGTTGATACCCAAGAACGCGAAGTGGCAAGTATGTTTGAACGCTACGACTGGTTATCAGCACCGGTTATAAGCGAAGACGGGACCCTAGTGGGGCGAATTACCATTGATGACGTGGTCGATATTATTCGTGAAGACGCTGAACACTCAATGATGAGCATGGCCGGTTTGGATGATGAAGAAGATACTTTCGCCCCCGTTGGGCAATCAACTAAACGCCGTTCAGTATGGTTAGGTGTAAATTTAATCACCGCCTTATTAGCCGCCGCTGTAAGTGACATGTTTGAAGCAACGTTAAGCCAATTGGCGGTGCTTGCTATTTTAAATACCATTGTACCGAGTATGGGAGGCGTTGCGGGAAACCAAACACTAACCTTGGTTATTCGTGGTATGGCTCTGGGCCATGTTGCTACCACTAATGCCCTATGGTTAGTCAGAAAAGAATTATTTATTGGCTTTTTAAACGGGCTTATTTGGGCGTTTTTAATTGCCTCAGTAATAGCAATTTGGAAACAAGATTACGTGCTTGGCGGCGTAATTGCGTTCGCCATGATGATAAATATGATTGCCGCAGGTTTAGCGGGTGCAACCTTGCCTATTATTATGAAGAAGCTGAAGATTGACCCAGCGCTAGCCGGTAGTGTGATATTAACCACTATTACCGACGTGGTGGGTATATTTGCATTTTTAGGAACAGCAACGCTGTTCCTAATTTAACATTGCTTAGTCTTCTATTTGTTGGCGCTTGAGCCAGTCATGCAAATGGCTTACGTCTTGTTCAATCGCCATTTCGAGTTGCTCTAGCCAATCGTGAACGTTTTCCCACCACGCTGGGTGATCACCCTGTTGCATCATATTAGCGGTGCTTTGTACTCTTGTTAAACCTACGCTGCCTGCAGCCCCTTTAATTTTGTGCGCTTGTGAGCAAACATCGTCTTTATCATCTGCCGCTAACGATACTTTAAGCGCTTCCATGTACTCAGGGATTTTCTCTTCAAAGACTCTTAAGCTTGCTTCAACCATGCCCTCACCAATAGTTTCTATCAACATAGACAGCAAGTCCATATCGAGCACTTTTTGCGTAGTCTCTTCTATGACAATTGCAGAAGTCTGCTTTTTGGGCTTTTCTTCTTCCACTAGGTTGTCATTCGCAAAAAGCTCGTTGAATACTTGAATGATGCGGCTTTTTTTAACCGGTTTAGCAATAACATCGTCCATGCCGTTTTGTAAGTATTCTTCACGCTTTTTAATTACATTGGCGGTAAGCGCCACTATAGGTGTTCCTAGCACTAAATCTTGCTCTAGCAAAGTTCGTGCTACATCAAAACCGGTCATATCGGGCAATTGAATATCAAGCAGTATCAGATCGTAGTTGTACTCGGTCGCCATATCTATGGCTTCTTGTCCCGTCATAGCAACTGAAACATGCTGTCCTAACTTCTCAAGTAGCGCTTTGGCTACCATTACGTTTAGCTCAATGTCTTCTACTAACAATATGTTTAGGTCTTTAACACGCAACTCTTCCACATCAGGAGCTTGATGAGTAATGTTAACTGGCAAGGTAATTTCAAAACAGGTGCCTTGATGTAGCTCACTGTTAACCTTAATATCACCTTTCATTTTATCAACCATTTGCTTACAAATAGCCAAACCAATGCCTGTTCCAGTAGCTGATTGAAAATCACTACGCTGAACTTGGTAGTACATCGCAAAAATCTTGTCGAGTTGGTCTTTATCAATCCCTATTCCGGTATCTTGGATGGTGAAGATAATATCAGCTTGAGTAGTGCTATGAATTTTTGATGACATAGTTAATGACACCGAGCCTTCTTGCGTAAACTTTACCGCATTAAATAACATATTCCAAAGTACTTGGCGTAAGCGCGTGCCGTCAGCTTCAAAGGCCACTGGCACTGGTTCAACAATTTGGCAGTTAAATGCTAAGCCTTTATCTGCCGCCAGTAATTTAATAATACTGCCAATTTCATTTACGAAGTTTGTGGTATTTACGGTTTTATACTGAATTTCAACTTTATTACGATCAAGCTTGTCTAAGTCTATTATGTCGTTAAAAATGTTGCCCAAGGTAATAGCACTTGCATATATGGTGCTTACCCATTCAAACTGCTCAGCATTAAGCTTTGTATCGCGCAGCATTCTTGATAAACCCACTATACCGTTTAGTGGCGTTCTTAGTTCGTGGCTTATGGTAGCAATAAATTTAGTCTTATCTTTACTGGCTTGCTCAATGCTTAATTGCGATTGCTTACGCTCAGTCATATCACGGCCAAATGCCAATATTCCTAAGCGATTCCCCTCATGATCAAAGAATGGAACTTTACGCATTTCAAAATATTTACGGCTACCATCAGCAAACTTTAACCATAAGTCTTCAGTAATAGAAACGTTCGTTTCAAGAATTTCTAAGTCAGACGCAGCTACTTGCCTTGCTAACTCTTCGTCGTAAACTTCGTGCGCGGTCAAACCTAACAATTCTTCTTCGGTTTTACCCGTAAGTGCTTCTGCAACCTTATTACAACCCGCAAAGCGCCCTTCTTCGTTGCGATAATAAATAAGGTCTGGAGAGGCATCAATAATAGAGCGCGTTAAGGTAGATAGCCTTCGTGCTTGCAGTTCTTGCTCTGACTTTTCTTTCATTTCTTGTTCAAGCTTTGCAAACATTGCTTCACGCTCTAGCTGTGCATTTTTACGCTGATCTATTTCATAATTAAGCTGGCGAATGTTATTTTGTAATTCGCGGTTAAGAATTACGTCATGGCGACGAAGCCTTTCTAGCTGGCTAACGGCTTCTTCTAGGTTAATTCGGCTATGCTCAAGCTGTTTAATAAGTTCACTGAAAAAGTATAACACCCAAGGTGCGCTAATCATGGTAAGCACTACAGCGCTTATGAGGTCATCAAGTTCAATATCTTTACCTAGGCTTAAACGCACAACGTAAGAGCCGCTAATAGTAAACAGAAGCGTAAATATAACGAATAAGATACTGACTTTAATTGGCCCAATTTTATCAACAAACTGAGCGAACTTAATGGCCCACGACTCGGGCGGTGTTTTGATTAACATGCAATGACCATAATAGAAATGACAAAAGGTAGACGCAAGATACTAGCAAGAATGCAAATGGGGTAACAGTAGTAACAAAGAAATATCTATAAACAACAATAGTTATGCGCTAAATACGTTTAAAATTTCAATAGTTTGTGGAATAAAGTTGCCACAACAACCTTTATTCACAAATAATTAACTTTCAGCGTCAAAAAATAGGCGTACAATGGGTAAAAGACGTAATTTATATTTAGATAGAAAACAACAGCTTAACTATTATTGATTTGATGAATACACATATTATTCTAAGTGATAATTGATTTTTACGTGATAAATAGGTATTTTCACCCTCCCGCTTAGTGGAATGAATAAAAATTCGATACGCAACAGTATCCTCAGTTTACCAACGACAGAAAGCAGAATTTAGTGTGTCTCCTCTTAATACCCAATAGAGGTATAAAGGTGGCACCGAGTATAGTACCAACACATACAATAATTAAAAAGTTGGGCTAGAAACACAATTTCGTTTAATCAATGCTTCACACTATTGAAGTTATGTTCTTATTACATTAATAGGGCGCAATGTGCGAGTTGTTTCACAACACTCGCCAAGGAGTAATGTATGGGTTTGTATCATTCATCTGATTCAAAAGACAACTGTGGTTTTGGCTTAATTGCTCACACAGAAGGCGAATCAAGCCACCAATTAGTGATTACCGCAATTGAAGGTTTGGATCGCATGCAACACCGCGGTGGTGTGGCTTCTGATGGTAAAACCGGTGACGGTTGTGGTTTATTACTGCAAAAACCTGATTCGTTTTTTCGCAAAGTAGCGCAAGATAAAGGCTGGCAGTTAAATACTAACTACGCTGTGGGCATGATATTTTTGTCACAAGACCCAGTTAAAGCCGAAGCCTCTCGTAAGGTACTTAATGAAGAATTAGAAAAAGAAACCTTAACCGTTGTTGGCTGGCGCGAAGTGCCGGTTGACCACAGCGTATTAGGTGACTTAGCAAAAACTGGCGTCCCTCAAATTGAACAGGTGTTTGTAAATGCACCTAAAGGTTGGATTTCACCTGATATTGAGCGCCGCTTATATATGGCTCGTCGCCGTGCTGAAAAACGCACTATGGAAGATGAAGATTTTTACGTAGCGTGTTTGTCAAACTACGTAACTATATATAAAGGCTTGGTAATGCCACGAGATTTAACTAAGTTTTATCTTGATTTGGCAAACGAAGACTTAACGTCATCTATTTGTGTATTTCACCAACGTTTCTCAACCAATACATTACCTAAATGGCCATTAGCTCAGCCATTTAGATTTTTAGCTCATAATGGTGAAATAAACACCATTAAAGCAAACCGTGAGTGGGCAATTGCCCGTACCTCTAAATTTGCGACTCCGCTTATTCCTGATTTGATGCAAGCGGCACCATTTGTAAATACCCATGGCTCTGACTCAAGTTCACTTGATAACATGCTAGAGCTATTCTTAGCTGGTGGCATGGATCTATTCAGAGCAATGCGATTGCTTGTTCCGCCTGCGTATCAAAACAACAATACGATGGATCCTAATTTACGTGCATTTTATGAGTTCAACTCAATGCACATGGAACCGTGGGATGGCCCTGCAGGCATTGTTATGACCAACGGCCGCCATGTAGCATGTAACCTTGATAGAAACGGTTTGCGCCCTGCACGCTACGTAATTACCAAAAATGGTTTTATTACACTCGCTTCTGAAATAGGTATTTGGGATTATTCTGAGCAAGACGTAATTGAAAAAGGCCGAGTAGGCCCCGGTGAAATGCTGGCAGTAGATACACATACTGGCAAAATTTGGCGTTCAACCGAAATTGATGAAGAACTGAAATCACAACATCCATATGCCGAATGGTTAAAATCCCATATTGCGCGATTAAAACCTATTCAAGAATGCGATGCTGAATTTGTAGGTAAGCGTGCTTTTGATGACAAACGTATGGCAACTTACCACAAGCTATTTAACTATAGTTATGAAGAAATTCAACAAGTTGTAAAAGTGCTGGCAAAAGACGGCCAAGAAGCAGTGGGCTCCATGGGTGATGATACGCCTATGGCGGTTATGTCATCTAAACTTCGCACTGTTTACGATTATTTCCGCCAGCAGTTTGCACAGGTAACTAACCCCCCTATAGATTCGCTTCGTGAAAATCATGTTATGTCATTGGCGACCTGTATTGGCCGCGAACAAAACGTATTTAATGAAACCAGTGGTTATGCTCACCGCGTGTTATTTGAATCACCAGTATTAGTGTATACCGATTTAAAACAGCTAAAAGAGTTTAATCAGAAGTGGTATCACAATGAGCAAATAGATATTAACTATTCGCCATCAGAAGGCTTAGAAGCGGCCATTGCGCGTATATGTGAAGAAGCGGTTGATGCGGTTCGCAACAGAAACGCAGCGTTTGTGATTTTATCTGATCGCAACATTACGCCCGAAACCTTGCCTATTCCAGCTGCTATGGCAGTAGGCGCGGTACAAAAACGCCTTGTGAATGAACAGCTTCGTTGTGATGCAAACATTGTAGTAGAGACAGCATCGGCACGTGACCCGCATCACTTTGCCGTACTCATTGGTTTAGGCGCAACGGCTATTTATCCATTTTTAGCTTACGAAACAATAGAGCAACTGGTTGATAAGAGCGACCTTGACCTTACGCCTATGGAAGCCATGGTTAATTACCGTAAAGGAATTAACAAAGGCTTGTTTAAAATTATGTCGAAAATGGGCATAAGCACCGTTGCTAGTTACAGAAGCTCTAAACTATTTGAAGCCGTTGGCATAAACAGCGCCGTAATGGATACTTGTTTTGCTGGCATTCCTAGCCGCATTCAAGGTACAAGTTTTGAAGATTTCGAACAAGACATCATTAACTCGGCTCGAGTAGCGTGGCTAGCTCGTAAGTCTATGTCACATGGTGGCTTACTAAAATACGTACATGGCGGCGAGTATCATGCTTACAACCCTGATGTAGTGAGTTCATTACAACGGGCAGTAGTAAGCGGGGATTACACCGATTACAAAGTATTTTCTGATTTAGTTAATGGTAGAAACCCAAGCCATTTGCGTGATTTGATGCAAATTAAAACCGGTGATGCCATAAGTATTGACGAAGTTGAAGGCGAAGAAACCTTATTCCCTCGCTTTGATACCGCAGCTATGTCAATTGGAGCATTAAGCCCGGAAGCGCACGAAGCCCTAGCGATTGCTATGAACCGCTTAGGTGGGCAATCAAATTCAGGTGAAGGCGGTGAAGATCCTAAACGCTTTAACACTGAAAAGAATTCTAAAATTAAGCAGGTTGCTTCAGGTAGATTTGGCGTAACACCACACTACTTAGTAAATGCTAACGTAATTCAGATAAAAGTTGCACAAGGTGCGAAGCCCGGTGAAGGTGGCCAGTTACCGGGTGATAAGGTAAATCAGTATATTGCTGAGTTGCGCTTCTCAGTGCCTGGTGTAACGCTAATTTCACCACCGCCGCATCATGATATTTATTCAATTGAAGATTTGGCTCAGCTAATTTTTGACTTAAAACAAGTTAACCCTACTGCGCTAATTTCAGTAAAATTAGTATCAGAACCTGGTGTAGGTACCATTGCTACGGGTGTAGCAAAAGCTTATGCTGATTTAATTACCGTGTCAGGTTACGATGGCGGAACCGGCGCTAGCCCACTTACTTCAGTTAAGTACGCAGGTAGCCCTTTTGAATTAGGTTTGGCAGAAACGCAACAAGCCCTAGTTGAAAATGGTTTGCGTCACAAAGTACGTGTACAAACCGATGGTGGCTTAAAAACAGGCTTAGATGTTGTAAAAGCCGGTATTTTGGGCGCAGAAAGCTTTGGCTTTGGTACAGGTCCTATGGTGGCACTTGGTTGTAAATACTTACGTATTTGTCACTTAAATAACTGTGCAACAGGCGTAGCAACTCAAGATGAAAGCTTACGCGATAACTACTTCATTGGTTTACCTGAAATGGTAATGAACTACTTTAAGTTTGTGGCCCAAGAAGTTCGCGAAATTATGGCCAGTATGGGCATAAGCCGTTTCCAAGATTTAGTAGGCCGCACGGAACTACTTACCTTACTTGACGGCCAAACTGCCAAGCAGAATAAATTAGACTTATCTCCATTGCTTGAGAAGTCATCAGCTGGGTCACACACTCAGTTATTCTGCTCAGAAACAACTAATGCGCCAATTGATAAAGGCGAGCTAAACCAACGCATGGTAACTGACTGCGAAGGTGCTGTTATGGCACGTAAGAGCAAGCAATTAAGCTACTCGGTGCGCAACACTGACCGTTCAGTAGGTGCAACCTTATCGGGCTTTATTGCCCAGCGTTATGGCAACCATGGTTTTGAACACAGCCCAATTAAAGTGAAGCTTACAGGAACAGTTGGCCAAAGCTTTGGTGTGTGGAACGCAGGTGGTTTGGAAATGACCTTAATAGGTGACGCAAACGATTATGTGGGTAAAGGCATGACAGGCGGACGTTTAGTGATTCATCCTCCGCGTGGCGTTAGCTTTGATACTCACAACAGTGCCATAATGGGTAACACCTGTTTATACGGTGCCACCGGCGGTAAACTTTACGCCGCAGGCCGCGCAGGCGAACGTTTCGCTGTAAGAAACTCGGGTGCCATTGCCGTTATTGAAGGCGCTGGCGATAACGCTTGTGAATACATGACTGGCGGTATTGTTGCTATTTTAGGTAGTGTAGGCGTTAACTTTGGTGCAGGTATGACAGGCGGTTTCGCATACTTATATGATGAGTTTGGTGATATTGCTGAACGCATTAATGGCGAACTTGTTGAAGCGTTAGATATTACAGATAAAGTAATATTGTCTGAGCATTTGCGCGGTTTAATCAACTCGCATTATGAATTAACCGGTAGTGCACACTCGCTGAATTTACTGACTAACTTTGCTGAAGAGCTTAAACGCTTCCGCTTAGTTAAACCAAAAACCAGTGACGTGAAAAATTTGTTAGGCCATATAAGCCGTTCAAGCGCAGAATTGCGCGTTCAAGCACAATAAAGGCGTATAAGGTCTAGGAGAATATAGAAAAATGGCAAAGAATGTATATCAATTTGTTGACGTAGAACGCATTGACCCGCCTAAAAAGCCAATAATTATGCGAACAGAAGAGTTTGGTGAAATTTACCAACCCATGACTGATTCGCAAGCGGAAGGGCAAGCCGATCGTTGTTTAGATTGCGGTAACCCTTATTGTGAATGGAAATGTCCTGTACATAACTTTATTCCGCAATGGTTAGCCCTTGCTAATGAAGGCAAAATTTTAGAAGCAGCCGAGCTATCCCATAAAACCAATAGTTTGCCAGAAGTGTGCGGCCGCGTGTGCCCACAAGACAGGCTATGTGAAGGCGCTTGTACGCTAAATGATGACTTTGGTGCGGTAACCATTGGTAGTATTGAAAAATACATTACCGATACCGCATTTGAAATGGGATGGCGTCCAGATATGTCGGACGTGGTTTGGAATGATAAAAAAGTAGCCATTATAGGTGCCGGCCCAGCGGGTTTAGCCTGTGCTGATATTCTAGTGAGAAATGGCGTTAAGCCTGTTGTTTTTGATAAATACGAAGAAATTGGCGGCTTACTTACATTTGGGATCCCATCATTTAAGTTAGAAAAAGATGTAATTCGATTGCGTCGTAAAATATTCACTGAAATGGGTATTGAGTTTAAGCTTAATACTGATATTGGTAAGGATATCCCTTTTCAAAAAGTGCTAGATGATTACGAGTGTGTTTTCTTAGGAATGGGCACGTACAAGGCTATGCAAGGTGGGTTCGCACACGAAGATGCTCCAGGTGTATATGAAGCACTTCCGTTTTTAGTGGCGAATACTAACCGCGTAATGGGCCTTGAGAAATCGGCTGACGACTTTATTGATATGAAAGGCAAAAAGGTGGTTGTACTCGGTGGTGGTGATACCACCATGGATTGCGTACGTACCTCTATTCGCCAAGGCGCAGAAAGCGTGGTTTGTGCGTATCGTAGAGATGAAGAAAGCATGCCGGGTTCACGCCGCGAAGTAGTTAATGCGCGTGAAGAAGGCGTTGAGTTTGAATTTAACATTCAGCCTATAGATATTGCAGTTGATGAAAACGGTAAAACGATTGGTATTCGCATGGTGCGAACAGAAATGGGTGAGCCTGACTTGGCTGGCCGCCGCCGCCCTGTTGAAATAGCTGGATCAGAGCATGTTATGCCTGCCGATGCGGTAATTATTGCCTTTGGATTCCAGCCTAGCCCAGCGCCATGGTTTGGTGAGTTTGGCATTATGCTTGACGAAAAAGGCCGCGTTCGTGCACCGTCGCAAGGCGCTTACCCTTTCCAAACGAGCAACCCAAAAGTGTTCTCGGGCGGTGATATGGTAAGAGGATCTGACTTGGTGGTAACCGCCATTGATGAAGGCCGCCGCGCTGCAGAAGGTATTTTAGACTACCTTAATGTTTAAAGTATACATTAACTCTGCATCAAGGCAGGGTTAACTTAGTACATAAAAAAGCCACTACCCTAGGTAGTGGCTTTTTTTTTGCAGCAATCACTCTTAAAGGTATTTTTAACAATACTTGATAGCTAATTTACAAACCCTTCCCACCCATTATCCAGTGTATTTTCACACTTTAAAAATAAACTAGTTACTACTTACTTTATACCTAATTAGCTGGCCGGAGATTTCACATGTTGCCATTGTTCAAAGCGCTACAAACTAAACATTTAGCATTACTTACAGTAGTAGCCACATTTACAAGCACACAGCTTATTGCTGCGCCAAAGAGTCAAAGTATTAGCACTTACAAAAAATCCGACGCTTGCCCCGCCAAATTTTATGACGTGTCGCTACCTGAAAACGGCAAACTTTGTCAGGTGTTTGCCGCTGATTTGCCAGCATCACTTACCCTTTTTGTACCGCAAGCTCCTACCGAAGTATTGAGCTATTACACGCAAGGCACCAAGCAATTCACCAGTAGCGAGCAAATTAAAAAGCGCTATGTGCTGCGCTCTATTGATAGTAGCACTACGTTAATTATTTCTAAGGATGGACAAGGCAGCCAAGTAGATATATTGGTAACTTCGTTACATAAAAGCTAATAAAGTCATAGTATTAAGAAGTAATTTTATAAATTACATTGTGCCAATCCTTTGTTTGGCACAGCCTTTGCAAAACTCCCTTCACAAGCCCTAGCGGCAATGTTTAATCTTTAAACAATCTAGCAAACCTTTTTCAAATAGATTGTTTGTTACCAATTAGATGTGGAGTAAGTATGGAAATCGCGATTATATTAATGGCCCTGTTAATTTGTATATCAGTTATTGCTATTAAATTTAACCAAGACAAAATAGAGTTTCCGTTTCATGTTAAAACCCAAATGTTTACGGCTGCAGAGCGCCAGTTTTTGGGGCTTATTGAACATGCTGTGGCAGGGGAATTTAGAGTATTATGCCGTGTAAGATTGTCAGACATATTGAGCCTGCGTAAAGATACCGACGGCAAAATAGCTAAAAGTGCCATAATACGAGCCGGTGCCAAGCAGTTAGATTTTGTATTATGTAACAAAGATGACATGACACCTATTATGGCAATTGATTTAGTATATGGCAGTGGTAAGAATGGCCACAACACTCAGCGTGATTTCTTTGTAAATGGAGCTCTTGAAACGGCTTCTATTCCCCACGTTAGAATTAAAGCGCGTTCGGGCTATACCGTTGCCGAAATACAAGAGTGTATAGAGTCTAAGCTTGTGCCACTGCGTCGCCGCCAAGGTAAAACCCCTTTTGCTGCCAACCAAGCGCCGCGTCCAAGCATTATCAAGCACACTAAGCGCCCTACTCGCCCATTGAGTGCAGCACGAAATATTCCTAATAATCACGCTGCTGCGTAAATGCCTAGGCTGCAAACTAGCTAAACCAAGCTAATTTACGCTAAAACTTTGATTTTATTAGATGAGCGCCTAAAATGGCGCTCATCTTGTTTTATCCCTCAATAAAATTAAATAATTAAAAGGCCAAACTATGAATATTGTTATTATTGGCGCTATGGAAGAAGAGATAACTCTTCTAAAAGCACAAATTTCAGACTTAAGCACTCAACAAGTTGCTCACCTAAGCGTATTTTGCGGCAATATAGGCCCTCATCAAATTCAACTAGTGCAGTGCGGAATTGGTAAAGTGGCCTCGGCTGCAGCAACTGCATTACTTATTCAAGCCTTTTCGCCTGATGCCGTTATTAACACCGGCTCTGCAGGTGGGTTTGATCCTGAACTAGAAATTGGCGATGTGGTTATAGCAACAGAGCTTTTACATCATGACGTAAACGTAACGCATTTTGGCTACGAACTAGGCCAAGTGCCTCAAATGCCTCATTACTATAACAGTGACGAAAAGTTAGTTAAGCTAGCCCAGGCCGCTATTGGCAAGCTTGACGGCGTAAAAGTAAAAAGCGGATTAGTATGCAGTGGTGATAGCTTTATTGGCAGTGATGAAGCAGCGCAAGAAATTAAAACGCTATTCCCTGAAATGAAGGCTGTTGAAATGGAAGGTGCAGCTATTGGCCAAGTATGCCATTTAATGAACACCCCTTTTGTTGTAATTCGCAGTTTGTCAGACATTGCAGGCAAAACCTCAACTATGTCATTTGACGCCTATTTGGATATTGCCGCGAAAAACTCAGCAAATTTAGTACTTGATATCATTAAACAACTGTAGGCTTTAATAAAACTGTGATGACATGGATTAACACGATTTCAGTTAATGAGCCATTAGCTAGCATTTTAGCCGTTTTAGTGGCTCTTCTACTTGAACGTTTCATTCCTATATCCAGTGGCGTTAATCCTCTTTCAATGTACCGTTTTATTTGCCAGCGTATGGCAAATAAAGTGCTTAAAACAAACTATTCAAAGCAACAAGCGCTTATATCGGGTAGTTTAGGGCTTATTGTATTAGTTACGCCCACTGTACTTATTAGCTTTTTAATATATGAGTTTGCAAGTTATCAGTGGTTATTAGATGTGTTTGTTTTATGGATTTTGCTGCAATTTACCACCCAAACCAAAATATTTAGCGCAACTATTAAAGCGGCAGCCAGTAACAAAACCTTGTTGGCAAAGTCTTTACTGCAAAGCGTAATGCTACGAGACACGCAATTACTATCGGAAATTGGGATATTTAAAGCATGTATTGAAGGTTTATTTTTAAGATATGCCTACCAATATGTAACGGTTATCTTTTGCTATTTTTTAGGCGGGCCTATATTGGCCTTGAGCTATAGGCTTTGTTATGAGGCAAATCATGCTTGGAGTCCAAAGCTTAAAGGCTTCTCAAATTTTGGAAAACTTGCCAGTTATGTTTGTTCCTTGTTTCAATTTATTCCGTCGGCATTATTAAGCATTAGTTTTATGCTAACAACTTCACCTTTCTTAGCTTTAAAAGCCTTAGTGAGTTCACAATACTGGACACTCTATTTGCGCAGTGTTCAGCTCTTGTTGTTGTTTTCTGTGGCGCAAGTTATGCAAGTGAAAACCGCTGGGCCGGTTATGTATTCTCAACAAAAAGTAAGGCGGCAGCGACTGGAAGGCACAAAAGCTAAGCATGGTAATTTTGAAGCAAAGGAACCTTCTGCAAAAACATACAATACACTTATGAATTTAATATTCCGCCATATTATTATTTGTACTAGCGTGATGCTGGTGCTAGTTTCACTTAGCTTTTCGGTTTTAGCTAATACGCCTGAGCTTGGCCCATCAAAGAGTAGGACGGCTCATGAACAGCGCATTATTACATTGAGCCCGCATTTAACCGAACTGGTATATTCACTTAACAAAGGCCAAGCGATTGTTGGCGTGAGTGACTACAGTGACTACCCCAAAGCGGCATTGTCGTTGCCTAGAGTAGCCAGTTATCAAGGTGCAAATTTAGCCCAAATTGCGCGCTTAAAGCCAAGCCACGTATTAGTTTGGCGCGGCGGCAACAAAGATGCTGACATCCAAAAACTGATTGCAATGGGGTTTAATGTTTATCAATCAAGCATTAAGCATCCAAGCGATCTTGTAAGTGAAATTAGCAATATTGGCAAATTTCTAGATGCAACTGAACGTGCTAATCAACTTGCAAATCAACTTAGCGCCAAAATAACACAAATTAAACAAGCTTATTCGCAGCGTAGTTTGACTACCTTATATTATTTAAACCAGTATCCTTTAATGGGCCTAGGCAATGACCCTTGGTTAAATAGCTTATTGCAATTATGCGGCTTACATAATATTTATGAGGATAGTTTATCAGCCTACCCACAATTACAAGTAAGCGACATATTACGTAAGCAACCGGCCCTGCTTATAGCCGCTGATGGCTCAAACCAAGCGCAGATAAACACATTTTGGGGGAAGCATGCGAGTGTGTTCGAAGGAAAGTATATAAGTGCTAACCCCGATGCTTTGCATCGATTTACGATCAGGGCCTTAAATGAAATGGAAAGAGTATGTGAAGAAGCGTACAAATAAAATAGCCCTACTCAAAAAACGTTAAGAAGGGCCTTGGTTTTCTATTTTAAAGTAATGCGAGCAAATTTACGTTTACCTACTTGATAAACCGCTTCACCCGCTTGTGAAATTAACATGCGCGTATCAGCTACCTTTTCACCATCAATTTTAACCGCACCTTGCTTAATCATACGCATAGCGTCGGAAGTAGAACCCACTAACTCCGCTTGCTTAAGTAAGTTACCAATCGCAACGCCTTCACTTGGCAATTCAATTTCAAGTTCAGGCATGTCATCGGGTATTGCGTTCTTCTGGAAGCGCTGAATAAAATCTTGATGCGCTGCTTCGGCATCGGCTTCACTATGGAAGCGAGCAATAATTTCTTTGGCTAGAAGAATCTTAACATCGCGCGGGTTTGCGCCATCATCAACCGAAGCTTTTAATTCAGCAATGGTATCTATAGGCTTAAAGCTAAGTAAGTCATAGTAGCGCCACATTAAGTCATCAGAAATAGACATAATTTTACCAAACATCTCATTTGGTGCGTCAGTTATGCCTATGTAGTTGTTTAATGATTTAGACATTTTTTGCACGCCATCTAAACCTTCAAGCAAGGGCATCATTAGTACGGTTTGTTGCGCTTGCCCTTGTGATTTTTGTAACTCACGGCCCATTAATAAGTTAAAGCGTTGGTCTGTGCCTCCTAGCTCAACGTCTGACTCCAAAGCAACTGAATCCCAACCTTGCACAAGTGGATATAAAAACTCATGAATAGCAATGGGTTGGCCATTAGCATAACGCTTTTTGAAGTCATCACGCTCTAACATACGCGCTACTGTTTGGCTTGCCGCAAGTTTTATCATGCCAGCAGCGCCCAACTCATTCATCCATTCACTGTTAAAGCGAATGGTGGTTTTTGCAGGGTCTAATATTTTAAATACTTGATCTTGGTATGTTTGTGCGTTTTCGAGCACTTGCTCTTTAGTAAGAGGCTTTCGCGTAACATTTTTACCCGTTGGATCACCAATTAATCCGGTAAAGTCCCCTATCAAGAAAATAACCTCGTGGCCTAATTGCTGAAAGGTTCTTAGTTTATTTATTAAAACTGTATGGCCTAAGTGTAGGTCTGGTGCGGTTGGATCAAAGCCCGCTTTAATTTTTAGCGCTTTGCCCTTTTTAAGTCGTTCAATGAGTTCTTCTTCTATTAGAATTTCATCTGAACCGCGTTTAATCTCAGCAAATGCTGATTCCCAACTTGTCATTTTTACACCTTAATGAACGTCGACCCACCTTACCGCGTGAGTAAGATAAATACTTAATTTTGTAATATTTTTTTATGTCAGAACAGCGCTATGATGAATATATTACTTTGCTACAACTTTAGTATAAAGAACTAAAGTGAACCTTTTAACTGGAATACTGACTAAAATCGTTATATTCTGCTATTTGATAAGCAAATATTTTTGCCCGATTATTTTACGAGTGTATGGTAGTTAATACAAGAAACATGAACGCAAGAGTGAAGAAAAGCATAAAAAGTTTACCTAAACAACACCGCATTATTGTAGTGGGCATCGCCTTTTTGTTGTTTACCGTGTTATTTTGGCCAATGGATAGCGTGAAAGCTTCACGAAGCGCTAATCCTGTCGAGCTAGTGCCCGGCGTAAAATACAGCGCCCCCATGCCCGATTTCTCGTTTGATGCCGCCATTGATATTGATGATAGCGACGCAATCGATTTTGTTACCCACAAAGTTAAATCAGGTGACAATCTTGCCCTTATTTTTAAGCGTTTTAATTTAAGCCCTATTACTACTTTAAAAGTCAGTAAAGCAGGAGAGTTTGCAAAACGTTTACTCAAAATGAAGCCTGGCGATACGCTTTATTTACATATAAATGAAAACAAGCAATTAGTTAGCCTTCAATATCCTATTAGCTCAACAGAAACCTTATTGATTTCTGCCCAAGATGAAAACTACATAAGTAGCATCGATACAAAACAAATTGAGTCAACTCTTCGATATGCGCAAGGCGAAATCCAATCAAGTTTTTGGAACGCAGGTGTTGAAGCAGGCTTGAGCGACAATCAAATTATGGAATTGGCCGGAATATTCGGTTGGGATATTGACTTCGCCCAAGAGATACGAAGTGGCGATACATTCAACATGGTTTATGAAGCCCTATACGCTGACGGCGAATTCATTGGCTTTGGCAATATTATTTCAGCTGAATTTGTTAACCAAAAAGAAGTATTCACGGCCGTACGTTACACTGACGGCCGCTACTACACCCCCGATGGCACCAGTATGCGTAAAAGCTTTTTGCGTGCGCCTATTAACTTCAAATATGTAAGTTCTAGCTTTAACCCTAGGCGCTTTCACCCCGTGCAAAAGCGAATTAAGCCCCACCGTGGCGTGGATTATGTTGCTCGTGTAGGTACGCCAGTAATGGCTGCGGGTGACGGTAAAGTAATTAAAGCGGGTTATGATAAATACAATGGCCATCATGTATTTGTGCAACATGGCGAGCGTTATACTACCAAATACCTGCATTTTACCAAGCGAGCTGTACGCAAAGGGCAAACCGTAAAACAAGGGCAAACCTTAGGTTACTTAGGCTCTAGCGGCATGGTTACCGGCGCACACTTGCATTATGAATTTTTAGTAGATGGCGTACATAGAAACCCTCGAACGGTTTCATTGCCTAAAGCTGAGCCTATTGATTCATCTGACAAAGCCGCTTTTATGCTGATTGCTGAACAACAAGTGGCTCTTTTGGGTAACCACAAACGCATAATGTTGGCCATGAACTAGGTAAAGCTGGCGTTTGCAGCCTTCGCTGCAATGACGGGTGTAGCGGAGTTTGCAGCCTTCGCTGCAATGACGGGTATGGCTACAATGACTCGTGTGGTGCTGCGTAGTGAATTCATTTAGTGGTCGCACTATATTTTTACCGCGATATAATGCCCAGCTTTTAATACACTCGAGTTTTTATTATGAGCGGCAAGCTAAGAAGTAACATTTCTGTTGGATTAAATGTCAGTATTGTCTTAAAGCAAGACCAACGAAGCGGCAGGTTAACCGAAGGCGTAGTGGCTAAAATCTTAACTAATTCTCCGAATCATCCTCATGGCATTAAAGTTAAATTAGAAGATGGCCAAGTGGGTCGCGTAAAAGAAATTCACGAATAAACATGCGTTTATTAGATTCAACAAAACACCCCGACGTAAAAAACAACTTTTCTCATTGTATTACTCGAATAGCTACTCGCGGCATTGTGGTTAGAGGTAGCCATATTTTACTGCTTTATACTCAGCGATATCACGATTATAGCCTTCCCGGCGGAGGTGTTGATGCAGGTGAAGATTTTATTTGTGCGCTAAAACGAGAACTAAAAGAAGAAACCGGCGCGCAAAACGTGAGGAATATAAAAGAGTTTGGTTTGTACGAAGAATACCGGCCTTGGTATAAAGATAATGCCGATGTTCTTTATATGAAGTCATATTGTTATGTATGCGATATTGACGAACACTTGTCTGAGCCGGAATTAGAGTCATACGAAGTTCAAAACGGTATGGTGGCAAAGTGGATGGATATTCATCAGGCCATTGCTCACAACGAACACACAATAGCGAATAGCCACAAAAAAGGCATGTCTATTGAGCGCGAAACCTTTTTGTTAAAACGGATAGTAAAAGAGTTTGGTTTATAGCCCGCTGATTTGTGTAAAAGCTTGAAAGCGTTTGTACTATGCTGCGTAGGCTTGGTGTTGAACGGGCGAAAAATTGCGTGTGGCTAAGCTTAACTTTTCTAAGCATGCAAGCCACGCATATTGCTGACTCAGCATATCTTGCTCTTGCGCAAATCCCGACTGGCATAAATGAATGCTTGTAGTGCTGTTAGGAAGTGTATTAAAGGTCACATCGACCTTCGTAATATCATTGGTATCATCCCAGCGCCATGTAAAGCTCAAGCGCTCGTTGGGTACAATTTCTTGGTAAGTACCCATAATAGTTTGTTGAAATCCATCAGGGCCAACCAATACCGTTCTGTATTGCCCGCCTTCTGTAAAACTTAACATCATTTGAGAGACCATCAAGTTTCCTGGAGCAAACCATTTAGACAGTATGTCGGGTTCACTAAAGGCTTGATAAACCGTAGCTACATCTGAGTTTAAATAACCTTTTAATGTGAAGTCATACATACTTATCAGCCTTTTTTCTTTTTACTTCGTTGAATATTATCTATCGGCACTGGCCCAAACTTCATGACAGATTTTTATACTTTAGGCGCAACTTAAAGCTCAATTCCTTGAAGCTTAAAGGAAAAAAATCCCGCTATGGCTTTCACACCTTAGGCATTTAAAAACTCAGTCATCCCTTGGTTAAACAATCGTAACCAAGGCCCACTAAGCTGTCCTTTGTAATTTTTATTGATCGCAATAACAGCCTCAACTTCACTCAATGGCTCACTACTATCGCTAGCGGAACTAATTAAGTCTAAATAACGGTCTAAAATAGAGAGAAGCTTGGCTCCCTCACAAATCTCAGGCCCTTTAATTCCCAGCGGGTAGCCACTACCATCCATATTTTCATGATGTTGCATAATAATCTTTCTTGCTTCGTCCCACACGGTTAAATGCTCAATTAAACGAGTGCTTTTGTACACGTGGGAGCGTATAAGGTTTTGCTCAATAGAGCTCAACGCTTCTGATTTATTGACTAATTCATCAGGCATGAATGCCATACCAAAATCATGTACATAACACGCCACCGCTAATTGAGATTCATCAATAGGGTTTTCATGTAAGCTATTAATGTATAAAGCTAAGGCCGCTATTTTGTCACCGCGCCCCTCATTGTATCCGGCGCGCTTTTCTATTGGCCGCATAAGGTCTCTGAAAAAAAGCAAATCAGTTTGTTGATTTTCAGGTATATTTTTTGGAATACCCGTTTTACCTAAACCCACTTTAGTACCGCTATTTACGCGGGCTTGTGGCTCTTCCCCACTAAGCGCTGAAATAGCGTCCTGAAATAATCCATCGTGCTCTTCAACATTGTGTGGCGTTAATTGTTTAATCACAACAATAGTATTTTCAATCGCAACATCGTCATATTCAACCTGCCCATCTTTAATGCAGGTGTCTACAAATACTGATACTTTGTCTAAAAGCAACAGAACTAGGTCGCTCATCAGACTTGAATATGGCAGTTCGCCTTTGCGAAGCATATCTAGAATATCTTCCAATGATTGTAAAACCAAAATCATTGGCACAAAGCTAACCAAGCCAAGGTCACCTTTAATAGTATGCACGTTGCGAAACAAACTTCGTTGCAATTCGTTGTCAGAGGGCTTTATTTCAAGTTCAATTAGCGTTTGTTCGCTCGCTTCATACAACTCAACAATTTCTTCTTTTAGGTCTTGAAGAATGTCATCGTAAGCATCTTCTGGTTTAAATAGCGCCATAGTTGTTTGCTTTAACCGTAGTGAGGTTCAGAGTAATGTCATGTTATCGGCACTAACTTAGGTATTCTGAGGACTTCGCGACCTTTTGATTATATTTAACGCTTTGTATTTAAAGCTTAGTAGGTATAATTGGTCACCTTAGGTTTATTAAGGAAATGGTGTGTTAGCAATTATACGTTTTGTGGTCTTGTTAGGGTATTTCATTCTGATAAATACTTTTCTTCTAATAGTTTTTATTATCAGGCCTTTACATCGAAATAATGTAAATTTAGCGGGTAAAGTGTATTCAACCATGTCACGCATTGTAGGCGTAAAATTGGTATACCGCTGTTCAAAAAATATTAAGCCCAATGAATCGTATGTATATATTGCGAACCATCAAAATTCGTATGATTTAATGACCGTAAGCCATGCGGCTGAGCCTGGGGTAGTAACCATGGGCAAAAAAAGCCTGAAATGGATCCCCATTTTCGGGCTCATTTATTGGCTATCAGGCAACATACTGATTGACCGTAAAAATACAGGCAGAGCTCGCGATACCCTTAGTGCCACTGGCAAAACGATGAAAAAGCGAAATTTGTCGATTTGGATATTCCCCGAGGGTACCCGAAGCCGTGGAAAAGGCATACAGCCTTTCAAAACTGGCGCTTTTAGGCTTGCCTTATCGGAAAAGAAAAAGATTGTACCTGTAGTATGTAGCGATATTACAAACGGAAAAATTAAGTTTAATCGCTGGAATAATGGAATCGTTATTATTGAAACATTAGATCCAGTATCGATTGACCCACAAGCACACGCCAAACATCTTGCTGAACAATTTAAGCAAGATATGGAAATTACATTTAAAAGAATTAGCGAAGAAGCCGAGCGCTTGAGCGAAAAAAAATAGGAACAGCAATATGAATGAAGAAGCCTTGCAATGGTACGAGTTTAACGAAGAAACAATAGAAGCACTTACTGCAGATGGAACTGACTTAAGCCAAAATCACATAATAGAACATCACTTAGCTAGTAAAGACTTTGACGTACTTGAAAAAGCAGCGGTTGATGCTTTTAAAGCTGGGTTTGAAGTAACTGATGCAGAAGAATTAATTTTGGATGACGGCGGAACTGTATTTTGCTTTGACGCAATATTAGAAAAAAAGCTAGATGCCGAAGCATTTAATAAAGATGTAGATAAGCTACTTGCCATAGCTGATAAGCACAAGGTTCATTACGATGGATGGGGCACCTACTATGTAGGTAACGATGCTATAGATGATACCGACCAGTTTGATGATGACGAGAAGTAGTAGCCTACCTCTCCTCTACATTACCTCCTCAGTCGTTGCCATCACAGGCGCTAAATTGGTCATTACCGTGAAAGCGGTAATCTGCTCATCATTTAAACCACAGCCAAATGCGCACAAATGTTCGTTATCGTGACTAAGGCCGCGACCTCTCAAATCATCTAAAGCTACTTGCATTTGCCTTAGGGCTTTGCACTATATACATGGTGTATTGCCTACAACATAGAAAGAATTACGGGTATCATCTAAGCGCTGCGGCAAAGGTTTACACATAGCAAATTTAGTTTCGCATAATGTGATGAAAGAAGCTTGCTCACTGAAGCTTTATTTGAACCATCGCTTGTTGTAAGGTATTACGATTTAATAATAAAAACCCGTTCAGAGAACATGACATTTTGACTGATAGTACAAATGTTTATACTAAAAAGGAGATTTAGCTATTGCGTCACTTTAAAGAAAATATAGGGGTAATATTTTATAAAAATGTTTATCTGAATGCATATGGTAAATTGGCTATCGTATTAATATTGCTAACCATTACTTTTGCGTTCATATCTTTTCACTTACCTAGCTCCTCTTTTTGGGCGACGCCGATATCGGTTTTTAGTGGATTGCTTTTAATCTTCCAACTTTTAAAAAGCTATAAAGAACAAATACAAACCTCGTTTGACAAAGTCTTAGTAACGCCCCAAGCCAAGAAAGAATTCAACCGCCTTGTAAACGACAACACCGAAGGATTTTCAATTGTTTCACTGCCAAGCAACTCTAAAATATCTTACTCAGAGTCATTAAATAATAATTTTTTGTCAGACAGCAAAATTACATTTCATAAGCTAGAAGAATTTGAGTCCGTTTTGCTTGGAAACTGGCAAGACAGTAAGCAAAAGTTAAGTAAATTTCTTGTGTTCAAATCACAAGAGCCTGGTTACCTTTTTAATGAAAAAAAAGTTGCTTTATTGAGCAGTCTTACCCATGGGAAAAACGCTGTGGATATAGGGAAAACCTCTTATTTTACTTCCTTGATTACAAATGAAGCAGCAGGAAAATCTTTGATAAGTAGTTGTAGAGATAGTTCTATAAACTTTAATAATATGCTGCCTATTAAAAATGGAAATTTGTTAGATTTAGCAGCTTCTAAATTGTCAAACCATATTGGTGTTACGTTATTAGGTCTAACCAAAGATAAG
Organism: Glaciecola sp. 2405UD65-10; assembly: GCF_048820975.1. Classification (NCBI taxonomy): domain Bacteria; kingdom Pseudomonadati; phylum Pseudomonadota; class Gammaproteobacteria; order Alteromonadales; family Alteromonadaceae; genus Glaciecola; species Glaciecola sp. 2405UD65-10. The sequence goes on along the minus strand of NZ_JBMEUF010000003.1, from coordinate 21,362 downwards.
CATTTAGTTTTTTGGACCCAAAATGCAAATGCTCAAGTAAGCGTAAATAGATTAGTTGCAACCGGTTCTGGGTCTTTAGATTGGTTAGATGTAAATAATGCGCGGTCAGATAATTTATTGGACGTAGTTAAATATGGTATGGCACGAGAATTAGTTGAAGAGTCAAATCTTAATCCAAATTTAATTAGTGAATTATGCAAGCAAGATATTATGGTGACTGGTTTCTTCAGGTGGGTGGAAAGAGGTGGAAAACCTGAGTTTGTAGGCATTTGCAATATTCCAGTGTCTACTGCAATGTTCCACCCGAACACTACAGAGGTGAACAATCAACTTGAGGGAAAATTGACTGAGCATCCGTTAATAAACTCTATGGCTGATTTGTCCGAAGTTTGTGATAGCTATTTAAACAACAAACTAAAAATTGGTGTGTCATTAGAGTACCTTTTATATCAACTCAAGCAAATTTCTGTCGATAATAATTCAGAAATTTATAAAAAAGTAAGAAAGTTTTGGGCTCTAAAGTAGCTTGCTTTTTACGCGTTAATTATTTTGATCGTTACTCGTTGACGATGTTTAATTTATTTTCCCTATCGCTACAGTAAATGCATATGTGATTTCCTATTCGGGAAATCAAATTAGTCTGAAGTTGAAATACGTAAGTTGTATACATTGCGTATGTTGCGTCTCGCTGTCTGCTGAGTAACACAATGTTAACTATGAATATCGCTTTGTGAGGTCCCCGCGATAACATCTGTATCGCGGGAATTTACAAGGATTACGGGTATTTACATGGCGCGGATGGCCGCAGCCTGTTCTTCAATTTTGGCTAACTGCATTTTTGCATCTGCCATTTTTGCTTTCTCTTTGTCAATTACGGCTGCTGGTGCTTTGCTAACAAAGCTTTCATTATTAAGTTTACCTTCGGTGCGTTTTAAGTCTTGATTTAGCTTGTCAGCCGCTTTACTTAAACGCGCTAATTCTGCGTCTTTGTCAATTAAGCCTGCCATGGGTATCATAATTTCCATTTCACCCACTAGTGCAGTTGCACAGGCTGGCGCTTCTTCACCTAACAACTCAGTGATTGATGACAACTTCGCTAAATTAAGCAAGTACACTTGGTTTTGCGCTAATTGGCGTTTATCAATTTCGCTCACGTTATCTAGTAATACATCTAACTTTTTAGAAGGTGCTATATCCATTTCACCGCGAATATTGCGAATACCAATTACAAATGATTTCACCCATTCAATATCAGCTTCGGCGGCCGCATCTTTTTTACTTGCATCAAACACAGGGAACGCATCAGACATTATGCTATTGCATGTGGCACCGTTCACTGAAAGCGGCTTAATTTTTTGCCAAATTTCGTCAGTAATAAATGGCATAATTGGATGAAGCAAACGCATCATGTGCTCTAGCACATTAATAAGCGTATGGCGTGTACCGCGCTTTTCAGCTTCAGTTGTGGTATCAGAGTTTAGTACCGCTTTGGAAAGCTCTAAATACCAATCACAGAATTGATTCCAAGTGAATTCATACAAGTTTTGTGCAGCTAAATCAAAACGATACTGCGACACCGCGGTTTCAAAGCTTTGTAGGGTGTCTTGAAAACGTGACCATATCCATTTATCAAATACACTTAAGTTTAATTCGCCACCTTTGTTACCTGTGTCAAACTCTTCGGTATTCATTAGTACAAAGCGCGTGGCATTCCATATCTTGTTACAGAAATTACGGTAGCCCTCAACGCGGCTCATATCAAAGTTTATATCACGGCTAGTTGAGGCCATAGCAGCAAAGGTAAAACGCAGTGCGTCAGTACCGTAAGCATCAATACCTTCAGCAAATTGTTTACGTGTAGCTTTGGTAATTTTGGCGGCCATTTTAGGCTGCATCATACCTTGAGTTCGTTTTTCAACTAGGGCATCTAAATCTATGCCGTCTATTACATCAATTGGGTCAAGCACGTTCCCTTTTGATTTAGACATTTTGTCACCGTTTTCGTCACGCACTAGGCCGGTAATATAAATATCTTTAAACGGAATTTTTCCTGTGAACTTTTTCGTCATCATGATCATTCTGGCTACCCAGAAAAATATGATGTCAAAGCCTGTTACAAGTACAGAACTCGGTACAAAAGTATCTAGCTCTGGTGTTTCTTTTGGCCAGCCCATAGTAGCGAATGGCCACAAGGCTGATGAAAACCACGTATCAAGTACGTCATCATCTTGTTTAAGCTTTACTGAATCATCTAGTGAGTTTTTAGCGCGCACTTCTGCTTCGCTGCGCCCTACATAGACTTTTCCGCTCTCATCAAACCATGCAGGTATTCTATGGCCCCACCATAGTTGGCGTGAAATACACCAATCTTGAATGTTGTTCATCCATTGGAAATAGGTTTTATTCCAATTCTCAGGCACAAAACGTATTTCACCTGACTCAACGGCTTCAATGGCTGGTTTCGCTAGTGACTCAACCGCTACGTACCATTGGTCTGTTAGGTAGGGTTCAATTACCACACCGCTTCTATCACCACGAGGTACTTTAAGCTTATGCGGTTTTACTTCTACTAAGAAACCATCTTGTTCTAACTTCGCAATTATTTGCTTACGCGCTTCAAAACGCTCTAAGCCTCTAAATTCTTCAGGCGCTTCATCATTTATGTTTGCATGATCAGTAAAAATATTGATCAAAGGTAAGTTATGACGCTTACCCATGTCGTAATCGTTGAAATCATGGGCTGGCGTAATTTTAACGCAGCCAGTACCAAATTCTTGATCAACGTAATCATCTGCAATAATAGGAATTTCACGGCCCGTAATTGGCAGCGTTATGGTCTTACCAATTAAATGTTGATAGCGTTCATCATCAGGGTGAACCGCTACCGCTGCATCTCCTAACATGGTTTCTGGGCGCGTAGTTGCCACAACAAGTGAACCGCTGTTATCAGTTAAAGGGTAGCGCATGTGCCACATGAAGCCGTCTTCTTCTTCACTTATTACTTCAAGATCAGACACCGCTGTTAATAAAGCCGGATCCCAATTTACAAGGCGCTTACCGCGGTAAATTAAGCCTTCTTCATGTAAAGTAATGAATACTTCTTGAACCGCTTCTGACAAATTGTCATCCATGGTAAATACTTCACGTGACCAGTCAGGAGAGGTACCTAAGCGGCGCATTTGTTGGGTAATATTGCCGCCCGACTCTTCTTTCCAATCCCATATGCGTTCTACAAAGTTTTCGCGGCCTAAATCATGGCGCGTTTTACCTTCGGCATTTAACTTACGTTCAACCACCATTTGTGTGGCAATTCCTGCGTGATCAGTTCCGCATTGCCACAGGGTATTGTTGCCTTTCATACGGTTATATCGAATGAGCGCATCCATAACAGTGTGTTGAAAAGCATGTCCCATATGCAAGCTACCGGTTACATTCGGCGGCGGCAATAAAATACAGTAAGGGTCACCAGAACCGCTAGGCTTAAAAAGCCCCTGCTCTTCCCAGTGCTGGTAACAGGCTTGTTCAATTTTGTGTGGATTAAATGTTTTTTCCATTTCTTTGCTCTTTATATAATCATGCCGTTCAGCACTTATTTTATCTGAACGGCATTTAAAGGTTTAATGCGTGATAAATAACCGTGTTTATTATTAGGCCAATGCCTTACACCGTTTGATAGTCAAGTTGGCAGCCCGCTTGCTTGTATCGCTTATAGCGTTCGCGGGCCAACACTTTTAATTCTTCATCGTGGGGAACAAAATCAATTATTTGCTGAATGCCTGATTGCTGCTCAATATATGCTTGCGACAAATTGATTAAAACGGCTTTGTTTCTGAGTTGCCGCATACTCTGATAAGCACTTTGCCACAGGATTTCCACCGGCGTTCCCATGTCAGGTCCTTCTCCGTATAAATTATGCGGAATAAAACGCTCAGGTGGATACTGCCAAATAAATTCGTCAAATGCTTCGGCTTGTTTTTGTGTATCACAAAGTACGGTAACGCGCGCTTTTCTAGATACGCTTTCAAGGGTAAGTTCAGCGGCTTTTTGCAAAGCCTGCTGTTCTACATTTTCTACTACATTTTTTGCATCTTCAGAGGCCTTGTCATCTGACAAAGCATAAAAAATCACCTTAGTTGGCATAATTTCTCTTTATTGCATTATTCATCAATAGACACATTAGCTTTGTTCATTAAGAACTGCGTAAGCATTGGTACAGGGCGGCCCGTTGCGCCTTTATTTGCACCGCTCACCCAAGCCGTTCCTGCAATGTCTAAATGCGCCCAGTTATACTTGCGCGTAAAACGCGACAAGAAACATGCAGCGGTAATTGTACCCGCTGGTCTTCCACCTAGGTTTGACATATCAGCAAACGGGCTTTCAATTTGGTCTTGGTACTCATCCCATAAAGGTAAGCGCCATGCTTTATCAGCACTTTGCTCTGATGCATTAATGATTTCATGCGCCAGGGGATTGTGCTGGCTAAGTACCGCTGTTGCATGTTTACCTAAGGCAATAACACATGCACCTGTAAGTGTAGCAATATCAATAACGCAGTCAGGGTCAAATCGCTCAACGTAGGTTAACGCGTCGCATAATACTAAGCGTCCTTCGGCGTCAGTATTTAGCACTTCCACGGTTTGCCCTGACATAGTGGTTAAAATATCACCCGGGCGATATGCGTTTGCGTCGGGCATGTTTTCACACCCAGCTATTATACCAATGATATTAAGGGGTAAGTTTAATTCAGCAACAGTGTGCATAACCCCCAAAACTGATGCCGCACCACACATATCGTACTTCATCTCATCCATAGCTTCGCCTGGTTTGATCGAAATACCGCCTGAATCAAAGGTTAGTCCTTTGCCTACTAGTACCACAGGTGCATCGTCTGCATTTCCACCTTTATGGTGAATAACGCTCATAATAGATTCATTTTCAGAACCGCGGCCCACCGCTAGGTATGTATGCATACCTAGTTCTTCCATTTGCGCTTCGCCAACGGTATCAAGGCTTAAACTAGGATAGCTTTCAACCAGTTCAGCCGCTTGTTGATTTAAGTACAATGGGTTACAAATATTTGGCGGCATGTTGCTTACATCTTTAGCAACCGTTACGCCCTTGCTGATCGCTTGTGCGTGTACTATTGCGCGTTCACCTAGAGGCAAATCTTTGCGGGTAGGTAAATTAAACACCATTTTACGTAAAGGACGGCGCGGCTCGCCTTTTTTGGTTTTTAATTGCAAAAAGGAATAAACCGATTCGCTTGCTGCTTCAACCGCTTGGCGCACTTTCCAATATGAATCACGCCCTTTAACATGTAACTCAGTAAGGAAACTAACCGCTTCCATAGAGCCAGTTTCATTTAAGGTCTGAATAGTTTTAGCCACTATTTGCTTGTACTGACGCTCGTTAAGTTCGCGCTCTTTTCCGCAGCCAACTAATAGCACTCGTTCACTCAATACATTTGGAACGTGATGTAGCAACAACATTTGGCCGGCCTTGCCTTCAAGGTCACCGCGGCGAAGTAAATTGCTTATATAGCCTTCACTAATGGTATCAAGTTGTTCCGCAACTGTGCTCAATCGGCGTGGTTCAAATACTCCCACTACAATACATGCACTGCGCTGCTTCTCTGGACTACCGCTCTTTACACCAAATTCCATTATTACCCCTTTGTGCTGCTAGCCAACACGTTTTCTGTCGTTATTGTTATTATAAGACTGTTAGATTTCATTAAGTAACGAGCCGTCCTTACCCCTTAATTCCTAAAATAGCTGTTTCTGCCAAATAGGATTATGCTAAACTTACAAAAAAGCTAAGGCATTTTGAGATAAGTAAGCGGACTTAACTGTCATAAATACGAAGTTTACTTAAATATTGCTAGGTTTTCATCATAAAACACTATTTTGGTTAAAAAAGACATCAATTATTCATGTTGATTTTTCGATACTTACTGCGCGAAACATTTAAATCGCAATTAGCGGTGTTTTTCATCCTAATGTCTATCTTTATAATGCTTCGGTTTGTGCGCATTTTAGGCGACGCCACTGATGGCGATGTGCCCGCTGATCTAGTACTTGGTTTTATTACTTTATACAGCCCCGTACTGGCCTCATTAATTCTCCCCATTAGCCTATTTTTAGGCGTTATGCTTGCGCACGGCCGCATGTACGTTGACAGCGAAATGACAGTACTTAAAGCTTGTGGAATAAGTGAATGGTATGTCACCCGAGTTACGCTATTTGTAGCGGTATTAATTGGCTTGATAACCGGTTTGGTTACGCTTTATTTAGCCCCTATTTCGCTTGAGCAAGAGTATCATTTGCGGGAAGAAGCCGCCGCTAAGTCAGGCTTAGCGGCTGTTATATCAGGTCGCTTCCAAGAAACGGGGACTGACGGTTCAATAATATTTGTACATGATATTGATTCTGACAATAAACGTTTGCAAAAAGTATTCTTAGCACAGCCTAGCGTTGAAGATAATGGCGTCCACCTAATTTACGCCAACAGCGGACGTATTCAACAAGGTGAATTAGGTGCGAAACAACTTGTGCTTGAAAAGGGAACCCAATACGAAGGAACCACTGTAGCGAATGACTATCAAATAGTTCAGTTTGACGAATACTCGGTAACTATCCAAGAAGCAGATAAAGAAGAAAAACGCATAAAAGTAGCCGCTATTCCAACCTTAGCATTATGGAATATGGACACTATTGAAGCGAAAGCTGAATTACAATGGCGTATAGCTATCCCACTTTCACTCCCCTTCTTAGTGCTTATTGCCGTGCCCTTAAGCGCGGTTGATCCACGCCAAGGCCGTTTTGGTAAAATGTTACCGGCGCTTTTATTATATTTAGGATACTTCCTTTTACTCTTAGCAAGCAGGCGAATTATGGAAGATGGCCGTTTGCCGAGTTCTATAGGCCTGTGGTGGGTACACGCAACGATGTTATTAGTAGGTACGGGGTTGATTGTACGAGATAGGCGTTTAGGAGCAGCCATAAGGCGAGCTTTTACGGGTAACAAACATGTTTAAACTTATAGATTTATATATTGCCCGTACGCTATTAAGTACTATTGTAATGTCTTTGTCAGTCTTGATTGGGCTAAGTGCATTAATAAAATTTGTTGAGCAATTGCGATTAATTGGCCGTGGTGATTACGACATGACCATAGCAGGTTTATACGTACTACTTAGTTTACCCCGTGAAGTTGAGTTATTTTTACCCATGGCCACATTGTTAGGCGGCTTAATTGGTATGGGCTTACTCGCACAAAGTAGCGAGCTTATTGTGATGCAAGCATCGGGTATGTCAAAAGCTAAAATTACAACCAGTGCAATGAAATCAGTAGTATTAGTTATATTGGCGGTGATGGCGCTGGCTGAATGGGTAACCCCGCAAAGCGAAGCTAAAGCGAAACAAATTCGAACAGAGGCGCTGTCAGGCGGGAGTTTACTTTCATCCAACTCATTAACATGGGCAAAAGACGGTGATAATTTTGTAAGTATTGGTGATGTGCTAGACCAAAATACCTTACAAGATGTGAGCGTTTATGAGTTTAACGACGCATTAAAATTAAGCCGTGTAACCAGTGCAAAAACAGCTCAATTTAATTCACCAACCTGGCAGTTATCTGATGTAAAACAAGTGCTAATTAACGAGCAAGGTATTCAAAGCAGTCAGATAAATGAGCGCCAGTGGGAAACCTCAATAACGCCCGACAAGCTAGGCATTGTGGCAGTAAAGCCCGAAGCCTTATCAATTGGCGGTATATACGAATACATTGATTATTTACAGAACAACGGCCAAGATTCATCAAGGTATGAACTAGCCTTTTGGCGCAAAATTTTGCAGCCTGTGTCAGTCGCGGTAATGCTTTTGCTTGCACTCTCGTTTATATTTGGCCCCTTGCGTTCGGTAACCATGGGAGCAAGAACGGGAATGGGCGTACTTGCTGGGATTGGATTTTTTGTAAGTAGCGAAATATTCGGCCAAGTAGCCTTAGTATTTCAACTCCCGCCAGTCTTAGGAGCTGTAGTACCTAGTGTATTGTTTGCGTTAATTGCGGCTGTGTTATTGAAGCGAAACTAGTTGAATTACCAATTTTTATGATGATTTTCTTCTTTGCTAAGCACTAACATTTGTGTACCTGCAACGCGATCTTGAAGCGCTAGTTTACTTTTAAAATCAAGTAATACCAACAAGGTACCCAGCCCGCCTAATGAGGCAAGTAATCGAAGTATAAGCTTGCCGTAACCTATGGGCTTTTCAGTATCAGAATGAAGATTGAATAAGCGCAGTCGCCAAGCACGCATACCCAAAGTTTGGCCACCATGCTTCCAAAACCATAAGAAAAAACAACTTACCCATAGCACTACCCAAGCTTGAATAACACCTTTATAAACCACTGAGCCTTGAATAAGATCATTTACATGCTCATAGCCTTGCTTAGATAACACGCCGTTTTCAAGTAAGGCTGTTAGTACACCTATAAGAATTAGCGCAGCCAACATGCCAACCGCCACTGCAATTAATGCATCGTATACCATAGCGGCTAAACGCCTTATAAAACCCGCCCGCTTAAAATTTGATTCGCTCATACTAACTATATCTTTCTTCACTATGCTTGTATCATAACATTCTCTATGTGCTTACAAATCAGTTTCTTAGCAAAATCACAAAATTTGTTAATAAAGCTGTAAATAACACTTGATACCCAAAGTCAAATCGCTATAATGCACACCCTCCTCGAAAGAGGAATACCAATACAGCAAGATCCTCAATGCCAGAGTGGCGAAATTGGTAGACGCAGCGGATTCAAAATCCGCCGGTAGTAATACTGTGCCGGTTCAAGTCCGGCCTCTGGTACCATTTATCTTTTTGATAATATTCTTTAAGGCAATCAGCCTAAAATTACGTGTTTAACTCTATTAAAATTCAACAAATTAACGCATTATTACGTTTTTGTTAGCTGTTGAGTTTACCCCTATTGAAATTTTCTAAACGCGCGCAAGCTATTGCCCCCTTTTATGCTATGGCATTTGGCGAAAAAGCCGCCAAATTAGAGGCTCAAGGCCATCACGTAGTTAAACTTAATATTGGTGAGCCTGACTTTGGGGCAACTCCCGATGTACTAAAGGCCTTGGGTGAATTACAAAATGGTGCGCCTTTACCTTATACATCCGCTTTAGGTTTACCTGAACTTAGAGCCGCTATTGCCCACTTTTACAAAACCCAGCATGATGTAAATATAAGCCCCAATAGAATAGTGGTTACGGCTGGCGCATCGGCGGCGCTGTTATTACTTTCAGCGGCTTTTGTTGATGAAGGCAGCAAAGTAGTAATGGGTGACCCATCGTACCCATGTAATAGGCAATTTATAAGAAGTTTTGGCGGCCAGGTAGACCTAGTCTCTACTCAAGCGAGTACTCGCTTTCAGCTAAATATGGATTTACTGAAAAAACACTGGCATAGCAACACTCAAGGCCTAATGTTAGCTACACCGTCAAATCCAACCGGCACTTCTGTTCCAATTGATGAACTCAAAGCCATGTGCGAATTCGCAAAAAGCCATGGTGCGTGGCGTATAATTGATGAAATTTACTTAAATTTACATCATGGGGATGCAAACGCAAAGCCCGTTAGTGCATTATCGTTTGATGACGATGCTTTTGTAGTAAATAGTTTTTCTAAATATTTTGGTATGACGGGTTGGCGCTTAGGGTGGTGCGTGGTGCCTGAATCATGTGTAAACGTATTAGAAAATCTAGCTCAAAATTACTATATTTGCCCGTCAAGTATTGCACAAAAAGCAGCGCTCAAATGCTTTACCAGTAACTCTTTAGCGGTATGCGAATCAAGAAGAATGACATTGGTGAAACGCAAAGACATTGTGCTTAATGGCTTACAGCAATGCGGTTTAAATGTGCAGGTTGTGCCTGATAGCGCGTTTTATGTGTATATAGATGTTTCGCATACAGGCTTAACTGCTATGGATTTTTGTGAGCGCGTATTGCAAGAGGCTCACGTGGCATTAACCCCTAGCAATGATTTTGGCGAGTGTGGCAATCAACATTTTGTAAGATTGTCATTTGCTTCAAGTGAAAAGGATTTACGCTTAGGAATGGAGCGTTTGGCGGCATTTATGCGTTCAATAGCTTAGAGTAGTGGCGTGCTACATCAGCGTTATTTAGCTCGCCATAAACTGTTTAATGTCATCAATTTGTGCCATGGCATCTTGATAACCAATCTCAATAAGCTTTTTACAGTAAGCTTTTTCAAACAATAAATAACTGGCAAAACTACTGCCGTTGCCACTTTTGTTAGCCCCTACTATAGACAATAATAAACGCATTGAGTTAGGCAGGTGATGCTCGTACTCGCTTGCTAAGATATCAAACTTTACGCTTGGCTTAATTACAAGGGTTTGTACAGGCTTGACCCCCAACTGTGTTTGTTGTTCCGGTGAGATACACTTCACAACATTGTTTATACGCTCTAAAATAGCTATGTCTTCGTCCATAGCATCAATAAAAGCGCTGTTTAACATATTGCCAAACACCTGCGCTATTGAAGGTGAGCTATGGGTTTTTAGCCTGTCCATTTTAGGTTTATTTCCGCTCACCCCTACTACCATTATTTTATCTGCTCCCATTTTTAGCGGAACGCTCAACGGCGCGGATTGGCGCAATGCGCCGTCACCAAAAAATTCACGATTAATTCGAACGGAAGGAAACACTGCAGGTATTGCAGAAGATGCCATTAAATGTTTGTGTTGTAATTGTGTGCGTAGGCCTAAGCGTCTAGCTTTATTCCAATTATTAATAGAGGCGTTTCCTTGGAAAAAAGCGATATTTTGTCCTGAGGTATAGCCAAGGGCATTTATGCTCAAACCATGAATATAATTCTTGGCAATCATAGTATTAAGCCGTGCCATATTGATGCTACGTTTTAAGAGGTAAAATAAAGGGCGGTTATCAAAAAGTGAAAGGGGCTGCCCCTTCGCTACCCCGCTGTGAAAAAACGACACCAAAATTTTCAGAAAGCTTTTAACAACGGTAGCATAGCCCACTTGGTGAATATGCTCTGAGCTTAAAGTGCTCCAAATTTCTTCTAATCCATTAACGGCTTCATGAAAATTATCAGCTTCGGTTGCCAGTTTGGCCGCATTAATAGCGCCAGCTGATGTACCACAAATGATTTGAAAAGGATTCGCCTCACTTTCAGGCACAAGCTCGGCTAAAGCTTTTAATACGCCAACCTGATACGCAGCGCGCGCACCGCCGCCTGATAAAATTAGAGCTGTTTTCATATTAGTAGCGTCAAAATAAAGATACCCTACTCTATAGGATCATTGTGAGTATTTGTAGATTATTTATGAGCTAATGTTTACAAGGAAAACATTCACTAGCGAGATTCGCTAATTAATGCTTCCATATCAGATGCTGGTACTGGGCGGCTAAAGTAAAATCCCTGAAATATATTGCAGCCTAAGCTAGTCAACAGTTCAACATGTTCCAGCGATTCAACCCCTTCTGCCACAGGCTCTAGATGCAGGTCTTTAGCAAAGTTTATGATAGTTTTCACTATGCTTGAATCTTTTTTGTTGTTTAGCATTCCAAGCACAAACGACTGATCTATCTTTAATACATCTATGGGGAAATTTTTTACATAGGATAAACTTGAATAACCGGTGCCAAAATCATCTAGCGATAACTTCACTCCTAAGTCCTTCAACATGCCAAAATTCTCAATTGCATGTGAATCATTTATTAATACACTTTCTGTTACTTCTATTTCTAAATTAGCGGGTGGGAACGAAGTTTCTTCCAAGATTTTTGACAGTGTGTTTATAAAACCAGGATTAAATTGTACCGGTGAAATATTTACAGCAAGTGTAAGATCCTTTTGAATTTTCAACCATTTTTTTACTTCTGTACAGGCTTGGCGCAGTACACTTTCACCAAGAGGAATAATTAAGCGAGTTTCTTCAGCTAATCCAATAAATGCATTTGGAGGGATGAGTTCGCCATTATCCCTTCGCCACCTAACAAGGGCTTCCACTCCAGAAATATGGCGACTTTGTGCATCATTAATTTTAGCTTGGTAAAACACTTCTATTTTATTTTCAGATATGGCTTTTCGCAATTCATTTGCTGAAACGTAAGTTTGAGTTAACGTTTCTTCAATTTTCTGAGAATAGAACCGATAATTATTTCGCCCTCCCCGTTTAGCTTCGTGCATCGCTGCATCGGCTCGCCTATATAAGGACTGCGCATCATTTGCATCAGTGGGGCTTATGGCTATACCCATAGTAATACTTAAATTAAATTCTAGTTTACCAATACTCCATTTTTTACCGAAGCTACTTAACAGCCTTGCACAAAAATCCCGGACTTGCGTAGAATTGTTAACTTCAGAGAATAACAATACAAACTCGTCTCCGCTGTTTCTAGATAAAGTATCGCTGTCTCTAATGAACGAGCTTAAAAACTGCGCTATATCGACTAAAATTCTATCGCCAATTACATAACCATGAATATCATTAATTTTTTGAAAATCATCAATATTAATCACAATAAATGCTGTTTTAAGCTGTGAACGGCTGGTTCTTTTTAAGGCCTGCTCTGCTCGGTCAATTAACAGTACTCTGTTTGGAAGTTTGGTTAACACGTCATGATTGGTGACGTAAGCAAGCTCTTCTTGCGTCTTTTTAGCGGCAGTTATATCTTGAAAAACCGTTATGGCACCAATTGATTTACCGTGTGTATCTTTTATGGGGGATGATGATTCTTCTATATCAATACGCCCATAATCAGGGCTTTGTATACATGTTTCGGGTGATACGCCTACAACTCGGTCTTCTTGCAGTGCATAGTGGATTGGGTTAACTAGTTTCTCGCCGGTAATAGCATCAAGAACTTGCATAACATCGTCAATACCCTTTCCTAGGCATTGTTCTGATGTCGTGCCTAATATTTTTTCTGCAATGGGATTGATATAAGTAACCAGGGCTTGATTATTGGTCGCTATTACACCTTCACCAATTGACTGCAGCGCAATTTGATATTTATCTTTTTCTTCTTCCAGCAATAGTTCATGTTGCTTGCGCTCAGTTATATCAGTCAACACCATAATAAAGCCGGTACTATTTTGGTACATTTTACCGCTTATAAGCGACACCATGACATGCCTTGCTCGATGCGTATTAGAACGTGTGAGGCTCAACTCAAAATGATCATTACCACGTTCTTTCAGGTTTTCAATACGCCTTTGAAGAGTGCCAAATTCTTTGCCCGAGACTAAATTTTGTAAACGCAAGTTTTGCTTGTTAGGCGGGTAATCAAACCACTGCATCTGCTCATCATTGTGATAATAATTTTCTAACTCAGAATTCCAATAAGACACATAATTTGGCAATTTACTTATAATCTGATTATATAAACGTGTAGCCGTTTTAAGTGATTGATGCTTGCGAAACAATGTTATTTGCGTACCTATTCGGGCTCGCAAAACTTTGGTGTTAATAGGCTTTCTAACAAAGTCTGAGCCGCCTCTTTCAAAGGCTTCTATTTCAACTTCATCATCGCCCGATGCAGTAATGAAAATAACTACTGTATTAGCAGTAATTGGGTCTTGCTTTAAAATTTTACACAAATCTAAGCCTGATTCTGTGCCCAACTGTATATCTAAAAGTATGATTTCGGGAAGAATGCTACGCGCAAGGCGCAAGCCCTCTGATACGGTAGAGGCAACACTTATTTGCGCCATATCAGAAATAGCGCGCGCAATAATTACGCTTGTGGTTATACAGTCTTCCACAATTAGCACTTTAGCTTTATTTATTTCAGACTTTAATTCCATCTTAGCCCTTTTACTTCGCGGTGGTTAATTTTTAACACATTTATTGCGTTCTTAAAAGGGCTAAAAATGGTAATTCAAAACTTTAGTATAGTTAATTAGTTGTAAGTAATTAATCCAATTACGCGTAAAATTACATACAGCCTTGATTGTTAATTTACACATTTAAGAGGCTATGTTTAGTTCCCATTCATAGCCAGTATACTTACGAATATTAATGACGCGATCACCATCTAACATCAAGTACTGCCCCTTGATACCTAAAAGTTGCCCTTCAAATTCGCCCTCTTTATCAAGGTTAATAGACTTTATTTTTACTGGGTATTGGTTTACCGGATAATTAATCTCAACGGGAGGAGTATCTAATTCTTGCACGGCCTGAATACCAAATTCGGCTTGCATTTCCCTTACCTTATCAGCGGCTAACTCATATACTTTTTGTTTCATGCTAAGCAAATCAAGTTTGTCTGCAGTACCTTTCAACATAGTACGCCAATTTGTTTTATCACCAACAGATTGTGCAATGTGGGTTTCCAACAAGCCGCTGTGTAAGCGTTCTTTCACTCTATAAATGGCAATCGCTTGATTAGCACCCTGATCTATCCAACGAGAAGACACTTCCTCGCCGATGAACTTGGTAATACCAATTTTTATTTGGCCAGTATTTGAAAGATAAACAAAGTGATCTTGGAGGCAGTTGGCCTCACCCCATTGGGGCTCGCGGCAAGTACCTTGGTCATAATGGCATTGCTCTGGTTTAATAATGCAGGTGTCACATTGCGCTAATTTTCGTAGGCATACAAAACAGTAACCTTGGTTAAAACTTTTCTTTGTTTGCCTGTTGCAATTAACGCAGTTAATAATACCTGCAAAGCTCACTTTTATGTGTTTACCAATTGCTTCGTTCATATTTACAAGCGATTCGCCAATAGGCAGTTGATACTGTGCTTGTGCGTTTTCGTCTACCGACACTTTCATCTTTTTAATGTTGCCAAAAAGGGTTGTCATTTATTACCCGCTTTATAAAAATTTTTGCGAATTGTAACAAAATTTTGAGGATGGCTCGCTGCAATCATCATCTTTTTTAAATACTTTTATGAATAACAATACAAAGATAGTATTCAATGCATCCAGCATGTAAAATTAATCCACTAATTATTATGAGGAAATGACAATGAGAATATGTGGCGTAGAGTTAAAAGGTAGCGAGGCGATTATATGCTTATTGTCTTATCAAGACGGTTTGTTTTCTATACCTGAATGCCGAGTAAGAAAAGTAGAATTTAATAAGCAAAACCGTACTGGTGATATCCAATATTTTCAAGCTACCTTCGCCAAATTAATTGAAGATTATAAAATTGATAAAGTGGTAATAAAAGAGCGCCCTTTAAAAGGTAAGTTTGCAGGCGGCGCTTTAGGTTTCAAAATGGAAGCGGCCATTCAGTTAATTAAAGATGTGGATACACAAGTCATTACTGCGGTTGAATTTAAAGAAGCCATTAAACGAAATCCAGTTACAGTGGCCTTTGAAGAAACCGGATTGAAAATATTCCAAAAGAGCGCGTTCGAAATCGCTTATGCTATTCATATGAATATTGTATATGGGCATGACGAAAATTAAATTGGCTTTTAGCCGCTAAGCTAATATATGAAATACCAGCACAGCCGATGCTGGTGATTTCATTGGCACCTTGTCTTTATAAGTTTTTTCTCTTTGTACTTCTACGCTAGGATAAAGCATTGGATGATTCAACACGAAATCTATTCGTGGATGGGTTTGAATGTTTGGGTCTAGCCACATATCTAAAAATTCCGCTTCCGTGTAAATCATAATCATGAAAACAACATGTATTTTTAACACAAGCACTCGGAAATTATTACATACACTTACTTTTATAATTGCATCATGCAGCTACTGCTGGCTTAGTAAAATCCCTTTCAATCCTTTATAAATTAGGTACCGCATTAAATTTTACCCGTTTCGTAAATAGGTGGAATACCAATTGCTATACCGATAAAAACGAAATTATAACAATTACCCAAAAGTTTGGAGTCAAACATGAAACAACCATTATCTATCCACATTATCGCTGCCCTTGCCTCTACCCTAATATTTACAGGTTGTGCAAATTCATCTAATACACAAAAAGGCGCAGGCATAGGTGCGGCCGTTGGCGCACTTATAGGTAAAGGCACTGGTGACAATGACAAGAGTCGTTACGTTTGGGGTGCGGCAATAGGTGCTTTGGCGGGCTCTGCAATTGGTAATTATATGGACAAACAAGAAGCGGCACTTAAATCTGAGCTCGCAGATACCGGTGTACAGGTTATTAGAGATGGGGAACAGCTCAGATTAATTATTCCTGGTGAGTTAACATTTGCGTCTGATGGTACTCAAGTTCAATCTAACTTTTACCCCGTGTTAAATGACGTAGCCATAGTGCTAGCAGAATTTGAAAAAACGAAACTAAGCATTGAAGGGCATACTGATTCAACCGGTAGTGACATGTACAACCAAGATTTGTCAATGGCTCGTGCTAATAGCGTTGCCGCCTACCTTAGCCAGCAGAACATATCACCTGATCGTTTACAAACGCTGGGTTTAGGGGAATCTCAACCAATTGCAAGTAATGCCTCTGAAGAATCAAGACAAAAGAATCGTAGAGTTGAGCTAAATATAATCCCAGTAAGTAACAGTTAATTAATAACTTATTTGCTATGGTACTTATAGTAAATAGCGCATACCCGCGTTCGTCAAGATATTTGGCGAACGCTATTACCCCCAAAGGCCCCTGAAAATGAAGTCTATCTTTCGAATTATAATAATAGCCGGTAGTTTAAGTAGTGTAATAGCTTGTTCTAGCGCCCCCAGTCATGAAGAAATAGCAGCTGAACAAACCCCAACGGTAAAACCTGAACCAAGCAAAGCGCAAGAACTCAGCAATTACAAAGCTACGCAAATTCAAACGAGTAACGGTGTTATTACCGTTCAACCAACAGTAGTCGCCCCTACCGATGAGCTAAATGAAAGTTTAGAAATAGCATCTACCGAGTATTATGACCCATTGGAATTCATAAACAGGCCCTTATTTAGCTTTAATCATTACACGTATAAATACGTGCTAATACCTGTAGCTAAAGGCTACAAGGCAGTTATTCCAGAGCCTGCTAGAAATTCTATTGCTAATGCGTTTGATAATTTACGTGAACCTTTAAATTTGCTTAATAATGGACTCAGCGGAGAATTTTCAGAAGCAGGAAATAATTTGGGACGATTCTTGATTAACTCTACAGTAGGTTTACTTGGATTGTTCGATCCTGCCAGCGATTGGTTTGGCATTGAAGAGCATCCTCAAACTATTGCGCAAACTTTAATGAAGTACGATGTTGGAAGCGGTGCTTATATCGTATTGCCAATATTGGGGCAATCTGACTTACGCGGCACCACCTCAGTTGTTTCTGAAAGCCTAATTCATCCGGTTACCTACGTATTTAACAGCCCCGAAGATACCGCCGTACGTGTTGTAGATGGCGTGGATGATTTTTCACGCCAATCAGATTTGTACATTACCTTATTTGAACAGGCTGAAGACCCATACGTTTATTTTCGTAACCAGTATATTCAAACCATGAATCGTGATGATATGGCGCGAGAAGCGGCAAAAAGCGAAGTAAACATTGTTGGAGAAAGACCAAATGAATAGTAACAAATCGAGCAGTATTGTTACCTTTGTTGCTAAAGCCATATTGGCGGCTCGTTGGTTTATATTAGCTTTATTCGCTATCGCCTTATGTGGTTTTGGCATATTTGCACCGCAATTTAAAATAGATGCTTCAGCCGACACCTTGCTTACGCAGAACAACGAACTATTTATAAAAACACAACTGGCCAATAAAAAATTCTCGCCGGCCGAGTTTATATTAGTCGCCTACCAGCCAAATAGTAAAAAGGTATTTAGCCAAGGTGCAATTAATGATATTGAATTACTAAGCAAAAAATTTAGCCAATTAGAGAGAGTAGAAACGGTTAACTCGATGTTGTCAGTTCCCTTGATTGAAAGTAAAAATCAGTTAATGGGAAATGTAGCCGTAGATGAACTTAATTATTATAAGCAAAACTATAGCCCCTCGGACATGGAGCGTTTATTAAGTGATCATCCCATTTTTACTGATTTGCTGGTTAACAAACAACAAACCGCCACGGCCATCCAATTAGTTTTCAAAGAAAACCCAGCCCTAGATTCCCTCAATAATAAGATAGTAGCGATTCAGGCGAAGTTGATAGATGGAGAGCTTAGTGAGGCGCAGCAAACGGAACTGGAAAGCTTAAAATTAGAAGCTAAGACTATTCAAGATAAGATAGCTAAAGTTCGCCAGCAAGAAGTGCTCAGCATAGAAAGTATTATTCAAGAGGCGAACTTAGATGCAAATTTATATATTGGGGGAAGTTACGTAGTTGGCATTCGTTTAATTGAGATTGTTACTCAAGATTTATTCTATTTTGGAGCTGGCATAAGCTTGTTAATTAGTGCTTTACTGCTCTTATTGTTTCGTTCGGCCAAATGGTTGTTATTTCCGTTATTCGCATGTGTGTCCAGTGTTGTGATAACACTTGGCTTATTAGCCCTGCTAAATATTCCTGCAACGGTAATATCAGCTAACTTTATTGCGCTTCAGCTCATTTTAACTTTAGCTATTATGTTGCACCTTATAACCTGCTATAGGGAAGTGAGCCGCGACAAGCCCAGTATGCTACAAGGTGAGCGTGTACTTGAAACCTTGAAACTCAAAATAGCCCCCTGCTTCTTTGCAGCAATTACCACCTCTATTGGTTTTGCATCACTAATGGCTAGCGGCATTCAACCGGTAATGGACTTTGGTTTAATGATGTTAATTGCCAACGGCGTCACTCTACTTATTGCACTGCTCGTTTTTCCAAGTTTGTTAAGCTTTTTTAAAGAGAAAGATGAAAGCACTGAACTTAGTTTTGTTAGCAAATTTTTACTTGGCTTGAAAGCAAGCGTTATTAAACGAACCAAAACGTATATATTTGTCCCCCTTGTGGCGATGTTAGCAATTAGCGTGGGTATTACAAAACTAAATGTTGAAAATAGTTTTATTGATTACTTTCACCAAGACACCACTATTTATAAAGAACTAAGTTTCATTGACCAAGAATTTGGTGGCTCAACTCCCCTTGATATAATAATAGACATGAGCCCTAGCGTAGGACTGAGTGATCTGTTTATGCGCGCCGATGATGTAAATAAACTGCACTTAGGCCACGCCGTAGTTGATGCATTTGACGCAACGGGAAATGTGACCTCACTTATTAACTTCACAAGCTTAGCGCAGCAACTAAACGATAATAAACCGCTTACTGAGTATGAACTTGATGTGATTTATTCTTTGCTTGATAAAGCAATTGTGAATCAGATGATAGGCGCTTATATTGATACTGAAACAAACACCATGCGAATCTCTACTCGTATTGAAGACACCTTACCCGATTTGAACAGGGCTGAACTGTTAGAAAATCTTCGGGCTGATTTAGCCGCAACAGGCTTAACGCAAGATAGCTACCAACTTACGAACCTTTTTGTACTTTACCAAGATATATTATCTAAATTATTTGATTCACAAGTTGCGACTTTAGGCATTGTGTATGGCGCCTTAGCGATTGTGTTACTCGTTATTTTTAGGTCAATCAAATTAGCCTTAATCGCTTTGGTACCTAATGTATTAACCACTACAACAGTATTAGGCTTGATTGGACTGTTGGGGATACCTTTGGATTTAATGACCATCACAATAGCGGCTATTGCTATGGGAATAGCAATAGATGATACCATTCACTTCATTGATGCCTATAGAACGAGTAAAAGTGAACAAAAACTCGATAGTGCATTTGCTCATACTGGCTTGGCAATTACTTATACATCAACGCTCATTGCAGTGGGTTTTGGTATGTTCGTATTTTCAGACTTTATGCCAAGTGTATACTTCGGCATATTGACTGCCTGTGCAATGTTGTTCGCGTTTATTACCGACCTCACCATTTTACCCGCACTTTTAAAATCATTTGTTGGGAACAAGCAAAAGGCGTAATTGAATAAATAGCGCCTATAAGGCGCTTTTTAATTTTTTTCTTAATTCTTTAAAGGCTGACTTCATTTGATCATCATTCTTATCAACAATTAGAGCATCAAGCTTTTCTTTGCTCGCTTTGTACTGTTTAGTGGCGAATAATAAACCCGCCATACGTAAATGCGCCCAATTTGATGACGGCAGGCCGCGTACGTCTACACTTGTTGCTTGTAAAGTCTCTAGGTATTGCTGCAGGCTTGTTATTCCTTCGCTGTGTTTCACATCCCCAAGTAGTGCTACTCGTCCTATTTGGTATTGACTGTTTAATCGAAGTTGCTTTTCATTTTCAAGCGCCTCTGGCTTCAGTTCCTCTAGATTTTCGGTAATTTGAGGCAAAGGGAGGTTAATAATCTTTTGGTAAATTTCTATGGCTTTACTATATTTTTCACTTTGTACTAACACTGACGCATAAGTATCAAGAATATTTACGTTGTCTGGATTTGATTCGGAAGCTACTTGTAACTTTTCAATGGCTTTTTGAGAATCGCCGGTAGCTTGGTAGTATCGTGCTAATGCTACATGGCCGTATATTTTATCTAGTTGAGCAATAGATTGTGCTTCTTGGTAGGCAAGTTCTTCGTCACCTCCAGCAATGGAAGGTGCTGCTAAATAGAAACCCATTAATGCTAAGCGATACTTAGGCTCAGAAGGTGCTAGCGTCACTGCCTTTTTAAGGCTTTTGAGTGCTTTGCTCGCATATGATAAAGCACTAAATACACTAGTCTGTGCTTGCTGTCCCATAATACTAGCATGTAACAAATAGATGTCGGGATCATCAGGAAGATTTTCAACAGCTTGAATCGCAATGTCTTCTGCGTCGTCTAGGTCAATTGAGGCCGCTGCCGCTACATATACTTTGTAATGATCAAAGCTTAAGCTAGCACTTGGCAGTTCCTCCATTATGGAAATAACTTCTTCGTGTTGCTCCTGCTTCATTAGAGCGTTTACATTGGCAAGCGTCTGAGATTCTTGTTCATTAGCAATAACGACCTTGGTGAATAAAAGTGCTAATAACAAATAGCTTATTTGCCTTTTGTGCTTTGACATAAAATTTCCGTATTTTTATAATTATTTATGTAGTTAAGATACGCGTTTAATAAACAAAGGTAAATGCCTAAGATCGTAAGCGAATGTGTATTTGTTATTTATGCCCCGAATGAGTCGCTGCTAATGCGTGTCACTTTTCATCAGACGTAAAAAAACCCGCTAGCGTATGCTATGCGGGTTTCTTTAAATAGGAGTCTGGCGATGTGCTACTCTCGCATGGGGAAACCCCACACTACCATCGCCGCTAATACGTTTCACTTCTGAGTTCGAGATGGAGTCAGGTGGGACCGTATCGCTATTGTCGCC
>NZ_JBMEUF010000002.1:0-717108 GCF_048820975.1 Glaciecola sp. 2405UD65-10 | reverse complement strand
TTTTTACGTCTGCACAAAAGTGACACGCATTAGCGGCGACCCCATTCGGGGCAAGGGTGAGTGTGGGCCTTTGGCAATAGAAAGCCCATGCGAGAGTAGCACATCCGCCCTTGCCGGTAACCGGGACTCCTATAGCCTTTAATTAAAGAGCAGAAACCCGCATAGCATACGCTAGCGGGTTTTTTTACGTCTGCACAAAAGTGACCCGCATTAGCGGCGACCCCATTCGGGGCTAGATTGAAGAAGTATAATTGAGTCAGAAATTCGACGAAATATTATTTCTGAAACGTAAAAGGAGCTTAAAAGTAAATATATTTAGTTTATATTATGTACAGAGCTAAAGTATGTTATAAAGTATTGTGTCTAAATTTTATACTGACGAAGTTCAGTGCGCGAGGCAATACGAAATAGGCTAACGCCTTTTACTTTAAATTTAGCTCGGGGTTTTATCGTGACATGTTGTTTAAGATTTATTAGCGCGGTCAATATACTCATTCTCAGTTATATACAACCTGCATTTGCCGAACAGCCAATAGTATTTCATGGTAAGGAACTTATAGTTGAAGATACTTACTTATGGCGCATTATTCCCCTTACCGAAAACACTCAATACAACACGCCGTTAAGCCGTGTTAACCAGCTTAAACTGGACTACAATAAGCTCCCACTGCTTGAATCAATAGGCGGCAAGTCAGGGGCTTATATCGCAAAACTAGTGCTACAAAATAAGTCAGACAACGAAGCGCTGTTCCTAACAGTGAATTCAAATTTTGTTGATTTGGGTTACGTACATTATACAAACCAAGAGCAAAATATTTCCCAGTTAAAAGATTTTTCACAACTCACAGATGATTCTCTACCACGCTTGTTGCACTACCAAGCTGTTGATATACATATACAAAAAAATACTGAAGTTGAGCTTTGGTTGCTTATTAGCGCCGATAAGTTTGCCACGCCTGTTTCGATAACAATTTCTGGTCCTGAAGATTTTTACCAATATCAAAACTTAAATAATGCACTTTCTATTGCCGGTATAACAACCATGCTCGTGTTAGCGCTATTAGCAGCTCTAGTATATGTCGGGACGCGTAAAATAGTATCCATAAGCTGTGCGGGTTATTTAGGTTTGCATGGCATTGGTTGGGCTGCGGCGTCTGGTTTAATAGACGATACACTTAATTTAAGTATTAACAGCACTTATTGGGGCATACTCATTTTTCCTTACGCTATTGCTTGTGCTTCGCAGTTTGTGTGCGCTCTTTTTGACTGTAAGCTAAACCATAAAAAGCTGTACAAGTTTCTAAGATATTTAAGTATTGGCGCTGTATTAGTTGGCATAGTGAATTGTTTGATACCGTTCACCTATGCTTTTTGGCTATCGCATATATTAGCTAGCTTCTGGGTGGTAGTGACGCTTACTGTTGCCGTTTTTATGCTGAAAAAACGTGACTATAGGGCTAAATACTTTTTACTGGGGAATCTATTATATAGTGCGTCTTTAGCATACTATATTGCGGCGCACAGCCAGTTTTTTGGTGCGCTAGCATATTCAGAGTCAGTAGTAGTGGTTGCTCTGTCAATAGATTGCATTTGTATTTTGTTATGTTTGTCAGAGTGGTTTAGGCTGAAACGTGTCGATTTTGATAAGCATCAATATTTATCGCGAATCGATGTTATGACGCAGTTAGGCAATCGTTTTGCACTTAATGAAAGTGTTACAAATCTTGAAGAGTTTTATGTGGTTGTTTATGTAGATTTAGATGGCTTAAAAATGGTAAATGACAAAAAGGGCCATCAAGAGGGTGATAAGCTCATCATTAAAACAGCTAATTTGATGAAGCAATCCTTAAGTGCTTATGGTGGAGTGTATCGCTCAGGTGGCGACGAATTTATTGCGCTACTCAATAGTCATTCTGTAGCTGAAACAGAAGAACTCGAAGCCAAAGCTTGGAGAATAATGGAGACCTTGTCAGCCGAGCTTGGCAGAACCTGGCAATGGGCGGGTTTAAGTTTTGGTATTGCAACTAGCCTTGAAGAAAGTTCTGTGTATGACTGCATTAGCCTTGCAGATAAACGAATGTACACATACAAGGCGAGCAATAAAGAAAGCTAAACGCTTGAGATTTAGCTCATTGGCATAACGCGATTACGGCCTAAACGCTTAGCTTCATATAGTTGTTTGTCGGCTTTTTCTATTAAGGCCAATGGGTTCATGCCTTTAGTCAGCTCTGCAACACCAAAGGACGCTGCAATATCACCTAATATTTCCCCTGAGCGTTTATCTTTTACGCGTATTTTCTCAACCGCTTTGCGCATTGATTCTGCTATACCACGAGCACGTGCGAAACTTGAATTGGGGATAATTACGGCAAATTCTTCACCGCCAAATCGAAAGGCTTGCGCACCATCGCGGCACGTTGCCTGAAGTTTACGTGCGGTTGCCTTAAGTACTAAATCACCCATCACATGACCGTAGGTATCGTTTACTTTTTTGAAGTGGTCTAAGTCAACTAAGAGTAAAAACAGGTTCGGTTTTAACGATTGCGTGGCAAGCTCTTCATCAAAATAACGCCTGTTGCACAAGCCCGTTAAACTATCAAAAAGCGCTTCATGTTGGCTTTGTTCCAGTTGAGCACGTAAGGTCTCGATCTCACTTTGCGCTTCGGTTAAGGCTGCATTAAAACTAATAGTACTGCGGCGTATATTTTGGGTATCTTTTACAAGATTTCGCACCAAAGCCATGACCTCATCTATTGATAAACCTTCTCTTTCTACTTTCACTAAGTCGTCAACACAGTTGTCCATAATGTTTTTGAAGCTAGTGGTTTCAGACTGCGTGTCTTTTAAAGATTGCGAGAGTTCAAGTAACATTGCTTCTAAAGATTGACGTAGTTCCCATGCCGAAACTTCTTCAGTTTCGGCTAAGTACGTTCTATACAAATCTTTAGTTTTAGCTTCTGATAATTGAACGTTATTAGCTAGCACATCATCAAGCGACGCTTTTAGTTCAGCTGATTCATTGGCCACATAGGTGTACCACAATGCATAATTTGTAGGAATGGCAGAAATGTTATGCTTGAGCATTAAGGGGATTGTTTGCTTCAATGTCAAAAATGATTTTTCTAGATCACTATCAGCCATCGTTTTTCCTTTAACTAACTAAGTATTTTTTCTTAGTTTACACGAAAACAGGAAATTTATTCTTCGGGAAATACTTCATCGTAATATTTAATATTGTACTTGTTTTTAAGTTCTAAAATTAATTCCGGATTACTACTTACAAATTGGCTAATATCTTGTAATACACCAATGTGTTTTATACTTGATAGATGGTAGTCAACCTTCGTGCTAGGTAGGTCTTTAGCGAGTGTCATTTGGCTCCAATAGGAGCTTTGATTTGTAATATGCTGGGCTATGTTGTATTCGATGTCGGTCGCATCGATGTTACTAATGCGCAGCGCATACAAACCTTGAAACAGATCTCTTACGGGCACGGTTTGAATGTTGTATTGTCGAATAACTTCAGACCACTGCCATGATGTGTAACCAAAAGGTATGGCGACTTTTTTTACTTGATCAATCGTGTAATGCTGCTTTTGCTTACTAGTGTATGTAACAGCCACGGCTTGTGCTATTGGTGAGCTATAGATATTAGGATTTGCTTTGTCTTTAAATTTATTAAATTTAGGGTTGTCGGGAAATATAAAATCAATTTCTCCTTTCTCTAGCTCTAATTGCAGTTTGGTTAGGGGAACAACTTTATAACTAAATGTGATGTTATGTTGCTGGGCAAAACTCTCGAGAATGGACCAAGCAAACCCTCGGTTTTCTGATTTAACAAGAGAAAAGTAAGGATAGTGATTTATATCGGAAATCCCAATAACGTAAGTTTTAATCACATTATCTGTTTTGAGCTCATTAGGTTTAAGTTCAAGTTCTGAAGTAGCTTGTAAATTAAAACTTAAACTACAACAAAAAAAACTAAAAGCTAGTAATTGACCTATTTGTTTTAATTGGCCCAATGTCCGCATACTAAATTGCGCTCCATTTTTGAAATAGTTAAAGCATTATTGAAACAAGCCCTGTTAAGAAATAACTTATAACTTGTAAGTCACCATCATAGTCCTGTGTATATGTAATGCAAGTCTGGTGCTCAACTTTAGTATATAAATGCATAAGTGACATATGGGTTAGTAGTTACTAACCCATCCCATCTAACAAAATGATTTAGTAAATTACAACGCTTTTTTCTTGCATCATCTAAGTGCAAAAGGCGGTTTAAAAAATGGAAATGGTATGCTGATCAACGTGATTTCTATTAGCAAATTCGTGCAAGCGAGAGCGAGACTAATATATGAAATATTACCGCGAAAGTAAGCAATTTTCACTTTTGTTAAGTGAGCTGAACTGCATATAAAACCTTGAGTGACTTTGTGTGACCCAGCCGAATTTGATAAAGAATTAACCATGACAAAAGCTGCGTATTTAGCCTAGTGTTTAGCATATCTCGAAGCGTTTTCTTATCGCAAATATTTCGTTTTTTAAGCTGCTGGTAAATTTACTTGATGGATTAAAAGTACGTAAATAAACGTGATTTTTTAATAAATTGAGCGTGAATTAATATTGGAGTTGCTTTTAAATATGCGGGGTGTATGCTTGTTCACATATAGTCACAGCTAGGTATTTTTTTGGAGAAAAAACCTTAATGGCAGTTGATATTGACCTAAAACACAAGCTTGCCAAATTCGCTGATTGCGAACTTGATTGTACATCTGGCCGCTTACATGTGCACGGTAAAGAGGTGAATATTGAGCCTCTGATTTTCCAGTTCCTGTTGTTACTTATTAAGTACAACGGCGAGGTTGTTTCTAAGCAAACGGTACTCAGTACTTTGTGGCCGAACAAGACCCCAAGTGATGAAGCATTGCGTGCTATGGTTAAAAAAACCAGGGAAGTATTAAACGACAACGCAAGAAACCCAAGCTACGTTAAAACTATTCCAACTAAGGGTTATTTACTCATCCCAAATGTAGTGCTTAGCTCAACTATTATTCAAACTTCATTTCAAAAGTATCGCAACAAAATTTTCATTTTCGGGTTACTCGTAACCGTTGGTCTAATATTACTCATGTTTTACTTATTGTCAAATATTGATAGCAAGGAAAATGATGATGAAACTGCGATTGTAAAGTCTGAGCTAAGTGTTTTCAACACAAATAAAGTGAATGCTCACTATCTTTATAATGACTTACTAAATATAAGTGTAATGCCTGATGAAAGTAAGGGTTCAACCACCTTACTCTTTGAAAATGTGAGTACACGCTTGCGTAAAAGTTTTGTTATTAAAAGTGTTTTAGATGATAAATTTTGGTGGTCGAGCCGTTTAAATACACTCTTGGTTATGCGTAACGATGCTTCAGTCTTTTATGCGCTGGAATTCGATAAAAACCATAATTTTTTCTTAACTAACTATTCATACACTGCACTTAATGAATATGAAATATTAGGGATATACAATCATGACCTCGAAGTTTACGCATTACACAAACCTAGCCAACGCATTGATATAATCAACTTACGCACACAAGATATTCGCACATATACTGAATTACAAAATTCGCTAGTAGAGGCTGCCAACAGTAGTTTCAGTGTTCAAGGCTTTTGGCCTAAGCCGCAGAATAAAGATGCTTTTGTTGCTGTTTCCAATGCTAATGATTTCTATATTTATGAACTGGTTGAGCAAGGTGAAACTGGCTCAGGTATTGCTGTACAAGCGAGTCAAATTTCTAAGCTAGCGGGAAATTTACAAGCAGGTGTTTGGAACGTAAGTGGTACTCGCT
Organism: Glaciecola sp. 2405UD65-10; assembly: GCF_048820975.1. Taxonomy (NCBI): domain Bacteria; kingdom Pseudomonadati; phylum Pseudomonadota; class Gammaproteobacteria; order Alteromonadales; family Alteromonadaceae; genus Glaciecola; species Glaciecola sp. 2405UD65-10. The sequence continues at coordinate 711,268 of NZ_JBMEUF010000002.1, read as the reverse complement.
TTACGTTTTCAGATAATCAGTCAAAAATGTATTCCTACCAAGTTAATTCTAAAACATTGAGTTCGTGGGTCACGCAAGCGGAAGATGTGAAAGGCCTAATAGCTGATTGTGGAGAAGCATGCTTTATTGTGTCAAATACACGAGGCGTATCTAAACTCCACCTTATTGATGAACCTTTCAATACTGAAAATAACCATGTGTTTAGCAGTGTAAGCAATGGCTTTCCCCTGTCAGAATCACTGCCTATTATTCAAAATAATCGCTTAATTTTTTCTCGCCAATCAGGCGATAGCAACGTGATTATTATGGCTGAACTCAAGCAAAACCAGTACATCGAAAGTGAGCTTATTCGCTTTGACGGAGCAAGCCAAATTGACGAACTGGTGTCAAACTTTGATGAAAATATACTTGTTGGCTTGGTAAATCAAAGGCCTTTTTCATTCAACATTGAAACCAAAGAGCTAGACTATATTACGCTGACTTTGCCAAAAATTAGCCAATTATTATTCAACGAAAGCGGTAACCTTGAGTTTTATGCAGAACCCATTAATAAAACAAAAGGCGTATACGAATTTAATTTTCAAAATAAGCAATTAAGCTTAGTTAAAGCTAATGCTAAGTACGTTCGTAACTTAGTGCTTAGAACCAGTACCAATGAGGGTAATGCGAGTTATAGAGCCAAGTTCATCATAGATTTGAATAATAAGGCAAGGGTTGAGTTTGAGAATAGAAATCCAACCATTTCAATTTCTTTGCAGCATAATTCATGTATTAGTTGCCTATTTATTTTAGGTAACTATGTGTATCAGGTTGATGCATCAAATAATAAAGACGTGCTACGTACAAACTTATTAAATGGTGAATCGCAAGTGTATGCTATGCCCATTGGTGATTTAAGCGGTGAGTTGTCAATGGATAAAGAACGTAAAAAACTCGCGCTAATAAATCAGCAGCAACTTAAAACTAAGTTAATTAAGTTAGAAGGGCTAAGCCAAGTTTACTAAGGCTTAGTGAAACTCACGAGCGTTAATGGCAAGTTGTTTTAGTAGATGACTCATATCTATAAGCTTGCCAGCAATTATATGCTCAACTCCGCCATCTCCCCGTTCTAATATACCTTTTACCATAAGTACCTTGGCGTTCAAATAGGCATTCTTTTGGGCTCGTGCGCTACGCTGCCAAATAAGCACATTGCTATTACCAGTATGATCTTCAAGGGTAATAAATGTAACACCGCTAGCAGTACCTGGGCTTTGCTTACATGACACCACTCCAATCACGGTAATCAAAGACTGATGGCTCTTTAGGGCCAAATCTTTTGCCAAGGTGAATTTAGGTAATAAAGCGGCGTTTTGCAGTAATGATATTGGGTGCGAATTTATACTTAGGCCGGTGCTGGCGTAGTCTTCAACTAAATCGTCAAATAAACTGGGCTGTTGAACGTAGTTAGTAGGTGAAGATTCTGCTACGTTGGCAAATAAGGGAGTATTCGGTAAATCATCCATAAGCTGCCAGCGGCTATTGAAGCGGTCGTGCCCAAAACTAGATAGCGCTCCCGCACTGGCTAAGGCTTGTAAGCAAGGGCTGGGAATGAGTGTTCTTCTTAAATCAGTAATACTTAGCAATGCATTGCTGCACCTGTACTCAAGTAAGGTCTCAATAGATGTTTTTTTAAGACCTTTCACTAAACGCAAGCCAAGGCGTATGGCAAATTCCCCCTTATGTTTTACCAATTTGTGGTCATAGTCAGAGGCCTTAACGCAACAGGGGAAAATTTGTATATGATGTCTTTTTGCGTCTTGCACTAACTGCGATGGGCTATAAAAGCCCATCGGCAAACTATTTAGCAAACCTACATAAAATACGGCTGGATAATAATGCTTAAGCCATGCTGACACATAGGCTAACACTGCAAACGACGCTGAATGAGACTCTGGGAAACCGTACACACCAAAGCCACGTATTTGTTCAAATAGCCGCTCAGCATACTCAATGCTATAGCCGCGTTCGGTCATTCCCTTTGTGAGTTTTTGTCTAAACTTGCCAAGTTCACCGTTTTTCTTCCAGCTAGCCATGGCACGGCGAAGTTGGTCAGCTTCACCGCCAGTAAAACCTGCCGCCACCATAGCCAATTGAATAACTTGTTCTTGGAAAATAGGCACACCCATTGTGCGTTCAAGTACCCGTTTTACTGCAGCTGAAGGGTAGCTAACCTTTTCTTTGCCGTCGCGACGTTTTAAAAATGGGTGAACCATGTCACCTTGAATAGGGCCTGGCCTTACTATGGCAATTTGAATCACTAAGTCGTAATAAGACTTAGGCTTCAAGCGGGGCAGCATTGACATTTGTGCGCGCGATTCAATTTGAAACAAGCCAACGGTGTCGGCAGTACAAATTTGCTTGTACACTTGTGGATCATCGCCTAGAGCGGTAATAAAGGCGATGTCGCAGTCTTGTTCGTAATGCTTTGAGAGCATATCAAAACTTTTTCGAATGGCGCTTAGCATGCCAAGCGCTAGCACATCTACCTTCAATAACTGCAAACTTTCTAAGTCGTCTTTATCCCATTGAATAACGGTACGTTCGGGCATGGCGGCATTTTCTACTGGGACCAATTCGTATAATGGCCCTGCCGATATTACAAAGCCGCCTACATGCTGCGACAAATGGCGGGGAAAGCCAATGAGTTGTTCAACTAAATGCACGAACTTATTACCTAAAGAAGATTCAGGCTCTATCCCCAATTCGCTTAATTGCGACTGCCAACTTAGTGATTGATCACGCCGGTTTATATTTTTAATAAAGAAATCAAGGTCAGTAATATTTAAGCCTAAAGATTTTCCTGCTTCTCGTAGGGCGCTTTTAAAGCGATAGCACACCACGGTTGCGGCTAGCGCTGTGCGTTCACGCCCATATTTTTGATAAATATACTGAATGACTTCTTCGCGGCGTTCGTGCTCAAAATCTACGTCAATATCAGGGGGCTCATTGCGCTCTTTAGAAATAAAACGCTCAAACAACACGTTAATTTGCCTAGGGTCTACGGCGGTAATTTCAAGGCAATAGCACACTATTGAGTTAGCGGCTGAGCCTCGGCCTTGGTACAAAATATTACGGCTTTGCGCAAACTTTACGATGTCGTGAATGGTTAAAAAGAAATGCTCGTAAGCTTGATCTCTAATTAAGGTCATTTCCTTTTCTATAATGGCTCTAATTTCTAAAGGCAGCCCATCGGGAAATCGTTTTTTTATGCCTTGCTCAACTAATACGCGTAAATATTCTGTGGGTGACATCCCTTTTGCTACTACTTCCGCAGGATATTCATAAGCAAGTTCTGATAACTGAAAATGACAGGCTTGGGCTAACAAACAAGCGTTATTTAGCCATTCAATGGGGTATAAGCTTTTGAGCTTACTAATTGGACGTAAACAAGCCTCAGCATTGCTTAAGCTTTTACGCCCTAGTTGTTCAATGCTACAGCCATAATAGGTGGCTTGTAAGCATTGGTATAAAGGGAAGCGGGTTGGGTCATGCATTAAAGGCGCTGAGGTAGCAACAATATCAATTGAAAACCGCTCACTTAAGCTTTGGCAATGGCTGATATAATCTTGCTCGTTGGCGAGTAACCAACGCTTCACCCCTAAGAACAATCGTTCTTTAAAGTGTTTTGATAACCACAAAGCCTTTTGTTCGTCGTGCTCAGTACCACTGGGTAGCCAAATACAAAAACAATGGCGCAATGATCTAATGTCCCATTCAGATAACTCATATTCGCCTTTACTGGCTCTGCGCCGGGCATTTGTGATTATTCGGCAGCATTCCTTATATGCGTCTTTATTCGGGCATATAAACACCAAAGTTTGTTGTTCAAATTTAAACAAGCTTCCTACAATTAATTTAATGGGAATATGGTTATCTTTTATTTCTGTATAGGCCCTTACAACGCCTGCCATAGAGCATTCGTCAGTAATTGCGATGGCTTGATAAGCCAAAAAGTATGCTTGGCGCACCAGTTCTTCAGGGTGAGAAGCTGCCTGTAAGAATGAAAAGTTTGATTGGCACACTAACTCGGCTACCCCAAGAGCACTTTGATTAGACGAAATATCCATGCAGGTACCATTGTTTGTTAGGGGTTTTAAATATCCACACTTGTTGGCCGTCTTCGCTTTGCCCTATGTAGTAGTCACGCATAACGCTTTTGTTATCCCACCAGCCGGTTTGAATGCGTTCAGGCCCTTTAATTACTTGCACTGCTACCGTAAGTGGCTCGGGGGTTTCTAATAAGAGCCCGGGACGATCAGCAAAAATACTTGTGGGCATTACTTGGTGTTGGCTAGTAATGGCGAGGCCATCTGAGTTGTTATAATTAGTGCTTTTGTTACAAGCCCTTTGGCCTTGTGTGAATTTACTTTTATGTGTGCTTTGCTCAGGGCGAAAATCAGCTTTGAAACGAAGTTGGTGTATGTTTTGCTCACCCAGCTTACTTTGCAAGCGTGACAACAAGGTAAGGGCAGCTACGTGGCTCGCCTTTTGATTAAACAAATCAACGTTACTGCTTTGTGCGGTTTCATAATGTGTACACTCTATGCGAAGGGCATAAACCGGCGATGCAAAGCTAATATTGCTTAACTGCAGCTCTATAATGTCAAGCCACTGGCTTGTTTTGTATATGCCTTGAATACTATTGAATGTATGCCTGAGAGCCTCGTTATCACGCTGAAAAAAAGTAATGTTAATAGACAAAGCATGCGCATTTCGTAACAGTAAAAAATCACTAAATTTAGAAATGCATTTATTGAGTACGGGTAATAAGCGAGCGCTTAAATGCACTTCATATAATAATTCTAGGTAGTCAGAATAGGTACTAAGAGGGTGGTAGAATTTTACCTTTGCGGCTTGTTTACCAAATAATTCATGAATAAGCGACATACTCACTCTTGATACTCTATTGGCTAGCTCGGCACTGGCTAGTTGGTGCAAATCAGAAATGGTTTTTACGCCAATACGCAACAGTTTAACTTTATCTTTTGAGTCAATATCGCTGGCGGCTATATCGCATTTAAGCAAGGCCTTAAATATTCGTTCACGCTTTTCACTAATAAGCGATTGCTTACATAAGGCCAGTACTTTAGCGGCTTGTATTGAGTAGGCGCTTGACGCTAAATAATGCACCTGTTGCTGAGCCAAACATTGCTTAATTAAGGGCCAATATTGTGACAGCCCGCCATATAGCTGCAGCATATTTTGGGCGCGTAAAGCTATGCCTTGTGGCGGTGCTAAGGCTATGTCAGAACAAACAAAATATAAGGCGTTGGCCAAATGAGTAATAGCATGCACTTCAATATCGTAGTTATACTCATGAAGAAGTAAATTAGGGCATGACAAACTTGCACTGGCAAGGCCCATCCCTAGCTTAATACCTTGTTGTTGAGCATGCGCGTTTAACTGACAAATTTGGTTATTTTTAGTATCAACTATGGCAAGCGGTTTATCTTTATCAATGTTTAGTTGATCAAGTTGCAGTTGGGGAAAATGCAAATAAATCCATAGCGATCGTGTATCAAACTGCATGCTTATTTTCTCATTAAAGAGGGCTTGGCATTAATGGCTACCACATTGCTTGCCATACTCTGGCTAGCCAAATTCTTTAAGCGAGCACGGTAAGTTTGGCTAACAAAAGGCAATGGGATGGTGACCGATTTTTGCGCCCAGCCTACTTTTTGCTTATTTACCTTTATTGCTAAATCATCATTTTTGCGCGATATACTTAATGACAAGCTAAGCGGTAGATTCTGATGCTGTGATATAGCCTGTTTATGTAAATATGAATCTAACCATATGCAATAACTATTACCCTGTAGTGCCGCTAATTCTAATTTTTTAATATGTGTGTTTTTAAGCTGCTTTTGCCACATAAAAACAGCCGAACAAGCCCCGCTTTTTAAACTTTGCTCTGCGCTCCACAAGGCACTGTTACTATCGCTATGCGTATGTATTACTACCAATTGAGATAATGAAATATTATGTGCCACTAAAAACTCTGCATTTAACTCAAAAGGTGGGTTAATAAATATAAGGAGTTTGTTTTCATCTACAGTGCGCTTGTGATGTTGATTCTGCTGCAAAACTGCCAACATAAGGCGCAGTTCACCGCAGCCTAAGTAACTGGCTATGTGGATCATTCCGGCACGGGGAAAACCGCCTGACAAAACTTGATCAAGTGCATCAAAACCGGTAGTAAGAAGCTTGCTTGGACTATGCTCTTTAGCGTGTGCGGCTGTCCATACCCATTGCTTGTTTTGGAGTTCATGGAGAATAGGATTCATTATCAGCTCAATTTATACTGTACGGATATACAGTATAAATATTTAGCTAATTCTAGCAAGTGGGAATCTTAAAAATACAATTAAAAATTCGCAAGCCAATGTTTTATAGGCATAAAAAAAGCAGCGCTATTTGCGCTGCTTTAAAAGCTTGCTAGTTAATATTTTAAAAAGCAGAAAGTGGTATTTCTAAACCATTTAAATTAGCCGTGCCTTCTTTCATTGAGAAATTAAAAGCGTAGCCGTCATCGGTTTGCGTAATCATGCCTTGTTGCACAAGTGCTTGCAGGGTAGGGGCTGCTTGTTGAGCAATAATTGCGTCTAGCTCTTCAGGGCTCATGGCTGCAAATTGAGGGTTAGCTTTAAGCTGGCTGCTAAGCATTAATTTTGCGAAATACTCAGCCGCCTCTTGCTGTAGCGTTAATTCGCTATTTACAACCGCGTGCTGTGCCCAAAATTGGGTGTCTTCTAAAGTATCAGGAAGTGCAGTCACGCCAGCCACTTTAGCGAACATTGTTCCATTAAATGCGCTATCGTTGATTTTACCGCTTAAGGCACTAATGTTGTATTCAGGCTCAGCTTGTAATTGGCTAAGTAAGTTTTCTTCAAAAAAGGTGTTTGTTGCTTCGGCCATTTTCTCAGGATCGGCTGCATAGTCTATTATTTCATTTGAAAACTTTTGATACGCTTGGAAAAACGCAACTTCTAAATTATTTAGCTCAATAGTGGTAATTAGCTCACTTAAGTTGAATCCATCAGATACGGCAGATGCAAGCGTTGTTTGCATGACAACATCACCAAACCCTTCGTTATCATCAAGGCTTGAAGTAACGTTAAAGGCTAAGCTATCAACATTAGTTTGTGTACCATCAACAAGGTTATCAACCTTAATATTCGCAATAGTGAATAGTGTATTTGAGTCATATAATCCTTGCTCTAGCATTTCTACAAAACCAACCTCAGCTTCAATATCCGCTTCAAGGCTAGTTAATTCAAATGCAAGTGCATCACCCATTTTTCCGCTTACATTTGCGCCATTACCAAGGGTTTTCCCTTCATAGTTGCTTGATGAAAAGCTGCCTTCACTTTGTGAACCGCTAAAATCAATAGTGACTTGGTTTTCTTCATTCACATAGTTCATACCCACTACTTTATCAGTGTAAGTAGAGCCACCAAGTAAACCGGTGTAAGCTTCAAGTGCGTAAATAGGTAAGTCTTCTTTGAGTGTTAAGCCTTCTGGTAATTCACCGCTTAGCACTTCAATTTGTGTATACAACCAAGCAAGGTTAAAACCATTTGACGTAAGTATTGGGCCGTGGTCACCATTTACTAGTATATCTACCGACATATCTAAAGGCTCTTCGCTTAGGTCACCCATGTCAGGCATGTTAACGCCTACGCTTATTTGAGCTTGTGTATTAAACCAAGTGCTTTCAAGGCTAGTAATGCTGGCGGTATAGGCTGGGTTGTTATTAATTGCAGCAACGGTGTCTTCAATCCCTTGTGAGAACTGAGAACCAACAATTTTAGGGCCAACAAGTGCGGCGGCAACAACAATTGCAACGCCAGTTAGGACGATTTTTTTCATGATCAGTACTTCCCTGTATTACTACGAATACATTTTTTTAGGTTAAAATATTTGCATCTTGTTAGCTAATATACACATAAAACATAGAATACAAATAACGACATAGGTTTCATCTTACCCAATAAAGCATGAAAGCAAAAGCTTAAGCTTACTCTATAAGACTATTTTCAATAAAAGTTTCAATGCGCTGCTCTAATACAAACAAAGGTATTGAGCCATTTTCTAATACGGCGTCATGAAACGCGCGTAAATCAAATTTATCCCCTAAGGCGGTTTCAGCTTGCTTACGCAAAGCCTTTATTTTTATTTCGCCTATTTTGTATGAAAGCGCCTGTGCAGGCCAAGAGATATAGCGGTCTATTTCGGTGCGCACATTGTGCTCTGATAAGGCGGTATTTTCCATCATATAGGCGAGGGCTTTATCACGGCTCCAATCAAACATGTGCATGCCGGTGTCAACCACAAGGCGACACGCACGCCACATTTCATAACTTAAGCGGCCAAAATCATCATATGGGTCATCATAAATACCTACTTCTAGGCCTAAATACTCTGAATATAAGCCCCAGCCTTCACCAAATGCAGAAATGTAAGTATTGCGGCGCACTTTGGGCAAGTTTTGCATTTCAGCTGCCAGTGATATTTGCAAATGATGGCCTGGTACCGCTTCGTGCAAAGTAAGAGCCGGTATTGCATATAAAGGGCGTTTGTCTAAAGCATAAGTGTTAACCCAATAATAGCCGGGTTCATCGCTACTATTTGACGAAATGTAGCGCCCGGTGGTGTATTTAGGCGCAATACTGTCAGGAACGGGATCTACGCCATAAGGCGTGCGCGGTAAGGTATAAAAAAGCTTCGGTAATTTAGCGTCCATTTGCTTAGCAACGTACGATGCGTACATTATTAAATCTTTTGGCGTTTTAGCGTAAAAGCGTTCGTCGGTGCGCAGGAACTCAATGAAAGCATTAATGTCACCATCAAATTCAAGTTCATCAACAATGGTTTGCATTTGTGCTCGAATACGCGCCACTTCTTGTAAGCCTAATTCGTGGATTTCCTTAGCGCTCATATTGGTGGTGGTGTAGTGTTTAATTCTGTTGTTATAAAGCGCCTCGCCATTCGGCCAGTTTTTGGCGGCTATATCATCTTTAGCATTGGGGCGGTATTCGTTAGTAAAAAAGGCATAAAAATCACTGAAGGCTTTATTCGCGCCCTCAACTAACATGTATAAGGTTTCTTTTTCATTTTTACTTAAAACATCACTATTGGCTTTAATAACAGGCAAGTAGAATGGATGTTCTTCAATTTTATTATTGACGAATGCGCTAATAGTAGCTTCATAACCTTGCAAAACGACTTTAGGTTGAGTGTAGTTTTTAGCAATGGCTTCACGCATATATGTGGTGTATTGCGCAAACAAAGCGGGTAACTCTGATAAAGCTTGCTTATATGCTTGTACGTCTTGCTTACTTTTTAGTGTAGTCCCCGATAGTTGCGTACCTATGCTGCTATGAAAACCATATTCAGAGGTAATAGGCACCATATAGGCTTGGTAGGTATACTCTGACAAATAATCGTTTAAACGATACTTTTGCATAAATAAGGAAATACTGTCTTCGTCATTTAACGCACTGGTGTTTATTTGATCAAGCTGAGTCATAAAGCTTTCAAACTTTTCATGCCTAGCTTTCAGCGCACTTTGGCTAATGCTGCTAAACTGTTGGGTCAACTCACTAGCATCTTTACCTTCTGAGCGGGCTAAACTAGGGTATTGCGTGAGTTCATACTGCCAAATATCGTCAAGTAGTTTATGTAGCTTGGGGTTGTTGTTAGCACTAGCGTAGCTGCTTTGCGCCCATAGCAAAAGGCACATAAGCACACTGAAGTGTTGGAGTAGTTTGGGCATGAAAGTCCCCTTATTGTTATTTTTTTGGTGTATAAATTGGACTATGTATAGGCCTTACATTATCAGACTTATCACCTAAGGGGGTAATTTTAGCGCTGCCTTGTTTGGTAACATGATCTATTCGCAACACGTTATGCATAGGGACGTAGGTTCTGTTAACTTGGCCAAACTCATCTTTTAATTTTTCGTGGCTAGGATCAAGTACAAGTTCGGTATGGGTATCCCATACAAAATCAGCAATTTCGATAAATCCGAAAATAGATGAGCTTTGTAACTCTTTAACATACAACTCGTAGCGCTCGCCGCCACTAATAAATTGGACCTTGTAAAGTGATGTGGACTCACTCATGAAATGCTTAACCTCTGTTAAATTTGAATTGGCTTAATACAGCCTAGGTGCTGACCTTACGTTTGTTGATCAAATAAAGACTGAATCACAATAAGAGCGTCTGATTGACCTTGCTGAATATTATTAGACACCGCAAAGCCTTGCGCAAAACAGCTGAGTTTAAGGGCAAACGATTCTACGTCAATATTATTATTGAGTTGTTGATGGGAAATAGCACGTTCTAAGCAGGCTATAAAGCACAGTTGAAGTTCATCATAATATTGGCGTGCTAAGTGTTGAATGGTGTCATCTTCTTTGCCTATTTCAACAATAATACGCACTAACAAACAGCCTTGTTGGTCAATATGTTGTTGATAATTAACAAAATACTGCATAATGGCTTCTGGGATTTCTTGTTCACTACGCAGTATATCTTGCAGTGGACGCAAATATTCATCAATGTAATAAGCAACCAACGCGTCAAAGAATGCTTGTTTGTTAGCAAATTCTAAGTAGAAAGCGCGTCTATTAAAGCCTGTATGGCTAATTAATTGCTGCATAGAGCAACCTCTGTACCCCTTCTTTAGTACCAAGGGGATAGCTTGCTCAAACACTTTTTTCATTGAATATTCGGGTTTGCGCGACATAGTAAACACCTTTTCTAATGACTTATTAGAACCTACCGCAAATTGCACAAAACAACAAATAGAAACATCTGCTAACAATTCAAATGCACTATATGGGCTAGTCATTGCATTAAATTACTGTTTAAATAGCGCTAAGGGCACGTGCAGCTTTCCTTTTTGTGACAAAGCTGCATTGCTAAAAACATACAGATCTATTTTCGCAGTGAAAGCTGCTTCAAATATAAAAACGAGAATCTACGTGAAATTGACTTCCATTATTAAACAAACCAGTGTGGTTGCAGCAACTAGCCTTATTATTTTAGGTTGTAGTGCTACCTCGGTTGACAAAAGCGCTGAGATGGCTCAAACCAGCCTTAAGCCAAATGTAGAAAATATAAAAGGGCATATGAATTTCCTTGCGCATGACCTTTTAGAAGGCCGTGATACAGGCTCTAGAGGCCATGAAATTGCCTCTTTGTATATTCAAACAGAATTTCAAAAATATGGCTTGCAAGCTGCTGGCGAAAACGACAGTTTTCAGCAACGCGTTAAATTTCGCAAAGGCTTACTTGTGCAAGAATCACCAGCCTTAAGTATTACTAAGGGTGACACCACCTTAGAACTTGAGTTTCCAAAGCAGTTTATATCGGGCCCTAATTTAGCTAGCGAAGAAGCCAGTGCCAGTGCACCGCTTGTATTCGTAGGTTATGGCATTGTAGCACCTGATCTTGAGCACAATGATTATGCTGACATAGATGTAGAAGGCAAAATTGTAGTTATGCTTGCTGGTAAACCAGCGAGTTTTCCAAGTGAGGTAGGCTCGCATGTTTCGTCTACTGCACAAAAACAGCATTATGCAGCTGATCGCGGCGCAGTAGGGTATATTTCAATTCAAACCCCAGCGGCCGAGAAACGCCGCCCTTATGACCGCACTATTAACTACGTGCGTATGCCACGTATGACGTGGATAGACGATAAAGGCGTTCCTGGTAATGGCCGTCCTGAATTAAAAGCATCTGCATTTTTAAGTATGGATGCCGCAAAAGTACTATTTGAAGATGCGCCGGTGGCACTAGATGACATTTACGCACAGCTAGAAAACGACGAAATTCCAACAGGTTTTGAATTAGACGCTGAAGCTTCATTAAGCTATACCACGACCCACGAAGATATTAGCAGCCCTAACGTAGTCGGTTTACTAGAAGGAAGCGATCCAGAGCTGAAAAACGAATATGTGGTGTACACTGCACATTCTGATCACTTGGGTATTTCAAAGTCAGTTGAAAAAGACAAAATAAACAACGGCGCAATGGACAACGCAACGGGAACCTCGGTATTACTTGAAACCGCCAGATTGTTTTCACAACTACCTGTAGCACCTAAACGTTCAATATTGTTTGTGGCCGTTACCGGTGAAGAAAAAGGCTTGTTAGGTGCTGATTATTTTGCTCGTAACCCAACGCGTCCGGTAGAGAGCTTAGTCGCTAACGTTAACCTAGACATGCCTATTTTAACCTATGAATTTGCCGATGTGATTGCCTTTGGTGCAAGCCACAGCACAATGGGCGAAAAAGTAGAAGCGGCTGTGAAAAATGCTGACATTAAACTAACAGACGATCCGTGGCCTGAGCTTAACTTGTTTACGCGCTCTGATCATTACGCCTTTGTTAAACAAGGTATTCCGGCCGTATTCTTAGTAACGGGTATTGAGTCTAAAACGCCAGGAATTGACGGTAGCGAAGTGTTAAATACATTCTTAGCAACAAACTATCACCGCCCATCAGATGACATGAACCAAGCGTTCATTTGGGATGCAGCGCGCACGTTTAGCCAAGTAAACTTCGAAATAGGGCTTACCTTAGCTAATGATAAAGAGCGCCCAACATGGCATGCTGACAGTTTCTTTGGCCAAACCTTTGGCCGTGAAGGTAACATCAAGTAGTACGCATTAATGGTAGCCAGAAAATGGCACAAAAAAAAGGCTTTGTTTTACAAAGCCCTTTTTTATTAAACGTAATAAAATTATTTACGACAAGTAGTTTGTTTTAATATGCGCCCAGTGGTCATTAAATTGCTGAGTAGGCCGGCGCTTAAATTGGCTACGTACGTATTGGTTAATTTTGCCATCTACAAAACAAATAAGCATGTTAGCAAGTAAGGCTTCATCTACCATTGCTTCTTTACCTTCACGCAGCTTACGCTCTCGTAAAATTTGCTTTATTTGCATTTCTAAACGGTCAAACAATTGAGCAATACGTTCGCGTAAACGCTCTTGTTCACCCATAAGGGCATCGCCATTTAAAATGCGGGTAATGCCTGGGTTTTTCTCAGCAAACCCTAAAATAAGGTGCAAAATAAGTTGGCAGCGGTTGGCGGCGTCTTTTTCATCGGCAGTAATTTTGTTGATGCGAGAAAATAAAGTTTCTTCAATAAACTCAATTAAGCCTTCAAACATACGCGCTTTACTAGGAAAGTGGCGATATAAAGCAGCTTCCGATACACCCACAGTTTCAGCAAGCTTCGCTGTGGTAATGCGCTGTCCGTGGTGTGTTTCTAGCATTCCTGCAAGAGCTTGTAAAATTTGTGCTTTACGGTTTGGTTTTTTAGTCGCTGGCATCTTATACGTCTTCTTTTTATTCTAGCAATTTATCATAATTGAATTATCAATCACGACTTCCATGTTTTTCACAATATTCACTATGCAATAATTTCAGTAGTTCCATTGCTAGTAAGTCTTTACTCTTTGGGCTTAAGTTATGACTTTTCTCTTCAGTTAAAACTATAAGCGCGTTTTGATCAGAATTAAAGCCTAATTCGCTGTTTGATACATCATTCGCTGCAATCATATCTAAGTTTTTCTTCACTAACTTTGATTTAGCATACGTTTCAACATCTTGCGTTTCAGCGGCAAAGCCTAGAGTAAAAGGCGCTTGTTCTAACGCGGCTACGCTTTTTAGTATATCTGGATTTTGCACCATGCAAAGCGATAACTTGTCATCACCATGCTGTTTTTTCATCTTCTGAGTGCTTACTTGTTCAAGCTTGTAGTCAGCTACTGCGGCGCAGGCAATAAATATGTCTTGCTTGGCTATGCTGTTGTGTACCGCATCAAACATATCTTGAGCGCTTACCACATTGTTACGCATAACACCTGCAGGGCTTTCTAGTGATACGGGGCCGGCAACTAAAGTAACATTTGCGCCAAGGGCTTGAGCCGCTTTTGCTAGGGCAAAGCCCATTTTTCCTGAACTATGATTGCTAATGTAACGTACCGGGTCTATCGCTTCGCGAGTAGGGCCAGCCGTTATCATAATGTTCACACCGCTAAAAATGGCTTCGTTGCTTTGTTCGTGGCAATAATCGCATAAGGCTTTTGTAATAAGTTCAGGCTCTAACATGCGCCCATAACCTACATCACCACAGGCCTGCTCACCCGAAGCAGGGCCAAGTATGTGCGTATTTCGCTCACGTAGTTTTTGCATGTTTTCAGCAGTAGGCGCCGCTGCCCACATTTGTTGGTTCATTGCCGGAGCAATAAATATTGGGGCGCTAGTAGCTAATGCTAAAGTGGTGAGTAAGTCATCAGCTAAGCCGTAAGTTAACTTCGCTATAATGTTGGCGGTGGCAGGGGCTATAATGAATATATCGGCCCAGCGTGCTAACTCTATATGACCCATGCCAGCTTCAGCTTCTTCGTCTAAAAGCTGAGAACTCACCTTATTGCCTGATACCGCTTGTAACGACAAGGGGCTAACAAAATGTTCGGCAGATGCCGTGAGTATCACCCTTACGTTTGCACCTTGTGCAGTAAGTTTGCGTACTAAGTCGGGCGTTTTGTAGGCAGCAATTCCGCCGCTTACCCCTAATAAAACGTTCTTTTGTTCAAGTTGCATATTGGTCAATTTACGGTACAAATAGAGCAGGACTAATACCACTATTAAACCATTGTTACCCAAGGAATGGAAACATGAAAATTCAAGAATGGCCAACTCATGAGCGCCCGCGTGAAAAACTAATGCACTTTGGCGCAGCTTCGCTAAGTGATGCAGAATTACTTGCTATAATATTTAACACCGGTACGGCAGGGCGAAGTGCGGTAGATTTAGCCCGCAGCGCATTAAACGAAATGGGGAGTTTGCAGGCCTTATTATATGCGCCTAAGCACAAAGCCGTAAAATTAACTGGCATAGGTAGCGCTAAGTTTGCCTTGCTACAAGCTAGCCAAGAACTTTATAAGCGCAGTTTGGCTGAAAGTTTAAGCAAGCAAAACAGTTTTACTAGCGCTGACACCGCTTCTGACTATTTACGCACTCAACTGGCCCGCCAACCCAAAGAAATATTCGCGATGTTACTACTTGATAGCCAACATCAACTCATTGCTTATAGAGAAATGTTTTCAGGTACTATAAACTCTGCGGCGGTTTATCCTCGAGAATTGGTTAAACAAGCTATGGATGATAACGCCGCCGCGGTAATATTGGCGCATAACCACCCTAGTGGCGTGGCCGAACCTTCTCAGGCTGATATACAAATTACGCAGCGTATAGTGCAAGCATTTGCATTAATTGACGTAACCGTGCTTGATCACTTTGTGATTGGGCATGCAAATGCGGTATCATTCGCTCAGCGCGGACTATTATAATTTATAGGTAAAGTATCAAGTGAAATTTAATTTGGATTTTGTTGACTAAATGAGCAATGAAACAGGGACATTTTTATTGATCAATTTGGACCGTTCTCCAGATAGATTGTTGGTATCAGCCAATTTACTTGCACAGGCGAACGTAGATTTTGTGCGTATAGCGGGCGAAGATGGCGCTGACTTATCGCAAGCGCGCATTGATGCCCTAAAGGCGCCACTGTATAGCCAGTATCATAAACTCATCACAGCTGGTGAAATAGGCTGCTATTTAAGCCATATAAAGTGTTGGGAGTATATTGTTGAAAACAACTTACCCTATGCGGTGATTTTAGAAGATGACTTTACCGTAAAAGGTAATATTGCTTCATTACATCAGTACCTTGCGAATATTAATATTAAATGGGACTGCATTAAATTAATAGAAAGCCCGCAAAAACGAAAAGCCGTTGAGAGTATTACTTGTTTAGATAAAAGCCTTGTTAGGTATAACAAAGTGCCTGCCAGAACCACCGCTTATGTGATGTCAAAAAGCGGGGCGCAAAAAATGTTGGCGAAAAGCCAGCAAATAGGAAGGCCGGTGGATGTTGAATTTCAATATTGGTGGGAACGTGAGCTAAACGTATTTGGATTGCTTCCATATGACTTTGAACCCAGATACGAACGTATTAGCACAATAGACAGTGTGTTTAACCGTAAAAACACACAAAAAAGTGTGTTAAAACAATGCTCAAATGCTATTTCTTTTAAGATAAAGAACCATAAATTACGTAAGAAACAAGAACCCATGATAAAATAATTCAGGGTTTTTGAAGGAAAATGTTTGTATTTTAAGCTGATTTGCTGTATAAAATGCGCCCTCTTAATTAACCATGTTTAACCACAAGTTCGCTTGTTGATGTTAAGCAAGATAACAGTTGTTCTGGAGACAAAAATGTCTAAAGTATGTATAGTAACTGGTAAGCGTCCAGCGGTAGGTAACAACCGTTCACACGCTAGAAACGCGACTCGTCGTCGTTTTTTACCAAATCTTCACACTCACCGTTTTTGGGTTGAGTCTGAAAGTCGTTTCGTTAAGCTTAAAGTGTCTACTAAAGGCATGCGTATTATCGATAAAAAGGGTATTGATTCAGTATTAACTGACATCCGTGCTCGTGGCGAGAAAATCTAAGGAAACCTCATCATGCGTGATAAAATTAAATTAGTTTCAACTGCTGGTACTGGTTTCTACTACACCACAGATAAAAACAAGCGTAATATGCCTGGCAAAATGGAGATCAAAAAGTTTGATCCAAAAATTCGCCAGCACGTGATGTTTAAAGAAGCGAAAATCAAGTAATTCTAGTGATGTGAGCGAATTCATTTGATTTGTCTCCACAAAATTTGTTACTGAAAATTCGTTTCACATAACTTAAAAAACCCAGCTATGCTGGGTTTTTTGATGCTTGTAACTTAATCCCTCCGTTTATTTCTTTCATCCCCCTTTGTAATAAGATCTTGAAAACTTTGATATACTCAAAGGACTCATTTCATAAATTAAAAATACTGCTATGTTGAGATTGTCAAAACGCGCTTGGAATAATGTGCTTATTTTTTCTATGATTGCGTTAATTCTTATTTTAAATTTAGACCAATTTAGCCAAGAAGAAGCCAGTACTCGGTTAATTGTGCCTGAAGGCGAATATATCTTAAGTGTAAGCATTAATGGTTTAAAAATTGAAAAGGCAGGCCCGCAATGGCGCGTTTCGTCCAGTGGTATTCAAGCCAACGAAAATATAAGCCAAACACAGCTGAGTAATATTATAGATGCATGGCAGCGCGCCTACATTAGCCCTGTGAGCACTGAATTTTCTACCGAGGTATTTGGCCAGCCCGATATAATTGCCGTATTACAATTGGCAGGTGTTAGTAAACAAACAGTAGTGGCTTTTAATATTGTGCAAGAAGAATTGTTTTTAGTAATAGATAAGCAAGTGTATATTTTAAACTCGCCTAACGTAGCGCAATTGTTAGAGCCTGTTGTGACCGTTACTCAATAGTGAAAGGATAGCTTTGTGCCTGAATTACCTGAAGTTGAAGTTACTCGCCTTGGAATAACGCCATATTTAAAAAATCAAACTATTCGCAAAATACACGTGCATCAAGCCCAGCTTCGCTGGAAAGTGCCTGCTGAAGTGCATCTTGCCGAAGGTTTGAAGATTTTAGATGTAACACGCCGAGCAAAGTACTTATTCATTCACACTGAAGCTGGCAGCATTATTTTGCATTTGGGTATGTCAGGCAAAATGCGAGTTATTGATACTGCTTTGCCCCGTGTAAAGCATGATCATATTGAAATTGAGTTAACAACGAATAAAAAGCTTATATTAAATGACCCAAGGCGCTTCGGTTCATGTTTATGGCTAGATGCTAGCGATAGCCAAGCTCTGCCTATGCTTGGAAATTTAGGGCCTGAGCCACTTACCGATGATTTTGACTTTACGCGCCTTTATACATTAAGCAGAGGGCGCAAAAGCCCGGTTAAAACTTTCATAATGGATAATGCGATAGTAGTGGGTGTAGGTAATATATATGCCAACGAAAGCTTATTTAATGCAGGCATTGATCCAAGGCGCGCAGCAGGGCGCATTTCAAAAGCACGTTATCATTCACTTACCGAGCAAATTAAAATAGTGCTGGCAAAAGCGATCGAGCAAGGCGGCACTACATTAAAAGATTTCGCCCAAGCCGATGGGAATCCAGGCTACTTTGCGCAGCAACTCCATGTATATGGAAGAGCCGGAGAGCCCTGTAACGAATGCGGCGAAAAAATAGCCAGTAAAGTCATTGGGCAAAGAAATACATTCTTTTGTAAGGTATGTCAGCGCTAACTAGGGGCGCTGAATTTTTGCGCTGTTTAGGTAAGAAGTTTGGCAATAAGGGCATCATTCACTAATGGATGACAAAACTGAGATACATCGCCTTTATGCAGGGCGACTTCCTTTACCAAGGTAGAAGAAATAAACGAGTTTTCTTCCGACGGCGTTAAAAACACACTTTCAAGTTCAGGGTTTAAGCGCCTATTCATATTGGCAAGTTGAAACTCATATTCAAAATCGCTCACTGCACGCAGGCCGCGAATCAGTATGTCAGCGTTGTTTTCACGCGCATAATTGGCAAGTAAGCCGGTAAAGCCGGTAACTTTCACATTATCAATGTTGGCGCATACCTGAGTAATTAGCTCAACGCGCTCCTCTAATGTAAACAGCGGCTTTTTACTCGGGTTTGACGCTATAGCAACAATGACTTCGTCAAACATATTTGCGGCACGTTCTATTAGGTCAGCATGCCCATTAGTGATGGGGTCAAACGTACCTGGGTAAATTGCGCGATGTAGAGCCATGTGACATTTCCTATTTATGTTCAATGCTATGAAAAGCTTTCACTGCCATATTTAAATTGCCATCGTAGCGAGTTTGCGTCTGTAATACCACCATGCTAAGTGCAATCGCTTAAATAGCCAACAAAGCAATACAGAAGTTGAATATAATTAGATAAAATCTGCAAACTATTATCAATATGCTATAGAATCTCGATTGCGCATATTTGCAATACAAATTAGCTGTAAGCCTTATGTAAATTTAACTCAATACAAGGATTTCCGTGGTCGTTAAAATTATCTCTACTATTTTTGCGTTTGTTTTTATTAGTTTGCAATCGTTAAACGCAGTTGCTTCTGCGTATATTGGCACCCAAGACAAACAGCTACACTATGACGTGCAAACCCTAGTTGATTGGGGCTATTTAAATGCCACCACTAACACCTTTCCCATTCCTTGGAAGGGGGTTGCCACTGAAATGAAAGATTTAGACCCTAGGGGGATGGCGTTTCGTCCTCGCCAAGCCTATTTGCGCTTGAATCATTATTTATCTATGAACAAACAACTTAAGAGCCGCCGCTTTATAAATTTGCAAGCGGCCAGTGAAGATGTGCGCTTTAGGAGTTTTGATGATGGTGTAGAAGATACTGGCAAAGCTTCTATAACCAACGAATTTTACTCTGGGCGTTGGTCAGGGCAGGCTACCGTTAATTTCTCATCAGGTGGCGAGAAAAGTTTAGATAATAGTTTTATTGCGTATCAATTTGATAACTGGAACCTACGTTTAGGTTCTGTTGATCAATGGTGGGGCCCAGGGCAATCATCAAGTTTAATTATGAGTAACAACACGCGCCCTATTAAAGCGATTGCCTTGTCACGTTCGTCAAATACCGCATCAAAAAGCCCTTGGCTATCGTGGTTGGGGCCTTGGTATTTAACGGCGCAGTTAGGGCAATTAAATGAAGACCGCGCCATTCCCGATGCAAAAATTATAATGAATCGCTTTAGCGCTCGTCCTTTTAAAGGTTTTGAGTTTGGTGTTTCATGGACTGCTATGTGGGGGGGCGAAGGCCAACCTAGTGGCTTAAAAACGTTATTTGAAGTGCTAACCTTTGATGCCATTTGTGAAGCTGAAGATGGTGATTGCAGTGAATCAGGTAAGTCTAAACGTGGCAATCATTTAGCGGGTTTTGATTTAATGTACACCCACATGTTATTTGACCGCCCTGTGTCAGTTTATGTGCAAAAAGTGGGCGAAGACGCCATCAATTATTACAAGATTACCGATGCCGCCACTTTGTTTGGTGTGTCTACCTATTACAAAGGCGCTAAAATCTTTTTTGAAACAAGCGATACTAACGTGGCTTGTGCGGGCGGTGATTCTACGGTAACCAATTGCTATTACGAGCATGGTGACTACCAAAGCGGCTACCGCATGTATGGCAGAACCTTCGGAAGCACTTTTGATACTGACGCAAAGCAATATACACTGGGTGCCAATATTCGTTTTGAAAGTGGCGAAGTGGCCGAAGTTTACGTGCGAAGCGCTAAATTAAACGAAGATGGCCAGCGCCCGTCTCCGGTACTCACGACAGACGTAAGTGAAGAGCTTATTGAGATTTCAGGGTTTTATCAAAAACCCGTGGGTGATTGGCTACTTAAAGCCGGTGGCTCAGTGGCAACTAGAAGCTTTGAAAATGTAGATGATGAAGTAGATGCACTCATTTATGTAAAAGCGCAAATTGCTTTCTAAGTTAGAAAATATTCCAGCATAACAATAGCCTGTAGGTTAAAGCTTTAAGCAAACACCGCTTTTGCTCGTTTACAGGCTAAACTTATTACAATCTTATTGATATTTAGAATGCGCGTCCTATGCTAATTCGTATAGAATTGATGCGGTTTAATTAATAAGGTTGGTCATAATGTCACAAGGTTTTATTGAACATCTACGCGGTCAAATAGACGAAACAAAAGCACTCGGTTTATACAAAAATGAACGAGTTATTACCTCACAACAATATGCTGACGTAGACATTGCAAATGGCCAGCACGTTGTTAACTTCTGCGCAAATAATTACCTAGGCTTAGCCAACAACCCTGAACTTATACAAGCTGCTAAGCTTGGGCTTGATAGCCATGGATTTGGGGTAGCCAGCGTACGCTTTATTTGCGGTACTCAAGATATTCACAAGCAGCTTGAAAGCAAGATCAGCGAATTTTTAGGCATGCAAGACACCATACTATATCCGTCATGCTTTGATGCTAATGGTGGTTTGTTCGAAACTATTTTAAGCGCTGAAGACGCCATCATTTCTGATTCTCTTAACCATGCCAGTATTATAGATGGCGTTAGGCTGTCAAAAGCTAAGCGTTATCGTTACCAAAGCAACGATATGGACGCACTAGAAGCACAATTAAAGCAAGCAGACGCTGATGGCGTGCGTTTTAAGCTGATTGCTACCGACGGCGTATTCTCAATGGATGGTGTAATTGCCAACTTAAAAGGTGTGTGTGACCTAGCTGATAAATACAATGCAATGGTAATGGTAGATGATTGCCACGCCACTGGTTTTGTGGGCGAAAACGGTAAAGGCAGCCACGAATACTGCGAAGTAATGGGGCGAGTTGATATTATTACAGGCACCTTAGGTAAAGCGCTTGGCGGTGCATCGGGCGGCTTCACTTCAGGTAAAAAAGAAGTGGTGGAATGGCTGCGCCAGCGTTCGCGTCCATATTTGTTTTCTAACTCAGTTGCTCCACCTATTGTAGCTGCATCTTTAAAAGTATTTGAGATGATGGAGCAGGGCAACGGCCTGCGTAAGCAGCTACAACGCAATGCAAAGCATTTCAGGGCGCGTATGGAGCAAGCAGGTTTTACCCTGTCAGGGCAAGATCACCCTATTATTCCTGTTATGTTAGGCGACGCAAAACTTGCCAGCTTAATGGCTGAGAAAATGCTTGAACGCAATATTTATGTAGTGGGTTTTTCGTTCCCAGTGGTACCTAAAGGCCAGGCTAGAATTCGTACGCAAATGTCAGCTGCTCATAGCATTGAGCAAATAGACCAAGCCGTTGATGCCTTCATTGAAGTGGGTAAAGAATTGGGAGTGATTTAATTATGGGCAATGAAAGTAAAGCCAGTATGAAATCATTGGCAAAAGTACACGCTAAGCCCGGTATGTGGATGATTGATAGCCCTATTCCAGAAATAGGCCACAATGACATTCGCATTAAGATTCGAAAAACCGCAATTTGCGGTACCGACATGCACATATTTAATTGGGATGAATGGTCGCAAAATACCATTCCTGTACCAATGGTAGTGGGCCATGAATATGTGGGTGAAGTGGTTGAGATAGGCAGCGAAGTAAAAGGGTTTGCTATAGGGGATAGAGTGTCGGGTGAAGGCCATATTACCTGTGGTTATTGCCGAAATTGCCGAGCTGGACGCATTCACCTTTGCCGTAACACTATTGGCGTTGGCGTAAATCGCCAAGGTGCATTCGCCGAATACCTTGTGATCCCCGCGTTTAATGCCTTTAAAATACCATCAAATATTAGTGATGACATGGCCGCCATATTTGACCCTTTCGGCAATGCAGTGCATACCGCGCTGTCGTTTGACTTGGTGGGCGAGGATGTACTTATTACTGGTGCCGGCCCTATAGGCATTATGGCTGCCGCGGTTGCCAAGCACGTGGGTGCACGCTATGTGGTAATTACCGATATAAACGAGTATCGCTTAGAATTAGCGCGCAAAATGGGTGTTACTTGTGCGGTGAACGTGGCAAGTGAATCATTAAGCGACGTAATGACTGAACTGGGCATGAGCGAGGGGTTCGATGTAGGGCTTGAAATGTCCGGGGTTCCAGCGGCGTTTAACGATATGCTGGCAAAAATGAACCACGGGGGCAAAGTTGCCATGCTAGGTATTCCACCAAAAGGCATTGCTACCGATTGGAATCAGGTAATCTTTAAAGGTTTAACCATAAAAGGGATTTATGGGCGTGAGATGTTCGAAACCTGGTATAAGATGGTTAGCCTATTGCAAAGCGGTTTAGATTTGAGCCCTATTATTACCCACAATATGCATGTGGATGACTTTGCTAAAGGCTTTGAAATTATGGGTTCGGGGCAATCGGGCAAAGTATTGCTTGATTGGTCTTAAGAGAAAAAGCTTGTAAAATGCTGCTTTAACCTTATTGTTACTCATTCAATATTCTTTAAGGACTTTCATGGAACAGTTTGCTCACATTTCTCCCAATCAAACCAAAGAGCGCTTAGATAAAGGCGAAATAAAGGTGGTTGATATTAGAGATGAACAATCATTTGAAGCCGGACGCATTCCAGGGGCATTTCACTTAAGTAATGGCAGCATAACCCAATTCATGCAAGAAAATGAATTTGAAACGCCAGTGGTGGTATGTTGTTACCACGGTATTAGCAGCCAACAAGCCGCTCAATACCTAATTCACCAAGGTTTTGAAGAAGTGTATAGCATGGATGGCGGATTTGAAGCATGGCGTCCAAACTTTGATATTGAGTCAGGTAGCTAATGCCCACCAGTATTTTACGTTTTTCTTCGCAGCAACCCGCTCTTTTACTACAAGCTTATTATAAAACCCAAGGCATTGAGTCTTTGGTAAATGAAACCGAAGACGGCTTTGATTTGCGAGTTGAAAACGAAAAAGACATAGAAGCGGCTATCGCTTATGCAAAAGAGTTTTTGAACCAACCCCAAGCTGAAAAGTTTCAAGCAGCTGCTTGGGAGTCAGGAGCAATATCTGAGCACAACGCGCCATTGTTTAAAGGCTTTGTGGTTGAAAATTTGGCTCAATGGCGAAATCAATGGTTTACCGCACTTACCACATTGTTGTGTATAGCTTTGTATTTGTTAATGCAGGTAGGATTTGCCGACATTATATACAACGGCTTGAAAATGAGACAATTGCCAGAACTACTTGAAACTCACCAGTGGTGGCGTGTTATAGGTCCTAATTTAATGCATGCAAATGCAATGCACTTACTGTTCAACATGGCAGGTTGGTGGTTTTTTGCTGGTATGATGGAACGCTATTTTGGTTCCACCGTGACGATTGTGCTGTTTTTGTTCTCATCAATTTTTACTAATATTATTTACACGGCTATGTGGGGGCCTAATTTTTTAGGTTTATCGGGGATTCTATTCGCTGTATTTGGATTTTTATGGTGGATTGGGATAGTGCGCCCACAATGGGGATTGGTGCTGCCAAAAAGCATTGTAATAATGTTTTTAATTAGCTTGGCTCTTGGTTTTAGCGGTTTACTTGGCCCTAATATTAGTAACGCGGGGCATACCCTGGGTTTGGTGTCAGGCATACTAATGGCGCTTGCCATGCATCAGTTTTTGCCGGCTAAGCGCAAAGCGAATAAAGGGGCTTAGCCCCCTTGGCGCAAATATTTAGTAAATATAATGTCGCGAACAATCTCATTGCCGGTTTCTTTTACTAAAATATCGCGGAAGCTTTTTAAAATACTTCTGCGCATATCTTCACGGCCGGTTAACGATTTAACCTTTTGCTCATTTTGCCCACCAATCACTTCAATAGCAGTAGCTCGTAATAAGGGCATATGATGTTCGATGTCGGCTATGTGCGCAGGGTTTTCTAGCATTAGCTCAATGGTAATGCGTAAATAACCCAACTTCTTGGAGTTATCTCCCGCATAGTTAGTCACAATGTCAGGGTCAAGCGCAATATATGCATATTGCGGCCCAGTATCTTCTCCTTCGCCTTCTTCTTGAGCAAAAGCGTTACTCAAAGGCGCAAGTAACATAAATAGGCTTGAAAGTAGTAGCAATTTACAGCGTTTTGTAAGCAACATAGTATATAACCATATGGTGAATAAATTTGATTTGCTATTTCCCTATGGCAACACGCAGACAGAACAAACCCATGTGATAAGACATGTGGAAAATAAAACAAATATGCTAGACTTAAGATATCGGCCAATATAATAAAATCTGCAGTGTTGATTGAACAAAAAAGCTTTCCTTTTACTATGCCAGTGGAGTGGCAGGTGCCTACGCCTGAACTTAACTTGCGCCCGCAATTACGTGAATGGCTATTAAATACAGGGTCACTTACCGAGCGTTTGCAAGCGCTTACTTCTCACTTTTCACTTGAATTACTTGGCCAACGTGAAATGCCTATGGCAGCATCTGAAAAGCGCTTATTGCTTAACAATGAGCAGCAATTGTGGCAAATTCGCGAAGTGCTTTTACAAGGTGACCACAAAGATTGGGTGTTTGCTCGAAGTATAATCCCTAGTGCATTGTGTAATTCAAAATGGGCTAACTTAGGCACTCAGCCCCTAGGCCAGCGAATTTTTAACGACCCAAGTTTTGTTCGAAGTGGCTTTGAAATAGGCACGCTAAAATATCATCCATTAAGCGGTAAAGCTTTTGGTACCAACGAAACTTGCTGGGCAAGGCGCTCGAAGTTCATGATTGAACAATACGAGCTTATTGTGGCTGAGGCATTTCTTCCCAATGCGCCTTGCTATGAGTAAACGCCCATGATTGCCCTACGCGCGTCAAATATAAACCAATACTGGCTTTTAATGCGAGCAAACAAACCTATAGGCTCGTACTTATTGCTATGGCCTACCTTATGGGGCTTATTCCTAGCAGCCGGTGGTATACCTAGTTGGGGCATATTACTTATTTTTACACTTGGCGTATTTGTTATGCGAAGTGCGGGCTGCGTAATCAATGACTATGCTGATCGCAAGGTAGATGGTTCGGTTGAACGCACAAAAGACCGCCCGCTGCCCGCAGGTAAAGTGACAGAACGCGAAGCTAAGCAATTATTTGCTTTATTGGTGCTAAGCGCTTTTATATTAGTGCTGTTTCTAAATTGGCAAACTATTGCGCTTTCGGTAGTGGCACTGCTATTGGCCAGCGCCTATCCGTTTATGAAGCGCTACACGCATTTACCCCAACTAGTACTTGGGGCAGCCTTTGCGTGGTCTATTCCTATGGCATTCATGGCCGTAACGGAAACACTACCTGCATGGATGTGGGCGGTATATTTTGCAAATCTTCTGTGGACGGTCGCTTACGACACACAATACGCAATGGTTGATAGGCGCCATGATGTAAAAGTGGGTATTAAATCAACCGCTATCTTGTTCGGAAAGTTTGATCTTCTAGCCATTGTACTGCTGCAGGGAGCAACGCTAGGCTTACTTGCTTGGGTATTTTATATTCAGCATTTACATGCAATAGCTTACATAGGGCTTTTAGTGTCAGTTGTATTATTCGCTTACCAATATCACTTATGTAAACACCGGGAAGAGCAGAATTGCTTCAAGGCCTTTTTACATAATAACTGGGTAGGCATGGCCCTGGCTATTGCCATACTAGCAGGGCTCATTTTATAAGCTAAAAGTAATTACTTACTTTCTGCTTCCTCTAGTGCAGCTAAGCGTGTTTCTAAGGCTTCTAGTTTTTCGCGTGTGCGAATAAGCACTTGGCTTTGCACATCAAACTCTTCGCGGCTAACAAAATCTAGTTTCGTAAGCTGTGCTTGCAACACTTGTTTGATTTTACCTTCTGCTTCGTCAGCCATTGACTTAACGCCAGGCGGGATGGCATTTGAAATATTTTTTGCAATTTCTTCAAGCTTCTTAGGGTCCAGCATGGTTATTTCCTTGAAATTTTGTAGATATACTTTGTTCATTGTAGCCTTAAGTGAAAAAGAAAACAGTCACTATTACGCTTGATTTGCTATAATTTAGCGCTTAATTCGTATTTCCCTATTTACACGCTGGCGTAACGCGCATCACACCTATGTGCGGCATACGCGGCTTTAACTGATTACTTTACATTATGCGCATGAATCCTGGGCAGCAAATGGCTGTTGAATATATAAGTGGACCTTGTTTAGTACTAGCGGGTGCTGGCAGTGGTAAAACCCGCGTAATTACCAACAAAATTGCGTACTTAGTTAATGTATGTGGTTACAAGCCTAGCCAAATTGCCGCGGTAACGTTTACTAATAAAGCGGCTCGTGAAATGAAAGAGCGCGTAGCGGAAACTTTGGGCAAAAAAAATTCTCGCGGCTTAAAGGTATCAACCTTTCACACCCTTGGCCTAAACATCATTAAAAAGCATGTGACTACACTAGGCTATAAAGCTGGCTTTTCACTATTTGATGACAAAGACACCTACGCTTTACTGAATGATTTAAGCAACGAAGACTATGATGGTGACAAAGACGCCCTTAGCCACTTAGTGCGCAGTATTTCAAATTGGAAAAACGAACTGCTTATGCCTGAGGCCGCCGTAAAAATGTACACTTCAGGCATTGAAGCTGAGCATGCTAAATATTACGAGCAGTATGCGCGGCACATGAAGGCCTACAATGCCCTTGATTTTGATGATCTAATCTTATTACCCACCTTATTGTTGCAAAACTACGAAGCTATTCGAGAAAAGTGGCAAATGGCTATTCGTTATTTGCTGGTAGATGAGTATCAAGATACCAATACTAGCCAGTATCAACTGGTTCGCCTGCTGGTGGGGGAGCGAGCACGTTTCACCGTGGTAGGTGATGATGACCAATCTATATATTCGTGGCGCGGCGCACAGCCTAAAAACTTAAACTTACTGAAAGAGCATTATCCGTCATTGAAGCTCGTAAAACTTGAGCAGAACTATCGTTCTTGTCAGCGAATTTTGCACAGCGCCAACATTCTTATAGAGAACAACCCGCATCTTTTTGATAAGCGTTTATTCTCAGAGCTAGGGCAAGGTGACAAGCTGAAAGTGCTGGTAGCAAAAGATGAAGATAACGAGGCTGACAAGGTGATTGCCGAGTTGATGGCACATCGTTTCATGAACGATACGGCTTATAAAGATTACGCCATTTTGTATCGCGGGAATCATCAGTCTCGTATTTTTGAGAAAATGCTAATGAAGAACCGTATTCCATATAAAATTAGTGGCGGTACTTCGTTTTTCGGACGCGCTGAAATAAAAGATATTATGGCGTACCTGCGTGTAGTAACGAATCAAAACGATGACAATGCATTATTGCGTATCATTAATACACCAAGCCGAGGAATAGGAAGAGCCACCTTGGCCAAAATTGGTGAGTTTGCCAATCACAACGGCGTGGGATTTTTCGAAGCCATGTGTCATCCACAAATTTCCGCGGTACTGGGGACGAAGGCTGGCGATACTGTAGAGGAATTCACTCGTTTAATTGTGATGACGGATGACAATTCAAAGCGCGGCGATACGCAAGCTGTGCTTCGCGACTTTTTAAAGTCATTGCAATACGAAGAGCATCTGTACGCTAGCTTGGCTAGCCCTAAAGCGGCTGAAATTGCCATGAGCAATGTGTCGACTCTGTTTGGCTGGGTGCAAGATTTGCTAAAAGGGGATGCGCTTAACCCACCTATGACCTTGCCAGAGGTCATACAGCGCTTAACCTTGCGTGACATGATGGAGCGCGGAGAAGACGATAGCGAGGCAGACCAAGTACAATTAATGACACTGCATGCTTCTAAAGGCTTGGAGTTCCCTTATGTATTTATGGTGGGAATGGAAGAGGGCTTATTGCCGCATCAAAGTAGCATTGATGAAGACAACATAGAAGAAGAGCGTCGATTAGCCTATGTAGGCATTACGCGCGCGCAAACACAGCTGTATTTCACCATAGCGCGTGAACGCAGGCAGTATGGTGAACTTATTGAGCCTACGCCTTCGCGTTTTCTGTACGAACTACCGCAAGATGATCTTGAATGGGAATGGCAGAAAAAGCCTGATACCAGCGAGCAGCGAAAGGAAAAGGCCGCAAAGGGCATTGCCGGTTTAATGGGAATTTTAGGGGACAAATAGCGCTATGCTATTAGCGCCTTTTTCGTATTAACGTAGTGCCCTTGCGCAAAATGACAACCAATTTCAGTTAAGCCCTCAACGATCTTTTCATCTTGAACATCATGGGCAATTACACCTACTCCTATATCGTTAGCTATGTTTATTATAGATTTAGCAAGAAGATAAGACCTATCTGACAGACTGAATTTATTTATCAGTTGTGCGTCTAAACGGATGTAGTCAAAATCATAATTAAACAAGTGATTAAGAGATGCTGATTGGCTAGCAAAATTGTTTAACACTAGCGTTATACCAAGCTTTTTCAGGGGAAGTAAGATAGTGCTGATATATTTTGCAAAGCGAATTAAATCGCGCTCTGAAACCAACAGAATTAAACGTTCGCTCACCCATGGATTAGCTTCAATATTCTTAACAAGCTCTGCGAAAGAATCTTTGTGCAGCAGATATTCTATGCAAACGCTTACGCCAATTTTATTGTTCTTGTGTTCTTGCGTAAGCTGCCAATTTTCCAGAACATTAAAGGTGGTTTTTAATAAATCAGCATTAATCGCAAAGTTGAGACCGCTTTTATCCGCAAGGCCCCAGAAGGTCGCAGGTACAAATCCATCTTCATTAGATGGCCAGTGCACTTGGCATTCGCTATACAAACAACTTTGGTCTACCAGGCTTACAACAGGGGTAAGCGAATATTGAAACTCACCTGCTTTGTACGCTTTTCTGAAAGTGTGTTCATCGTTTATCTTATTGATTAAATGATGGCGCATTGACACGTCAAACATCACATATCTGTTTCTGCCCAAGCTTTTAGCCTGATACATGGCTGCGTCAGCATCGCGTAATACTTCATCAGCATTGTTGTAGCTTTCATCGATATTGGCAATGCCAACACTTGCTCCTGAAAACACTTCGTGATCTTCAACTTGAAACGGCATGCTAATAGATTCAACAATACGGCGAGCAATGGTTTCGGCGTCATCTAAACTTTGAAAATTATCAAGTAGTACCACAAATTCATCACCACCTAAACGGGCTAATAAATCATGGCTGCGTTTACAGGCGGTTATTCGGTTTGCCACTTCAATTAAAAATAAGTCGCCCGAATGATGGCCTAAGGTGTCATTGATGGTTTTAAATCTATCTAAATCAATAAATAAAAGTGCAAAGTTATGTTCGGTATAGCGTTTCTTACTAGCAATGGCTAATTCAAGGCGAGTATTAAACATAACGCGATTGGGTAAGTTGGTTAAGCCATCATGATGCGCATCATAAATAAGCTTTAATTCAATTTCTTTACGCTGTTCAATTTGGCGTTTTAAAGACAAATTCGACTTATTTAATTCAGCGGTACGCTCTTGTACTTTCTCAGTGAGTTGTTGATTGTATTTAACAAGCTTGCTCGCGCTATCACGCCTTTGAATGGCCGTAGCAATATGGCGTGATACAAAGCGAAGCAGGTTTAAATCATCTTCGGTGTAGTCACTTCCTTCACCGTAAGTTTGCACTGCCATAATACCTTTAACTTTTCTATCTACAATAAGTGGTGCGCCCATCCAAGAATTGCCCTTGTCTATCATTCTAGACGCAAACTCGCGGCCAATTTCCCCTTGTTCTATTAGAATGTTAATTTTATCTTTATCAATTAATTGAGCTTCACCCGCACGAATTACGTACTCTGATAAACCACGTGTAAGTTTGCGTGTTTCATGGGAGTCTTCATTTCTTCCCACAAAATAGGGAAATGATAAATTTTCGTTTTCTTTATCAAGCAAAGCTATATAGCAGTTTTTCGCTTCAATTAAGGGCTTTAGAATGTCGTGTATTTGCGCATAAAACGCCAGCATGTCAGTTTCTACATTTGTAGATAGCTCTGAGATTTCGAATAAGGCTTTTTGCAAACCTTCCATGCGCTTACGTTCATTAATTTGCTCTTCTAGCGTTTTGTTGGCTTCAACAAGTTTTGCTGTGCGATCGGCAATGAGTGCTTCGGTAAGATCACGTTGAATAACGCGGTCACGGGCGGTAACAATATGTTGTGATATAAATACCAAAATTTCAAGGTCGTCGGCGTCGTAACGAATACTATCGGTATAACTTTGCACTACCATAGCGCCAATAACTTTGTTGTCACGCAGAATTGGAACGCCCATAAAATCTACTGGCAAAGAGCCTATAATTTTAAAGCCGTGTTTTTCCTTCAATTCGTCAAAATTTTCTTTCGTGGCAATTAAGTTTTCACCCGAGCGCAAAATATGCGCCGTCATGCCGTGCTTAATTTGTTCATATGACAAGCTTTGCACGGTTTCTTGATCTTGTTCATCAACAAAATAAGCAAATTGAATTTTATCATCTTGCTGCTCGTAAAAAGCAACGAAAAAGTTGTCAGCGGGCATGAAGCCGTCAACAATGTTGTGGATTTCAGAAAATAAGTTTTCGTAATTATTAACAGAACTAGACAGTTCGCTAATATGATAGAGGGCTTTTTGGATTTGCTCTGAGCGTTTATAGCGATCAGTGAGATGCTGAAGCCGAGGGACAAGCGCCCTCAGTTCAGATTCTGATAGTTCACCAATTAAATCATCTTTTGCCATAGAAAACTCAGTTCCATTTTAAGATGACAGAGGAGAATTAGGGTTTAAATACCCTCTATCATATATTCAATAGCAGCTTTAATGTCGTCTTCGGTACAGTCGCCGCATGTACCCATAGCCGGCATCGCGTTTATGCCACTAATTGCATTTTTCCACACTTGATCGAAACCTTTTTCATCTAAGCGAGGCTGCCAATCAGCGGCATTTTGTAACTTTGGCGCACCAAGCACACCAACACCATGGCACGCAGTACATGCGCCATCGTATATTTCTTTACCTGTACGTGGACCAGATGCAACAGCGCCAGCGGGTGCTGCGCCTGCAACATTTACCGAGCCAACAGGTTTGATTCTTTCAATTAATTCGTCGTTAGACTCTTGAGCGAAACTTCCCGCTATAAAACAACAACTTGCAGCTAATACTGCTAAAAATGCCTTTACCTTCACAACATTCTCCTGCTAATTAAAGGTGTTAAACTGGTGTGATTATAACCACATAAAATAGCTTAACAACTCCTACTTACGCTTAAACCTATATTTTCAAGTATTTAAGCGCAGCTGCAAGTTTACATTTTAGGTTTCATCAGTTATTTAGTGATTACACTTTTTTACTAATTTTTAATATTTACAAAGGCTTACTGTAAATTCTATAAAAAAGCTACTTTTATATACTGACAATATAACGGCACATTTTGATAATACTAAAATAGTAATGCATGACTAATGCCAAAATATGCACGTAGAATAACGAAAGAACGTTATATTTTAGTTATGTAAATTTATCGTTAGGTATGCTTACTATGTCATAAAACTATACGAAAGTATTAAGGTAAAGTATCAAATAATTAATTTTTATTTGATTAGTGCTTGAATGTTGAAGCGCGTAGCATCGTTTATAAATTTTGTGATACCATCCGCATTCTCAAAAATGCTCCCGTAGCTCAGCTGGATAGAGTGTCGGCCTCCGAAGCCGAAGGTCACGCGTTCGAATCGCGTCGGGAGCGCCATTTTGTTGGTTTCACTTGTTATTTTTTCAACTAATACTCTAGCCTTTATCTATGTATAGCTTTTTAGTTGCTTGTTTCCTCAGCCCGTTAAAAATAGCCTCTGCAACATAGCACGGGAAGCTCTTTGGAATTCTACCTTCGACATAACAGGAAACGCAGACAATACATCACACAACGGCGTCATGCGGTATTGGTTATCAGGCTCAAAGAATATGCTGATTCTCTTATTAAGTGCTTAATAACGTGTCTAACCGATGAAAATCCAATTTGGTCGAAGTTCACTTTATTGAGTGCCATCCACTCATAAGACTGGATTTCACTTACCTCAATGGTTAACTCAGGTTTATCCTTTAGCCGACAAATGAAGAAAGAGTCACAGGTTTTGTACGTAACGTCTTTATATTGATAGGTATTAGGGAAAGACGTAAAAAATTGCCAGTTGGTTAGTTCCAATCCAAGCTCCTCTTTTACTTCTCTGCTTAGTGCATCTTCCAGAGATTCCTTGGGATCAACAAACCCACCTGGAAGATCTAGATAATCTCTCATGGGAGGTTTTTCTCTTACAGTAAACAGAACCTCTTTGTCTGAAATAATGATGGCCGCGACAGAAGCGGCCACGTTATGAAAGTATTCAAAACCACAATTTTTGCAGAGCCACATATGGTTATCGTTCGAATCAATCCCAGCACTTGCGCAATTGGGGCAATACTTAAACATTGAATTACTTCTCGAAAATTAGCACGAAGTTTTCACCAGAGCTTAGCTTCAGGCTTTGATTATGGCCTACTTCAATTTTGCCTGTGTCACAGTTATACACTGACGAAAGCTTTAATTGAGAAAGATTGCTCCAAGACAAAATGGTTTCAGTTGTATTAACCACATACACAAAAACTTTTGATTTCGTTTGAACTGCAAATTCTGAGAGCCCATTACTGTTAGGGGCCCACTCGATTTTAGCTAGACTGCCATCTTCTAACATCAAACGATTGATCTTTTGTACATTCGCAAAGTAAGTGTCAGTCCCATGCTCGTCAAAATATTCCCACCACCAACTTAATGGCATAACAGGGGTAGGGGAGAATAGACCGTACCACAAGCCCCGCTTGAAATCGGAAATCATTTTACCTTTGAATTCATCGAAGTTTTTACTCCAGTCCCACTCTGCACTAAATTCTCCGGCGAAATATGGTTTGTTATGGTTTGAGACAAATTTGTTGATGATTTCTGGAATTCGGTCGGTTACTTTGTACAAGTGGGATTGGTTAAGATCTATGTGTTCCAAATCAAACAATCCTTCAATATCCCTATGTGAAATACTGGTCGTAATTAAGTGACCATGTGCATCAATTTTAGATAAGTACTCGCTCATTTCGGCATGCCAGTTTACAACAATATCGTCATCTATTTTTCTGTCGTAGCCGTTGTACATTACATTGTCCACTTCGTTGAAAAATTCCCAAGCAGCTATACCTGTGCTATAGCTCCAGTTGGCAACCATGAATCTAAGTTTGTCTTTATAACGTTGCTTTGCTTCAGGGTTTACAAAAAAGTCGGTTTGATCTTTAGCTGGTCCATTGGTCGTTTTATTGTACGAGTTAAAAGGCCAGGCGAAATCATCAAAACCAGCGTGACTGTCTAATGACAATATCATTTTGATATTATATTGTTCAGTAAGGCTTACTAGCTCGTTCATTCGAGTAACGGCACTGTCATTAAATCGTTTTTTGTTGTCGGAATATCGAGCCGAATTTTTCACCGTATTCCAATCGATTGGTAAATTCCAATAAATCATCCATGTCCGGAATATATTCGCTCCGTTCGCGCTTAACTTTTGTAACATTGTGTCGTAGTTAAACCGTTTATCTTCATGAAGATCTTTGAAATATTTTGAATCGTCTTGGTCACGAGCTTCCCAGCCAAAGTTTTCACCTATCCCTCTAAACACTTCACCATTACTGTATTTAAAAGACCAGATGTTATTAGACTCAATGAAGCCTTGTGATTGAGACGCTGTAGAAACAAAAGTTGTTGGTTGAGATTCTCCGATTAATTTTCCATTATCATAGGCAATAGATGAAACTGTATATGTTCCAATTTCTTTTGGTGCTAGTTTAAATGACCATATAGACGCTTCGCCTGGCGTTCCAGATTGGAAGTACCCAGGTAGTAATAAAGACTTACCACTTGGAGTTTTTATTTTTAAGTCAGTCATTACGTCGTTGGAATTGTATGGGTCTTTCCAGCTCGCTTTAAATTCTGTGCTTAATTCCAATGGCTTGTATTGGCTTATACTTTCGTTACTCATTAACAATTGTACATCTGCAGGTTTTAAATCTTCGTTGGCACCGCATCCGACTAAAAGGGCAATTAGTGTTAAATAATATTTCATAATAGTTACGTATCTTGATGAAAAAAGGCCCGGACTTGACCGGGCCACTTAAGTTTTATTTAGTGCTGCTATTAAAAGCGTGCACGGATACCAAGTGTGTATCTTGATTCAAATACATTTTGGTTAGTTGTCACGTCCGCCCATTGCATATAGGTACTTTCGTACTCCTCAGTGACATTTTGACCTTGAGCGTAAAGCTCGATATTTTCAGTCAACTGATAATTAACCGAGATGTCGACGAACTTTGTAGGGCTTGTCATGTAAGCAAGGTTGTGACCATCTGCTCCTATCGTACCGTTGAATCGTTCACTACGGTAGTTGTATGCTATACGAGCTTGTAAATCGCCATATTGATACCACAGAATTGCGTTAAACTGGTGTTCAGATATACCTGGCATGATCAGTTCTTTACCGTAATAATCTCTTGAGCCTCCTTCGCCATCTGCCCACGTATAGTTAACCGTTGACCCTAAGCCACTCCACGCACCGGGTAAGAAGTCGAAAGCTTGATTATAGCCAATTTCAACCCCTTGTAAGCCAGCACCGTCGCCATTAACCCAATAGTTTGCCGGTATACCGTTGTTACGAATTACACCATCTGAATCCGCAACACCCTCAACTTCCGTGTTTACTGTAGTGGGGAAGCTTTCGATGTCTAATTTGTATAAGCCTAAACTCATTATACCTTCGTCGTTAAAGTACCATTCGAAGCTTAAATCTAAGTTCTTTGACTTCCATGGTTCTAATAATGGAGAGCCGTTGCGAGTTAATCTCTGAGCCTGAAAAACACCTTGCAACTCTTCAGTTCCATAAGCGGTCATTGTTACTTCTTCACCTTGTCCAAGTCGACTGGCATCAAGTTGTGTTAGGTTTTCGGTGTATGATAATCTCATAACAAAGTCGTCACTTAAATCAAAAGTAAAGTTCGCTCTTGGTAGGAAGTCCATTGTTCGTTTAGTTGTGACAATCGTGCCTGTTCTAGGCCCTGGTGTTCCTGCTATGGAGTTGTATCTGATATCATCGACGACTAAATATGAATTACCACTATTTCCCCCTGCATAGTTCGTGACATCAATTTCACTACCTACACCTTGAACACCAATGTTTGCTCTAAATGGTAACCCTATTTCTCCAGTAAAGTTAGTTTGTAGGTAGAAAGTTGAGCTTGTTTCTGCAACTTTATATGAGCTAAACCACCTAGGAGCTCTTACATTTCCATCGTAGATTGCGTTTTGGAATTCCATGGCGTTAGCCATGGTTTGAGGATCAATAAAATAGAAGGTACTTCCGTCTGACGCAGGGCCGAAATCTGAAACTTGAGTTATGTACCCTAAAGAGTCTAACTCTTCATACCCTACATAACGACCAATGGTGTCACCTGAACCTCCATCAATTGATAGGCCAGCATCTTTCCATTTTGCGTAAGCGGTTACGATCTCACCACTATTATCATTTAGTTTACGAGTGAAAGGCGCTGCCAAATCATATGCGAGTGATTCAACTTCTCGTTTGGCATAACGAGCTCCAAATTCCAGCTCTAAAGTATCGATGAATCCATATGAGTCTTCAAATTCGTATTTACCATCGAATCGAAGAGCGTCAAGTTTGGCTTCATTTTCACTATTTCGTTCTGAAAAAGTTGACACTAGAGCGTATTGACTCAAGTCATTGCCAAAACCTTCTGGGAATACCATAGTTGGGTGTTGTCCACGCATGTCGACTTCAACAACTATATCTTCCGGGCCCCAACCTCCAGGATTTACGACTTCTTGCACGCCATCAACTTTACTGTAAAGATTTTGTTGCGCGCCAGATGTAACAAACGCATCGGCATAGTTGTTTGTTGTATGGCTATAAGCTTCGCCATGTATAAAACGTAATGCACCACTAAATTGGTCACCCAACATAAAGTTAAATTGTATGTTTGCGTTTAAAGAGTCACGTTCACTAGATACAGCTTCTCCTTTTGACATTACGCGAGGTGCATGAACATTAAAATAGTTTGTAGTGAAGTATTGTTCTCCTTCGTATCCTTCATCAACGTTTCCTTCGTTGCCACGACTAGTTAAGTCAATTGGTTGGATAAAGTTACTCCACTTAGACCACGCATTGTCGACGACTAAACCATTCAGCAAGTCGTTGTTTTCCATCTCTGTATAAAATACATCACCTACAAACTCAAGGTCGTCGCTAATATTGTATTGGAATGACAATGACGCACCAGTTCGTTCCCGCATTGCTTTTTTGTTAGTAATTCCATAATCAATATTACCTAAAAATGCGTCTATTTCGCCGTCGCCGTCCAGATCTTCTCTAAAGCTTCTATAAACATAATCACTCATCATGCCGTATCTGAAATTTGCTAAAGTTGCATCTGAATGAGTTGCAGTGATTATTACACCAAAGTCGTCACCTTTATAACCAGTGAACAAAACCGCTTTTTGTCCATCTTCTTCGGTGTAGTTTCCATTAGAGACTTCTCCAGAAGCTAAGACAGTAAACCCATCGTCTTCAAGATCAAGGGGCCGACGACTCTTTAAATTTATGGTACCTGAGATTCCAGAAGACATTAATTTTGATTCGGCGGATTTATAGACCTCTACGCCACCCAATAATTCAGCGGGTACATCACCATAATCCGGTTGTAGGCCAGTAATTGAACCAGCGCTAATGAATTGTTCACCATTTAAGAGGGTGGTAACTTGAGATAAACCACGGACATTTACTTGGGCGCCTTCACCAGCAGAACGAGATATTTGGACACCGGTTACACGCTGAAGTGAATCAGCGATTGTTATATCAGGGAGTTTGCCGATGTCTTCAGCTGAAATGGACTCTATAACTGATGCCGCGTTTCTTTTATTATAAATAGAACGAATGCTAGAGCCTCTAACTCCCTTTACTGAAATAACTTCTACGTCGGCCTTTGTATCTTCTGTGACTTCTTGAGCATGACCTGTACTTATAAATCCAAGCGCTATGCTGGTAGCCAAAATCGATTTTTTTAGTTTCATATTATTATTCTACCCTGCTGTTTTCAAAATCTAACATATGTTCAATTTACTTCATAGTAAGCAACTTTTGTAACCGGTTACAATTAAAAGTTAAAAAAAATACGCTTTTATAGTTGGTTTTTGTGAATTTAGATGAAAAATTGGTCTTTATCAACTACTTTTGTTAAAAAAGTGTAACTCTAACCGGCAATTTTTAAAATTTATGTAAAAAATATTGTAACCGATTACATTATTGTTTAATGTGACTTTAATACGTATAAAAAATGCGTTATTTCACAGTAAAAAAGATTAAACTAATAATAAGACGGGGTTGATATGAACAATTTACTGAAATTAGGTACAGCGTTTAGCTTTTGTGCACTAATTAGTGGTTGCGGTAACGAAGAGCCTACAATCGAATTTACGCCAGAGGTAGAGGAAGTAGGGCAGCAGCCAGTAGAAGACAATCGCTTGCTTGAGCCAGTAATGTTGAACTATTTGAATTCTATTAAAGGAAATAAAACGGTAGTTGGTGTCCATAATAGGGAGCCAAATAGCGATCCTGATAAATGGACAGAAGAAGTTGCCAAAACTGCAGGGGTTTGGCCGGGTCTATGGAGTGGCGATTTTTTATTTTCACAATATGACGTGGACAGTCGCCTACAGATGATCCTAGAGGCAGAGAAACGCTGGAAGCAGGGCATGTTAATCAACATAATGATGCACGTTTGCCCACCAACAACAGAAGAAACCTGTGGTTGGAATGATGGCGGTATGCACTATGAACTGTCTCCAGATGAATGGTCTAGTCTTTTGACGGACGGTGGTGACCTTAATACCGTCTGGAAAGACCGTTTAGACGATATGGCCTTTCATTTAGATTATTTGAATAAAAAGGGGGTTCGAGTTCTATTTCGTCCGTTCCATGAAATGAATCAAACGCTATTTTGGTGGTCCTCAAAAAATGAAACCGAAAAAACAAATACACCTGAGTTATATCGCTTAACGCATGACTATCTCGTCAACGAAAAAGATTTAACAAATTTAACATTTATATGGAATGTTCAGGACTTCGGTACTTTAGAACAAGACTTAGTTGATTATGATCCAGGCTCTGACTATTGGGATCTATTATCTATCGATATTTATGGCACCGACGGCACTATGTTTACGCAAACCAAATATGATGCAATGGTTGCCAAGGCTGGGGATAAACCAATTGCCATGGGTGAAGTGCAGCACTTACCTACTCCAGAATTATTAACCGAGCAACCATTATGGACGTTTGTGATGAGTTGGTCTGAGTTAACGTATGAGCACAACTCAAATTCAGATATCAGAACACTCTATAACGCCGACAATGTCGTCAAGTTAGATGAAATGCCAGGCTGGACTGATGGAAACAAAGTCGTCTATGAGGTACCTGTATCTGAAAACCCTATCATTGAAGATAAAATCATTTTTGAAGAAGAAATCGTAGGCTGGACCGCCGGGCAATCAGGTAAAGTTGAGCAAACGATCGTTGACGGTGGAGACGGTCATAACAATGTTATTCAACACAATTATATCGCAGGTGAAACGGTTAGTGAGTTAGTTTTTGACGAAGCTCAAGATCTGTCTGATTACCAAGACGGGACCTTTCAATTTGACCTTAAAATTGTTACAGAACCAGACGGTATAGCGGGTTGGGCAATGAAAATTGATTGTGGTTGGCCATGTGGTACAGGCGATGTAGCACTAACCGACAACTTGGATGGCATTACACCTGTTGTTGGTGAATGGCAAACATACAAATTTAGTGTTGCAGAGTTAATGACATTAAATAGCGGATATGCGTTAACAATCGATAGTGTAACAACACCGTTAGTAATTGTTCCTCAGCCATGGAGTAACGAGCAAATTGGCGTAGTTATTCAACTTGATAACATTAAGTTCAGTGCTGCTGAGGTAGCTGAGCAACCAGAAGAGTCGACTTCATTGGTTGTATTTGAAGAAGAAATTAATGGCTGGTATGCGGGGCAAGCTGACAAAGTAAATCAAGAAATTGTAGATGGCAGTGGCGATCACGGTAATGTAGTTCAACACACTTATATAGGCGGCGAAACTGTCAGTGAACTAATTTTTGACTCGGCTAAGGATTTATCAGATTTTAATGATGGTACGATTGAATTTGACCTCAAGATAGTTGAACAGCCTGACGGCATTTTAAGTTGGGCTATGAAAATAGATTGTGGATGGCCTTGTGGTACTGGAGATGTTGATTTAGAGTCGAATTTAGACGGCGTGATCCCAGAAGTGGGCGTGTGGCAAACTTATCGATTCAGCATTGCTGAATTATTAACTCTAAACAGTGACAACCCATTAGCGATTGACAGTGTAACCGCCCCATTAGTTATTGTTCCTCAACCATGGAGTAACGAACAAATTGGCGTTGTTATACAATTGGACAACATTCGTTTCAAACGTGCAACGGACGAAGTGACGCCAAGTGTAGACGATATGGTGGTATTCAATGATGCTGTATCAGGTTGGAGCGCCGGTCAAACTGATAAAGTAACGCAAGAAGTCGTTGATGGCGGTGGCGACCACGGTAATGTAGTTCAACATACATACTTTGGCGGCGAGACTGTAAGTGAGTTAATTTTTGATAACCCTCTAGATTTAACCGATTACCAAAACGGCACGTTTTCATTTGATATGAAAGTGGTAGAACAACCCGCTGGCATTACTAGCTGGGCAATGAAGATAGATTGTGGCTGGCCATGTGGTACAGGAGATGTAGCACTAACCGACAGCAATGAAGGAATTGCACCTGTCGTTGGTGAATGGCAAACCTATACTTATAGCGTTGCTGATTTGCTGACAAGAAACTCTGACAACCCGTTAACCATTAACTATGTAACCGCACCGCTAGTGGTTGTTCCTCAACCATGGAGCAACGAGCAAATTGGTGTGGTTATCCAACTGGATAACATAGTATTCAGTGCTGAATAACCTCTAAGTTATTACTGGCTTAAGCCAGAACTTAAAAAGCGCAAATCTCTTTACAGAGCTTGCGCTTTTTTTAACTCATTTTTGCTCTGTTAATTTGCATCCAAACAACATCTGATGAACTGTCTACATCGTATCATTGCACCATGTTCTCGGTTTATAGATACTTATACGCCTTTGACTTTAGCAAAAGTGAAGTTGATGAACA
Source organism: Glaciecola sp. 2405UD65-10 (assembly GCF_048820975.1). NCBI lineage: Bacteria > Pseudomonadati > Pseudomonadota > Gammaproteobacteria > Alteromonadales > Alteromonadaceae > Glaciecola > Glaciecola sp. 2405UD65-10. The sequence continues at coordinate 670,438 of NZ_JBMEUF010000002.1, read as the reverse complement.
CTTCATTCGAGGACTTCACCGCTGCGAATTTATTGGGGCTAGCCAATACGATAAACGACGTTTGGATCCAATTTCTCTGGAACACGGCCTCTAACTTCATAGGACTTAAAACAAGTTAATTGCCGCTAAAATGATGTGTTGTATTGTTGGTTGCAGTAAAGGCTAGCTTCTTTAGCCGCGACTATGAGGTGGTATAAAGTACTTGCTGGGGCGAAGTCCGTTATCACGTCATCATTTGCATCAAGCTGGTCGAAATAAGCGCCAGCTGTTGGTGCGTTTAAAAAATAGGAAAATAGAGCGTCAATTGCTCTAGATGCGTGTTGTTCATAACGTACCTTGTCTTCATTTTCTTTGCTAGCAAAAGCCATTGCCAGACTAGACTTTATGTACTCGGTGATAGGCCAGCACCGTTTAGTTTGTTTAGATGTGTCACCATATTGATTCACTTCATCTAAAACTAATCCGGTTACATTTGTGCCCAACTTAAAGGCGTTGGTAAATAGGTTAGACGTATATCTAGTAATGGGTGAACGTGTAATATTAGAATATTGATGCAGTAACCACACCCATTCATACATATGACCAGGTTCTACAATATGACCATTAGTTCCAAATTGTGGGGACCAGTCGGCGTTAAAAGTCTCTAGTAGAACACCATAACGTGGTTCGTAGAAATGAGATTCAAACATGCTAAAAATTTCACCGGCTCGGGCTATCCAGGATGGATCATTTGACGACTGATATAATGATATAAAAGCTTCAAATAAATGCATGTGGGGGTTTTGTCGTCTGACTGGGGAGTTGTAATTGCCTTCTAACCAACCAGCATTAAGGCCTTTAATATCGCCATCAATCTTCGACATCATTATCTCAGCATCAGATAGAGCGGATGGATCGGAGAACGCTTTAAATCTTTGAGCGCAGCTCAACAAATAGAAGGCAACATCGTAGGTATCTTGCTTAGCGTCTTTGATAACACAATTGCTATCTAGCACATGAGCGAATGATGAGTTTTCACCGTTTATTTGAGCATTTTTCTTAACAAAATTATTTATCTGACTCACTAAGTCTTCCGCATTTTCCATCCACCCTAGTTCATGAGCCAATGCAAAAACGTACATTTGTCGATAGTTTACTCTCACTCGTCTATCAGCAGAAAGATCGGGCTCTCCGCTGCTTAGTAGCCTTTCATAAACACCGCCAGTTGCATTGTCTATTCCAGAACTTGACCATAGTGGTAATGCCTCATCCTTGAACCAACTGACGAGCCTTTCGGTATTGCTTATTAGGTTTGTCATATTTAAACTCCGAAAATCAATTGTCGGTATCATACAAAACATTTGTAACCGGTTACAAATATTTTTTTAAAAATTATAATAGGACGTTGCTTGGATATATTATTTGGGCGCTGCGGTACTTTCTCTTACCAATAATTCAAATGGTAAAATATATTCCGTTTGGCTTATATCTTTATTATTTAATAGTTTGAATAATAAATTCATTGCCGTTTTCCCTAGCTCTGTCGCAGGTTGTGCAATTGTCGTGAGCGTTGGGTCGATATATTTACTCACTTCCATATCGTCAAAGCCTGTTACTGAAATGTCTGAAGGGACATTCAATCCGGCGGTTTTAAATCCTTTAATTAAACCAATTGCCATTTCATCATTAAAGGATACTACTGCGGTTGGCCTTTTATCCATGTGCACAAATTGAGTGGCGGCATTTAACCCAGACCATTTGCTATAATCACCTTCAACCACTAATGACTCATCAAATGGTAATCCAGCTGAAGCTAGCGCTTCTTTATAACCACTTAGTCGTCTTAGGGAGTGAGGGTTATCTTTTAACCCTGTCACAGCGGCTATTTTTGTATGTCCTAGTGAAATCAAATAATCAACAACAGTTTTCTGAGCGGCTGCATTATCGATTCTGACCGTAGGGTAGGGAGTTCCTACACAACCACACGCGTTTACTACTGGGAAGCCAGTGTTAACAAAAGAAGAAACATCTTCTGCTCTATGAGGACGTAGCTGTATAACACCGTCTGCTTGGCTGGTACTTAGTAGTCTTAAATACTCTTTTTCGCGCTCGAGAGAGTCACGAGTGTCACCAAGTAAAATACTGTAACCTTTAGCTCTTGCAACATCCTCGATACCTTTAACAACTGTAGAGAAAAACGAATTAGCAAGGTCTGGCACTAGAACTAAAATGGAGTAGGCTCGATGAAACCGAAAGTTTCTAGCCATCATGTTAGGCTTATAGCCTATTTGATCAATTGCGCTTTGAACTTTCTTGAGTGCTTTTTCTGAAACTTTATCTGGGTTACTTATGGCTCTAGAAACGGTTGCCGTTGATACTCCAGCTAGTTCTGCTACTTCCCTAATATTCGACATGTCTACTTGCGTTAATAAAAATGAAACGTGTTACATTTATATCAAAATTACGCATAAAGTCTAATGAATAATTATTTTAATTTACCAATTTATAGACATTAGGTTTAAATTCTGAGGTCTTTTATCGAAAAATTTAGAAAATAACTGGCAATATTTAATGCAACCGGTTACATTCTATTTTAGTTTTAGAATAGTTGCGGCTATTCAAGTTGAGCTTAGTAGGTAATTTATGAATCAAGTAAGTGAGCGACCAGAGTTACTAGAAAAGGTTGGTTATGGGTTAGGAGACTTCGCATCTTCTATGTTTTGGAAGATCTTTTCAGTTTATTTAATGGTTTTTTACACTGACATTTTTGGTATCAGCGCTGCCGCGGTAGGTACCATGTTTTTAGTCAGTAGGTTCTGGGACGCCGCAAACGATCCAATAGTAGGTATTGTTGCAGACCGTTTAAACACTCGATGGGGGAAATTTAGGCCATTTCTTGCGTTTGGAGCTATTCCTTTTGCTATCATTGGTGTCCTTACTTTTTATACGCCTGATTGGTCAGCCGACGCCAAGCTTATATATGCTTACGTAACCTATACCCTAATGATGATGGCATATACCGTAGTGAATGTTCCTTACGCTTCATTGTTAGGTGTGATCTCTTCCAATTCAGACGATAGAACTGCATTGGCTTCTTTTAGAATGGTGTTTGCATTTGCTGGAAGTATCTTTGCTTTTATCCTAATCGAACCATTAATCAATATGTTCAGTAGCATGTTTACAACTGACACTAACCCACAATTAGGCTGGACGTTAACTATGGTGGTGTTTGGTACTATTGCTGCGATGTTATTCTTTGCCACTTTTAAGTTAACCCGAGAGCGTGTGCGGCCTTCTATATATCAGCAAAATGATACAAAAGAAGATCTTAGAAACCTAATTAAGAATAAACCATGGTTTATTTTACTAGGTGCTGCATTATCCACGTTGATTTTTAACAGCATGAGAGATGGCGCTGCCATTTATTATTTTAAATACACGTTTAGCATCGACACAATTGAGTTATTAGGTTTTTCGGTAGGCATTACAACCGCATATTTGGTCATTGGGCAAGCCGCAAATATTATAGGTGTCATGTTAGCAACTCCGCTGGCAAAGTTCGTCGGCAAAAAAATTGTGTTTCTAATAGCTATGTTAATGGCCGCATTTTTCAGTGTGTTTTTCTATTATCTTGACGAAAGTCAGTTTATGTTAATTCTAGGTTTACAAGTTATCGTGAGCATGTGTGCAGGCATTATCTTTCCACTACTTTGGTCTATGTACGCTGATATTGCGGATTATTCAGAATATCAAACGGGTCGTCGATCAACAGGATTAATCTTTTCGTCCTCTTCATTCTCTCAAAAAATGGGTTGGACATTGGGAGGAGCAATGACAGGTTGGACATTGGCTTACTTCGGCTACGAGGCCAACGCAGATCAAAGTGAAGCTACAAAAGAGGGACTCAAATTAATGGTTAGTTATATACCAGCGATAGGCGCACTAATATCTGGCATCGTAATCGCATTTTATAGCTTAACGGATAACGTGATGAATCATGTACAAGACAAGTTAAAAGAAAAGCAAGCATAAGACTTTGGCGGTGTTCTTAAAACTGCCTTTATTTGTATTAATTTTGTAACCGGTTTCATTAGGTGTTTTAGTAAAGAGGTTTGAATGAGTAATTTCACAGCGAGAATTGAAGAGTTAACAAATACCCAAGCTCAGTTGCTTGAGAGAAAAAATGCGCCTAAATCCGATAGTAACGGTATTTATCAGAGATATAAAAACCCAATTGTGACTCCAGAACATATCCCATTAAATTGGCGATACGATCTAAACGAAAAAACTAATCCACATGCAATGGAACGCATTGGTGTCAATGCCACATTAAACTCTGGTGCGATTAAGTTTAGTGATAAGTACGTTATTGTTGTGCGCGTTGAAGGTAACGACAGAAAGTCATATTTTGCGATAGCAGAAAGTGACAATGGTATCGACGGATTTCGTTTTTGGGAAAGACCAATCACAATGCCTGAAACCGATGTACCAGATACCAACATTTATGATATGCGCCTAACTCGACATGAAGATGGCTACATTTATGGTTTGTTTTGTACGGAAAGAAAAGACCAAACGAACTTAGCCGATATGTCTGCTGCAGAAGCTCAATGCGGTATTGCTCGTACTAAAGACCTAATCAATTGGGAGCGACTTCCTGATTTAGTTACCTATTCAGGACAGCAAAGAAACGTCGTGCTTCATCCAGAGTTTGTTGACGGTAAATACGCTTTGTATACAAGACCTCAGGATAGTTTTATCTCTGTTGGTGGCGGTGGAGGTATAGGTTGGGGGCTATCAGAATCTATGGTTAATGCCGAAATTAAAGACGAAATTATTATTGATAATAAGGTTTATCACACTATTAAAGAAGTCAAAAATGGTCAAGGCCCAGCACCGATCAAAACGGCAGAAGGTTGGCTGCATTTAGCACATGGTGTTCGAAATACAGCTGCAGGACTTAGGTATGTACTTTACATGTTCATGACTGATTTGAATAAACCTTGGCAGATCATTTACAGCCCGGCAGGACATTTTATTGCTCCTGAAGGCGATGAAAGGGTAGGAGATGTCTCAAACGTCGTGTTTTCTAACGGTTGGGTAGTTGATGATAACGGTGATGTTTATATTTATTACGCTTCGTCTGATACCCGAATGCATGTTGCGACTTCAACCTTAGATAAGTTGGTTGATTTCGTTATTAATACGCCAGAAGACGGTTTGCGCTCTTTCAAGTCAGTAGAGGCCATTAACACCCTTATTGATAAAAACTTGTTAGAGGAAAAGTGATGGCTGTGGTTAATAAGGCAATGCTTCAGGAACTAAATACCGAATTTAACACAGAGCTTTTGGCCATTGTGAATTGGTGGTGTGACAATTCAGTCGACGAAGATAATGGCGGTTTTTTTGGACAAATCGAAACGGACGGCACTGTTGTTGGTTCAGCTAACAAAGGAATAATTCTAAACACTAGATTATTGTGGTTTTTTAGTGAAGCAGCTTTGTTTACCAAAGATACTCAAGCTGCAACTTTGGCTAAGAGAAGCTTTCATTATTTGATGGATAAATTTGATGATGCAGAGTTTGGTGGTTTTGTTTGGGAAGTAGATTGCTTAGGGAATCTCGTAGACGGTAAAAAACAAACTTATGCGCAGTCTTTTGCTATTTATGCATTGTCTGCTTTTTATCAGCTAACTGGTGATGAATTGGCGCTTGAAAAAGCAATGGAGACTTTTTCGCTATTGGAAGAAAAGACTTACGAACCAATGCGAGGTGGCTATTTAGAAGCGTTTTCACGAAGCTGGCAAGAAATCCATGATATGCGCCTTAGTGAAAAAGACGCAAACTTGCCTAAAACTATGAACACGCATCTCCACGTATTGGAAGCTTATACAAACCTTTTTAAAGTAACCAAAGATGAAGTTGTAGGGGCAGCGTTGAAACGCTTGTTAGACAACTTTCAAAGCTCAATTGTAGATCATTCTACGTACCATTTACGTTTGTTTATGTGCCGCAATTGGGGCGACCATTCAGAGGCGCACTCATACGGACATGATATTGAAGCCAGCTGGTTATTGCACAAATCATTAGTTGTATTAGCTCATCCTAAAACTACAAGTAAATTGACTCCGACAGTACTTCAATTAGCAGAAACATGTTTGAAAGAAGGAATTGGCACAGAGCGGCAAGTATACGATGAAATAGATATTAAAACGGGTCATGTTAATCAGGCAAGTTGTTGGTGGGTTCAAGCTGAAGCTATTGTTGGCTTTCTAACTGCCTATGAATTGACCGGAGATTCAAGTTATATTGATGCTGTTGCTGGGATTTGGTCGTTTATCAAAAAGCATCATCTCGATACTGATAAAGGCGAGTGGCATTGGTTATCAACTTTGGACCAGGATGATAATTACTCAGAGTACAAAGCCGGTTTTTGGAAAGGGCCTTATCATAACGGCAGAGCGATGATGGAGTCCATTAAGATCCTTAACCGTATCTATTTAGGGTCGTAAGGAAGGTTTAATTATGGGTATTCAATGTCAAACTCTTGTCGTTGTGGGTGGTGGAAGTGCAGGGTGGCTAACTGCCAATGCATTGTTAAAGTCTTTACCAGAACATAAGGTTGTTTTAATTGAAGATCCTAATACACCGACAATTGGTGTAGGAGAGGGGTCAACTCCCGCATTAAAAGCTTTTTTTGACTTACTAAACGTACCGGAAAATAAATGGATGCCGGCTTGTGATGCGACATACAAAAATGGAATTCGCTTTGTTAATTGGTCATCAAAGCAAGAATTTCAATCCTATTTTCATGCATTTCCGTCAATAATAGACAACAATACATTGTCTCCTTTTTTCCATAATTGTCAGAAAAGGGTATCCGGTCAAAATGTTGTGGTTAATCCAAATGAATTTTTCTTGACGGCTAAGTTATCAGAACTAAAAAAGTCTCCAATACCTACAGATAATTTCCCTTTTGACGTTAACTATGGTTATCACTTTGATTCAGGCAAATTAGCAAGTTTCCTTTCTTCTTATGCTAAAACTCTTGGAATTAGACATATACAGCAAAAAGTTGAGCGTGTTGTAGTTGGTGCTAATGGTAATATCAGTTCATTAATCTTACAAGAAGGTCAGGAGATTCGCGGTGACGTATTTTTTGACTGTTCAGGCTTTAATTCTCTGATTGCTAAACAAGTCTTAGATATACCATTTGTCAGTTATAAAGATCAGCTATTAAACAATACCGCAGTCGTAATTAAACAAATAGAAACCGGATTGGTTCGAGAAAGTCAGACCATTTCTAAAGCTATGAGTGCTGGCTGGAGTTGGCAAATCCCTTTGGTTAGCCGAAAGGGACATGGGTACGTTTTCAGCAGTAATTTCATTAACAAAGAACAAGCTAAACAAGAACTTTTGAAGTCAATTGATGATGATGGAATGTCTCTTGAAGGTGAATTTAAATTTATTGATTTTAAATTGGGCCGACTATCTCACTTTTGGGATAAAAACTGTATTGCTATTGGCTTATCACAAGGCTTCATAGAACCATTGGAAGCAACTGCTTTATTTATAATTCAACAAACAGTTGGTAAGTTTATCGACTACTGGTTGGCAGGAAATTGCTCTGATACATATAGAGACAGATTTAATAATGAATTAACGGATCTCTTTGATGGTATCAAGGATTATGTATTACTGCATTATAAACTTGGTGGGCGTGAAGACTCTGATTACTGGCGTTTTATCACGCATGAGGTTGAATTACCTAACAGACTTATTGCTTTACAAAAAGCTTGGTTAGCCGGCAAACATTTCGTTCCGGTAATAAAAGAGTTAGGTCTTGATAAATATTATCCCATTTCTTCGTGGTACAGCATTTTTGCAGGTAGCGGTTATTTTTCGACAGTTTTAAATAATGTCGATGAAGAGAGATTTAACGTTGCTAAAGTTCAAGATTTTATCTGCCGAGCATCAATGAATTATTCAGACCACGTTACTGAGCTAAATAAAATAAGAGTACCTATAAATTCTAATAACGGTAATATTTGAATATAAAATTCAAAATAATTGATGTAAATAGTTCGCCCATAATCCTATGGTGTCTAGGAAAATTAGACCATTACACTTGAATATGGGCTGAATATCACGGTGTAAAACTTGACTTTATCAAGCCTTGAAAACGAACACAAAACGCCTATATTGAACGATTTAATCGAACGTACCGAAATGAGGTGTTAGATTGTTACTTGTTTAAAAGCTTGACCGAAGTACGCGATATAACAGATAGTTGGATGTGCGATTATAATTATGAACCAAGTCGCTTTGTCTCTAACGTATCTCGAAGTTGACAGTACGTTACCTCAAGAATTATTTGAGCCATTATTTTCTACCGACCGAATTTCTGTGACCAATCAAAAATGTTCTAAATTATCATATGACTGACTCTACGCATTTCTAAAAAGAATGTTTGAGCATGGCTGGCTGTCAATAAAGACTTTGTTAGTGCCGAAGGTAAACTGCTCAAAACTTAAAATAAAATGGAATTTGATATCAACACCCATTATGGCAGTATTATAATGTTGGGCGAATCATGAGGTAATATTTAGTAAGGCGCAATAATGAAAAAGTATAAATTGCAGTATTTGTTTATAGCGCTCGTAATCTTCATTACGCTGGGCTGCAAAAATAATGACCAAGACCGTCAAATAACGAGCAATGTTAGTAACCTATTTGTAAAAAATTGCTTTGATTATGTTTACACGCACTTTTCTCGCCTTGCGCAGCCATATTTTTTTAGTGATGCCATAGCGAACGATGGCAATGTTGCCCAAGTAAGTGAAGTAGCTGACGGCTTACTATATGAAGTGCAATTTAAAACGAAAGTAATGGACACAGCAATCATCCAAGATACTGTTTCTATTCGTTGTATATTCGAAAAATCAGAAGTTGATTACACGATTATTTTAGTCGACGGACCCAAGCCAGATTTGCCTTTAAGGCAGCATTTGTATTTCTTCAAAGAGTCATCTTCTTATGCAAGCTACGCAGAAACAATTCAGAACAATCGGCATGTTGAGTCAGGTAGCGAAAATACATTATGCGCAAAACAATAATTTTACTTTTAACTTTGCTTACTCACGGGTCGATTTTGGCTAATTCTAGCGATAAAGCCCGAATGCTAGATAAGACAGATATTAATAATTTGAGTGGTGGAATATGCCAGTCTGCAGCAGTTACTGATTGTGGCGGTAGCGAAGAATTAGCTACTCGCGGGCCTTATAAACAGTGGTGGATAGAATATAAGCCAATTACAGTATTTTCAGATTACTGCTTGGCATATACGGATAACCACAGTGTATCTGATATTGAATTTAGTAGAGACACAACTTTCGAGATTGGTCGAGTAGTCGCTGGAAGTTGTGTAAATTTGACGCCTTACAGGCCTCCAAAAAGTTATCAGGGAATCAGTATCGATTTAGTGTCTTTTTTCATGGATAAAAAAGATGATATCGAACGTAAATCAAAGAACGCTATTGAATTTTCAAGGTGCGAAAGAATAAGAAAGCTTAAACTCGTTGATGTGAAAGTGTACGCCACCTCAATTTACTTTGATGATTCAAAAACACCGATGTATGCGCTAAGTATATTTGAAAGCGCTAGTGATGAATTATATCAAGTATATTACACTGTAAATACACACAATGAGATGTGTATTCAGCTCTAGACCACCACACCTTGTTATTGGCGGTCGTCTTTTAGGTTTACTTAAGCACAATGAATATTAATGTAACAAGAAAATGGGCGATAGTTATCACCATATTGGTAGTCTTTGCCTCTGCAAAAGCTAGCTCATATGGCAGTTCACAAAATTATCAATCGCAACTTACTCAACTTGGGCTAGGTATTCAAGCGATAGATATTTCGAACTTTTATGAATATCGGTGTGATAAAAAAGTTGTACCTGCATCTCAAGCTAATGAAATGGATTATTTGGTGCGGCAACTCACGGGCGCTAATAATCAAGAGTGGTTAGCCTACCTAGTTGAGGATTCGAATGCGCAAACAGCTTCTAAGGTGCTGGCCAAAAAAGTGCTTGTTTGTGACCAAAACGAATTAGAGTTTTTCCAAAGTCTGTTTGTTAATAATGTCACTGACGCAATTCACACTTTTCGACAAATGAAACTCAATGATCAATTTCTGCAATTTCCAGAAGACCAGCCGCCGTTCACTATGGATGATGCAACTAGATTTGCCAAAGATAAGTTGCGCGATTGGCATTCACTGCCGCAGGATGAGATTAGGGATTTAGCGTATGCATTTTCGTTAGCTTCCTATTCTTATGATCGATATCGTTCATCTCCGATTAATCCAAAATCGATGGATTCAAAAATATCAATAGAGCTGTTTGAGTATCTTTATCAGCAAACAAAAGAGCCCTCTTTACTTTATGATATTGCGTATGCAAAACTGAGCTATGAGCCAAATGAGACAACAAATTGATAGAGAAAGCTGCAATACTCAAAGAAAAGCGAGCTGTTTTATGGTTGGCTGTAGAGCAGTCTTGTCAACAGGCTCAAGAAAAAATAGACCTTGAGCAACATTTAAACAAATTAAAAAAAGCCAAGCCACACCTCACTCTTATAATAGAACGAGTCGATAGACTTATTGATTTGGGCATAGCTAGTTATGGTTGTGATAGAGCAGATATGAAGTATTTACCGTACTTTAAATCAGCAGGGTTATCGTGAACTCAAGCACTAAGGAATTAACATGAATTCAAGTGAAAAAAACGAATTACACACAATAGCGTTCAGTTTTAGTCCTGACTCAAAAGAGCCGAATTACGAACATTTTTACGGTGAGGATAAACCTAAAGATTGGCCTATTGAAATGTATTCGGGTATTAGGTTAACTAAAGTAGTACAAACGAGCTTGCACCAAAAGCCAGAAAAAGGACTACTCAGGCGCTTACTTTCTATCTAGAAACGTAAATTTTTGTAAAAAAAACAGAATGTTAAAAGGACGTAATAATGCACACTCATATTCAGCTTATTGCTAAAAAAATTCATTATTGGCTTATTGTGGCTACCGTAATTTTGTTGTCAGCCTGTGCCAGCGAACATCATAAAAGCTCCCCCATGGTGTATGTTGAATCTGCTAATCCTATGCAAGATGTACAAAATGGATTAAATAAAGCACTGAGTAACAATAAGCGCTTACTATTGGTGATGGGGGCCCAGTGGTGTCATGACTCAAGAGGGTTAGCGAGTAATTTTGCTACCCCCGAAATGTTAGCAATTACCAATGCGCATTACGAAGTCGTTTATGTTGATGTGGGCTACTTCAAAGATTTAAGAGCTATTACTGAGCGTTTTTCGCAGCCGCATTACTTTGCTACACCAACGGTCATGATCATTGATCCTAAAACCGAAACCTTATTGAATGCCAGTGATATGTCAATATGGGGCAGTGCCGATAGCCTTGCACTTAGTGACTATCTTGCATACTTTAGCCGCTATAGCGCTAAAAACAGCCCTGCTGATATAGTACAGCAGACTATTAACAATGAACAAAAAATGACTCGCGAAGCGAGAAATCAGCTGCAGGCGTTTTCGAAATTCCAAGCGCAACGCTTAACACGAGCATACGCAGTGCTTGTACCTAATATGATTAAAGAAGATGAAACCCAAGAAGCCAACCAAGTGTTTTTTGACCAATGGGGAGAAGTCCGAAAATTTCGTATGGCTTTACAAAAAGATTTACAAGCTTTGCGTGAGCGTGCTCGAACAGAACAGCTCAGCCAATTAGAATTACCGACTTATCCTCCTTTTTCTTGGGAATAGGGCTAAACAAAGCTAGTGCGAAAAGGCGATTTGAGCTTGTGAAGGTAATGTAGTTGCCGTTTTAAAGTGTCAATTATTTTTACACCAAATTAACAATGAAGTTAAAACTTATAATTAACAATGGCTTGCAAGTGGCGCAATTTTTGCTGTAAATTATTTTGAAACTAAACATGTCTTACTAGGCTTTCATTATGGAGTATTTCTTGAAAACCACACTGTTAAACAAAATAGCACTACTTAGCGTTCTTTTATCTGCCTTTACATCATCATCTTTTGCAGCCGTCATTAGTATTGATGGCAGTTACTACGACAAAATTGAAAGTAGTTATTATAGTGATTCTACCGGTGCAAACGAATCTTCTTTTGAGCAAATAGCACTAGCTCGCGCGCCAGGCCCTATAAGCGGCTCTGTTACATTTAATCCAAATACTGCAAACAATCGTGCTGTTGTTATTGAAAGTGACAGCTATGCATCTGCTAATAGTTCACAATCTTGGCAGCGAGCAATTTATACCGATGTGCGGTCAGCTTTAGCTCCAACCAATGTTACGAGTGGTTTATTCGCATTATTTAACCCAGCTAATTATGACGTATTAAATGCTTACCAAGAGTTGTGGGCAATTAACGAAGCACGAACCGACGTAAATAGCGGAATAACAGATTATTATAGTGATCTTTACTTTTCTTTTGTTTCAACGGGTGATTTTGTCACTAATAACCAAGATGGCTCTGTATCTACAGGTAGTTTTATTTACTTCATGAACATATTTTTAAATTTAGATAGGCCTCAAAGTGAAGTTGATTACATTGGTTTGGATGCATTAGGTGTTAATGAAGCATTACTCGCTCATAATGGACAATATGTAACAGTGTCTGAAGGGGTAACTATAAGTACGTATAATTATGATTCGAACGGTTTTTACGAAAGCTATCAAGAATCAGTATCGTATTTGGGTGATGCTATAGTAAGTGTAGAGGCGGTTGACGTCCCCGCTCCTTATATATTGTCACTGTTTATTACTGGCTTGGTAGTAATGTTCAGAAAGCGTTAAATACTCTCGCACAATAGTCTTTTAAAAAGCCCGACTTACTATTTGCATCATTTTAGGCATGCTATTTACTGAAAGAAGATAGATATGCCTTGTTTTATGGGGTCGGCTTTACTTTACTCCCTTAAGCTATACACTGGTATTTCAAAGGATCCATAACCTAAAATAGCGGGAGACTATTATGCTTAGCACCAAACCTCATTTTTTTGCCTTACTCATGTCGGCAACTTTATTATCAGCTAGCGCGTTAGCGATAACACCGTCTGATAAAGCAAAATCCCTTGCCCAAAATAATATTATTATTGACTCTCATATTGACGTGCCGTACCGCTTAGAAGAAAAGTGGGTAGATGTGACTGAAGCCACAGAGGGGGGCGATTTTGACTACCCTCGCGCAAAACAAGGCGGCCTAAATGCCCCGTTTATGTCGATTTATATTCCAGCCAGTTTAGATAACTCAAGTGCGGCTACTAAACTAGCCGACAAGCTTATTGACTATGTAGAAGCCATAGTAGGCCGTGCCCCTAATAAATTTGCGGTAGCTCATAGCACTAAAGATGTTGAACAGCAATTTAAACAAGGGCTGATTAGCCTGCCCTTGGGTATGGAAAATGGCTCGCCTATTCAGGGTGATTTAGCAAACCTGCAACACTTCTATGAGCGCGGAATTAGATACATCACGCTTGCTCACTCGCAAGCCAATCACATTTCAGATTCGTCTTACGACTTACGCCGAAAGTGGAAAGGCCTTAGCCCTTTTGGTAAAGAGCTAGTGAAAGAAATGAACAACTTAGGGATTATGATTGATATTTCTCATGTGTCAGATGCGGCTTTTTATCAAGCTATAGAGATTAGCCAAACGCCTGTGATTGCTTCACACTCATCTTTACGCGCATTCACTCCTGAGTTTGAGCGCAATATGGATGATGAAATGATCAAAGCCCTAGGTGAAAACGGTGGCGTAATCCAAATTAACTTTGGTTCTACCTTTGTGACCAAACAAGCCAACGTTTGGAGCTATAAACGCGGTAAAGCGCAAAAAGAAGTGGGTGAGAAGTTCGGTACCGATAGTGAAGAGTTTAAAAATTTCAGAGCCAATTATAGTAAAGCAAACCCATTGCCCTACGCAGATTTAGATAGCGTGCTAGACCATATAGATCATGTTGTTGAGCTTATTGGTATAGACCACGTAGGCATTGGTTCTGACTACGACGGCGTAGGTGACTCTTTACCCACTGATTTAAAAGACGTATCAACGTACCCGAATTTGATTCAAGGCTTGCTAAATAGAGGTTATAGCGAAAGTGATATCGTTAAAATTCTAAGTGGTAACTTTATGCGCGTTTGGAAAGCAAACGAAGCATATGCGCTTGAGCACTAATTAAAATAATCAGGTGCGCAATGTTTAATAAATATTGCGCACCTTAAGCAAAAATTAGGCTGCTAAACTCCTAAGGCTTACTTCTCAATTCCTTTGCCGGTTGCTGCCCAGTATATGCCACCGTACAAATGGTCTAGAAATGCTTGGTCATAGTAAATTGCGGGCAAATGGCCTAAAGCGGTATAAAATGAGCGCCCGCCGTCATATTCATGATACCAAGCCATTGGATGAAACTCTCCCATGCCCTCAGACTTATTACCGCCACCCCAGTCAGCCTTAGGTGCGTAAGTACTTTCATCAATTGTAAGTATATAGTTTAGGGAGCCTATGTTGGCGGGCTGGAAGTTATAAAACTCATCGGTCCATAAGTGGCGTTCGCGAAATGATTGCATACCTGGGAATGCGTTATCAATTTTTTGTAACATAGCGGTTTGGTTTAGGGGGTGAATCTGAAAGTAATGACCCACTAACTTACCATACCATTCCCAATCGTATTCGGTGTCAGATGCTGAATGTACGCCAACGAAGCCTTTACCCGACTGTATAAAGCGTTGAAAAGCGGATTGTTGTTCTTCAGTAAATATATTGCCGGTGGTGTTTATAAACACAATTGCGTCAAATTGACTTAAGAACTGATCATTAAAGCGAGTGGCATCTTCGTGCCATTGTAAATCAAAATCATGCTTCTTCGATAAACCGCGCATTGCGGTTACCGCATCATGAATAGATTCGTGATGCCACCCCACAGTTTTAGTAAATAACAACACCTTAAACTGTGCCGCTAATATAGGGGTTTGGCAAACCAGTACTAAACAGAAACTGGCTATTAACTTCTTGATTATTCGCATTTCGTCATCCTTGTTATTTTGTTTTTTTTGCCTGCTCAATAAAATCATTCAGGTATTCAATATCACGTTCGTGTTTACGTACACCTACAAATATTTGCTTCGCAATGCCGTTTACGCCAAATCGAAGGCTTTTTATGGGCATTGATTTTGAGTATTCATCTACCAGCCAACCAGGTAAGGCGCATATGCCGCGCCCAGCAGCTACCATTTGTAACATAATTTCGGTTGTTTCTATATTTTTATGGCGCTTTACCGAACACTTTGCGGGGTTTAGAAATTGGCTAAATATATCTAAACGCATGGGCTCAACAGGATAGCTGAACAACACTTCATCGCGAAGTTGTTCAGGCTTCACAAAATCTTGTTTGGCAAGGGGATGTGAACTAGCCACTACAAGTCTATGCTCGTAATCAAACACTGGAATATATTCTATTTTAGGCTTAAAGAGTGGGTCGGGTGTAATAAGCACATCTATTTCGTAGCTTAGCAGCGCACCTAATGCGCCAAATTGAAACTCTTGTTTAACGTCCATATCAATGCTGGGCCATTGCACCAAATAAGGCTGAATAACACGAAGCAGCCATTGGTAGCAGGGGTGACACTCCATGCCAATTCTAAGAGAGCCCAACTCGCCTTTGGCAATTTGCTTAATTAATAATTCAGTGTGTGCAAATTGTGGCAGCACTCTATTCGCAAGGGTTTGTATTTTTTCGCCTGCGGCGGTTAGGCGTAAGGTGCGGCCGTCTTTTTTCCATATTTCAGTAGCAAGCTGACTTTCAAGCTTTTTAATACTGTGGCTTAACGCCGACTGTGATAAATGTAGAGACTCGGCCGCCTTAGTCAATGTGCCATGTTCCTTTATGGCTGAAAGTATTTCCAAATGTATTCTGTCTAACATTTACTGACCTAAGTTATAGCTACCATAAGCAGCTTGTTATTAATAAAACTATAGCACTTTATAGTACTTTGTTTGCTTTTAAGTGCTCAGTTAACAATTCTTTACGAACAATTGCAGCGCCAGCGCTCAGGGCGCGTAGTTTATCTCTTGCAGTGTCGCGCGCTAAAGGTGCCATTCCGCAGTTTGTGCACGGATAGAGCTTGTCAGCATCTACGTATTTAAGTGCTTGGCGCAGGGTGTTGGCCACCTCTTCTGGTGTTTCAATTGTATTATTCGCCACATCAATAGCGCCCACCATTACTTTTTTACCGCGAATAAGCTCAAGTAATTCAATAGGTACGTGCGAGTTATGGCACTCCAATGAAATGATATCGATATTGGATTTTTGCAACTTAGGGAAGGTTTCTTCGTATTGTCGCCACTCAGAGCCTAAGCTTTGTTTCCAATCAGTATTGGCTTTAATGCCATAGCCGTAACAAATATGTACGGCGGTTTCACATTGAAGGCCCTCTATTGCGCGCTCCAAGCAGGCAATGCCCCATGCATTAACGTCATCAAAAAATACATTAAAAGCAGGTTCATCAAACTGAATAATATCAACACCGGCAGCTTCTAGTTCTTTGGCTTCTTGATTCAAAATTGTCGCAAATTCCCACGCTAGCTTTTCTCGGCTTTTATAATGATTATCAAATAGTGTATCTACCATAGTCATGGGACCAGGCAGTGCCCATTTTATAGGCTTGCTTGTTTGCGCGCGCAATCGCTTAGCATCTTCTACAAATACAGGCTTTTGACGAGAAACAGGGCCAACAACGGTAGGCACACTTGCGTCGTATCGATCACGAATTTTTACGGTTTTGCGTGTTTCAAAGTCAACGCCGTTTAAGTGCTCAATAAAGGTGGTAACAAAGTGCTGGCGAGTTTGCTCGCCGTCACTCACTATGTCGATGCCTGCTTGCAGTTGCTCGTGCAATGAAATTCTTAAGGCATCATGTTTGCCGTCAATTAATGCTTGGCCTTCCAATTTCCAAGGTGACCATAGTGCTTCGGGCTGTGCTAGCCAAACTGGTTTTGGTAGGCTGCCTGCAGACGAGGTAGGTAATAATGTGTTCATATACAGTGTTCTCAATGTAAATTTGTTGGTTATTAAAGCGCTTTTTATTAAATGGGTTCGTTAAAGTGCTACGTTTGAAGTCCACTGTTCTAGCACCGCTTGATAAGGCTTTATAAAATGCTCCTCAGCAAATTTCCCCTGTTCTATTGCTAAGCTATTTCGCTCGTGTCGGTCATAAACAATTTGGGTTACGGAGTGGTCTTTATTTTTCAATTTAGGTTGATAATGATTCCCTGCAGCAGCATTCGCATTATATATTTCGGGCCGATAAATTTTTTGAAATGTTTCCATTGTGGCAATGGTGCTAATGAGTTCTAAGTTGCTATAGTCATTAAGTAAATCGCCAAAGAAAAAGAATGACAACGGCGCAACACTTTCAGGTGGCATGAAGTAACGCACCTGCAAGCCCATTTTTTTAAAATATTGTTCAGTTAATGAAGATTCATTCGCTTGATATTCATAGCCCAATAAGGGGTGCTGATTCCCCGTACGGAGGTAGGTTTTTGTGTCAGAAACACTTAAACAAATAACGGGAAGTTTTTTAAAGTGTTGTTTATAAGCATTAGAAATAACGAAGCTCTTAAACAGTTTTCCGTGTAAGTCTCCAAAATTGCGAGGAACGGTAAATTGGGGTTTATTTTGGTTATGTTCGCGCAGCAATACGCTAAAATCGTAGTCTCGAACATAGGAAGAGAAGTTATTCCCTACAATCCCTTCAATACACGTTTGGCTATTAGTATCTATAATATTGGTTTTCAGAATCTCTATTGATGGAAAACGTTGTGCGTTATTCGCAATAGTCATATCAACTGAAATAATTTCAAGTTCTACGCAATAGCGCTCACCTTTTGGGTTGTCCCAATAAGCCAATGCATTAAAGCGGCTGTTAATCATTTTAAGCGTATTGCGCAAATTTTGCTTACGGCTACTTCCCCTAGCAAGATTCGCAAAGTTAGTTGTTATACGCGTATTATTAGCGGGGCGGTAGTCTTCGTTTAAGCGCGTTTTGGTAATGCTAAAGGTGGGGCTACTGTTCATAAGTACTGGCTTCCACATATTATAAGTTAAACAATAATGTGATTTATACGCCAGTACTTACATGAAAAATATTGATTTAAATTCATTCATTCATGAAGTTTAATCATAAATTAGACTTCAGCTTTTTCACTTTTAATGCTAACTGTTCAAAATCAAAGGCTTGCTTTGAGGGTAGCAACATCACGAATAAAGAAATTACAATGGGTACAAAGGTCGCTAATAGGAACGATTCAAACAAGTTTTCCACGGGCTCACCCGGCATAGGGAAATAATACAAACCCGCAACTAAGCCACCAATTATACTCAGCAGGGCTTGGTAGCTTTGGTATTGGCTATTGTAAAAACCGTAAAAAATAGGAAATGCGGCTGCACAGCAAAGTAAATCTGCGAGTAAGAACAAATACAATATGCTGTAGCCTTGAGAGGCAATAAATGTAGCGATTATTGAGGTAACTACCAGCAAAATACAGGAAACAAGTCGTAAGCGCTGTTGTTTGATTGACGGCAGAATTCTGTATAGGTCAACTATGAATAGGCTTTGCAATGCACTCATTGTTGAGTCGGCGCTACTCATAATAAGCGCAAGGCCAAAAAAGATCATGCCAATTAATAGCCAGTAAGGTGCATCAACTAATATCACACTAAACAACGCAGTAGAGCCAGCCCCAGGCAGCGATAAACCAACAAAGGCCAAACCAAATAAGCCTAAAGCAAATATAATTGGAAAGCTTGCGAGGCCGCTAAAAATAAAGCCATTGCGAATAGCTTTGTTATTTTTCGCCGCAAATATACGTTGCCACGTACCTTGGTAAAACAAGCCTGTTAAGCACACCGCCAAAAAGAAAGTAATGCCGGTTTGCATTCCGTTACTGTCAAAAGGATTAAGTAAATGAGGAGCTTGGTTTTGCAAACCGTTTAATGCAGGTGTAAAACCATCGCTAGCTTGCCATCCAAGAACGAGTATTAACAGTATAAAAGGTAAAATTACTAACATTTGAATGCGGTCGGTAAATATTGAAACTTTAAGCCCACCATATAAGGTGTAAAGCAAAGTAAAAAACGTCACAATTGAGGCAGTAAGCCACAAAGGTACAGGGGCCAATATTGCTACCATTTGCGCTATGCCCGTGAGCCCCGCCGTTAACCCAATAAATAAATAAAACAGCATAATAAATAGAACAAATAAGTACACGCTTGTACCATATCGAGCATTCACAAATTCAGTTAAGGTGTGGCCGTTTGGCATGATTTTTCGAATTCTTGCGCCCAAAGGGATCATTAATAAATTGGGCAGTAATGAACCTAAGGCATAACCCAATATAGCTCCTATACCCCCCCAAGTAGCAGATTCTGCCGGACCAAACAATATCCACGTTCCCATGCTAGTAGCCACTAGGGTATAAAAAGTGGCTTGGCTGGTTTGGCTATTGCGTGCCACTATAAAATCATCTAATCCGTCTTTCGTTCGATAAGCAAATAAAAATCCTACTAGAGCAAACAAAGCACCAAAGAAAACTAGCCAACTTAATGCGGTTAAAAAAGAAATCATATTTCGCCTATTGCTTGCCGGCTCTTAAGCCCATGCTCCAAAAGTTAGCTTCAAGCTCTGCGGCTTTAGTAAAGCGTGCTTGCATTTTTGGCCAGCGAGGGCTTTCATGGGGCGCATCGCCAACTCGGCTAGCAATTGCCATATCTAGCAAGTTTCCTACACTGATACATACATTTTGAAAGTCTTCGCCTGCATATGTGTTTATCCATTTCTCATAGGGGTGGCCTGAATAGACTTGGTCTTTTAATCGTATGCCTATTTCACCATAGCCAAAAGCGCAAGGAGCAAGCGCTAGAAGTAGGTCAAGGAAGTCGCCCTGCAAGCCGGCATCAAGCACGTAGCGTGTATACGCAATGGTTTCTAACTCTTCGCTTGCGGTGTACAAAGATTTTTCTTCAATACCCTGAGCGGCGCAGGTTTGAATATGCAAAGAAAACTCTTTGTTGATTAGCGAGTCAACGGTGGCCGCGCATAAACGCATTTCTTCTATTGATTCAGCTTTAACCACGCCTAAAGCCCATGCGCGGGCATAATGAACAAGATAAACGTAATCTTGCACCATATAGTGCAGAAAACTCGCTTGAGGTAACGCGCCTTTGCCTAATTCGCTTACAAAGTCGTGTGCAATATAGGCTTCCCACTTTGTTTCGCATCCTGCGCGTAACATTGAAAACGCTTTGCCATAATTAGGTATTTGCTGTGTCATGATTACATCCTTTTATTGTATGTGCTTGAATAATAATTAAATGGGTAGTGTATTAATGTTTAGGGCCATTTAAAGGGGCTTCGCCCATGGCAACTAAGGAAATATTTCCCTGCCAATATTGTTGTAACATGCGCGCCGCGCGCCATGCTGTTAAGCCAGTTTTACAGGCAATAATTGCGTGTTGTTTCGTCTTAGGGCTGAGTTTGTGCTGTGCAAAATCATCAAGAGTCGCATAGTGAACCTTTGGCTTTGTATCAATGCCTTTGGCGCTAATATTGTTCGAATGCGTTCTTAAATCCACTACCCAATCTTCCTGATTGATATCGCTTGCATCAACGAAACGCAAAGAATCATCAATATTGGGCTCGGGGGCGTCATCAAAGCGAAACGAAGTTTGAGTTAAGTTGCGCAAATCGATATTTAATAATTGCCCAAGCGGGGAGGGCTGCAATTTTAATAAAATGTTTAAAGCAAATTGCGCTTGCATACAGCCTAGGGTTCCCACAACCGGGCCCATTACACCTGCTGAAGAACAATTTGGGGCATGTTCAGGAAGTTCGGGAAATACGGCGCGCAGTGATGGGCTTTGATGGCAAAATCCACCAATGTACCCGGTAAACCCAAGGGCAGACGCCGACACCAAAGGAATAGAGTTACTCAAACAATAATCAGATAATGTATAACTCACGGCAAAGTTGTCAGCGCAGTCAAGCACTACATCCACTTTATTACACATCTGTGCAACGTTCTTTGGCGTAAGATGAAAGTTGTGAGTTTCTATTACAGCGTGCTTATTTATACCGTGAAGATGGCCTAACGCGCATTCTACTTTCGCTTTGTTTATATCCGCTTCTTTGTATAGTACTTGCCGATGTAAGTTAGATAATGACACTTTGTCGCCGTCAACCAATGTTAGGCGGCCAAGGCCTGCGCCCACTAAATAGGGCAAGGCCGCACTGCCTAAACCGCCAGCACCCACCACCAAAATATGTGCCTTTTCCAGTTGTGTTTGCCCATTAGTGCCAACATCCGCTAAGCTGATTTGGCGCGCATATCGGCTCATGTATTTGCTACTCTATTCGCTGTATTACATGCTTCTATCCATTGTTTAACTCTTTCTTCTGGATGTTCATGAAGAGTAATATCGGTTACCGCTGAAACAATATCAGCGCCTGCGTCAAATGCGCCAGGCGCTCTGGTTACCGACATGCCGCCAATAGCAACTAAAGGGATTGTGCCTATTTTTTGCTTCCATTCACTAACTTTATCTAAGCCTTGTTCGTGCCATTTCATTTTTTTCAGAATAGTGGGATACACAGGCCCTAGGGCAATGTAATCAGGTTGTTGCTGCAGGGCTATTTGCAGCTCGGTTTCATCATGTGTGCTTATACCGAGTTTTAACCCGGCTTTTTTAATTTCAGCTACATTTGCCGCTTCTAAATCTTCTTGGCCCAAATGTACCCACTTGCAGCCTAGTTCAATGGCAAGTTGCCAATAGTCATTCACAACCAATGTGCAATTATATTGATCACAAATTTTCATTGCTTCTATGATTTCAGATCTAAGTACCTCTTCACTGCAATCTTTAATGCGCAGTTGAACCAACTTAATGCCTAGCGGTACTAGCCGTGCTAGCCATTCACTACTGTCGAAAATAGGGTAAAAACAAGGTAGTTGCATATTTAATTCCGTATCAATAGATTTCGTTAATCTAAAAAAGCTTTGCCTAAAACCGGCGTAGAGGGTGATGCCATATCGCGCACCTGCATAGGATCTGCTGTATTCGCTAGCTGGCCCGCCTGAATGGCTAATGAAAAAGCCTCTGCCATCATTGCTGGGTCACCGGCTTTAGACACGGCTGTGTTTAACAATATAGCGTCCATGCCAAGCTCCATTGCTTGAGTTGCCTGGCTAGGAAGGCCTAGGCCGGCATCTATCACAAGTGGAATATCAGGATAATGGGCGCGTAAAGCGCGTAGCCCAAACACATTATTTAAACCCATTCCTGAGCCAATAGGTGCTCCCCAAGGCATGAGAACCCTGCAACCAGCATCAATCAGCCTATCTGCTACCACTAAATCTTCTGTGGTATATGGAAATACCTGAAACCCTTCCTCGTTTAGAATACGAGCCGCTTCCACTAAGCGAAAAACATCGGGTTGCAAGGTATCTTCTTCACCAATCACCTCAAGTTTAATCCACCGAGTATTAAATATTTCACGCGCCATATGGGCAGTGGTAACCGCCTCTTTAACCGTATGACAACCTGCTGTATTTGGTAATATGTGAACATTTAACTTTTGAATTAACTGCCAAAAATCCTGACCGGCTTTGTTGTCACTGGCTTCTCGCCGTAAAGAAACGGTAGCAACACTGGCCTGGCTTCGCTTAAATGCTTCAGCAAGAATAGCCGGAGATGGATACTGTGAAGTACCAAGCATAAAAGGATTATTAAGGCTTACATCGTAAAATTTCTTCACGCTTAACCTCCTTGCATGGGGGCAAGAATCTCAATTCGATCCCCTTCTTCTATAAGCTTGTTGTACCTATTTTGTTGGGCAACAAAGCATCCGTTAACGGCGGTTGCCACGGTGGCATTCGAGTATCCTTTTTCCTCTAACAAATCAGCAAGAGAATCAGAATGACATGTTACTGATTCACTGTTTACTTGTATTTTTTTCATGTGCTTAGCTCTTGTTTGCATGTTGTAAGCCATTGGGGCTTGGTGCCTAGATGAATATAGTCGGCCAGCATAGTTGCTAGCATAGGGGCAAGTAAAAAACCATGGCGATATAGGCCATTGGCACGAATAACTTGCCCTTGATGACTAATTTTAGGAAGGTTATCGCTAAATGCGGGGCGGCTATCTACGCCAATTTCTAATATCTCAGCTTCACCAAAAGCGGGGTTAAGCGCATAAGCGGCATTGAGTAACTCCATTACAGAACGAACGGTAGCTTGCTGTTTAGCGCTGCTTTCAATCATGGTAGCGCCAAGCATGTATATACCATCGCCGCGCGGTACAATGTATAGGGGAATACGCGGGTGCAATAAACGGATTGGCCGGGTTAAATGTAAACTTGTGCACCGCAAAATGAGCATTTCGCCTTTTACTCCGCGTAAATTGGGGGTATCAGGTTTGGCTTTAATACCTCTGCAATCAATTACAAGCGTATCTTTGTTAAAAGCCTTGAGATCTGCTTTTTGGTAAGTGAACTGAACGCCCTTGTTAACCAATGAGGTTTTTAGCGCTTGCAAGCACTCGCGAGGGGCCAAGTGAGCTTCGTTATTATAAAGCAGGCCTTGTGAAAAGCGCTCGTCTAAATCAGGTTCTAAATTTGTAATTTTGGCTGCATCTAATACTTCGTATGCTTCGGTGCGTTTTGCGAAGCGCCGTAGTTCTGACTGGTCACGATTCAGCGCTAGTACCAAGGTACCTTTTTGCGTTACTAATCCGGTATTCTGTTGCCACCAACTAGCCGCTTTTTTACCATGATACACTACGGCATCTTCAGCGCTTTCACCTTCACAATAGGGCGCTAGCATGCCACCTGCCCACCATGAGCATGAAGCTGGGCCAGGCTCGCTTTGTTGCTCAAAAATGCTGGGCATAATGCCTCTTTTTACAAGCTCAGTTGCTATGCAAAGCCCTGCAACACCAGCGCCTACTATGCTTACACTGCGGTATGCGTTCATCATAAATTATTGTTTCCACCAGTGATAAAAGTGGTGAACAGGCCCATGGCCATGGCCTACGTCAAGTTGGTCTGCGCATAAAATAGCGTTGTGCAAATAATTGTGAGACAAACTTACAGCCTCAGCCATGGTGCTTCCATTTGCCAAGTAAGCCGCAATGCTTGAGGAGTAGGTGCAACCCGTACCATGAGTGTTTTTAGTTGGTACGCGTGTTGAAGTCAGGTTTATTGGCTCAGGTACATCAAGCCCAAGCAATACGTCAGTGCATGTGGTATCCGTGCCATGGCCACCTTTTAATAAGATATTTTTTGCGCCTAGTGTAAGCAGATCATGGGCGAATGAAGACAAATCTTCTTGTTTTATATGCGTATTACTTGGTAAACCCAATAGAACCATTGCTTCTGGATAATTAGGGGTAACTATATCTGCGCGCGGAATGAGTACTTCTTTTAAAGCAGCTACCGCGTCAGGCTGTAATAAGGCGTTGCCAGATTTAGATACCATTACAGGATCAAGTACAATACTTCCTGTGAAGTCTTTCAGCGCTTGCGCTACAGCAATAATTAATTCGGCTGAAAATAACATTCCAATTTTAATTGCGCGCACATCAAGATCATTAAGCACCGCCAATATTTGTGCTGTTACCACATCAATGGGTACCGCATGCACATGGCTGAGGCTAGTTGTATTTTGAGCGGTGACGGCCGTTATTACGCTGGCCCCGTAAACACCATTAGCAGAAAATGCTTTCAGATCGGCTTGAATACCGGCGCCGCCGCCGCTGTCAGAGCCCGCAATGGTTAATGCAATTGGCGGTTTATTAGAAAAATTTGGCATTATTATCACTTAATTTTATTAAGCGACATAGGGCAATAGTGCACGAGAAGATACAAGCGAAGGAATGCATAATATCGTGTCCGTTCCCTACGCCGATATTATTCGGATCAGGTTCACCGGGTTGATCTGCGATCTCTCAGCCTAAATAAATTTAAGCACCCCGACGGACTAATGCCATAAAGAATAGAGAACTTCATTTGAGTAGTCAAATAAGCTGCACATCAATTTATAAACCAGCCACAATTTACAAGTATTTTACAAAAAACAAATAAAAATATTGCAATATAAACATCATATGTTTATATTTAATACATATGATGTTTATATCTTTAGTATGTAGTTTTTGTCCAAGGCTAGGTTTAAACGAAACAATGACTGTAATGTCATTCACTAGGTGTGAAGCAATATGAAAATTAAGAGTGTAAAAACCTACCATCTTAGATGTCACCTTGAAAACCCGTTTGGGTTTTCTCAATGGTTTTATGATCAACGCAATGTGTTACTGGTAGAAGTTAACACCGAGAACGGCCTTACTGGATGGGGCGAATGTTACGGTCCTGCTGAAATTATTCAAACTGCTGTAGAGAAATTTTACGCACCTAAAATACTTGGAATGGACGCAACTGGAACAGAGGCTATTTGGCATCATATGTGGCGGTCTTCATTAGATTTTTCACGATCGGGTGTAATGATGGCGGCTATGTCAGGTATTGACATGGCATTGTGGGATGTAAAAGGTAAATTTCTTAAACAAAGCGTTAGTCAGTTGATGGGGGGCGCGGTTAAATCTTTAGTTCCTTGTTACGCTACCGGTATGTATTACCAAGATTTGCCAGAAGAACAATTATTAAAAGCCTTGATTGAAGAAGGTGTTGGTTATGCCAACCAAGGTTTCAAAGCAATGAAGATTAAAGTGGGCAAAAATATTGAGTTTGATAAGAAACTGATCACTGGCCTTCGTAAAGCACTACCTCACACAGTACTCGCCGCAGATTCCAACCATGCATACGATTTACCTGAAGCAATTCATATTGCCAAAGTGCTTGATGAAAACAACTACGCATGGTTTGAAGAGCCCTTATCACCTGAGCATCCTAATCTTTTTGCCAAATTACATAGCAAAGCGAATATTGCCATTGCCACTGGAGAGTGCGAACAAACACGTTATGGTTTTCAGCGCTTAATTGATGCCGGTGGTGTGCAGTTGGTACAGGCTGATTTGGCCTATTGTGGTGGACCTAGCGAAGCATTAAAAATCAGAGCTATTGCTTCAGCAAAAGGCCTTAATATGATTCCCCATGTTTGGGGTACACAACTTAACTTAGCCGCAGCAACGCATTTTTTAGCCACAGCATATCCAGAGCCAGGACGGTCAGAAACGCAAACGCTTTACCTTGAATACGATCGCACTGAAAACCCTCTTCGAGACAATATCTATAAAACTGAAGTGAAAGTCGAAAATGGTCAAGCGGTGGTGCCAACTTCACCAGGTTTAGGTGTTGAAATTAACCAAACTAAAATGAAAGATTACGTGGTATCGCAGACCGAAACCACTATGGCTGGCGAACCTAAACATTAAATTACTCGCTAAAAATACTAATTAATATAAATAACACACAACACAAAAACGTGGAGAAACCACATGAAGAAAAATTTTAAGTTAAATGCTGTTTCGGCGGTAGTTTTAGCATCACTTTTTTGCGTATCAGCAGCAGCACAAGAAGTTGATAACGAAGATAAAAAAAAGCAATTAAAAGACAGCAATAAAACGGCTGTTGAGCAAGCTGACACGATAAATGATGAGGAAGCCGTTGAAGTAATAGAAGTAAGTGGCTTTAGAGGAAGTGTGTTAAAAGCGATAAACTCTAAACGTTTTAATGACGCAGTGACAGATTCTATCCATGCTGAAGATGTTGGAAAATCAACAGACCAAAACATAGCTGATGCGCTATCTAGAATTACAGGCGTATCGGTACAAGAAGAGGCTGGTGAAGGTACTCGTATTTCAGTGCGTGGTGCGGGGCCTGGACAAAACCAAATTTCAATCAATGGTATTGCGCTAACAGGAGGCTTATCTGATGGCGCTGCAGGTGGAAATGGTACGGCGAATAACAGTGTTGATTTAAGTTCTTTTTCTGCTGATATTTTATCGTCAATTGATGTGGTGAAAACAGCCGCTGCTGACCAGGATGAAGGTTCATTAGGGGCTAATGTTAACCTAAAAACCTTGCGTCCGTTGAGCTTAAATAAACCTCGCCGTAGCTTTACGGTAGAAGGACGCTATAACGAATTTGCAGATGACAACGATTGGCGTGCAAATGTAAGCATTTCAGATAAATTTTTCGATGATTCATTTGGCATAATTTTTACAGCTTCACATGATATCCAAAACACGCGCACTGACAGAATAAATACTAATTGGGAGCAAGGTACTTTACCTATTAGTGATCTAGATTTAGATCAAGGTAGGGGGATAAGAACTGCCACCGACCTCGCTACTGGTGCACCTATTCGGGTACAAGGCTTTCAACGAGATGGCACAGGAAATCTAATATTGGATGACAGCGGTAATCCAATTCTTAATCCTATAAGTGACCTGATGGATTTAGACGAATCAACTCAGCGTTTGGTTGAGGGTGAGCTAAATGTGCTAGCACGTGATGGTATGAACTTTGGCTTAAATACAGATCAGCGCAAACGAACTTCCTTGTCTACAGGGCTTCAATGGAGACCTAGTGACAAAACAGAAATTCAATTAGATATAACGCATACAGCACAAGAAATACTGGTTGATAATCAATCGTTGAATTTCAATATGTCCCCATCGATTCTTATTCACCCTGATGACGACAATACAGCGCTTAACGTTGTTGATTTAAGAACCAATACTTTAGTTACGTCAACCAGCCGTTCTAATTCGGGTGGTTGGAATAGGGTACAAGGGCGCCGTGATTTAGAAACAAATGTGGCGACCTTAGATATTGAACATAGCTTTACCGATAATTTACAAATGAATGTGCTCGCAGGATATTCAAAAAGTACGGATGAAACTCCTGGACCCAAAGATCCGGAACGTTGGTTATCTATCAGTACAGCAACTTGGGGAACAACGGGCCGTCAAATTGTTGAAGGGCAGCCTAGCGAAATCCTTGAATTGGTTGGTTATGATTGCAGTCAGGGCTCATTGGCTAACTGTGATTACTTTACGGGAATGACCAATGCTGAGTTTGATGCATTTGACGGAACCGTAAACTCGGTTACTAGTCGTTTTAATCCATTTGATGTGAGTGCTATGCACCTTGGTGGGATCAATTTTCGCCAAAATGAAATGACTGACGAAAACAAATCATTGTTCGTAAATTTTGACTACGCTTTAGACTATGAACATCTTACATCATTTGAATTTGGTGCTAAGTGGTCGAATAGAGATAGGGTTGTAAATGTACAAAACAACAATATTACGAATGGCAATGGATTGGTAGATTTCAGCGACCCAGACGCAGACCCGCAATCTAGTATTTTTTCCAGTATACGTGTTGCTGACTTCCTATCTGGCGAAGCTTTCCCGTATGATAATTTCGGCGAAGATATAGATGCAAATCGTTCACACCCCTTGTTTGGTGGATGGGCACAAATTGATGCTTTGCGAGCCCTTGAACTGGTAGCAGGAAAGCCTGCCGAAGATGTTGGCGTAAAGCGTTCAACCGCAGGTAGCCGAGAGATCTCTACTGAAACAGTTTCGGCATACTTTAAAGCAAATTTTGAATTTATGGATGGCAAGCTTACCGGTAACCTTGGTCTTCGTTTTGTTCGCGACGAAAATGCATCGGCGGGCACCGGCGGTATTCAATTTGTAGCTTTCCCGCAATTAGTTGACCCTTATGATTTAATCGTTAATCGTAATCTTGCAGATGTGAGCCAAGCACCTTGTCCAGCCGCTGTGCCGGGTGTCGATACCCGTTATACGCCAGCAAATGACGATCAATTAAGAGACTGTTGGGCTTGGCAAGTAACGCATGCTTACAATATTGCTGATAACAATACTATCCCCATTGATGCTGATGGAAACCCTGTATTAATAGGAGAAGGAGGCGCACAAGGAATTGACGTCAACCGTTTACTGTATGTTGATGCGAATGGAAATATTGTTACGAGCAACCAGCTACCTTCACAAATTTATGATCAAAATGGCAACTTAGTGAATACCACACTAGGTAATTGGGCAACGTTTAGAGCAAATGGCGCAATATGGCCTTGGTTAGATAGAAGCACCGCATTTACCGGACCATTAGGAGAAGCCGCTAGGTTACCAAGAGAAGCTATTTCTAGCGGCTCAAACAAACTTGAAATGTGGTTACCTAGTTTATCGTTAAATTATGCCTTAAACGACGACACAATTATGCGTTTAGCTTTCACTAAAACAATGACGCGCCCTCCGTTTGATAACTTAAACCCAGCGAATAATGTCAGAGAAAATCAGTTTAATGCATCTACAGGTACTGCTGGGAACGCGCTTCTTGAAAATTTAACGTCAAACAATGTTGATTTTTCTTATGAATGGTATTTTAACGAGTCGAGTTTGCTTTCAGTTGCATTATTTCATAAAGACATGAAAAATTTTGTTGAAACAGTAACGGTGCCTTATCACTACAAAGATGTTAGAACCGACGCAGTATTAGCTGATGCGAACTTACTATTGGATTTCGATCCAAATAGAACACCGGGTGATGAAGATAACTGCATGCCGTTCCGACAAGCAGCCGGTTTCTTTGATAGATGGGTTGTTGAGTGTGACGTAGCGAACATACGTCAAGTAAGAAACGGAAGAGGCCAAACTATTACTGGTTTGGAATTTGGCTATACGCAAAACTATGATTTTTTACCTGGTCAGCTTTCTGGTTTGGGCCTTAGTGTTAACTATACCTATCAAGATTCACAAAGAGACCAACAAGAAATTGGTACTACGGGCACCTTTAGTAAGGGGCTACCTGCCGCTTATACGCCGCAGCATTCTGGTAACGCGACCTTATTCTGGGAGAAAGATGGAATACAAATGCGCTTGGCAAACAGATATACCGGTGAGCAGTTAATAGGTGATGTAGCGCCAGGAGCGATATGGCAAGAATCAAGTAATCGCTTAGATTTCAGTGCCAGTTACAAAATAAATAAGAACTTCACCTTAACCTTCAATGCGCTGAATTTAACTGACGAAACACGTCGTAATTTCTTAACCGCATCAAATACAACCGATTTTACTAATCCTGATGATCTTCGTGTGACCTTAGATGAAGGAAGTATTTTTGACGGCAATGTGACTCGAGACAGAACAGTGTCTGTTTACAAATCTGGTCGTCAATTCCGGATGGGCATTCGAGGCACTTTCTAAGAAATTAGTGCGATAAATAATTTGAAAAATGGTTAGGTGCTTAGCGCCTAGCCAAAATTAACTGGATTTTGGAGAAGTAAGATGACTAAACACTTACTAAAGAACACACTATTAACTCTTTGCATTGCGCCCTTGTTCGGCGGATGTGGTGGCGGCACTGATGAAGGCTATGACCCAGGTTTTGAAACGGGTGCTCAGCTTGTATTCTCAGAGCCTGCATTAACAGCATCAGTAGTTGAAGAAACAGGCGTAATAGCAATAGATCTAAGGCAGGGCGGCACGGTAGATGGCGCGCCGTATACTGGCAGCGTTAATATTTCAGATATGACCTTTACTGTAAACAAAAACTATTTGACGCCACAAGCGCCAGCAACTGGTGACATTCCCAATCAGACTATTTCACCATTTACCGTAGAAAACGGTAACTTGTTGGTAAATACTGATGCGTTTTCTGACTACTTAAGTACCTGTAACACAAGGGATGTAAGAGGGGGACGAGACGAAAATGGCAATGCAATACCTGATGGTATCCCTGATTTCCCGTCTCAAGTCACTTACGAAATTGATTTTGCCATTGATAATGGCTTCCCTCTTGAGCCAGGTACACTGCCTCCTCGGCGTACACTAACCTTGACTATAGATGCAATATTTGACGACGTTCAAGATGTTACCGCAGCACCTGTTAGAGTATCAATTGACTCTGAAGCCGTGTTGTTTGCCTCTGTTTTACCGGAAAAAGCATGTGACAAAGCCTTAACCTTTGAAATTGCCGATGAAAGTATAGCGACCATTGATAGTGATGGAACAATTACGCCTGTAGCGTTAGGCGCAACTAGCGTAACGGTGACCAGTGTCAGCAACCCTGAGTTATCTATCACAACGGATGTTGAAGTGTTTTCTGAATTCACCTTGGATATTGCGAACAAAGACTTTGACCCTAATGGCCTGCCTACGGGGAAAAAAGTAGTGCCTTCATGTGTGTCAGTGGGGTTAGAGGTTATTCCCGCTCCAGCTGCTGGAGACGCTCTAAGCGGTAACTATGTATACGAATGGACATCAAGCAATAGCGTAGACTTTCCGTTAGAGGAAGCTATTAATTATGGAGAGTTAGGGACGGGGCGCTTTAATCTTGGCGATTTGAGCAAAGTTGGATTTACATTTGACGCGAGTGTGTCTTTAGCATCAGGCGAAACAGGAAGTACAGCACTAGAGAATGTCGCGAGTCAAAATATAATGGTCGAAGTTGCTGAAAATAGATTGTGTAACCCGGGTACATCAGCTCACAACGCCGGTTTTAATACTGATTTTAATATGGATGGTGCTGGTGCACCTTGGCGTCTAGGGCCTCCAGGGGCAGCCAGTGGTGGCGCTGTAGCAACTGTAAATGAAGCGTTGTCGGGCTCGGCCATTGAAATTACAGCAGGCGTCGATGAATTTACCAGTATTGTGCAACAAGTGTTTAACAAGCAACGCAACTGGCACAGTTCTACCTATGGATTAGGAGCCGTTTCAATAGGCTTGCAGCATAAACCGTCTATATGGGTCAAACTTGATAAAGTCCCTAGTAATGAAATAACCCTAAAGCATACAGCGCTAGCGTGGACTTATGTTGGCATGCCTGCTTCTCGCAATTTTAACACCACACGACCAGGCGCGGTCATAATGGAATCTACCTTGAAAGCGACCACAGAGTGGCAATACGTTGAATTTACGGTAGAGGATGGCACAACTGATTACTGGGAAGTGCCTGCTATTTGGGATCAAAGTACCGATGTGTTTATATTCTTTGAAGTATATGGTTTAGATGAAGGTGATAAAATCATACTTGATGAATATGGTGTTGTGAAAACCAACTAAGCAGATTTAATAGAAGCACAAAGCCATCTTCTTAAAGGTGGCTTTTTATTAAGGAGTATCCCATGCCAAGGTCCGCATTATCTTTAAGTTTGATTTCGCTTAGTGTCTTATTCATAAGTAGCTGTGTTTGTGCTGTAAGTCATTCGAAAAGCCAAATAAAAGAATCAAAAACACATTTGAATGAGAGCCTCAGCTTTGAAGCCGTCCCCGCCTTTCTTGAAAACGAACCCAACTTACGTAAATGGGATAGCCCTGTTGTAGCTGACTTGGATCAAGATGGCTATATGGATTTATTGCTTAATGACCACGGGTTTAGCGTAAAGATAGTATGGAATAACAAGGGGACATTTGCGCCACCCTATGATTTGCTAGTGGGTGATTTACATGGCGTATCGATAGATGATTTTGACAATGATGGACAAATGGAAGTGATATTGTCTAAAGGAGGTGGGTCAGGCTCTAATGCAAGAAATTCGACTATTTTCAAAATAGATAAATTTCGAAATATCGCTCAAATGAGTGATTTCAATGAGCCCCTTGCGAACATGCGCGGGCGCACGGTTAACTTTGTTGACTTAAACAAAGATGGTCACGCCGATTTACTTAACTTTGCGTTTCCTTCTGCTAACAAAAAGGGGCAAAGCGAAAATTACATTTACGAAAATACAGCAGCGCCAAACTTTCAGCTTAAGCTAAAGACCACCTTACCTAGCTCTAAGCGAGATGGTCAAAAGGTACTGTTGAGTGATTTTAATGCCGATGGTTACCCAGATATTTTCATGTATGGAGATGGCGCTCTGAAAATATATCAAGGAGGCGCTAATTTTAGCTTTAGCGAAGTAACGAACAAAGTGTTAAATAGCAGTATTGAACATATTACGGGTGCGGTACAACTTGACTACGACAACGACGGTGACCTTGATATCTATTTTAGCCGCGGTAAAGCCTTTGAACGCGGGCAAACATTTTTTAATCCAGAAACCCGTACTATGGCTTTTTATACCAAAAGAGGACCTTTTGATTTTGTCTTAGAGGATGTTGGTGACGTTCTTAAAATTGAGAATATGCAGTCGCAATGGCCTAGCAAACACGTATTTATTGGCGAGTCGGGTTATGAATACGAGTTTCCCGGCGAAACCCATTCTGGTCGCAATATTCGCCTAGTTAATAGTGATGCCTTAGGCTTTGCGCAAAAAAGAGATAAGAAGGGGACTTATATGGGTTATGTTGGAAACAAAAAGTGGCGAATTGCCGGTGATATATGGTCACCTTTCACGGCTGTACTTCATGATGTACCTCATTATGCGGCTTCTCCCATATTGCCGGGTATACAAGATGTGTTTTTGGAAAACCAAAAAGGTGTGTTTGTTGATAGAACTCAAAGCTTAGGTCTCGATAAAAAAGCTCATACAATGGGAGTGGCAAAGGGTGATCTAAACAATGATGGTTTAATTGATTTAATTGTAATGCCTCGCGGTAACATGGTGGATACAAACGCGGCCATTGTTTATTTAAATAATAGCAAAGGGTTTACGCAATGGATGGACCACGGCATAGAAAGCTCTGAGCTGGGCGCTATTGGCATGGCGATTGATGCTCTTGATTACAATTTGGATGGAAATCTTGACGTAATAATTGGGAGTGAAAGAGGCAAGTGGCGGTTGTTCAAAAGTACCAATCAAGGAAAACCTGGCTTCACCGTCAAGTTAGGGCGCTCGCCAAAGAACAACGGAACGGCATTGGGCGCTATGGTGCAGCTGGAAGCTTGCGGCTTAAAGCAGACTCGCATTTTGGGTAGTAATGGCGCCTCATATTCATATAGTGCGAATAATCACATTCATTTTGGTTTAGCAGACTGTAAGAGCGATTTACATGTAGAAGTGAATTACAGCAATGCAGAGCGTATATCAGAAACTGTAAAAAGCAGCGATGGGGCAGTGGCATTAGGGCGTTTTTAGCCCAGTAAAAAACCAGCAAAACCAAATTCAATAAAAAAGTACTGTTAACACTAATTAAACATTGTTTTTATATAATATAAATACATAATATGTTTATATAGTTGTTATGTTTTAAGTGGGGGAAAGATGGTGCAAGCTAAAATTAGTAATCGCGTAACTCAGTATTCGTTAATCGCAGCCTTTGGCGGTTTTGTGTTCGGCTTAGATGCGGCCAATATATCTGGGGCTATTCGATACGTAAGTTCATTGTTTGAACTTGACAGTATTCAACAAGGCACCGTAGTGGGCGTGGCATTGTTGGGCGTTATAGTTGCGCTGTTTTTCACGGGCCCTTTGTGCGAGAAGTTGGGCCGAGCTAAAGTATTACTTATTATTGGCTTTACATATGCGCTTTCGTCAATTGTATCAGCAAGTGCGTTGAATTATGAAATGCTAGTGCTGGGCAGATTTATTGGTGGGGTAGCTTTTGCTTCAATAACTGTATCGGCGATGTATATTGGTGAAATAGCGCCCCCTGAAACTCGTGGTAAGTTCGTATCAGTTAATCAATTTATGATTGGCTTAGGGTTACTGTTAGCGTTTGTTGTTAATTACTTTTTTATTCAATCAATCGGCAGTATTAGCTGGCTAACAAATGAAAATATATGGCGGTTTATGCTAGGGGCGGAGCTTATTGCGAATGCCGTTTGGCTTGTTTTATTGTGGAAAATTCCAGAATCACCTCGTTGGTTGATCTCGCAAGGTAAAGAAGATGAAGCGAGAAAGGCTTATGCTCAAATTATTGCTGGGGGCAATGTTGAGAGCTTTATTACATCAGTTAAAGAGAGCCTTAATAAAACTACAAAACGGCCTATTTTTGAGCAATTAAAAGACCTTTTTAGTTCTCGTTTCAAAATGGTTGTATTTATTGCCGTGTGCTATGCAATAGTCCAAGGCGCTACTGGCATGAACGCGGTGTTGTTTTTTGCTCCAATGGTATTTGAGCAGGTGGGCATGAGTGTTGAAGATACATTTATGCAAACAATTGTGACTGGGCTTGTAGGCTTGTTGGCGACCATTATTGCTATAAGTTTGGTGGAAAAGTTAGGCCGGCGAATTCTAACACTTGCCGGTTTGAGTTTGGTGGTGGTTGCTCATGCATCAACATGGTTCGGGTTTAGCCAAGCGAATTATGTATTTAATGATGCGGCAATATCCCAAATTGAAATGCAGTTTGAAGTAGATGGTATTAGTACAGAAACATTATCATCACTAAAAGGAAAAACCTTTGAAGATGATGTTGCTTTGAAGTCGGCCATTGGGCAGGTTTTTAATAAAAAAGAACTCCCCTTGGCCAGCGGAACCATTATCAATGCAACTATTCAAGGTGTAAATGCTCCCCTAGTGCTATTTGGTATATTTGCGTTTTTAGCGGCGTTTAATATGTCTATTGGACCCATAATGTGGGTGATATTTTCAGAGGTGTTTCCAAACTCCGTAAGAAGTGTTGCGCTACCTTTCGCCGCGTTGGTACAAACGGTTTCTTCGTGGTCTATTCAGCAATTTTTCCCATGGCAATTAGATAATATGGGGATTTCGAGCATATTTCTAATTTATGGCGGCTTTGGTTTAGTGGGTTTGATTGTGATGTGGTTCACACTTCCAGAAACCAAAGGCAAATCGATAGAAGAGATTGAAGTGATGTTGGTTAAGGAGTCTTGAATATGGAGCCACAGCAACTCGAGTACTTAATAATAGATTGGGGCACCACAAACTTTCGCGCCTTCGCAATAGGCACTAACGAAACTTTGGTTGATACCAAATCTTTGCCCTTAGGTTTTTTGCAAGTGAGCGACGGTAATTTTGCCGGCACACTAGAAACAATACTGAATGAATGGGGTATCTCTTATCATAATTTACCCATTTATATGGCCGGTATGGTGGGGTCGGCCCAAGGCTGGCACAATGTGCCATACACTGAAACTCCGGTTTCTAGTGAGTCCTTAAGTGCCAAAACGTTTTCATTTCAATTACCCTGGGGGGCTAAAGCTTATATCGTACCTGGCGTTTCCCACGTATATGATGAAGATAAATATGATGTTATGCGCGGCGAAGAAGTTCAGGTAATCGGCTTAGCAGAGATAAAAGAAAGCGCGAATTTTCAAGCTATTTTACCCGGTACCCACAGTAAACACGTTGTGTTTGATTCGGGTGAAATTACTCGTTTTGCTAGCTTCATGACAGGAGAATTTTATTCAATTATTGCCCAACATAGTTTGCTAGGAAAAGGTTTGGCGGACGCCGACGCAGGCTGCACGCCAGCTTTTGAAAAAGGTGTGCGCGATGCGCAGAAAGGTCAATTAACTAATTTTATATTTTTAGCGCGTACTCGAAGGTTGTTTGAGCAAGTTGAAGAACGTGATGTAAAAACATATATGTCGGGCTTGCTTATAGGTTATGAATTGAAAGAGCTTAAAAATAGGCATATTTACATAGTAGGTGGGCAATCGCTGTCTGCTAACTATAAATTGGCTTGCGACCTACTTAATTTGCAAGCAGAAGTGCTTGATGGGAATCAATGCTTTCTTGCAGGAATGAGTATTCTTAGAAGGAAATTAAAATGAAAAATAACGCTTTGCCACTTATCGCGATATTGCGTGGTGTCACTCCCGAAAATATTTTGGCGGTAGCAGAGGTATTAGTGGAGGAAGGTTTTAGCAGTATTGAAGTACCGCTGAATAGTCCTGACGCATTAACAAGTATTAGCATGCTAGTTAACGCTTATTCATCAAAATATTTAATTGGCGCTGGCACGGTGACCACTCCCAAGCTCGCTGAAGCGGTAATTGCTACAGGCGCCAATTTAGTGGTAACTCCCAACCTAAATAAAGAGGTGGTTAGTATGTCTGTTGCCGCAAATTGCCAATGTTTCCCTGGGGTGGTTACGCCCACAGAAGCTTTTGCTGCCCTAGAATACGGCGCTTCTGGCATTAAGATTTT
Source organism: Glaciecola sp. 2405UD65-10 (assembly GCF_048820975.1). Classification (NCBI taxonomy): domain Bacteria; kingdom Pseudomonadati; phylum Pseudomonadota; class Gammaproteobacteria; order Alteromonadales; family Alteromonadaceae; genus Glaciecola; species Glaciecola sp. 2405UD65-10. Next base: position 633,317 of record NZ_JBMEUF010000002.1, on the reverse strand, counting down.
TCCGGCTTCAGTGTTAGGTATTGAGGGCTTTAAAGCCTTAAAATCAGTATTACCTACTGACGTAAAATGTTATCCCGTGGGCGGCATTGAACCAAGTAATGAAAGTATGCATTGTTGGTTAGAGGCAGGCGCTTATGGCTTTGGCTTGGGGTCAGCTTTATTTAAATCAGAAATGTCTCTACAAGACATTCGTAAACGTGCTCGCGCGTATGTGCAAGTATATCAATCTTTTACGCATAGCTAACGATAGTCGCAGGTCAATATCATTAATGGGTAACGAATATGATTGTATTAGCCTTGGATGATATACTTCTGTTCATTAGCGCTGAAAGTGCAAGGATTACATTTTGATTACCCACGAACCAAACTCACAATACGTTGCTGCAAAAGATAGGTATAAGGAAATGGAGTATCCCTATTGCGGAAATAGTGGATTACGCTTGCCCAAAATATCTTTAGGTCTTTGGCAAAACTTCGGTGACGTTGACACACTAAAAAATGCTTCGAATATTTTGCACTCAGCGTTTGACTTAGGTGTAACCCACTATGATTTGGCTAACAATTACGGCCCTCCCTACGGCGCAGCAGAATCTACATTTGGACGAATTATAAAGCAGAGTTTAAAGCCGTACCGAGATGAACTTATTATTTCGAGTAAAGCGGGTTACGATATGTGGCCAGGTCCCTACGGCGTAGGCGGTTCAAGAAAATACATTATTTCAAGCTGTGAGCAAAGCTTAAAGCGCACTGGCTTAGATTACTTTGATGTGTTTTATCATCATACCCCTGATAAAAACACGCCTTTGGAAGAAACTATGGCAGCCCTTGATCACCTTGTGCGCACGGGCAAAGCACTTTATATTGGTATTTCTAATTATCGCCCAAAAGAATGTGCACGGGCTATTTCGATACTCAAAGCACTTGGAACGCCTTTATTGGTGCATCAACCTAGATACAACATGTTTGACCGTTGGATTGAAGATGGTTTAAGTGAGCTATTAATCAATGAAGGAGTGGGAGGCATTGTTTTTTCGCCTTTAGCGCAAGGTTTGTTAAGTGACAAATATTTACAAGGCATACCAAGTAATTCTCGCGCGGCGCGCAGCGAAATAGTGCATCTCAATAATGAGCAAATCACCGATGATAAACTACGTAAAATAAAAGCACTGAACGCACTGGCTAAGTCTCGTGGTCAAACCTTGGCGCAAATGGCCATTGTATGGACCTTACGCAACCCAGCGGTAAGCTCTTGCTTAGTCGGGGCTAGTAAAGCAGAACAAGTTGTGTCATCTGTAGAAGCGCTAAAGCAACAGGATTTTTCTGAACAAGAACTGACTAAGATTGATGAAATTATAGGGTCTTGATTCAACAAGCAAGACCCTAGTTCACAGTTTTACAATGCAGTCGAAACTCGCTTAACAGCAAAATATTCATCTAATGCAAATTCTGAACAATCTATACCCGTACCTGATTGCTTAAGTCCACAATGTGGTAAATTAATGGCGTAACAAATACCATTCACATGTACTTCGCCAAAGGCAAGCTGCTTAGCAATATTGCTAGCAACTTCCTTGTTTTTCGAAAAGATAAATGATGATAAGCCCGCTTCGGTATCGTTGGCCGCTTCAATAACTTTATTTAGCTCAGAAAAGGCTATAATACTCACCACAGGGCCAAACACTTCATTTTTATAAATTGACATGTCCTTGCTTACTTTAGTTAACAGGGTGGGTGCATAAAAGGCACCTTTATCTAAACCTACTGGACGGTCACCCCCTAATTCTAAAACTGCGCCCTCACTTACAGCCTCTTTCACGGTTTTATCAATTCGTTCCCATGCTTGCATATCAATCAAGGGCCCCATATCAATATCTTGTGACTTGTCGAAGCCTACTTTTACGTTCTCGAGTTTTCTTTTAACAAGTGCTACAAATTCATCATGCACGGTACTGTGCACAAAAACACGATTTGGCGTTACGCAAATTTGGCCTGCATTTGCGGTTTTCATTGTGGCCACAATATCACTGGCAAGGTCTAAATCTGCGTCATCTAAAACAATAACAGGCGCATTGCCGCCCAATTCCATTGAATAACGTTTAATAGATGTAGCGCCGGTTTTAATAACATGCTTGCCAACGCTAGCTGAACCAATTAGCGATATTAAAGCGGGAATAGTTGACGCTGAAATAGTATCTCCTACTAATTGGTCGTCACCGCAAACTATATTGATAACGCCATTTGGCAAATCGATTGACTTACATATTTCACCAAACACACAAGCTGATAACGACGTTTTTTGAGAAGGCTTGATGATAAGAGGGCAGCCAGCAGCCATAGCGGGGCCAACTTTATAAGCGATGTTAAGCAAAGGAAAATTCCACGCTAAAAACGCAGCTGCAACACCAATGGGTGTGCGGGTAATTTGATGTTGATAATCGGCTACCGACTGAGACTCATCCAGCAAAGCCTTTTCTTTGATTAGCTTGGCATAGTAATCCAAACTATCAATTAACATTGAGTAATCATCATGCGTGCTGGCCCAGCTTTTACCCATTTCAAGGTGCACGGCTTCGCGCAGTGGCTGTTCATTATCAATAAGGGCGTTTTTGAGCTTCATCATCCACTCAATTCGATTTTCAACACTGGTTGTTGACCAAGCTGAAAATGCGTTTTGCGCGCATTCTAAGGCTAATTGTACATCTTTTTCGCTTGCGCCATTGATAGACGCGACCGTTTCCATAGTGGCTGGATTAGTAATGCTATACACAGCAGAACCTTCAACTATTTTTCCGCCTATGTAGAGTGATTTTTCATTGCTCATAATACTGCCTGTTAATTTTAGTAGTGTTGGTGTTTACCCGCTGATTTATTTACTCTTGTTCTTTCTTTAAGCGATACTTATCCATTCTATCAATATCAGACTTTTCAAATTGCCTTTTAAGTAACCATCTTGCTCTCTCATGACTGAGTTCCCATTCAAATATTTTCTTATAAAGTGCCCTAACTAATTCAGGCTTGCTGCTTGCTAAATTATTTAATTCCGAAATATCATTGCGAATATTATATAGTTCAGCGGGGCGATCAGGATACCGAAGCAATTTGTAATCGCCCGATCTTACTGCGGCTCTGCTTTCTTTTTTCCAAAACAGATTTTCATGTGGTTTACCTTGTTTGTCGCCAGTTAAATAGGGAATAAGATTCACCCCATCAACGTCTTTTTTATATTGAGTACCACCTGCGCTTTCAAAAAACGTAGGAAGTAAATCGAATGTACTTACTGGGTGATCAAATGTTAGGCATTGCTTAATTTTGGCCGGCCAACTTAGTACGTAGGGAACACGAATACCGCCCTCCAAATAGTTAGACTTAGTGCCACTTAATGGTAAATTAACTGAGGCATTTTTGTCAGTAGGTCCACCGTTATCATTGGTAAACACTACAATTGTATTTTCGGCTAAGCCAAGCTCTTCGAGTTTATTCATAATGGCGCCGCTGGCTCTATCTAAGGCAAGCGTCATGGCCGCAACTTGCTTGCGAGTACCACTAAGTTCGGGGAATTTTGCTAAGTCTTCAGGGGTAGATTCTATAGGTGTATGTACTGCGTTAAATGATACAAAAGCAAAAAATGGCTTATCTTGGTTGTCAGCAATAAATTCATTCGCTTTATCTGCTAGTACATCAGTTAAATAGCCTTCATGCTCTTTAAAATTACCCAAGCCACTTTCTATTTCTTTATCGAAAAAAGTAGCTACTTGCTGGCGAGCTGGGTCGTTTGCTTCATATGCGTAGTAGCTTCTATCTCCCCCTCTAAATCCATAAAAGGTGTCAAAACCTCTATTTATAGGGTGCATGGCATCGGTACCTCCTACATGCCATTTTCCGAAAAAGGCGGTAGCGTAGCCTTGCGATTTCATGTAATCACCCATTGTTACTTCATCAAGAGGGATGCCCATTTCAGCGCCATCTATTGCTGAGTTTTTACTCATGTAGCCTGGTACGTTATTTTCTTCATAACCAAAGCGCTGTTGATAGCGGCCAGTTAATAAGCCGGCTCTTGAAGGTCCACATGTTGAATCGGTAGCGTAACCTTGCGTAAAGCGAACGCCATTTGCGGCTAGCTTATCAAGATTGGGAGTAATCATGGTTTTACTGCCCTGAAAACCAAAGTCTGCGTAGCCTGCATCATCGGCAAATAAGAGGACAATATTGGGTTTATCGCTCTTATTACCTGATTGAGCAAAACTATGTGGCACTTGAAGCAGTGCACTAACACTGACGGCGAGTATCATTAATTGTCTTAAACGCATATTCATTTTTTGTCCTTATTCACTATCAAAAAAGCAATTTATTTATTTTAGTTTTATTAAATCGTTTCATTTTCAATTATCGTTTTCGAGAAATTTATACTTGAAATACGCAAAGCTAAAATGTAACATCTATTTAAACATATGATGTTTAAGTTTACAAAATTTATTTTATATTAACGAATGCAAAATATGAGTATTCGTTAAATGCGGTATGAAGATAACGCTAGATTGGAATAAGGCAGATACATTGTGAATATAGTAAAAGTGGCACTTATGCTGTCGTTAACAAGCATCTTACTGGGATGCGTGGGCAAGGAAGCTAAAGTACTTCCGAACTATGAAAAAGAAGGCATGCCAATGAATGCGCTTGCGGGAGAAAAGTGGCAACTTGACCCTCAACGCTCTGATGAATTTAACAGCAGTGAAATAGATTATAAAAAGTGGAAAAGAAATCCTAAACACGTACAAACGTGGACGTGGGATAATAAACAAAATGCGTATGTTGAAAATGGCATGCTAAAAATTCAGATGCAATATAAAAAACATGCGCGCAGCATAGGCGATGCATGCCAGCAAGGTAAAGGGATTCCAAATAGCGCTCTTTATTTTACATCGGCAATGCTTGAGTCATACGCAAAAGGCACTCTTGGTTATTACGAAGCTAAAATAAAAGGCGTGCAAACTTTTCCCGGTTTTTCCCCCGCATTTTGGATGTATAGTGAATTTGATGATTCTAAGACCAAAGAAAACGCAGTTCGCTATAGCGAAATTGATGTTGTAGAACTTCAGCAAAGGCAAGCTTTTAAAAAGGGCAATGAACGAATAAGCGATCATAATTTGCATGCCGCATTAACAAAGAAAAATGCAAAAACAAATCCGTCGGGTCGGCTTTGGAAGCGGCCTGGAAAATTTCATGAGCAAGAGAACGTAAATGTTTTAGAAGAAAACCCAGCTGATGTTTTTTATGTGTATGGTGCGAAGGTAACGGAACAAGAGATAGTGTGGTATGTAAACACAAAGGAAGTAGGGCGTTCGCAAAATAGCCATTGGAAGCAGTTGGATATGAAAGTGGCCTTATCATTGGGGCTACGTAAACCTTATACCGAGTTTGTGTGCAACGGCTTTAAACCGATTGACCCTATTCAAGCTATAGAAAATTTTGACGCAACTACATTCAATGCCAATCCACCCACAATGAGCGTAGATTACATTCGGGTATGGACGCAACAATAATATCTAACTGATAAAATTTGCAGTAAGGCATTGCAAATTAATAACTTTTTACCTGTAGGAATTTACATGAGCAATACAAATCACCACAACAAAACCGAATTAAATACTTCTCAAAGTCCGTATGTTGCGTTGCGCTCTATTAATCACGGTGATTGCCGTTGGACTGAAGGTTTCTGGGCTGACAAAGTAAAACTTTGTGAAGAGGTTATGGTGCCTTATATGGGGTCATTGCTTAAGGGCAATATTGGCCATGCATTGAATAACTTTAAAATTGCCGCCGGCTTAAGTCAGGGTGAGCACTTTGGTGAGTACTGGCATGACGCTGATTTCTTTAAATGGATGGAGGCTGCGTGCTATGTATATGGGCTCAATCAAGACCAAGCAATTCTTAAAGAGTTAGATGAAATAATTGATATTCTTGCTCAAGCTCAAGAAAATGACGGTTATTTGCATGCCTACATACAAATTAACAATATTGGCCATTTCTCAAATCGCAAATATCATGAAATGTATAATTGTGGGCATTTGTTTACCTCGGCTTGTATTCACTACCGCATGACCGGGCAAAAGAATTTTCTGAATATAGCTATCAAAAATGCAGATTTACTATGCAAATTATTCAACCCTTGCCCCAAAGAGCTATCGCGATTTGGATTTAACCAAACTCAAATTATGGGGCTTGTAGAGCTTTATAGAACAGTGAACGATAAGCGTTATTTGGATTTAGCTGAAATTTTTATTAATAACCGCGGAAAATCTGAAATGGTTCATGACACGACTACCGAAGGTTACCCAATTGGTGACATGGTGCAAGAGCGCGTCCCGCTGCGTGAAGAAACCGAGGCCGTGGGCCATGCAGTATTGGCACTTTATTACTATGCTGGGGCAGCTGATGTTTACTCAGAAACGGGCGAGAAAGCCTTAATAGATGCTCTTGATAGATTGTGGGAAAACGTTACTGAGAAAAAAATGTATGTAACTGGTGCGGTTGGGCAAGCACATTATGGCGCCTCTTCTCGCCACGATATGATCGAAGAGGGCTTTATTGATGAATACATGATGCCCAACTTGACGTCTTACAATGAAACCTGCGCCAATATATGTAATGCAATGTTTAGCCATAGGATGCTTGGTATTAAAGGTGAATCAAAATACGCTGATATAATGGAGCTCGTGCTTCATAACAGTAGCCTATCTGGTATAAGCGTTTGCGGAACGAAATACTACTATGCTAATCCGCTTCGCAAAATTATAGGCGCGCGGGACTACGCGAAAATGAATACAGAATCCCCTGATAGATTGCCTTACCTTGAATGTTTTTGCTGCCCACCAAACCTTGTTCGTACCATCGTTAAAACCAGTACTTGGGCTTATAGTTTGTCTGAAAATGGCATTGCTATAAATTTGTATGGGTCTAATAAACTGAACACAAAGTTAATGGATGGAACAGAGTTTCAACTATTACAAGAAACCCAATACCCATGGGACGGCGCAATAAAACTTACCATAGAGGCATGCAAAGAAGCCGCTTTTGAAATATTGGTACGCATCCCCAATTGGGCCAAAGGCTCAAACCTTACAGTAAATGGGAAAAATACTAAGGTCAAAATATCTGCCGGTGAATATGCCAAAATAGAGCGCGAATGGCGTGCAGGCGATGTTATTGAGCTGCTATTCCCAATGGATGTTAGGTTAGTAGAAGGCCACCCGCGTATTGAGGAAGTGCGAAATCAGGTAAGCATTAAACGCGGCCCTGTTGTGTATTGCCTTGAGTCTTCAGATTTACCTGAAGACGCTGGTATAGTGGAAGCGTATTTAAAAGGTGACTCTGAGCTAAGGTCTACTTATAGGCATGATTTTTTGGGTGGGCTAAGCACTATTCACGGTGAAGTGTTGCTACGCAAAGATAAAGCACAAGGCATGTATCGTGACGTGAAAAAACCTGATTTTATTGCGCACAAGGCTCAATTTGTTCCATATTATGCGTGGAGTAATCGCGGGGAGTGCGAAATGTCAGTATTCTTACCCATAATTTGGTAAGCCGAAGCATTGGCTGTCGGGAATATCTTTACAGGTGCGCGAAATCTTTCCCGACCGTCGCAAACGCGTGTTTCAAAGCTACTTACACGCGTGATTCTCGAAACATCAGGAATAATCAAAACGCCCCTACACAGTCAAAGCCCCTAAAAACAGGAAACTGTTAACAAATAAATAACTATTTAGTACTGGAAACTTTATGCGTATAGAAACATAATATGTTTATTACCTGAATATAAATGAGTTATGAAGTATGAGTGAGCTAGTTTATTACGACCTAAAACGAACTAAAAAAATGTCACCCAGTTTATCAATACAAGTTGCCAGAGAACTGGGTCGCAGAATTGTAGCTGGTAGTTTCGAGTCAGGAAGTTTAATTGAAGACGAAAATGCACTAGCTGAACGTTTTCAGGTTAGCCGCGTTGTTGTCCGAGATGCCGTAAAGATTCTAGTGGGGAAGGGTTTGCTAGATGTTCGCAGAGGAATAGGTACAAAAGTACGTCCTCGCAATGAATGGACCTTACTCGATGACGACGTATTGGCTTGGCATATTACTGCTACCCCAAGGTTAGACTTTATTAGTCAGCTAATGGATATTCGTTTAGCTTTTGAACCTAAGGCTTCACGATGGGCTGCTGAGCGCGCTACAAAAGAAGACATACTTGAAATAGAAAAAGCCTGTGAAAGAATGGAAGAAGAATCAGGTTCAATCGAAAAATTTGTGGTGTCGGACGCCCTTTTTCATAAAGCTGTTTTGCATGCTGCTCACAACGAGTTTTTAACGGCAATGGAAGGTGTAATATACTCTGCGCTCTTAGTTAGCGTGCGAATTACTAACAAAGATCCACGCAATAACAGTGATTCTGTTGCCTTTCACCGCGAAGTTTGTGATGCAATAGCCCGCGGAGATGGTGATAAAGCTGAAAAACTGACCGAGAAATTGTTAAGAGATGCAATTCGCAGGCTTAAAGAAGCCTTCGGCAAAGGGTATTTTGACGATAAATCTATATAAATTCTTTAAATATCATAGCCTTACGAGCTCCTTTATAAAATATAAATATCGACTGCTTACCTTACTTAGAACATTTATTTACCTTAATTTAAAACATCATATCTTTGTTAACATTGCATGTTATATTTGTTAATATAATAAAATGTTAATCGGTCTAGTGCTTTTCAATTGTGCTTAAATACTACAGTAGGTAAAAAATGAATCGTAAAAATAAATTACAAAAAATCATATTATTCAGTAGCTTGTTTAATATTTCTTGTCTTGTTAGTGCAAATCCTGCGCTTCCATTTTCTGATCAAACTAATACGGGTGGCTGGATTTTAAATACCCAGGTTAGCGATGAGTTTGAACAAGGCACTGTTGACGAAGAACGATGGTTTATAGTGGGTAAATTTAAAGACGGGAAGCCCCAATATATTCACCCCGATAATCCAGACAAGTGGGTATGGAAAGGTCGCGCTCCGTCACAGTTTTCTGGACGCAATTACCGCTTAGAGAATGGCAAGCTAATGTTAGAGGCACGCTGGGAGCCCGACTTCCCTTTCACAGATGAAATCAGGAAGCCTGTATTCGGCGAGCCTATGAAGCATGAAAATATAACAGTTCCATGTTTTATTAATCGTAGATCTTTTACTTATGGCTATATTGAAATTAAGAGTAAATCAGCTGATGCAGAAATAACTAGCGGCTTTTGGTCTATGGGGCCTGGATTAGAATTTGATTTTTTTGAATCATTTGGAGATAGCCGTGAAGATCCAGCAAAAGACCATTTAGACAGTGAATTGTGGTGGTCTATTCGTGACTGGAAAAAACCAGTGGGTGGTAAGCCCAGCTACACTGAGCGAAAAGATTTAGGGTTTAGAATGGCCGATGATTTCCACATATACGGCATTGAATGGGATGAACAGGGGGTTAAGTACTACATTGACGGCGAATTGTTTTCAGAGGTAACGGCTGAACAAGTTACGCAGTGGGCGAAAGAAAATAGAGAAGGGTTACCTGAAGACTATAACGGCTACGTCGCCACTCAACCAATCAACCTTTGGCTCGACATGGAAACATTCCCTTGGCACGGTTACCCAAACAGCAAAGAGGATTTAGAATTAAACAGCCCTGAGAATAAAAAACACGATGGTGTTGTAGATTTTGAAGTTGAATATATTCGTGTATGGCAAAAACCTGAACACTTGGGCAAATAAGTTCACTCTTCCCTAAATAGATGTCATTCCCAATTTCTCAGGAATGACATCTCAAATAAAGAATCTAAGGTTATTGTGGGGTAATTTCTAACAACAGCACCCCTTCAGACGGAAGTTCAAAAGTTGTATCCATAAGATTGCTCGTCATCATGTTTTTAACCGATGCGGACTGCCCATTTTTCATAGACAATTGCAACTTAGCCGTATTGTGACCAAAGTTCAGTATATTCAGCAAATACTTCCCATCTTTTTCAGATACTACTCGCCACATCGTTGTTTTGTGGTCAAGGCCATTATCTTCTTTAACTAGCACTTCAGGTTCACTAGCTTCTTCAACTTCCGCCAGTGCCACCTGTTTAATTTTAGCAATGTTGGTGGTGTTTAAAGTAATTAACTTTCCTTCACTTGCCGCTAAACGCTTGGTACGCTTTTGGCCATACTCATTCATAGATAATGCATCTTGTGAGTCAAGAATTACTGTACCGCCATTAGTTAAATACGACTGCAAGGTGTCAAATTCGGCATCGCTCACATATTTGTTATTGTAAACAACAATAGCGTCCCAGTTGTTATTGTCTTGTTTTTGAATAATATTCTTAGTAGCAAATCCTAAAGGAAATCCTTCGAAAAACATCGATTCATATAATTTGTAACCTTCCGTCATGTAGTCTGTAGTATTTATGGCTGAGGTTTCCGAATAAAAGAATCGCAATGGACGGCGTTGCTCGCGCAACGCTATAATTTCTTCAGAAAAGCTATTTAGGTCAAACATAACTTGGGTGACTTCGTTAGTAACGTGTGGTTGCATGTTATTGGAACCAGCATAGGCTCCGCCCAGACCAGGGTCAAAGAAGTCAAGCTCACCTTCTAAGCGGTCTTCGGGAGAGCCATCTGGGTCACGCGCCCAAAACCAGCCCATGTTAGCATCCATACCTAACAACGTTGCTAACCAATATACGCTTCGCACATAACTGGTGCGTGTGTCTAAATCGCGCCACTGTCCTGATGATAAAAAATGGGATTCAGAATTTATGTTAATTTTGTTTGGAGCAACTGATTCCATGAAATCATGAAACATCGCAACAAGCCCCCAATGATAAGAGTACTTTTCAATCCATTCTGACGATTTGCCCGGACGAATGTTCTTGCTTCCAAACGACTTTGCGTCATGCCCTACCATAGTCGTTAGCTCTGCCAAGGCTTCAGTATCAATTCCACCAGAGCGTGCATTTTCCATAAACATACGAGGCATAATTTTTATATGTGTGTCAGCCTCTGGATTTACTGCATGTAGCTCTGATTGAACAAAAGTAAACCAGTCAGTGCTTCTGTCCATATTGTAGCGTGACCAGTCATACCAAATTGGCGTACCCTGTAGTGCAGGGGCAATTGGAATCTCAATTTCTACGGCGTCAAAACCTGTAAAATCGCTTTGCCAGTTGGTATTTAAATTAGCGATGTTGCCACTGTACTTTTTATCTAACCAAGTTCTGAATTTATTAAGCGTATATGATGAAATCGAGGTCATTTCTTGAAATTTATGTGTCCAATGACCTTTTTCAGCGTACCAATGTGGTTCATTTGCTAGAACAAAACCTAATTCGGTCACTTTTTTACCCTTAGTAAGCTCGCCAGTTTTGCGAATTATTTTGCTCCATAAGTCTCGTGCCACTGGGTTGTCTATATCAAAGCCAATAAACAATGATCTACCTTTACGTATTTCAGGCTCTATTTTTTCTACCCACTCAGGAATTCCCATTAACCAGTAGACTAAAAAGCCTACGTTTGTATCTGGAATATCAGTAAGTTCCGCCATCAACTCTTGATCAAAGCTACCGTCTTCTTTTAGTAAAAATGAATTTATTGCGCGATCATGATCCACGGGATATAGGTTTTCGCCACCATGATAAAGCGCTCCTAAATGATCATTATAAATATCAGTATTGGTAAGCGGCTGGCCTACTGTTTTTGAAAAGTAATCGTAGGGAAATATAGGTTTTCCATTACTGATAAACATGTTGTCACCGGCCTTTGTACCTTGCCAATCAACTTTATTAACCGGTCTGCGCTTAATTTCGCCACGGAGTTCGCGGCCAAGGTCGTCTATACCTTTATCTAAAATTTGAATTACTTTTTTACGTTCAAAGTCGGGCAATTCAGCAGCGAGTTTTACTTTATCTTCAGCGTAATAGCGTTCATAACTGAATGCTCTTTCAATTGTTTCAGGGTTTGCTTCATCCCAGGTGGCAAATTTCAGGAATTGTTGAGAGAACCAAACAATAGTTTCTTCCCTTGCCACATCAATACCTTTTGCGCGAGCTTCAGCCATCATTTGTTCAAGTTGCGATAATTTTATACGTGCCTGCTGCTCTATAGGGCTTACTTCAATTTCAGCTGTATTTGTTGAGTTTAAAGGAGCTTCAATTGAATTAGTGCAGCCAGCTGAGATTGAAAGCGCAGCGGCAATTGAAATTGCGAGTAGTTTACGTGTCATGGTTTCCCCCAAATATGAGAATGCTAATTTAAATACAACTTAGGTCAAAAGTGCCTACATCGCTCCATATAAAACGCATCTACATGGAACAGCTTGTTGTAAATAATATTTTATGTTAATTTTATGTTTCTTATTCAAACATATCATGTTTAAATATATCATACTAATTAAAATTGAAAGAAATCAATAAACATTCTTTAAATTTGATAAAAGCAACATCGGTACAAAGATTATCGCAAGCCATATGGTGCGCAAAAATGGTGTTGTTGATTTAAGTGCTTGCTTGGCTTGTTCATACAAAAAGGTAAATAGGTTAATAAATAATGTTCAGTAAAATTACAAAATCTTTAGTGATATCTCTAGTATCTATTACGGTGTCTACAAGTTTGATTGCGTCGGAGCCTGAGTCAAAGAAAAGTAATGGGAAAAAACCCAATGTATTGGTACTAATGTTTGACGACATGCGATTTGATACATTCTCATATAGAGGAGGACCTGTTAACACGCCAAATATTGATGCACTAGCAGCTGAATCTACACGCTTTGATAACGCCATGACCACCACTGGGTTATGCTCACCCTCGCGCGCAGCTTTATATACGGGCAGATGGGGACATAAAACGGGTATGGATGATAACGTAGAATTGTATTCTACGCGCTTAGCAGAACTGGATCCTAAAGAAGGCGGGTTGCTGCGCAGGGCATCTAACGCGGGATACCTAGTCGGCCATGTAGGTAAGTGGCATTTAGGCGCGCGGGGTACGGAATTGCGCGGGGCAGAAATTGATTTAGCCCATGGCCATGAATCTCGAGAACGTTTTGCGCGCGTATATACGCCATATAGCAAAGTTTCGCAGGTAAAGGGTTATTATGAAGGTAAGTTAGATAAACGTGGCGAAAAGCACGAATACTATATGACCTTAGACGGAACGTATGAAGACACTGCTGCTTATCAAAAGGTGCTAGCGGGGCAAAAGATGCTCAAGCAAATGGCCAGCGATGATAGGCCGTTTTTTGGGGTAATTAGTTTTAATCAACCACATCCCGCATATAGAGTGCCAGAACCCTACGCTAGTATGTTTGACCCAGAAACTGTTGAACTTCCCAGCAACCACTTAGCTAAGCGTGTATTTAAGCCTTTAGCTCAAGATGGTATTTGGTGGCCTTGGCATGATGTAGGCCATATGTCTGAAAAAGATTGGCGTAAAGCTCGCGCATTCTACTATGGTGCAATGGCTATGGTTGACCGAATTGTTGGAGAACTGTTGCAGGCAGCAAAAGATGAAGGCATCTATGATGATCTGCACATTGTGTTGTGGGGTGATCAAGGCAGTATGTTAGGTGAGCACTCCTTGTATGATAAAGGGCCCTACGCATACGACGAACTGATGCGTATGCCATTATTAATTAAAAACCCAACGTTAGCACCTAAAACGGTAAAGCGTCAGGTGTCGGTACTTGATATTACAGCAACGCTAGCAGATTGGATGGCACTAAAACCTGACGGCGATGAAGATGGCCATACATTAATCCCATTAATGGAGCATGGTGACAAAGCGGAAGATGGCCAGGTGGATTTATCTTTATATGCTTATGAATGGTACAACGGCAGTTGGTTCGGTATTCGCGCAGTACGTACTCCCGAATTTAAATTTGTGTGGAATCCTGGTGATAATCGTGATGAGTTTTACGATCTTAAAAATGATCCGGGTGAAATCAACAACCTAATCAAAAACCCAAAATATAAAGCGCAGCGTGCAAACATGGTTAAGTTGCTAATGTCTGAACTTGAAAGAGTGTCTGATCCATCGTTAAGCAAATTAAAATACCATGCTAAAGCCTATTTATAAGCAAAACCTAATTAAAGAAGAAATATATGAAAACAAAATTTATTAGCTATATTTTTAGCGCATCCTGTTTATTATCAGGTTTAGCGACAGCGACAGAGCAAGCGCCTAGGCCGAATATATTACTTGTTCTCACTGATGACCAAGGCTACGCAGATGTAGGCTTTAGTCAGTATGCGAGCAAAGACATTAAAACCCCTAATTTAGATGCTTTAGCGCAAGGCGGTATTACCTTTGATTCAGCTTACGTAGCCCATCCTTTTTGTGGCCCAAGCCGCGCTGCTCTTATGACTGGCCGCTATCCCCATAAAATTGGTTCGCAGTTTAACTTGCCGGTAAATGGTTCTGCTGCTGGCATTGATACAAACGAAGAATTCATTAGTAAAACATTGCAGAAGGCAGGTTATTTTACCGGTGCAATTGGAAAATGGCATTTGGGTGAACAAGCACAATATCATCCTAACGCACGGGGTTTTGATGAGTTTTACGGATTTTTGGGAGGGGGCCACAAGTTTTTTCCTGCACAATACTACAAGCAATATGAACACGTTAAAAAACAGGGAGTAAAATTTTTCAATGATTACATTACTCCACTACAGCACAACGGTGTTGAGGTGCGTGAAACAGAATACATGACCGATGCCTTATCAAGAGAGGCCATCAAGTTTATTAATAAAGCGGCTGACGATACTTCTCAACCTTTCTTTTTATACTTAGCCTACAATGCTCCGCATGTTCCGCTTGAAGCAAAAGAAGAAGATTTAGCTTTGTTTAAGCATATCAAAGACGAGAAACGCCGCACTTATGCAGCAATGGTTTACGCAGTTGATAGAGGTATAAATAACATTGTTGAATCACTCAAAGCCAGTGGGCAATATGATAATACATTGATTGTATTTTTAAGTGATAACGGTGGGAAAGTTCAATACGGCGGTGTTAATAAACCCTTAAAAGAAGGCAAAGGAAGTGCAAGAGAAGGTGGTCACCGTGTGCCTATGATGATGCACTGGCCGTCAAAAATAGGGGCGGCTAAGCGCTACCCACATCCAGTGTCTGCCCTAGATTTATATCCAACGTTTTTGTCATTAGCTGGGGCTGAAGCTCCCGCGAAAAAAGAACTTGATGGTAAAGATATTTGGGCCCACCTTAGTGATGGTACTAGTGCGCGTGAAGGTGAAAGTTTATACGTAATGAGGCACCGAAAAGCAGCGCATGATGTGTCGGTAAGACGTGACCAGTGGAAAGCTGTTAGAACAAAAAATACCGGTAAATGGCAGCTTTATAACATCGAAAAAGATATTTCTGAAACCAATGATCTTTCAAAAACACACCCAGTTATTTTACAAGATTTAGTGAATGATGTGGCTCATTGGAGTTGGTCAAATGTGCAACCTTTGTGGTTTCATCAACATTGGGAAGGTGATCAATGGCGCAAAGACGATATGCCTAAGTTTGGCGAAACGTTTACCTTAAAGTAGCAGTACTAAGTGCATTCGTAATCCCCTCGAATGCACTTTTTTATTAGTACAACTCGCGCATTTTCCATCCCCACAAAGATGGGGATCTGATATCAATATTCCAAATACGGTTGACCGAAATATGAAAACTATTAATGAACGAAGACCTTTATATATAGCCGCGTTTGCGCTAATGCTATTTAGCTGCTCATCAAGCCAGAACATACAAATAGCGGAGACAAACAACAAGGCGTTGTTTACAAAAACAACGGATGTCATCCCGTTTGGTGATAGTTATCATAAAAAATGGGGAGCGGCTGTTGTTTCAGACATTGATCAAAACGGTTGGGAAGATGTCCTTGTAACTCATCACGGCGCTCACGCTTTAATATATTGGAACCAAGAGGGAACATTTTCACAACCCGTTGAACTTATTAAGGGTGATACACACGGGGTAGGTGTGTCAGATTACAATGGCGATGGGAACATCAATATTGTAGTTGCTCAGGGTGGCGGAGATGGTGGTAACCCAAGAAGGCCGGTTTATTTTTCAGTTGATAAGAATAGAAAAATTGAGCGCCTAGGTGTATTTGAAGACTTTTTACCTGGAAGAGGGCGCGCTGTTAAATTTATTGATTCAAATAGTGACGCAGCACTTGATTTATTCGTTACCGGTTTTGCACCTAAAAAAGTGAAATCATTAACAACCAATCAACTTTATAAGAATGCCGGAGGGGAATTTATTCAACCCATTACGCTACCCATTCCCCATGATGCTTTATCGATGAAAGCCTTAACAACTGACGTTAATAACGACGGTATTATAGATATAATAGTACATGGTGGTAGAGATCTAACTTTATCTACAGGTAATGGTGTTGGTACTTTTGAAGATGCTACAGCTAAGGCTTTTGGAGAGTTAGCTAATATAGACTTTGTTAGCAGTATTACAGAAATTGACTTTGACAATGATGGTGATTTTGATTTGTTTTTAAGTCGGAGCCTATTTCAATTTCAAAAAGAAAGCTACTACGACCCTATTGCAAAGAATTTTGCTTTCTTTGTTTTCCGCAATAAATTCATGTTCGATAATTTAACCATTGAAGGAGAGAATTTGACGCTGGAAAACATCCAAGAAACGTATGCTACATATGATATACAGCTGGGAAAAAACAAAACGAAAGTTGAAGCTCTACGAGATGGTCACTACGCAAGCGGTAAACTAATAATACGGCCTGAGGACGCGAAAGGTTGGCCTGAGGGAGAAGAATTAAAAGGCATGCACATTGGATATTTAGGAGACGGAAAGTGGAGAATTGGCGGGTACGTTAAATCTAGATTAAGTGCTGTGGTAACTAATGTAAGTTCTCAACCCAAAGAAATAAAGCGTAAACCAATGCCTCCCTACTTATTAGAAAATCGAAATGGAAAATTTGTAGACGTAACCCAAGCTATGGGAATAGATATTGTTGAACAAACAACCCACGCCGCTGCAGGAGACTTCAACAATGATGGGTATGTTGATTTAGCAATAAGTCCATATGGTAATATGGCGTTACCAGTGGAGCATAAGGTGTATATAAATAATGCAGGTAGTGGGTTTCAAAAACACCTTAATGCGGGATTAACATCGCTTGAAATAGGTGCCACAGGTGTAGGCCTTACTACAATTGATTATAACCAAGATGGGCGGTTAGATTTAATTTTTGGTAATGAACGTGGAAGTTGGTATTTGGCTAAAAACCAATTAGAGGCCAAATATAAAAATAATTACGTAGTGATAAATGTAACGAACGCACCGAACAGCTATGCTCAGCCAATTGGCGCACGCGTTGACATAACAGCATGCGGTAAGAGGCAAAGCCAATTAGTGGGAGCCAGTGGCGAAGGGTATCACCACATGCTGAAGTCTCGTGTGCATTTTGGCTTGGGTGATTGCGCTAACGTTGATAGCGTAAATGTAACTTGGACGAATGGTGAAAATAAAGTAGTCACGAATATCAAAGCTGGCAACGCGATTTCGATGTAAGTTAGGGTTAGCAAACGCTTTCTAGCATTTAACTTGAATAAGGCTAGCAAACAACCACCTCAAATAAGTTTGCGCTTATTGCAGGTGGTTAGTTAGTACTTATCAACATTTAACAAGCTGCACTTAGCCATACCACACTATTTGGCTTGAAATGTGCTTTATGCCTTTGAAATTAAAAACTTAGTTATAGTTTTAATCGTTGAAAAGGGCTAAATCATGAGCGCAGAATTTACACCAATGAATCGCCGCAAAATGCTTAAAACAATGGCCTTGGGCGCGGCGGGCACTATGGCTTACTCAACATTAAGTCATGCTACTGAGGCTGTGACTACACCAAACTTCCCCCTAAATTTGCAAAATTTAAGCCCGCAAGAACTCGCACAAGATGAATCATTTTGGGCGCAAATTGCACTCTTTTATGACAAAGCGCCCAACATAATTAATTTAGAGCATGGCTATTGGGGCAAAATGTCGACGCCGGTGCAAAGTAACTTCATAGAAAATACACAAATGGTAAATAAGCATTTGTCAGTTTATGCGCGCAAACACTACCGTAATGACATGCAATTGAGTTCAAATGAAGTTGCAAAGGCCTTAGGGGCTAAAAACGAAGAAATAGCGCTTACGCGAAATGCGAGCGAATCAATACACAACTTGATTCGCCAGTATAAAGGCCTGACTAGCCGCGATACAGTACTCTACACTGATATTGACTACCCTAGCTTTAAAGACACAATGCGCTGGTTAGGTGATACAAACAATCTAAAGGCTGTAGAGCTTACTTTGCCCGCGCAAGCTACCCAGCAACAAATTTTAGATATCTACATTAAAGCATTTGAACAATACCCAAGTACTAAATTGATGCTACTAACCCATGTAAGTAACCAGCATGGCTTGGTGCTACCTGTTGCTGAAATAGCAAAAGTCGCTAAGCAAAAAGGCATCGATATTATATGCGATTGTGCGCAGTCTTGGGGTTTGCTTGATTTTAAAATTACCGATTTGAATGTGGATTGGGCCGGCTTTAATTTGCACAAATGGATAGGAAGCCCCGTGGGAGTGGGTGCTTTGTATATGAAGGAAAGGTCGTTAGAAAAAGTACACCCATATCCTGGAGAGCACGATGCCAGCAATACGAACGTTAACGCGCGAGTACATATGGCGACCAGTAATTTCGCCTCAATATTGAGTATTCCGGCGGCGCTTGATTTTCACCATAAAATTGGCGGTGCAAACAAAGAAGCTCGCTTACTGTATTTGCAAAACTTGTGGACTAGCAAGGCGAGAAAAATGCAACACATTGAAGTTTTGGGCGGCTTAGATAAAGCTTCAAGTACAGGAATGGCTTCGTTTCGTTTGGTAGGCCAAAGCTCAAAAGAAGAAGTGAGCGCTTTGCAAAAACGCTTAGAGCTTGAGTTTGGCATATTTACTGTAATTCGCGTTGGTTTAGCAAGCGGCTGCTGCATTCGAATAACTCCGCAAGTTTTCACTACTGCCCACAACATGCATCAATTTGTACTGGCCTTGGAAGAAATAGCTGATTCAGCATAAGTAAGCTCTAAATTCAGCTCAGGCGGTTGTAGCATTTCGTCATAGCAATTCAATATAACAATAATCTTATACTTTAAAATAAATAAGGAACACCATGAAAAATCTTTTACTACTTGGGCTTTTGTCACTCTCTGTAGCCCTTCCACTACACGCAGAAACAATTAGCTCAAGCCCTGAAACACGCCTTAAAAAAGCGGGTTTTGAATTACCAGCACCGGTTAAGCCCATTGCCAACTATGTTACTTGGCGGCGTTCAGGCAATACATTGTATTTGTCAGGGCATGGTGCATGTGAAGGAAAGAGTGTACTAGGTATACTGGGGAAAGATTTAGATGTAAGTGAAGGTTACGAGGCGGCTCAACGAGTAGGCCTATGTGCTTTGGCGACTATAAAACTAGCGGTAGGTGATTTATCAAAAGTGAAGCAAGTGCTACAAATAAACGGCATGGTAGCGGCCACCCCCAATTTTGTTGAACACTCAAGGGTCATCAACGGATTTTCTGACCTATTTGTGACTGCGTTCGGTGATGATGGAAAAGCCGCGCGCGCTGCTGTGGGTATGAGCAGTTTGCCAGGCAATATGTCAGTCGAAGTAAGCGCAGTTATTGAATTAAACGAATAAGAAATAGTGTCAGTAAATAGCCTGGCTGCAATAATTTTATTTGCTCAAGCAAGCGGCGGAAATTACGTTAATGATGGCTATAACTTAGCAGGCTTTTTATCTAGCGCAGGCCATGACGTGCAAACCCGATTCTTAAGTAATTCTGTTTCTATTGACTGGACTAGTTTTGGTCAAATATTAAATGCTTCAGCGTCAACAAGTGGTATATTTTTAATAGGCTTAGTTGGATTGGGACTTGTGTCGCTTAGACGCTACAAACTGTCATAGATAAAATTTGAAAACTCAGTACACCACTTGAGTTGTTAGAGCCTGTAACGCCAAGTGGTTCATATCTATAAACTAGCTAGTAACTATTCAAGTAATCCTATACTATGATTGCTTGAATTTTGTACGCTGCTTGGAAGGATATGAGCTCAATAGTAAAAGGAAGGTTTAAAGTTGGAAATTGGTTAGTAAATCCTGCTGAAAATACCCTAAGTAACTCGCTTCAAACGATTAATATTGAACCCAAAGCAATGGCGCTACTTTGCATGTTATGTGAGGCCAAAGGAGGTGTGGTGTCTCGTGAAGACATTATGCTCAAAATTTGGAATGAACGTTATGTAACTGATTACGCGCTAAATAACTTAATATCAAGCCTGAGGAAATACCTTAGCGCCGAAAGCTCCCCTGAGTCTTACATTAAAACGCGGCCTAAAAAAGGCTACCAAATAGTTGCTAATATTGTAAGCCTTGAAGAGCCTAAGCCCGCACTACAAACAGAGCATAAGAGTGAATACGAAGCTAGTACTCCCATTCCCGCCACACCGCAAGATTCAAGGCTAACAACTAAACCGCACAAGCGAAAGTACGTGGTATTAGCAGGCTTATTACTCGTAATAATTACCTTAGGCTTTATGTTAACGCATAAGCAGGAGCCCGCGCAGCCTCCGCCTACATCCATTGCAGTACTGCCCTTTGAAGTTTTTGATAAAGAAGCACAATTGGCGTTTTTTGCAGATGGGCTTGCCGATGAAATTATCCATCAGTTAAACACAGTAGATGGTTTTAGCGTAATTTCTCGCCGCTCATCTTTTGCCTACAAAGATACAAATATGAATGCAAAAGACATAGCGAAAGAGCTTGGTGTTACTTACA
Organism: Glaciecola sp. 2405UD65-10; assembly: GCF_048820975.1. Lineage (NCBI taxonomy): Bacteria > Pseudomonadati > Pseudomonadota > Gammaproteobacteria > Alteromonadales > Alteromonadaceae > Glaciecola > Glaciecola sp. 2405UD65-10. Next base: position 612,392 of record NZ_JBMEUF010000002.1, on the reverse strand, counting down.
TTTTAGAAGGCTCGGTGCGTGAAGAAAAAAACGCGATGCGCACAACTGTGCAGCTAGTGAACGCAATTAGCGGTACCATTGGTTGGTCAAGAGTATTTACTGCATCCCAAGAAAATGGTTTTGCCATTCAATTTGAAATAAGCACCGATATTGCCCAATCTATGGACGCAAGCTTCACCGAATTTGAAAAAAGTAAGCTGCGCTACCAGCCTGAATCAAGTGAAGCTTTCTTGCACGTACTTCGCGGTAGAAGGTTGAATCAAATAGGTAATATAGAAGCCGTAGTGAAAGCAAAAGACGAGTTTTTAATGGCTACTTTGCTTGATCCAAACTATGACATGGCCTTTGTAGATTTGGGCGTGTCGTATTTACTATTACAGCAACAAAAAGCGCTTAAACCTCAAGAAGCCTCTGAGCTTTTTCAAGAAGCCATTAACAATGCCCTAGCCATAAACCCTAATTTACCTGAAGCCCATGCGGCATATGGTATTTTCTACTACAACAAAGGGAAATTTGATTTATCGAAAGCATCTTTTGAAAAAGCGCTTAGCCAAAAACCTAAGCTATATTTAGCCTTGGTGAATTATGCTAATTTGCTACGCGCCAATTACCAACCTGAAAAAGCGCGAGAGCTCTACCTGCGAGCGAAAAAAATAGCGCCGCTTTCTAGTGTAATTCAGTGGGGCATTGGCCAAACTAATCAGTCTTTAGGGAAGTTAGATAAAGCAATACAAAGCTACGAAACTTGCATAAATACAAGTCCTGGCAATACGAATTGCTTATTGGGTTTGGCGTACAGTTACCGTTTGAATATGCAAGGCAGCAAAGCCGATAAAACACTAAAAACCATTCAGGATTTAGTTTCCCCTACTGACTACTATTATAAGCTGGCTTTTGCTTGGCACGCATTGCAAACGAATGATCTTGAAACCGTGGTAAGCATAGTTGAGCCCTTAACAGACCAGCACGGCTTTGGCATTCCTATACAAACCATTACCTACGCCAAAATTGGCTTAGACCAAGCAGAAAGTTGGTTGAAGCGCTTAGCACAAGCTGATGATTCACAAAAAACAGGCCTAGGGTATAAAGCTAACTATGCAGCCGCTGCTTATTTTAGCGGAAATTGCGAGGTTGCTATAATGTACTATGAAAATATGCTGGGGCATCAAGCGAATCTAGCATCCGATGCAGACATACTAGCTAATGGCGTAACGTACATTTCCAACTTAGCTTATTGCTATCGAGAGCAATCACTGTTTGCTAAGGCTGATACAAAAGTAGCGCAATTAGGTGAAATAATATCTTCTTTGCCTAGCGCTCAAAAATCACACCCAGGATTTGCCTTTGTAAAAGCACAATATGCTTTGCTAAACGGAAACACCACGCAAGCTCAACAAGAAATTGAGCTGATCCAAAACAGTGATTGGGGCCTCAAATGGCTATTAGAGAAAGACCCTATTGTTACACGCTACAGAAACTAAATTGATTTTAACTAGCATAACCGGCTGGTTTTGAATTAATTTTTAAATTGTATATTTTTTATATATTTTACTGAGGTATTTTAAGTAGCCGTATCGAATACTTATTCCTGAACTAAAGCTAAATGCAAAACGCACGTTTGGTTAACGCCAAAGTGTGTTTCAAATTTAGCCTCGTTATGTTCGTGTATCGAGCAATAACATTATGAAGTTAAACAGGAGTAAACGAAGGTGTTATACAATCAAACAAAGAATCTCGCTCTTTCAATAGTCGTTTTGAGTGCGCTTTCAGCATGTAAAAATGACAGCAATAACGATGAACAGAACCCAATACCTGATACCACCGCCCCGGTATTATCGCTAATAGGTGATGCAAGCCTTAATCATGAAGCAGGCACAAACTATAGTGACGCGGGTGCAAGCGCTACTGATGATGTTGATGGCACAATAAGCGTTAATATTGCTGTAAGCGGTTCAGTTGACACTGATACCATTGGCACTTACACGCTCACATATAACGTAAGTGATAGCAGCGGCAACAGCGCCACCTCTATAACGCGTATGGTCAATGTAATTGATACTATAAGCCCTGAAATAAGCTTACTTGGTGAGCAAAACTTAACAATTGAAGTAGGGGCAAGCTATGCCGAAGCCGGCGCCACGGCCACAGACCTATTTGAAGGAGATTTAGGCAACAGCATTATTGTAACAGGGAGTGTAGATCGGTCATTAATAGGGAGCTACGAGTTAAGTTATAATGTAAGTGATACAAGCGGAAACGCAGCTACAACTGTTATACGAACTATTAACGTGGTAGATACTACAGCCCCTATTATTGTGAGTGTTTCACCACAGGCCGATGCTAGCGATGTAGCGGTAACAGAAACCATAACGGTAACTTTTAACGAAGCCATTGCAAATAATTCAATTAGCAATTCTGCCTTTGTGGTTACCGACAGCCAAAGCGCGAGTGTTGACGGCCTAATTGATATAGACGCAATGGGCACGGTGCTCTCATTTCAATCGGCGCAAGAGCTATCGGCTGGCGAACAATATTCCGTGACTATTTCAACTGATATTACCGATCTTTCAATGAATGCTTTAGCTAATGCATTTACTTGGCAATTCACCACGCTTGCCGTTTCGCAGCAAAGCTTCCCCGTTCTTATTAATGAGCCAGGCTCACCTGCATTTAACGAGCCTTATCTAGCTGTTAACAGCACGGGTGAAGCCATTGCAGCATGGCGGCAAGGTTATGACTTAAAGGTTAATATGTACAGTCCGCAAAACAATTGGGGGGGCGTAGAAGAGCTCTCTTTTGGCAATACCGGCTTTGCGCGCCAAGAAGTGAAAGTGGCTATTGCCGACAACGGAGACGCCATTGCCGCTTGGATTAATGATACGGGGCAAAATTCTAATACTACCATTGCCGCTCGTCGCTACACCAAAGCCAATGGTTGGGAAGACGTTTTTGAGATTGATGATCGCGATGGCTTAATCCAAGAACATGATGTAGCTATTGATAACAGCGGAAATGCAATAGTGTTATGGCCTTTCCCAGGGAACAGTAGTCAAGACCCTGGTATTTATGTTCGCAGATACAACAAAGCCTCAGACACATGGAGCAATGCTTATGCACTCACAAGCAGTGAAGATACTAGATATATTAATCCAAGCATTGCCATGAACGATGCAGGGCAAGCTATTGCAGCGTGGGTGGTTGACAGTGAAATCGTGCAATCCGCTATTTATGACGCGGTTCTTTCAGGTTCTAATAATGCCCCTTGGCTAAGCGCTCAAAGCATTGGCCTACCTATTGAAGACTCGGTAGTAGTAAGTAACGTTGATGTGGCCATAAATGAACAAGGCGAGGCTGTAGCTACTTGGGATCAGGCTACTAACGCAAATACAAGCGGTGATATATACGCGAGTTATTATTCTCCTGTGGATAATTGGAGGGCTTTTGAACAAGTTGAATCAATGACCGAAGGTGATGCGCGCTATCCCCAAGTTGCGATGAACGATGAGCGTGCCATTGTAGTGTGGACTGAGTACGATGGCAGCGCCTACAGTGTTTATACCAATACGCTTAGCGAACAAAAACAGTGGCTAGGTGTTTCTTTACTAGAAAACAGCGATTACAACGCAGGCGACAGCAACGCACCCGGAGCCTTAGTGAATATAGATGCCCTTGGCGTAGTAACGGTAGCATGGGAGCAGCCTGCTTTCATACCCGAAACATTAAGTTTTGAAAATAGGTTATTCCTTAATAGATTCAATGTGGCTGATACGCCAAATGCTAGCGAAGTAGAATCACTTGCGCAAGAAGCCCCGCTCACAGAAGCATTTAGACCAGCATTAGGCGTAGATGCGCAGGGCAACGTTATTGTGGTATCTCAGCAATTACTGAATAATAGCTTAAATATTCAAGCACATAGTGTCCCTGCAAAATAGCTTTGCCAAGATGCATAACAACTTAATGCAAATAATAATGATTATCATTTGCTTTGTGTGATTATTTAGGTATTATACTCATACATTAGTTTACTGGTCTTTACTAATGTATTCATTGAGTGAAAGGAGTTGTGCCCTGAAGCTTAATGAAATAGAAATATGTATATTCTCAAAATGTGTGTTAGGCAGGCCTTTGGTCTGCCTTTTTTGATCGCGTTGTATTATAGCGCTTTTAACGCATCAATAATATCTTGCGGTTCAGAGCGGGTGCGGTAGTCAACATCAACGTATCGCCACGTAATTAACCCTTCTTGATTCAGCACATACGTAACGGGAATGGGAAGTATATTACCATTGCCGTTGTTAATAAGGTCTAAATCTAGCTGGCGGTCAACGCGCATATGATCAGCCATAAACTGTGGTACCTCCCACGCTACGCCAAACTTAGCTGCCACCTTGGCATCTTGATCAGACAATACAGTAAAGTCCATTTGGCTTATTTCATCATCACTTAACGAGCCATCAGGCACTTGTGGGCTAATAGCAACAAGTTGTGCGCCTAGTGTGTTTATTTCTGCTACACGTTCGTTTAAGGCTCTTAGCTGTAAATTGCAGTATGGGCACCAACTCCCTCTATAGAAGGTAACCACTACAGGGCCTTTTTTAAGTAAATCAGCCAACTGTATGGTTTCGCCTTTGGCATTGGGTAAGCTAAAATCAGGTGCTTGATCATCGCATTTTAGGGCGCTTGCACCTTGTTGAAACGCTTTTGCTTGGGCAATAACATCATCAACGGTATTCATAAAATCAGGGTTGGCTTGGCGTCCCGCTTCAACCTTCGCTTGGGTTTGTTCTTGTAAACTTTTCATAACTTCCTTTTGGCTATTAAGCCTTTTTTAAATAGCTTACCACTTGCTCAGAAGATAAGGGTCTGCTGAAAAAATAACCTTGAATAACGTCACATTCTAGCATTTCTAAGGCATTCACTTGCTCTTGTGTTTCCGCGCATTCGGCTATTAAGTTAAGGTTTAAACTTTTACCCAGCGTAACTATAGATTGCACTATACCATTTGCGGCTTTGTTTTTACCTAAGTTGCTTACAAAGCTGCCGTCAATTTTTAGGGTATCAATAGGTAAATTTTGTAAATAGCTCATGCACGAATACCCCGTACCAAAGTCATCAATTGATACTCTAATTCCTAGCGCTCTTAATTCTCGTAATACGCTAATGGTGTAGTCAGTAGATGATATAAAATTCGTTTCTGTAATTTCAATTTCTAAGCAGCTAGGCGCTAGCTTTGAGCTTTTAAGTGCATGTTTAATATACTTAATTATATGCGGGTGCATAATGCTCGATACCGGTAAATTAACCGCCACTTTGGGCACATCAAGCCCACTAACTTGCCATTTTTTTGTTTGCATACAGGCTTCGTTTAACACCCACTGGCTAATTTGTGTCATAACGCCTAAGTCTTCGGCGTGGGCTAAAAACTCATTGGGCATTACCAATTTGCCTTTATCATTCCAGCGAATTAAGGCCTCAACACCTACCATTTTTTGGGTTTTTACTGAAATTTGAGGCTGATACATTAAACTAAACTCATATTCGTTTATGGCACGTCGAATATCAGTTTCAAATGACAAATAGTTGGCAGCGTACTCAAGCATGTCTTTATGGAAAAACACGTATTTCCCCATGCCTAATTCTTTTGCTCGATACATGCTTATATCGGCATGCTTTATTAATGTGGCAGTGTCGGTGCCATCATCAGGGTAAACCGAAATGCCAATACTTGCAGACACATGCAATTGATGCTCGTCTATTTCTACGGGCTCATTGAGAACATTTATAATCTTTTGGGCGAGCAGTTCGGTGTGCTCACTATCTGTAACTTGCTCAAGCAAAATAACAAATTCATCTCCGCCCCAGCGAGCCAAGCTGTCTGATTGGCGAAGTAAATTTGTTAGCCGTTCAGCCACTTTAATTAATAGTTTGTCACCCATGCCATGGCCTAAACTATCATTAATAATTTTAAAGCGGTTTAAATCTAAAAACATGAGCACTAACTTTTGCTTAGTGCGCGATGCGCTTTCCACTGCATGATTAATTCTATCGTTTAATAAGTGGCGATTGGGTAGTTTGGTTAAGCCGTCATAATTTGCTTTGTTAAAAAGCTCTTCCGTGCGCAGCTGTACCAAGCTTTCAAGGCGCTCGCTGTCTTCTTTAAGTTGCCGCTCATGCTTTTGAATGGTGTTTAGCATTGAATTTACGCCGTAAAACAATTGGCCCAATTCGTCATCGCTTTCGGTGTGTAAGCGTTTATGATAACTACGTTTGTTAGCTACCTCTTGTACCAGCTTAATTAACCTATTTAAGGGGGCATTGAAGCGCTTTTGCATCCGCCAGTTGAGTATATAAGCTAAAAATACACTAAAACAAAATACTAATAATACAATCAGCGCATAGCGTTTTTCTTGATGTTGAAGCTTGTCAGTGCCCGCGGAAATCAGCAAATATCCTACTATTTCTTGCTGAATGAAAATAGGTTCGCAAATATATAGCACTTCATCTTTAAAATAAGGTGATTTAAGCACTTCTGATATTACAACATCAACTTCTTGGCCGGGTTTTTTATATTGGGTAAAGAGGCTTTTATCGGCTCTAAAAATTTGTGCAAAACGAATATTGGTATCCACATTGAGTGTTGCTAACACCGAACTAGCGGCGTCTTTATCATCAAACAAAATGGCAGCGGTACTAGCTGAAGATAAAAGCGCAACTTTGGAATGCACCACTTCAACTAAATTTTTGCGTGAGTCACTTACAAAATTTATGTAAAGCAATACCGCCGCTATGGCTAGCGATATTATGTTAATACTTATTATTACCAGCAGTTGCTTTCTAAAAAAGGATAAACGAAGCCTAGTTAACATCTCGATTAACCTTCGCTAGCTTAAGAAGCTCAGAACTCACCTTTACATCACTGCGGCGCAGCGCAGGTAGGTTAATTTCAAAGCGTAGTTTTCGTTCATCAGTATAAAATTTAATGGCGGCTTGCTCAGTATTAAGAGTGGCGTTATCCACTACTAATACATTGTTGAGTATTCTTTGCAGAAACACACTAGCATCTTGTTGTATGTAGGTCATTTGGCAATCTGCAGATTGAGTAAATTTAACAATATGAATTTGTTTACGCGAGGTAGAAAACTTTGCACCTTTTGACAGCGCGCTTGCGAATTCGAAAAAATTCTCATTGGCTTGAACACATACATTAATCCTTTGCGGCGAGCTACTAGCAGCTTGGCTAGTTTGTTCGGGCCACGTCATGAAAAGGGTAAAATTGAGTAAATAAGCGGCCTTTAATTTGCTTTCTTTGCTTAGTTCGGTATTTGCTGTAGCGAGCGAACCACAAAAAATGGATAACAGCAAAAACACTATTTTAAACGCCAACAAGCGCTTCAGTAAGTCGAAAATAATGTTAGGTGCTATTATACGCTGATTCCGCAAGTTAAAGCACCTTAGTTAATTTAATCGCAGAATGCCACAGTTCTTTAGGTTGCGGGCCATTTAAATGTTGGTACAAAGGTGTTGAGTATTCTACTGTTAAGCGATACTGGGGGGTAATTTTCCAATTTAAACCTAATGAAATATTAAGTTTTTTACCGCCGTATAAGTCAGGATTTGTAATTCCCGCAGGGTATTCAAATTCCCCGGGCACTAATAGTGACGTGTCACGGCCATGAATGGCGTCAGCGTATTGCCACTCAAGCCCAGTAAAAGCTTTCAGGCTTGAATTAATAGTGTACCGGTAGCTACCTGACACGCTAAAGTTGTTGCCAAGCCGGTAGTCACGATCATTTTTGCCCGTACGAATATTTGCTGACACTGAAAACGCGTAGTCGTAATCGCCTTTACTTTGGAAGCTCAATTCTAGTGGGAAATCATAGGTGCCAGAGCCTAATTGCATCGTGTAAGGCAATTGTTGGTCGCCGGCATCTCGCGGAGTATCACCTATTTCGTCAATAGAGCCGGTGGGAATGCTAATACCGGCGCTAAACCACCAGTCATGTTCGCTGTCTTTCATAAAACGATAACTGCTAGAAATGGATGTATCACCAATGCCTGATGAATCAATCACGAAAAAGTCGTAGTTTTGCACAATACTAATGTGATCAGTTGATTGATGAATGTAGGGCAATGTAATGTGTGCCCGCCAGTTGCGGCTAAATTGATAGCCGGTGCTAAATAGTGTCACGTTTTGAGTAATTACCGTGGGTAACACTGGGAAATTTTTTGCGGTACGTGTTTCTTCACCTGCATTAAACAGCACATCGTGATAGCTAAGTGACTTAGAGCCATCAAGGTAACCGTCAAACTTAGCGCGTCTAAACTGCAAGGCAAAGCTCCATTTAGAGCCTTGTTCAGCTTGGCTTACTTCATCAGCATCAATGCTTTCATCAAACAACTCTTGCAGGCTCATTTCTGCAAACTCCGTTGGGGTAGTTTGCGCAAGGCTACAAGTTGAAAATGCCCCAAAAATTGCTAAACAGGAAATAGGAGTGGCGGCAATGTGTGTGTTTTTTGACAAAACGGTTCCTTACGAAGCAGTGTTAGTGCTTTAAAAAATTGCGAATTAATGTAAATAGTGAATTATTTGACGCATAATCACTTTGATGCACTATTTATACCAAAAACCCTTATAATTCAAAAGTTTTACTTAATTTAGGATAAAAGTATAGTTTGCTAAGTCATTGATGTTACAACACTCGTTAAACTTAATAAAATGCGCAGTGGATATAAGTGTATCGGCTCAAAATGAATAATGTGTGGTTAAATTTAGCTATAAATAGAATTATTTATTTTGAGGAAACTATTAAGCTTTTAAGGGTATAGTAAGCGTAATATTATTTAAGTGGTTAGTGTATTGTCTAATTTAAACAAAAATTCTTTATTTACCCCTATTACCTTACCTAGTGGCCTTGTGTTGAAAAATCGCATGGTAAAAGCTGCAATGGAAGAAAACCTTGCCGATGTTGCGCAAACCCCTTCGCAAGTTCTTAAAAACGTATATAAGGAATGGGCGCAGGGCGGCGCAGGATTAATTATTACTGGCAACGTAATGGTTGATCACCTAGCTATGACAGGCCCTGGCGGTTTAGCGCTTGAAGATGCATCTAATATTTCTGAATTTGCTGATTTAGCAAGTTTGTCTCAACAAAACGATTGCAAAATTGTGATGCAGATTAATCATCCTGGTAGGCAAGTGTATAAAAAAATGGGCGGGAAAGTGCTCTCTGCATCAAATGTAGCGCTTAATATGGGTAAGCATTCTCATTTATTTGGTGAGCCAAAGGCCATGGATGAAAATGAAATAGCGGATCTTATTTCACGCTTTACACAAACCGCTACATTAGCAAAAACGGCGGGCTATAACGGTGTACAAATACATGCTGCTCATGGTTATTTGCTTGCGCAGTTTTTGTCACCTCTTACTAACAAGCGTAATGACGAGTGGGGCGGCAGTATAGAAAACCGCGCGCGCTTACTATTAGCGATAACACGAAGCGTAATAGATGCCTGTGGGCCTAAGTTTTCAGTTTCAGTAAAATTAAACTCGGCTGATTTTCAGCGTGGCGGGTTTGAGCCAAGTGACGCACAAGCGGTAGTGAACATGCTTGGCGAATTACCGGTAGATTTTGTAGAGCTGTCAGGTGGAAGCTATGAGGCACCTGCTATGCAAGGTAAAACTGGTGATGAAAGAACACTAGCACGTGAAGCCTATTTTTTAGAGTTTGCAAAGGTGATAAGCGAAACGTCAAGCATTCCCATTATGACCACAGGTGGCATCACACGTTTAGAAGTAGCAAACTCGGTAATAGATTCAGGTGTTGCTTTAGCCGGGCTAGCCACTGCGTTAGCGTATCAACCAAACTTGGGCAATGTTTGGCATTCTGATCCACATTTTGTACCACCGCAACCTAGTGTGGGCTTAAAAGATAAAACTTTAGCTGGCTTAGCCACAATGGCCTTAGTTAAAAGGCAAATACGCCGAGTAGGAAAGGGTAAAGGCGTTAAGGCGAATGCATCGGCTGTGTTTACTCTCATTATTGACCAAATACGTGCGGCTAAATTGACTAAACGCTATAGAAAGCGCTTTGGCCATGAATTAGATAACACATAGTGTTCACTCTGCTTTAGGTGCTTTTTGTATGATCCCACTGGTATTCCACCCTATATATAGCCAACTTGTGTTACCGCAAAAGCACCGCTTTCCTATTGAAAAATACCAAGGTATTCACGACCAATTAGTTGCACTTGGAAGAAGCGAAGCTGACTTTATTTGCCCCAATCAAATAGCTATTGAGGCTTTAAAAACAGTGCATCAAAGCGGCTATGTAGATAACTTTATAAATGGCAAACTGAGCAACAAGGAAATACGGCGTATTGGTATGCCGTGGTCAGAGCAATTTGTAAAACGCACCCTAACAGCGGTGGGCGGAACGGTATTAACCGGCCAGTTAGCTATTGAGCATGGGCTGGCACTTAATTTAACGGGTGGTTACCACCACGCTTTTTCGGAGTTTGGTTCAGGTTTCTGTGCGTTTAATGACATAGTGTTAAGCGCTAAAGAAATGCTCACGCACAATGGAATAGATCGCGTTCTAGCCTTTGACTGTGATGTGCATCAGGGAGATGGCACCGCACAATTATGCGCCAATAATGACTCTATTTACACGGTATCATTGCATTGTGAAAAAAACTTCCCTGCTAGAAAGCAGGATTCAAATATAGACTTCCCTTTAGCTAAAGGCATGAGTGATGATGAATATTTGCATACTGTAGAGTGCGCGCTAACCTTAGCGTTTAATTGCGCAGTGCCTGATGCTGTTATTTATGATGCAGGCGTAGATATTCACGAATGCGATGATTTAGGTAATTTACAAATTAGCACAGAAGGGGTGTTTCAACGCGATAAGTTAGTATTTGATATGTGCAAAAGCAAAGGCGTACCGGTAGCGGCAGTTATAGGAGGCGGTTATCAGCGAAATATTGCTGATTTAGTGAATGTACATTTACAATTATTTAAAGCGGCAGGCGTGTACAGCTAGCAATCCTTATGTGTTTAAGAACACAAAGGGAATAAATGTACCCGCCACTCCTATTATTAAGCCAAATAAAAACACCAACAAATAAGCTTTTGTTAACTGCGGCTTGGCTTGCTCTACGTCACTTGCTTCTGGGACTTTAAATAAGGCTTGGCGTTTAATATCAAAGCTAACGCATAGCGCCATAATTGTTTCTAGCGACGCGCTACCTTGATTTTCAACTCGCTGAATTGTACGTAAATTCACATCGCACAATTCAGCTAAGTGGGCTTGTGTCCATGCGCGTTCGTTTCGTAGTTGTTTAACTATATCGCCTCTAATTTCCATGTGCTACGTTAAACCCATTATATAGAATTTCCCTGCAAAATAACCGAATACAATGCCAACAAGCGCACAGGCGCCAATGAACGCAAGGCCTTGAACAAGTGGTTTTTTTTGCGTAAATAAAGCGACCGTTTCACGCTCTATTGTTCTGGGCCCTTTTTTTAAACGTACTTCAATTTTATAGGTAAAAGGATTTTCAACATCAATTTCAATGGTAAAAGGTTTTCCGCCAAGGGTAATATGGTGTTTACCCATTAGACGGAATATATTTCGCTTTATTGAAACAGGATGGTCATTTACATAAACCACCTCCTTGCCAGACCACAAGCTGCAATGCACCGCTATTTGGTATTGCTCATGTTGTAAACGACACCATAGGCCTTGTTTCATACTAATTTGTTTCATGTGCTATCCAAATAAATTAAAGTATCCGGCCAGCATGCCTACTGCAAAGCCGAATACGAGAAACCAAAGAAACGTTTTTGAAAAAAAACGCTTAGAAGGTTTATCTTTTCCAATTTGGCTAAGGGTTTCGGTTTGCAGCAATTCATCATCACAGTATAGTGATACAACTAATGTACCACGTAGCATGTTTGTCATGTGTGTACATACTTTGTAATTGTGCCCGTTTTTAGAAAAGCTGTGCTCACTCTTAAATTTGTTTAAATTGCGAAAAGACGACACTATTTCATTGTTGAACGAAACATTTTCCTTTCCATTCCAAACAGAGCCAAACATAGATATATCATTACCTTCATGCTCGAAAAAAAACCAGTAGCCTTTCGTTAATGATACTTGACTCATTTTGTCTCTTCTTTTCTCATCGTGTTGTTCTATAGTGGGGTTTATCAACATTACTATTCTCCGTAAATTCAATGCAAGCTCATTTCAGCGGAATTTACGGATATAGCAAACGGCAAAAGTACGACATTAACCAAATTAGAGGGCGACAGCCATACGACAGCGTAGTGTCATATTATGCAAGGGTATGAAAATAAAGCATTTTATTTAATTGGTCAAATCTGAGTTAGTAGTGGCTCAAATAATATAATTTCAGCAAATGCTTAAATAAAATTGTGTAATAAGAGCAGGTAATTTTTACCGATTGGAGGAAGCCTTTACATTTTCAGGCTTGCCTTTGGCTATTTTAAATCAATTAAGCTGTTGAATTTATTAGGTTATATTTAAATTTGAAAATTGGTAAGTAATTTGCAAAAGCGAGTTCATAAAAACAAAGTTAGTTTAATAATTTTTAAAATGGAACTCACAATGCAAGCAGTAAATAGAAACAGCAATCATAGCAACTTCATCGCTACCTTATTTTCTAAGCCTATGATTTTAGTCACTATCCTCCTTTTAAGTATTCAGGTGGCTTCATCACAAGAAAAGCCAGCACAACAAGCTTATTCTGTGGAATACATGACAGGCTCTGCTGATATGCATGGTGTGCGTTTAGCATACCGCCCTGATATTGAACACAAACTAGATTTACCATTAATTGGTGACACATTAGTACAGTGGGAAGCAAGCTTAAACTTATTTGATGTTCATGGCAGTGCAAAAAATGAAGCAACCTACGGTGTTTCAATAAGCCCAGTATTTATTAAAGACATTCCTAGTTTTTCAGCAGACTACCCACTTAGTGCTGAGTTTGGTATTGGTGTTGCTTATGTTCACCGTGAAAAATTTGGTGGTGTAGATATTGGTAGTTTGTATCAGTTTGAAGACCGCTTAGGCATTGTTATGGGTTTAGATAAAGAAAGTGAGTCACAAGTTGCTTTACGCTACATTCACTATTCAAATGGCGGCTTTAATACCACTAACCCTGGCCTAGATTTCTTAAGTGTGGCTTATATTTCTAAGTTTTAAACAGAAAGGTAAGCCAAGGAGGTCCCCGACTGCTCGGGGATGATGATGTTTTACGAAGGTCCCCGACTGCTCGGGGATGACGGTGTTTTGCGAAGATCCCCGACTGCTCGGGGATGACGGTGTTTCTAGGGGATGACGCTGTTTCTAGGGAATAACGCTGTTTTGTAGTGTTTAAAAAACGATTGATTTTCCGCGACCAGAAGCCTGCGAGGCGGCATCTAGTTTTCCGTCTTTATTTATAATTACGTGCAAGTCACCAAAGCGGCGCTCATCCACTTTATATCCTAAGGCTTCAAGTTCAGCTTTTACCTTGTCACTTAGCCCTTCGTGGCTTCTAATTACATTTTTAGGCCATAATTGGTGGTGAAAGCGAGGGCTATTTACCACTTGTTCTGCATTTAAGTTAAATTCAATAGCATTTAAAATAGATTGGTACACTGAACTAATAATAGTGGTTCCGCCAGGTGACCCGGTAACCATTTGAACGGTGTTGTCTTTTAATAAAATGCTTGGTGTCATAGAGCTTAGCATGCGTTTTTGTGGCTGAATTTCATTAGCGACTCCGCCTAAAGCGCCAAATGCATTCATAACGCCTGGTTTCGCGCTAAAATCATCCATTTCATCATTTAGCAAAAAGCCTGCGCCTTCAACAACTACACCACTTCCAAAACCTAAGTTAATGGTAGTGGTGTTGGCAACAGCATTTCCCATTTTATCTACAATTGAAAAATGCGTTGTTTGCTCGCTTTCTTTTAGCCCGGGTTTAATATTCTCGGTGGTAGAAATAGCGTTTAGTGAAATAGTACTGCTGCGCTTTTTAAGATATTCATTGTTGGTAAGTGCAGCAACGGGAACATCAAAAAAGTCCGGGTCACCTAGGTATTCTGCACGGTCAGCAAATACTCGCTTACCTATTTCCGCTAACAAATGTACATAAGTAGTTGAGTTCAGCTCTAAGCCTTGCTCAGGTTTGAGTAACTCGAACATTTTGAGCCATTGTAATATGGCTATGCCGCCAGAGCTTGGTGGTGGCGAAGTTAACACCTCAAAACCGTTCCAATCTGCTTTTATAGGCGTGCGTGATTTAGCCGTATAATTTACTAAGTCGGTTTCGCTAATAATACCGCCATGCTGCTGCATAAACTGCGCAATCGTTTTGGCGGTTTTGCCCTTATAGAAGCCGTCTTGGCCTTTATCGCGAATGAGCTTTAAAGTGGCAGCAAGCTCAGCTTGTTTGAACACCTTGCCTTCTTTGGCTTCGGCAAAATAGTCGGCAAAATTTACTTCAATTTCTCTTTTTTCTAAACGCGTAATGTATCTGCTTATACTGCTGGCTAATTTGGGGTGAACAACAAAGCCTTCTTCAGCTAAGGTAACCGCAGGTTGCACTAAGGTTTTCCAAGGCAAGCTACCATGTTTTTTATGAGCGAGCCACATACCTGCAACGCTTCCTGGTGTGCCACTGGCGTGGACGCCAAATAACGATTTGTAAGGAATTACGTCACCTTGTTCATCTAAATACATATTTTTATGCGCAAGGGCAGGTGCCGTTTCACGGTAATCAATAAAGTCACCTTCATTATTTTTGAAAATAAGCATGAAGCCGCCGCCACCAATATTACCCGCTTCTGGTAATGTGACCGCCAATACAAAATGCGCGGTAATGGCTGCATCTACCGCATTTCCGCCTTGTTCTAATATACTGCGCGCAGCGTCAGCACTGTATGCATCAGGCATAGCAACGGCACTTTGATGTAAGGGTTCAGCCGAAAGCGAAAAAGCACTTATTTGCAGAACAATAAGTGTAGATAAAAGAAAACGAGTTTTGCGGGCTAGTTGTTGCATTAAATTTTCCTGTTAGTCATTCATGTAATGCGCTAGATATTGTGAATATATACCTAGCAGAACCATAGGCTTATGCTAGTTAAGCATACTTTAACAGGTTTAAGGAAGCCCTTTGTGCGCTGGCATACTTAAGTTTTGCGTAATTGCCAAGCCGCGCACCACTAGGGCCATAACACCGCCTGCAATTAATGATATTCCCTCACCAACTGGGGTATATACATGTAGGGCACAGTAGGTAAGGGCACCTAACAATGACGCAGAAATATATATTTCGCGCTGAAACACAACCGGCACGTCATTCACTATTACGTCACGAATTATGCCGCCCAAACAAGCACTAAATACCCCCATAATAACGGCTACAGGAATGCTGGTGTCTAAAGATAAGGCTTTTTGCGCACCTAATGTGGTAAATAGCGCCATACCTAATGCATCGGCCCACAATAAAGCTTTGGAGCGTTTTGAAATAAAATGGGTGGCATAGTAGGTAAATATTGCGGCAACACTGCATACAATAATCATGTAATAGTCATTTAGCCAAAATACCGGTACATCTAATATGGCATCGCGCAGTGTGCCGCCGCCAATACCAGTAATGCAAGCCATAAAAACGAAACCTACCCAGTCAAGCCGGTGGCGGGCGGCTACCAAGGCGCCAGAAATAGCAAAGGCTATAGTAGCGGCAATATTTGTAATAAATAACAGGGTTAACAAAACAGATTAAGCTTATTTGACGTAAAATTGTGGCCATATTATGGGGTAATGACCTATTAATTTATACTAAAAAAACCGCGCTTGTATGTAAATTGCACAAGGCGAATGTGTGGGTTATGCTTTAAAAACAATAATAAATTATAAAAGCTAGCATCTATGAAGCGTTTTTTGAGCGAACTTAGGCGACGAGAAGTAGTTAAGTCATTGGTTGCCTATGTAGGTATTTCTTGGCTGATCCTTCAAGTGGTAGGCGTTGTAGCCGGTATGATCGAAATGAATCCAATGGTTGGCCCTGGCACACTATTGGTGCTTGCCTGCGGCTTACCTATAGTTCTATATATTAGTTGGCACTTCGACGTGAGTCTTGAAGGCATTGAGCGCACGCCCGATTTAGACGAAGAAGAAAATCCAACCATCCAGCCTTTAGGTTGGTTGCGCTGGATTGGCTTAATTTTTATAGTGTTTGTAAGCACCTTCATTGGCTGGCAGTATTTTAATTCAATTAAACTTGATCAAATTGCCAGTGAAGAAGGCCTAACCACCATACAACTAGCTGATTCTATAGCTGTTTTACCATTTTCTGACCAAAGTGAAGAGCAAGACCAATCTTATTTAGCCTTGGGGCTTGCCGAAGAAATTACTAGCTTGTTAGGGCGCTCAGACGGATTCAAAGTGTCGGCTTCGCGTTCTAGCCAAATACTTGCTAAGCAGGGTTTGTCACCCACTGATATTGGTCGCAGATTGAACGTGAAAACGGTACTCACTGGCAGTGTTCGTGTTACAGGTAATAGATTGCGCGTGCGCGTTGAGCTGCTAGATACTGAAAACGGCCACACTCTGTGGACAGAAAGCTTCTTGCGTGAGCTCAAAGACATATTTCAGATAGAAAACGAAATAAGCCGAGCTGTAGTTAATTTACTGCAAGATAAATACTATGAAGCGGGGAGTTTTGCTAAGCTTTCAAGTACCAGTACTGATGCTTACGTAATGTACTTAAAAGGGCGTGAGCAGTACCGATTACAAACCACCGAATCGATGAAACAAGCGCGTACTTTCTTTGAGCAAGCACTTGCTTTAGACCCAGAGTTTGCAAAGGCCTACGTAGGCTTAGCTGATACCTTAGCTTTATTGGCTGAGGGCGGTGAGCGCTTTGGGGTGATAAAAACTGAAATAGCCGCAAAGCTTGCACAGGGCAATATAGATAAAGCCTTAGTGCGTAATTCAGAGCTTGCAGAGGCATACGCTGTTAAAGGCTACATTGCTTCTATGCAAAATGATTTAGATACGGCACTACAAGACTACAACAAAGCTATATTGTTAAACCCAAGCCTTGCTATTGCTTACATGTGGAAGTTTTTGGCCTTAGATTCTTTGGGCAGATTTGACGAATCATTAATAGCCTTAGAAAAGTCACTCGCGCTTGACCCACTTTTTCAAACAGCCATTTACAATATGGGGGTCACACTTACCAAGTTAGGTCGATTCAGCGAGGCGGAAGCTACCTTTATGCAGCTTCAAAAAGACTTCCCTCAATCTCAGTTCTCTTACCAAGGGCTCTCAGATATTTACTTTAGCCAGGGCAATTTATTCGGGGCTATTCAGCAAACACAAAAAGCGCTTGCCTTGTCACCAGAAAATCAAGATTTAGCTTTTAAATTAGTAGGCTTATTACTCACATTAGGCTCCACTGATGTAGTGAAAGAGTTAGGTCAAGATCCTCAATGGGCTGAAATAGTGGCGTATTTTGAAGATAATATTTTAATATTTGAACAAGAATATGCAGTCTTTTTTGACAAGATGGACTTTAAATTAGCCGCTAACCCAGATGATTATTGGCTCAGCTTTGAAGCTGCGTGGTATCAAGCAATGTTTGGTGACAAAGAAAAAGCAGTTAAATTATTTATTGATAAATTATTACTCGTTGAACAAGCCGACATGTTTGCCATGCCATATTGCTCATCGGCTATTGAAGTGGCTTGGGCGCATATTCAGCGTTCTGAAACGCAACAAGCACAAGAGTTGATAGGGACTTGCAAAAAGCTAATGGAAGAGCAATTAAAGGCCGCTATTATTTATTCAGAAATTTATTACTTAGAAGCGAGGATTCACGCATTAGAGGCTCGCCCAGAAGAAGCCGTTGCATCACTTGAACTTGCGCTTGAAAAAGGCTGGAGAGAATGGTGGACTAAATACGATCCATTATTGAGTTCGTTAGCTGAGAACCCTGATTACCAGCGTTTGCTTACCACTATTGAGGAAGACTTAGCCGAGCAACGACAGCAAGTTAAGGCTTTGTTTCAAAAATAGTAGTTAAAAGTACGATATTTAAAAGGGGCATTAACAGCCCCTTTTTGCTGCCGTGTTTATTTCTTTTTAGTTCGAAGCATTGTTAAACCTAATCCTAATATTAGCAAACCGAAAGGGGCTGGTGAGTTAACTGGATTAGCAATATTAGCCGCCAGAATTCTGATTGTTTCAGATTCTGACACAAATAAATTAGGCGTACCCACTGAAATAAAACTATTGCCGTTGTCAATCATGCTTGAATACCCACAAAAGAATTCTTCAGGTTGCGGTCCTATTTGGCCAGCGTCAAGCCATTCTATAAATGCTGGGTTTTCAACACAGTTTTCTTCTAAAGTAACAGGGCCATTTGGGTCTGTACTGGTATAGAAAAGCGTACTACCTTGCGTAATGATTTCAAGGGTAGAATAAACGTTATATTCGCCTGGCGCTAAACTTGAAAAAGGCCCTGTATCTAGGGTTATCCAGCCATTCTCAATAGTGCCGCCGGGGGTAGGTAAATCCCCCGCGGTGTTTACTGCACCTGCTAGTGGGGAAGCTAATCCGTCAATGTACCACTTCACTTCGTAGTTCACGTTAGGAGAATCAAAATACAAGCTAGAGAAGCCAAACAATGACAATGGGTCACCTTGAGTAAATTCCCAAACGCAAGGTTCGCCCTGAGTAATAGCTAAAATAGCGGCCTCACCTTGGGCTTCAATTGCGGCTATGGCGTCGTCATACTCTTGGGGGCTTAGGCCATTATTTGCAGGGTCTTGTTGGAAAGCTACTATGGCTGCGTCTAGCTCAAACTCAGCAGCTTCTACTTCATCTTGAGTGTAGCCCACAATGCATTCGTTAGGCACTGCGCCTAATCCACGGCCGCCACCACCAACAGCGTTTGATAGGCTAATATTTGGCAATGGCGTGTTTTCAAAACCAATATTCATTGCTGATGCCATAATGCCTTGGTCATTTACATACTGATTTTCTACTAAATAGAACTCTTCAGAATAGTTGGCGCTTAGTGAACCTCGGCCCACTGAGCGTAAAAGAGCGGATTCAGCTACCTGAACATATAAAAAAAACAATGAAAAAATGAGGGTAAGGTGTTTAATATTTCGGGACATAATATTTCCTCGCAAATTATTATATTTTTGTACACCACCTACCTTATAAAACGGCAACTACTAGGCAAGCAATAAACGTTTAAAACGCTAGAACAAGGGGGTTATGCATAAACTAATCCACAGATTTTTATACTCATAAATTCAAGATGTTAAGAGTTAATGTTGTGTTTTGTATAAATTTTAAACTAGAGATTGTAAATTAAGCTGACACTTTGTTAGTTGTTTGTAAGGCTTATGCAGAGGTTATGCAAAGGCTAGTGTAAGCGCTAAGGTACGCCGTTGATTGTGACCTAGGAAATAACTTTGAGCACCGCTTTTTCGCATGGTGATAATTGCGTATTGAGCCAATTATCGGAGCTTTCGAAAGCGCTGCAGTCCCCGCTTTTTTTGTACTGCTTTTGCAGATGAGATAGCACCTTAGGATGAATATAGTATTTTTCGCATACCGCAGGCGTATTGCCTAAGTCTTGGGCAACCAATTTGACTAAACAAGCCGTGAATTTGCGGCGTTTATTTGAATTCGCTTTCACGCTTGCTTGGTGAGCGTATTGCATTGCTAAGCGTGTGCCTGTCCAGGTTCGAAAGTCTTTGGCTGAGGCCTCAAAATCAAGTAGTTCTCGCAGCCTTGTGTTTACGTCGTCACTGAGTAAATCTTCCCAGTGCGAGCCTATTCTGTAGCGAAACAAGGGGTAACCCGGCTTAGACGCACTTTCGCTAATAAGCTTACCGGCTTGTGGGTCGCTAATGTCTATATGCCTTTGTTTGCCATGCTTGCCGGTGAATGAGAACGCAAGTTCTGATTCGTCTTCTTCCAAGTGCTTGCGCCTAAGCGTAGTAAGGCCAATAGTGCCGTTTTGCGTACTATATGATTTATTACCTATACGAATACCTGTTCGGTCTAGCAACAATAAGGCTAGTGCAGTGGTTTTCTGTAAATCCCATTGCGCGCGTTCTAAATCTGTAACGTATGCTTTTCGTAAATCTACTAAGTGCTTTCCAAACTCAGCCAAGCGCGCAAATTTCTCTGCCTGCCTAAGCTCCTCCCACTGCTGATGATAAATATACTGCTTACGCTGGCGTTGATCATAACCAAAGGCTTGTACTTTAGATTGTTCACATAGGCTAATGCGAACCTCTTGCCACATAGGAGGAATTACAAGGGTCTTAAAACGCTTGAGCACGTTTGTTTCGCTAATTTTTGCGCCATCAAGCAAACAATATTCAAAACCACGCCCACGCTTTCGCCGAGTTACATGAAAACTCTCGCATTCGTGAATATTATTTTGCGCTTTGAGTTGGCTGCATTTAAACGTAAATTGCGCGTTTGAAGGCTCAATTACTTGCTTATCCATAAGTGATGCTTCAACTTTTACTTGTTCATTTATTTTGAGTTTATACGCTAATGGCTTGAACTGGTTCAGTTTTGTATTGCTTAAGATGGTGTGGAAGTTTTAAATTATTTCAAAATATACGCTTAATTAAAGTGAATTTTTGCCGATAAAACAATAAGTGAAAGTAAACTAAAGGCTATTTTTTATGTTTACTCAATTTTTTAATCCAGTGGACACAAAGTTTATGATGAGAGGCGACTCAGTAAATAACCTATTTAATAAGCGCAATATCAAGAATAATAAGGGATTCACCTTAATAGAGCTCATTATTGTGATTGTTATTTTGGGTATATTAGCGGTCACTGCAGCGCCAAGATTTATTGACATATCTACTGACGCACACATTGCGACTATTGAAGCTGAGTCTGCAGCCTTTGCGAGCAGCGTCAAATTAGTACGCGCGGCATATTTAATAAGAGAAACTAGCCCCATTGAAGTGGCGGGCGCTAGCGTGGCAATAGACTCAACAAGTGGTTATCCAACAGGTACCGGCAGTGGCACAGCGTTTTGTGTTAACTTGTGGAATTCGTTGTTCGCTGATCCTGAGCCTATAACTGGTCAAAGTAGCATTACTGCTAACTTAACGGAAGGGTGGAACTCATTTGGTAATTCAGAGTTTTGTGCATATGGAAAGAAAATTGATGACCGCAATTTTTCAAGCGGTACGCTTCCTCATTTTGTTTACTATATTCAAGATATAAATTCGGTATCAATTGGTGGTGAAACCTACGGTGGCGATGCAGGTACAGTAGAGAAACATAATATATAGCCTAAACTGCGCATGGGTGTTGATTAACCCATGCTTACATTGTTTTGTTTCTGTTTGGTCTATATTCTTACCACGATCCATACATAGGATTAGGCAATAAAATCAGCTTTTGTGGCCATTGTGGTACTAGCGTATCTAGGTCAGCTTCTTCTTGAGTCACTTGGCTGAAATCTTCTATGTTGTCACCCACTTCCATAATAATCGCTTGTTTAGCTGCCCACGCTTTTGGCGGCTTTGCGTTAGCATCTACTTGGTAACAATCGGCGGTGCCGTTTATAACTTGTTGCCTGCGTAGGTCTTTATCATTCACAATGTTTGCTTGGCCTACTGCGGACTTGTCAGAGGCAGAGCGCCCTACTAAGCAGGTGTTTTCTGCACTTAGGGGTAAACCTTGTGCAAGTAAGTTACGCCAAGTATGTTCATCTAGTGGTTTATTTCTATTGGTTATTAAGGCAACTTTGCCGCCCTTAGCAAACACTTCTTGAATGAATCCGGCTACGCCAGGCACTAAGGTGGCATTTTCGCTTGCTACCCAACTAGCCCATGTGGCACTGCTATAGCTTTCACCTTTTTGTTCAATACCTACTTGGTAAGCGCTGTTATCAAGTACCGTTTCATCCACATCCATTACCACTACCCAATTGCTTGGTGTAGTTTCTAATTGCTTTAACGAGTTTGTAGCTTGTTGATATATAGCACTTGTTAAAAATGCATATTCTTTGCTTTGCGTTTGCCACTTAACTGCGTTGCTTATAGGAAGAGGGCTAACTTTGGCAACTGCTGGCTTAACAGTGCTTGTAGTTAATTGTGCTGAGTTGCTAGCGCAGGCTGTTATTGATATTGAAAGAAGAGCCAGTGCGCAGAACTTAGCCACGTTATTTTTAGAGTGATTATTGGTAGGCATTACTTTTTCCTAGTGATTTATTAGATGAAAATCAGGTCGTAAACTGATTACTTTGTCGACGAATAATTCTGTGTATTTACAGTAACGCCTTATAACGCTTTACGCTATGGGTGTTTTCTCGTGATATGTTATATTGTACAGTATAAGCGAATCAAGTTTTCATAATGCGTTTTAACAACTACAACAATAATAATCAAGGAGAGGCTTTATGGGTAAATATTTCTTAATCAGCACTATTGCTGCGCTAATTAGCTTAAACGCTAATGGGCAGGCGCATGTTCATGGTGAAGGGCAATTGCTGGTAGCGCAAGAAAACGACAAGTGGCGTTTTGAATTTATGCTACCTGCGGCCGATGTACTTGGCTTTGAGCATAAGCCTGAAACGGTGGAACAAAAAGCAAAGGTAGCTTCGTTTATTTCAAGTGTTGAGGGTTACGAACACGTACTAAGCTTACCTAAAAGCTGTAGCCTTGTTGAAACCGAGCACTCCCTTAGTGATATTTATGAACATGATAAACACGGCGAGCATCACGATGGGAATGAAAATGAAAACAGTCATAGCGATGTAAATTTCGCTTATATACTTAAGTGCGAAAACAGTATTGAAAGTGTCAGTATTACCTTGTTTGATTTAGCGCTATCTTTAAGCGCGCTTGAAGCGCAGTGGATCACGCAATCAGCGCAAGGCATGAAAGAAATTGATGCCGATGACCCAACACTGGTATTTTAAGCAAGGCTAATTTACAACTAAACAACACTATTGCCCCTTTTTTATGTGTAAGCGCCAGCATGAAAAATGTAGCCAAGCAACATGAAAATAGACGCTACAGTGGCGTAAAAAGTTGTCCAAATTTTTGCTTCGTCATTATTAATTCGGTCAGTGCAATGCTGCATGTGCTTTATTAAGATACAATGTTGAGAATACGAATATTAGTTTGTTCACTTAACATCACAAACAATAAATGGAGCTTTACAGATGTCGGTTTTGGCGGTTGAAATACTCGATGTACAGTATTCTTATGAGAAGCAAAAAAAACGTTTAAGTGAAAATACCAATGTTCTAAGCATTGAAAGCTGGCAGTTAGCGCAAGGTGAACGGGTGTTTTTGTATGGTGATTCAGGCTCGGGCAAAACTACCTTGCTGAATCTTCTTTGTGGAATATTACAGCCAAGCAGTGGTCATATTTCCCTATTCGGCGAAAATATCACAGAGCTTTCAAATACTAAGCGAGACACATTCAGAGCGCAGAACATTGGCGTGGTATTTCAAAAATTTAATCTTATCCCGTACCTCAGTGTTTATAAAAATATTCAATTAGCCGCTTATTTTGCTAAGTCACAAGGCAGTGAAAACTTACAACAGCGCGCGCGCAATTTGATAAGTGCGCTTAACTTGCCATCAAGCATACTGCACAAGCAGGTCGCACAATTAAGCGTAGGGCAACAACAACGAGTAGCCATAGCACGAGCGCTTGTTAATGAGCCTAAGCTTCTTTTAGTTGATGAGCCTACCTCTGCCCTTGATGCGTCAGCGCGTGATGCCTTCATGCAATTGCTTATGCAAATGTGTAGTGAGTCCAACACCAGTTTAATATTTGTAAGTCATGACACCGCGCTAGGAGAATACTTTGAGCGTAAAGTAGATTTAATGACACTAAATAGTGCCTCATTAGCCTATAAGCAAACAAGCAACGGCGACTTACAAAAAGGAGGTGATTTATGAATACGCTACTATCAGTTGCTTGGTTTAGCCTCCTAAGCCGCAAAAAAACGGTAGTGCTCACGTTTTTGTCGCTTACCATTAGTATTATGGTATTACTAAGTGTTGAGCATATTCGCTTGCAAGCAAAAGAAAGTTTTAACCGAACAATATCGGGTGTTGACCTAATAGTAGGGGCGCCTAGTGGCCAACTAAATTTGCTTTTGTATACTGTTTTTAGAATGGGCAGCCCTACCAACAATATAGATTATGAAAGTTATGAAATGCTGCGTGATCATGAACTAGTAAAATGGGCTATCCCTATTTCCTTGGGGGATTCGCATCGTGGCTTTAGAGTAATGGGAACCAATGACGGTTATTTTGAGCATTATAAATATGGAAACAAGCAAGCACTAGGCTTTGAAGACGGCAGAGCCTTTGAAACGCTATTTGAAGCAGTAATAGGGGCCGATGTAGCTAAAGCGCTGAATTACCAAGTAGGGGATAAAATAGTGATTGCCCACGGTATTGGCTCAACAAGTTTTACCAACCATGATAAAGCCCCCTTCACTATTAGCGGAATTATCAGTGCAACGGGTACGCCAATTGACAAAACCGTACATGTGAGTTTGCCAGCCATTGATGCCATTCATTTATCATCTAAAGCCCTAGCGCAAGTTGTGGCTAATCCGAGTGAATTATCACCTACACCTACCAGCGTGACCGGTGTGATGCTTGGTTTAAACAGTAAATTTGCAACCTTCACTTTGCAGCGAAACATTAATAACTACCCCGATGATCGCCTAATGGCTGTATTGCCTGGCGTGGCAATGGCTGAACTTTGGACCCTTATGGCTACGGTAGAAAACTTACTGAGAGTGATTGCCGCATTAGTGCTTGTTTCGTCATTAATTGGTTTATCAACTATGTTATTGGCCTCTATGAATGAGCGCAAAGCCGAAATTGCGGTGTTTAGAGTATTAGGAGCAGGGCCTACAACGATTCTTTTGCTAATTTTACTTGAGGCACTGATTTTGGTTAGCCTTTCTATTGGCGCAGCTATGTTAGGGCTAAGCCTTGCTTTAGTTGGTTTAGAAACTTGGTTGGCGTCAGAATTTGGTTTGTTCTTAAGTAGTGATATTTTATCGCCCGAGCTTCTGAGTATGACGGGATTTGTACTAGCGGCAACCGTAGTTGTATCTATTTTACCGGGGCTTGAAGCATATAGAAATGCTTTATTTGTGCAGCTTTCGGGCAAATAAAGCGCCTTAGCTAGCGCACCGCATTTGCCTTTGGCGTAAATTTTGAATGTGGGCAAAGGCAATAAATAGCGAACCTATAACCGACGCAATAATTTCGCCAGTGTGGCCTAGTGCATCATGCCCAAATAGAGTGGCCAGCAGTAAAATCATAATACCCATTGAGGCAACTGCTAGCACGCGGTAGCTTTTATGGTGTAAATAACCAAAGGCCAAAGCGAATACACTTATAGGTATAACGCCAAACAACATCCAAACGTGAAAACGTTCGTCAGAAAAGTAGGCCAAGCTGCTCAGGGTGGGGAGTATTATTAAAACAACAGGCAGTACCAAACAGTGAACCACACACAATGACGATAAAAATATAGCTGAGCGATCAGCCCAGCCTGCAAGTCTTTTAAAAATATTCATTCTTTTTAATGTATTCCTGTTTGTAGCATTTAGAACATATAACGAATAACGGAAAGGACTTAACCTTGTCACGATCCCGAGTCTTAAGCATGGTCATAGCCAAAGGAAACGGCTATTGTTCTAACTGATATATAATAACATTAATCGAAGTGTTGGTATATTGTAACAATACGTATGATTCACAATTCTGAAAAAGACTTGGATAACCGCCCTTAGGCGTTTGCGCATTGTAAAAAGCCTTTGCGCAGTCTATTTAAGAAGTGATAGAGGAACATTTTGGGCATTCACATAAACCCTCCCATTTTCACAAGAATGGCATTGCCAAGATAGCAGAAGAAGCCCAAATACGTGAATTATTAGCGGTAGAAGTTGAAGATCACTTAAAAACCCCTATTGATATGTTAGGGTATAAATGATGTTCAGTTTTATTTCCCCTTAACTTAACGATATAAGTGAATCAAAACAGGAGTGAACTATGTCAAATTCTGATGACGCAGGCCCCATTCTACAAATGGCATCAGTTAAAACCGCTATTGCAAATAACGAAGAAGCCCGCTTAAAAGAATTACTTGAAGGGCAAAAGCTTGATGAAACCTATAAAGATTATCTTATGGATTTAGCAGGCATGAGCAATGCCAATATTAAAGAAACAATCAAAAATACGCCCAGTAAATGAGTTCGAGCCATATAGCGTAAATATAAAAAAGCAGCCTTTTGGGGCTGCTTTTTTTGTATCAATTTGGCTATTTACTTAGCTAATTATTTATCTTCAAGTGGCGTATTATCAGTAATCGGCACTGTGTTTACGTCAGTATCAAGCTTTTCATTTGCTTTGCGAACGCCGGCTTCATACTCAGGGTGTACGCGTTTTAGTACCGCATACCAACGCTCTTTCACTTCATCAGAACATGGCCCCATAGCTGCCGCATAGTTTGCGTACATACGCTGTTTTTGTTCGCTTGAGAACATTTCAAATAAAGCGCGTGGTTGCACAAAATCAGCCTCTTCAGTTTCTTGCTTGTATCTATCAGCATCGCCATTTATGCGAAGGGGGGGCTCTTTCACTGATTCGTCGGCCACAGGTCCATTGTGCTGATTCGGCTCGTAATATGCGTCAGCGTTATCAAAATCATTGGTGAAAAAGCGCATTGAGCCATCTTTATGATAATGATTTACCTTGGCGTTTTTAGGCGCGTTAGCGGGTAATGCTTCATAATGGGTACCTAAGCGGTAGCGATGCGCATCAGCATATGAAAATATACGCGCTTGTAGCATTTTGTCAGGGCTAAAGCTGATTCCCGGCACAATGTTTGAAGGGCTATAAGCTGCGTTCTCAACCATCTGAAAATAGTTGTCAGGGTTTTTATTCATTTCAAGTTCGCCTACCTCAATTAAGGGGTAATCATCATGAGGCCACACTTTAGTAACATCAAAAGGATTGTAATTTTGTTTGCCCGCTTCGGTTTCAGGCATTACTTGAATGAACAAGGTCCATTTAGGGAAGCTACCCTCATCAATGGCGTTATAAAGAGTCTCTTGATACGCTTCACGGGTTTTGCCAATTAAGGCTTCTGATTCTTCATTCGTATAGTGCTTATGGCCTTGCTGAGTTTTGAAGTGAAACTTTACCCAAAAGCGCTCGCCCTTGTCGTTATACATACTAAAAGTGTGGCTACCGTAGCCATTCATATGCATAGGGCTGGTGGGGATACCACGATCTGACATCAATATTGTTACCTGATGCACTGACTCAGGTTGCGCTGCCCAGAAGTCAAACATGGCTTCTGGTGAGCGTAAATTGGTTTTTGGGTGGCGTTTTTGCGTTCGAATAAAATCAGGAAACTTGTAAGCATCGCGTACAAAAAACACCGGAGTATTGTTTCCCACCATGTCCCAATTGCCTTGCTCGGTATAAAACTTAAGGCTAAAGCCACGCACATCACGCTCAGTATCGGCCGCGCCTGACTCACCCGCTACCGTTGACCAACGGCTCAATACTTCGGTTTCTTTACCTATTTCACTGAACATATCAGCGCAAGTATATTGGGTAATATCATGGGTAACTGTAAATTTTCCTTGCGCGCCCCAACCTTTGGCATGCACCGCGCGTTCAGGTATGCGTTCGCGGTTTTGGTGTGCAAGTTTTTCAAGGAGTTGGTAATCTTGTAACAGTGACGGGCCATGTTCTCCTGCCGTGAGTGTAGTTTCATTTGTAGGTACCGGTGCGCCTGCAGAGGTAGTAAGAGTAGGCTTTTTAGACATGCTGTAGCTTCCTTTTATTGGGTTGTTAAGGATATAGAGTCGAGCAAATGTTCAACTTTAATAGGAAGCTATTTCAAAAGTTATGCCAAAGGTGGGCAAAATAATAAGTAAAACCATTTTTACAATCAGCATAAATTTGTCGTAATTTTGGGATACTTTCGTGAGATTTGTCATTCAGTATTGATGGTGCGTTAACTCTTAACACTCATTAATACTAAGGAATGAATATGAAGCGAATCAAAACACTTTCAGCAGCAGCTTTGCTTGCAGTCACAACCGGGCAAAGCTTGGCCGCAGATATCACAGTAGAAATTCAGAATTTAAGCCATGGTTTGTATTTCACACCTATTGCAGCGCTTGTTCACTCGCCTGATGCGAGCCTTTTTGAAGTAGGCGAAACCGCCAGCACCGAATTGCAAATGATGGCCGAAGGCGGAAGCCTTGACGGTATTACCAGCATAGCCACTGCCACTAGTGCCGATATGATCACCAATCCAGCCGGTGGTTTACTTGCGCCAACTATGAGCGCTTCAGCTGACATCATGACAACTGACGGAAACACTGAGTTGTCAGTAGTTGCTATGATTTTGCCGTCAAATGATGGTTTTATTGGCCTTGATAACTGGGAAATTCCTACCGAAGCGGGCACATATAGTGTGTACATAAATGCATATGATGCTGGTACAGAAGCTAATGATGAACTTCGCGGTAGCGGCGCTCCAGGTATGGCAGGTATGCCAGTACCACCGCCACTTGACCCACTATTAGGTACCGGCGGCAGCGGCGTTGCAGCAGCTGATGCAAATCCAACAGTGCATATTCACCGCGGCAATATTGGTGATGACTCATTAACAGATGGCGCAAGTGACGTAAGCAACAGTGTTCATCGTTGGTTAAATCCGGTAGCAAAAGTAACAGTAACCGTAAGATAAGGAGTCTGTTATGAAATTTATTGCTAAACATTACAAAGCCGCGTGCTTGTTAAGCTTTCCACTGTTTTTGGCTGCATGTGGCAGTGATGATGTGCGTGAAGTGATTGTAGAAGTACCCGTTGAAGTGGAAGTGCCAGCCGAAATTCCTGCGCCAGTTGACGTAAGTTATCAAGTAACGGTAACCAACTTAACTAACGGCCAACCAGTATCTCCACCAGCGGTAGTACTCCATACCAACGGCTACTTGTGGGAGCTAGGGGGCGTTGCCTCGGTAGAGCTTGAGCGCATTGCTGAAGTAGGTGATTCAGCAAGTTTTTTAACGCTGGGGAATGTGAGCGCAGGCGGCAGTGGTCCCATTCTGCCCGGCGATCAACAAACTATTAGCGTAAGCATTGAAGATGTAACTGATGCAAAGCTCACTATTGCAGCTATGCTAGGAAATACCAATGATGCGTTTACCGGCATAAGCGCTTGGGATTTATCCCAGTTAGATGTGGGTGAGGGTTACACTACAGTTGCAGGTGCGTATGATTCAGGCACAGAAGCAAACACTGAAACAGCTGAATCAGTGCCAGGCCCTGCGGCAGGCGGTGAAGGCTTTAATCCAACTCGCGACGACACCGGTTTTATATCGATGCATCCGGGCGTGGTAAGTGTTGATGATGGCCTATCAAGCTCAGCTTTAACCAACCAAGAGAAGTTCGACAACCCAGTGGTTCGTATTCATATTATGCGTACCGAGTAATACCAAAGTATACATTAATGGGTAAATTGCCAAAAAGCGTTAATCTTATGAAAGATTAGCGCTTTTGTATCGTTCTATTTGTTTTTGGCATTCTGGCGACTCCCCATGACAGACAAAATTCTTATTGTTGAAGATGACGTAGATATTGCAAACCTGATGCGCGTAAATTTACGTGAATTAGGGCTTGAGATTGATCACCAAACTGACGGTAAGTTGGCCCTTAAACAAGCCTTGACCAATGAATACGCTCTCATCATTTTAGATGTGATGCTGCCGTCAATGAGTGGCTTAGATATTTGCCGACAAGTGCGCAATGAGTTGCCAATACAAGTGATTATTATGCTTACCTCGAAAACCTCGGAAACCGACAGAGTACTAGGATTAGAATTAGGCGCTGATGACTACATGACTAAGCCTTTCAGTGTGCGTGAACTACAAGCTAGGGTGCGCTCACAGCTTCGTAAGTATCATGCCTTAGAGCAAGCTAAGTTGCCGATGCAAGATACTAGCGAAACGCTACAAGTAGGTAATTTAAATATAGATTCGCGAAATCATCAGGTGTTTTTGTCAGGGCATGAATTAGTGCTTACGGCAACGGAGTTTGAATTGTTGCACCATTTGGCGAGCCATCCTGGGCAAGTGTTTAGCCGAAGCCAGTTACTAGAATCCGTGTGGGGGTATCATCACAGCGGATACGAACATACGGTTAATTCACACATAAATAGGCTTCGCGCTAAATTAGAAAGCGACGCAACCGAGCCCAAAATGGTACAAACCGTTTGGGGCGTGGGCTATAAGTTTAATCCACAAGGGGCATAAATTCATGAAAATTTGTTTTTACCAACGCTTGGCTATTGCCTTGGTAGCCGTGTTCATGCTGGTGATGATTGCATGTGTTTATTCCACCAATTTATTGCAAAAGCTTACCCAGCAAGAAGCTGAACAGAAGCTTCATTTAGGCTTGGCTGAACATCTTGTAAGTGATAACCCTTTGCTGAAAGAAGGCGTTTACGACTACGAAGCCCTAGGTAATTTGTTTCATACCTTAATGATCTTAGGCCCTAATTTTGAGTTTTATTATGTAAGTCCGAAGGGCGAAATTCTTACTTATTCTGCCAAGCCGGGAAAAGTGAAAGCCACTACTATTGATGTTGCGCCTATTAAGCAGTTAATAAACAAAAAAGGTGGTTTTCCAATAGTAGGAGATGACCCTAAAAAAGAAGGGGTGCACAAAATATTCTCGGCCGCACCAGTATATAACAATGACCGCTTACAAGGATATTTGTACGTAATAATTGGCGCTGAACAATATGATTCTATTTTAACGAGCCTTAAAAACAACCAAAGCATGCGCGAAGTAGCCGTATTTATGGGGGTGGGTTTGTTGCTGCTATTAGTCGCTTTATTAGTGTTATTTAAATATTTTACTGCGCCTTTAAAACGCCTTAGCAACGATATGCAAAAAGTACGTGAGGCTGATTTTCATCGTGAAAAGCTACCCCGTGATTTAGCGGTTTGGAAAAGAAACAGCGCAAATGAGGTAGATCACCTAGGCTGCGCCTTCACCGATATGCTAAGCCATATTGACAAACAATTTGACCAACTAAGTGAAATAGACAGCCAGCGCCGAGTGCTACTTGCTGACTTATCACATGATTTGCGCACCCCTTTGGCTAGCTTACAAGGTTACATAGAAACCTTGGCACTCAACGAAGATAGTTTATCAAAAGAAGAGCGCAAACACTTTGTTGATGTTTCTTTAAAAAATGCTAAAAACTTAAAACACCTGATTGACCAAATTTTTGAATTGGCTTACTTAGAAGGAGAGCAGGTGAGCTTAAACCAAGAGTCTTTTCCTATAGGTGAGTTGCTGCATGATGTGGTGGCTAAGTTTGCATTGGATGCTAAGCAGAAAAACGTTTCGTTATCACTTACACCTGAAAAGTTTGATTACTATATTTTCGCAGATATTGGAAAACTAGAACGAGTATTAACGAACTTAATTGCCAATGCGATTCGCCACACGCCTGAGCACGGAGATATTGAAATAGCGTTGTCAAAACAGCATAACAAAATACGCGTAGATGTGCGCGATACAGGGGTGGGAATCAGTGATAAAGAGATAGCGTATATATTTGATGCGCGGTATCAGGCAAGTAACAGTGAAAAAGACACATGCTCCCATGCCGGCCTTGGCCTTGCCATATGTAAAAAATTAATGACGCTGTTAAACTCAGAATTAAAAGTACAAAGCCGCTTGGGTGAAGGAACATGTTTTAGCTTTGAACTAAGCGTGGTATAAATATTACAGTGAGCTAATTACTTAAAACCAATAACAATAAGACGAGCCTATG
Organism: Glaciecola sp. 2405UD65-10; assembly: GCF_048820975.1. Taxonomy (NCBI): domain Bacteria; kingdom Pseudomonadati; phylum Pseudomonadota; class Gammaproteobacteria; order Alteromonadales; family Alteromonadaceae; genus Glaciecola; species Glaciecola sp. 2405UD65-10. Next base: position 580,462 of record NZ_JBMEUF010000002.1, on the reverse strand, counting down.
AAGCCATTACTTTTGTCAGCACTTTTTATCACTACCGCCCTTAGCGCAGCTTGCGCCCCTACAGCCAAGCAAGTAGAGCCTGAAACCCCTATGGTAAATGCAAAGCAATACCAGGCCCAAGGAATATTAGCGGCAACTTTACCTGAAATTATGACAGCCCTTGAGCAAGGGGATATTAGTTCACAAGCGCTTGTTTCAGCATATATTGAGCGTATTGAAAATATTGACCGCAATGGCCCTAAGTTGCAGTCGGTGCTGGCTTTAAATCCCAATGCTTTGGCGCAAGCTGCAGCTTTAGATGCACAACGCGCAAATGGTAATATTTTAGGTCCATTGCACGGCGTGCCAATATTACTGAAAGATAACATTGAATCTAAAGATGACGTGGCTACAACCGCAGGTGCGCTAGCGCTTAAAGACAACATCACTGGCCGTGACAGCCCTCTTGTGGCGGGTTTACGTGAACAAGGCGCAATAATATTAGGTAAAACCAATTTGAGTCAGTGGGCCAATTTCCGTTCTGAGGGTTCAATGAGTGGATGGAGTGCTTTAGGTGGGCAAGTGAGAAACCCGCATATGCTTGACCGAAACCCATGTGGCTCAAGTTCAGGTTCTGGCGCGGCTACCGCAGCCTCTTTAGCGGCAGCAAGTGTAGGCACCGAAACTAACGGCTCGGTAATTTGCCCATCAAACGCCAATGGTATCGTAGGCTTTAAACCCACCGTAGGCGTAGTGCCGCAAGACTATATTATTCCTATATCGAACTCGCAAGATACTGCAGGCCCTATGACTAAAAGCGTAATGGGCGCAGCCGTAATGATGAATGCAATGGCAACCACTACCCCCAATGTTGATTACACACAAGGCTTAACTAAAAACGCTTTAAAAGGCGTTCGAGTGGGAGTGCTAAATTTTGCCAAAGGTAATTCAAAGCCTATTTTGGCGCATTTTGATGCCGCGTTAAAAGACTTAGAAGCCGCAGGCGCGGTATTGGTTAATATTGAAGAGCGTCCGGCTACGCCAAGCGACTTCAACAAAATGAGTTATGATATTTTAAAGTACGAGTTTAAAGACACCCTTAATCATTATTTGGCGTCTACCTCTGAAGAGCAGGTGAAAACGCGGAATTTAGAACAGCTGATTGCTTTTAATGAAGCCAATAAAGATACTGAGTTGGCTTTGTTTGACCAAAGCATTTTTGAAGCCTCGCAAGCAATGGATTCGGTTGAAAGCGAAGAGTATCAAAAAGCAGTTCAAGCCGTACAAAAAGCAACGCGTGAAGACGGTATCGATTTTTTGCTTAGCCAGCACAAGGTTCAAGTGTTAATAGCGCCTTCAGGCCCTATAGTGCCGCGTGTTGACCCTATCAACGGTGATGTATGGCCAAATGCTTGGCCGGGTTACGGTGGCCATGCCGCCCGCGCAGGTTATCCTCACGCCACGGTTCCTATGGGCGGTATCCATGGTTTGTCAGTAGGGCTGTCGTTTATTGGCGCTAAAAATGCTGATGCAAATGTACTAGCGTATGCTTACGGGTATGAACAGCAATCTCAAAAAATGCTCACGCCGCAGTACTTTGAAAATGCAGAGGCAGTTCCGGCAGTTGCCGAGGCAATGCGTGGCTTTGCTCAAAGCAAACAAGACTGACAAACTCATTTAGGCGCAAATATTATTCAGGGCGCCAATTAAGCGCAACAATCAGATTTCGACCCGCTTCATTTTGCCCTGAACCGTGAATACGGTAATTTTTGTCCGTAATATTTTCTAGGCTTGCCATGAGTTGTAGGGTGTCATTCACGGTGTAGCCGGCCCGAATATTTATAACTGCATATCCTGGCGTGCCTCCTGGTGGGATACGATCAGTATCGCCTTGGTCTCTACTAGATAGCCGGTCGGCTTTATCTACAGCCGTTAGCTCGGCTTCTACAAACCATTTATCGCTAGGCGAATAATTGAGTTTTGCTTGAATTGAGTGAGGAGCTAAGCGACTAATATATTCCTCAATAGGCTCAGCTAAAGAGCTTGGGTATTGGTCTGATTTACCATAAATAAGCGCCGTATTAAAATGAGCACTTAAGGTATCAGTAAAGTGATATTTCACAGCGCTCTCTATACCGTAAACGTAACCGTTACTAGCGTTTGCTTTGCTCATTTCAAATTCGCCGTCTTCATTCACCATACCTGTTGGAAACAAAACAATTTGATCTTCAATGTCAGTATAAAATGCCGATACAGAGTAGCTGAGGCCTTGTTCACCGCCGCGCAATCCAATTTCATAATTCACGTAATCTTCCGGAGATAAATTGGGAGACGGCACTTCAAATTCATTTGAACGAGCCGAATCTAAACGAGTAAGATCAGAAAAGTTTGGCGCTCTAAAGCCTTGAGATACACTCGCAAATGAAAACAAATTTGTTGAAATGCTATAAGCAAACTCAGCGTTAAAAACCCATTTGTTCCATGATTGATCAAGTGACGTTCGCAATCCGGAAACTGGGTCTTGAACCTTATCAGATTCTGCGGCAACCTGGGTGTATCGCGTACCCAAGCTAAGATTTAACTTAGTTGTTAAGGGAAGCTGCAACTTTGAAAAAAGACCTGTAGTGGTGTATTTAGCATCGTCTGCAACGGGGCCTTGAATGGTATTATTTGAAGCCTTACTGTCGATATTATCTTGGTAGCGGTCTAGCCCATATAACAGTTCAGTGTCGTTATCGAATGTCTTTACGAAGAATAGGTCTAAGCCCCATGATCTGACATCCGTGTTTTGCGTGTCAATTCTATCTCTACTTCGTAAGCGGAACCTAGACTCGGTTTGGAGATGGTGTGATAAGGCCAATGACATTGTATCGTAGGCTTTAAGATCTGCATTGGTGTGTTGATACTTAACATAACTTAAGTCTCTGTTTTGATCATGGTCACGCACTAGTTCGTTGCCGACGGTAGTTCCGGCGAAAGATTGGCCGTCAAGAGTTTTGTGAGTACGCGGAACGTCATTCTGGTTCACGCCATAGTGTGCAAATGTAAATAAGTGATCTTGAAAACGCGTTTGCCATTTAAGATCGTAAGTATATTCTTCATAAGCGCTATTGTTCAGCGTGCCTTGAGCAGTCTTTAAATCACCGAAATCTTTTCTACTAATGCCGGCTAAAAAGGCTGAGTCACTTGATACTACGCCGTTATAACGAGCGGCAAAAATATTTGATTGTTCAGCGCTTGATAAGCGTGAATACAAGGCCGCCCCGTTTTTATCAAACTGAGGTGTTAAGGTATTTACATTTACCGTACCGCCAATACCATCAGAACCATATATTACCCCAGATGGGCCTTTTAACACTTCCAGGCTACCCACACTTAAAGAGTCAACGGTACTCCAATACTGATTAGGACCTGAACGAAATATCGCATTATTCAGACGAATGCCATCAATTAGTAAAAGATTTCGATAACCTGTAAATCCACGAATATAAGGCGAACCCTGACCATGTGCGGTTTTCTGAACAAGCACGCCAGGAACGTCCTTAAACACATCAATAATGTTGCGGTAATTTGATTCAAGAATATGTTCGTTGCTTAACAAGTAAGCTGTATTGGGGAGCGTTTTTAGAAAGGTTTCTGCCTTCCCAGAGGTAACTTCAATTACCTCAATACCAAAATCGACGTCAGCCTTTGTGCTGTTCGCGCTAACACTAGATGGGACAATTGCTACTGCACATATGCAAGATAAAAGAGTTGATAACTTTAAAATCATACGATGTTCATCCTTGATGCCTTGAAAAATAATAGTCAAATGTTGCTTTACATTATTGTTTATTTTTTGTACAACAAATGGAACGGGAACGCAATAACTTTAAATTAACAAAGTGTGAAGGATTCATGAAAACGATAATACCTAAGACGCAAAAAATCAGCTTGAGCATACTGTTCTTCGGCCTATTCTCTTGTACAGGCACGCATAATTCTGTGAACTTAGAAACGAGTAGCAAAGCAACCAAGGAAATAGAAGTAGCATATCTTTCAAGTCAAAGCGGTAATTTGGAATTGTACTTAAAAAATCTCGATACCAATAAATTAACGCAAATAACTAACAATACCTTAGATGATTTAAACCCTGTGTGGTCACCAAGTGGAAAGCAGCTTGCATTTATTGGACGCACGCTTACTAGCACATTTTTAAATGTTTATGACACCACCAGCCAGAAAACAAGCACACTGGTTGACGAATCTTTAGCTCCGGCTTGGTTGAGTTGGTCACCCTTGAGCAACAAAATTGTATTTGTATCAAATAAAGCGAATGGGGAAAGTTTGTATACGGTAGATTTAGATGGCAATAAAGACTTAGTGCTTCACAGCACAGAAGGGACGCTAGTCTCACCTAAATACTCTCGGGACGGCAGCGTGCTTGCCGTAATAGAAAACGATAGTTTATCGGTAGTAACTAGCGCATCGGTAAAAAATATGATGTTCCCGAAAAAGTTTAGGGTGCTAGATTTTGATTGGGGAGCAAATAACAAAACTCTATACGTAACTGCTAGGGTTGACCGAAAAATTAATATTCATAAAGTTGATTTAGACACCTTAGAAACCGAGGTGCTGATAGAGGGACCATATCTTGATGTTGAAGCGCGCTTTTTTCCACCTAATAAAATAGCATTTTTAAGCTCGCGCCTTGATGGCGGAACGCGGCAACTTTTTATGTTTAATACGGATGAAAAAAGTATTCAGCAGCTTACTCCGGAAAAGCTTGAGGTTATGCACCCCAATTGGTCTCCTTCAGGTAAGTACATTGCATACACCACACCAGTAGGAAAGCATTTTTCATCGATGATTTTAGACATTGATAGCGGTGATATATCGCCCGTTTCACTTGGCGAAACGGGCTTTCATCTGTTACCAACAATAAGACCGTAGATATAAGCGACTGTCAGGTTTTTTTACAATTATATAACAAGTGCAATAAGATAAAACACATTAAACAAGATGAATCAATGGCTTAAATTGAATGGCATATCTTATGCTTGTACATTTTTTGTACAGCAAGATGGGTGGTCTTCATTATAAAACGCAAGTAGCTGCGAATTGTTTTAAAGCACTTTTTGAACAACATTGCTAGGTGTCAGTAATAGGACTTACGTACAAATATATACACAAAAAAATGCACTTTCTAAAGGATAGGAATGACTATGAAACGAATAAGTATTCAAACACTTAAAATGCTTTTCGTTGCACTATCGATTACGTTTTACGCTACTGCTTCGACAACTCCCTGGCTATCAACGCCATCATTTTTAATGCAAGGCGATGACATTTACGTTACTGGCGGCGGAGCTCCAGGCAATACGATGCTTACTGTCAAAGTATTTGACACTAAAACCGGTGAACTACTAGCTCAAAAGGAAGTTTATACAAAGAGCTCCGGTACATTTGAATTAAATCTTGGTGCTATAAACACTAGCTCTAATATTGAGGTGAAAGCTGTTATTGGCGATCAAGAAGTTTCCTCAACTAGTTCGCTTACTAAAGGATGAGGAAGATAAAATGGCTTTTATTAAACATACAAAAACACTAATTACAACGGCTGTTGTAAGCTGCACAATTGCATTTAGCGCAAGTTCTGATGATATTACTTTTACCGAAGAATCTGACTTTCAATTAGGTAATTTAAGTGCCGTTGAATACGATCCTATTACAGGAGCGCTTGTACTTAGTGATACAGGCTCTACTTTTCCCGTTTTATGGGTAGCCAACGCTGGGGAAGATAGCGTATCGAAAATTGATACAGACCTAGACTGTGAAACAGCACGATATCCTACTTGGATTTTTTCTAACTTTCATGGTGCTTACAGCGGCCCAGCACCTTCTAGAACTGCGGTAGACGTTGAAGGAAACGTTTATGTAGCAAACCGTCACTTTGATGGTAAGCCAGCCAGCGTTATGAAAATTTTAGCTGAAGGGGGTATTGATAGAAATGGCAATGGTGTAATTGATTCCTCCATTGATGCCAATGGCGACTGCACAATAGATAGGAACGATCCTGCAGAATTTAACTTGCCCGTTGATTTAAATGGTGACGGAATTTTGCAAAATAATGAGATTGTAGACGAACGCATTGCATGGGTCTCGCAGGTCGGTCCTAGTGGTGGTTTAGGCCGCTCTTTATGTATTGCTGTAGATGGCAATATTTGGCTAGGTTTGTTCAATCGAAATCAATATTACCGAGTTGATGCTGCAGATGGCAGTGTATTAAATGGCCCCTATGATACAGGTTCAAATCGCCCTTATGGCTGCTTAGTAGATGGGGACGGAATTCTTTGGAGTGCAACACTATCTAGTGTTATGGCTGTGCTAGATACCAATATGGTTGGAGAAGGTGAAAATCCCTTTTTAGGAAACAAAGGAATATTAGCATCTGGCTACGGTATCGCTTTAGCAAACGATAAAGTCTATTTTGGGAATTCAGGGAGCGATTTTAACGAGTATGACCCAAATGCGGCAGAAGGTGCAGCTCCTGCAAATGATGGCGATCCATTAACCGGGTCATTTACAAGGTCACCAGGGTTCAACACTCAATATGGTATTACCGCTGATGGTGATGGCAACCTAATAGGTGGAAGATCAACCGTTATAAAGACCGCCCCCGATGGCACACGATTATGGATGACGCCAAACCCAACAAGTTCGTCAGTTGGCGTAGCAGTTGATAGTAATCAAAATGTATGGGTGATGGGTTTAAACAGTAACAATGTGGCGAAATTTGACGGTGAAACCGGTAATCAATTATTAATAAAAACTGTGGGACGCAATCCATATACTTATAGTGATTCGACAGGGTTTGCCGCACGTAATATTACTGATAGAACGGGGATATGGACAGTTACTGCTGACAGCGGTGTTGAAGGTTCGCAGTGGGACTCTATCACATGGAATCAAGAAGCCGACGGTAACGTGCCTGCGGATGCGAATATTCGCATGCGCTATAGAACCGCTGATACTGAAGATGCCTTACCGCTTAGAAACTATACCGATACCACAAACGGCGCTACAGGCTTAAATGCGCAAGGCCGTTTTGTTCAATTGCGTGTTGAGCTTCGCCCGAATGACGATGATGAAACCCCTGTTTTGTCTGACGTTAGCATTAACGAGTTAGAAGACGAACTACTGTGTGACATTAACCTAGACAATGTTGTTGACCGTTTCGATATCAATATGATTAGGATGGCAAATGGACCTGCTGCACCAGATGATCCTGCTGATATAGATGGAAATGGCGTAGTGAACACAACAGATATGCGCCGATGCGTAGCGGAATGCACGTTTGCGCGTTGTGTACCTGGCCCAGTTATAGATTAACTAAATAAAAAATGGAGATAACCATGAAATTACGGATGTACCAATTAATACTGAGCCTAACCGTTATATTTGCTATTAGTGCTCCCTCTAACGCGGTAGTTATAGAGCTGTCGCCAGCCTTGCAAGTGTCAGAAACCGGTGAATCGGTATCAATCGATTTAGTGGCGTCTGATTTAGGTAGTCCTCTAACTACTGTAATTGGAAATTACGACGTTGATATTGAATTTGATGATTCAGCATTGGCATTTACAGGGTTTTCATTTTCTGATGCACTAGGCAGCGTAATCTCGACTGATTTTTTTGATTTTACATCAGATGCTTTCGATGGCTTTTCGGGTATGATATCGAGTACTGAAGTTAATCTTAATTTATTTAGCTTCCTATTTGAGTCAGACTTAGCGCTTTTGCAGTCAGATTCAACGGTGTTGGCTACTTTAAATTTTGATGTGTTAGCCCTTGATGTTGGTGAGTTTACCGATGTGACTATTGCTAGTGTTAATTCACTCGTAGACGCAGCAGGCTTCGATATTACCGGCTTTTCAACAATGGACGCTCGTATAAATAATCCAAGTGATATTGCATCACCTAAGGTTGCTATTATGCTTAGTCTATTAATTGCTGCGATAACGCTACGGCGAAAATTTTTACTCAAATCGAAGGTTTAAGCATTCCGATTTAAGCAACAACGAGTGGGAAAGAACCTCAACAATAAAACACCGCTATGGCTTTACGCCTAGCGGTGTTTTTTTGATGAGTGTGCTAGGCCTAAAACCTAAAGCCTAAAATAAGTGCTTAGCGTGAAACCGCAAATGCTCATCAATAAACGATGATATAAAATAGTAACTATGATCAAAGCCTTCATGCATTCTAACTTGTAAAGGGTAGCTAACCTTTCGCGCGGCTGCCTCTAATACTTCTGTTTTCAATTGCTCACTTAAGAACGAGTCTGATAAACCTTGGTCTACAACAGCGGGCACAAATTTTGTGGCCTCTAACATGAGTTCACTAGCATCATACTGTCGCCACTTTGATTGATCATTCCCTAAATAGGCCGTAAATGCTTTTTCGCCCCATGGGCAGTTCATTGGATTTACAATAGGGCTAAATGCTGAAACTGATGCGTAAAGCTCAGGATTACGCAAAGCAATAGTGAGCGCACCGTGGCCTCCCATAGAATGTCCAGCAATTGCGCGTTTTGTCAGTACCGGAAAATTCGCTTCAATCAACGTTGGTAGCTCACTCACAATGTAGTCATACATTTGGTAGTGTTTCTTCCATGGCGCTTCAGTGGCATTTAAATAAAAGCCTGCGCCTTTTCCTAAGTCATAGCCTTCATCATCTGCTACTTCGTCACCACGCGGGCTTGTATCAGGGGCTACTATAGCAATGCCTAGTTCAGCAGCCATACGTAAAGCGCCTGCTTTTTGCATAAAGTTTTCATCAGTACAAGTTAGTCCTGACAACCAATAAAGCACGGGGACTCTGTTCTCTTTACTTGCTTGAGGCGGTAAGTAAATCGCAAAGCGCATGCTGCAATTTAACGTTTTTGCGTTGTGGCTGTATTGCTTATGCCAGCCGCCAAAGCACTTGTTCACACTTAAATTTTCTATGCTCATCAGTGTTCCTTTTTATTAGGTGAATACACTTATCACTCGCTGTATTCACCTATATGGCTGGGGTATTTTAGTGATCGAAATGAATAACGGTTCGAATGCTTTTGCCTTCATGCATTAAATCAAATGAATCGTTAATTTCTTCAAGTGGCATTGTGTGAGTAATAAAGTCACTGAGCTTGAACTCGCCTTGCATGTAGCGTTCAACATAGTCAGGTAATTCTGAGCGGCCTTTCACGCCACCAAAGGCAGAGCCGCGCCATACGCGACCGGTCACTAACTGGAATGGACGGGTAGATATTTCTTGCCCAGCACCTGCAACCCCTATAATGACTGACTCGCCCCAGCCTTTGTGGCAGCATTCAAGCGCAGAACGCATTAAATTCACATTGCCAATACATTCAAATGAGTAATCAACGCCGCCGTCGGTGAGTTCAACTATTACGTCTTGAATAGGTTTGTCGTAATCTTTTGGATTGATAAAGTCTGTAGCGCCAAGCTTTTTAGCTAATTCAAATTTACTTTCGTTAATATCAATCGCAATAATTCGGCCGGCTTTTGCCATGGTTGCGCCAATCACTGCTGATAAACCTATACCGCCCAAGCCGAATATGGCAACAGTGTCGCCCTCTTCAACTTTCGCGGTATTCATAACTGCACCGATGCCGGTAGTTACGCCGCAGCCTAGTAAGCATACTTCTTCAAGAGGGGCGTCTTTATTTACTTTTGCTAATGAAATTTCAGGCAGTACGGTGTACTCAGAAAAGGTTGAACAGCCCATGTAATGGTAAATAGGTTCGCCATCTTTATAAAAGCGAGTTGTGCCATCGGGCATTAAACCCTTACCTTGAGTTTCGCGAATTTTTTGGCATAAGTTGGTTTTACCTGAAGTACAAAATTTACATTCGCCGCACTCAGGGGTATATAAAGGAATTACATGATCGCCTACTTGAACACTGGTAACGCCTTCACCTACTTGTTCAACAATACCGCCGCCTTCATGGCCTAGTATGGCTGGGAATACACCTTCAGGATCTTCACCTGATAAAGTGAATGCATCAGTGTGGCAAACGCCTGAAGCAACTACTTTTACTAATACTTCACCTTTGCGAGGAAGCATTACATCTACTTCTTCAATTGATAGTGGCTCTTTAGGACCCCAAGCAATGGCGGCTTTTGATTTAATAAATTGATCAGACATGCAGATTCTCACTTTGATATAGATTGTGCATCTATTATATTTATTTCTCACACAATGATAATATACCCTATTGGTAAATTACTTTTACTCATAGGTAATAATAAATGCGCTGGGAAGGTATAAACGAATTTGTATCGGTAGCTGAACTTGAAAGCTTCACGCAAGCTTCAAGTGCGCTAGGTATATCAACCGCTCAGGTTAGCCGGCAAGTAAGCGCGCTTGAAACCCGCTTAAACGTAAAATTGTTTTACCGCACTACACGTAAAGTATCGTTAACCGAAGAAGGGCGGCTGTTTTATCAACATTGCCGCAGCGTACTCGATGGCCTGCACGCGGCTGAGCGTGCCATTACTAACCTACAATCTAAGCCTCAAGGGAAAATTCATCTTACTGCTTCGGTAACCTATGGTGAGCAACAAATTCTTCCTTTAATTAATGACTTTATGCTGCGCTACAGCGATATAGAAGTAACGGCGCACTTGAGCAATCAAAAGTTAGATTTGATTGAGCACGGTTTTGACTTGGCCATTCGCTTAGGAAAACTAAGCGATTCAACTATGATGGCTAAAAAACTGGGTTCACGTGCCGTATATGTGTGCGCTTCTCCTGCTTATTTAGCAACATATGGAGTGCCACATTCCTTGTCTGAACTTAACCAGCACAGTTGCTTGCTAGGCACCTTAGACTATTGGCACTTTACGCTGGCCGATAAAGAAAAACACATTCGAGTAAAAGGAAGGCTTCGCTACAACAGTGGCTTTGGTTTGGTAGATGCAGCGCTTAAAGGCTTGGGAATAGTGCAGCTGCCAGGGTATTACGTAAACGAACACTTAGAGAGCGGTGCGCTCGTGAGCTTGCTTGATAATCACCGCGAAGCTGATGAAGGAATATGGGCGGTATATCCTAAAAATAGGCATTTATCACCCAAAGTGAGGGCGTTAGTTGACTACTTAGCCGCGCAACTTCAACCTTAAAATTGCGCCAAATTATAAGCACTAAGCACGCAGTATACCTTGAAACATACTCACGGCCATTTGGTAACACTGTATGGCTAACGCGGCGTCATAACGGTCACCCTCATCACGCATAAACGCGTGCTGAGCGTTAACTTCATGCCAGGTATAGTGAATGTTTTTATCGTGCAGGGTACGGCGAATCAAATCCCGTCCTTCACTGCTTACGTGTGGGTCTTGCTTACCAAATATCATACATAGTTCACCCTGAATATTCCCGCACTGGGAGAGTGAATCATTACCTGGTTTACAAGGCAGAGTATTTGAATGAATATCGGTTGCGTATAAGCAAAAGGCGCCCTTAATCAAAGGGTTTAGTGCGGCTCTAAACGCTAAATGCCCGCCAATACATACGCCCATACTGCCAACACTGCCGTTGTAATAAGTTTGTTTTTGCAAAAATTCAATCATGGCGCTTGTGTCAGAATCATGATGCTCTAAGGGTTTTTCAAATTTATCCGCATTGCCTTTGTCTTTTCCCGCATCATCGTAAGCCAGTACTGTCCCTGCTGGGTTTAGCTCATGAAACACCTCGGGCACCAATACAATAAATCCATGGCTGGCTAAAATAGCTGCGCTTCTGGCAATGGGAGCAGTTTGCTGAAAAATTTCACTATAAAAGATAATGGCGGGGTACACGCCTTTATCTTTAGGCTTGTACTCGTATGTACGCATGGTACCTGTTGGGGTATTAATATTGTGTGTAGTGTGTTGTATAAGCACTTTGCTTCCTTTCGTTTTGCATTTTTAATATGCGTATTAAAATGTACTTAAGCCAAGCGCACTTTTTACTGCAATCCACTCGCTTTTTGCCTGCTTTAAGCGTTGTGTATCTAATTGTATTTGTGATTGCGCGCTAGGCAATGTTAAATCTAGCATAAGTGCATCATTTTTTGTGTTGGTAAGTAGGCTGGTCAGCATTACATCACCTAAGCTGGCCTTATAATGTGCCGGCTCCCAAAACCACTGCATTTCTGCGGTGGGTTCGCGAAGGCCAATAGGCTCGGCAGTATATTTATTAATGCCACTAAAATCCCAAGCAGTAAAACCGCCAGTAGGCTGAGCTTGAAAAAATTCAGCTAAGTGGGTTTTCCACAAAATAAAATCATCCCAATAGCCCAACTCATCTAATAAATGTAAATAACTAATATGGTAAGGATTAATAAAAATTGTGAGCGATATATTTTTAGCATTTGCTGATTTTATTAGCGTTTCAAGGTACGCAAATTTAGGCCCAAAGGTTTTCCACTGCATGTTGATGTGGCGAAGTTCTTTGTTCTTTATTCGCTTCACAATACTGCCTAACTTTTGCTTAAAAAGCGGCCCCTTTCCTTCATGCTTGACAGTTGTTACAAAGGTTTGCGCAGTATTAAAACCCTGTGGCGTAAGGCTACTAGCCACACTGTTTTGCTTGGCAATGGTTGAAACGCTACTGAAAATGGTGTCTAAGGAAAACAGCATTTTGGCAATATCAGCGCTAGATGTGTGCAAATTACTTTTGCTTTGCCGTTGTTTATATACGGTATTAAGTTCAGTAAAATTGGTGTTTAGTTCGCTAGGGCTGTATAAAAAATCAAGGTAATCAAGGCTTAATATAATGTGCTTAAGCTCAGGGTTTGTATCAATTTGATGCAAGGCACTGGCTATTTGTTGATTATAGCCTATACCAGGGAGCGCACTGTTAAAGGCGCTACCTTTAAGCAATGCATTACTTGGGTTTAAGCCCATTTCAACCCGGGAATTGCCAACAATAACCGTATTGGGAGTTATTTTACTTAACACGTAGGGTTTGCTAGTTCGGCTTCTGTTGCCTGCTTCAGGCTTAAGCTGGTTTAGGCCATCAACAAGAGGTGACCAATACATAGCATATGGGTCAACAAACCAGTTAAACCCTGCCGCCAGTACAAGAGCGCTTATACAACTTATAAATAATGTTTTTAAATAATTCATAGGTGCTCTTAAAACTGAAAGTACAGGAATTCACTCACCTGGTTTAAGGTAAGTAAGCCTAAAGCTAAGATGATGCCAATAAACAAAGCCCAGCGCGTAGTGTCGGCCCAACTCACTTTTCGTGCTAATGAAAGTAAAGGCCAAAAGGTGTCGCTAGTCACAAAATGTTGTTGGCTTAACGATGGTTTGGCTTTAGCAAAAATGTCTTGCACGTTAGGCATACAAATCGCAATAAACATTAAGCAAATAATCCAAATCCAAGTAAGTATAAATGCACTTCCCCCAGTGTTACCTGCCTGTATGCCAAAACCTTGCAATAGTTCAGCCGCGCCGCCTAGCCTGCTCATTATTGCATTTGGCAACTCAATTCCATTGGCGCCCACCATACTTGCTAGCATTGATAAGGCGCCATCAAGCGTGGTTGCTCTGAAAAATACCCATCCTACAACAACCGCCAAAAAGGTGATAAGCCAACTAAGCGTTTTTATTCGGGTAAAGCCTAAAAATGGAACGCGCTCTAACAAAGAGCGCCAGCCATGGTTTACTATTAAGTAACTCCCGTGCAAGGCGCCCCATATTATAAAGTTCCATCCTGCGCCGTGCCATAAGCCGCCTAATAACATGGTAATAAATAAATTAGTATAACGCTTAATTTTACCGTTTCTGTTGCCGCCTAGGGCAATATAAATGTAATCCCTTAAGAAAGTAGAAAGGGTAATATGCCAGCGCCGCCAAAATTCAGAAATGCTCGTAGCTTTATACGGCGAGTAGAAGTTGAGTGGCAACACAATACCAAAAATTCGAGCTAAACCAATGGCCATGTCAGAATAACCAGAAAAGTCAAAATACAATTGCAAGGTGTAGGCTAATGCACCGCCCCAAGCGCTTAGCATATCCACATCTTGGCCTGAATCTACCATGGTAAAAACCGGTGTTGCATACACCGCAACGCCATCGGCAAGTACGGTTTTCTTAAATAAACCTATAGCAAAAATACTCAAACCAATTTTCAAGTGATTAGTGTTTAATTGGTATCGAGTATTTGAGCTAAACTGCGGCAGCATTTGCTTGTGATGCACTATAGGGCCAGCAATTAACTGCGGGAAGAAAGAGACAAACAAGGCATAATGCAAAAATTTATATTCGCTTGTAATGCCCTTGTAGGAATCCACTAAATATGCAATTTGCTGAAAGGTAAAGAATGATATGGCTAAGGGTAAAAGTATTTCACCAAATGACAAGGAACTCCCTGTTAAGAAATTCCAATTGTTTGCCATAAACCCAGCGTATTTATAATAAATAATGAGCGCGAGGTTAAGGGAAATGCCAAATATTAGTAAGGACTTGTTTCTATTTTTATTGAGCAGACCGCCAAGCTTGTAGTTCAGCAGCATTGAGCCAATAAGGATGATCAAATAGCTAGGGTTCCACCAACCATAGAAGAACAATGATGCGGCTACAAGCGCAAATATTGCTGCTTCATTACCCTTGTATTTTGCAACAGCAAAAAACACAAATAAGGTAATGGGTAGAAAGAAAAAGATAAATTCGATTGAATTAAATAGCACAACCTTGCCTTAATGCTCCATTTTGATAGATGTTATCACATGGCTTCACAAATCATAGTGTTTTGATTTTAACCACTTAATCCCTTACTAGGCTACACAAAGCATCTGCGCTATTACAACCCACAGGGTACTAATATTTTATGCAGAATAACTTCGGGTTTAGGCTGGCTTTTTGTTAGTATTAAGGCATAACACATTATAAAAAGAGAACATTTTCATGGCTGTAAATTGTGATGCACCAGGCTTGATGCCTGTAGAAAACGCCATAGCGATTATTATTGATACAGTGAACACACTTACTGATATTGAGCACTGTGATTTACACAAGGCGCTCAACAGAGTGCTTGCTGAAGATGTTGTGTCGCCCATTAATGTGCCTGCATACAATAATTCAGCAATGGATGGCTATGCCATTAACGCTAGCGACCTTGAGCAAACCACGACCTTGGTTCAAGTGGGTAAGAGCTTTGCTGGAAACAAATTTACTGGCAAATTGGAAAGTGGGCAGTGCGTACGTATTATGACTGGTGCTGAAATTCCAACAGGCGCTAATACGGTGGTTATGCAAGAAAACACCACAAGTGAAGGCGAACATATTCATTTTCACCATCCTGTGAAGCAAGGTGAAGCTATTCGTTTGGCTGGTTCCGACATTAAAAAAGGCGGCTTGGTGTTAGCGAAAGGAAAGCGAATTTCACCCATTGATATTGGTTTGCTTGCATCATTGGGCTTGCATAAAGTGGTGGTTTTCAGGCAAATTAAAGTAGCCGTTTTTTCAACAGGCGACGAATTACTTCCTATAGGTGAAGCCGCTCGAGATGACCGCATATTTGATACTAACCGCCCAATGATACTGGCTATGCTTTCACGCTTGGGAGCAGAGCTTATTGATATGGGTATTATTCCTGATCAAAAAGAATTGATTCGCGCTAGTTTCGAAAAAGCCAATGAGCTTGCTGATTGTGTAATTACCAGTGGTGGAGTGTCAGTAGGAGAGGCTGATTATACCCGCGAAATTCTTGAGGAATACGGACAAATTGATTTTTGGAAACTTGCGATTAAACCTGGGAAACCCTTGGCATTTGGGCGGCTACCCAATAGCATTTTCTTTGGCTTACCGGGTAATCCCGTGTCATCAGCGGTAACGTTTGATCAAATTGCAAAACTTGCACTTAAATATATGGCAGGGGAGCGCGCGTCACCTGCTCAGGTATTAAAAGCCAAGGCCTGCAGCGTGTTCAAAAAACGTCCGGGGCGTGCAGATTACCAACGTGCTCATTTTTATACAAATAGTAATAATGAGCTTTGCGTTGAAAGTACAGGTACGCAAAGCTCGGGTGTTTTATCTTGTTTTAGTACAAGTAATTGTTACGCGATTATTGAGCAAGAGCGCGGCAGTGTTCAAGTGGGCGAAACGGTTAGCGTGCTTCCCTTTGATCACTGCATAGCATAAGCGCCCTTAAAAAGGCGCACAGCCATTTTCATCAAGTTTTTGTCGCTTAACAAATAATGATAATCTACGGCACATTATATAAAATATAGGCGTGAAAATTAGGCCAAAGAAAGTTACGCCAAGCATGCCGCTAAATACGGTTACTCCTAAGGCTTGTCGCATTTCAGCACCTGCGCCGGTGGCAATGGCTAAAGGAACTACGCCCAAAATAAAAGCAAATGAAGTCATCAATATAGGCCGTAAGCGTGTTTGACTCGCCTCTACAATTGCCTCATACATGGGGCGTCCGGCGCTTTCCAAGTGTTTCGCAAACTCCACAATTAAAATGGCATTCTTGCTTGCCAGCCCCACAAGCACGATTAACCCAACTTGCGTTAAAATATTATTATCCATGTCCATTAACCAAACCCCAGCAATAGCGCTTAGTAAACACATAGGTACAATCAATATTACTGAGAGCGGCAGTGTCCAGCTTTCGTATAGGGCTACCAGTGCAAGAAACACAAAAATAACAGCCAATACAAACGCAATAATCGCAGTGTTACCCGCTACTTTTTGCTGATACGCAAGCTCTGTCCATTCAAACTCAATACCCGGTGGTAAAATTTGCTCAGCAAGCGCTTCCATTGAACTAATAGCTTCGCCCGAACTATAGCCTGGTGCAGTATTTCCTTGTAGTTCTGCTGCTGGATACAAATTATATCTTGGGACTCTTGAGGGGCCTGAACGGTCTTCGAATGTGGCCACAGAACTTAAAGGTACCATTTCGCCATTGTTATTTCGTACCCTAATTCTGCCAATGTCATCGGCGGTCATACGAAAGGGGGCATCAGCTTGCGCGGTAACACGAAAGGTTCTCCCTAAATAACTAAAATCATTAACAAAAGCGCTGCCTAAATATACTTCCAAGGCACTAAATACCTCAGACACAGGCACCCCTAAACGCTGTACACGTTCACGGTCTATGTCAGCATATAATTGTGGCGTATTGGTATTGAATAAACTGAATACCGAGGTAGTAGCGGGCGCTTGGTTAGCGGCACTGCCTAAGGCAAATATAGCTTGTTCAAGTGGCTCAAAGCCTTGTCCTGATTTATCTTCAAGCATCATTTTAAAGCCACCACCGTTGCCAATCCCTCTCACGGAAGGCGGCGGTATAACTATGACAAACGCCTCTTTTATTTGTGACATTTGTGCTTGAACTTGGCCAAAAATATCCTCAAAGCTTAAGCCTTTTTCTGCCCGCTCTTCAAAGTAATCCATTTGCGTAAAAATAGCAGCCGAATTTGATGCATTTGTGAAGGTGGCGCCCGAAAACCCCGTAAATGCGACTGACGTTCGAATACCATTTATACTTAATAGCCGGTCAACCGCTTCTTGTACTACGCTGTCAGTGCGCGACAACGAAGCGCCTGAAGGTAATTGAATACTGACAATAACATAACCTTGATCTTGGGCAGGAATAAAGCCTTTTGGGACACTAGTAAATAAGTAGCCGGCCAGCACCATAAGGCCTATGTACACAAAAGACATTGGCCAAGTTAAGCGAATAAGTTTGCTAATAAGCGCTGCATACCATATAGATACCTTGTGCATGCCCCTATTAAAAGCATCTGCAAAGCGGTCGCTTAAGTTGCGCTTGTCTTTCTCTTTTTCAGGACCTTTAGGTTTCATTAATACCGCTGACATTGACGGGCTTAAAATTAAAGACACAGCCGTAGAAAGGAAGGTAGCTACCGCTATTGTGATACCAAATTGGCTATAAAACTGACCCGAAATACCTTTTACGAAAATGGTGGGTAAGAACACTGCGACCAATACTAAGCAGGTTGCAATTAACGCTCCACCTACTTCTTTCATTGTTTCTTTCGCGGCGTCAAGCGGTGTGGCACCTTCAGAAATTAAGCGTTCCATATTTTCAACTACCACTATCGCGTCGTCTACCACTATGCCAATGGCAAGTACTAAGCCAAACAATGTTAGATTATTGATGGAAAAGTCCAAGGCGCTCATAACGGCAAACGTGCCAATAAGAGAAACCGGAATAGCCACCACTGGCACAATCGCCGCCCGCCAGTTTTGCAAAAATATGAGAATTACCAGCACCACCAGTACAATAGCTTCATAAATTGTCATTTCTACTGCATCAATAGACTGTGCAATAAAGTCAGTAGGATTATATGCAATATCATAGGCTAGGTCGGGTGGAAAGTCCTTGGCCAAGTCTTTCATAATATTTTGTATGGTTGCTGCTGTTTCTAAGGCGTTGCTGCCAGGGCGCTGGAAAATAGGAATAGCGACCGCTTTTTTGTCACCTAAATAGCCGCGTGTCGCGTAGCTTTCAGCGCCTAACTCAACCCGGCCAATATCTTTTACTCTTACAATTCGGCCATCGTTGTTTTTTACAATCACGTTTTCAAATTCTTCAGGCGCTTCCAAGCGCCCCTTTGTTTGTACGCTTAATTCAAACGCAGATTGCCCACTAAGCACGGGCGCATTGTTTAATGTACCACTGGCAACTTGTACATTCTGAGCTTGCAGTGCGCTTATTACTTCGGCGGCGGTCATATCTATTGATGCAATGCGGTCTGGATCAAGCCATACTCGCATTGAGTACTGACTCGCGCCAAATACGCGTAAATTCCCAACCCCCTCTACTCGCGCTATTTTATCTTGAATTTGCAGGGCAACATAATTGGCAATATATGTTTGGTCGTATGTGCCATTGGGTGAAAACATGTTCACAACAAGCATTAAATCAGGGCTGTTTTTGTTAGTGGTAATACCTATACGCCTTACCGCTTCAGGTAAACGAGGTTCGGCTACTGCAACTCTGTTTTGTACCTGTACTTGGGCTTTATCTAAGTCGGTGCCTAATTTAAAGGTCACAGTAATCGCCACGTTTCCATCAGCTGTTGACTGCGAAGAAATATACAACATGTCTTCAACGCCGTTAATTTGCTGTTCAAGTGGAGTTGCCACGGTTTTTGACGCTGTTTCTGCATTAGCCCCGGGGTATGAAGCGCTTACTTGAATGGTTGGTGGAGCTACCTGAGGATATTGCTCTATAGGTAATGATTGGTAAGCCATTGCACCTATAATAATCACTAAAATCGCAAGTACCGATGAAAACTTAGGACGCGTGATGAAAAATTGAGAAAAATTCATAGAGCCCTCTTAATATGTAAACTGAGATGAAAGATCAACTTCATTCACATTTACTTCACTACCAGGGCGTGCTCGCATTATACCGTTCACAATTAGCTTGTCGCCGGCATCTAGCCCAGATTCTACAATTCTAAGATCGTTAGTATAAAGTCTGCCAAGCGTAATAAATTTTTTCGCTACTTTGTTGTTAGCATCTACGGTGTAAATAAATTTCTTTGATTGGTCTGTACCTATGGCGGTATCTGGTATCAGTAACGCGCTTACGTTGTCTTGATCAATTAAACGAATTCGGCCAAAAATACCGGGTAAAATAAAGCCATCTTGGTTATCAAAAATGGCTCTGCCTTGAATAGTTCCAGTGCTTTCATCTATCTGATTATCAACAAAGTCCATTACACCTAAATGCGAAAATTCTTTTTCATCTTGCAGGCGCACCTGCACTCTATTTGGGTGGGTTCGTGAACTTTGTCTTTTGTCGGTTTGGCTTAAGCGCAAGTACTTTAATAAGTCTCTTTCACCCGCATCAAAATAAAAGTGAATAGGGTGCACAGAAACAACATTTGTGAGTAGGGTAGCGCCGGCAGCGCCACCCGTTACAAGGTTTCCTACGTTTACGAAATCTCTTGAAACCACGCCATCAATTGGCGACTTTACCAAAGTGAACTCTAAATTAAGCTTAGCTTCTTCCAAAGCGGTAAGGGCTAGCTGGTAATCATTGTTTCGCTGATCAACCTCTTCTTGAGAGATTGAATTTTGTTTGCGTAAGTTGATACCGCGTTCGTATTCTTTTTTTGCCAAATTTAAGCGTGATTTGGCTGCGTCCAAGGCAATCTTAAAAGGCCTTTGATCTATTTCAAATAATACGTCGCCTTTGCTAACAACTTGGCCGTCTTTAAAATTGGTTTTTTCTAAATAGCCACTTACACGCGCTCTAATTTCAACCTGTTCTACCGCGCCAAAGCGGCCTGTATATTCATCCCACAAAGTAA
Organism: Glaciecola sp. 2405UD65-10; assembly: GCF_048820975.1. Lineage (NCBI taxonomy): Bacteria > Pseudomonadati > Pseudomonadota > Gammaproteobacteria > Alteromonadales > Alteromonadaceae > Glaciecola > Glaciecola sp. 2405UD65-10. The sequence continues at coordinate 560,157 of NZ_JBMEUF010000002.1, read as the reverse complement.
CTTTTGCTTTAATAGGTAAACTTACATCAACTTCAGGTGCAGGCCTACTAGGCGCAGACTCGCTTTGTTCGGCGCAGCCTGACAACAAAAGACATACAATAGCCGCCATGGCAATCGCCGGCTTGTGGTTCAAAAATGGCATATATTTTCCCAAATAAAATTATCTAAGCATACGTGCAGAAAAGCATCGCGCTTAGTGAAAGACGGTTTTAGTGTGTTGATAGTGTTAAACTAAAGAAACAGAACAGAAATGTTTGAAATAAATTTCAGGCAAGGCCTAAAATTAATTCGTTGAAGGGCATAGTTAGCAAGTAACTTGGCCAAAAAAGGTGATGATTAACAGCAATGTGCGCAGTTTTAGATGTAAGTAACTGCTATGTATTTAGGCTTATGCTTTCCATCGTTGTGCTGCTTGTTGGTCTGATGATTTAGCTTCCACCCATTTTAAGCCATCATCGCTTGCCTCTTGTTTCCAAAAAGGCGCGCTTGTTTTTAAATAGTCCATAATAAACTCGCACGCTTCAAAGGCGTTTTTTCGATGCTTCGAAGTAACACCCACAAATACAATTTGCTCAGAAGCACCCATTTGGCCAATTCTGTGGATAATACGAATTTCGCCCAATTCCCAGCGTTCACGAGCTTGCGAACAAATATCTTCCAATGCTTTTTCGGTCATACCGGGGTAGTGCTCAATTACTAAGCCAGAAACCGAGCCGTCAATGTTAAAGTCACGAACTAAGCCGGTAAAGGTCACAATGGCACCGTCACTTTTTGCATTGCTGCGCAAAGCTTCGTACTGATGCGCATGGTCAAAATCTTGTTGTTGTACCAAAATCATTTTTTTATCTCGTTCACGCTATGGTGCATCCAATTTAGCAATATGTGTATACTCTAAGGCATTATAAGCAATTAAGTAAAATGAGTATTGTAAATAAGTATGGCGAACAACACGAAAGTAATTACAACTCAACAAGCTATGCGCTATAGCCGGCAAATTTCATTGCAGGGCTTTGATTTGGATAAGCAAGAGCAATTAATGAGTAGCCGCGTGTTAATTATTGGTATGGGCGGATTAGGTTGTGCAGCGAGCCAATATTTAGTGGCATCAGGCCTTGGCAGCCTAAGCATTGTAGATGATGATACCGTTGAACTTACCAATCTTCAGCGCCAAATTTTACATTATGAAACCAACATTGGGGACAGCAAGGTTGATTCAGCCAAAGCAAGTTTACAGGCCTTAAATGGTGATTGCGAAATTAGAGCGCTTAATGAGCGCTTAAATGAATTAGCGCTACGTAAGTTGATTTTAGAACATGATTTGGTGCTAGATTGCTGTGATAACCTAGCTACACGTAACATGGTTAATGACGCATGCTATGCGAGCAAAGTCCCTTTAGTGTCAGGTGCCGCTATTCGGATGGAAGGGCAAATTTTTTGTGTAATGCCTAGCCTTAACTCAGCTTGCTACCGTTGTATTAGCCGATTTTTTGGCGAACAAAGTTTAAGTTGTGTGGAAGCCGGCGTTATGTCACCTTTGGTGGGAATTGTAGGTGCTTGCCAAGCTCTAGAGGGAATAAAAATATTGACTAATTTTGGACAAACACCTATTAATGGTTTGCAGATGTATGATGCTATGACTTCGCAGTGGCAAACATTTAAGGTAGAACCTCAACATGATTGCCAAGGTTGCCGGTAAGCATTTTTTACAAACAAAACGTTGAAATCCACGGAAGGCCTGACTTTTTCATTAATTTATAATTAATATACTTAGTGTGTAGCTACTTAAGTGTAACTTTATAGAACATCAAGGCTGGCTAAATTTCTATGAAACTTCCTTTTTCGTTAAATGCTTTAGGTACTTACTCGAACAAGCTTTCGCCATCGGCAAGTGCCAGTATATTTAGTTTTTTGATGGCAGCCTTAATGACCATTATTATTGTTATACTTGCCATAAATAGTAGCCAAAAAATACATCAAACAACGCAAATTATTTTATCCGATATTGCCGCCGCAATAGAAAAAAATATTAAACAAAACAACACAGTATTGCCTTCTCAAATTGATGCCCTAGTGCCTCAATACGCTAAGTCTGATTATGTGTTTATTGTTAAATTAGCGAATCGACAATTGTATCCCAGCCTTCTAACCTCTTCTTTAAATGAAGTGACCTTTCAGCAAAACAGCTGGACAAAAGTGTATATCACGCAACTACATGGAGTTACGTGGGAGCTGAGTTTAACGCCGAAAAATCAATATTTATTTGCAAGCTTGTATCGCACTTATATTATTTTTACTGTAGTAGCACTTTGCTTCAGCTCATCTGTAGGCATAGCTGCTTATACCACCCTTACGGCACAACGTAAAATCTACGAATTAGCTACTAATAAGCGCAAAACGGGCCTGTTAATGCAGCATTTGCCAGGAATGGCCTACCAAGCAAAGAACGAGAAAGATTGGCCTATGGTATACGTGAGTGGTGGCTGTGAGGCGCTAAGTGGTTGGTCAAGGCAAGCTTTTGAGTCTCATGAGGTTTTGTGGGGAAACTTGATTCATCCTAGCGACCTTAAGCGTGTTGTAAGTGTTGTTGACAAGGCAATTGCAGAACAAACATTCTTCGAGCTTGAATACCGTATTATTCTGCCAGATAGCACGGTTCGCCATGTATGGGAACGAGGCGAAGCGGCTAACCCAAACGCTACTGAAGAAACTTTAATCGAAGGCTTTATTACTGACATCAGTAGCATTAAACAAACTGAGCAAGCCTTATTAACTAGCCATGAGTTTGCTGATGCTATTGTTAACTCAGTAGTTGATGCGGTAATCACTATTGATAAAGATGGGGCAATACAAAGCTTTAATAATGCGGCTGAAAATATGTTTGGATACCAACTAAAAGAAGTCATTCAGCGAAATGTGAGTATGTTAATGCCTGAGCATCACGCAAAAATGCATAACACCTTTTTAGACAATTTTAAGCAAACGCAAACTAAAACAATTATTGGCAAAGGTCGTGAATTGGTGGGGAAACGCAAAGACGGTAGCGAGTTTCCCATTCATTTGTCGGTGAGTGAAATTCAGTCACAAGATGAAATGATGTTTGTGGGCTTAATCCGAGACAATACTGAACAGCGTAATGCGCTAGAAAAGTCAAAGCAACACATTGAAGAAATGGCGCATGCGGTGCGCCTGAATCTTCTAAGTGAAATGACGGCGGGGATAGCGCAAGAAATAAACCAGCCCCTCACTGCCATTTCAGGGCTCTCAGAGCACGGTAGAGTGGTGGGCAGTAAAGGGGAGCCAAATGGTTTACCCGGCGTTTTAGATAAAATTAATCAACATGCTTTACAAGCCATAGAAGTACTTGAACGAATGAATGCCATGTCGAAACACGGTGTTCGCAGCAAAGAAGTGGTAGAGTGCGGCTCGCTTATAAAAGATGTTGTTTATTTAGCAGCAACCGAAGCACGGCAACGAGATATTATCGTGAAAGTGCAGCAACACGACTCAAAAGCCAAAATATATGTAGATTCCGTACAAATACAACAAGTTATACTTAATTTATTGCGTAATGCCATGGAGGCAATGCAGGCAGTAGCACTTGAACATGGCAACAGTATTTTACTAAGTTGCCAATGCGAGGAAGCGAAGTACGTAAAAATATCGGTTATTGATAGTGGTTGCGGCTTATCTAAAAAAGCGGAGGGTACTCTGTTCACCCCTTTCAACAGCACTAAAGAGCAAGGTATGGGCGTAGGCTTATCTATTTCGAAAAGCATAATTGAAGAGCATGGTGGTTCTATACATTACTTAAAAACCACCTTGCCAGGTGCGGAGTTTTACTTTTATTTGCCTTTAGCTAATACTGCTGTTGAAAAAGTGCCAGTTTAGTCGTGCATGCGCACAGCAAGAACATCTTGCTTAACACCATGTAAAACTGCATTTGCGGTAGAGCCTAGCAATAATTTAATGCCGCTTCGGCCATGTGTGCCAAGAACAATTAAATCAACGTTTTTGTCATTCGCAAAATTATGGATTTCGTCAGCTACATCACCGCATTCAACATGGGTGTTGCTTACTTGTAAGCCAAACTTTCCGGCCACTTCTTCAAGGCGCGCTTTTGCACTGACAATGCGTTCTTTGTCACTTATAAGATCAGTCGGCATGCCGTATAGATAAGGCTGAATATAGACCGAGGGTAAAATTACGTAAATTAAACTTATATGTTCAGGCGATGGTGCAACTTCTAGTGCTTTTTGAATGACCTTTTCATATTCGGCATCAAAATCTATAGCGACTAATACATGATTGTAATTGCTCATAGTGTTACCTTCTACTTGGTTAATTCGTACATTATTAGTGTAGGACTTACCCAAGGAATAGCAAGGGGCATTTAGTGCTATGCTTGCGCCAGATCAATTTAAATTACACTTGCAGCTCTTGTTTCTACAATAGAGCGCTGTATTAACGACACAAACGCTTACTAACAAAAGGACATAACTATGGCTCAAATAACCGGATTAGGTGGTGTATTTTACGTTGCCCACGACCCAGAAGAAACCAAACGCTGGTACTTAGAGAAATTAGGCATAGGCGGTGAATACGGCCCGCAATTTGATTGGTCTTTAGAAAAAGGAAAGTCACCGTATTCGTTAATAAGTCATTTTAAAGATAGTAAATATATGCAACCGAGTACGGCTAACTTTATGATTAACCTAAGAGTTGATGACCTTGAGGGTTTTGTAGAAGTGCTTAAAAGCCGTGATGTTGAAATTCTCGATATGGTCGATGAAGGCTATGGAAAATTTGCTTGGATATTAGACCCAAATAACATCAAAATTGAATTGTGGGAACAAGTTGAAGCACCAGAAGCATAATAAAATAGGCTGTGATTACATATAAAAAATGATGATTGGTGTTTAGCTTCTCGTTGATTTTATATATTCATATATGATTGCCTATAATTTACGTAGCATAGGCTTCCCACAATTAAAGGAGAGACATTTTGAGCACATTAGTTAGCACTAACATTAGCAACAAGGTTGCTACCATTACGATTAACAATGGCAAGGTAAATGCAATATCGCACCAAGTTGTTGATGAGCTTAACAGCGCCCTTGATCAAGCCGAAGAAAATAAAGCAGTGGTTGTGCTAACCGGTCAAACCGGCATGTTTTCTGGCGGTTTTGACTTAAGCGTTATGCGCGAAAGTATGGAGTCAGCAATGGCTTTAGTTGAAAAGGGTTCAAAGTTATCACGCCGCTTATTGTCATTTCCTTTTCCTGTACTAGCGGCGTGTTCGGGCCACGCGGTAGCAAAAGGCGCTTTTTTATTACTAAGTGCAGACTACCGCATTGGCGTTGAAGGTGATTTCAAGATAGGCCTAAATGAAGTCGCCATTGGTATGAGCATGCACCATGCCGGTGTTGAACTGGCAAGAGGGCGTTTAGCCCCTGTATTTTTTAATCGTTCAGTGATTCTTGCCGAAATGGTTAATCCTGAAGATGCGGTAATGGCTGGGTTTCTTGACAAAATTGTTAGCCCGCAAGAATTTGAAGCAACGGTACAATATATAGCGCAAGCCATGACAAAACTTGATATGCGCGCTCATTACGAAACAAAACTTAAGTCGCGCGCTGAATTATTGCGCATTCTTGATGACGCAATTGAGCTAGATAAAAAGGGCTCATTGTAAAAACCTTAAAACAACCCTGAGCATGTGGCTTGGGGTTGTATCGCTTATTTTCCCGCCTATTTTTCTTAAACTATCAGCATACTTACTTCTAAACATAATTTCTGTAAATTTTAACTCAAAAATGATCTATACTTTCAATACTGTAACAAGCCGCTTTACGACAACAACAAATAAAAAGGCGACAGACACATGTCAGAAAACGCTTCCAATTACCCTATAGGTGAACCAGGCACACCTTGGACATCAACCGAAAAGCAAGCTTGGCTTCAACAACAAACCATACATCGTTCGTATCAAGATGAAGTACTATCAAAGCTTGATGGCGTGTCTGAAGCATTTACTGCGCATAACTACGGCGCATTGCCTTACGATAGCGCGCGCTATCCTTTGTGGGCATTTACTACTACAAACTGGCAAGAAAATAAGCCATGTGTGTTGGTAACAGGCGGTGTACACGGCTACGAAACCAGCGGTGTTCAAGGAGCTATTACATTTTTGTTAGAGCATGCACATGCTTACAACGAATTTGTGAACCTGGTTATAGTGCCCTGCGTGAGCCCGTGGGGATATGAAACAATAAATCGCTGGAATGTAGATGCCGTTGATCCAAATCGTTCTTTCTATGAAACCAGCGGCTCCAAAGAAGCGACGCAACTTATGAGTTTCGTTAAATCACAAGGATTTGAGTTTTTATGCCACATAGACTTGCATGAAACCACCGATACTGACAACTCAGAGTTTCGTCCTGCATTAGCTGCACGTGATGGCATTACTATGGACAATTGGGAAATCCCTGATGGGTTTTACACAGTTGCAAATACAGCGAGCCCTCAGTTAGACTTCCAAGAAGCAGTCATTAGTGCAGTAGAAAAAGTTACTCACATTGCCCCTGCTGATGCAAATGGCAAAATTATAGGCCAGAGCGTGCCTACAAGAGGCGTGATTTGCTATGACAAAGCCTCGTTATTCTTGTGCGGGGGCTTTACCAATGCGCCTTTCGCAACCACCACCGAAGTTTACCCTGACAGCGACAGTGCCAGCCCCGAAATTTGCATAGCAGCACAAGTGGCAGCCATCAAAGGCGCTTTAAATTACCTAGTGAAAAACAAATTATGAGAAAAGAATTAATGAAGCAAGACGATATACTAGCGGCCTTGAAAGATAAATTAAGCCATTCACACAGCCCTTACTCGGGTGTGCAGGTAGCCGCGGCAGTAGAATATATACAAAATGGGGAAACCCACATTGCTTTTGGCGTCAACGTTGAAAACGTTTCTTACGGTTTAACGGTGTGCGCGGAACGCTCTGCTATCTCAAACGCAATTATTGAGGGTATGAAGCATATTACTGCCTTGTATGTAATATCTAATCAAAGCGAAGCCATTTCGCCTTGCGGTGCATGCCGGCAGGTAGTAAGCGAGTTTATTGATAACGAAGACGCACCGGTTTTATGCTTTGACCATAGCTTGCAGAAAAAGTGGGAAAGCACATTAGGTGAGCTGTTGCCTAACCGTTTTACGCTTAAGTAATTATTAATTTAGCCAATCACTGACTATGCTCATTAATTTGAGCTAATATTTTTATACCCTCCAGACTACAACATTCTATACGCTAAACTTACGGGGTACTTATGCTGTAAGTTTATGGTGATAGCACTGTAATGTACAAGTTTCATTGTAAAATAATGGATTTTGAGTAGTATTTGGCTTTACATACTCTTTGTGATGGTACGTAAGCGCGTAACACACTTAACAGCAGGAAATTTATGGAATTTATTCACATTCAAGCCAAGGCCAGTAAAAATATTGCCTTAGTTGCTCATGATCATATGAAGCCATTACTCACCAATTGGTGCGCAAAACATAAAGACAAACTATCACAACATAGCCTTTACGCTACCGGCACAACTGGCGCGAAAATAAGTGAATTTACGCAGCTTGAAATTCAGCCCTTGTTAAGTGGCCCCTTAGGTGGCGACCAACAAATAGGGGCAAAAATAGCCGAGCAAAAACTCGATATGCTCATTTTCTTTTGGGACCCTTTAGCGTCAATGCCTCATGACCCTGATGTAAAAGCGCTACTTAGAATTGCAGCGGTTTGGAATATACCTGTGGCTTGTAATCCAAGCAGTGCTGACTACCTAATTTCATCACCGCTGCTCTCAGAAACTTATGACTACCGAGTGCCTGACTACCAAGCTTATCAACAAAGCCGCAAGTAGCGGCTGTTAAACTAGGGCCATAAGTGTGCGATATTCTTCAAGGGAATATTGGTCAGTCATGCCGCTAACATGGTCTTGAATTAGCCGAGCGCGATAATAAAACTCTAATGCAGTAAATGACAAGCCACTTGCAAGCGCTTGATTACTATTGCTTAGCTCTTGTACCACTTTTAAATACCGCGCTACGTGTTTTTTACCAATACGCTTAACTAAACGAGTTTCTAGGGGAAATGCAAAATCGCCCTTTGTGCACACTTGCGTAAACTCATCAGCACTTAGCATGAGCAATGCGCTAAACTTATTCAGCAAACCTTGTAAAATTTGATATCCCTGTAGTTCGGCGGTTTCTACTTCTGCTACACAAAATACGTGCTTAAGTGCTACGTTTTTAAGGGTTTTTGATATAGCGTGAGCGTAGCTTTTATCTTCTAATAAGGCTTGGTTGAACGAACCTTGTGTAATTGCGCTAAGGTTATCAATAAAAACTGTGCTTGCATGCACTACTAAGGGATGCACCACTTTCACGCGAAACTTAATAAAAAACGCACTCACTTTTACAATATCTTCTTGCTCAAACTCGCTATATGCTTGATCGCAAATGTGCGCCATTTTGTTAGGGCCATCTACTTCACTGTATTGTGCATTAGACGCTATAGATGCATCTTCGTAACTATTGCCTAGCGTATTTAGTTCAAAGCTTTGGATAATGGCTTGATACTCGTCTTTAAGCGCCTTTACTAATTCATCAACACTTAAAATACCCTTTTCAACGGCATCTTCTAAATCGGCCATGCAGTAAGAAATATCATCGGCCGCTTCCATAATATAAGTAGCAGGATGGCGGTGTTGATGAGGTATATTTAAGCTTTCTTGTAATTGTTCAACAAAAGCTTTTTCACTAAAATAGTAGCCTACTTTTTTCTTTAAGTATGATAAAGGCTTATTGCTTGTAGGCTTAGGCTCAGTCCCGCAACGCGTGTACTTAAGTATGCTCGCAACTAAGCTATTTGTTAGATTCAAATCTAATAAGTGGTGAACTAAGCGAATGGCTTGTGCATTACCTTCAAAATGCATGGCATCAGCCATTATGTCTTGTTCTTGCGTAGTTAATGCTTGCTTGCTTTGTTTTTTATATAAGGGCAGTAAATTTGCTTCAAACCACTGGTTAATAGCTTGCTCACCGAAATGACCAAAAGGAGGGTTACCAACATCGTGTAGCACGCAGGCCATTTCAACCGTAGTTTCTAGAGCGCGGCCTAAGTTCTCGATTGTTTTATATGCGCTTTGTTCGTCACTATGTTGTTGATCATTTGTACCGTTTATTTTTTCAGCGGCTAAACGGCAAATAGTTTGAGAAATAAACCGGCCTACTTGCATCACTTCCAACGAATGCGTCAAGCGGCTTCTAACCGCCGCATTTTTCTCTAGTGGGAACACTTGGGTCTTTTGCTGCAAACGCCTTACAGCTGCACTATTGAGCACTCTGCCACGGTCACTTTCAAGGGCTAATAGTAAGGAATCATATGAATTACTTAGCGAACTGCTAGGGCTAGATTCTTTGTAGCGTTGGGCGCTTAATTTTAATATATTACTCATAGGTGCTCGAACTTTGCATTAACTGCTGATAAGTTACCACATTATCCTAATTGGATTCATTAAAAGGCAATGAAAATATGGGCTTAGTTGCAATATGATATTGCAGTTGTGAATGATTCAAGCGTGTATGTTAAGGTAAAACCCTAAATATAATAAAAAACAAAATAACGACGGACGATACAATGAAAATAGCTAAAAAAGCTTGCTCTTTTAAGAGCGTTTTTGTGGTTTCAGCAGCCACCTTATTATTGGCTTGCCAGCCAAAGCCAGAGGAGCCAAACATGGCAGATAAAGTTGCCGAAAGCAAAGATACAGTCGCTTACCCTGAAACTCGTAAGGGCGACGTAGTTGACACTTACTTTCAAACGCAAGTTGCAGACCCTTACCGTTGGTTAGAAGACGACAGAAGCGCTGAAACAGAAAGCTGGGTGAAAGCGCAAAATGCGGTGACTGAACAATATTTAGAGCGTATTCCTTATCGCGATAAAATTGCTGATACGGTGAAAACTTTGCTCAATTATGAGCGAGTATCTGCGCCTTTCATAGAAGGCGAATACACGTATTTCTATAAAAATGACGGTTTGCAAAACCAAAGTGTTGTTTACCGCCAGAAAGGCGATGGTGAGCCAGAAGTATTTCTTGATCCAAATGAGTTCAGTGATGACGGTACCGTTTCGCTGGCGGGCATATCATTTTCAAAAGATGGTTCTTTAGCTGCGTACCAAACCTCTACAGGCGGAAGTGATTGGCGCGAAGTATATACTATCAATACAGACACCATGGAAATGATAGGTGAGCCTTTAATTGATGTTAAATTTAGCGGTTTATCATGGTACAAAAATGACGGTTTTTACTATTCAAGCTATGACAAGCCAAAGGGCTCTGAGCTAAGTGAAAAAACTGACCAACATAAAGTGTATTATCATGAAGTGGGTACCGCACAAAGTGATGACGCTAAAGTGTTTGGCCACACTGATGCAGAAAAGCACAGATACATTGGTGCTCAGGTAAGTGAAGATGGTAAGTACTTACTTATTTCTGCTGCTGAATCAACCTCGGGTAACCGCGCCTATTTAAAAGACTTAAGCCAAGCTGATGCGCAATGGGTAACCATTAAAAGTGAGTTAGAAGGTGATGTGTATCTACTTACTAGCCGCGGCGATGATTTGTATTTCGTTACTAACTACCAAGCGCCAAAGTCCCGTGTGGTACTAGCTAAAGGTAATGCCCCGCAAACTGAAAACTGGGTAGATATTATCCCGGAAACTGAAAACGTGTTATCACCAAATACAGCCGGTGATTACATTTTTGCAGAGTACATGGTGGATGCAATTTCAAAGGTTTATCAGTACAACTTACAAGGTGAGCAAGTAAGGGAAATTACCTTGCCAGGCGTAGGCTCATCAAGTGGTTTCGGTGGCAAAGACGACGCAAGCAAAGCGTATTACACATTTAGTAACTACGTTACGCCAACTACAATTTATGAATACAACTTAGCTTCGGGTGAGTCTAGTTTGTATAGAAAGCCAGGCGTTGATTTTGAGCCTGAGCAATTTGTGTCTAAGCAAGTGTTTTATGCTTCTAAAGATGGTACTCAAGTGCCTATGATTATCACCTATCATAAAGACACCGTACTAGATGGCAGCAACCCAACCATTTTATATGGTTACGGCGGCTTCAATGTTAGCTTAACGCCTAGCTTTAGCTCGACCGTAGCCGCGTGGTTGAAACTAGGGGGTGTATATGCCGTAGCAAATATTCGTGGCGGTGGCGAATACGGTAAAAGCTGGCACAATGCTGGTACACAAATGCAAAAACAAAACGTATTTGATGACTTCATTGCCGCTGCTGAATACTTAATTGAGAAGCAATATACAAGCAGTGAGAAATTAGCATTGCGTGGTGGTTCAAATGGTGGCTTATTAGTTGGCGCCATATTGACGCAGCGCCCTGAACTTGCTGCTGTTGCACTGCCTGCTGTAGGCGTGCTTGATATGCTTCGCTACCATACATTTACCGCTGGTGCGGGTTGGGCTTATGATTATGGCACCTCAGAACAAAGTGTAGAAATGTTTGAGTATCTTCTTAAGTATTCCCCTTTACATGCTTTGAAGGAAGGTACTGAGTATCCCGCTACCTTGGTTACCACGGCTGATCATGATGACCGCGTTGTGCCTGCTCACTCATTTAAGTTTGCTGCTGCACTACAAGCTGCGCAATCGGGCCCGAAACCAACCTTGATCCGAATTGAAAGCGATGCTGGGCATGGTGCAGGTACACCTATTAGTAAAACCATTGAGCAGTACGCTGACATTTATGGGTTTACTTTATACAATATGGGTGTGAAAGAATTATAAACCCTTTTTATATAAGGGTTATAAAGTTAGTTGGTGCTTGCTAGGTAGTACTGAAGGCACTTATGAACACGCCAATAAATGTTTCTATTATTTATTGGCGTGTGAGTTTTTTGCAACCCTTAACAAAAAAGGTTTAACTAATACATGAAACCAGAAACTATTGCTCTGCACGCTGGGTATACTAGCGAAGCCACTACCAAAGCGGCCACCACGCCAATTTATCAAACCACGTCATTTACGTTTGATGACACCCAACATGGTGCAGATTTATTTAACCTTGCCGTACCGGGCAATATATATAGCCGTATTATGAATCCTACAAATGCGGTACTTGAGCAGCGCCTTACCGAACTTGAAGGTGGTATTGGCGCACTTGCCGTGGCCTCAGGGATGGCTGCTATTCGCTACGCTATTGAAGCTATTGCTGATGTTGGCTCTAACATTGTAAGTTCAAGCCAATTGTATGGTGGCACATACAACCTATTTGCTCATACTTTTCCTCGCCAAGGGATTGAAGCGCGTTTTGCTGAAGGCGATGACTACGAAGCCTTGGCCGCGTTAATTGATGAAAACACCAAAGCACTTTTTTGTGAATCTATTGGTAACCCTGCTGGCAACGTAGTTGATTTAACGCGCTGGGCAGAAATAGCGCATGCCGCCGGTGTTCCATTAATTGTAGATAACACGGTTGCTAGCCCAGTGCTTTGCCGGGCTTTTGACTATGGCGCTGACATAGTGGTGCATTCCCTAACCAAATACATAGGCGGCCATGGCACTACCATTGGCGGTATAATCGTAGATTCAGGTAAATTTGACTGGGCAGCGAATACTAAGCGCTTCCCAATGATGACCACGCCTGACCCATCGTACCACGGCGTTGTTTACACAGAAGCATTGGGCGCAGCAGCGTACATAGGCCGATGCCGAGTTGTGCCTTTGCGTAATACTGGTGCGTCATTATCTGCCCAAAGTGCATTTCAAATTATGCAGGGCTTAGAAACGTTATCACTTCGAATGGAGCGCCACTGCGAAAACGCAGAAAAAGTGGCGGCATACCTAGAAAACCACACTGCCGTAAATTGGGTAAACTACGCTGCACTACCAAGTAGTAAATACCATGACACCTGCCAACGTATATGCGGCGGTAAAGCGGCTGGTATTATCAGTTTTGGGATAAATGGCGGCATTGAGGCGGGGTCTAAGTTTATAGATGCTCTGCAGTTAGTGTTGCGCTTAGTCAACATTGGTGATGCTAAGTCATTAGCATGCCACCCAGCCAGTACCACGCATCGCCAGTTAAATGCACAAGAGCTTGCCAGTGTAGGAGTGTCAGAAGATATGGTTCGCATTTCAGTGGGTATTGAACATATTGATGACATAATTGCTGACATAGAACAAGCTTTGGCAGCCAGCCAATAATGATAATACACGAATTCGACGCTAGCGTTTTTTTAGCAGAGTATTGGCAGAAAAAGCCTTGTATTGTGCGTAACTTTATCCCTAATTTCGTTGATCCTATTGATGAAAACGATTTAGCGGGGCTTGCACAAGAAGAAACGGTTGATAGCCGAATAGTGTCTTATTCAGAAGGGGCTTGGCAAGTGAGCCAAGGCCCCTTTGCTGCATTTGATGATTTGTGCGTTGGTAAATGGACCTTGTTAGCCCAAGGCGTTGACAAGTACATTGATGAACTGAGTATGTTCACCGAAAAAGTGCGCTTCATTCCTTCTTGGCGCTTTGATGATGTAATGGTGAGCTTTTCAAACGCGGGGGCGGGCGTAGGCCCTCATACTGATGAATACGACGTATTTATTGTACAAGGCAAGGGCACGCGAAGGTGGCAGGTGGGTTTGCCGTGTAAGGCTGAAACAGTAGTGCCGCATCCGTTACTAAAGCAAATTACTGGCTTTGACCCGGTAATTGATGAAGTGCTTCAAGCCGGTGATGCTGTTTATATTCCTCCAAAGCATCCTCACAATGGCGTGGCACTAGAAGATTGCATTAATTACTCCATTGGTTTTAGAGCCCCCACCAACCTTGAGGTTTTGCATGGGATGCTTGATGAGAGTGATGATTTTGAAACGAACCAGCAGCGCTACCATGACCCAGATATAGCCACTTTACGCAGCGCAAATAGTGCAACAGAACAGATTAGTTCAAACGAAATAGCCCGCCTCAAAGAAGGCTTAAATGAATTATTAAACAGTGATCAAGCTAAGCGCGCATTATTGCAATATTTATCGCGCCAGCAGCTTAATCGCTTCGATGAGCAGGCTTTTAGTGCGGAAGATATATTAGCTTATTTACAGGACGGTGATGAATTTGTGCGTGTACCAGGCCTTCGCGCCATATATGCTGAGCAATCAATTGAAGAATCGAAGGTTTTTGAATTTTTCATAGACGGCGACGCCTTTGCAATAGATGCACTTTGTACTCAAGAGGTACAATTCATGTTGAGCAATGCCACCATTGAGCGTAAGCATCTAAGCGATGACACCTTAAAGGGTGAATCTGAACAGGCTAAGGCGTTTATACTGTTGCTTACTGATTTAGTCAATGCTGGGCTTTGGGATTTCCTAGATTAGCTATCTTGTTAATTTATGCAGTAAGTAAGCACTTGCTAGGTGGCGGCGTGTTGGCCTGAATTTCAGTGCTATTTCCACAACAAATCGCCACAGCGGAGTATACCAAACCCTAGCTAGTATGATGCATATTTGCGCTAATACACGTCGCTTGTAGAGTATGTAAATAACAACTTTTTGCAAGAACCACATATTTAAAGGGCGGGCGCAAAGTCAAGCAAACATAGTAAATTTAAGGGTATGTTTTTCCATGCCTTTACCCTCCAAAATATACGAATTAAATACACATTAATTATCACGATGATCAAGTAAGTGGAAACAAGGGTATAGCGCGTAAATGCACAAAATTCGTGCGTTTAAGGTGGTTTTCTACCTCTATACAGCGCTTTAGCTTTTCGATATAAATCCGATGTAATTGAAAGCCAAGTCGTAGGCGCTTTTTGCAGTTTTAGACTTATTTCCCAACTGTTTTGCAAAAAACGCAGTTAATTAGTAGGTAGTATATTCATGTCAGTAATTACAAGGCGATCTTTCATCGCCTTAATGTTTAGCTTGTGTTTGCACACTATAGTATTCGCTCAGGAAACAAGCCCACCGGTTTTATCTGAATTAGTGTTAACTAATGCCAGTGTTAATACCAGTGCGGGCACTCAAACTGTTACTTTGCATTTGAGTTTTGAAGATGAGAACTCGGTTTCGCTAGTAAGTGATTTGTATTTAGAAAATATGAGTGATGGCTCAGCGGTTCTATTTAGCCAAAATTCAGATTGGCTTTCCGTTAATGATGTTCATAGCACAAGTTTTAGCGCACAAATAAGCTCAAGTGAATCGGCTGGAATTTGGTTTGTTACGGGTATTATTCCTGTTGACTCTGAGGGTAACTCCAACAACATCTACGACACCATGCAGGAGCTAGTAGCAGCCCAAGTTAACCCTTTTGTGTCACATGCAAAATTAAGCAACGATGTAGCATTTGATGCAAGTGTTACCGCTAGTGCTACGTTTAGCCAAACTGGGAATTCACAAACGAGTTTACTGAATGTTACCTTAAAAGATACAGAGCAATACACCATATGGTTTGTGCCCGATACTGGTACTGAAATAGTCAACGTTAATTTCTCTAACGGCACGAGTATTGCGCAATCGTGTGAAACCGATACGGCCTTTACCAAATGCCTAGTAACTTCATCAAACAACAATGCTGCTATTTTAGCCACCCTAGATACGAGTTCAGACGGCAGCACTGATTTTGGCTACAGCACCTTAGTGCAAGCCAGTGCCAGTAATTTAGAAGGCGATTGGATAAACAACTTAGCGTACTTTCCACCTGAGGATTATGATGGTGACGGAATTGCAAATGAACAAGACATTGATGCCGACAATGATGGCGTTGATAATACAAATGATGCCTTCCCTTTAGACGAAACCGAAAGCGCCGACTTTGATAACGACGGCAGCGGTGACAACGCTGATACTGACGACGACAATGACGGTGTGCCAGATACACAAGACAGCTTTCCTTTTGACAGCAGTGAAAATGGCGATAATGACAACGACGGCTTAGGTAATAACAGTGATACTGACGATGACAACGATGGCGTAATAGACTCAAACGACGCATTTCCTTTTGATAGCTCTGAAAGCGTAGATACTGATGCTGACGGCATAGGTAACAATGCGGATGAAGATGATGATAATGACGGCGGCCAAGATGTTAGCGATGCATTTCCATTAGACCCAACAGAAACCATTGATAGTGACGGTGATGGCATAGGCAACAACGCTGATACCGATGATGACAATGACGGCACACCTGACGAAAGCGATGCCTTTCCGCGAGACCCAACAGAAGATACCGATACCGACGAAGATGGCATAGGGAATAACACGGATGATGACGACGATAATGACACTATTTTAGATGTAGATGATGCCTTCCCTTTAGACTCAGGTGACTACAACGATAACGATAATGACGGCATAGGTGACAGCGCCGACACTGATGACGACAATGACAATATTCCAGATACTGAAGACGCATTTCCATTTAACGCCAGCGAATACCTTGATACAGACGGCGATGGTATTGGAAATAATGCGGATTTTGATGATGACAATGACGGCCTTGATGATAGCTTTGACGCTTTCCCATTAGATGCCTCAGAAATAGGTGACTACGACGGTGATTTAATTGGTGATAACGCTGATACTGATGATGACAACGATGGTGTTATTGACACGGAAGATGCTTTTCCTTTCGCAGTAGGCGAATGGTTTGACACCGACGGCGATGGCATTGGCAATAATGCGGATTTTGATGATGACAATGACGGTGTTGATGATGAATTTGATGCCTTTGACAATGACCCTACGGAAATTAGCGACTTTGATGAAGACGGCGTAGGTGATAATGCTGACCTAGATGATGATAACGACGGCGTTGAAGACCTTGTTGATGCATTTCCCTTTGATGCGAATGAAACCCTAGACACCGATGGTGATGGCATAGGTGATAACACTGATACTGATGATGACGGCGACTCTATTGAGGACTCAGAAGACTTATTCCCCTTAGATAGAAATGAACATGCTGATAATGACCTTGATGGAATAGGTAACAACACTGACATTGATGATGATAATGATGGCGTAATTGATATAAACGACGCGTTTCCTTTTGATGCGAGTGAAACAGAAGACTTAGACAATGATGGTGTTGGCAATAACGCAGATGATGATGATGACAACGACGGATTTGTAGATGCTGATGATGTGTTCCCGCTTGATGCGAGTGAGTGGGCTGACAATGACCTTGACGGCATTGGAAACAACCTTGATAGCGATGATGATAACGACGGCATTGTTGATAGCGAAGACGTTTTCCCCTTTGATGCCACGGAAACTTTAGATAATGACCAAGACGGCATAGGCAACAACGCCGATACTGATGATGATAATGACGGTGTGCTTGACGATGTAGATGCTTTTCCATTTTCCGATGCTGAGTCTATAGATAGCGACGGTGATGGCATAGGCAACAATGCAGATGTTGATGATGATAACGATGGCATTGTAGATGAAGACGATGCGCAGCCTTTAAATGCAACTATTGGTGATTTTACGGCTCCGGTGCTTGATAATATTGCAGATTTTACCATTGAAGCTACGGCTACCTTAACGCCTTATGAACTTACCGAGCCAAGAGTTTCAGATGGTAATTTAAATGCCGCCACCTTAAGCAGTGACTATTCAGGCTACCTATCCTTAGGTGAAAACGTAGTGACTTGGACAGCTACTGATTTTGCGGGTAATCAGAGTGAATTGACGCAAACTGTAACGGTAGTGGACACTACGGCACCTGAATTTCCGCAAATAGACACCATAGAAATTGATGCAAGAGGCTACCTTACCGATGTAAGCTATGACATAAGTGTAAGTGCAAATGATTTAGTTGATGGTGATATAAATGCAAGTATTATCACTACCTCTCAACTTCGTGCTGGTGCCCAGAGTGTTATTTTAAGTGCTACTGACAACAGCGGTAACACTAGTATGTTAGAAGTGTTTGTAGACATTGCTCCTTTGCTTGTGGTTGATACAAACCTTGTTGCATCGCCGGGAAGCAGCCTAAGCCTTGAGTTCACCTTATCAGACATAGCGCCGCAGTACCCCGTTTCGTTTGAATATACACTCGCAGGGCCTGTTACTAACATTTTAAGTGGCGTACTTGAAATTGACGAGGGCCAAACAGGAGTGCTCACGTTAGATGTAGCGCAAACTGCTTCACTGGGTGATTTAGTATCGGTGAATTTAGCCAACCCAGTTAATGCGAGCCTAGGTGATGCAAGTGACATAACTATTGAAATTGATACTACCAATTATGCACCTATTGCCAGTATTGTTGCTAAGCAAAATGCCGCAGTTACCAGCGTTGTATACCAAGATCAAGGGGTAGCGAGTTTAATCGCACAAATTAGTGATGTGAATGCTGATGATAGCCATGAGGTGAGCTGGTCTTTCGCAGAGGGTAGCCTTACAAATTTAAGTACAGTAAGTACGGAACTTGAGTTTGACCCTAGCTCCCTTTCGACTGGAACCTATATTGCACAGGCGGTTATAAGCGAAAGCAACACTTTTGTTGCCTACAGTATTACCATAGAATTTCCGCTTGTGATTGCCGCTCAAGCACCAAGCTTATCAAGTTCAGTTGATAGTGATTTTGATGGTATGTCAGATGCCATTGAAGGGTACTCAGATAGTGACCAAGATGGCATACCTAATTATTTAGATGATAATGCGAACCCGTATATATTGGCAACAGGCGTGAGTGAGCAACCACTTACCACCTCAATTGGTTATGAACTAACCGTAGGCGACATTGCAAGAATAGCCGACGGCGCTAGTGCTAGCAGTAGCGTAGTAAGCATGGCCGATATAGCTAATTATGGTAGCGAAACGGGTGAACAAACAAGCCTTGCTGATGATGTTCACTTTGAAGCGATACAAAGCATACATACTTTTAATATTGAAAATTTAGATTACGCTGGGCAAAGCGTGGCTGTAGTTATTCCTTTAGATACTGGCAGCACTATTCCTAATGATGCCGTTTATAGAAAATATAACAGTTCTTACGGGTGGTTTACCTTTGTAGAAAATAGCGAAAACGCTATTTATTCTGCCCCTTTCGACAGTGATGGCAATTGCCCTAGCATTGATTCAAGCCTTTACTTATCAGGCTTGAATGAAGGTGACTCATGCATTCAATTGTTGATTCAAGACGGCGGACCAAATGACGCTGACCTTGAAGCGAACGGTATTATCAAAGACCCAGGTGTTTTAGCCAGTGAACTAGCTAATACCGCGCCTTTGATTAGCGTAAACAGGCAAACCACAGTAACAGAGGGTGAGGAAGTGAGGATTGATGCATCTCTGACGACTGATGTTCAAGACGATGAACTTACCTACTATTGGACGCAAATAGGCGGGTACCCGATTGCTTTGAGCGAAACAACCACCCCCTTATTAACCTTTGTTGCGCCAGAAGTAAACAATTCAGAAAATTTGCTATTTAAATTAGAGGTTTATGACGGCCGAGATACATCAACTATTAATGTAAGCGTAAGTGTTCGAGACAGTAATAATGCACCTCAAGTAAGCTTTGTTGCTCATAGTAGTACTGTTGAGGAAGCTTCAAACATTAATCTGTCGGTACAAGCCAGTGACAATGATAACGACAGCCTGCAAATTCAATGGACACAAATTTCAGGGCCTCAGGTAAGTTTAAGTGGTGCGACTAGTTCACAAATAAGTTTCACGGCTCCCAGCGTAGAGAGTGATCAAACCATTGAGTTTCAGGTAAGAGTGTCAGATGGAACAAAAGAAGTAGCCATCACCACTGAGCTAACCGTATTAAATTCAGATTCAAGCAGTACTACTAGCGACAGTGAAAGTGGCGACAGCGGCGGTGGTTCTATGAGCAGTGTTGCATTAATGTTTATGTTGTTCGTAGCTGTACTTAGAAGAATAAAATTTATCAAACGCGAAGCTTTGGGTTAAAACCCCTTTAATATCAATAATGTAATTGAATTGTATGCGGTGTGACTTTACGTGAATACGCCAGAAGTCGCATAACGCACCAAACAAAAATGTTCTATTGTAATAAGTAAGTTAACTCAATTAACAAGTTAATAAACTTCCTGGAAGCGTGAATTTAGCGCCAAGCAGGGCTTGTTTTTAACTTTATGTGCGAGCACATTTTACTTAGCAAAAGAGCGTGAAAATTATGTCCTATCAGCAAGAATACGATGCATCGGTAGCAAACCCTGAGTTATTCTGGGGTGAAAAAGCCAAAGATTTACCGTGGTTCAAAGCGCCTGAGGAAATCTTGTCAACCGACGAAAATGGCATACAACGTTGGTTCGCCGATGCCCAAATGAATACATGTTACATGGCACTTGACTACCATGTTGAACAAGGCCGCGGTGATCAAACTGCTGTCATTTATGATTCTCCTGTTACTGGCGTGCAAGCGCAATTTACCTATCAAGAAATACTCGACAAAGTAGCCAGTTTTGCCGGCTTGCTAAGTGAGCAGGGCGTGAGCAAAGGAGATACGGTTGTTATTTACATGCCTATGATTACCGAAGCCTTAATCGCCATGCTTGCCACTGCTCGCTTAGGCGCGATTCACTCGGTGGTATTTGGCGGTTTTTCTGCAAATGAACTTGCTGTACGTATTGATGATGCAAAACCAAGCTTATTGGTAACGGCGTCTTGTGGAATTGAAATCAACCGTATTATTGAATATAAACCAATGGTTGATGAAGCCATTCAAATTGCATCGCATAAATGCGAAAAAGTTATTCTGCTGCAACGAGAGCAATGCCAAGCATCAATGCAAGTGGGCCGTGACATAGATTGGAGCGAAGCTGTACAAAGTGCGCCGCAAGCCGAGTGCGTGGCAGTATCTGGTACAGACCCACTATATATTTTGTATACATCTGGCACTACAGGCAAACCAAAAGGTGTAGTGCGCGATAACGCGGGGCACGCTGTGGCGTTAAAATACAGCATGAGTGCTGTTTATAATATGCAAGCAGGTGATGTATTTTGGGCAGCTTCAGATGTGGGCTGGGTAGTGGGGCATTCATACATTGTTTATGCACCCTTACTACATGGATGCACTACCATAATGTATGAAGGTAAACCCGTTAGAACCCCTGACGCTGGCGCATTTTGGCGCGTAATTGAACAATACAAGGTAAAAGCTGTTTTTGCTGCACCCACCGCGTTTAGAGCGATTCGCAAAGAAGATCCTGAGGCAAACTTACTTAAGCAGTACAACATTGACAGTTTGCAAACTGTATTTATGGCGGGTGAACGGCTAGACCCGCCTACCTACGAATGGACGGTTGAAAAAACGGGTAAGCCGGTGGTTGATCATTGGTGGCAAACTGAAACAGGTTGGGCAATTTGCGCAAATTTGGTAGGGCTTGGAAATTTACCCACCAAGCCTGGCTCATCAACTAAGCCTGTACCGGGCTTTAATGTACAAATTCTTGATGGTGCAGGAAATCCGCTTCCTGCCAACACACAAGGCGCAATTGCTTTGAAATTACCTTTGCCGCCAAGTTGCTTAGCCACAATTTGGGGCGACTTTGAGCGTTACAACGAAGGGTATTTGAGCGAATACCCCGGCTACTATAGCTCGGGTGATGGAGGATACATTGATGAAGATGGCTACCTATTTGTTATGGGTAGAACAGACGATGTAATTAACGTGGCCGGCCATCGTTTATCAACGGGTGAAATGGAAGAAGTGCTAGCATCACACCCCGCAGTTGCGGAGTGCAGCGTAATAGGTATTCAAGATAGCTTAAAAGGCCAAGTGCCGGTAGGCTTAGTACTGCTAAAAGATGGTATTGAAATTAGCGAAAATGACCTACAAAATGAAGTGGCAGGTATGGTGCGAAAAGCCATTGGTGCGGTTGCGTGCTTTAAGCGAACGGTAATTGTAAAACGCCTTCCTAAAACGCGGTCAGGCAAAATACTTCGTAAGTTACTAAGACAAATTGCTGATAATCAAGATTTCGTTATTCCG
This sequence comes from Glaciecola sp. 2405UD65-10, assembly GCF_048820975.1. Lineage (NCBI taxonomy): Bacteria > Pseudomonadati > Pseudomonadota > Gammaproteobacteria > Alteromonadales > Alteromonadaceae > Glaciecola > Glaciecola sp. 2405UD65-10. The sequence continues at coordinate 538,109 of NZ_JBMEUF010000002.1, read as the reverse complement.
TCAACTATTGATGATCCAGCAAGTATTCAAGAAATCAAAGACATAATGCTAAGTAAAGACTTGGTTAGCCCATAGGAAATAAAAAAAGCAGCGCGGGCACAATATTTTGTGCCGTTGCTGCAACGACAATAGACTAGGGAGCTAGTCCAAACTGAGTAAATTAATAATTACGAATAACTTTGCTGTTTAAACTTTCATCTTTCAATACCAGATCTACCGGTCTTTCTAATATTATATTTCCATCAAGCTTCACGCTTTCACTAATCTTAAGTAGTGGCAGGCGATTGTTGTAATTGGAGTTTCCCTTATTCCACTGATATACAATATTGCCTTCTACATGCGTGTTGCCGCTTAAGTGAATGTTTCCGCTAACGCTTACAATGTCTTTTTTAACATGTACGCCGTCTAAATCTATTTGGCCATTTACCGTTTCAAGCTTTCCGCCCACAGTGCTATTAGGATTTAAGAAAATACCGCCGTTCACTGAACTTACATTTTCAGCTACCACAAAGTTAGACTGTGCTCGCAACCTACCATTAACGGTAGTAGCAGATTCCGCAAAAACATTTTTACCAATACTGACGCTACCGTTAACGCCAGAAATGTCTTCAGCACTTACATTGTCTTTAACTGTAAGGCTTCCGTTTACAGCCGACACATCTCCCACGGTTTTGCCTTCATCAATGGTGAGCGATTTATTAACGGTAGAGTAGTCATCCCCTATTTGATAATCGGCTTTAGCAGTACTTGCACCTACATGAATGATGCAACCACTTAACATTATTGCGCTTAAAAATACGGTAATGAACAAAAAAACAGGTGTTTTAACATGGCGTGTCATAATTAGATCCTTGTGCGTAACTATTTTTAATTTAGTTGATTAGCTTGTACTTACAAGCCAGTTTGACTACGTAGTATCAATTTCAATGCCAATTAATTATGGCTTTATTTTCAATGGCTTATACTTTTAGTCTTTAAGCGTACTTGGTCAAAAAAAGCAAAATTTAGTGTATTCATTAAATAAGTCGCGGCTTTTTTGAATTTGGTTTAAAAGAAATGAAAATTTAAATCGCCTAGCGAATCAAACGAATAACCCACTTTTACTTGCGGCCCTTGCATATGTAGAGGCCGCCTCACGATAAATTCTCCGAACACCAAGTTGTCGACAATATCTATATAACCCAGAAGTATTAGGGCAAATTCACCCTTATTATTTGATAATTGTCGACAAAGGGGCTATATTCTTTACTCATTCAACGAATCAGGTAAAGCTATGACTCCTATGCTCGAAACGCCCATTACCTCTGCAGACAAGACATTCATCGCCTTGCGTAAAGATATTGTAGAGGGTGAAATTGCGTCAGGGAGTAAATTAGTTGAATCTGAATTGTCGACTAAATATCAAGTTAGCCGCGCGATTATTCGTGAGTCTATTAATAGGCTTGAGAATGTTAACTTAGTTGAACGCAAAGCAAACGTAGGCGCCAACGTAGTTACCTTAAGCCATAATGGATTAATACAGTTATACCAAGTGCGTGAATCACTAGAAGGTATGGCTGCTCGCTTGGCGGCTAAACATATGAGCCAATCCGAAATAGATACCCTTAGCGATTTACTTCGCCGCCATTTTGAGAAAGTAAAAGACTCTCAATCGTATTACCAAGAAGCAGGCGATGTAGATTTTCACTACCGCATTGTACTAGGTAGCCACAACCAGCACCTTATTAGCATGCTAATGAATAATATTTATCACTTGGTACGCATGTATCGAGTGCAGTTAGGTATGGCCGGCCCCCGTGTAACTACCGCCTTTGAAGAACATCAAAATATAGTAAAAGCAATAGCCAACCGCGATGAAGAACTAGCCGAAATGCTTATGCGCCGGCACATTGCTTATTCAAGAAATAACATTGAACACAAACTAAGGACCATAAACTTATGAGTGCAGGCAAAAAATTTAGACAAGCATTACGCAACAACCAGCCCTTACAAATAGTAGGCACCATTAATGCCTACAGCGCCATGATGGCGAAAGAAATAGGTCATCAAGCTATTTATTTATCGGGCGGCGGCGTGGCCAATGCATCTTATGGATTGCCTGACTTAGGCATGACATCTTTAAATGATGTAATAGTTGATGTTCAGCGCATTACCAGTGCTTGCGACCTACCTTTACTCGTTGATATTGACACAGGTTGGGGCGGTGCTTTCAATATTGCAAAAACAATTCGTGATATGGAAAAAGCGGGCGCAGCGGCAGTGCATATGGAAGACCAAGTAGCGCAAAAGCGCTGTGGACATCGCCCAAATAAAGAAATTGTAAGCACAGAAGAAATGGTTGACCGCATTAAGGCCGCAGTAGATGCGCGTACCGATCCTGACTTTTTCATTATGGCGCGCACTGACGCATTTGCACAAGAAGGTCTAGATAAAGCCATTGAGCGTGCGAAAGCCTATGTAGAAGCAGGTGCCGATGGCATTTTCGCAGAAGCGATAAAAACCCAAGCTCATTATGAAGCGTTTAGTCAGGCGCTTAATGTGCCTATTTTGGCTAATATCACTGAGTTTGGCCAAACAGAATTATGGAACAAAGCGGAATTAGGTGAGTGGGGCGCAGCCATGGTGCTTTATCCACTAAGCGCCTTTAGAGCAATGAATAAAGCTGCAGAAAATGTGTATCAGCACATCTTAAAAGATGGTGATCAAAAAGCCGTAGTTGACACCATGCAAACGCGTATGGATTTGTATGACTACCTGGGTTACCACGATTACGAACAAAAATTAGATGCCTTGTTCGCAAAAGACAAAGACTAGAAAGACCTAACGACAGAATATATTCACACATAACAGAATTGGAGACATAAAATGGCTAAAGTACTAAGTGGTGCAGGATTACGTGGTCAAGTAGCGGGCAAAACGGCACTTTCAACAGTAGGGGTTTCAGGCTCAGGGTTAACTTACCGCGGTTACGACGTAAAAGAGCTTGCGGAAAAATGCCAGTTTGAAGAAGTGGCGTATTTGATTCTTAAAGGTAAACTGCCAAACGAACACGAGTTAGCTAGCTATAAAGCACTTTTAAAATCTCAGCGTGAGTTACCACAAGCATTGAAAGAAGTATTGGAGCGTATTCCTGCAAGCGCGCATCCAATGGATGTAATGCGTACCGCTTGTTCTATGCTAGGCAACCTAGAAATGGAACTTGAGTTTAGCCAGCAGTCTGACGTAACTGACCGCATGCTTGCGTGTTTCCCTAGTATTATTTGTTACTGGTATAAATTCTCGCACGAAGGCGTTCGCATTGACGTAGCCACTGATGATGACTCTATTGGCGCGCACTTTTTGCATTTACTACATGGCAAAAAGCCAAGTGCACTGCATGAGCAAGTTATGCATGTATCTCTTATTCTTTATGCTGAGCATGAATTTAACGCATCTACATTTACCGCTCGTGTGTGCGCCTCTACCTTATCTGATATGCATTCTTGTATTACCGGCGCTATTGGTACCTTACGAGGCCCATTGCATGGCGGCGCAAACGAGGCTGCTATGGATATGATTGAACGCTTTAAAAACCCTGATCATGCTGAGCAAGAAATGATGGGCATGCTTGAGCGCAAAGAAAAGATTATGGGCTTTGGCCACGCTATATATTCTGAATCAGACCCACGTAATGAAATTATTAAAGGCTGGTCACATAAGTTAGCGGGTGAATACGGTGACGACAACCTATACGAAGTATCGGTTCGTTGTGAAGCCGTAATGAAGCGTGAAAAAGGCTTGTTCTGTAACGCTGATTTTTTCCATGCTTCAGCCTATAACTACATGAACATACCGACTAAATTATTTACGCCTATTTTTGTTATGTCACGTTTAACCGGCTGGGCAGCGCATGTAATGGAACAGCGTGCTGACAACCGTATTATTCGCCCATCTGCTGACTATACAGGTGAAGATTTGCGTAGTGTAGAAGACATGGCTGAGCGCGCTTAAGCGCCAGCGTTAATAAACAAGGCAATACTGATGAACTACTTATACAGAAAAGCGTTTAGCGATCCGAATGTAAACGTGAGCTTAGATTACTTTGATACCGAACTTGCAGTAAATGAAATTAAGCCAGGCGCATATGCTAGCCTGCCGTACACCTCAAAAGTGCTAGCGGAAAACTTAGTGCGTAAATGCGATCCAGAGCAACTTACCGACGCGTTAAAACAGCTTATTTACCGCAAGCGTGATCTTGATTTTCCATGGTTCCCTGCGCGAGTAGTTTGTCATGATATTTTAGGGCAAACAGCTCTAGTGGATTTAGCAGGCTTACGTGATGCAATTTCACTAAAAGGAGGTGATCCAAGTAAGGTAAATCCAGTGGTGCCTACACAGTTGGTGGTTGACCATTCACTCGCTGTTGAGCATGCGGGTTTTGAAAAAAATGCATTTGAGAAAAACCGCGCAATTGAAGACCGCAGAAATGAAGACCGCTTTCATTTTATTAACTGGTGTAAAACCGCTTTTGAAAATGTGGATGTTATTCCACAAGGCAACGGTATTTTACATCAAATTAATTTAGAAAGAATGTCGCCGGTGGTGCAAACCCGTGATGGCGTAGCCTTTCCAGACACCTTAGTAGGTACTGACAGCCACACCCCAATGGTTGATGCACTAGGGGTTATTTCCATTGGTGTAGGTGGGCTTGAAGCTGAAAGCGTTATGCTAGGGCGTGCTTCGTACATGCGTTTACCTGACATTATTGGCGTAGAAATTACCGGTAAACCTAAAGAAGGCATTACAGCAACTGACATAGTGCTGGCGCTAACAGAATTTTTACGCAATGAAAAAGTGGTGTCATCGTATTTAGAGTTTTATGGCGAAGGCACGAAACACCTTACTTTAGGTGACCGCGCTACTATTTCGAACATGACCCCAGAGTACGGGGCAACCGCAGCTATGTTCTATATTGATGAGCAAACTATTGATTATTTAACCTTAACTGGCCGCAGTGATGAGCAAGTTAAGCTAGTTGAAGCTTACGCGAAAAAGACTGGACTTTGGGCCACTGAAATGCAAGGCGCTGAATACGAGCGTACTTTAAGCTTTGATTTATCGGAAATTGGCCGCAACATGGCGGGGCCGTCTAACCCGCATAATCGCTTACCCACTAGTGATTTAAGTAAGCGTGGCCTTACTGGCGACTACGGTTCAACAAATGGCGAAATGCCCGATGGCGCAGTGATTATTGCGGCAATTACGAGCTGTACTAATACCAGTAACCCACGCAACATGATTGCAGCAGGGCTTATTGCGCGCAACGCGAATAAATTAGGTTTAACCCGCAAACCTTGGGTGAAAACATCTTTAGCACCTGGGTCAAAAGCAGTGAAACTTTATTTAGAAGAAGCTGAACTGTTGCCTGAATTGGAAAGCCTAGGTTTTGGTGTTGTGGCCTTTGCATGTACCTCGTGTAATGGCATGAGTGGTGCGCTTGACCCGAAAATAGCCAAAGAAATTACCGAGCGCGATTTATACAGTACAGCGGTATTGTCGGGTAATCGTAATTTTGATGGGCGTATTCACCCACATGCTGACCAAGCATTTTTGGCATCACCGCCGTTAGTTGTTGCCTACGCAATTGCCGGTAGCATCCGTTTTGATATTGAAAAAGATGCCCTAGGATTTGATAAAGATGGCAAAGCAATTACTTTAAAAGACATTTGGCCAACTGACGAAGAAATAAATGCAGTGGTGAAAAAGTCAGTAAAACCAGAGCAATTTAGAAAAGTGTATGAGCCAATGTTCGCCGTTAAAGAAGCGGGTAAAAGCCTAGGTAGCCCACTTTATGACTGGCGTGAAATGAGCACGTATATTCGCCGTCCACCCTATTGGGAAGGTGCTTTAGCGGGTAAACGCAGCTTAAGTTGTTTGCGACCGTTAGCGGTATTGGGTGACAACATCACTACTGATCACTTATCACCTTCTAACGCAATTATGGCAAGCTCTGCAGCGGGCGAATATTTAGCGAAAATGGGCTTGCCTGAAGAAGATTTCAATTCGTACGCTACTCATCGCGGGGATCACTTAACGGCTCAGCGCGCTACGTTTGCCAACCCTAAACTGCAAAACGAAATGGTACGTGATGAAAACGGTAATGTGAAGCAAGGTTCATTTGCCCGTGTTGAGCCTGAGGGTGAAAACATGCGTATGTGGGAAGCCATTGAAACCTATATGCAGCGCAAACAGCCCCTCATTATTGTTGCCGGTGCTGACTACGGCCAAGGCTCTTCACGCGACTGGGCCGCTAAAGGTGTTCGCTTAGCTGGCGTTGAGGTCATAGTGGCGGAAGGTTTTGAGCGAATTCACCGCACTAACTTAATTGGCATGGGCGTGTTACCGCTGCAGTTTAAACCGGGCGTGACCCGCGTGAGTTTAGGTATTGACGGGACTGAAACCTTTGACGTTCAAGGTGATTGCTCACCTAGTGCAGAGCTAAGCTTATTGATTAACAAAGCAAATGGTGAACAGCTTAAGGTGAAAGTTGACTGCAGGCTTGATACCCAGGAAGAGGTGTCTATTTACGAAGCGGGCGGTGTACTGCAACGCTTTGCTGATGACTTCCTCGCAAACGAGGCATAGCCATGACAAACACGCACGCACCGCAAATAAAAATACCCGCCACGTATATGCGTGGTGGCACAAGTAAGGGCACATTCTTTAGCTTAAATGACTTACCCAAACGCGCGCAGCAGGCGGGTGACTACCGTGACCAACTGCTGCTTCGCGTAGTGGGCAGCCCTGACCCATACGCCAAGCACACCGATGGCATGGGCGGCGCTACTTCCAGTACCAGTAAAGTGGTTATTGTGAGTGAAAGTACTCAGGCGGGGCACCATGTAAACTATTTGTTTGGCCAAGTTGCTATAGACAAAGCATTTGTTGATTGGAGTGGAAACTGCGGCAATTTAAGTGCTGCGGTAGGTTCTTTTGCTATTGAAAGCGGCTTAGTGCCGGCAGATATTTTACCCGAAAATGGTATTTTTGAAGTAAAAATTTGGCAGAAAAATATCAGTAAAACCATTATAGCGCATGTGCCTATAAGCAACGGCTGCGTGCAGGAAACCGGTGACTTTGAGCTTGATGGCGTAACATTCCCTGCCGCCGAGGTCAAAATTGACTTTATAGACCCAGCCGATTCAGATGACGACAGCAGTGGCGTGCTATGCACTGGTAAGGTAGTCGATAAACTAGAGGTGCCGAGTATAGGTACTTTTGATGCAAGCTTTATTAATGCGGGTATTCCCACAATATTTCTGCGCGCTCAAGACTTAGCGTACACCGGGTGTGAACTTCAAGATGATATCAATAATGACGCTCAAGCATTACTTAAGTTTGAGACTATACGCGCTCATGGCGCACTTAAAATGGGCTTAATAGCGAATATTGAAGAAGCACAGGCGCGCCAACATACGCCTAAAATAGCCATAGTTGGGCCAGCGCAATCGTACGTTACGTCAAGTGGCAAAGCGGTTGATGCCAGTGAAATTGACTTACAAGTACGCGCTTTATCAATGGGTAAATTGCATCATGCAATGATGGGTACGGCAGCTGTGGCTATTGGCACCGCCGCCGCAATACCGGGTACCCTAGTTAACTTGGCCGCCGGTGGTGGTAATAGAAGTGAGGTGGTTTTTGGGCATCCTTCGGGTACCTTAAAAGTGGGGGCTCAAGCAATACAAGAAGAGGGCAAATGGCAAGTGGCCAAAGTTAGCATGAGCAGAAGCGCCAGAGTGCTTATGGAAGGCAATGTGCGTGTGCCAGAGCCTTCGCTATAAACGGCTTAAGAATAGCGCTTTAACAGGCTATTGAGCTCATCTTCGATGTCTTGTGCTGAGGTATTCGCAGGCGTATGAAAAGCAACTTTTTCAGCGCTTTGCGCCCGGCGCAATGCATCGTCCGTAAGTTCGGTGGCTACCTCACTTAATTCCTTCATTTCATCAAAATCACCACTGCAGTGAAGCACAATATCACAACCGGCTTCTATAGCCCTATTTGCACGAGTAGCAATGCTGCCACTTAAGGCTTTCATGTTGATGTCGTCGGTCATTAGTAGGCCATCAAAGCCGATGCTTGAACGAATGACTTTCTTAATTAAGGTAGCGCTTGCGGTAGCTGGGCTATTTGCATCTATTTGCGAATATAAAACATGTGCGCTCATAGCCATGCTTTCATCATTTAGTGCTTTAAACGGCACAAAGTCTAAGTCGTTTAATTCAGCAATGCTGGCGTCAACTTTAGGCAATTCAAGGTGGCTATCACATGTGGCACGCCCATGCCCTGGCATGTGCTTAATTACAGGTGCTACACCTGCGCGCTTAAGCCCCTTGGTAATTTCACGTGCTAAATCTATCACTGCGGTAGTGGTGTTGCCTAAGGCTCGCTCACTAATAATGGTGGCTGAATCTTGCTGGGTAATATCAATCATTGGGGCGCAATTCACGTTTATACTAGACGCTTTTAGCTCAATACCCGTTAACCACGCATTTAAAAAGCAGGCGCGTTTAGCTATGTCAGGCTCGCTTTGATACATTTGTGCAAAAACTGTAGGGGCTGGAGGAACTCGCCAAAATGCGCTAGGTAAACGAGATACTCGCCCGCCTTCTTGGTCAATAAATACCATTAGCTCACTTCGCTTCATGGCCACTTTAATGCTTTCTATTAGCTTTTGAACCTGTGTGGGGTTTTCAATATTACGTGCGAATAAAATAATGCCCCAAGGCTGCATTTGGGCAAACAAATCGCCTTCGTTATTTGATAACTCTGTGCTATGGCACGCCACAATTACATTGCTGGCCTTAGATGATAAATTGAAAGATGACAAAAGGGCTCCGTTACAAAAACTAGTTGGGAAAACTTAATTTACCTAATCCTACCGCAGGTATGTTGCGAGAATTCGTAAAGATATCATAATTTGAGAACAGTGTCTGATTCGCCAACACCGCAAACAGCACGGCCTCTTTAGCGCAAGCCGGCATACCAAGTTCATCAGAATGCAGAACATTACAAGCAGGTAATGCCTCAGCTAACAATGTCATAAGCTGTTTGTTATATGCCCCGCCGCCGCTAACGTACACATAAGCTAAGCTATTTTGTGGCAATATTTTATCAATATGCACTGCAATACTTTGTGCTGTGAAATGGCTTAACGTAGCAACTAAATTGTGCGGGCTAATTGAAACGGCTTGTGTTTGCTGCTTCCACTGGCGTATACGCGCATCTAACCAATCAGTATTAAAATATTCTGGGCCGGTGCTAGTAGTATTAGATTGGGTAAAATACGGGTCATTTAGTAATATGCTGAGCAATTCGGGAACCACTTGTGCTGAGGCAGCAATATCTCCGTTTTCATCAAAGCCTTTGGGGTGTAAGTTGTACTGTTGCACCACTTTATCAATTAGGGTATTGCCTGGGCCAGAGTCAGCGCTGAGCACTGAATCAAAGTTGCACTTCGCTGGCATATAAGTAAAGTTACTTATACCGCCTATATTTAATAACACTCGATCTTGTACTTCATCTCCATAAAGCAAAAAGTCAGCATAGGGTACTAAGGGGGCGCCCTCACCATTTGCCGCTACATGCTTTTGCCTAAAGTCACTTACGGTCGTTATTTGCGTAAGGTGAGCTAAGTGATCCCCATCACCAATTTGTAGTGTTGATTTAACCTTGCCGTTTGGCTGGTGAAACACGGTTTGCCCATGGCTGGCTATTACATCAATATCTGTAGCCGCTAAACTCCACTTTTTAAGGGTGGCATTCACCATATTCGCATGGTGCTGAGCAACTATAACATTAGCCTCACAAAGCGCAGCCATTGGCGCGTTGGGCTTTGCAAAAATAGGTTTGATAAGGCTTAGGTATTCACTGCCATATTCTATTGTTGTGAATTTTTTTAGCACGAAACGCGTGTTTTTATCAGTGCCCATTACTTCCACTAGGGCTATATCTAAGCCATCTAAAGAGGTACCGCTCATTAACCCTAAGAAGGTTTTAGTGCCTGCATCAGCAAGCGTGCATAGTTTTTTTAGATTTTGATTCATAGTAATTGAGTGTGTCTTAGTTTAGATTTGAATAAAAGCCAATAAACTAGCGGGTTGCGCTAATAAAAATAATCTCCAATTCATAAGCTTACATTATTAAGGAGTAAATCCAAATACCTATGTATGAACAATATGAGCCATCTACAGCGAATAGAAATTACCATTAAGCGCACAAATACCTTATCAACATTTGGTTTTATTAATGAGTTTGTTGTTTGCCAGTGGAGCACATACATGTAAACGCCTGTTAGTTTGCTTTTCACTTTTGTGTGCAAGCCCGCTTTGCGTTTCATATCAAAGCACTACTAAGGGTGAAAGTATGCCATTGCCAAACAATGAGCAAACTTTGGTGTTTGGCGTTGTGCCGCAGCAATCAGCTAAAAAACTGGCTGCAACGTGGGGGCCAATTATTCAGCGTTTATCAGGTGCTACTGGCCAGAAAATCACCTTTGCAACAGCGCCTTCAATTCCGGAGTTTGAAGCGCGCTTAAATAATCATGAATATGATATTGGCTACATGAATCCGTATCATTACGCGGTTTACTCTAAAAAGGCTGATTACCGCGCAATAGCTAAGCAAAAAGACAAACAAATAAAGGGTATTGTGGTGGTTGCAAAAGATTCAGGTTTTGCTTCCTTAAGTGATTTGAACAAAGGGAAAATGGCGTTTCCAGCTCCCTTAGCGTTTGCCGCAACACTTATACCAAACGCTCATTTGAAGCTGCATAACATAGAAGTTGAACAGCGTTTTGTAAAGTCACATGACTCGGTTTATTTAGGTGTTGCGAATGGTTTTTTTCAGGCAGGCGGGGGTATTTTAAGAACCTTTAACGCTAGCCCTAAGCAGGTGCGAGACAAATTACGGATATTGTGGAAAAGTGACGGCTACACGCCTCATGCAATTGCTTTAAGCCCTAAAGTAGGTGAAGGCATGCAAAAGGCGCTAACAAAAGCGTTGCTCGATATAAACGATTATGAATTATTAAATGCGATTGGGTTTAGTGGATTTACTGCGGCAAATGACGCCGAATGGGATTCAATAAGGGCAATGAATATTAATGTTACGACTGAGCCTTCGCAGTAAAACTATATTTGGCGTTGCAGCAATTGAAGGGATATTGCTGATTGCCATGGTGTTTAGTGCTATTCACTTTTTTGCAAAAACGGCAAATAGTGACTTACAAAAGCGGGCAAATACAACCGCAAGGTTGTTTGCCACAATGGCAGAAGACGCCGTGTTGTCGTATGACTTGGCCTCACTCGACACCTTCGTAAACGACATAATGGAGAACCCTGATATTCGTTACGCTAGGGTCCTAAATACGCAAGGTGATATTTTTGCGCAAGCAGGGCATGAAAAAGACTTACAAAAGTTGTTTCGTGAAGATAGCAATTTGGAAGGGGTGGATGATGGCATTTATGACACATTCGCCTTAATTGAAGAAGGTGAGGAAGTTTACGCCCGTGTTGAAGTGGGTATTGGCATCACCGGCTTAAATGAAAATTTACTCACAATAAAGAAATGGTTGAGTACGCTTGCAGCCACAGAAATGTTGCTAGTGGCTTTGTTTTCATATTTGTTAGGCAGCTATTTAACCAGGCAATTGAGCCTATTAACGGTAGCGGCAAATAAAGTGAAACAAGCGATTGGAAGTGGCGATTTTAGCCACACGAAGGTAGACATAACAAGTAAAGATGAAATTAGTGACGTAGCATTAAATTTTAACTTGTTGATAGATGAGCTGCAGGCTAAAGCGCAACAAACCCAAGAGTATCAGGCTGAGTTGGAACGCTTTAACCAAAGTTTAGAACAAAAAGTTGAGCAACGAACCGCTGAGCTAGTCACTAAACATAAGCAGTTGCAGCGGGTGAACATAAATTTAAAAGAGACACAGCAACAATTGGTGCAAAACGAAAAATTGGTATCTATGGGGCAACTAGCGGCGGGCCTTGCTCACGAAGTGAATAACCCAATAGGTTTTGTATGTAGTAACTTAGAAACATTAAAAAACTACGTAGGTACATACGACCAGTTACTTATATTAATCAACCAAGCGATGAGTGCAGAGGATGAAACAGTGAAGAACAAGTTACAGACCGATATTCAAAGCATTATTATCGATCAAGACATGCAGTTTGTGAGTGAAGACATGGACGTATTGCTAAGTGATATGGAAGAAGGTCTTCAGCGCGTAACTGATATTGTTCAAAATATGTCGGTGTTTGCACGAGTAGATAGTGATCATAAACAACTGTTTGATATTAATGATTGTATTCGCTCAACCTACAAAATGGTAGAGAAACAAATAAGCGAAAAAGCTGAATTACGTTTAGAACTCAGCGATTTACCTCATGTAGAAATTAACGTGGGCAAAATGAATCAAGTGTTTACCAATTTGCTTATTAATGCGGCCCAGGCAATGGACAATATCGAGAAAGGTTCAATCTTGATATCTTCAAGAGTAGTAGATAAACAAATACTAATTTATGTAACTGATACTGCTTGCGGTATAGAACCCAGTGCATTGAAAAAAGTATTTGACCCATTCTACACCACTAAGAAGGAAGGCGAGGGCACAGGCTTAGGTTTAGCCATTTCTTACGACATCATTAAAGAGCATAACGGCGACTTAGCCGTTTCTAGCGAATTGGGAAAAGGTAGTCAATTTACGATTTCCTTGCCTTTGACCAACGCTGTATTGCATTAGCCTTTTGAGAATATAGCTACATATGCCAGAAAAAAAGCAATTTACCGTACTATTTTTAGATGACGAACCCAATATTTTGCGTGCTATGAAGCGCTTGTTTCATGGTCGCCAAAATAGATTGGTATTAGTTGATGACGGCAACAAAGCGTTAGATTTCATGAAAAATAACGAAATTCATGTGGTGGTATGTGATATGAAAATGCCAGCCATGAACGGTGAGGCGTTCTTGGAACAAGTAGCGCAGCTATACCCTGATACATACAGAATTGTATTATCAGGGTATGCAGATGCCGATAGATTACTGAACGCCGTTAATAAAGGGCGTATACATCGTTATATTCAAAAGCCGTGGTCAAACGAGGCGCTTATAGCCGCTATAGAAGATGGTACAAATAATTTTCGTTTAAAGTTTGAAAATGATGACTTGCAAAAAAAGGTAAGTGAGCAAAACCGACGATTGAGCTTGTTAAACTCTTCCTTAGAAGAGCGAGTTGAGCTACGAACTGTCCAAATGAAAACCGCCATTAAACGAGCTGATATGCAAGGCATTGCAACTAAAAAGGTGCTTTGTAATGCCTTAAATAGCTTACCATTTGTTGATGTTAATTTTGGTAAGCGAGTAAGCCAATTAGCCGTTAAAATGGCGCATGCCTTACAATTAGATGCAAAAGAAATTGAAGATATTAAATTTGCCGGCTTAATCGCCGAGTTGGGCTTTGTTGGTTTAAATGAAAATATTTATACCAATGCTTACACAAAGATGACGCCAAAGCAGCAATCTGAATATAACAATCAAGGCAATATAGCCTTGCTGATTCTATCTCCGGCTATACACCTAAAACCTATATGCGAAATGTTGGTTAATCAATTTGAGTTTGTAGATGGGAGTGGCCACCCAAAAGGTTTGAAGAAGAAAGAGATCCCCATTGGTGCACAAATTATTGGTACTGTTCGTGATTACTATCGGCTTACTTTAGGCCGCTACGACGGCGAGAAATACAGCAACAAAGTTGCTATAGGAAAATTAAATCAGTTTGCTGGACTGCATTATAGTAAACAGGTACTAAGTGCATTGGAAGGCGTAATGCTGGTTGAAAATAGCGCTTCGCAGTCAGAGGGTTTGAGTACGCGTGACCTTGCAAATGGCATGACCTTAACGGAAGCTATTTATAATGAAAAAGATATTTTGGTAATGCCGCAAGGCCAAACGCTAGATGAATCTGCTATTGCTAAACTAAAAGCGCTCGAAGAGCGCAATAGTTTTTCACTCACCATATTTGCTAAATAAGTTTAGCTTGTTCTATATAGTAGTCGTTAATTGCTAACTTAGTAATTCATGATACAAGGCGTTAGCTGCAGCAACATCATTGCTGCGCTCTAAAGCCAAGGCTAATAACTTCATATCTTCTTTACTGTGTTTAAGCTCAAGTGCTTTTCGCATCGCTTTAATGCACAAAGGCATATCACCGCTGTTAAATGCCAAGTGCCCCAACACTGAAAATAAGGTTGGGTTAGTAGGCTGCGCCTTAATCTCACTTTCAATAAAACGCATTGAAGCTGCTGGGTTAGCTAATTGTAGCTGCTTGAACAATGGCCAATAAGAGTGATGTGAATTCTTAGACGCAAATTTAATTAATTCAGGCTCTACGTCGGCATGTAAACCTTGGTCAATAAGCAGTTGAATATAAGCTACTTGATTAGCTTCATCTTTCTTGGCTTGTCTTGAAAGGCTTTGCCAATGCTGTTTAAGGGCGTTCGCTCCATGTTTGCTTGCAATAGCGGCAAACTCACTGTGCATGCACTCACCCACCCAAGTAATGTAGTCGTCACCTAATAACTTTTTGTTGTTAGTCGCCAAGGTTTTAATTTGAGGCCAGTCTTGCAATGCGGCCAGAATTTTTAATTTCAGTACAACAAAAGATTTTGTTTGCCTTGCTTTCCCTTCAATGGCAGAAAGTAAGTTCATTGCCTCTTGAGGGTCACCTTGTATAAGGGTAATTTCTGCCTGTTTTAAAATCGCTATTGCTTCTGCTTCTGGGTTGTCAGTAGCGGTAATTAAATAGGCTTGTGCTTGGTCATAATTACCCGCTTGCATCTCTAATTCAGCCGCAATAAGAGCGTTGGTGCCATAAAAATCGCCGCCTAGGGTTTTTCGTATATTGGCTAAAGCAGTGTTAGGCTCATTCAAAAGCATGGCATTTATACTTTGGTAAAAAGCCTTACGTTGCTGGCGCCTAGAAAATGAACCCAACCAGTTTTTAGAACCGGCTATTGAACGATAGATTTTCTTTACCGCCCATTCAAGCAACCAAAATATTATTACTGCGAAAAATATAATAATCGCGCAGCTTATTAACGACATTTCAATTACGGTGCTTGGCAATGCTATTACTACTCTGCCATCAATCCCCATAAGGGTATGGCCGAATAATAAGCCGAAAAATAATATAACTAGCAGTATAATCAATTTTATCATTGCGCAGTCCCTTCTTCGTCATTTTGCGCTTCTACAGAAGGGCTTAAAGAAGAGTTATAAAGTGACTGAATACGCTGTTCTATTAAGCGCTTAAGAGAAGCTTGCGCTTCAATTTTGTTAGGCATATCTTGCGTGAAATTAGTATTTTGTAGATTTTGTAAGCTTTCTAAAAAATTAGCTACTTTGTTGTCATCTAATAGGTAATTATCGGCAACGCCCGTCATGGCTGTTTGAATAGCGCTTTTAAACAAGGCTTCCTGTTCGTTTAACACGGCAGTTTGTGCCTGCGCTAATGCGTGTTTTATTTGCTCTTCAATCAACCACTGTTGTCTTTCAGCTAAGTAGGGCTCTAAAGGCGCATCAACGTGCTTAATGCTAATAAAGTCACCTACAATTGAGCGCCATGTTTTAGCTAAGTTCTGGCGCCAATCACTCACGTCTTCACTTAAATTGGTGTTTTCATCGGCATCCGCTTCAGGTAAACGCAGTGTATCCATTGGTAAATCTTTAACTAAAGCAGACAAACCCGAAATTTCAAGGGCTACTGAGCTTGATGATACAAGGCTTACTTGTTGTAGCGCCTGCATATCGGATGCAAGTTGCTTTCTGATGGGGAATAATGATGGGTCATTTAAGTCTACTAAACGTTGGTCAGCTTCACTTAATAACGTAAAAGCGGTTTCAACATCTTTTTCCAAATACAACTTGCGTCCCGCCATATTCACCAGGTAATTGGCTTCAGCTAGAAGCCAATCAGAAGGGCGGCGTCCCGACATTTCTGCTACACGTTGTCCCAGTCCTTCGTTTACGCTTGCTAGCGACTCAAGCTCTTGCTTAAGTTCATTCACTGTTTCAAGCAAAGCGGCTTGTTCATTGTTCAATTGCGTCGCTTGGTTTTTTACGTTTGCAGCTAATTGGTTTTGTTGCGTTTTGGTATCATCAAGTGCCGACTCTACTGCTTTTAGCGCCGAATTTTCCTGCGAGGTGTTTTGATGTATTTGCGAGTAATACCAGTATGCACCAGCCACCAAAGCCAATACAATCAACAGGTTAAGCAAGGTAAAAAACCACAAAGCCCCGGTTTTATTTTGCTTGCTGTCTTTAGGGGGTTTCGCCTGATCTGTAGAGTCTATAATAACGGCTTCATCTATCGCGTTAGAAGACTTTGAAGATTGATTACTCGATTTACTTACATCAGACATGCACAACTCCTGTGTGTACTAAGTGTTGGGCGCATTTGACTAATGCGTCATTGCTAGCGCCCTTACTCACAATAATTTTTGTTATTCCTAGGCCTACAGCATAATCTTTTATGCGTTCACTTGCGACTATCCAGTGCAATTTCTTACACCACTGTTCATCAAAAGTAGATAAGGCGGCTTGGGTCAATTCAATACTGGTAACAATAATACACTGAATATGGCTTTGCTCAAAAGATTCAGTAAAAGGCAGCTTAACGCGTTCATATGCATCAATGCAGGTAAGCTCTGCCCCCCTTTGTACTAACACCTGTGGAAGTAGGTTTCTACCGCCTTTCCCCTTTAGTATCACTACCTTTTTGTTAGTTAGCTTTTGTAAGCTAGGCAGCTGCAGCGCCCCTTCAGAGTTTTCAGGCTTGGCAATTTCTATTTGTAGTAATGGATTATATTGAGAGAGTGCTTGGGCCGTGCTGCTGCCAATACCAATTAGATGGCAAGCTTGTAGGTCAAAACTTATGTTCTGTTGAGCTAGCCATTCAACGGCATAGGTTGAAGTCACTATAACGATGTTTGCTTGCGCATTATTGAGCAAGTGGATGCAATTCGAATTAGTGCTTATTTTTACATCAAGCAATGGCGCCCCTAGGGCATTTAAGCCTTGGTTTTGAAAAGCCGAAGTACTCGCTTCGACTTTACTTTTAGGGCGCACAATAAGAAATGTCATGTTGAGGTGTTAGGTAACTAAACGGCGTCTAAAATAGCTCTAGCACCTTGAGCGAGTAACTCTTCCGCTAAGGCCTTGCCTAAGCGCTGAGCTGCTTCTGTATCATGCAGTTCACAGGCAATCTTATTGTTTACTTGTAACACGTCACTACCGTCAACCGATGACACAAGCGCGCGCATTTGAAGCGAGCCCTCAAAGTATTCTGCAAAGCTACCAATAGGCACTTGGCAGCCACCTTGAAGTGTTGCATTTAGCGCACGCTCTGCATGCACTCTTAGGGATGTTTCTGAGTGGTTAAGTGATTTAAGCATACTAATGAGCTCGCTGTCATCGTTTCTACACTCTATGCCAACTGCACCTTGGCCTACTGCTGGCAAACAAATATTAGGGCTAAGCTCTTCGGCTATACGGCTGTGCATGTCTAAACGAATCAGCCCAGCGGCAGCCAGAATAATGGCATCGTATTCGCCGTTATCTAGCTTTTGTAAGCGCGTATTCACATTTCCGCGCAAGTCCTTAATTGTTAAATCAGGTCGAAGTGCGCGCAATTGCGCCTGCCTGCGCAGGCTTGATGTTCCAATTACCGCGCCATGCGGTAGTTCATCAAAGGTTTTATAGGTATTAGATACCAATGCATCAAAAGGGTTTTCACGCTCGCAAATACAATGCAAGCCAAAACCCTCTGGAAACGCCACCGGAATATCTTTCATAGAATGCACTGCTAAATCAGCTCGTCCTTCTTGCATGGCAATTTCAAGCTCTTTAATAAACAGACCTTTGCCACCAATTTTCGCTAGGGGGGTGTCTAAAATGCGGTCACCCTGAGTTGACATAGGTACCAACTCTATAGTGGTTTCGGGGAAATTTTTTTCTAGCAGGTTTTTAACATAAAACGCTTGCCACATTGCCAAAGCACTTTTGCGAGTGGCTATGCGAATTAAAGATTTACTTGATGGCATTACAAGCACTCCGCTGATTCATTTATTCTTTTTAGCGTAAAACGTGCTGTAAACCTAGGTTTTTAGACACACGTTCTAAGCCATACATTATGCTAAGTGTTCGTTAATAAACTTAGCTATATCTTTTATTTCGGGTAAACACACGTTGTGCTGCATGATGTACTCTTTCCACACCGCCTTATAACCGTTGTTTTTAAGCGTAGTAAATGCAGTTTGGCCTAAAAATGGAGGGACCACTTCATCTTGTTGCCCGTGGCAACACAGTATAGGTGTGTTTAAATTAGCTTCATGCTTTTGTGACGCAAGTGATTCCGGCTCACACATGTACGTAGAAAGCGCAACAATGCCAGCTAAGCTTTGATTAAACCGAGTGCCTAAGTGCAAAGAAATTACGCCACCTTGTGAAAAACCAATTAGCATGATTTTGCTGGCGGGGATTCCGGCTGCAATTTCTGCCTCTATAATGGCTTGAACGCTATTACTTGATTCTACTACCCCTTCAACATCAGCACGGCTTCCCATATCAAGGGTTTTTATGTCGTACCAAGCACCCATTTGCATGCCGTTATTAATGGTTACTGGGCGAACAGGTGCATGAGGAAAAATAAATTTCACACCTAAAGAGTCGGCTAGGCCTAATTCGGGGGCAATGGGGGCAAAACCATTACCAGAATCACCTAGGCCATGTAACCAAATAATAGTTGCTTTGTGCTCACCTTTAGCCGCAATTTCAACTGCGGGTAATAATTCGTTCGCCATTTTAGTTCCTATGTAATATTAAGCTTCTACTGATAATTTAATGGGTACGCCAGCTTGTTTTGACAACGCTTCATTGAAAAATTCGTTGAATTCGCCGCCAAAACGCTCATCAATCCACTGGCCGTTAGTATAGTTAAAATGATGGCCATTAAATTTTGTTGCTACCCAAAGTTGTAACAAAGGCGGCTGTTTATTTAAAATAATTTTAGACTGGTCGGGCAGTATTAATGTTAGAATGCCTTCAGCACTTTCATAGTCTATATCTACTGATTCAAGCTCATCAAGGGCTTCTTCAATACGGATGAATAAATCGTCGATCATTTGATCATAAACGCTTTCGTTCATAAAAGGTCTCCAGAATGTGAGTGTTATTATCCACTTAATTTCTGGCTATGGTAGCATAAGTGCGCTTGAGTCTTGCATACTTAAACACGATATTTATGATTGTTTGAGTAAGCAAATTGTAGTGCGTTCATCAAATCCGAACATGTGGAAAAGCAAGTATGTCAAAACCTCTTGGAAATTTATTTATAGTCGCAGCACCTTCTGGCGCAGGCAAATCAAGCCTTATTAGTGCGTTAATTGAAAGAGCCAATGATGGCCAAATGTTTAATCCTGCTCAATTATCGGTATCGCATACCACACGTAAACCGCGCGATGGTGAAAAAAATGGTGAACATTATCACTTCATAGACGTATCTAAATTTGAAGCAATGATAAAAGAAGATGCATTTTATGAGCATGCCCAAGTGTTTGATAACTTTTACGGAACCTCCAAAGAGGCTATTTCAAATAGTTTAGAGGCTGGCATAGATGTATTTTTAGATATTGATTGGCAGGGCGCAAGGCAAATTAAAGCCGTAAATCCTGATGTCATCTCTATTTTTATTTTGCCGCCGTCGAAAGAAGAATTACACGCGCGTTTGGTGAGCCGTGGTAAAGACAGTGACGAAGTGATAGCAGGGCGTATGCGCAAAGCGCAAGATGAAATGAGTCATTACAATGAGTTTGACTACTTAATAGTAAATGACAATTTCACCCATGCATTAGAAGAGTTGATTACCGTTGTTAAAGCACATAGCTTGCGCACAAATAAACAGCAAACACGTTTTTCGGGTTTGCTAAATAGCTTACTAAGCGAAAAATAAGCTTAAAATTTGCGTAATAGCTAATAAAGTGCTTATTTTTTACTATATTCTTGTTGCTAAGTGCAGTATACTTCGCGACCATTTTTCACATATATAACGCTATAAATCGGAGCATTAAATGGCACGTGTAACAGTTGAAGACGCCGTAGATCAAATTGGAAATCGTTTTGACCTAGTATTAGTAGCCGCAAAGCGTGCTCGTCAAATCGCCATTGAAGGTAAAGATCCTATGGTAGATTCTGAAAATGATAAGCCTACCGTAATTGCTTTACGTGAAATTGAAGAAGGTTTAGTGACTGCGTCAACCGTAGAGCAAACTGAATTGCAAGATCAACGCGAGCAAGAAGCCGCTGAATTTGCATCAGTCGCGAGCATTTTAGCGAACAATTAATAGGCTGCTTGGCTAATTTTTAGCTAAGAGTTGTATTTTTATTAAAGACGTCGATATTTATCGGCGTTTTTGCGTTTGCAAAGTATCAAAATAAACGTATTCTTAAGTATCCATTATTTTGAAAATTGAACTATTTAAAACGTGTATTTATTTGAAGGCCTACAAACTAAGATTAGCGCATATCTGCCCCCACAACAGGTAGATTATGTGCGCGCAGCATATGTACTAGCGCGTGATGCTCACGAAGGCCAAACACGTTCAAGTGGTGACCCATACATTACCCATCCGGTAGCAGTAGCCAGTATTCTTGCTGATATGCGTCTTGACCATGAAACCCTTATGGCAGCCCTATTACACGACGTGATAGAAGATACCGATTACAGTAAAGAAGACTTAAGCTTAGCGTTTAACGAAACCGTAGCCGAATTAGTTGAAGGCGTGAGTAAACTCGATAAGCTCAAGTTTAACTCAAAGCAAGAAGCCCAAGCTGAAAACTTCCGTAAAATGCTGATGGCTATGGTGCAAGATATACGCGTTATTCTTATAAAACTTGCTGACAGAACTCATAATATGCGCACCCTTGGCGCGCTTCGCCCTGACAAACGCCGCAGAATAGCCTTAGAAACCTTAGAAATTTACTCGCCTCTTGCACATCGCCTTGGTATTCATGATATTAAAAACGAATTGGAAGACTTAGGCTTTCAAGCGATGTATCCGTTTCGTCACCGTGCATTAAAAAGCGCGGTTGCCCAAGCGCGCGGTAATCGTAAAGAAATTATTGAACGTACCCAGCAAGATGTGATTAATCGCTTAGACGATAATCAAATTAAAGGGCGCGTAATTGGCCGCGAAAAACATCTATATTCCATTTACCGAAAAATGCGCAGTAAAGAATTGTCGTTTACTGAAGTCATGGATATTTATGGCTTTCGTATTATTGTAGAGTCGGTTGATCATTGCTACCGCACCTTAGGTGCTATTCACGGTTTGTATAAGCCCATTGAAAATCGCTTCAAAGACTACATTGCTATACCTCGTAGCAATGGTTACCAATCATTGCATACATCGCTAAAAGGTTTGCATGGGATTCCCCTAGAAGTGCAAATTCGAACCGAAGATATGGATCAGTTAGCTGACAAAGGTGTTGCCGCACATTGGCTTTATAAAGAAAATACCGATAGAAGTAATACAGCCCAAATGCGGGCTAACCAATGGATGCAGTCTTTGGTTGAATTACAGCAACGTGCAAGTACCTCTGTAGAATTTATTGAGTCGGTTAAATCTGATTTATTTCCAGATGAAATTTATGTTTTCTCACCAAAAGGTAAAATTATTGAATTACCCACGGGCGCAACCGCGGTTGATTTTGCTTACGCGGTGCATTCTGATATTGGCAATATGTGCGTTGGCGCAAGAGTAGATCACAGAAACTACTCCTTAAGTACACCTCTTGAAAATGGCCAGAGCATAGAAATCATAACGTCTCCAAGAGCCAAGCCCAACGCAAACTGGCTTAATTTTGTAGTAAGTGCGCGAGCGCGATCTAATATACGCCACTATTTAAAACGCCAGCATACTCACGATGCCATAAGTATGGGTAACCGCCTATTACGTCATGCTTTAGGTACTATTAAGTTAGACGAAATTCCAGAAGACGAAATTCAGCGCGTACTAGATGAAACAAAATACGCAAGTTATGATGACTTATTATCAAATATTGGAATGGGCAACGAAATTAGCGCGATGATTGCAAGGCGCTTAGTAGGTGATAAACCTGAGATTGTTGATAAGAAAAGCACCGTAGCGATTAAAGGCACTGAAGGTTTAATGGTTCATTTTTCAAGGTGTTGCCATCCTATTCCTGATGATGAAATTGTGGCAATACTGAGCCCCGGACGCGGTGTAGTTATTCACCAAATTGGTTGTAATAATATTCGTAAATTATCAAAAGAAGAGCCGCAAAGAGTGTTACCTATGTTTTGGGACAAAGACGCCCACGGTGACTTTAAAGCCTCATTACGTGTAGAAGCGAGTACCCATCAAGGTACGTTAGCGGCACTTACCAGTGCCATTGCGGCTTGTGACTCTTCTATACTTAACTTGCAAACACTTGACCGTGATGACGGCAATTTGTCGATAGATATAGAGCTAACCACTAGAAATAGAATTCACTTCGCAACTATTATGCGTAAATTACGTACTTTGCCAGAACTGCATAAGGTGTCGAGGCACAGTTTAAATAAACAAAAATAAACACACTAACAACTAAGCAAAACAAGCAGCTTTTTGGCTGCTTGTTTTGTCTTTAATAGTAGAGGACATATGTCAAAATCAATTATACAAACAAACAACGCACCTGCCGCTATTGGTACTTATAGCCAAGCCGTAAAAGCAGGAAATACCGTGTATTTGTCAGGTCAAATTCCGTTAGTGCCGAGCAACATGGAAATGGTATCTGAAGACTTTGAAGCGCAGGCAGTTCAAGTGTTTGAGAATATTCAAGCGGTAGTGGAAGCTGCTGGTGGTAACCTCACCAACCTTGTAAAGGTAAACATTTTTTTGACTGATTTGGGCCAGTTTGCCACGGTAAATGAGGTGATGTCGCGCTACTTTAGCCAACCTTACCCAGCACGCGCAGCCGTTCAAGTAAGTGCTTTGCCACGTGGTGCGCAAATAGAAATAGATGCGGTTATGGTATTGCCTGAATAAGGCGCAATTTTGTTATGATACGTGAACAATCGATGACGCCTGAACGCTTAGCTCGAATCAACACTTTGTTGACTAAACGCCAAGCCAATTTAACGGTAATGTTTGAAGAGGTACAAAACCCGTTCAACGTATCAGCAATTGTGAGAACCGCCGATTCAGTCGGCATTAATAAAGTTCACTTTGTGGGCCATGAAAAAGCAGACCTGCGCAAACGTACCTCTATGGGAAGCCATGCGTGGGTCAAGTCTGAGTGCCATGACTCTAGTGAGCAAGCCATTGCAAGTCTAAAAGAACAAAATATGCAAGTGCTAGTGACGCACTTAGACTCTTCAGCGGTAGACTTCCGCGAAATTGATTACACCTTACCTACTGCTATTATTCTAGGCCAAGAAAAATACGGCGTTACTGACGAAGCTATTGCCTTGGCTGATCATTCTATTGTAATTCCCATGGTGGGGATGGTGCAGTCTTTAAATGTTTCGGTTGCTGCGGCCCTAGTGTTGTACGAAGCGCAAAGGCAACGCCAAAATGCAGGCATGTACAATACGCGTAGCCTAAGTGATGCCGAGTGCCAGCGAATTTTATTTGAGGGTGGCTTCCCCGTGCTGCATAAAGAGTGCGTACGAAGAAACTTACCTTATCCTTACATCAATGAAAATGGCACTATAGAGGCGCAAGATGCGTGGTGGGAAGCATTACAGTTTTCAGCCCCGGTAAAATAAAGGTAATTTTTGAAATATATCAGCGCTTGGCTAGGTCACATACATATTCGATAGAATAAGCGCAGTCAAAAGTACTAAAGCTGCGGTTGGCAGTTTAATTCACTTCTTAACTTTTATACGGACTTTTAAATGAAAAAATTGATTTTAATGACCTTTGTTGCACTTGTTTCTTTGACTGTACAGGCAGTTGACCGTTCGGTTATTCGAGACAACGCCGCTGACGTTACGCCCATTTTAAACGGCACACAAGCACCTAACGCTACCTTGAGAACAGCAGATGGTTCACCGGTAAGTTTGCAAGCGTTATTGATGCAAAAGCCTAGCGTAATTGTGTTTTATCGCGGGGGCTGGTGCCCGTATTGTTCACAACAATTAGCTGAGCTTCAAACTATTGAAAGTGAGCTAGTGAAAGAAGGTTATCAAATTCTGGCTATTTCGCCTGAATCGCCTGAAAAATTGCAGTCACAAAAAATAGATACTGACTATGTTGCGCAATTATTATCAGATGAAAAGCTACAAGCCATTTCAGGTTTCGGCATAGGTTTTTACGTTGAAGATGACACGCGTGCTTTATACAAAGACCGCATGAATGTAGAGCTTACGCCCGATGCTACAGACCGCGCAGTGTTGCCAGCTCCGGCGATATTTATTACTAATACAAAAGGTCAGGTGGTATTTAACTATGTTAACCCTGATTATAAAGTGCGCCCATCAGCTGAGTTGGTATTAAGTGCTGCGAAACTCGTAAATCAGTAAGTGTGAGCTCTTAATCTACGAAATTATTATAAGAGTACGGCGTTATGACCGTACTTTTATTGAACAATCGCGCTTTCTAGATTAGAGTGGGAACATTGCTCTCTAGTGAAAGGCATCAATGACGTTTTTTTATAGCGCCCCAGAAAATGCGAAGACCCATTCCCCACTAAATAATTCTGTTAAACACAGAGTATTAATTGTTGATGACAATGAAATGGAGCTTATGGTTTTTCGTGCATCTTTGAACGAGAATATAATATCTTCATTTGCGGCGTCAGCAAAAGATGCGCTTAATTTGTTAAAGCACCAGCCCCTTCCTGATTTAATTGTGCTTGATATAGTAATGCCAGTTGAAAATGGTTATGAATTTTGCAAAAAATTAAAAACTGATTACCAAACTAAGCATATCCCTATTATTTTCTTAACAGCATGTAAAAATTTAGAAGACAAAACCAAAGCGTTTGAAGCAGGTGCCGCAGACTACGTCACCAAACCGTTTTTTCCTGAAGAATTGGAATTTAGAGTGCAAAACCAGTTACGTTTACTTGAAGAGAAACGTCGCTTGGAAAAGCTCGCTTTTACTGATGACTTAACTAGTTTAGCAAACAGGCGGTCTTACAATCAGGCTTTACTTGATGAGTGGTCAAGGAGCGCGCGAAACAAACATGCCCTTAGCCTACTTCTTTTAGATATTGATGACTTTAAAGGTTATAACGATTTTTATGGTCATGATGCTGGGGATAAAGTGTTAGCAAGGGTAGCGAAAATGTTCTCAAGTTTAGCCGTTAGAGCGGGTGATTTATGCGCACGCTTTGGTGGAGAAGAGCTTGTTTTGCTTCTGCCAGACTGCAACGAAGAAGGTGCTCTGCAAAAAGCTGAGCAAGCAGTGGCAGGCGTGATAAATTTAAATATAGACCATTCACATTCCCTGCATAAAGGTCTACTAACGGCCAGTGTTGGGGTAACTACCGCTTATCCGCGCGCAGATATAGACAGTCTAATGTTATTTAAAGTGACAGACGAAGCATTATATAAGGCAAAAACCCAGGGTAAGAATCGTTTCCATGTTGCAAAAAGCATAGGATATGCTGGAGACCTATAGCTTAAACTAACGTTGGTTGATACGTACTTTAGCGGATTTTAGTTATTTTAATACATACCTAATAGCAAGGGCTTATACGCTTACAAGGCTATTTAAAGCTAACATCTTGAGTTAGAAATTGTCTAACTAGGTATTTCCTGTGACACCTAAACTTCCCCCGTTACGTTTATGTAAACTGTGTGCAATCAGCGTGTGCTTATTGTCATTTGCCTGTGTAGCGCGTGACCCTTTCCAAATAACAGGTGGCGGCTTAAGCAAAGGTAAAGTCAGCTCAGCTACAGATGCTAGTTCAAGTTTTCATAACCCTGCCGCAGCAAGTTACTTAATGGCCGGTGAGTCAGGTCTTCGCTATAATTTTATTGGCCCTTTGGGCGCCGGGTATGAAGTAGGTAAAATAGATTCGCTAGTAGATGAGTTAGATGAACTTCTTGATATACTCGAAGACGATGATTTAAATGCGCAAGCGGCTCTTGATGCCAAAGACCGCTTTGACCCCTTCTTAGCCGATGCGGCTGTAAATGGCCTATTAAAAGTAGGTGGCAGCACCTCTATACCGTTCTTTCCTATGTTTTATCACAGTAATAGCTTAGGTACTTTTACTGCTGAAGTTAATATTTCCGGTCTTATTAGATCAACTGTTTTAGATGATGAAATAGATATAGTCGCACTAAATGACTCATTTAAAATTAACACTTCGGCAGCGCTTTACGTTAAAAGCGCAGTAAAGGCTAACTTAGCTTTAGGATATAGCCGCCCCATTTACAAGCGCGAAGATGCCATGCTATATGCTGGGCTTAAGCTAAATGTAAGTCAGTATAAGCTTGGCAAAAATGTTGTTTCTCTTGCGGGTTTAGAAGATGGCGAAGACATAGGCGACGCCATTGAAGATGATTACGAGGCGAACCAAAACAGCGCAACAAATGTTAGCCTTGATGCTGGATTGCTTTGGGTAAGTGAGCACTACTCCGTAGGGCTTTCATTGCAAGATATTAACGAACCCGAGTACGAATTTGGTTTTATAAATGACAACTGCACTGCTTTGACAGGTTTGTCATTAGATAACTGTTTTGTGGCACAAGAAGCTGTGGCGCAAGGGCGCATTAAAGCCGATGAGGTTCACATAGCAAACGCACTTGCTACTATTGAAGCTTCTACTTGGGTTGGCGTTCCTCTTTTTGGCAAAGGCGGAAAATTTGGCTTACATGCTTCGGTAGACCTTAATGATAAAAATGATGCTTTGGGTGATGTGTACCAATGGGCAAGTGTTAGTACAAGCGCACAGTTAAATTCATGGTTTATTCCAGAGCTGCGTTTAGGTTACAGCCAGAATTTGTCGGGAACTGAATTGAGCTACTACAGCTTTGGCGTGACCTTCTTTAAGCATGCTGACCTTGATATTCGATGGAGCGATGAAACCGTTCGTATTGATGACAGCTCCGGCCCCCGCTCTGCGTATTTTAGCTTTGCCATTCAAACCAAATTCTAAATGGACATATTATGAAACATCCCATTCCTTACGCGCGATTGTTGGTTTTTGCACTGTTCTTTTCAATGCTTGTGGCTTGCGGTGGCGCCGTAGATGACCAAGACCAAGCACAAGATACAGACAACGCACTGGTAGATTCGCGTATTACTATAAGCGCCTTAACGCTTAATGGCTATGTGGCAAATGCCTTAGTTTGGATAGACGCTCGCAACAACAACACTATTGACGGCTTTGAAAGCTACGCCTATACCGACGCTCAAGGTTTTGTGAGTTATAACCCTAATACAGGGGTGAATTACTGTGCAACAAGCGAAGAGAGTTTACAGCGTTTTTGCCTGCAAACGGCTACTCAAAGTGGCGAAATTATTATTAAAGCGGCCAAAGGCTTGGAGTTGTTGTCAGGAGAATCGTTTAAATCGGTGCTTACTGCAAAAATTGACGTGCAAACCGCTAAAACGCAATTTAATGATATGCTGGCGCTAGGCGCAAAGCCCCTAGGTAACACAAGTACTTGGCAAGAAAGTTTAGACCCATTGCTACTTAAATTATCACCACTTAGTAGTTTGTCTTACTATTTACAGCGCAATGCGACTAACAACAGCACGCAAAGCGAAACGGCTATTACGTCAATACTTATTAACATGGGGTATAGCATACCCAGTGATACCAGTGATGATGACATTTTGGCAAAGGAATACATTGCGGGCATTAGTTTAGATGATCCTCTTGCCGATGATTTATTCGCAGCTTCGCTTATGATGTCGCGCTTAGTCGATACGGTAAGTGTAAACTTAGACAGCGCTACTGAAAGCTACAATTTTGGCGAAAGCGGCTTACCCATTAGTACTGCTGATTCAGTTTATCAAGCCTTGGCAACTAGCTTAGTTAACGGTGTGCCAGCTAATACCGCATCAAACAATAAAACCTCTGCATACAAAAACTTACTCATTAATGAAACCCAATTAAGCGCAGATTTAATAGAGAATTCATTAGGTAATTTAGACGCACTCTTCGTTGAAAACAACTTAAGTAATGCTAACGTTACAAGTTTACTTACTCGTGTTGAGCAAAATACCAATCTCACCATCTTATTGACCAAACTTGTTAGCATTGGTGAGCAACATTTTGCACAAATTGATACCAGTGAAAATCTTTTAAATCAAATGCTCACCTTAAATCAATCACTAACACTGCCTACATTAAGCCCGCCAATCGTCTTTATGAGCAATCAAGAGGCAACAGGGCAAACTACGCTGGCAACTTATTTACAAAGCCCTGATAACCGAATCTCGGAGTTATTGAGTAACGAAAATGCGGCAACTGTAGCGGCATTTGAGCAAAGTAACTCACTTACGGCCAATTTTGATTTAAACACCCTAGCTCACGACTTACGAAATATAGCCAGCCAAGATGGCGGCGAAGAAGCGTTAGGCTCTGAAGATGTAGCGATTCCTATAATTAATTTAGCTTCGGTTAACACTGCAGATGCCAGCAGCTTTTACAGCGGTAAGCGTTTAAGTTTATCGGGCATTTTAGATGAGGTGGAGCAGGGCCAAGTGCTTATTTACTTTGCTGGGAGCGAAAATGCTAAGGCTGGCGAAATACACATGTGCATAGCATATAAAAATGAGCGCGACCCAGGTGACAATATTAGTGCGCAGTTA
The DNA here is from genome assembly GCF_048820975.1 of Glaciecola sp. 2405UD65-10. NCBI lineage: Bacteria > Pseudomonadati > Pseudomonadota > Gammaproteobacteria > Alteromonadales > Alteromonadaceae > Glaciecola > Glaciecola sp. 2405UD65-10. Next base: position 509,224 of record NZ_JBMEUF010000002.1, on the reverse strand, counting down.
TTCGATGGGACATGGTCACTCATTGGGACTGCTTCGCAAAACAGAATATCGTTAGTATCTGAAGGCTTCACTATTCAAATGAAAGTGCTCGGTGAAAGCTATGGCGAAGATATTCCGGCTAACCAAACCGTGCCAAGCTTACCGCGCAATGCCAATGAGTTATATGGGCGCTTTGGCTTTACTTTAAACGATGATACCTCAACCTGGCATTCAGATAACGCATCGGTCAATCAAAGTTATGGCTTTATGGATTACACTGAATTACCCGCCAGTAATAGTGATTGTGCAACAAACTTAAATTTAACAGTAAATTAGCCGTAATAATCATGCAGGCTAATTGGCAAATGTCTTCGCTTGTATGTTAAATTACACGAACTCCTTTCCTCTTCATTTTTGTGAGTTGGCTCTATTTATATGCAGGCAGAACTTCTTAATCATCCCGTATTACTTTCAGTCGTAATTATTGTATGTGCTTATTTGTTAAAGCTATTGATTGGAAAAATAGGGCGGCGTAGACGCGTTAAAAAAGCCACTGACAACAAACATCTTACACATAGCTTGCGTCACTTTATTAACTTACTAATGGTAATGATGCTGTTGGTGGTTTGGTCAACCGAAATTCAAAATTTTGCGCTTTCAGTGGCGGCTTTTGCGGTAGCAATCGTATTAGCTATGCGTGAATTTATACAATCAATTATTGGTTTCTTCTACTTAGTGACCACCCGTCCTTTTAAAGTGGGTGATTGGATACAAGTAGATGGCATGCACGGAGAAGTATCTGAAATTGATTGGGTTAAAACAACGCTGCTTGATATTGATTTGAAAACTTATCGTATGAGCCGCCGCGTGACCTACATACCAAATGGCCGCCTAGTGGTTAACCCAATAAAGAACTTAAACTTTGTTAAGCGTTACGTAACTCACGATTTTGAAATAGTGCGCAGAGAAAGTATTAATGGCTTCCCTATTTATGATGAGCTTTACAAACGCTGTTTACAGTACTGTGAAGAGTTTTACGACGTGGCCGTGCGGTACAATGCCATTATTGAAAGAAAGCTAGATGCCAGTATATTCGGCCCCGAGCCTGAAATTAGGTTCAGCACTACTGATATAGGTGATTTTAAAGCGAACATAAAGTTGTTTTGCCCGACTGAATTAGCCATTGAGTTAGAGCATAAAATCACCTCAGATTTTATGCAGCTATGGGACGAAGAGCTTGATAAAAAGCAGCTAAAATATAACGACTATAAAAGTTAAACCCTAGTATATTTAATTTTTCGTTACAAGATACTCAAACCGCGTTCAATAAGCCCTAAATCTCTAGGGCTTATCATTTTTTAATTTAAACCTTGCTATTCATTTCTCAGTCATTTAATCTAAATGCGAATCGTTATCATTTGCAATGTGTCGCATCAGCCGTTCGATGGGCAAAACTGAGGAAGCGTTATGCACCCATTTTCTTTTTCGTCTACAGAACTCGCTGTTAAGACCGAGCAGCATTTACCTAATGTTAATACCCTTGAGCTGTATGTTTTTTTAGGCATTGAACGCGCTAAAAAATGTGCAACTGCTAGCCAAACCAAAAGCGCGCATATGCGGGTTGTTAATACCTTAACAGAAACAATGTGTGATGACTGCTTGTCATTAGAGTGGCGAGAATCGTGTCATAAATGGATCCGCAAATTGCTTCCGGTGTTATTTGAAATTCTACCTACTTGTACTTATTGGCAAGAGCTTGAAAACATAAAATTGCTTAAAGAGTACTTCTTAACAAACAAATGCGCGGTTAAACATCGAGATGTAAGTGCATCAAGTGGCCAAGCTAGCAGTAATCTTCGATAAGGAAACGTAAAATGGCTTATCATCAATTTATATGTGCAAAGCACTATGCTTGGATAGAGCAACACCCTTGTGCGGCGTTTGAGCGAGTTAAAAATATGTCTAGGCATGCGCAAGCTCTGCTGGCTAAACAGTCTTATGATGAAGCGCTGCCCTACTTAGGTACTGTATTTGAAACCCTTGAGGCCTTGTTTGATTTACGAGTTGAGTCACCGCAATTAACGAATGAATTAACGAGTTCGGCAATAATGCTTGCGCAAGCTTATTCTCAGTTAAATATCCCTTTAAAAGCAAATGAAATACTATTGCGTTTATATAATAAACTACAAGGTGCCCTTGCCGCTGAGCAACATTATGCGAGCAAAATGGTATTTTACCGCCACTGTGCCAACAGTTTATTGCAGGCAAAAGATGAAGTGTGTAGTTCGCTAAATGAGGTGTACACTGAAGCTAGAAAGCAAAGCCAAGAATTTCCTGTGTATTCATCTGTATTGCATTAAGTTGTTGAAAATTCGCTTACTTGTAATTCAATCTAAGGAACAGGTGGCGAAAGCACAAAAGTTTGATACTCTTTGTGTATTCAATTAAAAACAAAGAACGCTTTCATGTTGTCACTGGCTGACACCTCAGTCACCACATTAAAAGGTGTGGGTGCTAAAGTTGCTGAAAAACTCACAAAACTGGGTTTAAAAAATCTTCAGGACGTAATATTTCATTTGCCTCTGCGGTATGAAGATCGCACGCGCGTTTATCCATTAGCTGATTTATATCAGGGTTTACATGGCACAGTAGTGGCCGAAGTGCTAAATGCTGATATTAAATACGGGCGTAAGCGCATGCTTATTGTGAAATTGAGCGATGGTGATGACATTATTAATTTGCGCTTTTTTCACTTTTCAGCCGCTCAATTAAACGGGTTTAAAGTAGGCGCGTTAGTGCGTGCCTTTGGTGAAGTACGTGCAGGAAACGGCAATGCAGACTGGGAAATGATGCATCCAGAATACAAAATTGTATCAAGTGCTGAACAAGTTCCCATGGAAGAAAGCCTTACCCCGGTATACCCCACAACTGAAGGCGTGAATCAACTCACTCTGCGCAAATTAAGTGAGCAAGCCTTACAGCAGCTTGATAAGGGCGCGTTACCTGATTTACTTCCTGCAGGCCTATATTCCGGGCAATTGTCATTAAAAGATGCTTTGCATATAGTGCATCGCCCGCCCCCTAGTGCGAATATTGATATGCTGCTTGAAGGTCAACATGCTGCGCAAACCCGATTAATATTAGAGGAGCTGTTAGCCCACCATTTGAGTATGCTAAAAGTGCGCGGCGAGTCTAAGCAAGACCCAGGCATGGCTATAAAAATAGATGCCGTGCTTAAGCATCGGTTTTTAGAGTTATTACCTTTTTCACCCACGGGTGCGCAGTCACGTGTTGTGGCTGAAATAGAACAAGACATTGCGCAACCTCAGCCTATGATGCGCTTAGTGCAAGGCGATGTAGGCTCGGGTAAAACCTTGGTGGCTGCTTTGGCAAGTTTGTCGGTAGTAAGCGCAGGTATGCAAGTTGCGTTAATGGCGCCCACAGAGTTATTGGCTGAACAACACGCCAAAAACTTTACTGATTGGCTAAGCCCTTTAAATATTAAAGTGGGATGGTTAGCTGGAAAGTTAAAAGGAAAAGCCCGAGCGCAAACCCTCGCAGAATTACAAAGCGGTGACATACAATTTTTAGTAGGTACCCATGCAATTTTTCAAGACGCTGTAAATTACAAAAACCTCGCGTTAGTCATAGTCGATGAACAACATCGCTTTGGTGTTCATCAGCGCTTGTCATTACGTAAAAAAGGGGAACTAGCGGGTAAATATCCCCACCAACTCATTATGACCGCCACGCCCATTCCGCGCACCCTAGCTATGACGGCCTACGCTGATTTAGACACCTCTATAATAGATGAGCTTCCGCCAGGTAGAACACCCGTTAAAACGGTAGTACTACCCGACGGGCGCCGCGGCGATATTATAGAACGCGTTAGAAGTTCAGCCATTAATGACAGGCGTCAAATTTATTGGGTGTGCACGCTTATTGAAGAATCAGAAGTGCTTGAATGCCAAGCTGCAGAAGATACTGCTATAGCACTGGCAACTGCGCTGCCTGACTTAAAGGTAGGCTTAGTGCATGGGCGCCTAAAGGCCGATGAAAAACAAGCCGTAATGAATAGTTTTAAGCAGGGTGAAATGGATTTATTGGTAGCCACTACGGTCATTGAGGTAGGTGTAGACGTACCTAATGCTAGTTTAATGATTATTGAAAACCCCGAGCGCTTGGGTTTAGCTCAGCTTCACCAATTAAGAGGGCGGGTAGGGCGTGGCTCAATAGAAAGCCATTGTGTACTGATGTACCAAAGCCCTTTATCGAAAACTGCAAGCAAGCGTTTAGCGGTATTGCGTGAATCGAATGATGGGTTTTATATTGCTGAAAAAGATCTTGAAATTAGAGGCCCAGGTGAAGTTATGGGGACCAAACAAACTGGTGTAGCTGATCTTAAAATAGCGGACTTAGTGCGTGACGCCGCACTTGTTCCGCAAGTCAGCGAACTCGCTGAGCTAATGTGGCGCGATCATCAAAGTAATTCAAAATCTCTTATTCGCCGGTGGCTGGCATATAAGGATGAATACTCTAATGCATAAAATAAATGGCGAGCAAAATATAGCGATTTTAATAGAAGATAGCGGCAGCATATATGCCAATGAACAGGCGCAAGTGCTGGCAAATAAATTGGGTGTTGACGTACATACTATTCCTGCAAACAACAAAAAGTCACGCTTTGTAGATGCGCAGTGGTTGCTGGTGTTTACCGCTAAAGGCTTGAGTTTGCGCGTAGCCAGTGAGCCTAGTTGGTCAGATATATGCGTAGATTTTGCGTCGGCCGCTTTGCAGTATAGAAAACAGCACGGTGGCGGTAAAAATGAGTTAGTTGCTAAAGCAATAGGGATTAAGGGTAAACACAATTTGCGCGTGCTTGATTGCACGGCAGGGATGGGGACCGACAGTTTTATAATGGCTAGTGTGGGTGCGAACGTGACAATGTTAGAACGAAGCCCCATTATTAGCGCGCTTCTTGCTGATGGTTTAGCGCGAGCGCAAAACCAAGAAATGCCGCTTGCCACGAGCTTACAATTAGTAGAAGCTAACGCTATAGAGTACATGCAAAGCCATAACGCTGAAAGCTTACAAATTGATGTGGTGTACCTTGACCCAATGTTTCCTCACAAGAAAAAATCAGCCTTGGTTAAAAAAGAAATGCAGGCGTTTCAATTAATGTTAGGGCCTGACCAAGACAGCGCCGCTTTGTTAAGCGCTGCGATAGATTTTTCACCTAAACGCATTGTGGTAAAACGCCCTGCAAGCGCGCCAGAATTAGACAACACGCATAAGCGTAAACCGAATATGGCAATTAGCTCGAAAAAACACAGATATGATGTATATTTAATATCTTAATTAAGTGATTTACGTAAACCAAACAAGGAATTTTTTATGATTGAAGTTGGCGCAACACTACCAGAAACAACCTTTAGCGTAATTGAAGACGGCGAAATGAAAAATCCGCATTCAAATGATTTATTTGCAGGAAAAAAAGTGGTTTTGTTTGCCGTACCGGGCGCATTCACACCAACTTGTTCTCAAGCTCACTTACCCGGTTATGTCACTCTTGCTGATAAATTCAAGGAAAAAGGCATTGATAGCATCATTTGTGTATCAGTAAATGACGCATTTGTGATGAACGCATGGGGCAAAGCCTCAAATGCTGAAGAAGTAATGATGCTTGCTGATGGCAATGGCCAATTTGCACAGCTTATTGGGCTTGATATGGATACTGACACATTCGGTGGAATACGTTCACAGCGCTACAGCATGCTAGTTGAAGACGGCGTAGTTAAATCGTTAAACCTAGAAGACCCAGGCCAGTTTGAAGTGTCAGACGCGGAAACGATGCTTAAATCTCTTTAAGTGTAAGCCAATTAGGTTAGGCACAACGCGCCTAACCTAATCAATATTCTCAAATCCAAACATCAAACATGGCACCAGTTAGCGCGGTCACTAGCATGGCAATGGCTCCCCAAAACGTGATTCGTAATACGCCTATGTACAATTTCGCCCCACTCAAATAAGCAGACACCGCCCCAAGAATTGCAAGCATTAACAAACTTGAAGCCGACACTGTAGGTATAAGCATATTTAATGGGGTAATTAAGCTGAATAGTAAAGGGACAAAAGCGCCTGAAACGAAACACGCTGCTGATGACATCGCTGCTTGTAAAGGTTGCGCTGACGATTCCTCAGATATGCCTATGTCGTCACGCGCGTGGGTTGCTAAGGCGTCGTGTTCCATCATTTGCTTAGCAACTTGTATGGCCAGCGCCTTTTCTACGCCGCGATTTTCATAAATTTCAGCCAGTTCCGCTATTTCTTCTTCGTAATTATCTTCTAAAGATTGCGCTTCAATGAGTAAATCACTTTTTTCCGTATCAGCCTGAGTGCAAACCGACACATATTCCCCCGCAGCCATAGAAATAGCGCCAGCAATAACGCCAGCGATTCCTGAAACAGCAATAGCCGTATTACTAGAGCCTGCAGCAGCCACACCAATAATGAGGCTAGAAATGGAAATAATACCGTCATTGGCTCCTAATACGGCTGCTCGAAGCCAACCAACACGGTGTTGTTTATGGGGTTGTGCGTGAGGCAATTACAGCTCCTTTACTTACAAGAAAAACACCTTATAAGCTTAGCACAGCCTAGGCTGTACTAAGGAAACTTTATCTTAATCACCTCTTGCTTAGTGCTATTTTATATCGACTAAAGCATGATCGCCCACGTCTTCTGGCTCAACCTTCGAACCTGACATTAATTTAAAGGCACCTGTTAAGCTGGGTGACTTCGTCCAAATTTCAGCACTTTGTAAATCGAGGCGCATTAGGTGCACAGCTGGATCATCTATGCCACCTTCAAACCATGCAGCTGTTGGATTTGACCAAAACTGCTCAATCAGTGATGAATCTTTCTCTTCTACTAAGCGGCCTAAAATACTGCCAAACAACTTGTGATCTTTACTTACAAATTGCACGCTTGCTAAACCGCCGCCCGCCACTCGATTGCTTTTGTCCATAAAAAACCACAAAGAAAGGTCGCGATCAGCGTCTACATGGGCGTACATGGGTTCACTGTGCTCTGCACTATTTTGCAGACGCAACATAACGTCACCTTCTTGGCTAATAGCTTCAAATAAATTTTTATATAGTTCTTTTGACATACTTTATGGTCCTTTTTATAAGTAAACACACTGGCAAGTTTTAAACTTAAAATGAGTTAACACTCAATTTTTGCCGTTGATACAGCTTATATGCACGTAATGTTCCATGCGTTAAAGTTATTGTTTTTCAGTGGTTTATATTTTTATAGGCCTGTTTGTATAAGGTCATATGAGTAGCCTGTACGGGGACTGTGAATAATTTACAAGAGCCGCATCTAAAATAAAGGGAAGGCATAAAATTGCGTTTTTATTATCAGTAAACGTAAAATGAAAACCTGAGTTCGCGGTTATTCGCGGTTAATAGCTTGGCGCTATGGTTAACAACATAAATAAGGAAATCTTTTTAGTATGTCGGATATTAAATTTACGCCACAAGAAAAAGAGTCAATGATTGCAAAACTACAATCATATTTTGATAAAGAGTTAGAGCAAGAACTAGGGCAGTTTGATGCTGAGTTTCTTTTAGACTTCGTTTCAAAAGAGCTAGGCGCGTACTACTATAACCGCGGCTTACATGACGCAAGAGCCGTGTTTGAAGAACGAATTGAGTCTATTGATGATGGTATTTATGCTATTGAAAAAGAGACCAACTAAAGGTGATAGCTTGTTTGTTGCCAATTTAAGCTAACCCAAGCGTACTAATTAGCATACAATAGCGTTTTTTTTAATTATGTGAATGGCGATGAACTAAATGGCAGCACCGGGTAAATCCTTACATGTAGAGTTATTGCATATAAATTCTATTCATGAATTTCAGGGTGGTGTTGAACGCCAGTTTGAAGCCGTATCAGATGCTTTTATTGAAGATGGGCACTCCATCACAATGGTTTCAAGCAGCAGAGCTGTTTCGAATGAGCCGTTAAATCCGCAAAAGTCTTTGGTTGGTTTGGGGATCCACAGTATTGCTCGTTGGTGGTTTATAGGCCCCTTACTCAAACTTATTCGTGCGTATAGCGCTCTGCGTAAACAAACGCACTCTCCTAACTTTATAATATGTCCTGATCCAATTCTAGCAGTGGCTAGCAAGCTAGCCAGGCCAAAACTACCGTTGTTTTATAGGCCGGGATTGTGCTTAAAATATTCATATGATGACAACGTTTCTGATGAAAAGGGGATGATGTTTAGCTTTCTGAAACACCAATACTTCTTTATAGAAAAATGGGCGCTGAAAAAAGCAGATGGTATTATTTGCACGTCTTCTCAAATGAAAACACAGCTGTCATCAATTTATCGCAATAACCAATTTTATGTTGTGAATAATCCTGTTTCTGCCGCTCATATTAATACCCCATTAAGTCGCGAAAAAAGCGACACACTCAGGTTTTTGTATTTAGGGCGGCTGCACAAAATTAAGAACGTTGATTTACTTTTGAAAGCCTTTGCGCAATTAAAATTAATGAATGAAGATCAAGCGATTTCATTACATATTGCCGGTACTGGGCAGCAGGAAGACGAGTTAAAGCAGTTAGCGAATTCATTAATGCTACAAAGTAGCGTGAAGTTTTTAGGGTATTGTGAGCATCCAATAGATGTTTTAGACCAAGCTGATATTTTAGTCATGCCGTCGTATTACGAACCATTCGGCAATGTAATTCCTGAGGCAATGTCTAGAGGCCTTATAACCTTGTCGTTTAAATCAAACAATGAACATGTTCTTGTGGGGGCCAATGATGTAGTTAGCAACACAATAGACGGCATACTCATAAATGAACCTACAGTAAATGGCTTGCTTAAAGCGATGCAAGATATAATCAAGCGCCCTCAGTTTTATGATAATTTCGGTACAAAAGCGATTAATAAAATTAAATCGAATTATAGCCCTGAAGCAATCACTCGAAAATATATAAGTATTTACCATCATGACGCTTAAGTTTAATTTGTTAATCAACTGGTCAGGTCAAATACTTGGTTTTGCCATTCTGTTTCTTCTTACACCTCTAATAGTTAATTATTTGGGTGTAGAAATGTACGGTTTGTGGAGCTTAATTATAACTATCATAAGCTTGTTAGTACTAGCTGATATGGGTATTCGTTCTAGTATTTGCCGATTTATAATAGAGTCAAAAGCACAGAATGACGAGATGCGAGGCCGCCGATTTATTCAAATGGGGCTGATGTTATATGTGTTTATTGGTTTGTTTTTGTCAATTCTAGTTTTTTCTATTACTACTAATTTTGAATCGCTTTTTCCTAAATTCGAAGCACCTGAAAATATTGCCAATATCATGTTTTTGATATTAGCGGGTGTGCTTTTATCGTTAATTACATCAATCTACTCATCTATTCTTACTGCGTTTGAGAATTTTTTAGCACTGCAAACCTTAAATATAATATCTGTAGTGGTAAGAAGTGCTGTGATGCTACTTACTATATCAGCTGACTACGGAATTGTTGGGCTAGCGGGTTCGGTGTTTTTAGGTAATGCTTTATTGTTTGTAATGACCATTGCTCTTGTGTACAAGAAATACCCCATCTACACAACATTTATGCCGGTATATCATAAAAATTTAGCGAAATTACTGTTTGTTTTTAGCACCAGTTCGTTAATTGTAATGCTTTCAACTCGCATAAGTAATGAAGCTGATTTAATTATAATTGCTAGCTTTCTTGAGCCCGATAATGTCACATTTTATTCGGTGTCAGTTATGCTAACCGTGTACACGTGGACCTTACTTTCACAGATTAATTTAACTATGAACCCAAGGGTACAAACCGCTGTGTCGCAAAAACGCTTTGCTGATGCGAATGAGTTATTTTATCTGCAAACAGGAATTACGGTCATTATTGGCGGTGCGGTCTACATGGGGATGATATTTTTCGGCCAGCAGTTTTTATTATACTGGGTGGGTGACGCATTCGCAGGCTTAGCATCGTTAATTCTAATAATTGCAGCCTCACGTATTTTCATGACGTTCTCAAGCGCTGTAGGAATGGCCTTAGCTGCAAGAGGCAAGCTCAAACTTAATATGTATATGGTGTCGATGGAGGCCTTGCTAAATATTAGTTTATCTATTATTTCGCAGCTTGTTTTCAATGCTGGTTTACTAGGTATAGCCGCGGCCACCTTGTGCAGCCGGGTTGTGTTTTTGTTCACGCTGCATTTGTCGCTAGGCTTACCACAAATGGATGTAAAACGCCGTGAATATGCCACAAGAATACTACTAAGAGGCCTTATTTATTTGAGTGTAAGTGCTGTAATTTGCTGGCTAGCTATTTACGTAACGAACATTACAATTATGTATCAATTTATATTAGCCGTTATGCTATGCGGCTTAGCAATGCTGCTTGCGGGTTTCTTCATATTCGGCTATTCACCTAGTGACTTACGCAAAGCCAAATAAGCGATGGTATGTAAAAGTGAAGCGGGTTTATTTAAATAAGGACTAAGCTATGAGCCGAAAAAAGGCCGTTGTAAATAAGTTGCTGAAAAAAGCCAGAAAAGCGAACAAGAATAAGCAGAAATCGAACAAGCCGCGTTATGTGTCTAAAGCCGACAGAGAAAAAGCTACTCAGCAAGACGTGTCTGAAAGTCAAGATAAAGAAGGCACTGAGTAGTCTCTTACGCTGCCGCAACTGCGTACTCATCGTCATTCCCGCGTACTCATCGACATTCCCGCGAAGGCGGGAACCTCATACCTTAACTAACAAAGTAAGAGCGCAATAGATTTGGGAGGTCACCGCCTTCGCGGTGATGACGGATTAGCACGGTGACGACAGACTAAATTTGGATAAAATAAGGCTCCCCTAAAATCAGAATAGGCCAAGGCAAAATCCAACTTTGCTCTAGCATGAGTCATGCTAGAGCAAATTATTTGATAATAGGCCCCATTTAAACCACATATCTATCAAAACAAATACTGGAAACGGCAAGGCAACAACTATCCATTTAAAGCTAACAAATAGAGGCAACGTTACTATAGTGATAATGGCATACTTCAAATAATCATTAAGATTTGGGAACACCGATTGCAACGCTAAATAGTTAATAGCTGCAAATACGCTTATTACAACTAACTTACCAATAAACTGATGGCCTGCATCTGATTTCAAATAGTCGATGAGCCATAAACTTAAAGAAACCAGTAATCCAACACCAACAATGACTACAATAAAAAATAAAACATCACCGGCGTAAGCGAAATAAAGCGCGTTTGATTGAGTGAACTTAATATTTGAGAAAAAATTTAATGAATAAGAGTGTACCCACTCAATAATTCCCACTATGAATATAACGCCAATTACAAGCAGTATTAGAAAACCGATAAATGAGCCAGAGTTTGATGCTTTATTCAAGTTAGCGGAATGTTGCTCTTCGCGTTGTTCGAATAAAGTTTTTTGACTTTCCCATTTATTGCTCATAATTATTTTTGCAATCCCTTTTTAAGAACTAGTTTGCTACCTCTAATGCTGGTCTTGCACCTTATTTGTAATGGCAAAGTAAATGTATGCTGGTAATGTAATAGCACCAATAGGAATTAACGAAATTAGTAATCCCAAGGTGTAACCTATTCTCCCGAGCCAACCATTGTAATTAGCATTACCTACTTCGGTATTGCTATACATCCTAGTATCTACACCAAACCAAATTTCATTTTCAGCTCTTATTTCTTTGTCTAACTGCTTGTCTTGTTGGTTTGCGAATCGCGGTAAATAACGCGATATCATAGCCCGGGTTTCTCTGCTAACAATAAATCCAAAGCACAATGAAGCTAAGACTAACATCCAAACTAAAGTTGTACTTAGCGATTCACTGAAACCTAAGAATAAACCTATGATTGCTCCTCCTAAAGCAAATGAGAGTCGGCCCAGTAAAAAAGAACGAGAGCCCTGAGTGGCCTCGATATAGACTCTTTCACCGTCATTGTGTAAAAAGGTATACACTAAAATAATAAGCGTGTAAGTGATATATCCTGCCGTATTTACTCCATACGAAATGAATGGATAAGATGCAGTTAGCACTATTAAGGCGTAAAAATATAAGGTTGGGATTACGTTGTTTTTGGGTGAATGCGGCATGCGCATTTTCTCATTTTTTAGGAAAAACAAAATAAGCCAAGAAATGGCCATAAAAATGAAACCAATCCATATGGAGTTATTATTCGGACTTCCATAAAACATATCTAGCATCATAATTATAGATAAAATAATAACGACAAAGTTAAGCACTTTATTTAACATCCATCTTTGTATTCCACGACGAATAGACTTTGGATTAAGCTTCTGCTTGATTGTCTCCGTTAAGAGTTCTTTCGCATTAGGTTTAAGTTGAAGGTTGTCACCTTCTACAACAAATAAGTTATCACGCGCCCAAAACATAATCTGTACATAAATTGTTTTGATGGAGGGGAATATCACAGTGACGCCAGCAACGGTTGCTAACAATAGTTTATATGTGGGTTCAATAACCTTTGATTGATAAAAACTGTCATCAAAAATTACCGTAGCATCTAGCTCAGCTATTTTTTGAAATATAGAATGAAAGTGCGCCTCAACACTTGCAACTACCCTGTTTCCTTTGGACATATTCCTTAATCCCTATTAATCGCATTTATGTAACACGACTCTCGCCGCGCGAACTCCGTAACTTGTATAAAGTTTTAATTAAAACTCTGTGTTCCGAGAAGATGCAAATATTCAATAGGAATCGAACTTAGACATATTTTACGTTGCAACAACATCTTGGGTTGTTTGTAAACTATACATTAGCTGTTCAAATTATCAACATTGTCGTGCTACTGATATAGGTAGTGCTATTTAGTAATATTAAGGCTAATAAAACATTTTGATGTAAATATTTAATAATTCGAATGTTTGAACGTTCTTGAAATTGTACAGCTGAGATTGTCGATACTTGGACAGTGAGATGCGTTTAATCTGTTGCGTGGTGGTGGCAAAAATACAAAACTGTTTTTGAAACGCACCTTAGGAATTGCGCACAACACGGAATGTTGCCAATGTCATTCCCGCGTACTCATCGTCATTCCCGCGAAGGCGGGAACCTCATACCTTAACTAACAAAGTAAGAACGCAATAGATTTGGGAGGTCACCGCCTTCGCGGTGATGACGGATTAGCGCGGTGATGATTACAGTTTAACCAGCATTCATGCCAGCGCAGTAGCCTGAACTCCAAGCCCATTGAAAGTTATAGCCTCCTAACCAACCGGTTACATCTACCGACTCACCAATGAAATATAAACCCGGGCATGATTTTACTTCCATAGTTTTTGACGATAGTTGATCAGTATTAACACCCCCTAGCGTTACCTCGGCAGTCCTGTAGCCCTCTGTGCCTGAGGGTTTTACGGCCCATTCGTGCACGTTCTTTACTAAATACTCACGTTGCTTATGAATAAGTTGCTTCAACAGAAGATTTTCCATGCTAAGTATTTGTAAAAACGTTTCAACGAAACGCTTGGCAAAGTGTTGCGATAAAAAGGTTTTCAATTGCACATTGGGCTGATTTTCAATGGCTTGATCAAGTTCAGCTTGAAAGTCGCCATTTGGAAACATATCGATAAGTACATCGCCACCGGGCTCCCAGTACGATGAAATTTGTAGAACAGCGGGGCCAGACAAACCTCGATGAGTAATTAACATATCTTCTTTAAAGGCATTTGATGGCGTAGAAATAGATACCGACATTGATACGCCAGATATTTGCGCTAAGGGCTCTTTCAGTTCAGGGTTAAGGGTAAAAGGAACAAGCCCTGCACGGGTAGGCAGCACTTCTAAGCCAAATTGCTCGGCGAGTTTATAGGCAAATGGTGTAGCGCCTAATTTAGGCATTGATAATCCACCCGAAGCAACCACTACACTGGCGCTGGTGAATTCCCCCTTATTGGTGCTAATTCGAAAATGAGCATCGCTTTCTTTTTCTAGTGAAGTGATATTCGCTTCATACTGAAACTGCACCTTGTTATTTGTACATTCGCTCACGAGCATCGCCACTATTTCTTTCGCGGAATCGTCACAAAATAGCTGGCCCAAGGTCTTTTCGTGATACGCGATCTTGTATTTCTCAACTAAAGCAATGAAATCCCATTGCGTATATTGACTTAAAGCTGACTTACAAAAATGAGGGTTTTTGCAAATGTATTTGTCAGGTTCAATGTAGTAATTAGTAAAATTACATCTACCACCGCCCGAAATAAGGATTTTTTTACCGGGGCGTTTTGCGTGGTCAATTACCAATACACTTTTGTTGCGTGCACCGGCAACAGCAGCACATTGCAGGCCAGCGGCGCCCGCTCCAATAACTATTACATCATACTTCACGTGGTTTGCTCGTAGTAGAAAAACGCCGCTAAATATATCACAAACTCGCAAACAACACGCAAGGCTAAAATCCTTTTAAGAGGCAAAAATCACTACAAGTAAGGCAAATAGGAAACCCGCGGCCGCAATTTTTAGGCCGTTCTTATATACTAAGGCCTTGGGCATAAACATAACAAACGCTGACACTACGAAGAACAGCAAGCTTATGCCAAAGAATATATTCAGTATAAACAGTGGGCTATTGGTAGTTGCTTTATGCAGGCTAACAAGCTTTGCTAACACTAAAGGGTAGTCTTTTTTAGTCACCGTAGCTTCACCCGAGAGCTTGTTATAAGAGCCCTCGGCATAAATAAGTTGTTCTTCAGTTTCTTCTTTTAGCGCAAATTTGCGTAAACCCAATTCTTTACCTAAATCTTTCGCTGATAAGCCAGGTGCGAGTGTGTATTCGGTAGTCGACTCATACTTTAAGAAGTCAGTGGTTCTGAATATTAGAAGGATACCGCTAGACGCATAAACAGCCATGATGCCGGCTAAAAAGAAGCCTAACCAGCGATGATATTTTCGAAAATCGTTACGTAATTTGGGGGATGCCATTGAGTTTCCAAAGTGTTAGTTAAAGTGAGCGAAAGTGGCTTGAAAGCACCAATAAAATAGTCTTGTAGTAAGTTTACTATTTTATATGACTATAAAGTCGTGCAATTAAACTGCTTAGCAGCAAACTTGTCAAAATTTTCTAGTAAAAGCTTGGTGGTTGCGCTTTATGGCATTTCTTATTGCCCTCTTACAGCTTAGTCACCGTTTTACTGTGGGTTTCTAGTGTGTAGCTATTTATTACATTAGACAAAGCAATATCTTATGACAAACACAGTTATGCTTAGATCAAATGAGAATTGTTATCATTTGTGTTTACATGTGTACTAAAGTTTATTACACTCGCCCTTGAACTAATAACACAATCATTAATCCAAGGACCGATATTTAATATGTCATCTCAAAAAAACACACTTTCTACCTTAGGCTCGGGCGCATTATTAACAACGCTAGCCATTGGTATGGGTAACGCTTTCGCAAATGAAACCGTTGAACAATGTGACAAAGCTGATACGCAATGTACAGAAGAGGCAATGGAGCTTATACGCATCCATGGCGTTCGTAATTCTATTTACAACGTAAAAAACTCTGGTGATATTCGCCGCATGGCTGATTTGGTTGATACTCCTCAAACGATTACGGTACTCACTAAAGATCAAATTGAAGAGTCTGGTAAAAGTGACCTTAAAGAAATCCTAGCCGCCCAAGCAGGCGTGACACTAGGCACTGGTGAAAACGGCAATGCGTTTGGTGATCGCTACATTATTCGAGGCCACGAAGCCCGTTCAGATGTATTTGTTGATGGTTTGCGTGACCCAGGTATGACAACGCGTGAAAGTTTTGCGACTGAGCAAATTGAAATCACTAAAGGTCCAAGCTCAACTTTCGCAGGCCGTGGTTCTTCAGGCGGCGCTGTAAACAGTATTTCTAAGAAAGCGTCAACTGCATATGATTTTGGCCGTGTTGATGCCAGTATCGGTACCGATGATTATTATAGATTGGGGCTTGATTACAACACACCTATTAGCACTAACTTTGCTACGCGTGTGAACATATTAAGTGCAGAGGAAGATGCGCCAGGTCGTGAAGGTATTAGCCGCAGCCGTAACGGGATTTTACTTTCAGGCTTATACGACAACCTTGACGATTTGCGCGTTTATACTGATCTTTACTATTTGGAAGCAGAAGACACCCCTGATTTGGGGAGTTATTTTGACAGTGCAACTCGCTCGCCAGTAGAAGACATTCCTGTTTACGCACAAGATGAAGACTTTTTAGATTCTGACGTATTTGCATTTACCGTGCGCACTGAGTACGACATAAACGACAACATGACCTTCTATAATTCAACCCGTTATGGTGAAACCAGCAATGGCTATATGTCTACTGGTGCTCGAGGCACCGTTAGAGATGACTCTGACCCATTCGCTCCGGGTGCAGATACAGTAAACCTAAGTACTCACCAAGGCTGGCAGGAAGTTGAATATTTCGCTACACAATTTAACTTGCTTTGGGATGTTGATGCCGCAGGTATTGAACACAAACTACTATTTGGTTTTGAATTTACTGACGAAGAAGTAGATAACGGTGTATACAGTTATGAAAGTACTGGTGATACGAATTGTGTAACTAGCGGTCGCGGCGGCGCAAGCGCAGCTTACTGCTTGATTGATCCGTCGGGTAACGTGTATGACAACGTAAGTAATTTAATTGGCCGAGACATTACTCGCGGTGATTCTGATGCCTTGTTCCAAGCACAAACAAGCGCGTTTTATGTAATGGACACTGCAACCATTAACGAAAATTGGCAGGTGTTTGCGGGTTTACGTTTTGACAATATTGATTACAGCAATGACGTTGTAAGCCGCGGTACTGAACTTGATTATGCATACAAAGATGACTTTTATAACGGCCATTTAGGTGTGGTATACAGCATTACCGATGACGCAAATGTATACGCAACTTACTCAACGGCTACTAACATCAATGGCGGTGAATCTGACCTTGGTGCAAACTGTGGTTACGGCGGTTTATGCGGTGATCCTGACCAAGCATCAGTGGCAGACCCTGAAATTGTAGAAAACATTGAGCTTGGTACTAAGTGGTCAATATTAGATGAAAAACTATTTATTGCCGCTGCATGGTTCCAATTAACTAAGTCAGACGTAATGGAAAGTGTAGGAGATGCCTATTCAACACTTGGTTCACTCAATACCGGTAAAAACCGTGTAGATGGTTTTGAGTTTGCTATGAACGGTAACATTACTGACAAACTGAGTGTTCAAATTAGTGCTGCAGTGATGGAGTCTGAAGTATTAGATTCTTATGACGAAGATAACATTGGCTTAGAACTAAGTAACTTTGCGGGTAACAGCTTCTACGCTCAATTACGTTACCAGTTAACTGAAGATTTCGCATTTGGTGGTGACTTCACCCATAAAGGTGAAATGTACGGCGGCCAACCTGATACTGCGGCCGGCTATGACAGCACCAACGGCTATTACAGTATTGTGGTTCCTAGCTACAACGTAGTAAACTTGTTTGCTAATTATAGTGTGAATGAGTCAACCACTGTTCGCTTGAACCTAGGTAATGTGACTGACGAAGAATACTGGACCGCTGCTTACCGTTCAGGTGCATTTATGTACTTAGGTGACGGACGTTCAGCTCGTGCCACTATTACTTACGAGTTTTAATAGTACTAAATAGGAAATATTTCAATGGTCTTGATTGAGCAGTTGCTAAACAAAGCGCAAGTAAAAGAGTTTCGTAGCGCGCTTAATCAAGTACCTTGGAATGACGGAAAAGAAACAGCGATGGGGATGGCCTCTGGCGTCAAGCAAAACGGCCAAACGGATGCTAACGATAAACAAGTACAAGCACTAGCGAATAAATTACTTGGCATTTTTGGCAGTACACCAAAATTGATATCGGCAGCATTACCTCATCGCATATTTCCACCGTGTTTTAATCGATATTCAAGTGGTGAAACTTACGGGTTTCATGTAGACGCTGCTATTATGCGCATGCCGCACAATAACGAAGTATTACGTTCAGATATGTCGATGACAACGTTTTTGTCCGAAGCTGATGAATACGAGGGTGGCGAGCTAATTATTCAAACTGAATTTGGTGAGCAAAAGGTTAAACTCAATGCCGGTGATGCAGTATTGTATCCTTCAAGTAGCCTACATAAAGTGACACCAGTTACCAGCGGTGAACGCGTTGCAGCTATCACATGGATGCAAAGTTTAGTCCCTGACGCTCATATGCGCCAAACCTTGTTTGAACTAGATCAGAGTATTCAGGCTTTACTTCAAAACCCAAGTATACAACGTGACGAACTAGACCGTTTGCATCATGTGTACCACAACCTTATTCGCCAATCTTCACAAGTGTGATTGGAATTTAAGGATTACATTGAATTGCATTCGACGTATTTTGCGCTTCATAAAGACCAGTTAAGTAATCCCAATGTACTTTTGGCAAATAATATCGAAGCGATGAACTTGGATCGCCACCTTCTTCTATCCATCTAATTAACGAACACTCTTTCATAACATCATAGCTGAGTTTATTGGCAGCAATGGTTCTTATAGCCCAGTTCCAATTGCTCTCAGGGTATACTTTTAACACTAGCTTTGATTGGTCAATTGCATTGTTCCAAGATTGCTGATGAATAGATACTAGGCCTAAATTCTCAATAGCTGAGGCTAATTCTTCATCGGTCGCAGACCTTGATACAGCTCTGTCAAAGTCTGCTGTGGCGCGCTGTACATTATTCATGCGAAGTTCTACTAATCCCCTACGGCGATATACAACAGGATAGCTATTTCCAAGTTCTACTGCCTGATTATAGTCAGCTAGTGCATTTGTTAACAGTGGCACATCGTTAGTGTGTAATCGTACCCATGTAAGACCACGGTCAACTAATACGCCTGCTTTCACAGATTGCTCAGTAGTTTGCACAGCTAAATTATATTCACTTTGTGCTTTTTGAAACATTTTTTGCTTAAAATACACATGTCCAATCGCCCAATGCGCATAATATTGAAGGGCTTCGGTGTCTTTTACTTCATCAAAGTAATCTAATGCGTCTTGCAATGCGCCATTGTTGACACTTAAAATACCGCGAAGCAGAGCTACCTCACCGGATGTTTTTTCAAGCGCGGGATCAAGCTGATATGCGTTGTCTAAAATACTCTTTTCTTCAGATGTAAGCGGGGTTTTATGCAAATATTTTTGAGCAACATACAGCGCTTTTTGAGCATCATTATTTATGGAAGAGAGCGCTTTTATTGAGTCACGCAACTCATACACTTCATTAATAACTGCTTGCAGGCGAATTTGATCTTCCGTAGCGCGCTCTTTAACTTCGGTGACTTCTGCCTCAAGCTTCAATAAGTTGTCTTTAGTATTATTTAAGTCATTTTGCGTTTGCGTGTACTCTTTTGCGCCCCAAAAGAACAAAACAGTAATGATAAGTAAGGCCAAAAACCAAAGTAGAAGCATCATTTTCGCTTTTCTCTGATTGTCTTGATAATGTTTTAGAGTATCTTCAATTTCTGAGTCCATCTTATTTGCTCCCTTGCTGAACGGCCGGGGCTGCAGCAGATCCAGCAGGGTTACTTACCTCGATAATTCGTGTGGCTTTGTCTACAAACTGGAGAAAATACATAATTCCGTCACCACCACAAGGTATCTCGGAAACAGCTTTAAAGAATATGTCTTTGTCATCGAGTGTGAGCAAGCAAATCGTGAGTTTTGAAACACATTTTTCAGATGAATTCACGGTAATGAATATAATGGCGATGCCGGTGAATACGGTAACAACTATAACACCTAAAATAATTACACCTGATACCTTCTCTTGAAAATAGAGTATTGAAGCAATAATTACCGCTACAGCAGTAATAATTAGTGCTACTATAAATCGTGTTATACGCCTATTACGGTCAGTAATCTCAGTTTTTACCAATGTGAAACGTTCACGAATACACTCAATATTCCAATTGCTAGAATCATGATGCATATTGTCGTCCTTGTCATTTTGTTGGTTAATTTTTGTACAAATTATGAGGTCAGCATACTGCTACAAATTTCTATTGTCAAAGTTCTATAAACACTGATTGAGTATAATTATATAAAACATGAATAGTAAAATACCTAAGAACTTTAATTTAGCGTGGCCATTGGCTGTAAATGCCTTGCTAATGCAATCAATGCTAATGATAGACACCTTACTAGTTGCGCCATTAGGTGAGTTAGCCGTGGCTGCTATGGGCTTAGCTACCACCGTAGTTACTTTTGTTTTAGGCTTAGATATAGCCATAGGTAATGGCATTCAGTTATTGGTAGGCCGGGTGCACGGTGCAAATAGCAAAGAACAACTTGCTGTGTCGTATTGGTCAGGTATTGTTATTAACTTAAGCGCTGCATTGGCCTTCTTTATAATTTTGTCTTTATTCAGCACACAAATAATTACGTTTATTGTAGGTGAACAACTGCATAATGAGGCACTTATATCGTTAACGGTATCGTATATTGATATAGTTAAATACGTGGTCTTAATAAGCGCATACACTCAGGTATGTACCGCAGTTTTTAATGGCCAGGGAAAAACACGAGTCCCCCTTTTAAGCTTTATTTTCGAACTTCCCCTCAATGCGGTATTAAGCTATTTTTTGATATTTGGCATAGGCGATTTTTCAGGCTTAGGCCTTGAAGGGGCAGCTTGGGGCAGTGTAACTGCGCTTGTGTTTAGAGCTGCATTCTTACACAGCGCGTTAATGAGGAATCAACATGGGGTATTTAGTTTCCCGCGTAATAGCGCGTTCTTACCTAGTTTAAAAAAACAGTTTGATGAAATTTATCCAATAGCCGCTAACTTTTTTGTATTGTCAGTGGGAGCCACTGTGTACCAGCTATTGTTCGCACAATTAAGCTTATATTCATTTGTGGCTATAACATTAATATCACCGTGGATAAAAGCCGCAACGCAATTTCCAAGCGCGTGGGCGCAAGCTTCTGCTATTACCGTAAGCCAGGCAATTGGTAAAAATGATTTGGGTGACATACGTTCGTTTGCGCACGAGTGCACAAAAATGGGGATAAATATAGCTATAGCAGTAGCCTGCTTATTATTCATTCTTAGCCTAACTATCGAAAGCATATTTACTAATTTAGAAGCAGAAACCTTATTCGCTTTAGGGCTTATAGCGCCTGTGTATATTTTGCTGCCGATTATTCGTGCTTACAATACCGTATCAGGTAATATTTTGCGGGCTGTAGGCAAAAGCAAGTTAGTCTTAAATTTACATTTTATTACGCAGTGGGGAATCGCCTTACCGCTGTGTGCCTTGCTAATATTGTATTTTGATGCATCAATTTTTTGGGCGTTTGCCATGATGCCTTTTGAAGAAGCATTAAAAATTGGGCCGTTTTATTATTTTAAAAAGCGTTTTCTCCCGCATTTATAAGACTAAGCTTCTAACATAAAAAAGCCCGGTATTATCCGGGCTTTTATTAACTGTACCGAGTATGTCGGATTAGATATTAAAATCTAAATGAAACATTACCGAATACACGACGACCAATTACGTCATATGTACCTGGCTCAGTGTTTGCGTTAAACGCACTGTGGAAATACGGTGGCTCTTCGTCTGTTAGGTTGTTAACACCTATGCTTACCGTTGCATTACCAATAGAGTATGAACCTACTACGTCATGGTAAATTGTTTGTTCTGCTACTGCATCAGCTGTTGCAACAGGAGATTGTAAACGGTCAGTCGTTTCGCCAATGAAGCGCATTTTGTAGTTGAAAGACCAATCATCGCCCACTAGGCCGATGTTTGACTGCCAGCGCCACTCTGGGAATACTTCAAAGCCATTTGCTGTTCCAGCAAGCTCGATAGCACCTGTAAGTGGGTAATCACGCTCGTAGCTGTCAACCCAAGTACCAGACCAGCTAACTGTATAGCCAGTAACAGCGCCCATATCTAGGTCACCACTGTATGCAACGTCTAAGTCAACACCGCTAGTAGAAAGCGTACCAAGGTTACCGAACTGAGATACTGCGTCAGCTGGGAAGATGCTGTAATCAGGCACAAAGTGTGGGCCACCAGCACCATCAAACGCGTCACACGCTGAAGAACTTAGACCTTCAGAATCCATACATGTTCTGTATAAGTCATTCATGTCAGGAGTACCGATCACGTTTTCAATTTCAATGTTCCAGTAATCAATGCTAACTGCTAAACCTTCAAGCATTTCAGGCGTGATTACAAAACCAAGGTTAATTGACGTTGACTCTTCAGCTTCTAAGTCTTCAGCAGGAGCTGAAGTTGTGTAAGCTGACTGCCATGCAAAACCGTATTCACCAGCGTCAGTTGTATCTACGCCTAGGTTTTGACAGTTGTCATACATAGTTTGTGTAATGTCGCCAGCGTCTAGTTTTCTGTCACCAAATTCACAAACTGAAACAATGATTGGGAAACCAGTAGATTGACCAGCGTTTAACTCAGAGATGTTAGGAGCACGGAAACCAGTTGAGTATGACGCACGTGCACGAATATCTTCAGAAATTGTGTAATCAGCACCTAGTTTATAAGTGAAGCTTTCACCAGCTGAAGTATCGTAGTCAGAATAACGCGCTGATGCACTGATATCAAAGCCTTCAGCTACTGGAAGGTAGATTTCACCGAATAGTTCGTCAACTGAGAAACCGCCAGCTTGTGGATCGTTAGCACCACCAGTTGTAAGGCCTGCAGCCAAGAATTCATCTGGAGAGTAAGCGCCTTTTTCGTTTCTGTGCTCATAACCTACAGACCAACCAGCAAAACCGCCAGCCATTTCAAATGCTTCACCTGAAAGGTTAGCAGCGAATACTTCCATAGTACCGCGATACAAATCTTTCAATGAACCGGTAGTTAAATAATCCATTTGCTCATCAGTAATGCTACCGTAGTCGCCGAACGGGTTTAACACGCCAGGACATGCAGCATCAGCAGCACAAGCTTCAGGGTCTACAGCAGTTGCCCAACGGTCAAAACGGCCATAGTTCAATGTTTCATCAATGGTTTCAGCTTCTGAATATGAGTAAGATACATCCCAGAATAAATCGTTGCCGATGTCACCACGTAAACCAGTAACTAATCTGTAAGTGTCAGCAGATTGTCTGAATAAACGACCACCTGATTCAACGAAACGACGGTTAACGCGAACACCAATGTCAGACAAACCTAAAGAGTTGTCTGCATTTACGCCAAACGGGTTGAATGGGTTAGAAGCCGGTACATAGTCATTCCATTGAAGTCCATTATTTGGCGTTTCAAAAGAACTTGTTACCGCAAATGAAGCATCTGGTGCTAAACGTTGTTGTGAAGTTCTACGTGTGTATAGACCTTCCATGTAAGCTTCAATGTTATCTGTGATTTCAACTTTACCAAGTGCAGAGAACTGCCATCTTTCGTTAGGCTGAATTAGTGCATTCACTGGAGAGTAATCGTAAAGATCGGTAGCTGAATCGAATACACGAGCTTCGCCAGTAGCAGCATCAACAATCCAGTTACCTTCGCCAGGTACACGGATTTTACGGCTGTTAGATGAACCAGAATTTACTAGTTCAAATTCGCCATTGCCTAGGTGTGAAGGGAAAAGCGTTTGCGCAGAGAAATCACGCTCATCTTGTTTCATTTCGTCTTGGTTGTTGTAAGACAAAGACATAACCATGTTAGCTTTATTGCTAGCTACACCAGCTTTAACGTAAAAACCGTCATCGCCAGCTTGGCCGTCAGATACGCCCATACCGATGTTTGCACCAGCTTCAAGGCCTTCAAACTCATCATCAAGTACGAAGTTTACAACACCAGCAAGTGCGTCAGAACCATAAATGGTAGATGCGCCATCTTTAAGTACGTCAACACGTTTAATCATTGCTTCAGGAACGTTGTTAAGATCAACAGCACCGTCGCCATTAACGTCACCAATCATACGACGGCCGTTAATAAGTACTAAAGTACGGTTGAAACCAAGTCCGCGCATATCAATTTTCTTCTGGCCAGACTCACTACCGTTGTTAGTAGAAGTACCCATTTGGTAACCAGTAAATGCAGGTACGTCTTTAAGAAATTCATCAATACTTGCCACACCTGATAATTTAATATCTTCTTCACCGAATGATGAAATAGGGCTTGATGAACTGAATTCAGACTTCATGATTCTAGAACCAGTAATTGAAATCTTTTCAACGGATTCTTCAGCATCTTGTGCTACTACAGCCATCGGTGCAGCAAGTGCAGCCGAAGCAGCTCCGATAGTACAAGCCAGTTTTACTGACCTCGCTATTTTAGAGTTTTTAAACATGTATATCTCCCAGGACTTCTATTTAATTTTTATATTTTTATGTTGAACTATAGCTACAAGCAATGTGTCATAAACTAAAGTTCACAACAGGCACGAACGGCCCTTAAGCTGAGCATACACGCACAATAGCCCCTGTGCAAGTACTGCACAATTGGTTCTTGTGCCTTGCGGGCTATACTTTAGAATAGTTTTTCGTAAGAAAAAAATGTAAGTATGAAGTTTATTTACGCTCAGTTAACATACCTAATACATATACAAGTGGTGCATTCCAATTAATGGCCACTTCGTTGGTGGAATAACTACACCAACTATCACTGTAAGTTCGCGCTGGCTCGCTATACTCATAACTACAATCATCTTGGCGGCCGGCATGAGGGCCTCCCACAAGCATTCCCGGCACCGCTGTATTTATTCCGTCACTTTGCGAAATTCTGTGGTGTGGATTAACCGGATACTTATGCCCAAACCCCGTCACAAAAGAATATTCGGTTGGATTGCGACCAAGAATATAATCAACAATACCTTGCGCTACGTTTAGGTATTGAGAGTCATTTTGAACGGTGGCGGCTTGTAACAAAACCATTGCTTTATTTAACGCGGCAGAGTTGCTGCCCCAAATAAGGTTCGGTGTTTCTATGGGCACTAGGTAAGCATTGTTTTGATATTGCTGTACAAAAGTATCAGCCAGCGCTTTTTGCTTATCTTTTAAAGCGGTATAGTCTTGCGGGCTGAGTAAATTTTCCGCCTTGTATAACAAACTACTCAAAGAGAGATAAGACACATTTATCCAAGAGGGAGCAGAATATTCTAAATCAAGTTCTTTATAAGTAGTAAAAAAACCTTCTACTCCGGTACTGATAAAAAGCTCTGCAGCCGCCCATGCAAATTCATCTTTTAAAATGTTATCACCGTATTCCCCGCTTAACACATCATTGGGTTGTACGTATATTTGCGAGGGATGTTCAAGCGCCCATTTCCAAGCATCAATAGCGGCTAGTAGGTATTGTTCGCTTTTGTTCTGATCAAATGGCGCAATCACTCTACTGGCCACCGCGAAAGTTGCCGCAAAATTTAGGCTTGCAGATGTACTTTTACCAATCACGAAGCGCGTTCGAGTATCTTCGTGCGGCATTTCTTCTCCCGGCCATTCAAGGGTGGTAAGTTTATGGTAAACACCACCATCTTCACCTTGCATGGTGAACAGCCACTCTAAGTTCCAAAGCGCCTCATCTAGAATGTCAGGGATATTGTTATTTGATTCAGGAATGTTGAGTTGCTGCTGCGCATACAGATTTGGCGTATGCTCAAAAGCAGCCAGTAAGGAATAGGTACTAATGCCTGAATTAACCACGTACTTACCGTAATCGCCGGCATCATACCAGCCTTTGGGGGAAGCTAGGGTTTCATCTTGCGTGCTGAGTTGTTCATCAGCTGATGGATGATACATCACATTAGTATCAGCATGCCCTAAAGGGCGTGCGAAATCTCCTGCGAATTGTTGCTCAATCTCTATACTTGCTCGGTTTAAGTAAAAATACCGCTGTGCTGCAATATGGAGATCGTTATACACGTGGCTATCAATTTTAAAGGTGGCTGAATCATCTACACCTAAAACGCGAATAAAATAGCTCCCTGGTGCAACAAGGCTGGAAAAGTCAGCTTGCTTGACGCTATCACTGCCAGCGTTAGGCCAATTTTTTGCGTTACTTAAGGTGCCGCTATACACCTCTTCATTATTGCTTGCATCTACTATAGTGAAACTAGTAGATGCTACATTTGGGATAATGGCTATTTTGCTACTGGTTTCAAAATACCCTAATTGGTTTAGTGCTATTTTTTGCTGCGTGTTTGTTATTTCTGCAGGCGTGTTCGTAGCAGGTGGCTCACTGGGGGCATTACCTGATGACCCAGAGCACGCACCTAAGAAAAGAGTGCTTAGCAACGCATAGTTGATAGAAAGCTTATTCATGATTTCACCTTACGTTAATCGTTTAACGGTAGTTAAAAAAGAGAGTGCTTGCCTACAAGCACTCTCTTTTGATTAGTCAGCACATTTTATATTGGCGGTAGCTTGTGTGTTTGGTTCAAACTGCACGTTTGCTATGCGTATTTTCGCTGGTCCTTCGCTTGATAAAATAAAAGGCGCACTAGAGCGTTCAAATTCAACCCCCTTGTTGGCAAAGCACAGCAAATCAATAGACACCTTATGCCATGTGTTTAACGGGAACTTGTTAATGATGGGGGCAATATTAAATGCACCGCATTTATTTTTCGCACAGCCCATTTGCACCTTAAGTGCGCTTTTTGCAGGCTTCTCTACGCGAACATCAAAGCTTAATGCGCCTTTATTTAGTAGATATTGGGAAAGGTCTTCTCGGAACCAATTTGAGCTAATTAAAACGGAGGCAAGATTACTTCCTGACCACGTTAGCTCTTTAGCATCGCCTTGAATGTTTTTGTCAGCCTCTATCATGCTAAGGCCTTTAATGTCACCCACTGGTGTAAGTATATCTTTGGTTTGCTGCGCGTTTTGTAATTGATAGTTCCAATCACCATTAGGCCGCCCTTGCATGATCACATAAGGGGTATTGGTTTGTTTTTCAAAAACAAAGTCGTTTGTAATATCAAGGGTAGGTAGTGAACTACTATCGTTATAGCTTAAGCCATAGCCATAAGGGAAAAGAGGGTCATAGTTTTCATCGAAGCGATTTAACACCACTTGAGAGGCACGCTTTGGCCATGAAAACGAAAGTTTTCCTGTAAAGTCATAGTTAACATCGCCCTTTGCATCTTTAAACAGCACATCAGCAACACCTACACCTTCACTGCCAGGTAGCCAAGCAGCAACGAATGCGTCAGATGCGTTAATTGCACGGTTCATCCACAAAGGTCTTCCTGAAAGAAACACTGACACAACCTTTATGCCTTGTGCTTTTAGCGACTCTATAAGTTTAGCATCACGATTAGAATGCGCCTGATACGCAATAGATTTTAAATCACCAATCCACTCAGCGTATGGATTTTCACCAAATACAACAACGGCTACATCTGGTTTTTCTGAAAAGCTACCATCGCTGCTTAGTTCAATCTTACCACCTGCTTGGGAAACAACTTGTTCAATTCCATCATATATAGATGTTCCGCCAGGGAAATCAGACTTGACGTTACCTTCGCCTGTCCAGTTTATTGTCCAGCCACCCGTTTGTTTGCTCATATTGTCAGCGCCGTCACCGGTTACTAGCACTTTGGCTTTGCGGCTAAGCGGCAATATATTGCTATTATTTTTGAGTAATACCAATGATTCGCGCACTGCTTGTCGAGCAATGGCTTTATGTTCAGGCGCACCTAATAATTGTGATTGATTCGCGTATTTGCGCGAAGAAGGTAGGCCCTTCGTGAATAATCCAGAGCGTATTTTCACGCGTAGAATGCGTCTAACGGCATCATCTATTCGCTCCATGGGAATGATGTCATTTCTCACTTGTTCAACGGTATTGTGAATAAACGCTTTCCAGTCTTCCACTACCATAAACATATCTAGGCCTGCATTCACCGCCTGTGGACAACTGTCATTAGTGCAGCCTTTCACTTTGCTATGGGAATTCCAATCACCCACAATAAAGCCATCAAAGCCAAGCCGGGTTTTGAGTACGTCAGTAAGCAAGTATTTACTACCATGCAAGCGCAGGCCGTTCCACATGTTATGTGAGGCCATTATGCTTTGAACGCCGGCTTGTATAGCCGGGAAATATGCTGCAGCGTGGTTATTTACTAAGTTTTCTTCGGTATCTAAGTTATCACCTTGGTCAATGCCCAAGTGAGTTCCGCCATCTCCAACCCAATGTTTTGCTGTGGAGTAAATATGATCATCATTTAAAAAAGTATCAGTATTTGCTTTGCCCTGAAGGCCTTCAATCATTTGCTTAGCATATGAAGCTACAATGCTTGGGTCTTCAGAATAGCTCTCATAAGTGCGGCCCCATCTATCATCTCGCGCCACGGCCAAAGTAGGCGCAAACGTCCAATCAATGCCAGCCAGCAACACTTCTTTTGCAGTAGCTACGCCAATTTTATATATAAGGTCTGGATTATTGGCCGCACCTAAACCAATATTGTGCGGATACAAGGTTGCACCTATGAACTTATTATTTCCGTGAACGGCATCAATCCCGTAAGTTACTGGTATTGGCAGCCCGCCATCAGATTCATCCATTGAGGCTAAGTACAACTCATCCATAAATGAGACCCAATCAGACACACTGGCATTTCTATTGTTATGCAAGAACGTGCCGCCGCCATTTAATACAGATCCTAAATGATACTTTTTAACGTCGGCCGGAGTTACCCACGTTATTTCAGCCTGTACCATTTGGCCTACTTTTTGTTCAAGCGACATTTTATTTATAATGTGTGTAATTTTACTTTCTATTGCTTCATCTTTTGCAATTGTGGGTGCTAGTTTTGGCCATAGTGTTATATCGTTTTGGGCAAGCGCAATATTTGAGCTAATACTCAAAAGCGAACCCAAAACGATTGAAGAAGAAATATTTTTCATTAAATTCATAACCTGATATTTTGTTAAGATTGAATACAGTTTTATAACAATTTGTTTAAAAAATCGTTCAAGTAAAGGATTTAGACGTTTAAATACAGGTAATATGCATTATTTGAACGCTAAGAATTGATTAGTTAGTTAGGCTTGTTAACAAATACGCACTAAAATGAGCATCAAAGATGTGCTAAATAAAATTTAAGAAAGGTGAATTAAAAAGTGAAAGCAGTACTTTTCAACACGCACGACTTGGCGTTAATTTTTACCGTGTTTATATGTTTATTATTTAGCGCATTTCTTATTACTCTGAAAAAGGGGAATAAGTTAAGCAATTATTTATTGGCTTGCTTTTTACTTGCACAAGCGGCCATTCCTATGGACAACCTTATTAATTTTGGTGAAGCGTTCAGAGGCTTCGCATTAGATATTTCACCTAATTTATTTTATACCTTTGGTTTGGCGTTTTGGGTAGAAGTGCCGCTCTTGTTGCTTTATATAAAATCTTTAGTAAACAAAAACTATAAGCTCAAAAAAACAGACGCACTATATTTTATACCCTTTGTTCTGTATGCCACGTACTTTTCATTTGACTGGCTTGCTCTTGAAAGCGCGTCAAAGCTAGACGCATTACAAAATGGCGACATTGCCACCACCCCTTTATTAGACCGCATCATTTATTTTTTTCGCGAGTGCTTTCGCTTTTCTATTAGTGTGCTGTGTTATTTAGAGCTTCAAAAGTATCAGAAAAATATTAAAAACGAATTTGCAGAACTAGAAAGTGTTGACCTTACTTGGTTAAAAGTACTGGTTATTGGCTTTTTAGTTGTACACATTAACGCAATCTTTGTGTCGATAGGCATAATAATGTCTTACGAATTGGGCATAGTGGTTGATCATGAACTCCTGGGTTTAACATCAAATTATGCCGTGTTGCTGCTTATAACGAGTTTAATCTTTTTCAGTGCAGGCAATTCACGAATATTTCAGGGTATAGATAAAGAACTAGCTACTAACGAGTGTAAATTACCCGACTCATTTGAGCCTGAAAAAATAAATAAGATTGAAACATACCTTGTGCAGAATAAACCTTACTTAAGCCACTTACTTACACTTGATAATTTAGCGAGCCAACTGGGAATTGGTGCAAGAAGTTTGTCTTCAATAATTAATAAGCACTTTGGAAAAAACTTTTTTGAGTTCATTAACTATTATCGAATTGAAGAAAGCAAACGCCTACTTATTTTAGAAGAAAACAAAAGTGTGACGATGTTAGAAATAATGGATAAAGCCGGCTTTAACAGCAAGGCAACCTTTAATACGTTTTTCAAAAAACTGGTGGGTAAAACCCCTACGCAATTTAGAAAAGATCACTGGGAAAAACTGAATGCTGAATAGCGAATACGGCCGTTTATTTGGCATGCAAATTATTGACTAATCTACATGAGTGACTAAAAATAGGGCACTACTCACCTATAATATGTAGTTCAAATACACGTTAGTACCGATACTTAAACGTTCAAATTTATATTTTGCTTACCCTCAGACGAATTGGTCAGTTCGCTTTGTTATGTTATTTTAATCACATAATATTAAAGACTTTATAACAATGAATAACATTAAATTAAAAAGCATAGTGGCACTGAGCATCATTTCAAGCTTAGCTGCATGTTCTGGAGTGGCACCCGAAAAAGACGAAACTCCCCTTTATTTAGATGAATCTGCACCTACACAAGCCCGTGTTGATGATTTGGTAAGCCGCCTAACAGTAGATGAAAAGGTGGCTCAATTGTTTGATAAATCTCCAGCTGTTGAGCGTTTAGCTATTCCTGAATACAACTGGTGGAACGAAGCGCTTCACGGTGTGGCAAGAGCAGGCAAGGCTACCGTTTTTCCGCAAGCGATTGGCTTAGCCGCTACATTTGATGAAGATTTGATACTACGCGTTGGCACCGCGATTAGTGATGAAGGACGCGCAAAGCATCATACATTTTTAAGTGAGGGCAATCGGTCTATGTATACCGGCTTAACGTATTGGTCTCCTAATATAAACATTTTTAGGGATCCGCGTTGGGGTCGAGGACAGGAAACATATGGTGAAGACCCATATTTAACCACTCGAATTGCCGTTAATTTTATAAATGGCTTGCAAGGTAATAACGATAAATATTTAAAGTCGGTAGCAACCCTAAAGCATTATGCGGTTCACAGTGGGCCAGAAGTATCTAGGCACAGTGATGACTATAGCGCCTCACCGAAAGATTTAGCTGAGACTTACTTACCAGCTTTTAAAGACGTAATTGCCGAAACCGATGTGGCTTCCGTTATGTGTGCATACAACAGTGTGAATGGTACACCTGCTTGCGGCAACAATGAGCTTATTCAAAACAAACTGCGCGGTGAATTTAATTTCAATGGATACATGGTGTCTGATTGCGGGGCGATTGCTGATTTTTACGACGTAAATTCACACAATGTTGTGAGCACTGAGGCCGAAGCCGCGGCAATGGCTCTTAAAACAGGTACTGATTTAAACTGCGGTGATCACCACGGCAATACCTTTAGTTACTTGACTGAAGCGCTTGAACGCGGCTTAGTGACACAAGATGATATTGATAAAGCACTCAAGCGGCTTATGTACGCACGCTTTAAACTTGGCATGTTTGATGATGCTCAAAACGTCCCCTTTTCACAAAAAGCAATTGAGCTGGTGGGTTCGAAAGAGCACCTAGCGCTAACAGAAGAAGCCGCAAGAAAATCGCTCGTATTACTGAAAAACGATAGTTTGCTGCCTCTTAAGGGCACAGAAAAAATTGCGCTGATTGGGCCTAATGCAAACAACAATGCTATTTTGGTAGGTAATTATCATGGAACCCCGGTAAAGCCCACAACTCCTAAACTGGCAATGGAAACACGCTTGGCTAAAAACCAACTTACTTATGCGCCAGGCACTAGTATTACAGGGCAAGTGTATACGCATTACGAAACTATTGATGCGAGTAACTTTTATCACCTTGATCATAGCAACAACATGCAAACAGGTTTAATAGCACAGTACTACCCGGCAAACCATTTTGATGTTCAACCGGTAAAACGGGAAATTACTGACACGATAGATTTTAGCTGGGATCGTTCGCCTATTAACGGTTCGTCTGAGCAGGAATTTGCAGTTAAGTGGCACGGCATTTTAAAACCAAGTGAAACCGCAGAGTATTACTTTAAGGCAAACAAGTTAGCATTTACCTTAGATGGTAAGCATATAAACGGGGCGGTGACTCTGCAAAAAGACCAGCAATACACTCTACAAGCAAGCACTAAAATAAATCAAATGTGGCACAGCAATGCAATACATCCTGAAGTGAGCTTAAGATGGCTTAAAAACCCACAAACTTTAGCGCAAGAAGCAATTACTGCTGCGAACGCAGCTGATGTAATTGTATTTGTTGGAGGCATAAGTGCAAACCTTGAGGGCGAAGAAATGCCTCTTGAGATAGACGGTTTTTCTCATGGTGATAGAACCAATATCAAATTACCGCAAAGCCAATTAAACCTGCTTAAGGAGTTAAAAGCTACCGGTAAGCCAGTGGTGCTGGTCAATATGAGTGGTAGCGCAATGGCGCTTAATTGGGAGAACGAAAATTTAGATGCCATTGTGCAGGGCTTCTATCCGGGTGAAGCTACTGGAAACGCACTTGTTAGCTTGCTGTATGGTGAGTTTAGCCCTTCTGGGAAATTACCCATTACTTTCTATAAGTCGGTAGCTGATTTACCTGATTTTAAAAATTACTCCATGGAAAACCGCACCTACAAATACTACCAAGGTGATGTGCTTTATCCTTTCGGTTATGGCTTAAGTTATGCCAATTTGCATTACCAAAACACAGCTCACACCGTAGATGCAAATTCGGGTGACTTAACTTTAGAAACTAGCATTGCGAATAAAAGCGATTTTGCCGCTGATGATGTAGTACAAGTGTATGTATCTATGCCAGATGCTCCAGTGAAAACACCAAACAAGCAACTAGTGAGTTTTAAGCACGTAAGCTTTGACCGCAAAGCGGTAAACAAGGTTAAGTTTACTATTCCTAAGCAGCAGCTTAGTTATATAGATGAGAATGGCAACGCAATTGCCTACAAAGGGCGCTTAGAAGTGACCGTTGGGTCAGGGCAGGGAATTAAGCTACCTGAAGATAAATACACAACATCAAGTATTTTGTTGCAATAGAAAAATACCAAGGACACAAACATGGAAAACACAACAATAAATTCCACATTACACGGTGCGTCAAGTAATAGCGCTAGTGGTGAAAAAGAAAACTTACTTCGCATATTTTTTATTGCTTGCGTAGCCGCTATTGGCGGCTTCTTATTTGGCTTTGACAGCGGCGTTATAAATGGCACCGTTGATGGCCTTAAGCTTGCCTTTGAATCAGACAGCGTAGCAACAGGCTTTAACGTTGCAAGTATGCTACTTGGCTGTGCAATAGGTGCACTTATAGCGGGTAAATCTGCTGATGCTTATGGGCGCAAGAAGGTATTACTCGTTACAGCCGTACTTTTCATTTTAAGTGCTTGGGGTTCAGGTATTGCGGGCTCTTCAGGCGAATTCGTGTTTTACCGCTTAATAGGGGGCTTAGCGGTGGGAGCGGCTTCAATACTTACGCCAGCATATATAAGTGAAATAGCACCTTCACGTTTACGGGGAAGACTTACTTCTATTCAGCAAGTGGCCATTATTTCAGGTTTATTCTGTTCATTTTTTAGTAATTACTCGCTGGTACAAGTGTCAGGTAATTCAATGGAAACCTTGTGGCTTGGGTTTGATACTTGGCGCTGGATGTTTTGGGTAGAGTTGGTGCCCGCTAGCATCTTTTTAGTGGCCTTAATTTTCATTCCAGAAAGCCCGCGCTATCTTGCAATGAATAACCAATATGAAAAAGGAACGACTATTCTTACCAGCCTGTTTGGGGCGAAAAATGCCGCACTAATGTGGGATGAAATTAGAATGTCATTGCGTAATACGGAAAAGTCTAAACTGCGCAATTTGTTTGTTCATAACTCATTTAAGTTAAAACCAGTGATGTATGTAGGCATTGGTTTGGCAATATTACAGCAGTTGGTGGGCATAAACGTTGTGTTTTACTACGGCGCAGTGCTTTGGCAAGCAGTTGGTTTTTCTGAATCTGATGCCTTATTAATTAATATTATAAGCGGTGCACTTAGTTTAGTAGCTTGTGGTATTACCTTGGTTCTAATAGACAAATGGGGACGCAAGCCCTTCCTTCTTTTAGGTTCAATTGGGATGACCTTTTCATTGATTGGCTTGGTGGTTGCGTTTTCAAATGGAACGATAGATGCACAAGGCCAGTTACAACTTGGAGATTGGGGATTTGCGGCGCTGGTTCAAGCTAACTTATATGTATTTTTCTTTAATTTATCATGGGGCCCGGTTATGTGGGTCATGCTTGGCGAAATATTTCCTAACAACATGCGAGGCCTAGGTTTGGGTGTGGCTGGTTTAGCGCAATGGTTAGCTAACTTCTTAGTGACTATGACTTTCCCAATTCTACTCGCGGGCGGTGGTTTAGCACTTGCTTATTCGCTTTATGCTTTCTTCGCTTTTGTTTCAATTATTTTTGTTATTTACCTAGTAAACGAAACAAAAGGAACAAAGTTAGAGCAGGTATAATTACCGAATGGCTATCGCTTTCATTAAGTTATTTAAGGCGATAGCCCATTGTGGAATTGAGAAGCGGCGTGTTAGTTAAGTATTCTGATTATGGGCACTTGATTCACGTTCAATAATTTCAAAGTCGAGTATGTGACGTAAGTCAGCGCTTTTCACTTCGCTCAAATTTTTGTATTTGCCCGAGGCAAGAAGTGAAATAGACAGTTCTGCCATTTCATTAATAGGTTGTTTAACGGTAGATATGTTAGGCCACACAATGGTAGCGAGTTGAGTGTCATCAAACCCCACCACTGACAACTCCTTGGGAATATTAATTCCTTGTTTTTGCGCAATGGAAATAACCGCCGCGGCCATGTCATCGTTGGCTGCAAAAATGGCGGTGGGTTTATCATCAAGTGAAAGCAGTTTAACAGCAGCCTCCATGCCTGATTGGTAAGTAAAACTTCCGTGTTCAATATATTCGGGTGGCGTAACTATTTGGTTTGAACGTAGCGCATCCAAATAACCTTGATAACGCATGCGGCTTACGCCTTGTTTGCTATCACCAATAATATGAGCAATTTTTCGATGCCCTTGGTTTATTAAGCGTTCGGTAACCTCAAAGGCAGCTTGGTAGTCATCCATGCAAATATAAGGAGCTATGTTTAGTTTGCTATCAGGCGTAATTCTAACAAAGGGGATATTGGCCTGCTTAAGTACATCTAAAACCACTTCGTTATTACACATAGGCGGCAGCAATATCATGCCATCTACTTGCGTCACATCAATCAATTGCTTTACTGATTCAACTGTTTGCTCAATGTTTCCATGGGCTTCGTCAACTACTAGGTGATACCCTATGGAGCGGCATTTTTTTAGCGCAGCTAACAAAAACTGACTAATGTATGAATCACTTGGGTTGTCATATATTAGGCCTAGAAAGAATGATTTTGTACTGGCTAAACGCCTAGCAGATACGTTAGGGCGGTAACTGAGTTGCTCAACTACAGCCATCACTTTTTCGCGGGTTTTATCACTCACTTTTGCATCTTGATTAAGTACGCGCGACACGGTCATCATAGAGACACCCGCTTTTTCGGCAACATCCTGTATTCTTGCTCGTTTTGTATCAGCCATGTTTATTTTTATACCTACTTGCCAATCGTAAATGCTATTTAAGCGCCTTATTTATAATGATTATACATAAATGTGACGCAGCAAACGCCTATTGCTTTATTTAAGATAAGGCTACCATTTTTTAGCTTATTAGAAACGTTTTGTTAAATAAAGTTTAACAACTGACTTGACTTAAGCATATCAAAGCAATAATGTTAGCGCTAACAAATATTGTAAAGAGTATCACATTTATGTTTCTTGGTATCGACTTGGGTACATCGGGCGTTAAGGTTATTGTGTTAAATGAACAAGACCGATTACTCGCTCAAGCGAGCAGTGCACTGAAGGTTAGCCGTCCGGCGCCGCTTCATTCTGAGCAAAGTCCAGCTGATTGGTGGGCCGCAACTTGCGCCGCAATAGATGAGCTCAAAAGCGTTCACCCTGAGCTTTTACAGGCAGTGAAGGCAATTGGTTTGTCAGGGCAAATGCATGGAGCCACCTTACTAGATGCCAGTAACAATATTATTCGTCCTGCTATTTTGTGGAATGACGGAAGAAGCGCTGAACAATGTGTTGAGCTAGAAAAGCGTGTTCCTCATTCCCGCAACATCACAGGCAACATCGCAATGCCTGGATTTACCGCACCTAAGCTTATGTGGGTAAAAGATCATGAGCCAGAAAATTTTGCCAAGATCGCAAAAGTACTTTTACCTAAAGATTATTTGCGTTTCCTAATGACCGGAGACTTCGCCTCAGATATGTCTGACTCTGCGGGCACACTTTGGTTAGATGTTAAACAGCGTGCTTGGTCACCCGAAATGTTGGCCGCTTGCGATTTAAGCGAACATCATATGCCAAGCCTATTTGAAGGTACGCAAGTTACCGGCAAATTGAGCGCTAATATTGCTGAACAATGGGGTATGCAGCAAGTACCGGTGGTTGCCGGTGGCGGAGACAACGCTGCGGGTGCGGCCGGAGTTGGCGTAATAGAACCTAATCAAGCCTTTTTGTCACTTGGTACATCGGGTGTTTATTTTGTGGCGAACGAAGAATACTTACCCAATCCAGATGGAGCTTTGCACACATTTTGCCATTGTATAGACAACACGTGGCATCAAATGTCAGTCATATTAAGTGCCGCAAGTTGCTTAGCTTGGGTGACTCAACTTACTGGCTTTAAATCTGAATTAGCGTTGCTTGAGCAGGTAAGCAAATGTGATTTCACTCAAGCTAATTCAGTGCTGTTTTTACCCTACTTAACTGGGGAGCGAACTCCGCACAATAATCCAAATGCAAAAGGTGTTTTCTTTGGCCTAAACAGCGACACCGATGCAGCAAGCCTAGGGCGAGCAGTGCTCGAAGGCGTAGCATTTGCTTTTGCCGACGGACAACAAGTACTGCTTGATGCGGGTGCACAAATAGATGAAGTCACTGTAATAGGGGGCGGCGCAAAAAGCCCCTTATGGGGTCGCATTCTTGCCAGCGTTCTACAACGGCCTCTAATTTATCGCGAAGGTTCAGAGGTAGGCCCTGCATTTGGTGCTGCGCGCCTTGCAAGAATTGGTCTAGAAAGCGCACCGGCTCACAAGGTATGCGTAAAAGGCAATGTTACGCAAACCATATTACCTGACCAAAAAATGCAGAACTACTATGAAAAACAATACATTACATTTAAAGCACTTTATCAAAGTGTGAAACCATATTTTTAACAGATTTAAATAAAACGGAGCACAATATGAGCGAACAATTTTTTAGCAATGTAGGAAAAATAAAATTTGAGGGTGAAAACTCAACAAACCCTTTTGCCTTTCGTTATTACGATGAAAATAAAGTTGTACTTGGAAAAACAATGAAAGAGCATTTACGATTTGCTGCTTGCTATTGGCATAACTTTTGTTCTACTGGTTTTGACATATTTGGTGAAGGCACATTTGATCGCCCGTGGATACAACCAGTAGGTAACCAGCTTGAACTTGCAGAGCAAAAAGTAAAAGCCGCTTTTGAATTTTTTGAGAAACTAGGTGTGCCGTACTTCTGCTTCCATGACGTAGATATTGCACCTGAAGGTGCTACGCTTCAAGAAAGTCATGACAACGTTACGCACATAGCCAATATTATAGAAAAAGAGATGGAGCGCACAGGGCTTAAACTACTTTGGGGAACCGCTAATTTATTTTCAAATGCGCGTTTTTGCGCCGGCGGTGCCACTAACCCAAATCCTGATACCTTTGCTTACGCAGCGGCTCAGGTTAAACATGCTATGGAAATTACTCACCGTTTAGGCGGCGAAAACTATGTACTTTGGGGTGGCCGTGAAGGTTACGATACGCTACTAAATACAGACTTAGCCCAAGAAGGCGAGCAGTATGCACAATTCTTAAAAATGGTAGTGGCGCATAAAAAGAAAATTGGATTTACCGGCACATTATTGATTGAGCCAAAGCCACAAGAGCCTACCAAGCATCAATATGACTACGATACCGCTACTGTTGCTGGCTTTTTACATAAGCACGGTTTGCAGGATGAAATTAAGGTAAACATTGAAGCAAATCATGCAACTCTTGCTGGTCATAGCTTCCACCATGAAATTGCGGTTGCTTGTGCAGAGGGCATTATGGGGAGTATTGACGCAAACCGTGGTGATATGCAAAACGGTTGGGATACAGATCAATTCCCCAATGATGTAGCTGAATGTACCCTAGTGATGTATGAAATCCTTAAAATGGGCGGTTTTACAACCGGTGGCTTTAATTTTGATACCAAGTTGCGTCGCCAATCTTGTGAGCGTGATGATTTATTCATTGGCCATATAGGTGGCATGGACACCATGGCAAAAGCCCTGTTAAATGCCGCGGCAATGATTGAAGGCGGTGAGCTGTCTGACTTTGTTGAAAAGCGCTATGCGGGTTGGAAAGAAGCTCTCGGACAAGATATTTTAAATGGAACGCATTCCTTGGAAAGTTTATCTGCATTGGTACATGAAACTAACATTAATTATAAGCAAGTATCTGGCCGCCAAGAACTGCTTGAAAACATTGTTAACCGCTACGTATAAGGATACGCCCTTGGTGTATAGCTAAGGGCAAACGCATATTATGAATTTGTTAGATCAACTTAAAAAAGTGACCACCGTTGTAGCTGACAGCGGTGATGTAGATTCAATTAAAGCCTTAAAGCCGGTTGATGCTACTACTAATCCATCATTAATTTTACAAGCTGCCAAGTTACCACAATATAAGCATGTAATAAGGGATGCAATTAGCAAAGCCGGCAGAAATGTTGACGATATTTGTGACCAACTCATTGTTAATTTTGGTTGTGAAATTTTAAAGGTAATTCCAGGGCGTATTTCAAGCGAAGTGGATGCCAGATTATCATTTAATACGCAGGCCAGTATTGAAAAAGGGCGCAAGCTCATATCGTTGTATGAGCAAGCGGGTATCTCAAAAGATCGAGTGCTTATTAAGCTCGCGTCAACATGGGAAGGGATTAAAGCGGCTGAGCAACTAGAAAAGGAAGGTATAAAGTGCAATTTGACCCTTCTTTTTTCAATGGCCCAAGCAATTGCTTGTGCTCAGGCAAATGTAACCTTAATTTCGCCATTTGTAGGACGTATTCTTGATTGGTACAAAGCCAGTGAAAACAAAGAGTATGCACCTAGTGAAGACCCAGGTGTACTGTCGGTAACTAAAATTTATCAGTATTACAAAAAATATGACTACAAAACGGTAGTAATGGGCGCAAGCTTCAGAAACGTAGACGAAATCATAGAATTAGCTGGTTGTGATT
Source organism: Glaciecola sp. 2405UD65-10 (assembly GCF_048820975.1). Taxonomy (NCBI): domain Bacteria; kingdom Pseudomonadati; phylum Pseudomonadota; class Gammaproteobacteria; order Alteromonadales; family Alteromonadaceae; genus Glaciecola; species Glaciecola sp. 2405UD65-10. The sequence goes on along the minus strand of NZ_JBMEUF010000002.1, from coordinate 469,722 downwards.
TACTTACGGTTTCACCTAAATTGCTTAACAGTTTGCAAAATCAAGAGGGCACTTTAGCCACTAAACTGGATGCCACGAAAATTGAGAAAGCATCACAGGCTGATTTAGTACCGCTTAGCCACGAGCAATTTCTATGGCAGCATAATGAAGATGCAATGGCAACTGAGAAGCTTGGCGAAGGTATTAGAAACTTTGCAAAAGACCAACGAATATTGGCAAAATTAGTCGAAGATTTAGTCAGTTAATTGGCTTATTCAGGCGTAATGCTGAGCAACAGTTGGTAGGCATCTTGTAGTTTTTGCGATGCGTCAACACTGCCTCCTTTATCCGGGTGGTGTTGATGCTGTCGCTTTTTATAGTGTTGCTTGATTAACGCTTGGCTAATGTTCACTTCGTTTTGCAGGCCCAAGCACAGTTTTGCAGCTTGAATATCGGTGTCACTATAAGCTCCGCGGCCGTCATCTATCGCCATTTTCTGCCAAAAGCTATTTAGTAAACTTTCTACTTCTTGCTCATTAGTTTGCACTAAATTATTCCAATCTAAATAGTAAGTGCTAAGTGGGTCAAGTGCTTCAATAGCATGCTTTTGCTGATTGTTACTCGTGGCAACTAATGGAAGTAGCTGAATACGAAGCGCACTAATCTCTAACTCGCCTTCTTGCTTGCTTCGCCACTCTTGGCGCAAAGTATACAGCGCGTGAAAAAGGACAAAATGGGTTTGAAACAGCATAAGAGGGTCTTTTAAAGCGTCTTCATTAAAGATGTTATGAGGGTTTTGCTTTAGGCTAGCAATAATATCAAACTCGCTTTTGCCTTCAATCAATTGCGCTTTCATAGACTGCAAGGCTGACATTAATTTAGCAAGCAAACGCTCATGATCACTCATCGCTGTTAGCGTCTCGCATACGCTCTAGGCGCGCTTGTTCTTCTTCAAAGGCTGCTTTTATTTCCTCTAGTACAGTATCTACGTCCGCTGAACTTTCATCAAACTCAAATTCACCTGTAAGTTGCGTGTCAGGAGTGAGTTCACCGGCTTGAAACAAGGCCCACATTTCTTGCGCATAGTAGGTTTGCTGTAATTCGGGCGCAAACTCACTGTAGTAGTCAGTCATGTTTTTTACATCGCGCGCCAACATTGCAAACGCATTGTTGTTTGCCGCCGCATTAACGGCTTGGGGTAAATCAATAATAACGGGGCCGTAGTCATCTACCAATACATTAAATTCTGATAAATCACCGTGCACAATGCCTGCACACAGCATAAGCATTACATAAAACATAACTTGTGCGTGGTCTTCAAGGGCTTGTTCTTTTGACATGCTCACATCATTCAAGCGCGGTGCTACATCACCTTCGTCATTTGTTACCAACTCCATCAATAACACGCCATCGTAACACCCGAATGGCTGCGGCACTCTTACACCTGCCGCTGAAAGGGTAAACAGGGCATCTACTTCAGCATTTTGCCACGCATCTTCTTGCTGTTTACGGCCAAAACTTGAGCCTTTCTCCATTGCGCGAGCGCGCCGGCTGTTTCTCACTTTTCTGCCTTCTTGATACTGAGCGGCTTTTTTAAAGCTGCGTTTCAGCGCGTCTTTATAGACTTTGGCACATCTAATTTCGCCTTGGCTTTTTACTGCGTAAACGGTGGCTTCTTTACCACTCATTAGTTGATAGAGCACTTCGTCAATTAAGCCGTCTTCTACTAATGGCAGTAATCGTTTTGGAATTTTCATAGCGAGTTATTGTTTACTCATTTTATTAGGTGGTACCTTAAGTTCATATTAGCCCTTGGCAAAACTTTGCTTAGTCGGGCCGAATTTTACTAAACACATTGCCAAGATTAGCGTATTGGTTTGCACCTAAACGGGCTAATGGGTCAATAGCTAGCGCATCTACGTTTATTCGTCCGTTTTCTTCGCTTACGGCGGTATCGTCAATATATAACGAGAGAGCTTCTAGAAAAATTAATTGCTGGGGCGTATTGCCTATTTCTTGGCGGCTATGCACTTTACACAAATATGCGATAGGTGCATCTTCAACTCGTTTTAAGGGCCAGTTGCTGTGCTTAACAAGCGATATATTATTGTGCTTGGTTTCACTTTCGCCGTAGGCTAAGGTTGCAGCACTTGCACTGACTAACTCGGCTTGTTGGGTGTGCGCAATATGCACCACGCAATGCTGACCTAAGGCTAAATTTACGCCGGTATCTTTGGCGCTGCCATCAGGCTTTTTGCCCATTGAAATCATAAGCAAAGGCGGGTCACTGCACACCGCGTTGCAATAAGAAAAAGGGGCTAAGTTATGAGTGTTATCATTATTTTCGGTAAGTACCCACGCTATTGGCCTAGGTACTATTGTTTGAGTCATTAAATGGTAAACGCTATTGCTGGCTAAACTATTTAACTCAATATCCAATGTTTCACTCCTTTATTTATTTGTGTGACTGTAAGTACAAGGCTTCAACTTTAGCGCGCGCCCAGGGCGTTTTACGCAAAAATGTGAGGCTAGATTTAATGCTAGGATTATCGGTAAAACAGCGGATGTTAATTCTACGGCCTAGCTCTTCAAATCCGTATTGTTCTACCAAGGTTTCCACAACTTTTTTAAGTGTTATGCCGTGTAATGGGTCACCATCACCGCCAGTACTTTTATTAGGTGCTTGATTTGACATGGTGCTTAGCTATCTTGCGCCGGTGTAGAGGCTTTTTTCACGCGAATTTTACTGCCATCTAAATCAAGATTATTCAATTTATTAATCGCTATTTTCGCATCGCCGACCTTAGGCATTTCAACAAAGGCAAAACCTTTAGATTCGCCAGTGGCTTGGTCTAAAACTAAGTTACAAGATTGCACTGGACCAATATCAGCGAACAATTCAAAAAGAGCGTTTTCGCTGGTGGTTCTAGATAAATTACGAACAAGTAATTTCATGAGACAAATAAGTCCTAAATTTTGATTAATTAGGCACAGTGTATCGCATGTGTGGGTTTATATAACAATTTATTTGAGGTAGAGATATGTGCAAGCGTTTTGAATAAAAAGAGAAGCGTAGCGTGAAGGTCAATTCACGCTACGGGGAGGGGACTAAAAGGATAGTGATTACTCTGCCACTATCTCATTTAGAATACCGATTAACAGTTTAGTGCCTGTACCTGATGCGATTGCGTCAAATACGTTTTCAACGTTTTTGCCCTCTTGTCCGCCGGCAAGATCACTGACTGAACGAATGATTAACCAGTCAACGTCATTAACAAAACAGACTTGGCCCACAGCAGCTGACTCCATTTCAGTAACTTGCGCGCTGTATACGTCATGAAGCCATTTACGATAACTCGCGTTATCAGTAAATACTGAACCGCTCACGCCGTTTCCGCCAGCCACTACTTGAATAGGTTTTCCAGAGGGTAACTTGATCGTATCAATGGTTTTTAAGGTCTTTTTAGCAATGTTAAACAAGTTTTCAGATACGCTAAAATAGGGCATTTGCTTAGGCGAGTCCCAGCCTTCTTTTATTACCGACATTTCTTCAGGATGCATAAAGCCATAGTTTTTATACTTTGGCGCATGTGGATCTGTTTTTTCTCTTTCTTTATATGCTTTTAATGCGTTTTCGTAGTAATCAGGTAATACAAATTTGCCTTCTTCACTTGGGTCAGGGTTTACATATACTGACTCATCATGAAAATACCAGCGCTCAGGAATGGCAATGTCTCCAGGATGGAATTCAGGATTAACTGCCCCTGCAATCCCCATCATTATGACCTTATCAATAGGGAAGTAATCAAGGGCCATTTGCATTGTCATTGCGGCGTTAGGGATGCTTATGCCCGTAGTAAAAATAACAATGGGCTCTCCTTTATAAGTACCCAATTGATACTTAACCCCTTTAATTGTGACAACGCGGTCAATTTGTGCGTCATCCATTTTCGAAAAAGCGCTATCAATGGCTTTAATTTCAGGCGTATAAGCAGCCACTATGGCGGTCCATTTTTCACCTTCTGCAAATGTTCGGGGGCCGTATTGCGCTTCTTCTGCAAAGCTAAATAAACTGCACTGCAATAACATGAAAATTATAGTAATTCTTGTAAACATATTTGCCTTCTTTGGGTATTAATTTGAGTAATCTAAATGCTTATAAGCGTAAACCTTAAGCGTCAATCTATTGGGGTGTATTGTGTTTATAATCTTCCCAATTATTCACTATTTCATCAACAACAGTAGAGCCAACTTTGTAGGCTGATTCTAATGCTGACTCCATCCCTGCAAAACCTGTTTCGCCGCTTTCCGCCGCTAAATTATCTGCTGCGCTTAATGCATCGTAAGGCATGCTGTAATTACTAGCAGTACGCAGCACCATGAATCTATTTTTGTTTACGCGTTTAGCCTTGTCTAAATATAATATTGATTGATAGCTGCCGGTATCTTCCATCCCAGAGGTCACGAAATTCCCTTCACCGCCGGTCCAATATGCTGTCCAATTATTTGCCCATTCGTTAAGTATTGCGCCATGCCAAAATGTAGATGCGGCAAGTTGATCACCTTGCAATACAAAGGGGGGTTTTTGCGCGTTTGGATAATTTTTGTAGTTTTCCCTTAGTTCAGCCATTTGCGGTAAATCCAGTAAAACAGTATTTTTTGTTAACTGGTAAGCCCAATCACTTAAGCCATGATTAAGCTTATAAACTTCACCATTGGTTGAATTTGATGCTTTAATTGCATTTTGGTCAACCGTTTCCCCTTCTTCAACGGGCTGGTTTTTAAATAAAGGAAAATAACCACTGTTCCATGAGCTAGGTATTTCGCGTGCATCTATTTGGTGAGCAAGATCACCGTCTACTAACCATTTAGCCCAAACCGCTGAGCCTATTGAGGCGTCTTGGGGATCAACGCCTGCAATGCCTGCCACTAACCAATATGCATTTTTAAGATCAAAGCGTGGGTCAAGGCCTAAGGCCATAACCGCTGATGCTGCCTTTGCCGTGCCCATACCAGTAACAATGCCCATAACACCGGTGTCTTCATTTACGAAAATGTCATGATGTGAAGCGGGGAACGCAAACTGTGTATCTAATTGTTGGCGCGCTTTCCAAAGTTGGAATTCACCCGGTTTATCACCTTCATCTTCGCCAATTTCAAACATAGTGACCACAACGACTTTTATTTCAAGTGGCTTTATTGCGGTGTCTGCATTTTCAATATCTACTTCGATGGTTGGTGTGCAAGCTAGCATGAGCATTGCGCTGCATACCAAGCTACACAATTTACGCGCATTGTTGACCATGGTTTATCCTACTTTAATGGAGTAAATGTAAAACACCTCTTTGACTGACACAATCAAAGAGGTGTTTGAGATAATTAACATTGGTACTTGCTAGTTAACTTAGAACTTATAAGTGAACTTAGCAGAGTAATGTCGAGGAAGCTCTGGTAATACAATTTGCGCACCGAACAAATCAGGGAAGTTAGCTCTAAAGTACTTCTCATCTGTTAAGTTTTTAACTGTAAAACTGGCTGTCCAATCGTCTGCTTCATAAAACACACCTGCGTTTACAAGGGTGTAACCTGGTAACTTAACCGATTGTGAGAAGCTAGAGTAAGTACTGTCTGCTTTAACCACGCTACCATTTAGAGCAAATCCGTTTTGGAAATCATAAGTGGCATTTAAGGTGTAGATATTCTCAGGAATACCAGCCTTACGTGCTTGTGATTCGTTGCCTACAAGGTTCAAACCAATTACGTTACCGCCTAACACTAACGATGGGTCTTCAAGGTTCACTAAATCTTCCAAACCTAAGAAGCCAAACTGTGTTCCGCCATCAAGCGCCGTTAGGTTAGTTACTTTCAAGTTAGTATAACCGGCACCAATAACGAGCTGGTCAGTGGCTACCCAACGAAGTTCAAACTCGGTACCTTCGTTCTCAGTAGTTGCGTTAGTTACGATTGCTTGGGCACTAAAATCGGTACGTTCTTGCTTGTACTTTGATAATGCAAAGTAAAGCGTTTCGTCCAACAATGAACCCTTAATACCGTATTCGAATAACTCAGAGGTATCAAATGCGCCATCAGTTAATTGGCCAACACCAATTTCTGCACCTTGGCCTGCAACCAACGTGGCTTGCTCAGCAGCGGTAATATATGGCACTAAACCGTTGTCAAATTTCCAAGAAATACTGGTGTTCCAAGATAAACCTTCAACGGTGTCTTCTGCGTCTACAATAGGGCCTTTTTGAAGAAGCAAATCACCACGGCTTTTTGAATCAATGTTAATGGTGTCGTAACGCAAACCAAGTAAAACACTTAAACCAAAGTCCCAAGTTAAGTCAGTTAAAGCAGCAAGACCAAAGTTGGTGTATTTACCATCATCATAATTGTCATAGTTATCATTAATGCGGGTAGACAACTCACGGCGATCAAGTGCTGACGAAGCCATTGTTAGGTCACGGCGGTTAAAGTATTCGTAAGTAAAATCATCACCGTGTAAAAATTCAGTGTGGCGAACTGATGGTGAAATTTGCACTTGCGCGACTAAACTGTCAATTTCAAATTCGTTGGCGAATATAAGTTTATTTTCAATAACTGAGCTATCATGAAATTGCGAAAACCCGTAAGCATTTTCATTGAGGTTGTCATACTCCTCATAGAATAATTGGTTTTTAACTTCCCAACCATTGTCAGCAAAATAGGTAATATCAAAATAAAGAGTGTTAACCGTGTTTTCAAGTACGTCATCTTCCGCTACCAGCACTTGGCTGCGCTTAAGCTGAGTAGTACCCACGTTTTCTAAGGCCATTAAAGCAGTGGCTTCAGCGTCAGTGAATGATGCGCCTGGTACGTAGAAGAAGCTATTTCCTGCTATGTTCACCGCGCCATATTCCGCGTGCGATATAGAGCCGTTTCCATCAGTATCGAGTGATTGTGCTGTACCTGTAATGTAGGTGCCGTTGTCAACCAAGTCTTGTGTTAAACGGTTCCAGCCCGCTACTTGGTTGCCATCATACTTGTGATGCATACCGCCAAACTCAATGAATAAGTCATCATTAATATCAATGTTTAGGGCAGCTTGAATAATGTTTTGTTTAGTACCTGAGTTTTCATAGTAGCTGTCTGAGTTTTCGTGCTCAGCGTATACGTAATAACCCATTTCTTTTCCACCAACTTCAGCAGGGCCACCCACTTCGGCAGTTATAACATTTTCATTCCACGAACCACGTGTATATGAAACTGCACCTGTTGGCTCTTCTAAGTACTGGCCGCCGCTTGCACGTGCTGACTTAGGAATAAAGTTAAGATAACCACCAATTTTAGCTGGGCCGTAAATGGGAGAGGCAGGGCCACGAACAATATCGATTTGGCTAGATGCACCAATAGGTGTTGCATAGTTACCAGGGTTATCAAGGCGTTTTACGCCTCTAAAATATGTTTCGCCGGGTGTACCACGAACATCTAGCGAACCTGCTACGCCGAAGAATGATTGTGTAAAGGTACCTGGAGCGAAGGTAATGAGTTCATCGATATCAGAAATGCTGAAACGCTCTAATTGCTCTAACGAAATTGAAGATGCAGAACGTGGTGTTTCAATAAGTGACTTACCAAAACCGAAAACAGCTTCAGAATCTTGACCAGGTAAACTCCCTAGTGAACCAACAATTTCAATTTTTTCTACATCTTCATCTGAACTTGCTTGTTCTTGAGCATGTACTAACATAGGCATACTCATAGCAATACTCAGTGATATTGCTGTTGCTAATTTGGATTTAGCAGAAAATTTTGGCTTACTCATAGCGTTTCCTTTACTTCTTTGGCTGGGGGCTGACAAAACAAAATGTGATTTGTTCAAATTTATTTACACTGCATAGCATGATAGATGCCAAATTACTGACCGCTTGGTCAAATAATGATCAGACCTAGTAAGCGTTTGTTTTTAATAGTTTAATTACAATGGTTTTTACATACTTAAATGTCCCTGCAAAATGTTTTAAGTAAATATCATAGTAATTAACGCACTGTTTTGATGCAAGATAAGTAGTACCGCACTAAAAAGAGGATGGGCCTTAACTATAAGGTTGAGGCCAGTTTGATTTTAAAATTTGACTGAGTATGGCTTGTAAAACCATCGCGAAAAAGCATTCGGTAAACTAATAGGAAAGCAATTTGAAACGTATTTCACGGTACTTGCAGCAACTTAGATACCTTTGGTATTTTTTAGGATTTTTCGCATTAATTGAATTGCTTAATGTGTTTACTGGGCGGGTGTTGAATCAATACAGTATTGTGCCTCGTGATTTATCACATATTGCGTTTATTTTTAGCTCGCCATTTTTACATGGGAGTTTGTCGCACTTTTTTTCCAACATTACGACTTTGGCGGTATTCGCATTATTAGTCTCACAATTTGCCCATAAAGCAGGGCGCAGTGCGAGTAAAAATGCGCTGTCATTTTTCACATTAACCTTGCTGATTATTGGGATATCAGGCCTTTGTGTGTGGCTGTTTGCGCGTCCAGCGCATCATCTTGGCGCAAGTGGGCTGTTGTATGGGTATTTTGGCTACTTAGTGCTAGCCGGCTGGTTGCAAAATCGAATATCGCTTTTTCTTATTTCAATCATGGTGGCTGTATTTTACGGCACAATAGTTTGGGGAATATTACCCAGTAACGCTTACGTTTCGTGGGAATCACATTTGTTTGGGTTTTTATCGGGCTTGAGCCTAGCATGGTTTAAGCGGCAGCATCCCTAGGAAATTAACGAAACAAACGTTTAGTTCCCAATAAATAGAAAATACCATATATACAACACACCACCGAGCTCACCATCCAAAATGTAATGGAGTTATGATGAATAGCAGGGTGATCTGTTATAAAGGGGAGGATTAATCCCGCTAGGCCGCGCAATAGGTATACCGCAGTGATTAATACTAAGCAGGTCTTTAAAAACGGTAGCTTAAAGAGTAAACCTGCGCCTGAAAGTCCATATAGCCCCCATACTATAAGTACCGACGAAATAACGAGCGTCGCAATGGTGGGGTAACTATCACCATTTGCAGCCATTTGCGCCATGTTTTCGCCAGCACCAAAGAAACGGTACCAGTCAGGGCCACCGAATATACAAGCAATATGAAGTAAGGCGGCGAAAAAGCTCAAGCAAGCAGCTATGATCAACAATTTATTTTTTTGCATAATATTCCTTTAGTGCGAAAAATGATGGGCTTATTCTACTTAACAAAGTGCAGCAAATTAACAGCATGCTTTAAGTGGTCAACTACCGATAAGTAAACTACAAAGACCAGCTTATACCAGTGAGTATCCTATTTTTACTGTTTACTGTGTCATACCTTACAAACCAAGCAAACTTTGAATCGCGAATATCACCGCTTAGTTCAGCAGAAAAACCATGGCCGGTTCCTAAGAAGTCTTCGGTTAATTCAGCTCGCAAACCAAAGTTGCTACTTACATAAGAATAATGAGCAAAATACTCAATAGGGTAATCTTGTAGCGTAAACTCGCCGTCTAAACCAATTACCGTTTTTACTTTACTGTTGTCAACGCGCGAGACTAGCTCAGCAAATACAGCGCTTTTATCAAACATAGCATAACGCAATTCGGTTCTTACAAAATTTGCCTTAGTCATTCTTTCGCCACTTATTTCGTAGCTCCAGCTCTCGTTTATATTGGCTGAGTACTCTATTTCAAGGTAATCCAGTTTTTCGGGACTATGCAATGCGTTTGCAGGGTCAAGCGAGCTCAACTGCCCTACCACAATCTCTAGTTTATCGTTGCCCAAACTGCGCACGTGTCTAGCGCCTTTAATCCAGCCATCTTTAGACAAGCCTGAAGATGATACGCGGCCTTTATATGTGGGTATTACGCCTATTTCAGTTTTCCCGTAATCACTTTCGTGACGCAAATATACACGCCTAAGATACACATCATCGGCCTTTCCATCATCAATCGTATTATGGCTTGAACCAAATGAATCACCTGTTACAACAAAACCATTTACACTCCAAGTGCTATTAAATTGCAATTGGGGGTAATAACGTGCCCGATATTGATAGCGTAAGTCTTGAGAAGTCCGGTCATCAGCTCTTAATTGAAGATCGAGTTTATGATTAAAGGTTTGCGAAAATACGGGCTTGCTTGCTAAGAGCGCGACGGAACTTAGTAAGCTTAATACGAAGAGTGGGTGTAGAAATCTGTAAGAAAAACGAACATTGAGCGTGTTTATAAAATATGTCCTAACTAGGATTAATAACTTGAGTGATAGATTGAACCTTTAACTTAAATTCACCCGGGCGTTTATCAGCCAACATAAAGCCTAACTGTACTACGTCTTCAAATGCTAAATTTGGCGCACCACGTACTACCCTTCCTCTATATTGCGGAGTAAAATCTTGCAGAGTAAAGTGTAATATTTGTGGTTCATTTGCGCTAGTTTTAAATTCAGCAACATAGCTGACACCATCCATATTCTTATTTGTACGCAACCTAAACTGGTAGCTTCGACCATCGCCTAAAATAGTTACTTTTAATGCGTTTTCAGGTAGCCATTGTACGGGAGAATAGGCTCTGCGGGTTGACGCGAATCCGCCATTATTCGCTAATGACAAACTGCCGGTAAAAGATAACAAATTATCTTCTAAGCGTATTTTTGCCTCAGACCTGCCGCCCATTACGGTGTCATTAATAATGACCCAATTTGCAAGTTCTTCAGGCTTATCAAAGGAAATACTTAAGTTTGGCTGTGCTCTCACTATCATTCCCATATTTGTTAAACCCAATAGAAAGCAGACAAGCAGTACAGGATAAATTTTTAGAAGATGCATGCCAACGCTTCGCTTAAAATTAATAATACTATTTATAGCTTTAATTAACGCGTTTTGATCATTTCAAAGCATTAATAAGGGCAACTAGGCGCACTATTTTAATGTTTGAAAGTTGGCGGTAATCAAAATAGGGGCAAACTATAATGCGCTTGGCATAGTGAATTGCAAATTCCTCATCTAGCCAGTGCAGCTCAGGCGCACAGTCCAAAGTTTTTGCATAAGTGCGACCCATTATTAAGTGCACAATAGATGCTTTATTAGCCTCAAAGTCAATATTAGGTGAGGGAAAATGGAGGCTTGTGTTGCTGCTTTCTTGCAAGAGCAAGCCATCACGGTAATCTTGCCAACAAGTAAAATTTTGCGAGCCTAATAAGGGTAGGGCGGCAGCATAAACGAGTTTCGCATACACATTGAATACTTTACGCCAGCCATTGCCACAGGCTTGTCCGCAGGCGTAGATATCACCTTTTTGTAAGGCATGAATAAGGTGGTTGTTAACACCAAAATCAAAATTCGGCTTGTTGGCCATATAAACCTTAAAAGCGGCATTTTGGTCACCTAAAGCAAGTATTGGTAATGGGCTAGTGGTCACGCGTGTCCTGTTAGTAAGGCAAGTAAGCTTGCATAGTTAATGCTTTTAGGTTTGGTCATGGGTATGATGCAGGCCTTAAAACGTTTGTACTTGCTTGTTTCATTCTTTGTTCACTGGAGTTTACCCCATATGGCCTTAAAGCCAACCATCTATAAATTTAAAATTGCTTTGTCTGATTTTAATCATGACTATTACGATAGCTTGCAATTAACAGTAGCGCAGCACCCCTCTGAAACTATAGAAAGAATGATGGCGCGCGTGATGGCTTATTGTATTCACTGTGCACAAGATGCTGAGAAGCTGTTGGCATTTACGAAAGGCTTAAGCTCGGTAGATGAGCCTGATATTTGGCTGAAAGGCTTAGATGATCAATTGCATTTATGGCTTGATGTGGGCGAACCTAGTTTTGAGCGAATGAAAAAAGCATGTCGGCTTGCCAAAGAAACCTTAGTTTATACCTTTAACTCAAAGTCAGATGTATGGTGGAAGCAATCTCAAGCGCTACTATCTACATTACCTATTTCAGTATTTCAATTTAACTGGGAAAGTATCCAAGCTTTAAGTACCCGCGTAAGCCGAACTACAGATATAAGCTTAACTATTACTGGCCAATCTATGTATATAGTCATTAACGATGAAGCGCTAGAAATGGACTGGCTTCAATTGCAGTAAAATGTTTATAAACATCGCTAGCAACACTATTTACTGCTCGCGATTTTACGTTTTATTTTACGTGATACTTGCCGTTAGTTCGGATATAAATAATGGCATCGGTGCTACCTGTATTGGCCACTTCATGGCTAAATATACCACTTGATTCAACATAGCTACCGGCACTTAAATTGAGTTTTGTTGGCTGCTCCTCAGAAGTATATTCAAGGGCCCCTGCAATCACGACCGCTCTAAACTCACTTGCCTTAGTGGAAATTTTACCCTCGTACCCAGCTGGTAACTTAAGCATAGAGCCATTCATCTCAGCTGGGCTACCCCAAACAAAAGTGGCTTCAACATGGGGTGCTTGAATATCAACTAAATTGGTATCGTTCAACCAAACAATGTTGTCTTTATGCAAATTAAGCGGGCGCTCACCGTTATCAAACTTTTCTTCTGACGGCTTAACTAAATAAGGGCCAGAATCTATTTCAAGGTAAATAAGATTGGTTTCAGCATTGGCGGCTGTAGTGTGGTCTTCTCCAGCAGGTTGTGTCCAATATGAACCAGGTGGCATCCACATTTTTTCAGCATTAGGATCATCGTTGTGCATTTGTCCTTCAATTACGATCCCCTTGTAGGTAATGTTGTGTATATGCGGCGGTGACTCAAAACCTTTGTTAAACCTAACTAACATGCCAGTGGCAGTATCGGTAGTGCGGTTTCCCCATAAGTCGGCCGCCCCTGGGCTTTTATCTCCACGAAGAGGATTTAAATAACCCCATTTTATATCACTGGCCGCCACTACTTTAGATTTTGCACTTTCAGCAAAAGCGATAGGTGACAATAAGGTGGCCGCTAAAGCCAATGTTGATACTTGTAAAATTCGTGACATGTAAACGTTCCTCTGAATTAGTATACAGCCATATTAAAGCTAAAAATTAATTCGATAAATGGGCAAATCTTTAATACACTTTCCCGAAAACGTGGATAATAGATTAGCTATTTTCCTTAATGGTTAAAGAGTGCATCATGAAAATTGCTGATTTAGAAGTATTATTGAAAGTGGCAGAGCTACATTCAATAACGGCTGCAGCAAACAAGCTCGATATGAGCTCATCTGCTGCGAGTGTCTCGTTAAAACGCATTGAACAAGCCTTAGGTGCCCAGTTGTTTGTTCGAACTACGCGGCAATTACGCCTTACGCCAGAAGGTGAGCGCTATTTACCACTTTGCCAACAAGCTTTAGATCTACTTCAGCAAGGACAAGTGTTAATAAACGAAGAGCAACAGTCTATTAGTGGCGAGGTGCGTATTGCCGTGTCATCTGAAATGGGGCGTAACCTTATGCGGGTTTTACTCAATAAAGTAATGCGCAAATATAGCGAAGTTAGTTTACGCTTGCATGCTAGTGATAGCCGCTCTGACTTTTATCGTGACGGTGTGGATGTTGCGCTACGCGCAATTACTAAAGACGCTGCAAAAAATCTTAATTTGTATGGTTTTAAAATTTGTAATATCCCCCATGTTCTGTGCGCCGCACCTAAGTATATTGAACAGCACGGCCAGCCTGCGAATCCAGGCGATTTATCTAAACACAACGCGCTACTGTACAAGCTGTATGAAGTGGTTAATGATAGCTGGGAGCTTTATAACTCCAAGCAAAAATACAAAATAAAGATGAACAGTGACCGAGCCGTAAATGATGGCGATATTGTAAGGCGATGGTGTATTGATGGTGAGGGCATTGCTAAAAAATCAGCTATAGACGTAGCTCATGATTTACTTTCAAAAAAACTTGTGCGCTTAATGCCGAACTATAAGATTCCCTTAACCGAAATGTGGCTTGTACTCCCAAGCCGCCAACTTATTTCCCCGGCAATTAGGGTCATTCGTGACGAGCTTAAGAAAACCATTGAAGAGCTAAGGCGTGAACTCATTGCACATAAGATTTTAAGTGAAGAGGAGTGGCCAGAATAAGCGGTAATGCAAAAGGTTCAACTTCTTAACATCATTACTTCGCAGGCGGCAATTTCCTTGAGGCCACGTAGCGCTATAATACGGTGCTTTACGAAAATGCCTACACAAACTTGCCATTCCACAGTATTTTAATGGCCTAATATAGCTACAAAACTTGATCGACCTCTATACATAAACAGTGCGCTTTGGCATGGTATTACTTATTGCAATAATGCGGGAAGCGACAAATGAGCCATACCAACAGTTTATGCAAAACATGGTGGTGTTTCACGAGGAGCCCAAAGCTGGTTAATAGACTTGCCCCAATACAAAATGGCGGTCGCCATTAATATCAATTCTAAAACAAAAGAGTTTGTAGATTTTAGTAAGCTTTCAGACAAACTAATTAAGCTGTTTATAAATCACAGAAATATAAACCCTAGTATTACCGAATAAGCCCCAAGCTTGAGCGAACCAAATAAACATAAAAAGTTCACTAAATTTCCGAACATTTTAGTAAATCGGTTTTTTTTTCAGCAATTACACCTGCTTTTTCCACGCATAATATTAATAAATTAGGAACCAAATTAAGCTTAAATTGTAGTGCTTAAATAAGGATTTTTTTTTGCTAAAAGTTAGTTTAATTGCGCCAAATATTCACTGCAAATTGAGCTTTGTCATTAAATTTATTAATAAAATCCTAAAAACGCACATAAACTTTTGAATCGTTACTCTGTAATTGGCGTTTCTGTTTTGGAAACTAAATTGTACGGCATAGCCTGCTTGCAAAATAGCCGCTCAACCCTTCTTAGTTTTTATAGTGTTGCCATATACCTGAAGGTTATATATGCTGTTATGGAGGTTTTATTACCTTCTATTAGTGGTATTTAAAGCATCAATAAAATAATAAAAGCTAAAATATAATAATTAATGTGGTGATACATTCTGTTATGCCACACTAGGGAGAATCAAATGAAGACATCAAAATTAACTCGGGCAGTTATGCTCGCGTTGGCCGTTCCGTCTATGGCGAGCGTGTCGATGATTGCAAACGCACAAGAAGAAACTGCTGAGCCAGCAGCAGAACCAGAACGTATTCAAATTGTAGGTTCACGTATTAGAACGGATAGTTTTGGTAGTGAAAACCCTATTGATATTATTACTGTTGAAGACGCGGAAAACGAAGGTCTAAAAACTCTTGGCGAACTGCTTAGAACTAGCACCGCAGCAGCAGGTTCAAGCCAGCTAATTTCAGCACTAAGTGTTGGTTTTGTAACTGACGGCGGCGTTGGAACAGAAACAGTATCTTTAAGAGGCTTAGGCGCCAACAGAACACTAGTTCTACTTAACGGACGCCGTGCAGGCCCAGCGGGAACACGTGGTGCCGTTTCTGGTTTTGACTTAAACTCATTGCCTTTATCGTCTATTGAACGTATTGAAATCTTAAAAGATGGTGCATCTTCTCTATACGGTTCTGACGCGGTTGCCGGCGTAGTAAACATTATTACGCGTAAAGGTGACTCTAAAACAGTTACTGTAGATATAAGCCAACCATTTGAGTCAGGCGGTGAAGAACAGCGCATTAATGTATCGTACGGTGAAGAATATGCCGATGGGTCATTCCGTGTTACTGCTGACTACAGAAAAACACATGAACTAAAACGTGGTGACAGAAGTCATTTCGATTGTTCAGCTCGACTTTATACCTCTGCAGATGGCTCATCAGCCGATCCAATTGACCCACGTACGGGTGAACCTCACTGTGTAGAACGTGGATATGGCTTATGGTTAAGCAGCGGCGCTGATACAGATAACGTGCAACCGGGCACAAGAGGCGCATTCGATTACGACGGTTTCTTTGCTGAAAACGGCTACACAAGCTTTAATGATTCGGCTGTAGAAGATAGCGACTTTAGAACGCCAGAAGGTTGGTATCCAACATCTTTTGATAAAGAAAGTACTGGTTGGTGGGATCAACAACATCCATTTAGCCAAGAACAAACTATGTCACCGGGCGTTGAAACTTATTCACTTTATGCTACGGGTGATTATAACGTAACTGACACTATTTCAATGTTTGCGGAATTTATTCACAGCTCAAGAAACACTAAAACCCAAAGCTATAGACAGTTCTGGAACGCGGATGTTGGCTTTTATCAATCAACAGATGTTTGGGACGGATTTAGCGGTGATGACACCAATATGGCTGTTGTAGCATTAACAGATCACAGTGGTAACGATGTAACGGTTGACTACACTCGTGCGGTATTAGGCTTTACCGGTAGTATAGGTTTTTGGGATTGGGAATTATCTTATCAAAACAGTTACAACGATGGTGAGTACAAAAATAAAGTTATTCACTATGATGCATGGACTACTGCACAGCAACATTTTGTAGATGGCACTTCTTGTTCTGGTGAAGTTACGGAAGTTTCTGGTAAAACTTGCGTAGATATACCAATTACTGATGCACAGTTTATTTATGGTAACCAAAGCGATGCTGCAAAAGAATACTTATTTGGTGTTGATGTTGGTAGCACCATTTATAAGCAACAAACCTTAGAAGGTTTCATTACGGGTGACCTATATGAACTTCCTGCAGGTGATGTAGGTGCGGCATTTGGTTTCTCTGTTCAAAAAGATTACCTTGACGATACTCCAGGAAATAACTCACTAAATGATAACCTTTGGGGATCAACTGGTGCTGGTATTACCAAGGGTGAGCAAACGTCAAAAGCGGTATATGGTGAGCTTCGTGTTCCATTGTTGCAAGACGTTACTGCTATTCAAGATTTAACCTTGACCACTTCAGGCCGTTGGACTGACGTAGATACCTACGGAAGCGACACTACCTTTAAAGTAGGCCTTAATTGGAAAATTGTTGATGGTTTAAGCATTAGAGCAAACCGTGGTACATCATTCCGTTCACCAGCGTTGTTCGAACTGTTCTTAGGTAGCCAAAGTGGCTTCTTCAACCAGTTTGGCACTGACATTTGTTTGGATTGGGGTGAAGCGCTTGAAAATGGTAGCATTTCACAAGAAACGGCAAACAACTGTGCTGCTGATGGTGTTCCAATTGAATTTGATCAAGGTTCGTCAGGTACTGTTTTCACTAGCGGTGGTATAGACAACGACCTAGTTGCTGAAACCTCAGTAAACGAAAATATTGGTATTGTTTGGACAAGCCCAGAAGATACTTACGCTTTCTCAGTAGATTACTACGACGTAGTAATTAGCGACGAAGTAACAACTCTATCTGGTGCGCAAATAGTATCTGGTTGTTATACCTCTGTAACTTTCGATAGCGAGCCTTTATGTGACTTGTTTACCCGCCGTACCGGTGGTGACAATGACTTTGGTGTTGACGAAATACGCGCCGGTTATGTAAACGTGGCTAGCCAAATAGCTCGTGGTGTTGACTACAACTTTACCTACCAAGATGATTTTGACTTTGGTTCACTTCGCTTGTCACTTGAACATACTATGCAAATTGAGCGTACGTTTAAATTGTTTGAAGACAGTGATGACAATAACTTAGTTGGCGAACTTGGTAATCCTAAGCATGTAGGTAATGTAAGGCTGACTTTCTCTAAGGGCGATTACAGCTTTAACTGGACGGCTAGATACGTAGATTCTACAGAAAACTACGAGTATAGCAGTGACACTAACGAAATCTCTTACTATGGTGAAACCGTTACCTTCAGAGATGAAACTAGCTGGACGACTTACCACACAGCCTCAGCAAATGTTGAGTTTGAAAATGGCTTAGATTTAACTTTCGGTATTGCGAATGTGTTTGATAAAGAGCCACCGCAAATTTCTGGTCGAGTAGCTCGTGAAGTTGGTAACTCAGCTTTATACTCACAGTATGATTTCGCTGGCCGCCGTTTCTTTGCAAATGCGACTTACGCATTTTAATAAGTAGTTAATGTTCAAAACTAAAAGCTCCCTTTATATGGGAGCTTTTTTATCTAAGGAAAAAAGCTATGTATAAATATTTTGTGTTAGTAAGTATTTTGCTGACGAGCTTAGCGACTCATGGCGCTACCGCAAATAAAGCTGTACTAGAGTCCTATGCGAAGCCTTCTCAATTTACTGATGTAAAAATATCTCCTACGGGCGAGTATTTGGCGTCAACGTCAAGAAATGAAGAAGGAACAGTTAGCCTTACCGTTCTTGATTTACGTAAAAATAAAATTTTATCGGTTACACGAGGAAAGGGTAAAGAGTCAGTTAGTACATTTAACTGGCTTAATGATGACCGTTTGTTGCTATCTATGGCACGCGAAGTTGGTTCGCGCGAGCAGCCTGTATCTACTGGTGAGCTAATTGCTATGGATGCCGATGGTTCTAATAAAAGTATTCTTACAGGAAGACGTTCAAAAACTAAAGACTACCGATTTTCTTCAATAGTGGATATTTTACCCGACGAACCAAACCAAGTGTTAATTTTCAGCCTTGACCTTACGGCGTCAGAGCCATTCTTAGATCTTTATAAAATGAAGATAAGTAATGGCCGTAAAAAGGCTATGGGTAGAATACCTGTTAGAGGGTATGACGGGAATTTACCTACCGTAGTGACCAATTCAAAAGGTGAGGCACTTGTAGCGCAAGGTATTGACCCAAGAGGAGATCGAAACAAAGTTGTTTTACTGGCTCGACAAGATGTGAACTCTGAATGGGAAACCTTACTGGAGCGTGAAACATACGTAGGTAACTTCAACCCCATTAGTTTTTTAGATGATGATGAAACACTTATTGGCTTAAGTAATTTTGAAACTGATACCTTAGCAATCGCTACCTTTAACATTAAAACAAAAAAACACGAAGTATTGTTAAGTCATCCCAAGTCAGATCTTTTACCTATTATGAGTGTTGCCGGTGGCACAATGGATGAAATAGTCGGCGGTGTATATGAGCACACTGATACAGGTATTTTATTTTTAGATGAGGTAAAAAATCCAAAAAACCAAGAGTTGATTGCAAGACTTAGCAGTACATTCAAGAATCAATCTGTATTTATTACTTCAGCAACTAAAGATAATAGCCAGATTATTCTTAGCACCTTTTCTGCCAATCACCCGCCCATGTTCTATTCTTATAATAGTAAACAAGGGAAACTTTCGGTACTTACACCAGGCCGCCCATGGTTGAAGAAAAATGCCATACCAACTACGCAAATTGTAAGCTACAAAAGCCGTGATGGCATGACTATTACTGGTTTGTTAACCCTACCTAAAGATAGGGAGGCTAAAGATTTACCTTTTGTATTAATGCCCCATGGTGGTCCACACGGACCTTACGACACCATATATGACCTAAGTCCAGATGCTAAAGTCTTGGCTAGCCATGGTTATGCTGTGCTCCAACCTAATTTTAGAGGGTCTGGCGGTTATGGGTTAAATTTCGAAACTGCCGGCTTTAGAAAGTGGGGCAACGAGATGATAAATGACATGACAGACGGCACCCAGTTTTTAGTTGAGCAAGGCATTGTTGATGAAGATAAAATGTGCGTGTATGGAGCTTCATACGGTGGATACGCTGCTATCCAAAGCGTAATTAGAGAGCCTGATTTATACAAATGTGCAATAGGCTTTGTAGGCGTTTATAGCTTAAATTTAATGCGTGAAATGGGCGATATTCCAGAGTCAGCATTTGGTGTGAATTATCTAAAACATGTTCTACCTGAAGGCGAGACAGAAGACGAACAAGATCCAATCAAAAATGTTGATAAGATAAAAGTTCCTATTTTTATCATTCAAGGTGAAGAAGATGTGCGAGTGCCAAAAGAGCACGCATTTGCTTTAAGAGATGCGCTTAAAGAAAGAAACCACCCTTATGAATGGATGATGAAAAAGGGTGAAGCTCATGGTTTTTACAATCCAGATAACAACATCGAACGATGGCAGGAAATGTTAGCTTTCTTAGAAAAGCACACTAATTAACAATTTTAGGCTTAAGTTTGGTAAGTTTATAAAAGGTCCTGGCTAGTTCAGGACCTTTTTTTATTGTGCAGAGAATTATTTCAGCATAAGAAGAATCTTTTTACTACTTCTGACTAGATTCACCAATGTGTTTATCAAAAAACGCAAGCATCTTGTTATACAGCTCTAAATTATGCTCGGGTTTATAAAATCCATGGCCTTCTTTGTCTTTTACAAGCCATTCATATGGCTTATTAATAGCATCAAATTGTTGCGCCAAAAATTCTGCCTGCTCAATAGGAACGCGTTGATCTTTTGCGCCATGCACTAACATAATCGCTGCTTTTATTTTATCAACATTGTATGCTGGTGACCTGGCTTTCAGCGCTTCCATATCTTCACCAAGTGCTTGCTTTAGATAGTTTTTACCAAACTTGGAGCCTGGAATGTCGCCTTCTTCAAACATCATTGGTAAGCTGTAAACACCTACATAACCAATTGCACATTTGTATAAATCAGGTTCTTTAGTTACGCCCATTAGCGATGCATACCCACCGTAAGAAGCACCATAAATACATAAGCGTTCTTTGTCAGCTATACCTTCTTCTACTGCCCACAAAGTAGCATCGGTAAGGTCGTCTTGCATTTCTGCACCCCACTTTCCATAGCCAGAAAATTCAAATTCTCGCCCGTATCCACCTGAGCCTCTAAAGTTAAGCTGTAACACAGCGTAGCCTCTACTGGCCAATACTTGTGCGTCAGGTGTAAATGTCCAGTAGTCTCTAGGGCCATGAGGGCCACCATGGGGATGCACAATAAGGGGTAAATCTTTAGCTTCTTTTCCTTGTGGCAGTGTTAAATAACCGTGTAGTTCAACACCATCGCGTGCTTTTAAGCTGAACGGTTTAACTTCTGCCATTTGTTGAGGATCAATCCACCCACGGCTACTCACCAAATAGCGAAGTTCATTGTTAGTTGTGTCGAATAAGTAGTAGTCAGGCGAATGTTGAGCCGAACTTACCGACACAATCATTTGTTTCTCTTCTTTCGTTGTACTAGTTATATTCAGTGTTTCCTTTGGAAATAACTTTTGTAACTGTTCAAGTATGTTGTTTAATGGATGGTCAGTAACCGCTACGTTTATATTGTAGTCAGGCGATACAAAAGCCGAAACAAGTTCAGAATCTTCGGTAAGTAGAATGCCATTTATATCAACTAATGGATTACGATAAATCAGTTCTTGCTTGCCTGTTTTAGGATCAAGCTTAACTAAGCCTCTAGTAGAACTTTCAATATTGCTGTAAGCGTATACATATTTGTTGTCACTTGAGAATGCAACAGGAGAAAGCACGCCTTCTCGAGCGCTTGATGTGGCAGATAATTTCCAATCTCCTTGGTTCGAATCGCGATAAAACATTTTTATGACGTTGTTTTCATCGGGGTCAACTGCAACTGCAAAACGAACTTGTGCATTATGATCTGACAACACTTGTGCTCCGCGAATAGGAGCAGTTGCGATTTTGTATTTTCTTCCTGAATAGATATCTAGTTCGAAGACCTCAGTGAACGATGAGGTTTTACGACCGGAATTACCCGATGAAGAAACAAGAATACGTTTTGGATCATCAGGTAATAGGTGTAATATTCCCATCAATTTAACATCGGGGTTATAGAGGAGCCCTCCCTTCTTTGCGATGCCCCATAAACTTTTTTTTCGCTTACCATCTGCATTCATTGCGTAATATTCGTCAGTCAAAAATGGTGCATCAAAGCTACCTAGTTTTCTACCTATTCGAATACCTATTCGTTCGTCGTTTAGCCACGTTAGGGTGGAAGGTAATTGATTGCGAACAAAATCAATTTGAGCGGTAATTTTTAGCTCATTGACGTCAAAAACGGCTACGCTAGAACTACCATCATCTTTAAGCATTGATGCCGCAACAAATTGCCCTGTGGGTGAAATGATTAACTGGTTAAATTGGGCTTTTTTTACAAATAGCTCTAGGGGAAGCGGGCTTTGTTGCGCTTCTGCTGCAAATCCTAGCAATAGAAGCAATACTAAAATGATAGACTTCATCGGGTTTCCTTTTAAACGATGTATTTAACTTAAATATTTTCTAGCAATAAAGGTTAACGGCTAATGCTTCAGTTGTAAATATACTTACTGCGCGTTTATGGTGTTGCTATAAATGATTTATGATAAAGTCATATTTATTTATAATAATTATAAAGTCATTGCCAATGCCGCAAATATCACTAAAATCCGACAACCTTAATGAACTCGGCGCAAATTTTAAACATCAAGCTCTGCAGCAGCCGGTGTTTTTAAATTCAGTTCCCAAATGCGGGACGCATTTGATTCGCAATATTTGCCGTATGTTCGTATCAGTAGAGCAACAATATTCTAAAGCGTTTATTCAAATACCTATTTTGCGTCAACACACAGAGGCCTTTGATGCACGTTCACCATTTTTAAGTTGGGGGCATTTGTTATTCTCTGATGACTCTGCCATTGCGACTCGTAGTGCTAAGCAAATCGTGATTGTTCGAGATCCTTTTACATGGGTATTAGCACGCGCACGTTTTTTCTTGTCAGATACTTTCCATGGTTCTTTAGACCATTTGAAAGATGCCAATGTAAACTTAGAACAAGTTTTAAACATGATGATCTTTGGCATTCATAATAAAGCGCCAACGCTACAGGAAATCTATACTCACAATGCGGTAGCTTGGCTAGGTACAGGTGTTACACTTTTAAGGTACGAAGATATTTTACGCCATTTACAAAATATCGATACGCCCGAAGCTGAAACGTTTTTTGCGAACCTACTGCGTATACTTGGGTACCAGACCTTACCTAATGATTGGAAAGAACGCGTTAAGATTGGCGCCGATCGGAAACAAAGTGGCACGGCAAGAGAGAACTTAGTGGGCAATATTACTGAAATACCGAATGTTTTGCCTGAAAAGCAAAAGCAGCTGGTTGAATATGCAGCGCCTGGTTTACGCAACTTATTGGGCTATTATTAATACTCAAATAGCATATTTTGAGACTTGAGTAACATTTGTTGTAACGGTGAGAGTGAATGAAAAAACGCAATTTAGTGATTGTTGGTGGCGGGTCTGCAGGATGGATGACAGCGTCATACCTTAATGGCGCACTGAACAACAAGGGGGAAACCCCACGCGTAAATATCACATTAGTTGAATCTCCTAATATCCCTAGGATTTCTGTGGGTGAAGCAACTATTCCATCTATGCGTCATTTGTTAGCCGTAGTGGGTGTTGATGAACTCGATTTTATGCGAGCAACGCAAGCAAGCTTTAAACAATCTATTAAGTATGTAAATTGGGTGAACAATGATCATAGTTTTTATCATCATCCATTTTCACGTTTAACGCCTCAGCCCTTAGATAATAGTGCAGAGAAATGGTTACAGAGCGATCAAAAAATTCCCTTTATGGAAACTTGTTCAATTCAGCCGCTAGTGTGTGAAATGGGATTAGCTCCTAAAGCGCTGGGGCAAACAGGGAAAAAAGCGCCGCTGCAATATGCCTACCATATGAACGCGCAAAAATTCGCAGACTACTTAACAGATTTTTCAACGAAGCGTGGGGTAAAGCATATTTTTGCAAACCTTGAAAGCGTTGAAATGAAAGATAGCACTACTATTAAGAGTGTCTTGTTAGATAATGGTGACACGCTTGAAGCTGATTTATTTGTAGATTGCACCGGTGCGAAGGCTTTACTGATTGAAAAGCAATTAGACGTAGGCTTTGAGGATTGTTCGCAATGGCTTTTGTGTGATCGCGCCGTTACCATGCATGTTCCTTATGATACACATTATCCAGGCATGGTCAGGCCCTATACTACCGCTACCGCGCTTTCCAACGGCTGGGTTTGGGATATTCCCATGAGAGATAGGCGTTCTGTGGGGTATGTTCACAGCAGTCAATTTATAAGCGAAGAAGACGCGAAAAAAGAGCTAATAAAGTATCAGGGCGAAAACTGCGAAGACTTAGATATAAGAACTGTGAACTTTAAAGTAGGCCGCAGAGAGCAAGCGTGGAAAGGTAACTGTGTGGCAATTGGCTTGTCAGCAGGATTTGTTGAGCCACTTGAATCAACCGGTTTGTATCTATCTGACTTAGGTGTAGTTGCACTAGCCGAACACTTTCCTTTTGACGACGCTCATAATGAAGTGCTTTCCACGCGCTACAATAGAATCCTGTCTAATCGTTATTATGAAATTCTTGATTTCATTAATATGCACTATTGCTTGTCAAAAAGAGACGACACGGCGTTTTGGAAAGAGGTGCAAAAACCTGAGCATATCAACCCGCGTTTAAAAGCTAAATTAGCTTACTGGACAATTAAACCGCCTACGCATTCTGACTTTGAAGATGGTTGTTTTGAATTAATCCAAAACGAGGTAAAAAGTACTGAGCATCAAGGACTTGATATTAGGCAGCCTGTGGATACGGGGCAGCTTTGGAATCATCAAAGTTACCAATGTATATTGTTCGGCATGGGATTTTGGCAGCAAGAGGCTAAAGAACGCTTCGGTGAAAATCGTCCTAAGCTTAATATTCACAATGCAATTATTGAGGGTATATACGGTGCCAAATCGAATCTACCGCCTCATGTAAAATGGTTACAGGCTCATTTAGGCATGAAAACGTACTCACCAGCCTATGTTCCACATGGTTGGAGACTAGAAAAACAGCCAGCAAGGGGTTAATTGATTTTCTTAACAATACGGTGATTTTAGTATTGAGAATATAAAAAAAGGGCAATTAAACAATTGCCCTTTTTACATTTCATAACTTAATAATTAAAAGCTATACGACACATTTAAGAATAGTCTACGGCCATATGAATCATACTGGCTATAAAATGAAGAATTACCTACCGAGTTAACTTCACCTAAGTTTAGTGTTGTAACACGTGGTGGCGCTTCGTCAAATACATTGGCAATCCCTGCTGTTAATTGTACGCCTTCATCTTCAAAGTCATATCCAACCGACATGTTGTGGTACATAACGCTATCGCTACGTAGAACAACGTCTACCGTTTGCCCTCTGTAGGTTGCGGTATTCACGCCAATGCGGTCAAAATAGCTTTGTTCGTTTGAAACAGAGCCTACGTAATTAACATTCCAATTGAATAGCCAATTGTCAAAGCCATAACCAAAGGTGTAGTTAGCCACATGCTTCGGATCACCAAACTCACCATTTGTATCAATAACGTTATCTTCAAATAATGCTTGTTTGGATTCTATTTGGAATGTGTGCTGAGTATAGAAAGTGAAAGTACCTGGGCCAACATCAGCACTATAACTTAACTCAACGTCGTAACCTTTGTTGATTTGTGAGGCAATATTAATAAAGCTATCTCTCACTTCCGTAATACGCTGATCACCTGGGTCACGGTCAAACTGGTCACACAATGGGTCAGAACCAAAGAACTCAGATGCGTAGCATAAACTTACTATGTTCGCAGCACCTAACTGGTCAACTTCGCCTTTTATTTCAATATCAAACCAGTCTACTGAGAAGTTTAAATCAGCCCAATTGGCGGTGTATATGAAACCTAATGTTCTAGATACCGAGGTTTCTGCTTCAAGTACGCCAGCTCCACCACCAGTAAATATAGTGGCAGAAATTGCTCCACCTGCATAATCAGATGCTATACCATCAGCTGCACAGTTATCAGCCGTTGTTTGTGTAATTGCATTGCTATCGAGGTTAGTTCCCCAATTAATACATGGGTCAACTGAACGTTGTCCAGAGAAGCTACTTTGGTTAGCAAGATATAATTCAAACAAGGCAGGTGAGCGGAATGAAGTCCCTCGAATGGCTCTTAAGCGGAATTCGTCAGTAATTGCCCAATTTAGGCCTACTTTGAATGTGGTGTCATCGCCAAAAGAATCTACGTCGGTGTAACGTGCTGACAAGTCTAAATCTAGGCTGTGAACTAAAAACTCACCTTCTAAAATAGGTACTTGTAACTCAGCAAATACGGCTGTGGTGTTGTCTTTACCTTTTGTAATGCCGGCTGCTGATGAGCCCCAAACATTTGATAACAATGTTTGTTCCCCAGGAGTGTCAACAATTTCATCAGTTTGGTATGACGCACCTATTACCGCATTAACCGTACCAGCAGGTAACTCATACAAAGCGCCTGAGGCAAAAGCTTCGAACGTAGTTTGCTTATAAACCGTATTGCCATAATCACGCCCAAATAAGAAGTTTCTTACTTCGTCTGATACAACACCATTTAACAAATCAGGAGACAACCACGGTACGTCAACACAATCAACGTTGCGTACAGAAGTTTGTGTACCTACGCACGAGCCACTTGCAAAGTTTTGGTCTGTGATAGAGTCATCATAAATAATATCGTTGTAATAATCACCGTCATTACGAGATCTTTGCACAGAGGCATCAAAATACCAATCAGCATTTATATCACCCGTTACACCTAACACGAAGCGGCTGTAGTCAACAGTTTGGCCAGAATCTGAATGATCAGTTATTGCTGTTGGGCTTAACCATTGCGAACCTGTCCAGCCTTCTGATAGTGAATCTGTAGCGAAAAAATCTTCGTTATATTTATAACTCCAATATTGTCTATAGCCATTCGCTTGTGACTTTCTGCGGTTAAGCAAAGCCTCGGCATATACGTCTATGTTATCAGTTAGTGCGTAATCAGCTTGCGCAAAAACTGAAATAGTTTCAATTTCTGGTACAAGGGACTCTTGATCTTGGAATGGATGGTCAGCATTAGTTACGCTGTCAGATAAAGGGTCGTAGTTCACTAAATACCAACCGTCAGGCATACTAATTTGACCTGGCTGCCCAGTTTCCAAAGCAGGTAAGTAGTTGCCTAAGTCGCCGTCATAATCATATTGTGCTTTGGCGCCAGCGGGTACGTTGTCGGTATCGCCATCTTGGTAATCATATAACCAAACATGTCCCCAAAGTAAGTCATTACACCAAGCTTTACCTGTTCTTGGGTCTATAATATCTGCGCGCTCGCCAGAATCTGGGTCGAAGGTATATTGCTCACCACAATTGTAAAAATCACGGTCGCCCTTAGCGAGTTCAGTTTGTTTAGAGTAGTCGGCTGTAATTCTAAAAGAGCCGTTATCAAATGTTTGTCCGTATGTTCCACTTACGCGAAATGATTCGCCGCCTGAATCTTGAGGCTGTGACATAAACGCTTCAATTTCACCGCCATCGCCTTTCTTAGTAATAATGTTTATTACGCCGGCAACCGCATCAGAACCGTAAACAGATGACGCACCGTCTTTAAGAATTTCAACACGCTCAACCATAGATAAAGGTAGTGTGTTAAAATCAAACGCCGACACTCCACCACGAGTACCAGCTGGGCCAGCTCTACGACCATTTAAAAGAACGAGCGTTCGGTTTGCCCCAAGACCACGAAGACCTATGGTTTGTACACCTTCACCGCCATTTTCAACAAACGCGGTAGAGGTAGCTGCCGTTACCTGGCTTGAGCCAGCAGCAATAGTTGAGTTTCTTAACAAGCCACCTAGATCACTTATACCCTGTTTTATTGCCGTATCAGCCATAATAATATCAACAGGGCGCGCCTCATCAAATCCGCCTTGGCGAATACGTGAACCAACTACAGTTATTTTTTCAAGTGTATTTTGAACTTCCGTTTGAGCTTCCGCTTCGCTCGAGTCAGTTTCTTGAGCGTTAATACCAACGGCCGTTGAGCTCGCTAGAGCGAAAGCCATAGCTTGCGCAAGTTTCTTTCTTTTGAACCAATTTTGATTACATTTCATTATACTTCCCCGAATGTATTTGCCCGTTAATCAAGCTATTTAAAAGGTTTACATTAATTATTTTTTATTTGAGATATAAATATTGTTAAAAGGTTTATAACCTTAAACACAGCAAACTCGCTGTTCGCTGCGGGTTTATACCCCAACCTACACTCCTATATTTGCATATTATTAAAAATTAATAAATATTTTGTATTTGACAATTTTTAAGCAGGGAATGGTACGTTTATAGCTGTATGCTATTGGCACAAGCTGCATTTAGAGTTAAGCGTTTATTAAACAAAGGCTTGAAATAAATATGAGTATATTTTGCAGAACTTACAGATGGCTGGTTAAACAAACTAGACTAATCCTCGAAAACTAATTTATTACGCTAAACTGGAAGATAATAGTCAGTTCTGCTACTTTTGCGGTAAGCGCAATCAACAAGATTTACATATACCGAGGCGATACCTTAAGTTAGGTGGCTCATTACTTCGATATAAATATTTGAAAATTCACATTCATCTACATTAAACAAAGGATTATTTATCATGAAGATTAAAACACTAGCAGCGTTAATATTATTAAGCGTATCTATTAGCAGTAATGCTCAGTCAGACTCAAAACAAGCGAAGTTAAACGAACTAGTTAATGTAATGAACATGGATTCAATGGTAGAAACTATGTATGTGCAAATGGAAGCGATGATGAAAAACATGTCTACCCAATTGGGTGTACAACCGTCTGAGCAAGCTATATTTGATAAATATTACCAGCGTATGAGCGAAGTAATGAAAGAAGATATGAGCTGGGAAAAAATGGAACCAGGCATAGTTGATATTTATACACGTAATTTTTCTGAAGCAGAAATTGACGACATGCTAACGTTTTATAAATCAGAAACGGGTAAATCACTGTTACAAAAAATGCCAAGCGTTATGCAAGAATCTATGCAGATGTCGCAATCTTTGATGCAAACAACTGTGCCAAAAATGCAACAAATTGCACAAGAACTTCGCCAAGCCTTAGAAGAGTCTCGTAAAACGCAGTAGTGTTAGCGCACTAGCTACTATTACATCAGGTGCTCAATTACGCTACATAACAATGAAGTCGCTACTGCGAATTACCAAAGCGCGATTGCAACAATAACTAGAAGATGGAATTTATGAAAACAGCAGCCAAGTTCGTAGGGGGTATTACTGCCGGTGTAGTCTTTGTTGCCGGGATATTTTGGTGGGCTATTGGCCCTGATTTTCGAGCGCTGTTGCTTGATCCGCCGTCTGACACACGTATTTTGTTTTGGAGCCAAGGCCAGCGTAATGCGGCGTTTAAAATGCTCGATAAACTGCCCTTTTTAGTTGAGTCGCGAAATATTACTCCTAGCAACAAGCCTAAAGCCTTACCAACTACTTCACCTATTATATTAGATGAAAACATGGATGATTTTTTTAGTGAGCAAAACTTGGCTGGCGCACTTATTCTGCATAAAGGAAAAATTGCTTATGAAAGATATGCCTTGGGGCATTCACCAAATAAGCGGTGGACTAGCTTTTCAGTGGCTAAGTCGTTTACCTCAAGCTTAGTCGGCATTGCTTTGAAAGAAGGGCATATACAAAGTTTAGATGACAAGGTATCTACATATATTGATGGTTTGCAGGGGTCAGCGTATGACGCAGTAAGTATTGAACAGTTGCTAACCATGACATCAGGCGTTGATTGGAATGAAAGCTATACCGATCCGAATTCAGATGTGTCGTTGTTTAACTTGCATCAAGCCGAAGAGGGCCTGCCTACTATTGTAAGTTATATGCGAACCTTAAAAAGGGCGCATCCGCCTGGCGAAAAGTGGCATTATTCAACGGGTGAAACTAACTTAATTGGCATTTTGGTAGAGCAGGCAACGGGTCAAAATTTAACGAATTATTTGAGCGAAAAAATATGGCAACCATATGGCATGGAAAATAAAGCGACTTGGTTGCTAGGGGCTGATGGAAAGGAAATTTCAGGTTGCTGTATACAAGCCAGTTTGCGTGATTTTGCACGCTATGGCTTATTCATGCTAGAGGAAGGCCTTTTGAATGGCAAAGGAATATTACCAGAGGGATGGGTAACGAAGGCAACTAGCAAACAAGCCGATTTTGATTCACCGGGCAGAGGCTATGGTTATCAGTGGTGGACTTTTGATGATGGAAGCTACACAGCGCGAGGCATTTTTGGGCAAACTATATTTATTGACCCTAAGCGCGACCTAGTGATAGCCTTTAATGGCAATTGGCCTAGCGCCACGAATGCAAAGCTAAACAGAAAACGTTTTGCGTTTATTGACAAGGTTAGAGAGGCGATAGCGCCCCTGCAAGCACAAGCAATGTAAAATCTGTACTCTTTTACAGCTTATATATTAGTTACATTTAGTTATTATGGATATGTCCTCGCAATTCGTTAGGACTTAGATTTAAAATTCAAGGATTAGAAATGAAACAATTATTAAACAAAGATTTACAAGCAATTTCAGGCGCAAGAGACCGATCTTTTAGAAGCCCTCAATTCAGTCAGTCTAGCGGATGGTCTAGCGGTGCATGTAACAACTTAAGTAATTTTAACGACGCTGTGGGAACAATATCGTTCGCAAGTGGTATGGTTCCTGGAGGCCAAGCGATTTCTTTAGCGACAGGGGCTGCAGGTATGGCAGGCATGGCTCTTAGTAAACAATTTTGTAGTTAATCATTATGAAGCTAAAACTAACACGAACACAAGTTATCATTATTCCTGGTATGCTTACCGCTTTTAACCTGGGCCAAAAAGATACCGTCTTTGGCATTGATGCAATAGTTTTTTTGCTTGTTATGTTTTTAGCCGTGGTGATTAATATATATTTTGAAACTAAAAAGGACGCTAAATAGCGTCCTTTGTTTGAATATTATTCATCAAAGCTAAAGTATTATTTAGTCATGCGGCGGCGCATGCCTAATGCAAATAAGGCTAAACCCAACAAAGCAACAGAACTTGGCGCTGAGGCGTTAACCGGTGGGTTAGAGATGTTTCCACTTCGTGCGCTAAACACGTAGCGTCCTGCTTCGCCTATATTTGAGCCAGTGTTCAGAGCGTTTGAACCGCCGTTGATAAATGCACCATTAACTGCAGAACCTTCGAGTTCTAATAAGGTGCCGGCTTCACCGGTTCCGTTTGAGTAGCCAACGCGAGCAGAGTCACCGCCGAGGCCCAGCAAATTGCTACCACTAGCTTCGCCCGTTTCCCATAATATGTCACCGTAGTTAAACTCAATATCAAAATCACCTACGAATATGTCTGAACGGTCAATTAGTACTAACTGAAAGCTGTTTAAAATGCCATTATCGTTGGCATTATCGTAATAATTTACGTCAATCCAATTTACGCCAAATGCATTTGTACCATCAACTGTGCCAGTACCATATGTTACTTCTTCACCTATACCATTGTTTGTATCTACGTCAGCAAAAAATGGAGCAATAATTTGGCGGCCAGTTGAGGTTAAATCAAAAGGTGTAAAAGTGTTTAATCGCGAATCAAAGGTAACATTACCGTTGTTATTAACGAATAATGTATTAAAGGTTTCGCCAAAGAAATTGATTTCAAAACCGGTACTCACTTCGCCGGTAGAACCGTCATCATTAGCGCTAAGTGTCATTGCATTGAACCCTGAACGGATAGTGCTAGCATTTGCTGTTGCGCTAAGTACGCTTACAGATAATAGGGCTGCAACCCCGATTTTTTTTAAACAAGTCATAAAGTGTCCTAATTACTACTATTTTGATTTTTTTTTAAAATTAAAAGCCATTACTTTTATATTGACTACGCCACTAACTTTATAAAATCAAATATTTAAATGAGCTTATAAGTTCTGGCTTGTTAATATAAACAATAAAAAGACCAAGAATAAATGTTCTCAATAAGCATTTGATATAACAAAACTTTAGCTTACATTTTAAATTGCCCATGTAACAAATATGTTATTTTTGTGGTGCTGTTGTAAAAATTATGGACACCCAAAATGAACGCAAAATTAACAGCTAAATTATGAGTATTACAAAAAGTTAATCACGTTTTACTCTTTTAATTTTATAATTTGTCGCCATTGTGGTGGTACTTAAAAATGGGCACGATAAATTTGTATATAGTGCTTTCATAAAATGGTGTCGCTTCTCCTAACTAGTAGCACTAGCCATTTACTAACAACAGGACAAAAAAATGAAATTTAGTTATGTAAATCCAACCCTTATCCAATTTGGCCAAAATCAAATTGCTTCTTTAGCAAAATTAATTAGCAAAGATCAAAAAGTGCTTGTGGTTTATGGTGGCGGTTCAATAAAGAAAAACGGTGTTTACGACCAAGTTAAAGCCGCGCTATCTGATTTTGATTGGCTTGAGTTTTCGGGCGTTGGCGCTAACCCTACAGTTGAAGTGCTAGATAAAGCCGTTGCTATTTGTAAAGAGCAAGGTGTTGATTTTGTGCTAGGTGTGGGTGGCGGTTCAGTCATTGACGGGGTTAAATATATTGCAGCCTCAGCCGTATACGACGGTGACGGCTGGGACATTCCGTCAGGAAAACACGTAGTTAAGCAGGCGCTACCCATTGGTGCGGTGCTCACATTGCCAGCCACAGGATCTGAGTCAAACCAAGGCTCAGTAGTGAGTAAAGCCGCGACGTCTGAAAAACTGGCATTTATGTCACCAGCAGTACAACCAAAATTTGCGGTGATGGACCCGGATGTAATGCTTACGCTTCCTCCTCGTCAATTAGTCAACGGGCTGGTTGATGCTTGGGTACATACTTGTGAACAGTATTTAACTTTCCCTGCTGGCGCTTTAGTGCAAGATGCATATGCTGAAGGCTTATTAAAGACACTAAAAACTTTAGGTGATAATTATGATAAGCAAGACGATGCATGGCGCGCTAATTTAATGTGGGCTGCCAACCAAGCCCTTAACGGTTTAATAGGCTCAGGCGTTGCGCAAGATTGGGCTACGCATATGATTGGCCATGAACTTACAGCAGCATATGGTGTTGACCACGCGCGTTCACTAGCAATTGTGCAGCCTTCATTATTACGCAACCAACTTGAAGTTAAAAAGCCAAAGCTAGAACAAATGGGCATTAATGTGTTTGGCTTAGAGCAATCGGACGATTTAGCGTTACGAACAATTGATGCGATTGAAGCTTTCTACCATAGCCTAGACGTTGCTACGCAACTTACTGAACATAATGGCAACAAAGCTGAAGCGATTGATACGGTAATTAGTAAATTGGAAGCACATGGCATGCTAGCCTTAGGTGAGCATCAAGCAATTACTATTGAAAAGAGCAGAGAAATTTTAGAAAAAGCAGTCGCTTAATCGAAGGTTTTTAGGCAATAAAAAAGCATGCTAATTTAGCATGCTTTTTTTTTGGATTATGTTATCGCTTGGCGATAATCCACACAGCGTGAATAATGCCAGGAATATAGCCTAAAATGGTTAGCAATATATTTAAGAAGAACTGACCACTTAGGCCAACTTGTAAAAATACGCCAACAGGTGGCAGAATGATTGCTAATATAAGTCTAATGATGTCCATGTTGTCTCCCAATGAATTGTAGTTGATTAATATACTTGTGTGTCAGCCAAGGCGGAAACGCTTTAAGCTGTGTTTGATTTATAATTTGCAAGGCGTATACCAGTAAATGCCAGCTTTATTATTTAATTCTAACGCACTGATATTATTGATTTTTATATTGCCTCGCAGTTTTTTGTAAACAAACTTGAACACAAGCACGTGTAAATATTACACGTTTATTTGCAGCATTATTTGTTTATTTGATACATCCAAGCTGGAAATAAAAAGACGAGCACTAGGCTCGTCTTGTATATTTTGCGTCGCTTAAGTCACTTAGAACAAAATAAAAGTGTCAGGGAAGGCGACTATTAAACCAAGTACCAGTACCTGAATAATAATAAATGGCACTACACCTTTATATATAGTGGTAGTTTTAAATGACTTAGGTGCCACGCCTTTTAAATAAAATAGGCTAAACCCAAAGGGCGGTGATAAGAAGGACGTTTGCAAATTCATTGAAATCAAAATAGCGAACCATATAAGGTCGATATCAAGTGCAATAGCCACCGGTGTGATAATAGGCACTACCAAGAAAGCAATTTCAATAAAGTCGATAAAGAATCCTAAAAGCAAAATGGCGAGCATTACTAAAATAATAAAGGCCCATTTCTCACCTGGTAAGTCCAAGAAAAACTCTTCTACTAAGTACTCGCCGCCTGAGTAACTAAATACCATAGAAAACGCAGTAGCACCTATTAACACGGCAAATATCATAGACGATACTTTTACTGAATCTTTTGATACCGCAAAAATAGTTTTAAATGAAATACCACCATAAAACTGCGCTAACACTATGGCACCCACCGCCCCAATCGCTGATGATTCAGTAGGGGTCGCAATGCCCGAAAAGATAGAGCCCAGCACCGCTATAATTAATAACATAGGCGGAACAATGTCTTTAGCGGCTTGCTTTAAAATAGTGGCTTTATCTTCTTCTACAGGAATAGGCGGGCAATATTCTGGTTTAATGTAACTAAGAACTAATATGTAAGTCACATACGCGCCAATTAGCATAACGCCAGGAATTACAGCGGCTTTAAATAAATCGCCTACAGCCAAGCCCATTACATCGCCTAAAATAATAAGAATAATAGAGGGCGGAATAATTTGACCCAATGTACCTGAAGCACAAATTACACCAGCAGCAGTGGGTTCATGGTATCGGTTTTTAAGCATAACAGGCAGGGAAATAACGCCCATTGCCACTACTGAAGCACCTACCACGCCAGTAGAAGCGGCAAGTAATGCGCCTACCACAATAGTAGATATAGCCACACCACCTGACAAACCACCAAATAACTTGGCGGATGATTCAAGTAAGCGTTCGGCAAGCCCGGTTTTTTGCAGCACAATCCCCATAAATATAAACATGGGGATAGACATCAAGGTAGTATTTTCCATGATGCTCATTATGCGATAAGGCATAAATTCGAATAAATCGATACCTAAGAAGAACACGCCCACAATAACGGATACACCCGCAAAGGTGAATGCAACGTAATAGCCCATAAATAGCAAAACAAGGGCAACAAAAAAGAGAATTAAACCTTCCATTATTAAACCCCCTCGCTATGAATGTGGTCTTCGTGAACGTTGGGGCCTTTAAGTTTAAGTATGTTGCCAACAACCGTATAAAAAATACATAAAATTAAAAATGCGTTACTAATAGGGATTACGGAACGAATAATCCATCGGTAAGGTAAGCCGCCCGGATCGGGGCTGCCTTCCATCATTTCATAGGCATCAAAAGCATAAGAGTAGCCGTAATACATCACAATTATTGTGATAGGAAGCGCAAAGAATAGTGCGGCAAAAATATCAATGTATGCTTGAGTATGAGGATTTAGTTTCTCGTAAAATATATCCACGCGAACGTGAGCATCTTCTTTTAGCGTAAATCCTATGCCGAACATAAACATTGCCGCAAACAAATGCCACTCCAACTCTTGCATACCAATGCTGACATCGTTGAAAAAATAACGCATCAACACATCGTAAAACACATTGGCTACCATCAATATCATTAGCACAACGCAAAGTTGCCCCATCATATCGATAAACTTGCCAAGTGCCATGTGTAAAAATTTCATTTGTTTGAGACCTTGTATAAAAGAAGAGGTATCTACGCTAGATACCTCTTGTGAATAAAAATATGCTACCTAAACTTATTTTGAATCAAAGTTATCTAAATAAGCGCGATCAGAGAAGTTAGTCCACTGACGAGCTTTATCACCGTAACTATGAATAGATTCTAAAATTTTCTTAGTAAGAGGGTCGGCTGCCGCAAACTCTTCAAGTAACTTGTCGTTTTCAGCTTTAATCGCATTCATCACTTCAGGTGGGAATGAACGAATTTTTACATTCGGATATTCTTTTTGAAGTGTAGCTAAGTTTTCAGAGCTTTCATGGGTAGACTGGGTATACATATCATAAGCGGCGGTTTTCATAGCCACCGTCAATATATGTTGAAGATCTTCAGGCAGTGAATTAAACGCTTTTTCGTTTACCATAAACTGAAGCTCAGTCGCAGGCTCATGCCAACCGGTGTAGTAATATGGCGCAATTTTGTGAAAGCCCATGCGTAAATCAAGTGAAGGGCCAACCCATTCAAGTGCATCAATGGTGTTACGCTCTAACGCTGTATATAACTCGGCTGAAGGGATATTTGTTGGTTTAGCGCCTAATTTAGCTAACACTTCGCCAGCAAAACCCGGGATACGCATTTTAAGGCCTTTTAAATCTTCAAGGGTGTTAATTTCTTTTCTGAACCAGCCGCCCATTTGGTTACCAGTATTTCCGCCTGGGTACGATAAAATGCCGTATTTGCTGTAGGTTTCTTTCATTAGCTCCATACCGCCGCCATGATAAAACCACGCGTATTGTTCAGGCGTTGTCATACCAAAGGGCAGGGTTGTGAAAAACATAGTGTTGATGTCTTTACCCTTCCAATAATAAGACGCTGAATGGCCCATTTGATACTGGCCCGTTCTCACAAAATCAAAAATACCCAAGGCTGATTTATGCTTATTCGCAGAATCAATGCGAATTTGTAAACGGCCGCCAGACATTTCTTCAACCATTTTGGCCATATTCTTAGATGCATCACCAAATACTGGGAAGTTTGGTCCCCAAGTTTCAGCTAAACGCCAGCGGTAAGTTTTTTCTTTAGCAAAAGCCATGGGGCTAAATGCAATACTGGCTGCTACCAGTGCTGTGAGCAATGATTTAATTTTCATGTTGTGTCCTAAATGTTGTATGGATAATAAGAGCACCTACTAACAAAAAATACGCTAGCTTAGCGCCAAAATTGTTTCGTAAATGTAAAATATTTATTGCAAATAAGATATTCGTACAACTACCCATGCAATGCTACCTATTTATACCTACGACCATAGTCGCATTTTCACGTTTGGCACCATTAACACGTGGATAATTACTTCTTATTCTGCGATCCTTAACACTGTGTTAACATAATTCTTTGGTCTTAGCTATGTCTTTTTCATTGCGCATGCAATTCTTCGCGGTGGCGCAAGTTATCCTAACCGCCCTATTAACGTACTTTCTAGTCACTCATGAATACAGAAATTTATCTGCAGAAAATGTGAGCACTCTTGAAATATTTTTAATTGCGCAAAAACAACAAGAGCTTAAAAATTACACCGCAATTGCCAAAGCATCCATTCAACATATTTATGACATGGCTGGTGCTAATGACGAACAAGCGAAGGCACAAGTAGCGGCGATTATATCGAGCTTGCTTTACAACACTAGTGACGGCTACTTTTTTGTATATGATGACAAAGGTACAAACATTGTTTTACCCACCGAGCCTGAGCGCAATGGCAATAATTATTGGGAGTTATTAAATAATAAAGGCGAGCCCACCATTCAAATACTGATTGAGAATGCCAAAAACGGCGGCGACTTTTACCGATATGATTGGAATCAGCCATCAACCGAAAACATTACTGAAAAAATGAGTTATTCAGACTTTCTACCCAAATGGGGATGGATGTTGGGAACGGGCGTATATTTAGATAATGTAAAGCAACAAATGCATTCAGTGCATGTGGCTATTGACCAACAAATAGCGAATACACGATTCATTATATTGGTAGTGGCAATCACATCAATTTTCTTTATATTTATTGTAGGCACTTGGCTTAACTTGAGTCAAAAAAAGGCCTCTGACACAAAGATAAATGAGTTGGGACAAAAAATAGTAACCTTGCAAGAAGAAGAGCAACGGCATATATCGCGTGAATTACACGATGGTATTGTACAGGTACTGGTGTCTATAAAATATTCATTGGAGGCAACGGGAAAATACTTACAAAAAATGGCGGTTGAAAAGCCAGCGCCTCTTGAAAAAGCACAAGATAATTTAAGCAATGCAATTGGCGAAATTAGGCGTATTTCTCATCATTTGCATCCTCGCATATTAGATGAGTTAGGGTTATCTGCGGCCATTGAGGCTTTGGGCAACGAGTTTTCAGAGCGAACTGGGGTGGCGATTAGTATTAATAAGCCAGCATTGAGCAAATTATTACCTGATCATATTAACACTACGCTATATCGCGTTGTTCAAGAATCGTTAATGAATATAGAGCGCCACGCTAACGCCAATACGGCAACAATCAATTTAACTATTAAAGATAATTGGTTAACATTACAAATTGCTGATGACGGTGTGGGGATGCCTGAAAACGGCACAAAATGCACAACTGACGTTGGCATTGGCACTCGTAACTTGGCTGAAAGAGTGGAGTATCACAGCGGTACATTTTGTATTGAATCTGACAATAGCGGCACTACGGTAATTGCGAAAATACCCCGTTCGGCGTTTGCAAATTATTATACCCAAACCAAAGAAGCCGCTATGCACAAAGAGAATATATGACACAAAATTTAAATAAGGTTAGCGCTCAAAAAAATGCTATTCGCGTAATGCTAGTAGACGATCATCCCATGGTGCAAGATGGCCTAAGTGCATGCTTATCTTTTTATGATGATATTGAGGTGGTAGGCGGCTGCTTTAACGGGCTTGATGTGCTAGAGCAAGCGAAGGCGTGCGAGCCTGATGTAGTGCTTATGGATATTAGTATGCCGGGGCTAAATGGCCTAGATGTTACTGAAATATTAAAAGAGGCTTTGCAAAATACTAAGGTGTTAATTTTCAGTATGCATGAAAGCGCAGAGTTTGTTACCAACGCTGTGCAGGCCGGTGCTTCGGGGTATATTTTAAAAGACACTAATTCAGAAGAGGTGTATCAAGCTATAAAAGCAGTGGCGAGTGATAAGTCGTACTTTAGTGGTTCAATTGCTAAAATGCTCATTGATAATCCCTTGCAAGCGCGAAGCGAACGCTTAACTAGCCGCGAACAAATGATTTTGTCTTATATTGCTAAAGGACAGTCAAGTAAAGAAGTAGCACAACAACTCAACATCAGTTTCAGAACGGTAGAAGCCCACAGGCGGAACATCAAAAGTAAGCTTAACTTAGATTCATTAGCTGAGTTAGTTAGGTATGCAGTTAACCAAGGATTGGTCGATAAGTAGCTGTTAGTTTATTTGTTTTCAAATAAATCATTCCTTGTATACTAATTTTGTATTCGCTTATTTAGCCATCGTATTCTTTAGGTGTAATTTTGAACGTACTTAGGCAATTTCATAATTTAGTGTCAAATCCATCACTTTCTTTGGAAGACAAAGTGAATGGTTTGTTGCGCTTAGGCTTAACGATATTTGAACTTGAAATGGCAATTGTAAGCCAAGTTAAAGACGATGTTTATACGGTTGATTATGCTCAAAGCGAAGGCGATGTTGTTAAGGTGGGGACTATTTTTCCACTCAACGATACTTATTGCTGGCATACGCTTAGAGCCAACAAGGCAATAGGTTTTCATCATTCAGGCCAAAGTGAAATTGCTACCCACCCTTGCTACTTGCAAATGCGCCTTGAGTCATACATTGGCGCCCCTATTATTGAGAACAATAAGGTAATAGGGACGGTGAATTTTTCTGCTTCAAACCCAAGAGCCCCTTTTACCCAAGAAGAAATTGACTACATAGAACTGTTTGCACAATGGTTTGGGCAAGAGTTTTCACGGCAAAAAACACTCACAAAGCTCAGAACAAGTGATATTACGCTGCGCAAGTTAGAGCGAACTGCCAATATAGGCACGTGGGAAGTGGATATGATAAAAAACACGTTAACGTGGAGTGAGCAAACTAAGGTTATCCATGAGGTTGAATCTGACTATGAGCCAAGCTTAGATGTAGCAATTAACTTTTATAAGCCAGGTGACAGTCGAGACACCATTACACGCTTGGTGAATGAAGCTGTAGAGCATGGCACGCCTTGGAATGTAGATTTGCCCATGATTACCGCCAAAGGAAATGAAATATGGGTAAGTGCGCAGGGTGAGGCTATTTTAGAAAACGGTAATTGCACAAGAGTATTTGGCGTACTTCGAGATATTACCGAAGATAAGAAACAAGAGGCTCGGTTAAAACGCGCCAAGGTTACTGCCGAGAATGCTTCGCGCGCAAAAAGTGAGTTTTTGGCTAATATGAGCCACGAAATTAGAACCCCAATGAATGGTATTTTAGGGACACTTCAGTTGTTGTCGCGGGAAGAAATTAAGCAAGCTCATGCAGAACTAATTAGTAGGGCCATTTACTCGTCAAAAACACTGCTCACCATTATTAACGATATTCTTGATTACTCGAAGGTTGAAGCGAATAAACTGACTTTAGAAAGCTCTGATTTTTCAATAATGGAGTTGGCAAAGTCGGTTGAATCCGATTTGAGTGGCGAAGTGAATAAAAAGAATATTTCACTGGTATCGGTTTGCGATGACAATTTTATAGATGGCTGGCAAGGCGACCCCGTGCGGGTAAGGCAAATACTGTTAAATATTGTTTCCAACGCGGTAAAATTTACCGAACACGGTAGTGTCACAGTCAAATTTGGGCAAGTCAATTATAAGAACATACCATCTCTTTTTATTGAAGTGCTTGATAACGGTATAGGTATGAGTGATGAGGTTCAGCATCAAATTTTTGAACGATTCACGCAAGCTGACTCTTCAAGTATTCGAAAGTTTGGCGGAACGGGTTTGGGTATGGCTATAACTGCAAGCTTAGTTGAACTGATGCAGGGGAAAATTGAGTTGTCGAGTAAGCTAGGGAAGGGGACTCGCGTAAGCGTAATCTTACCGCTACCACAAATAGAACTTCCTGAAAAAATTGCCAAAGCTACCTTAAATACAACACCTAATTTGCGCGGCAAGCGAATATTAGTGGCAGAAGATAACGAAATTAATCAATATATTATAGCCGCTATGCTAGAAGAAACAGGCGTCGATTTGGATTTTGCCGCAAATGGAGAAATAGCCGTTCAAAGCTGTAAAGACAAGCAGTTTGACCTAGTTTTGATGGATATTCAAATGCCGGTAATGGATGGCGTGGAAGCCTTCAAATATATTAAACAAACGAATAGCCAATTACCCATAATGGCTATAACTGCGAACACTATGCCTGATGATGTTAAGTCGTATCTTGAACTTGGGTTTGTTTCACATTTAGCTAAGCCAGTAATTATAGAAAAGCTATACGACGAGCTTACAGCGTTGCTTAGCTAGCAAAAAGTAAATTTAATAAACTACTAAATTAATAGCCAGAGCCGTCATAACAAGACCTATTATCCCTTCAAGTATTTTCCAAGAACGGGGTTTCTTAAATACCGGTATAAGCAAGCGTGCGCCGTATCCTAGTGAGAAAAAGAAAACAAATGAGGCAATTACAGCGCCCAAATTAAACGCGTATTGTTGGCCTTCGTACTGCGTTGAAATAGAACCAAGCAGAACAACGGTATCTAAATATACATGGGGGTTAAGCCACGTGAATGCTAAACACGTAAGTAGCGCAGACCACATGCTGCCAACTTCTTCTCCTTTAGCATCTAAGCCATGGCTTTGTGTAAATGCCGATTTGAAACTCAAAATTGCATATACAATTAAAAATGCGGCACCCGCATAGCGAGATACGGTTTCAATGCTGGGATATTCTTTCACTAATGTGCCAAAGCCGGCAACGCCTGCACTAATAAGTACGGCATCAGAAAGGGCACACACAAAGCAGATTACAAACACATGTTGCTGCTTTAAGCCTTGTTTTAGTACAAACGCATTCTGAGCGCCTATTGCCAAAATGAGTGACAAACCAAGGGTAAAACCGGTGAAAAATACGCTGTAATCCATAAAGTGCTCTTACCCTAGTGAAAATGTAAACAAACTATATTTAAGCCTAAGCCAGCAATAGTATAGTGAGAACATTTAAAAACAAAACAATTATTATGATGTATCAATACCTTAAAGCGTATGCGCTTAATTTGAGTGTACATGTGTACGCTGAAAAACTATAATACGCTTTTTATTTCTTGAGCTTTAACGTATGTTGCCTCGCAAGCTAGATTCAATTGACCCTAACGCTTATTCTAATCAAGAGGAATGGGTAAATACGGCAACGCATTTATTAGGCTTTGTATTGGCGCTTGGCGGTTTGCTGTTAATGCTTATAAAGTCTACCGGTATATTGGAATACGCTATTAGCTGTATTTATGGGCTCAGCTTAGCGTTTATGTTTTTATCTTCAACGCTTTATCATGCTGCGCGTAAACCTAGCCGGCGTGCCATGCTACGAAAAGTTGATCATATTGCTATTTATGGCCTAATTGCGGGCACATATACGCCTTTCCTATTGCTGGCGGTAGGCGGGCTCTTAGGGCTATATTCCGCTATTGTGGTGTGGTCTATTGGCGTGGGCGGCATTGTATTTAAAAGCATTTTGGGAAATAAATACCCCAAGTTAGGGTTAGCCACTTACGCAATAATGGGCTGGTTAGCTATATTCTTAATTTATCCTATTTATCAAGCGTTGTCGGGTGCCGCGTTTACTTTATTGCTTGCCGGTGGACTTTGCTACACATTGGGTATTCCTTTTTACGCCGCCAAAAGCCGTCACTATTCACATGCTATTTGGCATGTACTGGTATTTGCTGGCGCGTTCTGTCATTTCTTCGCTATTTATTTATACATACTGTAACCCCGCTTATTCAGCGAGGCTCACTTTAGCTGCCGCTGTGCTTGCGAATATATCTTCTCTGTATACGGCTTTTAGCTCAGCAGGGGCTATAGAATATTCTCCACTGTGGCGCACTCTTGCGTAGTACATCAATTCGTAGGAACCAGCCGGTAAATATTGTAGATACCAGCTTGCTTGCCCTTGGCTAATGCTCAAGCGATTATAAGAGAACCAATTACGCGAATAAGATGCTTGGTAATGCATATTTTTAAAGCTTGGTTGTAAGGCTTCAAAACCGCCTGCAATATTGTCGCTAACACTTACGTGGTGGCGAGCTACAGGAGAGTGAATGATGAGGCGAGTACGCACTAAATCACCCACTTGCAAATTTGCCTTGCTCTGCTCAAGCCATTGCTTATCTTTTAATACTTCAATGTGCCTTTTTATTTGCGCGCCCGAGGCACTAGGCTCGGCGCTTGATAATGGTTGGGTAAACTTACCGTGTAGCCAAAAGCTGTGGTTGTTTGCACTCGTAATATTAACGCTATGTTTGCTTGAATTGGGTGTAACGCCAGTGTTTTGGAGTAAAGTGAATTCTATAGGGTTTAGCGCAACACTGACCTTATTTTTATGCAGTACATAGCTGCAAATCCCATTAGCAAAAGTGCTTCCAAAATGGCCGTTGGCATGTTGCTTGGTTACCACCTCTTTTATAGTGTTGGCGTAGTCAGCCGCAAACTCAGGTGAATCTTTAAAGGCCAATGCCGCAAAGCACTGGTAACTGGTTTGGTTAAATACACTTGAAAATGTGTCAATGTATTGTTGCTTGTAAAGGCCTCTAATAATTGCGTTGTATTGTTCTTGTTCAGCGCCTAGTAACTTCATACTCAGGGCTTGTAAAAGTTTAGCGTGATTTTGTTGCTTATCTAAAGCCCCCATTTTCTGTATGAATTCAAGGGCTTGTTCTAAGCTAATCGCTTGGTTGCTAGCTAAAGCCAGTAAGGCCATACTTTGCGCCAAGGTGTTGTTAGACTGAGTCTCTTGCTCTAACAATTTTGTTAGTGATGCTAGTAGCTTATCTATATTCACCTTCAGTGGAAGGCTGCTATTTTCTAGCCATGAATAAGCAAGCGCGGTGTATGCGCTTAAAAAGTCACTATTTTGCGTTTGCGGATAGTAACGAAAACTACCATTATAACTAGTATACAGGGCATGATTGCCTAATAGATTGGCAAGTTTTTTATGCCCTTGCGGCCATTGCTCTTGTGCCTTGGGGGAGTACGCGTAAGTAATTGCGCTTGAGAGTATCTGCTCCCAATTTCTCTCTTTTAGGGTTTGGTTATATTCGTTAATAAGCTGCCAGTTCGGTGCATTTGTGCCGCTTGGGCTGTGCGTAAACACAATATCATTTGTGTTTATATTCGCCTCAAGCATTATTGTGGCTTGGTTTGATTGGGGCTCTACAAACCATGTTTTTTGGGTTTCATATGCGCCGCTTAGCACCCGCAGTTCGCTGTAAGCCGCAAAGTTAGAATCTGCTTTGCTGCTAAGCAATAAGGAGTACTTGCCTGTTGCAAGCGCTGGCAGGGTATAAGTTTTACGTTGGTAGCTATCCTTTTGACTTTGCTTAGGTAATTTTACCTGCCATTGCTCCACCACTTCTGTTTGTTTAACGCTATGTGAATCAGTGCCATTTGTATTTTCGCCCATTGGTTTAATTGCTAGCGTGAGCAAATCTTCAACAGCACGAGGGCTATTGTTAATTTGTGTAATGGCAATACTGGGTTTGTCAGTGCTAAGTATATCAGTAGGTGCATCAAGCAAATATTCCACCGCTTTAGAGGTAGTAATATCAAGCTGTGAAACCGACTGCTGCTGGGCCGTTGTGTTTATT
Organism: Glaciecola sp. 2405UD65-10; assembly: GCF_048820975.1. Classification (NCBI taxonomy): domain Bacteria; kingdom Pseudomonadati; phylum Pseudomonadota; class Gammaproteobacteria; order Alteromonadales; family Alteromonadaceae; genus Glaciecola; species Glaciecola sp. 2405UD65-10. Next base: position 425,357 of record NZ_JBMEUF010000002.1, on the reverse strand, counting down.
GCTATTACCTTCCACCGGCCTATTAATTGCGGTAAATCTGCAGTGAGTTTTATGCGCTTATCAGCCTCTAAATTTAAGGTGCCCAGCCAAACTGATTGCGCAAAATCCCTTCTGGAAAACTGACTGCTACCTTGTTTTCCATAAGATGCTTTAGGGGACCCTACACGCATGCGTGTTCCTGAAACATCCGCACTTAACGCAAAGCCTCCTTGTTCGGCTTCATTCATCGAAAATGGCGTGTTTGTAATTAACGAGGTGTTTAATGATTCCCAGTACGACCAAGTTTGCGCTTGTACTAAATACTTAAAGTAATCATTGAAGTCATAATTGTCTACGGTTGTATTACTAAGGGCTAATATGCCATCGTTCACTAGCCATAGCTGGCTTTGCATAGGGGTATTAGCTGTTAAATCTAGGGTCACTTTACCGCCTGCTTCAAGCGCTTGCGTGTTTGTTTTTAGCAGAAGCTCGGGTTTAATGGCCTTGGGCAAAACGTTTATATCAATATCGGCTTTTAAAAACCGATAATCATTTTTATTTTTAGGGTAAGGGAGCGTTAAATCTTGCCGCTGCTGTGCATTAGTTAATGCATTGGCACTATTATTAATACGGCTTCTACTGGGCGCAAGCGTAACGTTTAGCTGTGCAAAAGGGAACCAATTGGCGTCAATCCTTAAGGCGATGCTTTGTTTACCTTCGGCTAGTTTTTGTTGCCACACTTTTTGTATTGTGCCTGAATGAATTACGAAGGTGGCTAAACCCGCTGCATTGGTGTCTACTTCAAGGTGTATTAAGTCATCTACTTTTGCTTTAATGCTGTTATGGGATGAATTTGCTTCGCCTGCCTTACTTATGTACCGCAGATCTAAATAGGGTTCTTTGGGTGCATCACTACTGTTGCCAGGTAAAGGGTTCCCAGGGTTGGGGTAATGTTTGCGAATAGATTGATACTGTTGCTCACCACTCACAATTTCAATTTTGAGCGTGTTTTTGCTTTTAGGTATTTGGCAGCTACTAGGCAGAGTAACTACTTCGCATTCACTGAGCACTTGCCATTGTTCAAACTCACTAAATTCATCTTGTTGATAAAATGTCACGTGGCTTAAAAGGTTTGTAAGGGTTTGCCCTTTGCTATCAACTGCAAGTAGTTGCAATTCGGTCTTATCTTTACTGATTTTAGTGCCAATATAATGATCACGCGAAAGATACATAAGTGATTGGTTCGCAACTTGTGTTTCACCGTCATCTGCACTCACTTCACTACTAAATTCTATTTTCCCTATTGGCATAGTAGAACTGATTTTGCTGCTTTTTAAAGAAAGTGAGCCATCACTAACCTTATTAACTTGCTCAATTGGCTGCGCTTTTTTATTCTGTGCTCGATACTCATCCCATGAACTAAATTGGTAGTTTTCAGGCCAGTGTTGCGGCACCTTATTTGAATATTTAACTTGGTATCGTGTGGTTATTTTAGCGTTGTGAAGGGCTTGCCCGTTTAGCCTGTTGGCGTTTATTTGCGCTTTAAATGTTTCACCGAAGTACACCGTATCTTGCTCATTACCATTACTACTTGATTGGCTAGAAAGCTTAAGGGTTTGCTCAAATTCTGGCGGCGTAAATTCAAGTACCTGTATTGTGCCTATATCAACAAGACTATTGCTGTTTTCACCGCTTTGCTTGCTATTTGCTTTTAGGTTTATAGTGTACCAGCCAGGTCGCGCATTACTCGGCAATACAAACTCGCCGTGCGCTAAGCCGTTAGATGAAACCTCGGTTAAGGGGAGCTGCACAAGGGTTTCGCTGCTATTTGGCGCGCTAATAGCAAGTGAGTACTGGGCTAAATTCTCAATAGGCTTTAATGCCAGCGGGGCTAGCTTGTTGGGGGGAAGTTGATCAGAGGCTAAGCCATCAAGCGTACTTACAATAGAATCAGTGTTGAAACTGCGCTGCTTGGCGAGTACGCCTATGTGCACCGTATCACCGGCTTCATAAATAGGCTGTGCGGTGTAGGCATGGGCAATGATTTGTTTCTGGGGCAACACGTGTTGCTCTGGCAAAGCTATAGCAGCAGAGCCAATAGAATGCTCAGCCCAAATCCAGCAGTTGTTTGAAGCAAGCGATGCATTTATTTTCGCCCATTGGGTATAATCTAGTAGCAGTAGTCCGCCTTCATTGGTAGTGCCTAATTCAATCAATGTGTTTTGCTTTTTGCATACAAGTTGAACATGGGCATTGCTGAGCATATTGGCTTGCCAATCAATAGCCTGAATAAGTAAACTATTATTATTCACTACCGCTAAGTTAAAAGCGGCCGAATTGAAAAGCCTTGCATCTTCACGCTCATCCACTTCACGTATGTTACCGTGATCTTCGCTAGTATTACGGTAAAAAGGAGGTGCGTTGCTCATACTGCGCCCTTTAAGGCTGGCAAGCACTAAGCCTGACTCATCATCTAATACATTTCGAATATCTAAATATTGCACGCCTTGTTTAGTGCGGGTTTGGTCAGTGGGCGCAAGTGGGCTAGTTACACCCTCTTGACTATTGCCATTTAAATATTCGAGCAAAGCTTGCGGCGAAGCAATAGTCTTAAAAGTTTGCGTTAATTGGGGCGTATTTCTTCGAAAAATATAGGGAAGCGATGCCTTTTGCGTTTCAATTACCGACAACTTTGAGTTTTCAAATCGCCAATAATCTGTGGCTTCATGGGTACTAAAGGTGAAAGGTTCATGGCTTGATAACTTGCCCCCGCCCTTGCTAATAAGGTCGGCTAAAAGCAGTTTGTACTCACTGCTACCTTGCAATTCAAGAGGGTAGTAATACACATTATTGCTGCGATGGGGCGAGTGAGCGGTAAAGCTAGGCCCTTGTAACCATGTTTTTAAGGGGGGATGCTCGCTTGTTTCTAGTAAGGGGCGTGAAAAAGCCAAGCTTATATGCTCTGGCGGGCAATCTAATTTACCTTGCGCATTGGTTTGTACTAAGTTAATTGCTTTATCTTTAGGGCCGCTATTGGCGGCACATTGCACACCATAAAAAACGAATGCATTTTGATAGTTAAACCACAGTAGGCTTTCGTCCTTCTCTAAGCTTCTATATTTATGTGAAGCAGTAATTTGTGCTTCTTGCGTTTCGTATTCAGCAGGCGTAAAGCCTTCAGGCAATACTATTTCATAATGTCCCGGTTTCGCGTATTGGGCAAAGCTTTCAATATTTAAGCGCCAACGTAACTGCCTTACATCATTAGTATCAATGTGCAGTTTGGGTGTATGTAGTTCCCCGTGAGGCCCTTTTAGCCTTATTGCTTTAAGCATGCTTAAGTAAAGCGCTTTATGTTGAGTGTCATTACTATTGGCATTAAAATATTGCGAAGCGCTAAATTCAATGGGAAAGTCTTTGTTGTGGGCGCTAATGTTTAAAGGAATGTTAGGTAGTGTAGTTAAAATGGTTCGTTGCGGCTGTGAATCAAGCTCATTACTGAGCGTTTTACCTAAAGCTGAAAAGCTGGCACTTATGCCTATGTTGTATTCACTTAGTGGCGCTAAGTCATGGCTTAATTCACATGCAAGTATATTTAGTTTTACGAAGCGCCATCTACATTGCTCTTTAAGTGATGGCGTAATATTCACAGCATCAATTTGTGCCGGTGATGGCACACCACCTAAATAGGTAACAGGCTGGTTAAACTGAAAAGTAATTTGCTTAATGCTGTTAGGATTGTTGTTATCAACACCAATGTGCTCAAGGCGCAGTGCATGAGTATTACTCGTTGTGCAGCTACTTAGCGTCGCAATAAGTAGGGTGGCAACCAACAATCTGAATTTGACTACCCGCAATGATGTAAACTGTTTCACCTGCCTTCCACTCCTTTGTAATTGTCACTTTCTTGCTACGTTAAAAGCTTAACATTTTTTAATGTGGCTAAGCGCATTGAAATTATTGATTAAGTGTTACAATTATTGCAAATACAAGAATTTAATAGTGAGACAGCACATGCACATAGTATGTTCACAATGCGGCGCAATTAACCGTATTCCAAACGATAAAAACCATACCCATGGCCAATGCGGAAAATGCTCAAATCCGGTTTATAGTGCCATGCCTATTTCGCTGGGTGATACTAATTTTTTTCGTTATATTGAAAAGAATGACTTGCCCGTTATAGTTGATTTTTGGGCGCAGTGGTGTGGCCCGTGCAAAACAATGGCGCCTGTGTTTAGCTCAGTTGCTGCCCAATCGCCTGACTTACTCTTTGCGAAGGTGAATACCGAGGCTGCACAAAATGTAGCGGGGCAAGCGGGAATTCGTTCTATTCCCACCTTAATTTTCTTTCACAAAGGCCAAGAAATTGATCGAGTATCGGGTGCGCTTCGTGAATCTCAGCTTAAACAGTGGATAATGCAGTGCATTACCAAGCTAAAATAAACGCACTATAAGCTAACTTTTTGCTTTATTGTAAACGGGGCGGGGTGATACTTCGTTTGTCACTATCAGTTTTCGGCCATGGGTGGGTACAAAAATGGGCACCTCAATATCTACTATGCGGGTCATGCCTTTGCACCAATCAGGCTTTAATCGTGAAATGCTGACTAACATTTCATTTTCGCCTTTGTTTTTTGTTTGTAGAGCAAAGTGCTCAGCACTGGTACATCCGTTACTTGTAGTGGTAAACCATATACTTGATTTGCGGACTTCATAGTCATAAATGATGGCGTCTTTCGCAGATGTTTCAGTGTTTAAGTCCATAGCGGTATCTTCCTTAGTAGATAAAGAATTGCTACAAGCCGAGAGCACTAGGGCCGCAGCGGCTGCAAGCAGGCTAATGCTCATGTTTTTAAAAATGGGTCGCATAAAAAGAGTTCTACTTTTGTTGGCTTACGTTATCTTGAACACTATTGACTCCAAATTCTATCATTAGTTTAGCTAAGCATTAACATTCGAGCATAAAAAAAGAGCATTGCTGCTCTTTTTTCAGTAAGTCCAATAAATTAGGCTTTAACTTTAATACTCGTTGAAACGCGCGCCGTAATTCTACGGTTCTTTCTATGCGCTTGTTCGGTATCGGCTTTATCAAGCAATTGAGTTTCACCATAACCTTTGGTGCGAATTCGTGTTGCTTCAATACCGTACTCATTTACTAGTAAAGCCTTTGCTGCATCTGCACGCTTGGTAGAAAGCTGCATGTTGTAGTCAGCATCACCGCGAGCTGAAGCATGGCCTTCAATTAGCACATCAGTGTTTGGAAAGCGTGTTAAGAACGCAGCAAACTCTTCAATGTTGTCAGCGTCGATGTCTCGTACTTCGGCGCTTTCGCTAGCAAAATTAATACGCAGTGACTGCGATACTTCTTTTTCAACTAATACGCTACAACCTACGGCATCTACTTTGTCACCTTTAGGTGTATTGGTGCATTCGTCTACGTCATTTAATATGCCGTCATTATCGCTATCAAGAATAATGGCACAACCGGTAGCGTCTACTCTAGTCCCTGCCGGGGTAGATGGGCATTTATCTAGACTATTCGCAATGCCGTCGTTATCACTATCTAGCACTATTTCACAACCCATTTCATCAACGCTAGCGCCTAGTGGCGTATTTGCACAGCGGTCCATTGCGTCAGATACGCCGTCGTTGTCTTGGTCAGCCATTTGTTTTGAGGCACTGCTAGTGCCAAAAGAATAGGCCACACCTAGTTTAACTAACATATCACGGTGCGATTCGCCAAAGTCATGTAAACCGGCAACCTCGGTCACAATTTTCCAGTCATCATTTACTGACCAGTGCTTACCAATACCTACAGTACCTAAGCGGCGAGAATCATAGAAGTCTTGATAGCGAGCACCCGCAAACACATAGGTACTTGATTCATTAATAAAGTACATGGCATCAATACCAATAGATTCACCGGCTAAGTTACCGCTGGTACCTAAACCTTGGTCCATTTCAATTTTGGCTAGCTCGACTCTAGCGGCCCAATCTTTGGTAAATTTGTAGCCGTACTCAAACCCATAACCGTCACCTTCTTCAAACAAGCGTTCGTTAGGGAACTTCTGTTCGTCAGCTCTATAATAATGGCCGAATACGCCAATCCATTGTGAGCCAGCTTCGCTGTTCTCAGCGGCGCTAGTGTTGTTAGTTTCCTGTGCATGCAAGGCTGAATGAACAGAAACAGCCAAAATACTACCTAGAAGAAGTGGCTTTATCATAAGAGGGTTTTCCTTTTTAAAATTGTAATTAAGCTTTTTCGCTAATCACACTTAGCAACTCGCGTGCCGTGGCCTGGCCTACAACTAAGTTGTTGAAACTAAAAGGGATGGAGGGTTTGGTAATGCAGTGGGTTTATAATTATAGATAAGTTCTTACACGCTAGTCGGAAAAAATTACACGTTAATCAATAACTTATCTGTATAAAAAACAAGCAGGCGGGGCTTGGTTAACCCAAATGTAGCCGCGTGAGTAACTCAACTGCGCCGAATACGAGTAACTTTCATGTATTCAAAAGGAATGCCTGCTATTTCTTCACTGCTAGCATAGTAACTTAAATTGACTCTAGCGCCTTTGAGTGATTGATACAGTTTTTTACGCTTGTATTTAAATGCTACGTCATAGCCTTCAAGCATCAGTGTGTTTAGCCACCAATCACCGTCTTCGCGCTGCGTATGAGAAGCTACTTTCATGTTTTCGCTGTGAATAATTGCTTGTTGTTTATTTGGCATGACTCTTATTAAAATAATTAACTAAGAAAGCGCCAAGGTAAGGCAACAATTAGCGTGTTTGCATTACCTTGGTTAAGGGTTTAATTATATAGTGTTAGTAATTAGCGGTTTTCTTGCCGCAAGTACAAGCGCTAAAAACAGTACGCTTAAAAATCCTAAGCTTCCACCACCACCGCCGCTAGCACTACCTGTATTTGGCGTAGTAGTCACAGAAGTTGGACTTTGCGTCAGCGTAACACTCACCGTAGCTTGGGTTTCACCGCCAAATCCATCGCTCACAGTCACGCGTAATGAAAAACTACTACCACTTGCATAGCTTGGTGCCGTTACGCTCGTTGACGATGCGTTCGGCGATGCAATAGTGACCGAAGCGTTATTAAGTACTTCCCACTGAAAACTAAGAGTGTCACCATTTGCATCACTTGAGGCAGAGGCATCTACGGTAAAGGTACTTTGTTCTTCTGCGCTAATGCTAGCATCAGCTAATACTACAACAGGTGCAGCGTTATCAGCGTTTAAGCTAATCGCATCAAGGTAAGCGGCATCATCCCCTTCACTGAGTGACTCGTCTTTTTCAAACATAAATACAATACGGTTGGTTTCTTCACTCAAGGGCAAGCGCCCCCTTGTGAACTCTGATTCAGTACTGCCCGATTCAGCTAACACAAGCTCTCCGTTGAGCATAATGGTGAAGAAATCGTAATCGGCCTCAGATGACACTAAATAATCAAAGTCGATACTTCTAACCGCAGGGTCAGAAATTGTTGCTAACAAGCTTGAGGTTTGAAGATTGACAATATTGCCACTTGTAACACTAGTAGCGCCATCAGAAAAGGTGGTATTTTCTACTTGCCATGGGCTATCGCCACCGCTATACCATGTGATTTTTTGATCATCGCTACCGGTATGTTCAGCCATGTCGATATTAGCCAGGGGAAGTGCGGTAAAACTGGCTTTAACTATTATAGGGGTGCTTACTGCGTTATCGCTTTGGGCTTGTAAGGTAAAGCGGCTTTCGCCAATACCAGATGATGTAGCGTTAACTGTAATAGCACAGCTTTCATTTTGCGCCAGTACTGCGCCTGCACACAAATCATTTACAATGGCTAAGTTTGTTACATTAGTTGCATTAAGTAATTGCGGATTTTCTACAGCAAATGATTGTGCCGCACCATTGCTAATGGTGACTGATAGTGTGTCATCAAAGCCGCTCTCTACAAAGCCTATATTGCGCGTTTGTTTATATGATACGCCGGCCTCGCGTTGATCTATCCAATCATTAAACACTGCAACGCGGCTATTTATTCCAGGGTAATTAGCTTCAGCGCAGCCATTCCCAAAACTGACTATTCCTGCTTGGTACCAAACACCGTTATATTCGTAAATAACGGGCCCGCCGCTATCACCTTGGCAGGTGTCTTGCCCACCCTGTTCAAAGCCAGCACACATCATAAACTCAGTTATGGTCGTTTGGCCATTTTCTGAATAAGCTTCTTCACAGGCTGCTCGGTTGTACAAAGGGATTTGGGTATCCATAAGTTCGCTAGGGTAGTCGCCCATTTGCGTACTTGTATCGGTGTTACCCCAACCCATAATGGTAAGCAAATCACCTTCTTGTAAGGTTGCTTCAATTTCAGGTGTCATCATTAATATGGGGGTGGCGTTTGTGACTTCACTTTCAAGCTCTAAAATAGCGATATCTTTATTATATGAATCAGCATCGTACTCTTCGTGCATGTATATTTCATTTACGGCCACTCGTGTGCCTTCTGAGGCAATTCTTATGTCGTGCCCGCCAATCCAAACATTAATTTCTTCTGGCAGTGTGTCTCGAACGCAGTGTGCGGCGGTGAGCACGTAGCGGCCTCCAATAAATGACGCGCCACAAAATGGCGTTACGCTAGGGTTTGAAGCGGGGATAATGGCGGTCATGAAAGGATAAGCGTTTTTGTCAGCGGTTTGGCCACCAATTATTTTAGGGCTGCTGCGCTCCTCAGTAATTGGTTTGCTTGCTGAAAAACTATTATGGCTGGTAAAAATGCTAATTAAGCTAAGCACAGTTATGCCGCAAAAATTAATTGATGTTCGATTCATATGAAATACTCTTAATATAGGTCCATTAAAAAGGTGGCTCTTTAGGCGGGAAGTCCCATTCCCTATTGAGGAGAGCATACTTTAGTAACAATTGAGTGCCCGTGCAAGTATTTACTATGGCTTCGGCTTCATGGCTGAGCTTGCTATTTTGTTTGTCCACAATGCGCCAAGCATAGCCAAAATAAAGCCCGGTATTGCAAGCATTTTGGGGGTTTCACCGTTAACTCCCCACGCAATAAGCGCACCCACCGCAGGTACCATAAACATAATAGATGCTACTTTTGCAATAGAGCCAGTTCTTACCATAGAAAACATCAATAAAATGCCAATAATTGAATTGCCTAGCACTAGAAATCCCAATGCTCCCCAAAACGCCCAAGTGCAATTAAGTACAAATCCTTCAAAATAAAGTGCAAAAGGAATAGATACAAGTGAAGCAAAGGCATATTGCACCCATGTTGCTACAATTGGATGAACGCCCAACTTGCGCTGTTTTTCTATAACCTGGCCAATAGATAAGCCTAGTACAGCACAAAACCCTAAAATGGCACCCAATAAATAGCCTTGGTTACCTTGCATATCAACACCAATTATTAAGGCGGCGCCTAATAAACCTAAAGATAAACTGGCCCATACATTCCAGGCGGGAATTCTACGAGCCAACAGCGCGCTGGCAATAATTACCAGCACGGGTTGAGAGGCTGCAAATAAGGCCATAATACTTGCACTTGCCCCTAGCTTCATACCTACATAGACACTCCCAAAGTGGCCAATATGAAGAAACAGCCCAGTCCCCATTAAAGAATACGACTGCTTAAAGCTAGGAATTGGCAAACGTAAAAACAGTATAAAAGGGCTTAATACCAAGCAGGCACCAACAAAGCGAAAAGCAAGTAAGTTGAGAGGAGTAGTGTAGTTTAATGCAAGTTTAGCCATGGCATAGCCTGCGCTCCAAACAAGCAGAAAAAGAAGAGGGTAGTAGGGTTTCAATTTTGTTAGCACAGGTTTGTCGCGTAAATAGTGACGAGGGCGAAGACTAGCACGTAGGCATACTAGCGTGTATTTATTTAAACTAAAGTCGTAGATTGCTTGCTTGAATTTTGAGTCGTTGCATAAAATTTGCACTTTATCACATTCGATCTTATATTAAATGAGCGTAGGCATTTAACCCACAACGAGGTAATTTATGGCACGAGTACGCGAGTTTAATGAACAAATGGCATTAGACAAAGCTATAGAGATATTTTGGCGAAAGGGATATGCCAATACATCAATGCGTGAAATGGTTAAACATACCGGCGTTGCTCATGCGGGTTTATACACGGCCTTTGGCGGAAAAGATGATTTATTTCAGGCCGCACTCGAAAAGTACGAAAAGCGCATTTTCATGTATTTATTTTCTGGGCTAGAATCAGAACGCGCGTCTTTACGTGAAATTAAAAAGTTTTTTGATTTTGTGAAGTCATCTACCAGTGATAAATACTTTCGTAATGGCTGTTTCATAGCTAATTCAGCCACTGAATACGGTAAATCTGAAGGGCCAATATTTGATGTATTAAGCCGTACCTTCGAGCGCCAAATTCAAGCCTTTACGCATGCCTTAAGTAATGCCAAAAACCTCAATCAAGTATCAGCGAATATTAATGTTGAAACCACCGCTGCATCTTTGGTGGTGCTGTTTTATGGTAGCTCTACCCTGATCAGAATGAAGGCACCGCAAAGTGCTATTGATGCCGCTATTGATTCTAATTTAGCTGCCTTGCAGGCTTAAAAAGTATAAGCGCTAACGAATAATAATTGGGATTGGCGCAAGTACACTGGCGCATTTAGCAAAGCACGGTTACTTACTGTGCTTTTATGTTGGTGCCACTCTATTCCCCACTCAATGTGCTTTGAAAACTGCCATTGCCAATTTAGGGTAAGCCCACTGCCATTGCTGTTGTTTGGGTCTTCGGGCAGGGAGTCATTTTCGTATACTTTGTAGTTATCATAACGGGCGGTGAAGCGATGCTTACCTGCAGTATGTGAAATGGCGGCATACCACGCTAGGTAATCGGCTTGAACCTGATTATCGCCCATTAATGTATCGCCATCCATATATTGCGCCATAAAGCGCCATGCTGATGACAATTGATGCTGTAGCGCAAGGCTATGAAATTTTGTGCGCCAGGCATACAAACGCTGCTTATTCACAGCCAAAGGGTTGGCTCTGTTGTCGTAAAAGTAGTAACGCAAATTGGTTTGGCGCAAATAACTAATATGCATCCCAGCGTATACGCCTATTTTCCCATCAATTTCTGAAAAAGGGGCAACCCAAGTAGGGCTGTCAAAGGTGGTGCTATTGATGACTGAGGGGATGTTCGCAAACTGCACTCTACTGTGATGCAAAGACTGCCTATTGTGCATAGCGAAACCTCGCCAAGTCAGTAAACTGCCCAAAGGATCATTGCCTTTGTAAGCGGCTAAATTAACACGCCAACTCCAAGGACTTCTTTGCTTGCGGCCATTTAATGACCAACTCGCTTCAGCGCCTAACACTCGCAGTTCTTCGCCAATCCAACTATTAATGGCTGATTGTGTGTAAGAGTAGGGTGACAACCATCCATTTGCGGTATTTTCAATTGACATACTTGGGTAGAAAAAGCCTAGGCGAGCACTAAATTTTATCGTATTGGGAACAATAGGTTTGTAGCGAGCAAATGCTTGGGTCAATCCAAGGTGTTTTTCACCATCAGTGTAGGCATTGAGCACCGCAGTAAAGCGCCAGTCTTTATTAAAGGCCACCTTCGCTTTTACAAAACTTTGCTGTAAATTTAAAGAATTATGCTCGGTTCGGCTCAAGCCAATTCCTTTGCTTTGCCATGAATCAGCATGGGTAGCGGCTACTGCGTTTGCTTCTATTCTGCCTTCAAAAGTAACGTTTTGTGCATAGGCCATTTGCGCGGCTAAGCTAGCAACAAAAGCAATAGTCGAGAGCGTTAGTTTATGCATTATTCGTAATCGCCAACCCCGTGAATATCATCAAAGTCAGCGTAGCTTGGCAGTAGTGGCTCACTTAAGGTAATGTGCAAAGTAGGCTGGGTATTTGCAGCTTTTATGAAATAGGTTTTCTTGATGTCATTTTCACTTAAGCGCGGATGCCAAACATTTACCTCAATTGGCCCACTAGGTAGGCTCTTGAATATGGCTTCCCCAGAGGCATTTGTTTTAGTGTACAAGGGTGATTCAGCAACGTAAATATACCCAAGCATCCAATCATGAATATTGCATCCTAATTCAACTATTCCCGGCGCATCAAAATTGATTTTGCGCGATACTTCCTTTTGATAAATCGCAATTTCGAAGGTGCGTGCTTTTGAAAATGAATATACGTGATGCTGGACCGTATCGGTATCGGGAAAGTGCACAACTTCCCCTTTATGAATGGCTAAAATATGCGGAATAAATTGTTGGTCAACTTGCTGCATAGTATTTTCACGCAAAGCTGTAGATGCCTCAAAGTTAGGGTCACTAAATTTGAGCTCCACCACAATGTTACTTAGCTTGTTGTTGTTCATGTCATTAACTTGCACGCTTAATTGTGCAAAGCTTATAGACGAAAAAGTTAAAAGTAGTAGTAAGTAACAATATTTTTGCATAGGTTTATATTCAGAACATGGCAGTTTCTATATATCGGCAAACATTATGATTTCGCTATCGTCTCTTTTTAAGGACTTGCGCTGTAAAAATAAGTCGATAAACTAAATTAACAATTTATTAATAAGTAAGAGCTAAATGATTTCTAATTTTAAGTACGGTTTTTCAGTATTGTTACTTAGCGCAGTATTTTCGTGCAGCGCTGTGCCGCCCCCGCAAACACCAAAAGCAAACATTACCCAAGGTTTCTCTGAGCAACGGCTACAGAACATTGATGACGTAATGCTTAAATACATTGAAGCCGACAAGCTAGTGGGCACGGTGAGCTTAGTGGCGCGAAATGGCGAAATTGTACATTTTAACGCACATGGGCTAAGAAACCGTGAAAGTGGCGAAAAGATGACTACCGACACCATTTTTCGCATATATTCTATGACCAAACCGGTTACTGCTGTAGCAGCCTTAAGTTTATGGGAGCAAGGCAAGTTTCATATGAATGATCCCATTTCTAAATACTTACCTGAGCTTAAAAACTTAAAAGTGTACGTGAGTGGAAGCGGTGACAATATGGTGCTTGAAGATGCGCAGTCACCTGTTCGAATCATTGATTTATTTATGCATACGGCGGGTTTCTCTTACGGGTTTTCTAATAGTGAAGTAGACAAACTTTATCGCGCTTCACCTGTTGGAAATGGCACTGCAACGCCTGATACTGTTTTAAGTGAGTTGGCTAAGTTACCCTTGAATCATCAACCTGGTACTCAATGGAACTATGGCGTAAATACCGACGTTATTGGCTTTTTAGTTGAAAAACTAAGTGGTAAAAAGCTAGGTGACTACATGCAAGAAACCATATTTGAGCCACTTGGAATGGTGGATACCGGTTTTTATGTAAAGCCGGAAAACCATGCACGCTTTGCGCAAATATATGGTGCAGGTGATAAAGGCCAAACCGTTGCATTAGATAGCGAACCATTAGGAGACTATTTAACTGACCCTGCTATACATAATGCCGGTGGCGGCCTTACATCTACAGCTAAAGATTACCTAGCCTTTGCGCAAATGTTGCTAAACGGCGGTGAATACAAAGGCAAGCGTATTTTAGGGCGCAAAACTGTACAGTACATGCGTTCAAATCATTTAAGTAAAGACCTTTTGCCCTTTTCAAAAGATGCACAAGGTGAAGGCTATGGTTTAGCGGTATCGGTTACCGTTGATGAAAACCAACTACGTTTTATGGGATCAACGGGTGATTATGGTTGGAGCGGCGCTGCTTCTACTTACTTTAGAATTGATCCTAAAGAGAACATGGTGATTTTGTCGATGACGCAATTTTTACCAATTGGGTTTCATGCGTATCACGATGATTTTAGAAATGTGGTGTACCAAGCCTTAGTAGACGAAAACGTGGAGCATTAAGCCAACCATGACACCCGCCGTTGACGCTGCCAATAAGTTAAAAGTGCCATTTACTTTGCACCAATATGAGCACGACCCTAGCGCAGAGTCATATGGCGGTGAGGCGGCTGAAAAATTACAAGTTGATAGCAGCCGTGTATACAAAACCTTGGTGGTAAGCTCGCCTGATCACGCAATGGCAGTAGCGGTTCTGCCTGTTAACGAAAAGCTTTCAATGAAAGCCATAGCGTCGGCGCTTGGTTGGAAGAAAGCTGCCATGGCCGATAAACAGGCGGTAATGCGTTCAACCGGTTATGTGTTAGGCGGCGTAAGCCCATTGGGGCAAAAAAAACGCCTACCTAGCGTTTTACATAACGATATTACCGACCACACCAGCGTGTATATTAGTGCGGGTAAGCGTTGTTTGGAAATGGAGATAGCGGGCGCAAATTTACAACAAGCTCTACAGGCGAAACTTAGCGATATTTGCGCTTAAGCTTTACTGGCGTAAGCGTCTTTTAAAGCGGCAATTGCTTGTATTTGCGCAATTCGAACGGCCTCGCCTATGTCGGGGCCCGTTTTACCTTTTTCAATAGCCTCTTTTACAATCACTTTTGTATCAAACGCAATAAGCCCATCAAGCAAGTACTTACCAAAGGCTAAAGACTTATACTCCAGGTTTTCTTTAGTTGGGCCGCGCCCTTGTGAGTCACATTCACAAGCATGTAAAAACTGTAAAAAGCGGGCAGGTTGTTTAACGGCGTTAAAGCCGCCGATTACCACTTTATACAAAGTTTTGGGTGTTAATTCAGCCATTTTGTGCGTATGTAAATGATAGTAGCTGGTAAGCTCAGCTAGTTCCTTTAGCTTGTTTGGTACACGCAGTCGCTGGCAAAATTTATCAATAATAGGGACCCCGGCCGCTTCATGGCCGTGTAGTTTACCTGTTTGTGCATACACTACAGGTTTCCCAAAATCATGGGTTAACGCGGCAAAGCGCGTAGGTAAATCATACTGTAAATCAGCGGCGCGTTTGAGTACTAACATGGTATGAATCCATACATCCCCTTCTGGGTGATGGGTGGCCGATTGCTTCACGTTGTGCATGCATTCAAGCTCAGGAAAAATACCCAAACCATCTAAAGCCTCAAAGTACAAATGAGGATGTGGTTCGTTAAGTGCTTTTTCGGTTTCTTTCCATACTCGTTCGGGGACTAAGGCTGACAGCTCTTGTTGCTCTTTCATTTGCCAAAATAAGGCTTTGGTTTCATCGTGAATTGTCCACTCGTTTCCATAACGCGCTAAAAATCGAGCCACGCGAAGCACCCTTACTGGGTCTTCCACAAATGCTGCGGTAGTGTGACGAAGTACCTTTTGCTCCAAATCATGTTGCCCGTTAAATGGGTCAATTATATTGCCATGTTCATCAAGGGCCATGGCGTTGATGCTTAGGTCGCGTCTTGCTAAGTCATCTTCTAAGCTTACATTTTCGCTGGCATCCACTTGAAAGCCTGTATAGCCTTTACCTACTTTGCGCTCGGTACGAGCTAAGGCGTATTCGTCTTTTGTTTCAGGGTGTAAAAAAACAGGAAAGTCTTTTCCAACCGGTTTAAACCCATTGGCCAGCATATCTTTAATGCTAGCGCCCACTACTACGTAGTCTTTATCATGAGAGCTCATGCCAAGTAGTTGGTCGCGCACGGCGCCGCCAACTAAGTAAACGTTTTTCAATTTTTGCATGGCATTCCTTATTTTTCGCTTATACGCATATAAAGATACATAAGCATTCTATTATCAACAATAGTGAGTTTACAGACAGCGCTGAGGCGTATGAACTTTTCCTAATTATGCTATTCTAAATATAATAATTAAAAGGGGCAGCTGTATGAAGTTTGTTGTTATTTCTTTTTTACTTACTACGTTAAGTTTGTTTGTGAGTTCATTTGACGCACGAGCTTTGTATCAAGAAGCGCCTAGCGTGCAAGATTGCTCGACAGTAGCACTTGATGACGTTGATCCTAATTCGTTAACGCGCGAAGAGCGCATTGCTATGCTTGAGGGTAGTTTACGCCAATCTATTGATGAGTATAGCACTTGTATCAATGAAGTATCAGCCGAAATGGCCGGTGGCGGAAATGGGGGTTACGAAGGTGGCGGTGCAGGAAGTAGCGCTGGCGACGGAGCTCAGGCGAGTACAGGTAATACAAGCGAATCGAGTGAAAGCGCCACAAGTAACAGCCAATCTAATAGCGAGCACGCAATACAAGTGAATTCAACGCCAGTAAACGCAGGTGTTATTCCACCAAAAGACAATGACAAAATAATTTGTAAGTTGTTATTTCAAGAGATTAATTCTACTCAAGATACTGCTATGCTAGAGGGCTTGAAAGAACAATATAGGAATTACAAGTGCGGCGCATAATAAAGCGATATCTGCACGTGTAACATTAGCCATTTATAGGGATGAAACAGCATGTTTAAACATATTTTCAAACGAGGGATTCGCTTAGTAAGTGTGTCAGCCATTGCGGCAAGTGTAGTGCTAACTGCTTGTTCCTCAAATACAAGAGTATCAGACCAACCTTTGCTCGTAGGGCCATCACCAGTGGAACAAACGCCTACAAAGCAAGGAAATGCTCCTGAATTAGTGAATGCCAAAGTTTTTTTAGACGTAGCGATTCCCACTTTTGACCCAGGGTTCCCCACCGATAGTTACGGAAACATTGACGGTGACGAACTAGAAGACGAGGGTATTTGGCCTGAACTTCGTAGAACCGAATCAAAGCTTTTTTCATCAGAGTTAAAAGCCGCTATGGATGATGAAAAGGTATTTGCAAGTGTAAGTGTGGTGCCTGACGCAAGCACGCCGTCTGATTTATTTGTGTTAGGTAAAATTAACCATTCTGATAGCGAAGTTGTGAATATTAGCATTACCGTAGTAGACAGTACTGGCGAAATTAGAGGTACAAAAGAGTTTGAACATACCGTGTCTAAAGGCTTTTTACGTGACCAGCGAAATAAAGATAAAAACCCTTACGAACCTGTGTTCCAGCAAGCAAGTAACTATGTTGTTAGCTTGCTTAGCAAAATGTCGTTAGCTGACAAAGAGTACATAAAGAGTATGTCTTTGATGCGCTATGCGCGTTATTACTCGCCAGAAAAGTATGAGCAATATATTTCTACTGAGCTTAAAAGAAAAAATGGCCAACGCTATTACAAGTTTGAGCTTACCGGTTTACCTGATGACGATGACCCAATGCTTAAGCGAATTGAAGATTTACGTGCGCAAGAGTTGCTGTTTGTAGACCGCCTGCAAGATAACTACGACGTGTTTGAAGCGAAAACTCAAGATGCTTATGGCAACTGGCAAGCTGAAACGCTACCGGAAGTTGTAGCCGCTCGTGAAGCGCAACAAGAGCGCAACGCAAAAGCTATTTTAGGTGTAGGGGCTGCCATTTTAGCCGCTGTATTGGCTAAAAATAGTAATTCGTCGTTGGGTGAGGCGGGTTCTGTTGTGGCAGGTATTGGTTCGGTGTTTGCTATTAGCGATGCATTTAAAAACAATGCGCGTATGAAGCAGCACAGCGCAGTGATTGAAGAGCAAGGTAAAGCCTTAGATTTAACCGTTAGCCCTATGGTAATTGAGTTTGAAGACCAAGTAATTGAGCTTAAAGGCACCGCGCAAGAGCAATATTTACAATGGAAAACACATTTGCGTAAAGTGTTTCAGGAAGAAGAAACGCCAAACGTACAACTTTAAACGCCCTTAGGGGCGGCTAGGCTAGTGTAAGAACACTTTGAAGTAACAAGGATATATTTGTGACAAGCCCGCAAGAAAACAAGCAAGCCGACGCGCAAATACAGGCTCATCGCCTACAACATCAACAAAAAATGAAAAAAATCTTTTTGGTTGTTGGTGCTGTGGTGTGCGTAATCTTGCTTGCCCTAGTCGTAGTGCCATTGCTTAATCAAGATACGGCAGAAAAAGATACAAACAGTACACAAGTAGCGCCCTTATCAACTTCTGAAATTGATGCTTTTCGCGAGAGCTTTAAAGAAACGTTAACTGACTACGAGCTGCGCTTGCAAGGGCAAGTAAGTGAAATGAAAGTGATTGGCTATGCGCCAGCCGAAACCGCAGAACTTGCCTTACTCAAACAAACTGTGCTGACTTCGTTTGCGCAAGGGGCCTTTAGCGATGCGAAAAGCAATTTAGAAACGCTTGTGCAAAAAACAGAAGCGCTGATTGAAGCGTGGGAACTTGCATTTTCGCAACAACTTATACGGGCGCAAGAACAGTTTGAGCAAGAAAACATGGCGCAAGCTCAGTTAAATTTAATCAAAGCCTTAGCGATTATGCCAAATAATATTGACGCCCTGGCACTGCAAAATAGAATCAATGCCTTTGGTGAAATAGAAATTTTACTGCAAGATTTAGACGTTGCCAAAATTGAACGTAACTTACCCAAGCAAATAGATTTACTGGGCGATATTATAAGTTTAGACCCTGAGCGAGAAGGTCTACAAGCAGACTTAATTAATGCTAAAGACCGCTTAGATAGCCAAGAATTGGCAAACGCCTTACAAAGCGCAGAGCAGGCAATTAACGCAAACAATTTGCCATTAGCTGAAAAGTATTTAGCAAAGGCGAGTAGCTTAGACGCAAGCAGCAAGGGTATTAAGGCACTTCAAACGCGTATCTCGAATATTCGAAGTGAACAGGGCCTGGCATATATTCAGCGAAGTATTGAAAATGCGGCAAGTAATGACAACTGGCAGCAAGTGAGCCAGTTAAGTAGCTCAGGATTAAGCCAATACCCTAACCATAAAAGTTTGCTAAGTACCCAGCAACAAGCTAGCGCCATTTTAAAAGCCAGTAAAACGCTTCAGTCATACATTAGCCGCCCAGAACGGCTAGCTGACACGAATATTCGCGAAAATGCTCAGCAAGCCATGCTAGATTCATTTTCTTTATCTATTCACTCCCCTAGTTTGCAAGGGCAAATAGCCGATTTAGGCGAGTTGCTTGATACTTACAGTAGCCCCGTGGAAGTGACCATTCAGTCAGATGAAAAAACGTATATTATTGTGGTGGGTATTGGGCATGTAGGGCAGCATGCTTCAAAAACGATTAGTTTAACCCCCGGAGATTATGTACTTGAAGGCAAGCGCGAAGGCTATAAGAGTAAGCGTTTAAGGTTTACTGTTGAGGCTAATACTCCATTAGCACTTAGTTTAGTGTGCGACCAAAAAATTTAAGCTAACCAATAGGAATGAAAGAGCCGATGGAACCAGCCATTGACCAACGAATAAAGCAGGCACAACGCCAAGGCCTTGGCGTGTATTTGTTAAGTGGAACCTTAACTTTAATTGTTTTGCTAGTATTTGCGCTGTGGCTTTTTTTCGTTAAAGCTTATTCGGTAGTAGTAGGTCCAACCGACGCCCAGCAAACAGCAACGCTTTCTTTAACGGAAGGTTTTGCGTGGGTGGGTGAGCGAAATATTTATACCTTAGGGGGTGATATTGGTGTCGCAATTAGCGCTAAGACCTTTCAAACTGCAAATGTGAGTATTAGCTCACAAAGCCCTTCAACAATAATGATTGAACTACTGCCTATGCCAGCTACGATAGAGGCGAGTGTGAGCGCCCCTGATCAAAAATACGCTGACGTAGCGGCTAACACGCAATGGTTTATTAATGGCAGCCTAGTATTTGTGGGTGCGCAATTAAGCCATCAAGTCCCTCCGGGTGAATACCAACTTGAGGTGCAGCATGCCTTCTACAAAGCGAGCCAGATAAATTTAAGTTTAGCTCGCGCGCAAGTCCAAACAGTGAAGGCCGAGCTAAGCGTAGTAGAAGGGCAAATTGCAATAGATTCTAAGCCCCAGGGTGCGTCGTTAAGTATTGATGGGCAGCCTATTGGCAAAACACCTCTTGTTTATTCAGGCACTGGCGGTGAATATGCCGTTCGCCTTGAACACCCAATGTATCAAACGCTAACTGAAACTATTGCGATTTCTGAGCGTTATTTGCGCCCAAGCCGAGCGTATCAGCTTGCGCCTAAACAGGGTGAGATCATTGTTTCGCTTAAGCCAAGTGGCGGCGTGTTACTAATTGACAATATTGAGTACCAAGCGGGCAAGCACAGCCTTGATTCCACCCAATCTCATACCATAAGGTACGAAAAGCCGGGTTTTAGCCAATTTGAACAAACGTTTAACCTAACTATTGGTGAACCCAAAACTTTTGATATAAGGCTTAATCCAGAATTTAGCCAAGTTAGTATTCGTTCGAATGTACCGGCCTCAGTACAAATAAATGGCAGCTCAATAGGGCAAGCGCCAGTAAGTAAAAAGTTACCGTCGGTAAAGCATTCTTTAAGCTTAAGTTACCCGGGGTATCGCAGTGTTAAAACAGAATTTACCGCCAAGCGCAATCAAGCCACTGAGCTAAACATTAACTTGCTAACTGAATTTGATGCCCGCCGCGCAGAAGGGCGCCCCCTTTATGCAAATCAAATTGGCATTAAGCTACTGCCCTTTACGCCATCTGCATTCACAATGGGTTCAGCTGCCAATGAACCGGGCAGAAGGCGCAATGAGCATGAGGTAGAAGTAGATTTTTCCCGTTCTATTTGGGTATCAGAGAAAGAAATTACGCAAGGGCAATTTGCCGCATTTACTAAAGAAAAAGTACAAAACGCTAATTTACCTATTACAGGTATTAGTTGGTTGCAAGCGGCTGAGTTCTGCAATTGGCTAAGCGAACAAGAAGGCTTGCCGGTGTTTTACCAATTTTCTAATGGGCGCTACCTAGGTGTGAATGAAAGCTCACGGGGATACAGGCTGCCAAGTGAAGCAGAATGGGAATGGTTGGCTAAAAAATCTAAACGCGCCAGTAGTACTATTTACGTATGGGGCAACCAAAGTAACATTCGTGACAATACCGAAAACCTTGCTGATAAATCAATGCAATCAAAACAGCTTATTTTCTTAAGTGATTACGAAGATAAACACGACAGTGTAGCCGAGGTGGGTGCTTATTCTGCCGATAGGAATGGCCTATATGATTTAGCTGGTAATGTGAGTGAATGGGTGCATGATAAATACACCAATAGCTTACCTGATACCAGCAAAACGCATACTAATTACTTAGGCGCAGCACGCGGTGACTCATGGGTAATTAAAGGTGCGAACTTTGAAACCGGCCGTATTCGCGATACACGTGCGGCGTATCGTGAATTTGGTAGCTCAGGGAAAGCTACTGTGGGCTTTAGAATTGCTCGCTATCATAATTAAGTGAGCTATTGGGACTAACATGAAACCAAACAAACACCTTAAAAAACTCGCAATTTTACTATTAATAGTGGCCTCAAGTGTTGCCGCCCTGAATATTGCTAAGCTAGGGGCTTCGCAAATAAGCCTTGATTCTCCTGCTACATTACCGAGTGATATATAATGAATAATACGCCTTCGCATCAATCAAGTATGAACCCCAAACCGCTTATTTCATTGCTGGTTTTTTTAGGCATAGTTGCCGCGGTGCATTTATTTTATGAAGGGCTTATTCGCCCCTACGCCGAAGCCGCGATTATTGCATACGGTAGCGGAGCCACTTCTAACATTTGGGTTATTTTTAAAGACTTTGAACAACAAGCCAGTGTGAGCATTGGAATATTCTGTGCCTTTCTAATTATTTATAAATATCAGCGCATTGTGTTTCAAGAAGAGCCTTTATTTACCATGGACTATTTGGCGGCTTATGACAAAAACGAAGCTTTGAATGTAGAGCAAGCCTTAAATGAACTAGAAAACAGCGCGTATTCGCAAAATAGTTCTATGTCGACTTGGATAGACTGCTTACGCCGCTATAAAAATACACGCAACGTTCAGCACGCATCGGCGGCAATTACCGATAGCGTTGAAACGCTTGCCGCACAGTTAGAATCTGGCAATAGCATGATCCGCTACTTCATTTGGGCAATTCCTAGTATTGGCTTTATTGGTACCGTAAGAGGTATAGGTTCAGCACTGGCGAAAGCCGAAGAAGCGGTGGCAGGGGATATTTCTGGTATGGTTGATAAGCTAGGTGTAGCGTTTAATTCAACCTTAGTGTCGCTTATTATTTCAATCATTTTAATGTATTTACTGCATGTGCTGAACAATCGCCAAGATGAAATGGTGATTAATACGCAAAAGAATTGTGAAAAGCATCTTCTTACGCAATTACATAAGTAAGCTGCGCATTATGTTTTGTGTTCCTATGCATGCTCAACAACCCGCACTAAGCAGGTTTGATTATGCGTATTAAGCGCCAAGAGAATGGCTTTAACCTTGCCTTTTTAGATGTAATGGCCTGTGGCTTAGGGGCGGTGCTGCTCATTCTTATTATTGTTAATTTTAATGATGATACGCCCATTCCTAGTACTGAAATTGAGCGTTTGAAACAAGAATTAGCAGCCACACAAAGCCAGTCGCAAAGCGTAACAAACAGCATTAGTGAGCAGCAACAACAAACGGAACAAGAAAGCGCACAAGCCCAAGCGCAAGCACAGCGCATTAATACGCTGAAAATACAGCAGCAAGCCTTGCAACAAGCCATTTCTGAGCAACAAGCCGTAATTGCTGACTTACAAGATGCCATCGCGGCAGCTGCCCCGCTTACTGCTAATGACCCTATTTCAACGCCCAATGTAAAAGAAGAAACCTATTTACTAGGGCTAGTGGTAGAAGGAAAAAACATAGGGATTTTAATTGACAGTAGCGCTTCAATGACCGACGAATCACTGCTTGCCATTATAAAGCGCAAATCAGTGGCAAACCCGGCCACCAAAAAGGCAGGGCCTAAGTGGCAGCGCACTCAGCGCATAGCCAAATGGATGATTGCACGGCTACCGGAAACGTCAAAAGTGGCCGTGGTGAGTTACAACAAGCAAGCCGAAACCCTAGGCTTACAGAGAACTAACTCGGTAAAAGTAAGTGCGAGTATAAAGGCTTTATTAAAAGACATTAGCGATATAGTGCCTGGAAATGGCACAAACTTACAAGCAGGCTTAGATGAAATGATACGTGCCATGCCTAATTTAACAGATTTGTACATTATTACCGATGGCTTACCCTCATTGTTAAGCCCATCAAGCGGTTTTGCATCATCTGGCAATTGTAAGCCCTTTGATGGCCAGCAAGCCACTATTACCGGTGCATGTAGGGTACAAGTGTTTAATCGCACCTTGAGCGTAAGTAAATTAGCTGGGGTAAGAACTAACGTTGTACTGCTCCCTCTTGAAGGTGATCCACAAGCTTCTGCGCTGTACTGGCAGTGGGCCAATTATACCGGTGGCACCATGATTAGCCCAGCAGGTACGTGGCCATGAAGAAAAGCCGCAGCCCAGTAGAAGTGTTTAGTTTGTCATTTTTGGACGTAATTTCGTGCGCCTTTGGTGCTGTAGTGATGCTCATACTGTTAGCAAAAAATGGTGAAGTAGGTGATTACAGCCAAGAGGCTAACGTAGCGGATATTAGTGAAACTATTCTAGCGCTATCGGAGGCACAAACTACGGTTGAGACCTTAGAAGCAGAGTTACGGGCACAAGCGGCTCGCCTACAAGGGGCGCAACATGATGGCGCAAGTAATAGCACTGAGGCCCAGCAATTAGAAGTTAAGGTGGCACGGGCCCAGCGTGATTTGCAGGAATTAACTGACCAAGCCTCCGGCCTAGAGGATACCTTGGCTCAGCGCCAGCAAGCCGCAATTAGTGTAGGTGATGCACCAAAGCGTGATACCGAAGTGGGTGGGATCCCCGTTGATAGTGATTACGTAATATTTATTGTGGATACCTCGGGCAGTATGAAAAGCATGTGGAATAAGGTTACTAGCAGCGTCAATGAAGTGCTCAATAACCATCCTGAGGTAAAAGGTTTTCAGGTAATGTCTGACAATGGCGATTACCTGTTTGCGGGCTCAGCAGGGAAGTGGCGCGCTGACAACACCGCCCAGCGAAATATGACGATACGAATTATGCAAAGCTGGCGCGGGAGTTCTAACAGCTCTCCTGTGGAAGGCATAGAAACGGCTTTGCGAACATATGGTCCTAGCACCAATTCTTTAGCATTGTACGTGTTCGGTGATGACTACTCGGGCGGCTCTTATGATGTAACATTGGCGAATATTAACCGCTTAAATACCAACACATCGGGCAAAAAAATAGCACGCATTCATGCCATAGGTTTTCGTAAAGCCAAGCGTAGTTTAGGCCGCGATAGTTTGCAATTTGCAACATTGATGACCGAAGTGGCACGCAGAAACAACGGCACATTTATCTCAAAATAACGCTTTTATTGCGTAAAGATTGATCTAGCGCTATTAATTTCAAATGAGAACGATTATTATTACATAAATTCACAAGATGAGACCGCAATGACGCTTTGGGAACTATCTAACAAACAACAAGCTCGGGTTGAAAAACTTCACCCTGACTTAGCAGAAGGCTTGCAAATACGCTTGTCTGAAATGGGCTTTGCTGCAGGCGAAGAACTCACTTGTATGAAGCGCAGCCCGTTTAGCGGCCCCATTGTAGTACAAGTGCAAGATTGCGTTTACTCCCTTGATAAGCAGCTTGCTCAAAACATATTCATCCACCCGTAATAAGAAGTTATACACCTACATGAAAAAAATTATATTGGTTGGAAAGCCTAATTCGGGCAAAAGCTTGCTGTTCAACCAACTTACCGGGCTAAAACAAAAAGTTGCTAATTTTCCAGGTGTTACGGTTGAGCTGAAATCAGGCACATTCAACGGTTACGAACTAGTAGATTTCCCTGGCACTTATTCGTTGTCATCTATTTCAAGTGATGAGTCTCTCGCTATTGAACAGCTTCATATAGCGATGGAAAATGCCGATACCTCTTTAGTTATTTGCAATTTAGATGCGACCAAATTAGAGCGCTCCTTGGTGTTCGCTTTACAGGTGCAACAATTAGCTAAACAGCATAATAAAGGGGTGATATTTGCCCTTAACATGATGGATGAGCTAACACGTTTTGGCCATAGCATTGATGTAGAAGCCTTGTCGGCGCAACTTGGGTCACCCGTTTATGGGATTTCAGCAAAAACCTTAATTGGCATAAGTGAGTTTACCCAAGCACTTCATAGCCATGCTCAAGCGCCTGAGTTAGTGCAAGTAAAGCGCCCTGACTTAAACCAACACGCTAGCTTATTATTTGCTAAAAACTTAGCCAAGCAGTTCGCAATAGATAAAGACATTGTATTAAAACAGCAAAACAAACTAGATAACTTCTTACTGCATAGCATTGCCGGCGGCGTAATATTTATTGCGGTGATGTTCTTTTTGTTTCAAAGCATATTTACGTGGGCTACGCCTTTAATGGATGCCGTTGAAACGGGTATAAGCATACTAGGAGAGCTAACTGTTGCGGCTTTGCCTGAAGGCATAGTGAGTGACTTCGTTAATGATGCTATTTTTGGTGGGGTAGGAGCCTTTTTAGTGTTTGTCCCGCAAATAATGGTACTTACCCTTATAATTGGCCTACTTGAAGACAGCGGGTATTTGGCGCGCGCAGCCTTAATTTGCCACAAACCCTTAAGTTTGTTTGGTTTGTCAGGGAGGAGCTTCATTCCTTATTTATCAGGCCACGCCTGTGCCATTCCGGCTATTATGGCCGCGCGTACTATTGAATCGCCTCGTAAGCGCCTAATAACCATGATAACAGTCCCACTTATGTCGTGCTCGGCTCGCTTACCCGTTTATGCTTTACTTATTGCCGTGTTAGTCCCAAATGAGAGTTATTTAGGAGGCTGGGTAAACCTGCAAGGCGCGGTATTTTTTGCCTTATATTTTGGAGGTATTTTTACCGCTCTAATAATGAGTAAGCTGTTGAATTCATGGATTGAAAAAAGCGAAAAACAAAGCGACTTACCTTTTATTATTGAATTACCCAGCTATAGATTGCCACATTGGCGTCCTTTATTTTACAAAACGGTGAATAGCGGCCAGCAGTTTATACGCCGCGCAGGGCCTGTAATATTTATGGTGTCGGTAGTGGTTTGGGTACTGGGTTATTTCCCGCAAAATGGTGATTTGTCTGCATCTTATCTTGCGTATATTGGGCAGTTTTTAGAGCCGTTATTTGCCCCATTAGGCGTTGATTGGCGTTATGCAGTGGCTATTTTGGTGTCGTTCTTAGCAAGGGAGGTATTTGTTGGCGTGTTAGGTACCTTGTTTAGCATTGAAAATGCCGACGAAGATATTGGCGGTTTAGCCGCGCAGCTCCAAGCTGACGGCCTAAGCTTGGCCTCAGGTATTGCCTTATTAGGATTTTATGTAATTGCGCTTCAGTGCGTTGCCACCGTAGCTACATTAAAGGGTGAAACCGCTAAAAACAGATATTCATGGGGGATCTTTGTACTTTATGGACTCCTTGCCTACTTAGTTGGCGCGGCTATTTACGCAATACTAAGCTAATGTTTAGCGTTGAAATGGGCTAAAACGAGTATAAAGAATGGCCTTAATTGCTTGTTTTCGGGGCGCGGTTGCATTTTTTTAGTGCATAGCATTGCGTTGATTAAGAGGTGAAAATAGCTAAGCTATTGAAAAGTAATGCTAATAACTCTTGGCATTAATATTGAATAAATAATAGTGAGTTAAGTTTACAATTTTTATTCTCACTTTAGAAAAACTAAAGGAGAATTGGCAAAGATGCCCACATGCGAGAAATCGCGTGTGGGTTTTTTTTTGGATTTTTTTCAGTATGCAAGGCACAACGGCTACCACGCTTACTGTTTAAATCGCGCTGTTCTACCAAGCAAATACGAGTGGTCGCAAGCGCAAACACATATTTATGAGGCAAATTATGGCACAAGTAATCGATGATGTATTAGTAATAGGCAATGGCATGGTAGGGCATCACTTTGTTACCCAGCTTAGAACAATTAACCCTACAGCAAGCATTCGCGTATTATGTGGTGAGCCAAGATTAGCTTACGATAGAGTGCATTTGTCAGAGTTTTTTAGTGGTAAAACCGCTGATGACTTAGCCATGACCACCGAGGCTGAGTACGAACAGCAAAATATAAAATATGTGCTTAATTCATGGGTAAGTGAAATAAACAAAGACGCTAAGTTAGTGACTACCAGTACAGGTGAAAGTTATGCTTACAAAACGTTAGTGCTTGCTACGGGCTCGTTCCCATTTGTTCCCCCC
Source organism: Glaciecola sp. 2405UD65-10 (assembly GCF_048820975.1). NCBI lineage: Bacteria > Pseudomonadati > Pseudomonadota > Gammaproteobacteria > Alteromonadales > Alteromonadaceae > Glaciecola > Glaciecola sp. 2405UD65-10. The sequence goes on along the minus strand of NZ_JBMEUF010000002.1, from coordinate 398,293 downwards.
ATTCCAGGTAACGACCAAGCCCATTGTTTGGTTTACCGTACTATTGAAGATTTACATGACATACAAACTGCTGCCTCTGTTAGTAAAGTGGGTGTGGTTGTGGGTGGCGGCTTACTAGGCTTAGAAGCGGCCAATGCCTTAAAAGAAGCCGGCTTAGATACACATGTTGTAGAGTTTGCGCCACAGCTAATGGCGGTGCAACTTGATCAAGACGGCGGCCGAGTACTACGTGACAAAATTACCGATTTAGGCGTGCAAGTGCATACGCAAAAAGCCACACAGGTAATAGAAAAAGGCGACACTCATAGATACAAAATGCAATTTGCTGACGGCACACACCTTGATACTGACATGATCTTGTTTTCTGCAGGCATTAGACCTTCTGATGCATTAGCAAAGCAAAGTAATTTGGCTATTGGTGAGCGCGGCGGAATAGTGGTAGATAATCACTGCCTTACCTCAGACCCTAGCATTTATGCGATTGGTGAATGCGCCCTTTGGGAAAATAAAATATTCGGACTTGTTGCACCGGGCTATTCAATGGCGCGTGTAGTGGCTGATCACATTTGTGACATTGAAAACGCCTTTGAAGGCGCTGATATGAGCACCAAATTAAAACTAATGGGCGTAGAGGTTGGCTCAATTGGTGATGCACACGCAAAAACAGAAGGCGCTCAGGTTTACACTTACGAAAACCAGCCCCAAGGCGTGTATAAAAAGTTAGTGGTAGATGAAACACAAAAAGAGCTGTTAGGTGCGGTGTTAGTGGGTGATACCAGTGATTACGACACTTTGCTCCAGTATGCTTTAAATGGCATTGAGTTACCTGAATTCCCAGAAGCGCTAATACTGCCTAATTCTGACAGCGCACCTGCTTTAGGGGCTGATAGCCTACCTGATACCGCCATGTTGTGTTCGTGCCACAACGTGACGAAAGGCGATGTTATTACCGCTATTGAAGAGGGTAATGCCACCCTTGGCGATATTAAAGCGTGTACCAAAGCGAGCTCAGGTTGCGGCGGTTGCGCAGCCTTGCTTAAGAACGTTGTTGACAGCGAACTGACCAAACGTGGTGTTGAAGTAAGTACCGCTATTTGTGAGCACTTACCTTTTACCCGCCAAGGTATATACGACATTGTAAAAGTAGAAGGTATTGAGAGTTTTTCTGAATTGCTGCACAAACACGGAAAAGGCTCAGGTTGCGAAATTTGTAAGCCCACTGTAGCGAATATTTTAGCCTCTATTTATAACGATTTTATTTTAGCGAAGCCCCATGTAGGCCTACAAGACACCAACGACATTTATTTAGGCAACATGCAAAAAGACGGCACCTATTCTATTGTGCCACGAGTTGCTGGGGGTGAAATAACGCCGCAGAAATTAATTTTATTAGGCCAAGTGGCCGAACAATACAAACTTTACACAAAAATAACCGGCGGACAACGTATTGATTTGTTTGGCGCACGCGTAGAGCAGTTGCCCGACATTTGGGAAAAGCTTATTGCCGGCGGCTTTGAAACAGGCCATGCCTATGCAAAAGCACTTAGAACGGTTAAGTCATGTGTGGGCAGTACATGGTGCCGATTCGGCGTACAAGATTCAGTGAAAATGGCGATTGATTTGGAAAATCGCTACAAAGGCCTTCGTGCACCACACAAAATTAAATTTGGCGTATCGGGTTGTACTCGCGAATGTGCAGAAGCACAAAGTAAAGATATTGGCGTAATTGCCACAGAAAATGGTTGGAACTTATATGTGTGCGGTAACGGGGGTATGAAGCCACGCCATGCTGATTTATTCGCCACCGATTTAGATGACCAAACGCTGGTGCAATATATTGACCGTATTTTGATGTTTTACGTGAAAACAGGTGATCGCTTACAACGTACTTCTGTATGGATGCAGAATATGGAAGGGGGTTTAGATTATCTTAAGCAAGTGGTGATTGATGATAGCTTAGGGATTTGCGCAAAACTTGAAGATAACATGTCTCATTTAGTTGATACCTATCAATGTGAGTGGAAAACCGCCCTTGAAACCCCTGAGCACAAGCGCCGCTTTGTTCAATTTGTTAATTCAAAAGCGAACGATGAAAACGTACAATTTGTGCAAGAGCGAAATCAAATTCGCCCTGCCACAGAAGCTGAGAAGAAAAGCCAAATCAATATTGTAGAAGTGGTATAGGAGAATAACATGACAACGACTAGCCCCCTTGAAAATAAAAGTAATGACTCACTTAATGGTAGTTGGGTAAGCGTGTGTTCTGAGCAAGACTTAGTGGCTAACTCAGGTGTATGCGTATTAATTGGTAAGCAGCAAATAGCCTTGTTTTGTATGGTGAATTACGCGCAAGAAATAAGCTTATACGCGTGTGATAACTATGACCCCATTGGAAAAGCGAATGTGCTATCGCGCGGAATTTTATGTTCCATAGGCGATACGCCATGTATTAGTTCGCCTTTGTATAAGCAACACTTTAGCTTAGTAGATGGATTGTGCTTAGAGCAATTAGAGGTATCGGTTAATGTATACCAAGTTAAATTAGAACAAGGGCTTGTTTCAATATATGCCCCCGCTTCGTTAACGAGCTAAGCTTTATTATGCCGTCGTCTTCAACGCATTTTAGCACGTCGAACCCAAGCACTACCTGCCCGTATTGTGGCGTGGGTTGCGGGGTTAAAATGCAGTGCGATACTAAACAAGCCTTAGCAAGCGATGGAACGTTGGTGCATCAAAGCGCAACGCTAAGCCAGCTTACAGGCGATGAAAAGCATCCTGCAAATGCAGGTAAGTTATGCGTAAAAGGCAGTCATTTATTAGACACCACAAGCAATAAAGACAAACTTCTTTATCCAGCCATTGATGGTGAACGTAGTTCTTGGGATGAGGCCACGACTAAAATAGCAAATCATATAAAAGACTGTGTTGAGCGCTATGGCCCTGAATCAATTGCATTTTATTTGTCAGGCCAATTACTTACTGAAGACTATTACGTAGCTAACAAGCTGATGAAAGGCTTTATAGGTTCAGCAAATGTAGATACTAACTCGCGCTTATGTATGTCATCAGCGGTAGCCGCTTACAAACGAGCTTTGGGCGCAGATGCGGTGCCTTGCTGTTATGAAGATTTAGATGAAACCGAGCTACTGGTATTGGTGGGCTCGAATGCTGCGTGGACACACCCGGTTTTATTTCAGCGTATGCAAAAAGCCTTACAAGCTGATACCACCAAGAAATTAGTAGTAATAGACCCAAGAGTAACCCCTACTAGCCAAAGTGCTGATATACATTTAGCCATAAAACCCGGCACCGATGCCTGGATTTACAATGGCTTGCTTAGTTATTTGGTGAGCACAGCGCAATGTGACACCGCGTATATTCAACAGCACACTCAAGACTTTGATGCATGTATTGAAGATGCTGATTTGTATACACTTGATAAAGTAGCCAATGCTGCGCAAGTATCAAGTGAACTGCTATTAAGCTTTTATTCGATGTTTGCCAATGCAAAAAGTGCTATTAGCTTTTACTCTATGGGGATTAACCAGTCATCATCGGGTGTAGATAAAGCCCATAGTATTATTAACTGCCATTTAGCAACAGGCAAAATTGGCAAAGTGGGCAGTGGGCCATTTTCTATTACCGGCCAACCCAATGCTATGGGTGGCAGAGAAGTAGGGGGCCTAGCTAATATGCTAGCCGCCCACATGGATATTGATAACAAAGAGCACAATCAGCTTGTTGAAACGTTTTGGCAAGCGCCCAACATGGTACAAAAGGTAGGCCTTAAAGCGGTAGACATGTTTGATGGTTTAGCTAGCGGAAAAATAAAGTTTATTTGGATTATGGGAACCAATCCTGTAGTGAGTATGCCAAACCGCAATCAAGTAGAAGCCGCACTCAGTAAATGCGACATGGTGGTGGTAAGTGATATTGTAGAAAGAAACGATACTATTGCCTTTGCTGACATTGTGTTGCCAGCTACAGGTTGGTCAGAAAAAGATGGCACGGTAACCAACTCAGAACGCTGCATTTCAAGGCAGCGAGGCATTTTACCTTTGCAGGGTGAATGCAAGCATGATTGGCAAATTATAAATGAAGTGGCGGCTAAACTAGGCTTTGGCGATGCGTTTTCATACGCACATTCGGGTGAAATATTTAACGAGCATGCAAAATTAAGCGGCTTTGAAAACAAGGGCCAACGCGATTTTGATATTTCTGGTTTGAGCGAGTTAACGCGAGAAGAGTTTGATAAGCTACAACCCATTCAATGGCCGGTTAATGCAAAAGCACCACTGGGGACTAAGCGCCTTTTCACTGATGCAAGGTTTTATACGCCAAATGGCTTAGCTAAGTTCTTTGCGATTAAAGCTAGGTTACCCGAGCAACAAACTTCTTCAGATTATCCCTTTGCGCTGAACACTGGCCGGATGCGTGACCAATGGCATACCATGACTCGCACCGGGAGCGCAAAGTCACTTAGTGAGCACACCCAGCAAGCCGAATTGTTGATGCACCCTGATGCAGCTAAGAGTTTGCATTTGAAAACCGGCGATTTAGTCACCTTGCGAAGCGCGCATTGCACTAACAATCCGGTAATACTTCCAGTAAATATCTCTTTAAATGTGCGCAAAAACGAACTGTTTGCCCCCATTCATTGGAGTAAAACCAATACTAGCCATGGTGCATTAGCCAAGCTTTTTACATCAGCGAATGACCCAATTTCAGGGCAGCCAGAATTAAAGCATGCGGCAGTTTCATGCGAAAAAGTCGCGCTTGAAGAAAGCGCGACCTTGCTTATTAACAAGGCTTTGGTTAACGATGATATTCAGCTTTCAGAGTATCAGGTACGCATTAACTTAGGTGAAGCATGGCTATTTTATATGCATCGCCTACCTAAGAAGTTAAGCGAACAAGGGGATGCGGTAGCACTTAAGGGCAAAGAGTTTGTTTCTGCATCACAGTGCAATAGCTTAGCCGAGCAAATTAAGCAAAACATTCAGCAGCAGAGCCTTGCTACAGCGCCCGCTTGGCTATTTAAGCAAAAGCAAAGTACGCAAGCTTATTTGGGATTTGTTGATGATGCTTTAAGTGCGCATTTTGTTTCTATAACAGAGCCTGCTAGCGAAAATGAAAATACGCTAGCCACAGCAATTAACCCTGAGTTTAGCTTGCATTGCCTAGCTAGCGCTTCACTTGAAGGCAAAGACCAAGCGCTATTGTTAAATGCCAGCTTTCCTAGTGAATACGCGAAAGGCAAAGTGATTTGTAGTTGTTTTAACGTGCGCAAAAACGAAATACAAGAGGCAATTGCAAGCGGTTGTAACAGCGTAAATGCACTGGGCAATAAGCTTAAGTGCGGCACAAATTGTGGCTCGTGCAAAAGTGAATTAAGCGAGTTAATTAATTTAGCGGAACCTATAAATAGCAGTAAACCTAACGACAGAAAACAAAATAATTTAAGCAGTACCATCCCACTAACCGTTTTGGAGTGCTAAGCATGATGTTACATAATTCAATAAAATTACCTTTTCAAGCATTTGTTGATAAATGCAAACAGGCTAAGTTTCCTGCGTTTACCCATGGTTTATTTTCATCGCTTAACGATACTGATACAAAAAATCACAAAAACGGGCAAGTTATTATTTTAGGTGCAGGCCCTGGTGATGCAGAATTAATGACCATTAAAGGCTTAAAAGCCTTACAAAATGCAGATGTAGTGCTGTTTGATTGGTTAGTATCAAGCGAGGTGCTGGCACTAATACCACCACAGGTTGAAAAGATGTTTGTGGGGAAGCGCTGCGGTAAACATAGCATGCCGCAAGCGTCAATTTGTGACCTTGTTGTAGAACAAGCCCTTATGGGGAAAAAGGTTGTGCGCTTAAAAGGCGGTGACCCTGCTATATTCGCCAGAACCTTAGAAGAAACTCAATTAATTGCTCAACACAATATTCCTTTTTGTATTATTCCGGGTATAACGGCAGCATCGGGTGCGTCGGCTTATACCGGCTTAACGCTTACACATCGTGAGTGCGCGCAGTCAGTAAGGTATGTTACGGCTAGTTTAAAAACCCTAGAAGACGAGCCTAATTGGCAGCAAATTGTGAATAACTGTGAAACAGAAACGCTCGTTTTTTATATGGGCTTATCAAAATTATCCCTTATTGCTGAACGCTTAATGGAAGCAGGCGTAAGCGCTGACTTTCCTATTGCCGTTATTGATAAAGCATGCAGTATAGAGCAGCAAATGGTAACCGGGAATTTAGAAAACATTGCGGCTAATGAACAGGTGAAAACATTTACTGGACCGGCAATTATTGTTGTAGGGCGGGTTATTGATCATCACCAAGCCATTTCAATTAATCCTATAACAATGCAACCGCTTACTGCTTCGGCTATTGCACTATAAAAGTGCGCTTTTTTAATGTTGGTTTATAAATACCCTAAATTGAGCTTGTTTCAATAATAGATAAAATTATAAGCGCTTGATTTTAAATAGTTAAATTCAATTGCTAGTATTGGCAGAATGCTTGCAACCCTACTGAGTATACTTACTTTACTAGGTTAATCTGTTTTGTTAAACAGAGCCACTCGCCATTGAATATTTTACTTATTGATGACAACGAAAATCGCGCTGAAGCAATCAAGCTTGCGCTGCAGGGGACCGATTACCATATTACCCACTTGGTAAGTTCGGGAGCGTCTCTTCTAAAATTAGTAGAAAACAGCCAGCCTGATATGATTGTAATTGATATTGAATCACCTGATCGCGATATACTTGAGAGCCTACATACGCTTAATCAAATCAACCCCAAGCCTATTGTGTTATTCACCGAAACCGAAGATGCCGCTGTAATGAAGCGCTCTATTAAGTCAGGTGTGAGTGCCTATGTAACAGGTAACGCCGACCTAGGCCGCGTGCGTTCTATTCTTGATGCTGCCTCAGCACGCTTTGAAGAATTCCAAGAGCTAAAACAAGCGCTTAGAACTACGCAAGATCAGCTTGAAGCACATAAAACGGTTGATCAAGCCAAGCGTTTACTTATGAAAAAACAAAACTTAGATGAAGCTTCTGCATACAAAGCCATGCGAAAAATGGCGATGGACAGCGGCCAAAAGCTAGAGCAAGTATCTGCTAACTTATTAACTGTATTGAAGAATTTACCATGAGTGCTATTTTAAACACCTCACTGAATATTGGCTTTGTGAAACTTACCGACGCTGCCCCATATGTTATTGCGAAAGAGTTGGGTTTTTTTGATAAATACGCCCTTGATGTTGATTTACGTCCGCAAAATTCGTGGTCAACTTTACGCGACAAACTAGAAGCTGGCATGCTTGATGCGGCGCAAATGTTAGCGCCTATGCCAATTGCTAGTGCGCTTGGTATTAGTGGAGCGCGCCAAGATATTATTACGCCACTAGTGACCAGCCAAAACGGGAATGCGATTACTATATCGATTGCACTGGTGGAAGAAATTAAAACTGCACTGAGTTTGGATTCACTCCCATTGCCCATGCCGGCGAGCATTTTGAAACAACTAATAGATATACGAAAGCAAAACAACAAAGCAAAACTCCGCTTTGCCTCTGTGTTTCCGTTTAGTTGCCATTACTTACAATTGTTAGACTATTTTGCGCAAGGCGATATTGCGCTAAATGACGTAGAGCTGTTATTCATACCCCCAACGAGTATGACCGACAGCTTAGCAAGTGAAGATATTGATGGATTTTGCGTAGGTGGCCCGTATAACGCCAGTTCGGTTCGCAAGCAAATTGGTGCTACTATTGTGACGTCTTACGACATTTGGCAAGATCGCGCCGAAAAGGTACTGGGTATTACCGAAGAAGCTTACAAGCAAAGGCCTGAAGTATTTCATGCTTTGTGCGCGGCTATAATTGATGCCTGTGAATGGCTCAAGGATGTGCCGAATAGATTTGAAGCCGCTAGGATACTTGCACAAGATAAGTATTTATCAACGCCTATTGAATGCATAGCGCCTTCCCTTATTGGAAGTTGTTTAACTATGTATGGGGTTTCTCCGCGCCACCTTACCCACTACAATCGTTTTAGCGCCTTAAATGAAAAAGATGAACTGGCAATAAATCGCCCTAGTGCCGAACAAGGAACTTGGTTGCTCAACAAAATTCAACATGCTTGGCCACATTTGTGCCCTACTACTAGCGCAAATATAAAGATAGAAGATTGTTTTAGAGAAGATATATTTGACCAAGCAGTCGCACTTAGACTGGCCACAAAAGCCTAAGCTAAGCACTTCTATGGTGCGAGCTGCACTGTATTACGCCATTAATAGTCCGCAGTATTTTACGGAAATCAGCTAAGTTATTGAAAAGATTGATTTTAAATTGTTGGCATCATATCTGCTATATAGTAATCGAAAGGAGACAGCACAGACATCCTTGCCATTACCACATACGTTTTGTGTCCCCAAGCCAGTTTGCGTATGTAGTGTGCATAATAATAATAAACTGTGTTAACGACAAAAAATCTTAGCGTTCTTGCATTGAAGCAAAAGCGCTTAGGCAATGTAGCCCACTAGACTCAATATGTTTCATATTGCTGTTTGTGGGCTTTTTTTTGGCCTGAATTTTAGTAATCAAAATGTAGGAACATTTACGATGACAACAACTCAACAACGCAGTGCAAAGAAAAATACGAGCAAAAGCTTGTTTAATTTAAGAAAACTAAAAGCCATTGGAATGGCGCTATCACTTTTTACCTTAAGCAGTGCTAGCTTAGTTGCCAATGCTCAAGAAGAAATTGGTTACCCTGAAAAAGAAGAGCTTAAGTTTGGTTTTATTAAATTAACTGACATGGCGCCTTTGGCTGTTGCCTACGAGAAAGGCTATTTTGAAGATGAAGGCTTATACGTAACTCTAGAGGCACAAGCTAACTGGAAAGTACTGCTTGACCGCGTAATAACCGGAGGCTTAGATGGCGCACACATGCTTGCAGGCCAGCCTTTAGGCGCCACTATTGGTTATGGCACCGAAGCTCATATAATGACGGCATTTAGCATGGACTTAAACGGAAACGGTATCACTGTTTCAAATGAAGTTTGGGCTAAAATGAAGAAAAACATTCCTCATGAAAATGGCAAGCCTGTTCACCCTATTAAAGCTGACGCATTAGCCCCTGTTATTGAAGAATACAAGCAAGCGGGTAAGCCGTTTAATATGGGCATGGTATTTCCTGTTTCTACCCACAACTATGAGTTGCGTTATTGGTTAGCTGCCGGTGGTATTCACCCTGGTTACTATGCGCCACATAAAGGTGACACAAGCGGCCAAATAGATGCACAAGCCTTGTTGTCAGTTACTCCTCCACCACAAATGCCTTCTACTATGGAAGCCGGAACAATATACGGTTACTGCGTAGGTGAGCCATGGAATCAACAAGCGGTATTTAAAGGTATTGGTGTACCGGTAATTACCGATTACCAAATTTGGAAAAATAACCCTGAAAAAGTATTTGGTGTATCAAGCGAGTGGCAAGAAAAGTACCCTAATACCCATATTCGCGTTGTTAAGGCAATGATCAGAGCGGCAATGTGGCTTGATGAGAACAACAATGCGAATCGCCCAGAAGCTGTGAAGATTTTAGCTAAAAGTAACTACGTAGGCGCCGATGCTGACGTTATTGCTAACAGCATGACCGGCACCTTTGAATTTGAAAAAGGTGATAAACGCGAAATTCCAGATTTCAACGTATTCTTTAGACACCATGCAACTTACCCGTACTACAGTGATGCGATTTGGTATTTAACGCAAATGCGTCGTTGGGGGCAAATTTCAGAACAAAAATCTGACGATTGGTATGTTGATATAGCGAAAAAAGTGTACCGCCCTGACATTTACACTAAAGCGGCTAAAGCCCTTATTGCCGAAGGCAAAGCAAAAGCTTCTGACTTCCCAGATTTTGCAAATGAGTCAGGCTTTAAGCCACCGCAATCAGAGTTTATTGACAACATTACCTTTGACGGAACTAAACCAAATGCCTATTTGGATAGCTTCCCAATTGGTATGAAGTCAGACGACAAAATATAAATCAAGCCATCTTGCTGCCTGCTATTAGGTAGCAAGATAACGTTTACTTACGGAGATCGTTATGAGCTCACAAACAATAGTTAAATTAATGACAAACAAATTACCATCAAATGTGGGAAGCAACGTGATATTCGCAACCCTGAACAATATGCTTCTACCCATAGTGGGAATTTTACTATTCATTGGTTTGTGGTCTATGGTAGCGAGCAGTATAGATACTTCGTTAGGTAAATTCCCAGGCCCTAAGGCAGTTTACGAACAAACCTTAACTTTGTATGACGAACATAAAGCGCAGTCTGAAAAAGAAACCGCTTTTTATGAACGCCAAGAAAAACGTAACGCTGATAGAGTAGCAAAAGACCCAACATATGTGCCCAAAACCCGTGCATTCACTGGCGCACCCACCTTTTTTGACCAAATTTGGACCAGTTTATATACCGTAAGTGTTGGTTTCCTTTTAGCGTCAATAATCGCCGTGCCTCTTGGCATAGTATGTGGTTTAAGTAAATCAGCCTATGCTGCTATAAACCCGCTTATTCAATTATTTAAACCGGTATCACCATTAGCTTGGTTGCCTTTAGTTACTATGATTGTAAGTGCGGTGTATGTGAGTGATGACCCTATGTTTGCAAAATCATTTGTAACATCGGCGGTAACAGTTGCTCTTTGTTGCTTATGGCCCACTCTTATTAACACCGCTGTGGGTGTATCAAGTATTGATAAAGATTTGGTGAATGTGAGCCGAGTATTGCGCTTAAATACCGTAACTCACATACAAAAAATTGTGTTGCCTTCATCTATTCCAATGATATTTACTGGCTTGCGCTTAAGTTTAGGCATAGGTTGGATGGTATTAATTGCGGCAGAAATGCTGGCGCAAAATCCAGGTTTAGGAAAGTTTGTTTGGGACGAGTTCCAAAATGGTTCATCTAATTCACTGGCCCGCATTATGGTAGCCGTACTTACCATTGGTCTAATTGGCTTTTTACTTGACCGCCTAATGTTAGCGGTACAGAAAAAAGTGAGCTGGGATAAAACCCAAGTTCTTCGCTAGTTAACATCAGTTCATATAGGAAAATACAATGAGTATTCCACATTTAGAATTATCACAAGTAGGTATGGAATTTCCTACCGACAATGGTCCTTTTGTTGCCTTAACGGATGTTAATTTACGCTTAAAACAAGGTGAGTTTGTTTCATTAATTGGGCACTCGGGCTGCGGTAAATCAACGGTACTTAATATTGTTGCTGGCTTATATCAAGCAACCTATGGCGGCGTAATTTTAGATAACCAAGAAGTAAACTCACCGGGGCCAGAACGCGCCGTAGTGTTTCAAAACCATTCTTTGTTACCGTGGTTAAGTGTTTATAAAAACGTTGAGTTAGCGGTGAAGCAAAGCAAGCAGAAGCGGTCAAAAGCGGAAATTAGAGAATGGGTAGAGCATAACCTTGAACTTGTTCATATGACTCACGCAACTCACAAATTACCTTCAGAAATTTCTGGTGGTATGAAACAACGAGTAGGCATAGCACGTGCGCTTTCCATGGAGCCTAAAGTACTGTTAATGGATGAACCATTTGGCGCGTTAGATGCGCTCACTCGCGCGCATTTACAAGATTCAGTAATGGAGATTCAAGCTGCGCTAGGCAACACCGTGATTATGATTACCCATGATGTAGATGAAGCCGTTCTGCTTTCTGACAGAATAGTGATGATGACTAACGGTCCGTCAGCTACTATTGGCGAAATACTCGATATTGAATTGGAACGTCCGCGCAATCGTATTGAAATGGCAGATAATCCTTTATACAACAAATACCGACATCAAGTACTGCAATTCTTATACGAAAAGCAGCGCAAAGTTGAACCGGTTTTTCAAAATAATAAAAACAATAAAAAAGCACAATCTAGTTCTGACGCTGCATAGGTAAGGCCGCTATAGGCCAAGCTTAAGCTAAGTAAGCAACTAATTTTAAACACATTAAATTTTAACACTCTCAGACGGGGGCGGGATTCGCTCACCTATAGGAAACTCACATGAACGCAAACAAACCCATTTCGGCTATGCTATCTTCATTTGCATTAGCTTCCTTAATAGCACCGCTTAGTGTATCTGCACAAAGCCAAGACCTTCACAGTGCGCTTGCTGATGGCAAAGCCACCGTTGACCTTCGCTTACGATACGAAGATGTAGGCCAAGATAACGCAGTTGACGATGCCTCGGCATTCACGGTTAGAACACGACTAGGCTACGAGTCAGGCAGCTATGAAGGTTTCTCGTTTAAAATTGAGATGGAAGATAACCGCATTGCCTTAGGCCAAGGCGATTATACGGTTGGCCCTACAGGGTACAACTTAGGCCAATACTCGGTTATTGCCGATCCGGAATTTACGGAATTAGACCAAGGCTATTTGCAATATAAAAAAGACGGGCTGACTTTTAAAGTAGGCCGCCAAGTGATTACCCATGATGGGCACCGTTTTATTGGTCACGTTGGCTGGCGTCAAGACCGCCAAACCTTTGATGCGGCAACCGCTATTTATGCGCCAAATAAAGATCTTAAAATGCAGTATAGCTACATAACTCAGCGCAACCGTATTTTTGGTGAAGAAGCCGACTTAGATGCAAAAGATCACTTGTTCAATGTGTCGTACAAAACCGATATTGGTACCTTAGTGGGTTACACCTACCTACTTGAGGTAGATAACAACACTGACAACGCTATTGATACTTACGGTGTAAGTTTCAAAGGCGCTACATCGCTTGAAAAAACCAAGATTATGTATGCTCTTGAATATGCGACGCAGTCAACTACTGCTGGCGGGACTGACTACGATGCCGATTATATGATGGCTGAAATTGGTACGTCATTTTCAGGCGTAACCGCAAAGTTAAATTATGAGGTGCTAGGCTCGGATGATGGCATGTATGGGTTTGCTACGCCGCTTGCTACTTTGCATAAATTCAATGGTTGGAGTGATCAATTCTTAGCTACTCCAGCACAAGGTTTAGAAGATTTAAGTGTTAGCTTAGCGGGCGGGTTAGCCGGCGGTAAATGGCTAGTGGCTTACCACAACTATGATGCCGACGAAGCTACCGCAACAGTAGATGACTTAGGCAGCGAAATTAACCTGCAATACACTACCAAGATTGCTAAGAAATACGCGGTGGGCATTAAGTATGCTGATTATTCTGGCGAAAGCGGCCGTGTTGATGCTAACAAAACTTGGATATGGATAGCGACTAAGTTTTAAGCTTTTTGCGCTAGGCAGGCAAGGTATTCCCAACCGGCCTGCTTAGTGCTTTTTCTTTTCAAATTGACAGCCGTCGTTTGTTATCCCCCCCATTTTGGCTTAAGCTATTTAGTATGTCCAAAATTGAGTTGTTCCCTTTATGTTACGCTGCGCCTTTCTTACAACCAATAACTTAGAAGATTTCTTTATTTACGATGACTTAGTTAAGCCCCATTTAGAAGCTTTGGGTTGGCAAGTTGTTGATGTGCCGTGGCGAGAAAAAGACCACGATTACAATCAATACGATGTGGTAGTAGTGCGCAGCACATGGGATTATCAAGAACACCCTGAAGCATTTATCAATACCTTAACGCAAATTGAAAAATCTACCGCGCGTTTAGAAAATGCTTATGAGTTAATGGTTTGGAACTTCTCAAAAGACTACCTGCGTGATTTAGAAGTAGCGGGCGTTGCTATATTACCCACTATTTGGCTAGATGCATTTAACGAAGAGGTGATAAGCGGAGCGTTTTCTTACTTTACTAGCGGTGAAATAATCATCAAACCCCGCGTAAGTGCAAATGCCGACTCAACCTATCGTTTAACACATGATGCTTGGATGAAAAATAGGGAAGCGATAGCGGAAGACTTAAAACAGCGACCACTTATGATCCAAAAGTTTGAGCAAACCATTCTTGAACAGGGCGAGTTTTCTTTATTTTATTTTGCCCACAAATACAGCCACACCATCAACAAACGTCCCGAGAAAGGGGACTTTAGAGTGCAAGAAGAGCATGGTGGCAGCCTAGCAAAGGTTGACCCTAGCTATGACATGCTTGAGCTAGCAGAGAAAACCTTGGAGTCTTTGCCACAATCAGCGCTTTATGCACGTATTGATATGCTGCAAACAGATTTGGGTTTAGCCATTATTGAGGTGGAACTAATTGAACCATCATTGTACTTCAATATGGACGAACCCAGTGCCAAGCGATTCGCTATAGCACTCAATGAACGCTTTAAAGTGACTTAGCACTATTAAGTGCTTATTTTAGGGTGTCGGGGTCAAACTGATGGCCCAGTTTGCTGGTTTTAGTGCGTAAATAATGCTTGTTGTCATTAGTAATACCGTGGTCTATTGGCTTACGGGCCACCACATTAATTCCCATTGATTCCAAAGCTAAAATCTTTTTAGGATTGTTAGTCATTATCTCAACGTTTTGAATGTTTAATGTTGCTAGTATCGTTTTGCATATGCCATATTCACGTAAGTCTGCATCAAAGCCTAAATGTTCGTTTGCTTCCACGGTGTCGTAACCTTGGTCTTGCAGGTTATAAGCTCTTACTTTGTTTAACAGGCCAATTCCTCGGCCCTCTTGGCGTAAATATAAAATCACGCCGCTACCTTTCTCAACAATATTCTGCAGTGCTTTTTCTAGTTGAAAACCGCAATCACAACGGGTGCTAAATAATGCGTCACCGGTTAAGCACTCAGAATGGATTCTAATTGGAACGGTATCGCTTTCTTCCCACTCACCATAAGACAAAGCAACATGCTCTTGGTCTTTTTCTGTATCAAGAAAACCGTGAATGACAAAATTGCCAAAACGGGTAGGTAACTTAGCCTGGCTAATAAATTCGTAGCGACTGTTGTGTGTGGTCATTCAATTCTACTTTTAAATATCAATGCGCAAAAAGTGGGGGCAAATTCGTATTTTCCAATACTTGCGGCTTAGTTTTAACTTATCCTTGCCCACAGAAGGTGGGATAATACCAAAATTCGTTTAGGAATTGTCAATTAAGGTATCAGAAAAGGGAGCATACCTAGCCAAAGGAACAGGTTGAGCTATACAAAAACCTTGCGCAAAGTCTACGCCTAACTTTCCTATTTGGACCATAATTTCAGGTGTTTCAACAAACTCAGCCACTGTCTTAATTTCCATGGCGTCAGCCACGTCACGAATAGAGGTCACCATGGCTAAGTCAATTGGGTCGTTTAATATATCGCGAATAAAGTTACCGTCAATTTTCAGATAATCAACCGGTAAATGCTTTAGATAACTGTAGCTCGAAAAGCCGCTGCCAAAATCATCTAGTGCAAACGTACAGCCAAGCTTTTTAAATTCGTTCATAAACTCTATGGCATCTTTCATTCTTATGATTGCCATGGTTTCAGTAATTTCAAAGCATATTTTATCAAAAGGAATATGATATTTTTCAAAAGCATTGAGCAAGAAAAAACGAAAATCATCATCAGAAAGCGACATGCCAGAAAGGTTAATATTTGCTTTGCCTAGGGTTTCAATATGCTCATTGTGTGTGTTTAGCCACTTAAAGTAGCTCTCAACCACCACTTTATCAATTTTATTGCTCACATGGGCTTTTTCTGCGCTTGGCATAAAAAATTCAGGCGCAACTAAGTCGTTGTCTTGGGTGCGTAAGCGCACTAAAATTTCGTAATATTCTTTTGTATCACTGGCGTTTAAAGGGCGATAGTGCTGATAAAACAACTCTAGATTGTCTTCTTTTAGTGCGGTGTTAAGTTCATTCACCCAATATAAGTCACGCTTGTAGCTAGAATGCATGCCCATTTCCGCAGAATATATATGTATTTTGTCTCGCCCGCCTTCTTTAGCTATTAAGCAAGCCGTATCAGCATAACTCAGCAATTCTTCGCCGCTAGGAATGGATTCATCAAAAGGAGCAATTCCCACGCTCATTGATTGGGTAAATACGTGGCGGTCCCACTTAAACTCAAATTTACGCATTTTGGCGAGTAATGTATTTGCTAATTGACGCAGTTCTTGGCTATTTTCAAAATTCGCTAATAGCCCGAATTGATCAGCGCTAAGACGTGCAAAAGGATACTTGTCGCTCACCACGTCAAATAGCTCGTGTGATAATTCTTTAATAAAAATATCACCAGCAGAATGGCCGCAGGTGTCATTAATCAGTTTAAATTGATCAACATCTAGAAACAAAAGAGCAAACTTTGTGCTTTTCTCATCATACTTTTCAATGCGCTCGTTCATTAATTGAAGGAAGTAACGGCGATTAAACAAGCCGGTGAGTTGATCATGCGTATTTAGGTAGTGCAAATTAATTTGATGCAAACGGCGTTCGGTAATATCGAATAACGAACCAAAATGGAGCTTTTCGTCATTTACCGTTTTTAATTGGCAAGAAATAGAGAACCAAAACTCACTGCCATCTACACGTTTCCCCTTTATTTCTTTCCCTAGTACAGTTTGCTGAATACTCAACTCACCTAAAAGTAAATCAGCTTCTGTGGCATCGGCAAAAAAGTATGACAGGTTCGGCATTTTGCTAATAAGCGAATCATTGTCTTTGTAGCCAAAAAGTGAACAAATAGCGGGGTTAACATGAACTAAATCACCATTAGGTAAGGCGGTATATAAGCCTTCGGCAGCGTGTTGAAATAAATCATTATATTGCTGAAGTTGCGCAATTTGCTCACCTTGATGATAAGCGCGTTTGGCTTGGCTAGATTGTTCGCGGCTAATAATAGAGACGGCTACAAACATTACCCCTAAACAAATAACGGCAAAGGGATAAGGGGTTGTCATAGACAATTGTGCGCTGCCTTGGAAGAATCGCCATAATTCAAGGCTGACTAATGTACCCAAGGTTAACCAGCCTAAGAAATAGATTAAAGCACTGCGTAAATCAATGGTTTTACGATACACAATAGTGGCTAGAATTTTACTGGCTAAAAATATCAGTGAAAACCCAATTAAGCTTAATAATTGGTAGTTGTCGCTTAGCGTAAAAACGGCCACTAAAGGTATTAGCAATAAGCCATAATGCAAACGCAACCACACACTGGAAATGGGGTAGAAAACAACGCGTGCGATCTTAATACTTGCAAATAGCGAGATTATAAGGCTAATAGCTGTGAGTTCTGCGGTTTTAGTTGGCAACATAAATAGCGATGCCAAAATACCTTCTGCACTTAACATGGTGGTCATGGCTGATGTAGCAAACACGCAAAACCAGAAACGGGCAGGGGCGTTTCGCAAAATATAAGTGAGCAAAAAATAGGTGGCTAATAATGACAAACCGCCGGCCATTGCGCCAAGTAAAATTAGCCGAACACTTGACTCCTGGGTATATTTCTCAGTTTGCCAAAGCTCCAAAGGTAATAAAGAATAGCTATTATCGCGCACCCGAATATAAACGGTATATAGTGACTCTGAGCGCGAAATCAGGTTCATTTTGAAGCCTTTGCGGCTTAAATGTCGGGCTACGTCATCATCGGCTTGTAAACGTGCGCTTTGTACAATACGGCCTTGTTCATCAAGCAAAAATGCGTCTACTTCATCTACAAAAACACTACCGGCAATTAGGGTAAGCAGCCTATTGGTATTGGCATTATTAAGTAAATCGAAGCGTATCCACAGCGCTGACTGCGCATCTATTGATTGCGCATTTATGTTTAGTGTCCACTGATTCAGTTGTTGAACATCAGACAGCAATAAGCCCTCACGCGTTACATGGTATTGCGCATGAGCATGAATATTTACTGCATTGTCAAAATCTACATTTATAGGTGTGGGGCTGTCATTTGTTTGAGACGCCACGCTTGAGACGAAAAATAATAGAATCGACGGTAAAATTAGAACGCTAAGAAGTCGCAAATCGATGTTCATTTATTTGATAAGTTACTCCGTATTTAGCCAGAAAAGTACTGTTGTGTGAAGCACTTAATCGGCTATTACCTGTTTTAATTTATCATGCATTTCTATTGTTACCGGCATGTTACGGTTTGTGGCGTTAATCCAAATACTATCAACGGTGTCGCTAATACTTAAAATAAATAAACAACTGCCCCACATGAAGCTATATTGCGCCAAGTCAGCACCTACTTCTTCCTGCTGTGTTTGCGTGTTTAACATGTTTAATAAGGCACTTACCCACTCACTTCGTTGCTCTTCATTGGGGAAGTCAGCAGGCTCAATTACCAAAGAATCTTCTATTAGACTTAGTTGATTTAACTTGAGCATGAGAGCGCAATTCCCTTATCACTATCTTCTGGTGCTAATGACAGCGCATGTAAATCAGAATGTTCATCAAACGGGCGCGTGACTACTTTTAGCAAATCATTAAATGTGCTGAAGTCACCATTTTCAGCCTTCTCAATGGCATCTTGCATATGATGATTACGTAAAACAAACTTTGGATTACGGCCCAGTAAGTCTTGCTGGGTGATATTGGCTTGGCAGCTTTCAATTAAGGTCGTGTATTGTTTGCTCCAATCACGCATTTCATTAAGTTGTAAAAAGGTGTCACAAAAACCATCAATATTGCCCTTCTTAATATCGTTAAATGATTCTGATAAACGCCTAAAGCTGCCGTGGTAGTCTGCAGACTCCTCGCTTAATAGCTGAATAAAACGGTTGCTGAGTGAAATTAAACTATCTTCATCAGTGGTGTTTTCAGGCGCAGTTAACACGGCTTCTGTAAAACCAAAGCGGGCAAACATTTCAGTTTTGTAGGCACTTAAAAATTGTGGTTCAAATGTGGCTAAAGCTTGTTTAATTTCATCCACATTTAGCTTGTTACTAAACGCATGGGCAAGCGCGTTTAAATTCCATAGGCCAATACTAGGTTGTTGATTAAATGCATAACGGCCGCCATGGTCAGAGCTATTGCATATATAATTCGGAACGAAATCATCTAAAAACGCATAAGGTCCAAAATCAAAGGTAATGCCGTGAATAGACATATTGTCAGTATTCATTACGCCATGATTAAAACCATAGGCTTGCCATTTCGCTATCATCTTAGCGGTGCTTACACAAATGCTAGTTAGCAGTGCTAAGTAAGGATTTTCGCTTTTTGCTTCCTGTGTAAAATGGTGAGCAAAACAAAAGCTAAATAATTCATCTAGTTTTTCATGCTCATTTGCATGGTAGAAGTATTCAAAGTGCCCGAATCTAATATGGCTAGGGCAGGTACGAATAAGCATGGCACCGCGCTCAAGGCTTTCACGCATTACCGGTTCGTTTGAGTTAATTAAAGCAAGCGCCCTTGAAGTGGGGATATTTAAGCTATGCAAGGCCTCGCTTGCCAAATATTCACGAATTGTTGATCTTAATACTGCGCGGCCATCAGCATGCCTGCTGTATGGCGTGGGGCCGGCGCCTTTTAAGTGTAAGTCTATTAGCTCACCTTGGGGCGTACTTATTTCACCTAATAGTAGGCCACGGCCATCGCCTAATTGTGGATTCCAATGTCCAAACTGATGGCCACCGTACTTTTGCGCCACGCTGTTTTCTTGAAGCGTTCCTTCAGGCGAAAACAAGGCTTGTAGAATAGCGTGCTCATTTGGCAAAAGCCCTTCGAGGCCTAGTTCACTTCGCAGGGCATGGTTAATAGTTGTTACCTCAGGTGAGGCAACAGGAAAAGGTTGTACCTTAGTGCAAAGGGCTGATAATTCAGACGCATATAGGTGTTGCAGAGGCATGGCTTAATTCACTTTTAATAACAATTTGTTTACAAGATGTAAAATATCAATGTAGTCTGTATGTACGAGAGTAAATCAAAATAGATTGCGATGAACAGAATAAAAAAACAGACTCATAAGGCAAAGCTTAGCATATTTATGCTCATATCAATGCTTAGTTTAAGTGCTTGTGGTGAGCCCGAGTTAGTGGGAGACATAAAAAAGGGCAAAGAAAAATCAGCTATTTGTGGGCAGTGCCACGGTAAAAATGGCATTGCTATTATTCCAGTGTATCCTAATTTAGCAGGGCAAAAAGCAGCTTACATGGAATTGCAATTAAAAGCGTTTCGAGCAGGAACGCGAGTGAATGCCGCAATGACCCCTCATGCAAGAAAGCTGAGTGATCAAGACATTGCCGACCTTTCTGCCTACTACGCAAACATGAAAATCAAGGCAAACTAATAAACCAAGGAAAATGTAATCCGTTACCTATGCCCTTGTGTATACATCTTACAATTTAACAAAATGGACAATAAAAATGTTTACCCTTCACCACCTTAATGATTCTCGGTCGCAACGTATTATTTGGCTCTTTGAGCTACTTCAAGTTGAGTATGAAATAAAAGTGTATAAAAGGGATAAGCAAACTAATTTGGCCCCAAAAGAATTAAGTGCGATTCATCCACTCGGCACTGCGCCTTTGCTTACACACAACAATAATGTAATTGCTGAAACCGGTGCAATATGTGAGTACATTGTTCGCGAAGCGGGTGATTCTTCATTAATTCCAAGTAAAGAAAATGCTGATTTTATTGATGTTCAATTTTGGTCGCATTTCTCTGAAGGAAGCTTTCTTCCTCCATTGGTTACAGCAATGGTGCTGAACAAAGGTAAAGAAAAAGCGAGCCCGTTTTTCATTAAATTTGTGGTCGCTAAATTTGTTGATGCGGTGATGGATGCATACTTTGGCAAAGCGATAGAGAGAAACCTGCGGTTTGTAGAGCAACATTTGAAAGGGCGAACTTGGTTAGTGGGTGATTCGCCCACTGTTGCCGATATACAAATGAGCTTTCCATTAGAGGCTGTGCACAAAGCGGGTAGGTTAGATGCTTGCCCTAATATTGCCGCCTATGTTGAGCGTTTATCAAAAGAGCCAAGTTACATGAAAGCGATGGCTGAAATGAAAAAAGCCGAACAAAGCGCGTAAATGAGTGTGTTACCTTAGGCTTTATTGAGCGCTTAGGTAGTCGGCAATAAGGCGAGTGAAAGGCTCGCCATATTTTTGCAGTTTTTTCTCGCCCACGCCGGTGACTTCTAAGAAATCAGCTTTGCTGACCGGTAAGCGAGACGTCATGTCAGCTAGGCTGGCGTCACTGAATACTGTAAATGCAGGCACATTATTTTCATCGGCCAGTTGCTTACGTAAATGCTTAAGTTTAGCGAATAATTTAGTATCAATGCTTGATGGCTCGTACTTATTTTTGGCCGCAGAACTCACACTAAACTTAGGTACAGCTAAGTTGACCACCTGCTCACCTTTAAGCACATATTTAGCCGCTTCATTTAAACGTAGTATGCCGTTTTGCGTCATATCAATTCTAATTAAGCCCTGGTGGATAACTTGCTGAATAATATTATGCCAGTATTGGTCAGGCTGATCTTTTCCAATACCGTGAGTACTCAATTCATTGTGTTTTAAATCTAAAATTTTGCGATGACTTTTCCCACGCAAAATATCAATGACATATTGCCCATTCGTTTCACCCTTTAATCTATAAATACACGATAATAGTTTTTGTGCTACTCGGGTGCCGTCAAACATTTTTGGTGGAAACTGGCAAATATCGCAGTTCCCGCACGATGCCTGCCTTGCATCACCAAAGTAATTTAATAGTACTTGCCGCCTACAGGTTTGAGCTTCAGCAAAAGACTGCATAGCTTCAAATTTATGCATTTCAAGTTGAAAACGCTGGGGTGTAGAGCCATCAGCAATCCACTTTTTAATTCTTGCGGCGTCTTTGTCGTCATACAATAGTAATGCTTCAGCGGGCATACCATCGCGTCCTGCTCGGCCGGTTTCTTGATAAAACGACTCAATACTGCGTGGTACATCGTGATGCACCACAAAGCGAACATTTGATTTGTTTATCCCCATGCCAAAGGCAACGGTAGCTACTACTACTTGTAAGTCATCAGATAAAAACAAGTTTTGGATACGCTCGCGTTCGCTGGTGTCTTTGCCGGCATGGTAAGCACCACAACTTAAGCCTGCGCTTGTTAGTTTTTGTGTTATGTCGTCAACCTTGGCGCGGCTGTTACAATACACAATGCCGCTATTGCCCTGTTGTTGCTTAATAAAGTCAACAACTTGCACCGCACCTTTGTACTTAGCGAGTAAATTGTAACGAATGTTAGGGCGATCAAATCCCCCTTTATGAATAAACGGGTTTTCAAGGCGCAACTGATGTTGAATGTCGACCTGTGTGGCATGATCAGCCGTAGCAGTTAGTGCTACCATAGGCACATTAGGAAAAATGTCTTTCAATTCCCCTAAGCGGCGATATTCCTGTCGAAAATCGTGACCCCATTGGCTGACGCAGTGGGCTTCATCTACGGCTATTAAAGCCAGTGATAGATTTTTTATGCTGTTTATAAAATACGGCTGCAACAAGCGCTCAGGTGCTAAATAGATAACCTGTAATTCACCAGCATGTAGCTCACGTGTTATTTTATCGCTTTGTTCAGGTGTTTGGCTTGAATTTAAATAAGCGGCTTTCACCCCTTGGGAAAGCAGTTGCTGTACTTGGTCTTGCATAAGGGATATGAGTGGAGAGACCACCACAGTTACGCCTTCAAGAGCCAGTGCGGGTACTTGGTAACACAATGACTTACCGCCACCTGTTGGCATGAGTACAAGGCTGTCTTGGCCGCGAAGAATACTGTCAATAACCGCCCATTGGCCTTCTCTAAACTCAGCATAGCCAAAGGTATGCTTGAGAATATCTAAGCATTCTTGTTCTAAATTGGGGGCATTGTGGGTAGCACTGGTCAATGACATTACTCTGTTGTGGCTTGTAAAGCGAAGAAAGGAATTGCTTGTAGCTATTTGTGCCGCTAATTGTACTGGTTTTTGGATGCAGAATCTAATGGACTTTAGAACAGTTGATTTAGCGCTTGCATAGGTGCAGTTGATACCTGACAATGCGCGCTCACTCTTTAAGCTAAGGTATAACGTTGACAGCATCTTCTAGCAACAAATCAGGCATGTTATTCGCCGTTGCCGCCTACACTATGTGGGGTTTTGCTCCGCTATATTTCAAGGCAATTGATGCAATACCGGCAGGCGAAATACTCATGCATCGTATAATTTGGTCAGCCTTAGTGCTATGCGTTCTTATAGTAGGCTTGCGCCAAATTGGCAAAGTAAAACAAGCCATAGGCTCTTTTAAAGTACTGCGTATTTTACTATTGGCGGGCATACTACTCGCGTTCAACTGGCTATTGTTTATATGGGCCGTTAATAATAACTATTTGCTAGAGGCCAGTTTAGGCTATTACATAAATCCACTTATAAATGTGTTTTTAGGCCGCCTATTTTTAGGTGAAACCTTACGTCCCTTACAAAAGCTTGCGGTAGGCATAGCGGCCGTTGGCGTGTTAGTGCTATTAGTGAATTACGGGAGCTTGCCTTGGATAGCGCTGTCACTCGCTTGTAGCTTTGCTTTTTACGGCTTACTTAGAAAACAAGTGGCAGTAGATAGTATGCCGGGACTGTTTATTGAAACCTTAATGATGCTGCCCATTGCCGTTGTTTACTTTTTTTGGTTCGCAGAAAAAAGTGTGAACCCTAGTGAAATGAGCCTTAACTTGGTATTGTTAATTGCGAGTGTAGGCTTTGTCACTACAGCGCCTTTACTCTGTTTTACTGCTGCGGCAAGGCGAATTAAATATTCGACCCTAGGGTTTTTCCAATATATAGGCCCTACTATTATGTTTGTATTAGCGGCGTGGCTTTACAACGAACCGCTTTCACAAGCGCGTTTAATCACTTTTCTTTTTGTTTGGTCGGCATTGGCGTTGTTTACCTTTGATTCTATTAATGCATATCGCAAACAGCGTAAAGAACCAGTAATGCGCCCCGAGTAGGGCGCATGTTTATCACTTACTAGCACTTCTCTAATTTCGCGTAAGCCAACATTAGCCATTTACTGCCTACATCATCAAAATGAACTTGTACTCTTCCATGGTCGCTAGCGCCCTCGTAATTCAGTACCGTTCCTTCGCCAAACTTAGCATGCATAACACGTTGGCCCAAAGCAAAGCCTGAATCTACAAAGGAGTCATGAGATACTTGCTGGCTAAAGCGGTTATGAACAGGCTGGCTTACCTGTGAGCGTAATCTAATTTCTTCAATAAAATCACCGGGGATTTCACGCACAAAACGTGAAATGGTGTGGTATTTATCTTGCCCATAAAGACGCCTTGTTTCAGCATAAGTAATAATGAGCTTTTGCATGGCGCGGGTCATGCCTACGTAGGCAAGCCTGCGTTCTTCTTCTAGGCGGTCAGGTTCTTCGTTACTCATATTGCTAGGGAACATGCCCTCTTCAACACCCGCCAGTACCACAAGAGGAAATTCTAAGCCCTTGGCGGTATGAATGGTCATGAGTTGCACTGCGTCTTGGTCTACATCGGCTTGGGTATCACCGGCTTCTAAACTGGCGTGGGCCAAAAACGCGGCAAGTGGTGTCATTTCCTCAGCATCTTCTGGTGTTTCAAACTGCTTAACCGCAGTAACTAATTCTTGTAAGTTTTCAATGCGCGCTTGCGCCTTATCCCCTTTTTCAGCTTGGTACATAGCGTAAAGGCCTGAACCTTTAATTACGGCATCTGCTTGCTCATGCAAAGGAAGCTCACTGGTGTCTTTTGCCATTTTGTTTATGTTGTCGTAAAAACTTTGCAAGGCATTTGCCGCGCGCCCTGACAAGCGTTTCTCTTGCAACATTTGCTGACCCGCTTCCCACATAGGTAGGTTGTTCTCACGGGCGAATAAGCGAATATTACTCAAGGTTTTATCACCTAAGCCGCGAGCAGGCGTATTTACAACGCGTTCAAATGCGGCGTCATCAATGGCATTGCTAATAAGGCGCAAGTAGCTTAGTGCATCCTTAATTTCTTGGCGTTCAAAAAATCGTAAGCCACCATAGATTCTATAGGGTAATTTTTGGTGGAGTAATGCCTCTTCCAATACCCGAGACTGCGCATTATTTCGATATAAGATCGCACACTCTTTTAAGCTAGCGCCTTGCTCGTGAAAATCTTTTATTTTGGACACAATAAAGCGAGCTTCATCGACTTCATTAAATCCGGCATACAATGCAATTTTGCTGCCTTCTTCACCTTGGGTCCATAAATCTTTGCCTAAGCGGCCGCTGTTGTGGTCAATTACCGCGTTCGCCGCATTAAGAATATTAGATGTAGAACGATAGTTCTGTTCTAAACGAATGGTTTGGGCATGGGGGAAGTCATCTAAAAAATGCGAAATATTCTTAACGTTTGCGCCACGCCAACCGTAAATAGATTGGTCATCATCACCAACAATCATCATGTTGTTTTCTTTTGTACATAGCAATTTTAGCCACGCATACTGTATGTTGTTGGTATCTTGAAATTCGTCTACCAAAATTGCGCGAAAGCGTTTTTGGTAGTGTTTTTTTAATGATTCGTTGTCGCGAATGGTTTCATAACAACGTAACAATAACTCTGCAAAGTCTACTAAGCCTGAGCGCTGGCATGCGTCTTCATAGGCTTGGTAAATTTCTCGCATTTTCTTTTGGTTAGGATCATCAAAGGTTTCTACCTGCTTGGCTCGCAAACCTTCGTCTTTATTGGAGTTTATATACCACTGGACTTGCTTCGGCGGCCAATGTTTTTCATCTAAATTAAGCGCTTTTAACAAGCGCTTAATTAAACGGAACTGATCATCAGAATCTAATATTGTAAAATTTTGCGGTAACTTGGCTTCTTCATAGTGCAGCCTAAGTAAACGGTGAGCTAAGCCGTGAAACGTACCCATCCACATATTATTTAAGGAGTTTCCCATTAAACGCTCAACCCGAGCGCGCATTTCTTTTGCCGCTTTATTGGTAAAGGTCACACTTAAAATGCCAAACGGTGAAATTTTTTCAACTTCGATTAACCATGCAATACGATGCACAAGCACTCTAGTTTTACCGCTTCCCGCGCCCGCTAGAATAAGCATGTTTTGGTTAGGTGCGCCTACCGCTTCACGTTGTTTGTCGTTAAGTTCGTCTAAGAGTAAAGAAACATCCATTAATAATACCTGTACAATTGATTGAGCGCTTGAAATACCACCGCTTTAACAATAGAGAATATAACAGTTTTTGGCAATAAAAGCTGTCTATTTATACAGCATTAATTCGCTAAAAGGATTAACCGAGCATCAATATTTGGATTTGTGCTGACTAAGGTCTATCATCAAGGCTCAATTAGCTTTGGAGCATTAAGGTATGCAAAACATTTGTGGGCAAACATTCTGGAAACAGCTTAAAAGTGAGGCACAAGTTGTATCTGAAAAAGAGCCTTTGCTAGCGAGTTATTTGCATGCATGTGTATTGAGCCATCATAATTTTGAAACGTCGTTAAGCTTTATATTGTCAAATAAAGTGAGTGACCAAGTAATGCCCTCTATTACCGTTAGTGAAATGTTTGACGAAGCTTACTTGTTAGCACCGAGCATGCTAGAAGCGGCGATGGCCGACATACAAGCTGTGGTACTTCGCGATCCAGCGGTATCAGATTTTCTTACTGTATTAATTCATTTCAAAGGTTTTCAAGCTTTACAAGTTCACCGCTTAGCCCATTATATGTGGCAAAAAGGGCGTACCGATTTAGCGCTGTTTATGCAAAGTAGAAATTCAGAAGCATTCTCTATAGACATTCACCCGGCTGCAAAAATTGGCCAAGGCGTTATGTTTGACCATGCAACCGGCATAGTAATTGGCGAGACCGCCGTAGTAGAAGACAACGTATCTATTTTACAGGGCGTCACACTTGGCGGTACGGGCAATGAGTCAGGTGACCGCCACCCTAAAGTTCGCGAAGGCGTAATGATTGGCTCGGGCGCAAAAATATTAGGTAACATTGAAATAGGCAAAGGTTCTAAAGTGGGTGCTGGTAGTGTGGTACTAAGCTCAGTAAAACCACATACAACCGTTGTTGGCGTTCCAGCTAAAGCGGTAGGAAAACCCAAGTGCACTATGCCTTGCGACTCAATGGACCAAAACGTATTGAGCGATAGCAAAAAAAGCTAATGAGCTTATAAGCCTAAGTAATTGGCTTCTAAAAGGCTCGTTCCCATAATGTAAGTGCTTTCGCGTTGTTTGTACGGGGGCATTGCAACAGAAGCTATTGCAACAACGCTATTATAAGAAAAGAAAGCCACTCATTTTTTAATATGAGAAATTAAATCTAAAGGGCTTACTACTGCATTGCCACCACGTTGCAATATATGCACAAAAATTTGCGTTGTTCTTAAATCAGAGTGACCTAATTGATCTTGAACTGTGCGAATGTCAGAACCATTCAACAAAAGATGCGTGGCAAAAGAGTGACGCAAAGTATGACACGTTACTTGCTTGCTAATACGCGCTTCTTTCGCTGCCTTTGTCACTGTTTTTTGTATTGTGCGCTCATCTAAATGATGCCTTCTATATCTTTTGCTTTCGGGGTCTACAGACAGGCGGCTAGCAGGAAAAAGATACTGCCAGTTAAGATCGTAAGCGGCCCCTGCATACTTCCTTCTTAAAGCATGCGGCATATAAACGCCACCGTATTTTTCATCTAACACATCTTTAGCCAACAAGGATTTAACCAAATTAATTTGAACAACTATTGACTCAATAAGTTGTTCCGACAAAGTAACAACCCTATGCTTACCGCCCTTTCCATTCCAAACCCTAATATTCTTAAATTCAAAATCAATGTCTTTAACGCGCAAACGCATACATTCCATTAAACGCAAGCCGCTCCCATACATAAGCGAAATAGGCAGCTTATGTTTAGCCGGCACACATTCAAAAAACGATTTTGTTTCACTAGGCGTTAACACCTCAGGCAACTTAGGTTGCTTCATACTGCGCACATAGTTCATATCAAGCGATAAAGGCGCGTTCAAATAATCCTTATACAAAAATACCAAAGCATTCAGGGCAACGGTTTGGGTACTAATTGACACCTTCTTATTAACCACGATATACGTTAAAAAAGCTTCTACCTCTACGTCGCCAAGTACCTTCGGGTGAGCATTATGATTAAACCGAATAAACTGCAAAATATATTTTAAATACGTCTCAATAGTTTTCTTTGCATAGCGTTTCATATACATAAACTCAGATACAGCAGTCAGAAACGGTGATTGCATAAAAATGTTTTCCCTAACAAAATATAATATAAAATTTAAATAACCCAACGTAGCGCAGCCCTATTTAACCGCATAACAGCAAATCTTCCCTTTGCAACGCCTTTCCCAAACAAGGTCGTTCAATATGTTGATTTTTGGGGGCATCGAGAATATATTGAATATCACTAATTTATGAAACTAGGCATGAGGCCAGTTTTGATATTAATTTTTTTACAGATAATAAATTGTTAGCAGTAAAAATATTTAAATGTAATAAGCTGGCATGCGCTAGGAAATATAAGCATCGCATCATGGGCAATTTTTAAAAGGTGTTGGCAATTTGGGTTTAATGCTTTTTAAGCCAAACAAGTTATTACTCAATTCAAGCACGAAATAAACAAAGGATGTTATTTTGCTTTCCAAACAATGTCGTATTAATCTACTAATAATTATCAATGTATCGTTATCAACGTTTACGGGTGGAGCGCGCTTGTGAGTTCATCATTTTATGCTAACAAAGCATTGAATCGGACAAAAATAAAAGGCAATTTTCGCCGTTTAATGCGGCGTTAGCAGTAAAAATATTTAAATATAATAAGCTTGCATGCTCTAGGAAATATAAGCATCGCATCATGGGCTGTTTTTAGAGGTGTTGGCAATTTCGGTTTAATGCTTTTTTAAGCCAAACAAGTTGTTACTTAATTCAAGCTAAAAATAAACAAAGGATGTTATTTTGCTTTCCAGACAATGTCGTATTAATCTACCAATAATTATCAATGTATCGTTATCAACGTTTACGGGTGGGCGCGCTTGTGAGTTCATCATTTTATGCTAACAAAGCATTGAATCGGACAAAAATAAAAGGCAATTTTCGCCGTTTAATGCGGCGTTAGCAGTAAAAATATTTAAATGTAATAAGCTGGCATGCGCTAGGAAATATAAGCATCGCATCATGGGCAGTTTTTAAAAGGTGTTGGCAATTTGGGTTTAATGTTTTTTAAACCAAACAAGTTGTTACTCAATTCAAGCACGAAATAAACAAAGGATGTTATTTTGCTTTCCAGACAATGTCGTATTAATCTACCAATAATTATCAATGTATCGTTATCAATGTTTACGGGTGGAGCGCGCTTGTGAGTTCATCATTTTATGCTAACAAAGCATTGAATCGGACAAAAATAAAAGGCAATTTTCGCCGTTTAATGCGGCGTTAGCAGTAAAAGTATTTAAATATAATAAGATGGCATGCGCTAGGAAATATAAGCATCGCATCATGGGCCGTTTTTAAAAGGTGTTGGCAATTTCGGTTTAATGCTTTTTAAACCAAACAAGTTGTTACTCAATTCAAGCACGAAATAAACAAAGGATGTTATTTTGCTTTCCAAACAATGTCGTATTAATCTACTAATAATTATCAATGTATCGTTATCAACGTTTACGGGTGGAGCGCGCTTGTGAGTTCATCATTTTATGCTAACAAAGCATTGAATCGGACAAAAATAAAAGGCAATTTTCGCCGTTTAATGCGGCGTTATAACTCCAAAAGGATTTGCGGTGAAATTTGGCCTTAAAGTCTTAGCATTAATTATTTTTATACCTACCTTATTCATTGGTGGGCTAGTTGGTTATTGGTGGTTAACTTACATTGATGAGAATATCGTCTCAGGCAACGCATATGGATTTACGATTGGTAGCACCAAGGAAGAAGTAATCGGCGATTTTCAAACTTTAGAAGTGAAATATCCTGAATCCCATATTTATATACGTTACGGTGATAGGGCTGGAGATAACTTCTCAGTTCCTGCTGCTCTTAAAGCGAAGTCTCAAATATACGAATATGACAAATGGGATATTCTTCTCGATGGTCAATACGAGTTTTTTAATTCAATAGACTTAAAATTTGAATCCGGGAGGCTTGTTGAAATTCATCGGCATAGACAAAATTTTGAATTACCGTAATGGAGTTATAACAAGGCCATTAAAAGCGGACACGCAACAGTTGGCTAGGTTTCGCTTCGCTACACATTTTAGCCAACTATTACTTAGCCGTTTATGGCGGCGTTATATTTACGAGTAAGGCTGTGCTTCGTAAAACTGAAAAGGAAATAAGATGCCAATTCAAAAATGGATTTTTCAATACCTAGTAGCTTTACCGGTCGTATTCTTGCTTCTCGCAGGAGTTCAATACCTAAAAGGGCGTACATTGTCATACTCTATCGAATTCGGCTTAATTTGGTCTTTTATATCAGTTGCCATATTCGCTTTACGCAGGGCTTATAATTTTCGTAAGAAGATTGCTTGCGAAGTTTGTAATGATTTACCCTCTGAGAAAAAAGAGTAAACGTTGCCTCTAGGTTGTTTTGAGAGTAAACATAACAAAACTATCAACCGGATTTGTGGAAGAGCACCACAAACCGGTTATAGTAAGTGTTAGCAGTAAAAATGTTTAAATGTAATAAGCTGGCATGCGCTAGGAAATATAAGCATCGCATCATGGGCAGTTTTTAAAAGGTGTTGGCAATTTGGGTTTAATGTTTTTTAAACCAAACAAGTTGTTACTTAATTCAAGCTAAAAATAAACAAAGGATGTTATTTTGCTTTCCAGACAATGTCGTATTAATCTACCAATAATTATCAATGTATCGTTATCAACGTTTACGGGTGGAGCGCGCTTGTGAGTTCATCATTTTATGCTAACAAAGCATTGAATCGGACAAAAATAAAAGGCAATTTTCGCCGTTTAATGCGGCGTTATACGTGATGGTAGATTTAGACAAATTGCTAACCATTGGCTTCAAAAAAGTTGGGCAGTGGTCTATTTTAGAAAATAAGTTGTCGCTTAATATTTTTGCTGAAGAGACTTCGAGAAACGTGCTTTATAGTTTTGTAGTTGATAATCAGCCAAAGTATATCGGAAAAACGACTCAGCAATTGAAAAGGAGGATGTATGGGTATCAAAACCCAGGGCCGTCACAAACGACCAATATTCGAAACAACGCAGAAATTAAACTCGCATTAGAAAGTTCTAAAATAGTTGAGTTATATGTTCTCCCAGATAATGGTTTACTCCATTTAGGCGAGTTTCATGTGAACCTAGCTGCTGGTTTGGAAGATAGCATTACCAAAACGCTTAAACCTGAATGGAACATGCAAGGCAAATTATGACGCAATCGTATAACAAAACAATCAAGCGGATTTCGGCAAGAGCGGCCAAAACCGCTTATTGTAAGTGTTAGCAGTAAAAATATTTAAATGTAATAAGCTGGCATGCGCTAGGAAATATAAGCATCGCATCATGGGCAATTTTTAAAAGGTGTTGGCAATTTGGGTTTAATGCTTTTTAAGCCAAACAAGTTATTACTCAATTCAAGCACGAAATAAACAAAGGATGTTATTTTGCTTTCCAAACAATGTCGTATTAATCTACTAATAATTATCAATGTATCGTTATCAACGTTTACGGGTGGAGCGCGCTTGTGAGTTCATCATTTTATGCTAACAAAGCATTGAATCGGACAAAAATAAAAGGCAATTTTCGCCGTTTAATGCGGCGTTAGCAGTAAAAATATTTAAATATAATAAGATGGCATGCGCTAGGAAATATAAGCATCGCATCATGGGCCGTGTTTAAAAGGTGTTGGCAATTTCGGTTTAATGCTTTTTTAAGCCAAACAAGTTGTTACTCAATTCAAGCACGAAATAAACAAAGGATGTTATTTTGCTTTCCAAACAATGTCGTATTAATCTACTAATAATTGTCAATGTATCGTTATCAACGTTTACGGGTGGAGCGCGCTTGTGAGTTCATCATTTTATGCTAACAAAGCATTGAATCGGACAAAAATAAAAGGCAATTTTCGCCGTTTAATGCGGCGTTAGCAGTAAAAATATTTAAATATAATAAGCTTGCATGCTCTAGGAAATATAAGCATCGCATCATGGGCTGTTTTTAGAGGTGTTGGCAATTTCGGTTTAATGCTTTTTTAAGCCAAACAAGTTGTTACTTAATTCAAGCTAAAAATAAACAAAGGATGTTATTTTGCTTTCCAGACAATGTCGTATTAATCTACCAATAATTATCAATGTATCGTTATCAACGTTTACGGGTGGGCGCGCTTGTGAGTTCATCATTTTATGCTAACAAAGCATTGAATCGGACAAAAATAAAAGGCAATTTTCGCCGTTTAATGCGGCGTTATTCGGCAGAGGCATTTAATATTGGCTAAACGATTTAAGATTTTATTTTTTGCTTGTTTGGGAGGGTTTGTTCTTGGCTGGTTAATTTTTTCTGGTCAACGGAGCGAAGGGCTTATTGACACCGCGGAACTAGTTAGACGAAGCTCGATTATGGCGCTTATCTTCATGGCACTTCCTGGTACATGGTATACGCTTTATTTTTTAGCCTGGTTGTTCTTTGGACCTTTTGATACTCATACTGGGACAGGCTCTGTGGGCACTTCTTCGACAGATGGTGGTTTTACCTCAGGTAGCTCAGGAGGTGATTGCGGTGGTGGCGGAGGAGGATGCGATTAGTGGTAGGTTTAACGAATAACAAAACAATGAAGCGGATTTTGGCAAGAGCGGCCAAAACCGCTTATTGTACGTGTTAGCAGTAAAAATATTTAAATGTAATAAGCTGGCATGCGCTAGGAAATATAAGCATCGCATCATGGGCAATTTTTAAAAGGTGTTGGCAATTTGGGTTTAATGCTTTTTAAGCCAAACAAGTTATTACTCAATTCAAGCACGAAATAAACAAAGGATGTTATTTTGCTTTCCAAACAATGTCGTATTAATCTACTAATAATTATCAATGTATCGTTATCAACGTTTACGGGTGGAGCGCGCTTGTGAGTTCATCATTTTATGCTAACAAAGCATTGAATCGGACAAAAATAAAAGGCAATTTTCGCCGTTTAATGCGGCGTTAGCAGTAAAAATATTTAAATGTAATAAGCTGGCATGCGATAGGTAATATAAGCATCGCATCATGGGCAGTTTTTAAAAGGTGTTGGCAATTTGGGTTTAATGCTTTTTAAGCCAAACAAGTTGTTACTCAATTCAAGCACGAATTAAACAAAGGATGTTATTTTGCTTTCCAGACAATGTCGTATTAATCTACTAATAATTATCAATGTATCGTTATCAACGTTTACGGGTGGAGCTTGCTTGTGAGTTCATCATTTTATGCTAACAAAGCATTGAATCGGACAAAAATAAAAGGCAATTTTCGCCGTTTAATGCGGCGTTATGCATTCACGGAATTATGGCGAAAATGTCGATGATTGAGAATCGAAAAGAATATTATCGTAAATGTAAATGCGGTAGAGATCACGAAAATAAGTTTATTCGTGGCATGTTTAAATATAGTGTTGAAGGTGAAACTGCTTTTTGCCTTGCTATGCTTGAACATCAAAATGAGCGCCATATTTGGCTTTCATTTATTACAGGTGAATGGCCGAACACCAACCAAGAAGATTGCGCAGTCACCTGTCATATCTATTCAAACGAAAAAGGTAGAGTTTTCACTATTCAAAATGGCGAGGACTCTCCATTCATAAATGATGATATTTTCGATTGTTATCAAGTTACACGCGAACAAGTACTGGCGGTCAATGGTGCTAAAGAGTGGTTTATAGATACCTATTTATCGCTGTTTCAAACAGATGACGAAATTGGGAACTACTTGGTAGCAGAGAATGCATAACAAACGTTTTAAGTCGTGTGCTGAAGCACACTGGGACACAAACACATGGGCTGCTTCGCATTTTAGCCCATGTGTTTCTGCCCCTTAAACGGGCGTTATATGGAAAGTTAAACATGTGGGACTCATTCAAACCTGACAATTGGAATACCTTACCTCACATATCAGGGCGAGTTGCCTCTGAAATGGATGTAAAAAACGGCTTAGCTGTTTTCTATATACCAGAGGGTAGCTTTGTACTGGATGCCAAATTACCTACATGTGTTATTCAGATTAATGAAAAAACAGGAGAACGAACTCCTGCCGTCGTAATTCAGGCAGAACAAATCGGAGAACAAATTTACCTTGGTCTGCGTTATCTTGACGGTGGTAATGGTATTTGCGGGCTCGAAGAAGTGGAACAACTAGAAGAACCAAACGAAGAGTTTGCCATATAACAAAACACTAAAGGCGCTCGCGCTGCTCGCTGGGACGCTAACACATGGGCTGCGTCACTTCGTTCCTAATTTTAGCCCATGTGTTATCGCCCCTTAGTGAGGTGTTATATGCCGCTCGATCTATGGACTTTTAATGCTTAAAGTAAAACTATTAGTAGTCGCTGGAATTATGTTTATTCTGGAGGGATATTTTTACGTAGTTAGAGGTCTTTTGCCAGTTGGAGGCCTTGAACAGTTTACCAATAGTTCCGAT
This sequence comes from Glaciecola sp. 2405UD65-10, assembly GCF_048820975.1. Classification (NCBI taxonomy): domain Bacteria; kingdom Pseudomonadati; phylum Pseudomonadota; class Gammaproteobacteria; order Alteromonadales; family Alteromonadaceae; genus Glaciecola; species Glaciecola sp. 2405UD65-10. Next base: position 363,711 of record NZ_JBMEUF010000002.1, on the reverse strand, counting down.
GATAGTGTTTACTATAAAGTCGTAGCGTCTGACGAAGTTTTCAACATGAACGTTTTATTCTACTTCAGCGGGCTTATTCTTATTGCGCTAGCATATTTTGTTAAACGGAGAATTAGTGTTGAAAAACGCAGCAAATAACAAATGCATCAAGCGGATTTTGGCAAGAGCAGCCAAAACCGCTTATGCAAAGTGTTAGCCATCAAGGATAGATTGAATGAAATATGTAACATTTATAATATTAATTAGCCTGTTTAACTTTCCGTCTGCGGCATGCTCGTATGTGGGTTACTATTTGTTCCAACCTACTTTAGAGCGATGGGATGAGCATCCAGGGCCGAAACAAGTTGATGAAAATGCAGATGGCACGTATTGGGAGCAAGTCCCTTTGCCAGTCGTTGAAAAAATCAAAATCAATCGAGCTAGTTATGAGGGAAATAGTTCGTGCAGGGATACTGGGGATTTATCTTTCCTTGTTAAATTACCAAAGACTTCGACTTATGACTTAGATGAGTTTGGAGTTTACCTTCAAGTTATCGATGGCGACATGCCTGATACTATATTTCCAAGCGTTCCAATTATAGGTAGGATAGATAAAGAAAGCATGTCTTTTACTTTTCCATGGTTGGATCATCATCCGAGTAGACAGATTCCGCTTAATCTGATTGTCGAGATAAGATTTGTGACAAATGACCTAAACCTTGGAGTAGCGACTACATTTAAGGTTGAGCAAATTGATGGCTAACAAAAACTTGAAGCGGACAAAAATAAAGAGCAATTTTCGCCGCTTAAGTAGGTGTTAGGTTCATCATGAGTTCAGTTCAGAGTCGCGTTAAAGCTTGGGTATATGTTTATTGGATTGCGTGTGTCGTTCTTCTTAATGCAATTACGGCAGTCTTGTATTTCGGTAGCTACTCTTATTATTCAATTCTTTTTGATGGATTTTGGGGAATTATTTATGCGACCATACAACTTGGTATCCACAAGCGAAATGAAAAAGCTGCTGTTCCTTTTTATGCTCAGTTCATAGCCGTATTTGTTCTTTGTTTGCTCGGTTTCGTTTTTTGTCGTCGGTTCAACATCTCTATTGTCAATTAGTAGTATCCTCTTGATAAGTTTGATATATGCGATACCTATTTCATTAATAGCTCTTTTTGTGAATGTGAGATTGCTTAAATATGACGCGAGAACCTAACAAACGCATTAACACTCGCTGCGCTCGCAAGGGACAAAAATACGTAGGCTCCCTGCGCTCCGCTCGGCATTGTAGCCTACGTATTTTTGCCCGTTATGCGGGCCGTTATACACCCAAAAGGAATTCATCATCGACTCAGAATTTTTAAATGTTGCAAGGAAGCATTTTCAGTTTTTAATCTATGACTATGACTTCACAGAAAGTGAATCAAGCGAGTTTGAAATTAACTTTAAAAACTCTGATACTTGTATACGTGTGGAAGGCATAAATTGGGGTTTGAATTCAAGAGTAGCAATTGGAACTCTATCGAGAAAGTTCGAAAACTACGACCTTCATGACATCATCTATGGATGTAATTTGTTTTGCGCAAAAGTAAAATCAAGCCTCGATCAGTTGGAGCAATTAGAAGTTTTAGCATGCTTGCTTCGAACTTATACTCACCCAGTTCTTATTGGTCAGCACTCTTCATTCTCTATCGCTAAGCAGCAAGTCGAGATGCGTGCAGAAAAGTTTCGTGTGAATAGGGGCAAGGGTGTATAACAAACCAATTAACAACGCTCGCTCCGCTCACTGGGACAAGTACTCACCGGCGCCTTCGGCATTCTCGCCGGTAACTACTTGCCCGTTATTGGGGCGTTAGCAGTAAAAATATTTAAATGTAATAAGCTGGCATGCGCTAGGAAATATAAGCATCGCATCATGGGCAATTTTTAAAAGGTGTTGGCAATTTGGGTTTAATGCTTTTTAAGCCAAACAAGTTATTACTCAATTCAAGCACGAAATAAACAAAGGATGTTATTTTGCTTTCCAAACAATGTCGTATTAATCTACTAATAATTATCAATGTATCGTTATCAACGTTTACGGGTGGAGCGCGCTTGTGAGTTCATCATTTTATGCTAACAAAGCATTGAATCGGACAAAAATAAAAGGCAATTTTCGCCGTTTAATGCGGCGTTATCCACAAAGGAGAGTTATGAGGTTACTCGGTGTTTTATTTGTTTTTTTCTCATTTGGAGCAAATGCTGCTGACTGGAAGGGCGTTTATGAGGGTATTGAACTTTATAAAAATAAAGAGGTTAAAGGACTTTCATATCAATTTCTAGATTTGCGAGCAACCGAGGGCGTTTTTCTCTACGACGCTGATATAAGCGACGATGAAAACGGACTCACTTGTAAAATTGAAACAAAAAATATTATTTGGTCTACTTCCCTCGGTAGAACAATGTTACGAGATTGTGGAACCGATACGATGCAGTTCGAGCTCATTTTGTTATTAGATTATTCCTCTTCGGGTAATACTGAATACTCTTTGAAGAGTGATGTAAAAGCATCATTGATATCACACTCAAACGGTATATCAGTCGAAACATCGTCAATGTGGCTTCAACGAACAGACGACAAGAGTTTGTTAGACCAACTCAAACAAACTGTGACTTATGAGTAAATTTGTGGATAACAAAACCATTAACCGGATTTGTGCAAGAGCGGCACAAACCGGTTATAGTAAGTGTTATGCGCTCCAAACACCAAATACAGGATTCTAAATGAGCAACGGAATTTTTATAAACAAAATAAATGTCAAAGAAGTCAGAAATATTAAAGAAATTGACATCCCTCTGAGCGAATCATCAAGAAAGCACCTTATTCTTACAGGTAGGAATGGGTCTGGTAAAACCACTTTGCTTTTAGAGATCAATAGATTTCTCGAAAATGTTTTTAATGGGCAATATGCAAATTGGGATCGGCAGAAGACAAATTTGATGAATCTTGAATCGAATTTAAAGCAACTACAAAGTAGAAGCCCTGCTGAGGATGATCCTAATTTTGTTCAAGCTAAAAGGAGTGTTGAGCAAACGAAAAAGTGGTTTGAACGATTTGGCGGTCTGGAGATTGGCTTTTCTAGAAACATTGAATTGCAAGACAAGGCACAACAAGGTGAATTTTTGATTGCGTATTTTGACGCAAAGAGAACAACGTCTATTACTGTCCCGTCAGGGATAAACAAAGTCAGCCTGAAAGATAAGTATCAGCCAAAAGAAAGAGCAAACACAGCTTTTCTGCAATACATTGTAAACTTAAAAGCCGAACGATCATTTGCTCGTGACGATCAAGATGAGAAGGAAGTGACAAGAATCGACGAGTGGTTTTCAAGATTTGAAAAACGGCTTGGCGAAATACTTGAGGCTCCTGAGTTAAGTCTTATTTTTGACAGGAAAAATTACAATTTCAAAATTGATGTCAATGGTAGAGAGCCATACACGCTCTCAGAGTTATCAGATGGCCATTCGGCAATATTGAGTATATTGACTGAACTAATATTACGAATGGAGACAAAAAGTAACGCCAGCTACAATATGCAAGGCATTGTACTAATTGATGAGATAGAAACGCATCTACATGTTGATTTACAGAAAAAAGTATTACCTTTTCTAGGCGACTTCTTTCCAAATTTACAGTTTATTATAACAACTCACTCTCCTTTTGTTTTGTCATCAATAGAAAACTCGGTGGTTTGTGACTTGCAAAACCGTATTGTGACAGAAGACCTGTCAGGATATTCTTATGACGCTCTAATCGAGAGTTACTTTTCGTCAAATAAGTACTCTGAACTTCTTATAGAAAAAATTAATAAGTTTGAAGAGCTAGCAAATAATAGAACAAAAGAAGATCAAGCTGAGTACCATCATTTAAAAAACTATCTTTCTCACTTGCCGAAATATTTATCGAAAGAGCTTCATGTAAAACTCCAGCAAATTGAACTTTCTCTCCTAAATGAAAAAGGAGAGTAGTTAGCATGTTGTATTTTAATAAATCTCAACCTGAACCTGATTGCTTGAAAACAGAAAAGACCAAAGCGTCTGGGGATTATAAATGTGGCTGCGTCTTGGATAGAATCAAAGTTGACTTTCATAACAAATGCTATATTTGTGAAGATTCTCAACCTCATACTATAAACGTAGAACACTTCCGGCCGCATAAAGGTAATGTTGATTTAAAATTCTCATGGGATAATCTGTTCTGGTCATGTGCGCACTGCAATAATATCAAGCTAGATAGCTATGAAAATATTCTGGACTGCACTGATGAGCAGGAAAAGGTTGAAGACAAAGTGCATTATGAATTCAAGCCATTTCCCTTTGAAAAAGTAAAGATAACACCGTTAGATGCGTCATTGAGCACTCAGAGCACTGCTGAACTAGTCGAAAATGCTTTTAACGGAACGACAAAATTAAAGACTATTGAAGCTGCAAACTTAAGAAATAAGCTTTTAGAAGAAATGCAGGAGTTTCAAGGTCTTCTTATTGAGTACTTTAAGCCCACTTGCGACGATGAAGATAAGGAATACTACAAGAGGAAGATAAAATCACACTTGCATATAGCAAGCAATTTTACTTCATTTAAGCGGTGGGTTATTAGGGAGAATACAGCGCTGAACGAAGAGTTTACCCAGTACTTAGTATGCGCATAACAAGTCAAAGCACTCGGACTTGGCAAAGCTGTCACCTTTTTTGTTCCAAAAAAGCCGCCAACTTCACCAAGCTGGTGTTTGAGGCGTTATATTTCAATGGAAGTTGTGAGCTAAAGGAATGAATAAAAAGCTTATAGTAAATATTTTAATGTTAGTTCTCGGCATCGTCGTCTGCATCTGGTCAGCACATTTACTTCAATCAGGTGAAACAGAATTTGGCAGAAAACACCCGATTGGTTCTTTCTTGCTAGGTGTGGTAATTATTGTTTGGGCACTAAAGGATATCTTACTTGTTTTATTTGATCCTTTACTTAAAAATTATCCCAAGCTTCATAAACGTCTTAACTCAGGTTTTTGGGATTTTCTTCTTGGGCCTGTTAAGGACGATAAATGAAACATAACAAACGATTTAAGTCGGATAAAAATAAGAGCGGTTTTTACCGCTTAATCGGGCGTTATATGTATAAGCATGTTGCGAGGTTGTCTTGCTTTATTTTTCTGCTGGCTTCTACTCAAATCGTAAATGCAATAGAATGGTACAGCGCTCCAGAACTAACGGACAAACAGCTAGAAAGCTTCAGATGGCTAGATTCCGACACAAATTGCGAGGTTTTAGCTTCAAAGGTTGAGCTTGCAGTTAGTGTGCTAGATACAAAAACGTTTGACGTATTAGATAAAGGCGAAGTTCAAAGCTACGCAAGTGAGAACTGTGATTTATCGAATTTTAAGCATCATATTATAGCAAGAGGGTTATATTTTTGTTGTATTGGAGCTTTCGGCGTCGCCACAGTTGATGATAAGTTAATTGTCGGCTATTCAGGTTTAGGCAAGACACCTACTTACCAGAAGTCAGCAGTTATAGTTGGTCTGAACAAATTGCCTTCTGAAGTTTTTACGGTTGTATTCGTATCCGAGTAACATATAACAGTACCATTAACCGGATTTGTGGAAAGACGCCACAAACCGGTTATGTAAAGTGTTAGCCATATCTGAGTCGACTTCAATTAAACGTTTGATATTGTACGTCAAAGACGTATAATACGGCTCATGTATACAATTATAGAAACTCCGACATTTAAAAACGATGCAGACTCTATCTGGACAGAAGACGAAAGAGGAGACTTTTGCACATGGATTGCTGGCAATCAGAACGCTGGTGATGTGATCCCGGGTAGTGGTGGTTGCAGGAAAGTAAGATGGTCCAAGCGTGGTGTAGGGAAACGCGGCGGTGTTCGAGTAATTTATTATACAAAACTAAAAAATGGAGAAATATGGCTGTTGGTTATTTACAGTAAAACTGTAAAAGAAAATATCCCATCTCATATCCTGAAATCCATTAAAGAGGTAATAGATAATGACTAAAACTCAAATGACAGGCGAAGAACTCGGTTATAAATTACTGCAATCAGTCAAAGAAATGAAAGCAGGTAATGTTGCACGTACCACTCAAATCGAACCAAATGAGGTAGCATCTGCTCGATTAAAGACAGGACTTTCTCAAAACCAGTTTGCTTCAGCATTACAAATCTCACCAAGGACACTTCAAGAGTGGGAGCAAGGCCGACGCAAGCCATCAGGTGCTGCCAAAGCGCTTATTCAGATTGCATTTAGACATCCTGAAGTAATCCAAGAAGAACTGAGGGCGAATGGCTAACAAAACAAATGAACAGAGACACAAACAAAGAGCAGTTTGTGCTTGTTATTTGAAGTGTTAGTTTTACAAGGAAAGCCGGTGCGTATTTTCAAAATCCTTTCGTTTGCTTGTTTGCTTACCTTTTCTGTCTCATTCATCTTTTTCAAAAAAGATGCAATAGCATGCGAGGTGATAGGGCTAACTCACTTTTCGCAAGTATCATCAAATATCTATATTGACGACAGCCTAGACGAAGCGCAAAAGTTTGGATTGATTAATTCAATAGCCAGTGCAATTGATAGGGTTTCTAGCGTATATGGGAACCCTATATCTTCACCTAGAATTATTGCAACGGCAGAAACCAAATACTCTGATTTTGGGTTTAACCCAACGGGTATGCAAACATCAGGATTCTTTCGAGAATGTATTTTTCTGGGCCCCAAAGGTCTCAACACAGACGTGATAGCCCATGAATATGTTCATGCAGAGGTAAGACATAGAACCGACTTTCTTGTAGAGTTAACTCAATTGCCTGCCTGGTTCATTGAAGGAACTGGTATCAAGGTGGATTATCGTGAGCCGTTTCTTCTTAAAAATATAGAAATAAAAAAAGAAAATGTGACAAAGATTAAGTCCATTTTTTATTTAAGTGACTTCCCTAACACGAGCGTGAAATATTACCAAGCCTCAAGGATTGCAATAGAGCCAATGGACACTAAAAGTTTATATTTGGGGTTAGACAGGTTAAATAATGGGGAGAAATTTGAGGCGGTGTTTGGGTTGTAAAACTAACAAGAGCCTTAAGGCTAGCAAGCTCGCATCGGACAATTAACAATGGGTTATTGTCGCTGCGCTCAATAAGTTTAACCCATTATTAATTTGCCGCTTAGGCAGGCGTTAGCAGCCTTCAATGAGTTTGACCGAAAAATACACTAAATATTTAAATCAAGTTTCTTGGATCGTGGCGGAGATACCACTTCTAATCCCTCCGGCAATAGTTGCTTATTTATTTCACCCGAACATGAACTACCCCGTTAAGCTAATTATCGTTGGCTTTTTATCGGTAGTAGTAACACTGTTTAATAGCTATATTGGCATTAGGGCAGTATTCAAAAAGGATGTTGAAACTATGTTTAACTTTTTAGTACTGCCTTTTTCTATGGCTGTTTTTGTACTTTATTTAGGTTTTAATTAGGTCGACTGCTAACAAACAACTGTTGTCGTTCGCTCGCGCTCACTGGGACATAAACATGCAGGCTCAGTCGCACCGCTCCAATTTTAGCCTGCATGTTTATGCCCCAAAGTAGGGTGTTAGGCTTTCAGGAGGCATTGTGATTCGTAATGCAGTGAGTAAGGATGCTACTTCAATTGCTGAAATATATAATCATTATATTTCAGATACTGTTGTTACATTCGAAACAGAAATTATATCTGCTGAAGATATCCTTAATCGTATATCTAAAGTTCAATCAGATGATTTACCGTGGTTAATTGCCGAAGATTCTTCGGGTGCCTTAATTGGTTATGCTTATGCTACCAAATGGAGAGAGCGTTTTGCTTATCGTTTTTCAGTCGAGGTTACTGTTTATTTATCGCCAAAATGTATCGGTAACGGCGTAGGTTCACAACTCTATGATGCTTTATTCTCAGAGTTAAAATCTCGTTCTATCCATTCTGTGATTGGTGGTATTACATTGCCTAATCCAGCTAGCGTCGCTCTCCATGAGAAATTTGGCTTAGAAAAAGTTGCACATTTCAAACAGGTTGGTTTTAAATTTGAACAATGGAAAGATGTTGGTTACTGGCAAGGTGTATTAAAAGCCTAACAAGAAATTAAACAAGGACAAAAAACAGTTGGTTTTTGCTCCTTCGTCGCTTATTTTAACCAACTATTTTTTGCCTGTTAATTAGGCGTTAGGTTTCGGTTGATACCGATTGAAGTTTTAAATGTTTGGTAAAGGGTATAAAGTCTTTATCAGCAAATAGCAGTGGGATACTTTTATTTATGCAAAATGTTGCAATTATTACGTCAGCGGTTTTTCTTATAGTTATGCCACGCTTTCTTAAAACACGATAATTTTCAGCTGCATTTATCGCTATTTCTGGTGAAAGCATACTAAACTGAGGTAATACTTGTAGGTGTTCTTTAGCTGTTTCATAGTCTTTGTCAGAACGAAACCCTTGAAGTATCTCCAACAAGATTAAATCACCAATGGCCACACTATCATTACTCAAAGCTGTATCTAACAAATTAGTTTCTTGTGTCTCATTACCTTTAAAGTAATCAATCCAAACACTAGTATCTACCAATATCATTCACTGGTTCTCATATCATCAAGGTCGCCTTCCCAATCTAACCTTCCTCTAAGAGAGCGAATCTTAGCTTGCTTTCTGAGTCTGATTAATGCTTTTAAGCCTTCTTCTACAGCTTCTTTTTTGGTTTGTAGACCAGTCGCACTGAGCGCGTCTGCCATTAATTTATCGTCGATGACAATGTTAGTTCTCATGTTGCACCTATGTGTAAAGAGTAGTAAGTTTATACACATTATGACTCAGTTGAAAAAACATAACAATAGATCGAAGACGGATAAAAATTATAGAGCAAATTTTTACCGCTTAATCAGGTGTTAGCAGTACAATATTTGACATTGCGTGCGGTTAAGCGTACGCTTTTGTTTGGAGGTACTTATGACTACATTAACTGCGACAGAAGCTCGTGCAAATTTATATCGTGTGATAGATGAAACTGCTGAATCTCATATCCCAGTGAAAATAACGAGCAAACGAAACAACGCTGTTCTACTCTCTGAAAAAGATTGGGAAGCAATTCAAGAGACCTTGTATCTCTTGTCGGTGCCAGGAATGAGGGAATCAATAAAAGAGGGTATGGAAACTGACTTATCAGATTGTTCAGAGGAATTAGATTGGTGACATGGAAAGTTGTCTATACCAAACAAGCACAAAAAGATGCTAGAAAGCTCGCTAGCAGCGGTCTAAAAAGCAAGGCAAAAGTCTTACTAAATATAATTGAAAAAGATCCGTATACTAGCCCCCCATCATTTGAAAAGTTAGTTGGAGACCTTGCTGGTGCCTTCTCACGAAGAATTAATATTCAACATAGATTGGTTTATCAAGTTTATGAAGAAGAGAAAGTAGTTAAAGTTCTGCGTCTATGGAGTCACTATGAGTGAATCGACTGCTAACAAAAAAATTGAAGACAGACAAAATACGAGAGCAGTATTTCGCCGCTTAATTTGGTGTTATAAGCTTTAAAATCTCGTAGAAAAAGGAACTATAGTGGAAGTAATTAGAAGTAAAGAGTTCACTGCAAGTAAAGCATGGGGTGCAAAGGATATTGCCAGTATGAACGGTATTACCACTCGTTTGCATTGGACTGACAAACCTTACAAGTGGCATGTAAATGACGGCGAAGAAGTTTTTGCAGTAATGGATGGTGTTGTTGAAATGCTCTACAAAGAAAACAGCGAGGTTAAGTCTGCAGTTTTAAACCCGGGAGATATATTTTTTGCATCAGTTGGAACTGAACATGTTGCTCACCCTAAAGGCCAAGCTAGAATTTTGGTGGTAGAACGAGCAGGCAGCGTATAACAAATGCATCAAGCGGATTTCGGCAAGAGCGGCCACCACCGGTTATAGAAAGTGTTATACACAATGCGCAAAATCAGGAAGATTCAAATAAATAAAACTAAAACGTCTCTTCTATTTTCTGTTTTCATAGGCACCTGTTTATTAACAATAAGTGCAGTTGCTTCATCAACAATAGAAGGCGTTTGGAAGCATCCAACAAAACCAGCTCTAATCGAATTCAATTTAACAACTGGTGTAGCAAGTGTTAAAGAACACCAGACTCATAAACAAAACTCTGGCCTCACAATCATCAAAAATATTGTTCAATCAACAGAAACTGAGTGGGTTGGGGAAATGTACAATGGCTACAAAGACAAATATGTATTCGTCACAATCAAGTTAAATGACACATCGCTATCTGTCTTCGACTCCGAAAACAGTGAAGTGCTTAAACTTATTAAGGAGTAGCCTTGTGTATAACAAAAAAATCAAGCTTGCCCGCTGCGCGGGCTGGGACGCATACACGCAGGGCGGCTTCGCTATTATGCCCTGCTTGCCTGCGCCCCTTATTTAAAAGTTATGTTCGAAAAGGAATATTATGTTTAGAATTTTAAAGTTAGTAATTATAGTTTTTTCTTTCGCTAGTTTTTACTTGTTCGCTGAGAATATTGACGACAAAGCGCAATTAGAAAAATTGGTTGTAAAATATGAGGCGGCGGTTGATTTAAGCAAAGAATGCATATCTTCCAAAATGAAAAACATTTCGAGTTGCAAAACGTTTGAAAAGGTTTATCTCGCTGAGTTAAAGGACAGCTTTGCAGCGTTTACAGCTAACTTAGGTTCATACATAGAACTAGATGTCGACATCACCTTGCGTGGAGTGGCAGCTATAACCTCAGCAACTGAAGCGGTGCTTGATATTTACGCACATAACAAAAACATTAAGACGGCCGATTCACAAGAGCGGTAAATCGCCGATTATGTGAGTGTTATGTTTGGAGGCAGTGGTTGAGAACGGAGAATTTTTTCAAAAGGAACTAGATGTAAAAGGAGTGGCATTTTTTAATGAAATATATGACAAGTGGTTAGTGGGTTTGCGAATTGATCCGGAACATAAGCTGATTCAAGGTAATGTTACATCACTTAAAGATGGGCTTATTGAGCTTTATAATTTTCAGAAGAAACGACAAATTGAACATAAGAAAGTGAGTGTGAAAAAAATAAAAAATGAAAAAATAAGTGCAAAAAAGTGGTGGAAGTTTTGGTGAGATTAAAACGTAAAACAAATTAATGAACCGGATGCTGGCAAGAGCGGGCAACGCCGCTTAATTTGGTGTTATATGCCAGTAATAGCGAAATCTATCGCATCTATCAGCAGTTCTCTAGCAGATTTCAAGGTTCCTACTGGATCTTTGAGTTTTTCCTTTGGAATAGATGTTAACTGCTGAGTCATAAACATATAGTTACGACCATCAAAATTTATTTCGGGTGTTAGTTTTTTCATGAACATGGTCGGCTTCATGCTCACCGCCGTCAGAGGAACAACTAATCTCGTAGCTAATTCATCTATAACTTCATTCTGTATGTCGACTAGGTATGGGTACGCTGCTTTTGTAATCCTGCTTGGATTTGAATAGACATCGAATTGCGGCATTAAAACTCCCTGTATTCATCACCTAAACAACCATTCTCAACGACAAATTCGTTGTAAGCTGAGACTGCTGCTTGGTTTTCCTTTTTCCATTTTTCGCTTTCAATAGTTTTGAGTTTTTCACTAAGTGCTTGCTCTAATGTTGCTGACAAGTTAAGTTGTAAGCCTCTAGCTTTTGCCAGTAAATCACTATTGAGGCTTAAATTAGTCGCTTTTTTAGGTGCAGCTATATCGTAGAGGTCAGCCATTGAATATCTCCAAAGTATTTTTATCAGATTATACGCATAGTAATGCGCATTTAACAGCATCGTTGCCATACAAAACAATTAAGACAGATTTTCTCGAAGAGCGCGTGAAAACCGCTTATTGTAAGTGTTAACTGCCATGGAGGCATAAAGGAAGTTTGTATGAGAATGTTTTTCGTTATTTTTTTATTGGGTCTTTGTCAGGATGCTTTTTCCCAGCATTTGTTTTCGAGTAAGCATAGCACTCCAAGTGGCAATGCAGAAATGAACTCATTTATGGTCAATTGTGAGGACGACTGTTATTTCACAGTGTTTTTGGAAGTTACTAAATTAGACTTTGAAAGCCCAGCTGAATCTGGAGCAATGTTCCGTGTGTGGGATGAAACGCGGACAAAGTATGTTTTATTTGGTATCAAGGCTAATAAAGAAACGATGACTCCACAGATAACAATTGTTTCATCTAATAGTGAGTCTGAAAAGGCATTAGTTCCGTCTGAATTAGGAGCATTTGAAGGATTTCAATTTAAATGGAAGGGCGGTAAGTTTCGGCTAAACATCTTACGTAGAGTCAAAATGAATGGGTACTCTCAAATAAAAGAAAGTGATATATTTTTCGAAGACAAATTATTTTTTAACCCACGATCAGTTGAGTACCTCTTTTTAGGTGCTGATTTAACGCAACATATAGATGCTTCATCACAGAATATAAACTCTGAATGGACTCGGATGGTAAATGGCAGTTAACAAAACAATCAAGCGGATATTGGCAAGAGCGGCCAAAACCGCTTAATTTGGTGTTATACGTAGGTGGACTTTGATTTGGCTTTTCAATCAATTCATTCAAGAATAAATATTGATTCAGCTATATTTACGTTTGGGTTACTGAAAAATAGTGGTAAATATGGATATCGTATTCATTGTGCCGGATCGGATTCATACAATGTTGATGTGGTGAACCCTTTGAATCTTAACGCACTCAAGGAATTAATTGGCGCTTTGGAAAAGTTAGGGCCAGGCAGTTCGATTGCAACTATAAAACTAAGAGTCGGCGTAGTCACGACTGTTAAGTTACGTTTCAAAGGTTATTGTGAGCCTGAAGGGTTTAAAGTAAAAACTTCTATATCAGGCTTCTTACTTTTTAGCATGCATAGTTTCACCAGTTCTTATTGCAGTAAATCTGACATTCTAAGGTTAATAGTTAACTTGAAAAAGTGTTATGAATAAAAATCGCACGTATAACAAATGCATAAGCGGATTTTGGCACTAATGGAGTAGAAATGAAAAAGGTATTTAAATATTTAGCCATAGGATTGTTATCTATAGTGCTTTTTATAGTCGGTATAGGTGTTTTTGTGTCGACGAAAACTGTAGATAATAATCAAATCTTCGTCCCTTTTATCAATCAAGTAATGCCCAAGTTGACTAAGTGGGAAATAGTAGAATACAAAAATAATTTTGCAGAGGAGGTTTTTTCAGCTTCTTCACAAGAGCAATGGAATCTGTATCTTAGCAAGTTCTCTAAACTAGGAAGTATCGTGTCTATTGGCGATCCCGAATTAATAAACTTCAAAACAGTTTCGTCGATCAATGGTTCGAGCAATACTTCGGCAACTTATTTGGTACCAATTACTTTTGATACGGGCTTAGCTCATGTTCAACTAAGTATGCAGGCTAAAGATGGCGAAATAAAAATCTATAATATTAAGTTTTTATCAGATATCTTAATGAAGTAGCCGGATCGTGCATAACAAAACCGTGAACCGGATTTTGTAGGTGTCCGTTTTAACGGGTCAAGATCATTTTGGCAAGAGCGGTTTTCGCCGCTTATCGCAAGTGTTAAGTTTACTAGCATAGGATTGAGAAAATGGAATTAGATGAAACTAAAAATGAATATAAAGTTTGGGCTATTTTCTGTCACTTAATTTCTTTTATAAGTTTTGGTATTCCTTTTGGTAATTTTATAGGTGTATTAACTTTATGGTTACTTAAAAGAAAAGAGTCAGACTTGGTAAATGAAAATGGTAAAGAAGCCATAAACTTTCAAATCCTATGTTATTTAGTAGGTACAATTTGCTTTCTGCTGTGGCCGTTTGGTTTTGGAGTTGTTATAGCCTTATTTTTTTGTATTTATGCATGTTTTGAAATAGTCCTTGCAGCAATCAAGGCTAATCAAGGTCAGGTGTACAGGTATAGATATTCACTAAGGCTAATAAAGTAATCTAACAATCACATTAAAACGCTCGTAACCTCGCTGGGACGCTAACACATGGGCTGCGTCACTTCGTTCCTAATTGTAGCCCATGTGTTATCGCCCCTTAGTGGGAAGTTAGCTACACGAGGTAACAATGAAGTTATTTTTTGCGCTTATATTGACATCAAATTTTGCTTTTTCTACAGAAGTGATTCCTACAATTGAGTGTGGAGAATATAGAGCAGATCCTCATCCTGCAAAAATGACTTTTGACCTTGCTCTGGAATCTAAGTTGTCTTTCGACTATCCAAGTTTCTTTCACAAAGTCAAGCATTTACCAGAGAGCGAACCACAGTGGCTTTACGAATTAATTGACCTCACAACTTACAAGTACAAAAAGACTTTCCCAAATTCACAAAAAAGGAATGAGGCAGGTAAAACACCTATAGAAGAATTAACTATACAACCAAGCTTCGCTGTGCGTTTTGAAAAATCAGTTATTGCTGGCTTTAATAATGGCGAGTTTGGAGGTGAAATCGTTAGAATAGATGAAAATGGGAACGTAACTCTTATCAAGAATATGAATATTGAGGACATTTATGTAATTGAGGGTGGTCTTTTGATAGTTTCAGGTATAGCTCATTTATCAACTAATAAAGGGATTCTTTACCTTTTGGATAAAGAATTTGAGTTACATAAGTATTATGGGTTGATAGGTGCACCTGTGTCATCATGGCTATTAAATGATGGCTCAATACTTATTAATTCTTATGATAGTGGCTCTCAAGTTTTTAACAACGATTACACCTTACAACGGGTGTCGTGTGGCTAACAAGGCGCTTAAGGGGACAATTACATGGTGCGGCTTCGCCATTATAGCACCATGTAATTGCCCCTTAGCTAAGTGTTAGCTTCCCTTCAAATTTATCTTGCTGTTTTTTCTAAATAGGTATAATTTCTATACCTATGAAAAGTTTTGAATATGATGAACAGAAAAGTATATCCAACTTGTCAAAGCATGGTATCGATTTTGAGAATGCTCAAAAGCTATGGATGGACGATTATCACATTGAAGTGAGAGTGCAATTTGTTGAGGAACCGAGGTATATCGTTGTTGGTCTTATTGATGATAAATTTTGGACCGCTGTAATAACGTATCGCGGTGATTTGATACGCATTATTTCGGTGCGACGCTCAAGAAAAGCAGAGGTGGCACTTTATGAAAGCTAGTGATTTCGATAAAAAGTTTGACGACAATCAAGAAGATATTATTGATGACTTAGATTTATCTACTGTGCGTCGACCCAATCAACCACTTAAACGTGTAAATGTAGATTTTCCAAGTTGGATGGTCAAATCTCTGGACAGGGAGGCATCAAGAATTGGTGTTACTCGCCAATCAATTATAAAGGTTTGGTTAGCCGAGAGACTAGAGGCTGGGGAAGCTAACAAAAACATGAAGACGGACAGCCCAGAAGAGCGGTAAATGGCCGCTTATTGTAAGTGTTATGTCACAAGGAGAATTTTTTGAGATTTTTAGTTTTAATAATTTTATCAATATCATTTGGTGTTCAAGCTTCTAACTTGGACTTTAAAGTTGATGAAGGTTTTATGGGCGCCAAATGGCTTGACTCTGAAGAAGAGGTTATAAAAGCTTTAGGTGAACCAAACGGTAAGTTCAAAATTAACAAAAACCGTACCTTATTAATATACGGAAAATCTTTGTCTTTATTGATTTCTCGAAGTCAGCTCAGAGAAATCAAAATCGGCGATGTTTTTTCGTTTAATTATAGAGATTTACCATTAACTAAAAATAGCAATTTTGTTGGAAGCAATTTTACGATTAATGGCGAGCGTTTTATAGAAGAGGACTTCTCGCAAGTACAAAAGGCTTTGGGCATAGAGTTGGGCGAGCCAGATTACAATAAAAATGTCGGCACAGATGACGTTGCTATTACGTTGTCTTTTAGCAGTATGAGTATGGGTGGAGGAGACTCTTTTCGTCTAGGCTCAGCTACATTTACCTACCAATTGTGACATAACAAAAATTCAACAGGGGTGCCTAGCCCATGTTATGCCGTTTGCATTTGCAATCGGCTCGCCATAATCTGGTAACTCGTTAAACAAGTGTTACGTACTTTAAGGAAGTTTTAGAATATGGACATTATCTTCGATATTAAATCAACTAACGATTGGGCATCTTCGGTAAATAAAGAAATTGAAAAAGATTATCCCGAATATTTTGCAACGAATCCAAAGATAGGAAGTGATGCATGGTGGGCGCTTATTGAGGAAGATGTAGCGAAAGGTAAAATAACTCATGTCGGTGAACGTTTCGAAGATGGCCAATTATTCGATTCAGTTGATATTCAACCTTTAGATGATGACTTTAGTGGTGATGAGTCATTTTTATCTCAACCTGAGTACAGCATCTATAGAGAAGACTTTTGGCTACATGAGTCTGTTCAGCAAGGCAAATTAGTACAAATAAAATCAGTGACTATATGTCCGAGCGGTGAGTTGGACGAAAATTCTATTTATTTGGAAACAGAAGTTTGTGTTTGGTAACGCTAAGTGATTATTCCGAATAAAAGGAGTTTTAGATGGCTATAAGTATTTGGCAAGTTGCAATTTTCTTGGTGGTGCTATTGCCACTTTTCTTCCTTCCGACATTCATCGCGTTAAAAAAGAACCACCCGTATAAGATACCAATTATTCTTGTTAATATTTTCGGTGCCGCTTTGTGGGGGCTAGGTTGGATTGTTGCTTTAGTTTGGTGTTTTATTATGCCCATCAAGAGTTCAAAGAATTCTTCTAGCTCAGCTGATGAAATACGGAAACTCTATGAATTGAAAGAGAACGGTATCATAACCGAGGAAGAGTTTGAGACTAAAAAAACAGATTTGTTGTAGAGTTACGGCGCATAACAAAAATCAAGGAAATATGTGAATGAAAATACTAAAGTTCGCGTTTTTTTGGGTTTGATTGCGGCAATTATTGGACTATCTGAGAAAAAACACCGTGCCAAGCTTAGCATTCAATGGCACAGCGTTTTCAACCCTTAACTTAATGCTTTTGCGAGTAAAACCGCTTTACTTGGCTAGCACTTCATCAATGTCACTTGCTGAGTTTCTGTCTTTTAGGCGCTCGTTTTCTTCGCCCCATACGCGGTTTACTATTCTGCCACGCTTTACGGCTTCACGCTTACCTACAGCGTTCGCCCATCGTAATACATTTTTGTAGCTACTAACGTCAAGAAATTCAGCTGCTTCGTACAAGTGGCCTTGCACCAAAACGCCATACCACGGCCAAATTGCAATGTCAGCAATGGTGTATTGATCGCCTGCTATGTAGGTGTTGTTAGCTAATTGCTTATCTAATACATCTAATTGACGTTTTACTTCCATTGCGTATCGGTTTATGGGGTATTCATACTTTTCGGGAGCGTATGCGTAAAAGTGCCCAAATCCACCACCTAAGAATGGTGCGCTGCCCATTTGCCACATTAACCATGACATTACCTCGGCTCTTTGGGCGGTATCGGTAGGAAGAAAGTGACCAAATTTTTCTGCTAAATGCACTAGAATCGCGCCCGATTCAAATACGCGAATAGGTGTATCACCTGATCTATCCAGTAGGGCTGGAATTTTTGAATTAGGATTAATGGCAACAAAATCGTTACCAAATTGTTCACCTTCTTGAATATTAACAATATATCCATTGTACTGGGCATCTGCCACACCAGCGTGTAGCAGTTCTTCTAACATAATGGTTGCTTTAACACCATTTGGTGTAGCAAGAGAATAAAGTTGGAACGGATGTTCGCCTATTGGCAGTTCGTGATCGTGGGTGGCACCTGATATCGGGCGGTTAATATTCGCGAATTTACCACCGCTATTTTTATCCCAAGTCCAAACCTTGGGGGGAACATAGGTTTCGTTTGTCATTATTTTCTGCCAGTTGTTAGAATGAATAGTAAGTATGCGACTGAATTGACATTTTTAAAGGCAATTTCAGTATTTTTGTCATAGCACTTAAACATGACGTAGATTGAAAAGTAATAATACGTTTAATCTAACACCATGATTGCATTAAGTATCTAATAGTTTATATACAAGTTGATGAGAGTCGCACATTGTTGAAAAAGTATCTATATTTGTTTGCGGTATAGCGCAGGTGAGGGTAACGTCTAAGGCGTAGTCAAATGTGTCAACACTGGCATCTACCAGCGAAAGTAAATGGCGCACAAACTGTTCATTATCGTATTGGCAAACCAGTTGAAAGTAGCGCATTTCAACAAAGGGGCTAGCATCTATATTATTTAACGCCAGTTGTGTTGCACTTGAATAAGCGCGCACTAGGCCGCCTGCACCTAGTTTTACTCCACCAAAATAGCGGCTGATTACCACTACTATATTACCCACTTCGCTATGCTGAAGAACATTTAACATAGGTTTGCCCGCTGTGCCACTAGGCTCACCGTCATCGTTCATAGCCATTGATATGGGTTGGTCAGGAAAGCCTAGCAAGTAGGCCCAGCAATGGTGGCGGGCATCAGGATACACGCTGCGGCGGCTTTCAATCACCTGCATGGCTTCATCGCGTGACTTTACCCCTTGTGCAAAGGCATGAAATTTACTGCGTTTTATTTCGTAAAGTACTTCATTAGGTTTATTGAGAACTAAAAATGGCATTGAATTTAGCTAACGAGTTGTAAGAGTTCGTGCAATGCATCAAGCTGTATATGGGGTAACACACTAAGCTTTTCGCGTTTTAAATCCATGCGCCTATCTACCGCTAGCCAAGCAGCTTGATACCCTGCGTTGATGGCGCCTTTTACGTCTTTATCAACATGATCGCCTACATGTAGTATATTCGCGGCTTTCAGGTTTAGAGCACGGGCGGTGTGGTCAAACATACTGCTATGGGGCTTCATAGCAAACTCACTATTAGCCTGCAATATGTAGGTGAAATACGGGGCTATGCCTATGGCTTGGCAGTCAACATTGCCATTGGTGATGGCAGTGATTGGGACTCGTTTAGACAGTTGTTCAAGAACCTCCTTCACTTCATTAGGTACAACAAAGTTACTACGCTGAGAGTAAAAGTGAGAAAAACTGTTTTCTACAGCTTCATTAATTTCACTGGCGTGCATACCGTTTTGAGCAAAAGCCTTGGCTAAGGATTGCCTGCGTAACTCACTCACATCATTGGCAATGTTCGGATTAGATTTCACAATTGCAGATTTAATCTCAAACCAATGAGCGCTTTGTAAATTTGCGACTAAAGGGTAGTGGGCGCTCAGGTAAGCACTAAGTGATTTTTCAGCGGCCGTAATGTAAGGCATGTTGTTATATAGTGTGTCATCTAAATCAAAACTAATAGCTTTGACTTTATTGAGTTTTTTATATGTGATCACTTTCGTTTTGCCCTTGGATGAGCTTTGTCGTAAACGTCGCTCAGGTGTTCAAAGTTTAAATGGGTATATACTTGGGTGGTAGATAAGTTTGCGTGCCCTAAAAGCTCTTGTACGCCACGCAAGTCGTTACTTGATTCCAATATGTGTGTAGCAAACGAGTGGCGCAAGGTATGTGGGCTTATTTGCTGATATAGCGTTTGATGTTTGGCCCACTTTTGCAGGCGATTAGCCACTTGCCTATTTGATAAACGCTTGTGTCGTATTGAAATAAATAAAGCCGGTTCCATCTCAAAGCTCAGTACTTCAAGCCGCGCTTCAATATACTGGTTTAAGGCAGCTTGTGCTTGGCGTCCCATGGGGAGTATGCGTTCTTTATTTCCCTTACCTAACACCTTTATTTGGCCGTCACCTAGCACATGATGTATGTCTAACGAGGTTAGCTCTGACAAACGCATTCCACAGCCATACATGAGTTCAAATATGCATTTATCACGCAAGCTGAGAAAGTCATTGCCTGCAAAATCAAGCAGAGCATTCATTTCATCAACGTTAAGTTGCTTAGGTAGGGGTTTGTCTTGCTTAACCGAATGAATGGCATCTAATGGATTGCTGCTTAGTACTTTCTTCTTGACTAAGTATCGGCAAAAAGTTCTAAAAACCGTCAGCCTTAAATTAATAGAGCGAGGCGAAAGCTTATCTTTTTGCGCGGCCATTAACACGCGCTTGGCTATATCCGAGGTAAGGCTCTGCCAATTTTGTATTTTGATGTCTTTGGCTATTTTGTATAGCTGGCGCTGATAATTGCTAACGGTGTGCGCTGATAGTTGGCGTTCAACTTTGCACTCATCAAGAAACTGCTCAATTGATGAATGCAAATTCGAATCAGATTCGTACATGGGCTTATTGCAGGCGTTGTACGTGGAAATTTAACGACAAACGCAAGAAATCAAGCAGCATGGTATCCATATTTGGACCGAAATGGGTGGCTTTGCTACTGGCTATTGCTAATAAGCCAAGTGTTTCGTCATCGCCTATACGAATTAGCGCCACTGAATTTGCGGAAGCATTTGGAAACAGTGTTTCTTTCTCTATTTTGCCTAAACGGCCCAAATAAAAAGGTGTTTTCGATAACTTTTTCTCAAACAAGGCGTGATGCTGAATTTCAGATAATAAAGCCTCTTGCCCTTCTTTGGGTTTTAACAACAATAGGTTTATGTCTTCAAGGCCTAAGCCATCTATTAGATATTCTTGCAACTTCAGAATAAGCTTGTCGACCGTATTTGCCTTGGCAATCTCAATATTGAGTTTTGCGTAGTTGGTATAAATACGCTCGTTGCTTACCGCGTTGTGAATAAGTTGGTCTAATTGGTTTTTAAGTTGCTTGATTTTTTCGCGGTATTGTTCAATTTGAATTTGCGTTAAGGAAACAACGCCGTTGTTTTGCAGCGCAACTTGCATTTCTAATAGTAGGTCAGGGTTTTCAATTAAGAAACTTGGGTTATCACTTAAATATTGAGCCACTGATTCTGTGTTTAATGGGCTCGCCGCAGGCTCGTCTTCGGTGAGTTGAGCGTCTGCTTGATTTGTGTCGTTCATAAATAAAATTGTCCATCATAAATATGTTCTGCAGGGCCAGTCATCTTTAGAGCGGCATCGCCGCCTTGCCAGCGAATTTTTAATTCACCGCCTAAAAGCGTTACTTTTACGTCATTTCCAAGCTTGCCTTGAATATGACCCACTGCTACTGCTGCGCACGCACCTGAACCGCAGGCGAGTGTTTCACCAGCGCCACGTTCAAATACACGCAGCTTAATTTCATTTGCGTTTATAATTTGCATAAACCCTACATTAACGCCTTCAACAAAACGTTCGTGCTGGCCTAGCAAAGGGCCTAGGGTATTTATATCAATATTGTCGATGTCATCCACTTCGGTTACAACATGTGGGTTACCCATAGATACGGCGCCACAAAAGAAGGTTTGTTCACCGCTTCTAATAATATACGTGTTTTCTTGTTTGTTGGCTTTAAACGGTATTTGTTCGGGTTCAAAAATGGGCTTACCCATATTTACCGTTACCATATTATCTTTTTCGATATACAGCACCATTTTACCCGACTTAGTACTTACGCCAATTTTGTTGCGGTTAATCAGGCCCTTAATCTTCACAAATTGCGCAAAGCACCTTGCGCCGTTCCCACATTGAGACACTTCACTGCCATCGGCATTAAAAATCCGGTAGTGAAAATCTTGCTCTGGATCGTAGGGCGGTTCAACTAATAATAGTTGGTCAAATCCAATTCCAAAATTACGGTTTGCTAAGGCAATAATCTTTTCTTTAGAAAAGAAAACGCTTTGAGTGACGTTATCAATCACCACAAAGTCATTGCCTAAGCCATGCATTTTTGAAAAATTAACTAAGCTTCGTTTCGGCTTGTGAGCGAACTTTTGATTACTGTGCATGGTTTAGTCGGGAACCTTGTGTTCGCCTTTCCACAAATCGTGTAAAGTTTCTCGTTCACGCACTACAATGGTTTTTGCGCCATCTACCATTATTTCGGCAGCTCGGCATCGGCTGTTGTAGTTACTCGACATAACAAAGCCGTAGGCACCTGCGCTTTTCACGGCAAGTACGTCACCAGGTTCAATCACCAGTTCACGGTCTTTACCTAAAAAGTCTCCTGTTTCACAAACTGGGCCCACTACATCAAATGTTTTAGCAGTGCCGCTTCTTGTTATTACAGGCTCTATTTTTTGCCATGCGTTATATAACGATGGGCGAATTAAATCATTCATAGCAGCATCAACAATGGCAAAGTTCTTTTCTTCGCCTTGCTTTAAAAATTCTACTTTGGTAATTAAAATGCCAGCGTTTGCGGCAATGGCTCGGCCCGGCTCTAAAATAAGGGTAAGCTCTTCTCGGCCTACCATTGTTTGTGCCATAGCAGCGGCATACTCATTGGGATGAGGAGGCTTTTCATCATTGTAGGTAACGCCTAAACCGCCGCCCACGTCTAAATGTGAAATCACAATTCCTTTTGATGCTAGTTGGTCAATCAGTATTAATAAACGTTCTAGTGCATCAACAAAAGGGGCAAGCTCAGTAAGTTGAGAGCCAATATGACAATCCATGCCTTTTATTTCTAAGTTACCTAAGCTTTGAGCATACTCATATGCGCTAATAGCCTCATCTTTACTGATACCAAATTTATTTGCTTTAAGGCCTGTAGAAATGTACGGATGGGTATTTGCATCTACGTCAGGATTAATTCTTAATGAAATAGGCGCATTAAGATTTAAGCGTTTCGCTACTTTATTAATTCTATCTAGCTCAGGGATAGACTCTACATTGAAGCATTTAATAGCTTGCTTAAGGGCAAATTCAATTTCATCTTCGGTTTTTGCCACGCCAGAAAAAACGACCTTTTTAGGGTCACCTCCTGCCTGCATAACGCGTGCTAGTTCACCGCCTGATACAATATCAAAACCTGAGCCTAGTTTAGCTAATACCGACAATACGCCAATATTAGAATTCGCTTTAACCGCATAGCAAATTAAGTGTTTGTGAGTGCTCACTGCGTTGTTAAATGCATGCCAATGGCGCTCTATAGTGGCGCGAGAATATATATAAGCTGGCGTACCGTGCTCTTGTGCAATGCTTAGCACTGATACATCTTCAGCAAAAAGCTGTTCATTTTTATATGAGAAAAAGTCCATAATTATTGGCCTCCCACAGGTTCAGTTGTAGGATTTTCAACAGAAGACTCTGGCTGTGTTTTTGCTGGTTCGTCTTGCGGAATATATAAAGGACCACGTTGCCCACAAGCAGACAACAATAGCAGCAACACACAAAGTGCTACTGACTTTCTTGCATAATACATAGTAGATTTCAAAACAAATATAATTAGGCTAACAGTGCCTTGAGCGGGGCAAAAAAGCAACCCTTTCGATTATATATTTGCTTGTTGTAAGCGGTCTAGCTTCTGCTTTACATGTACCGGAAAAGTGACTTCTTGCCACAAAGAATTGCAGATTTGGCTAGTTTGCTTCCAATTACCCTCTGCAATCCAGTCAACCAAGGCATTGCAATTAGTGGGATAATCAACGCGAACGCCTTGTTTAGTCTGTAGCCAATCGTCTATTTGCTCGGCATTTATGCTATGAATAACATCACACAAACCTAGCTTTTGTAGGGTGTAAGCATTTGATAATTGCTCATATTGCTTTTGTAATGGTTTTACTAGCAATGGCTTGCCCAAACTTAAACACTCGGTTGACAGTTCAAAACCGCAATTACTTACTACTCCTGAACATGTGAGTAAATCGTGCTTGAAGCCACTGGTTGAAAGTGGTTTAAAGTGAATGTTCGCGTCTTTATAGGCATGACTAATGCTGGGGTGATAGCAAGTGAATTTCCATTCACTTATAACTTGCAGCTGCTCCTTAACAATATCAATAGATTCAAAAGGCAAGTAAACCAGTATTTGGTCATTTTCTATATTTTGGAAGCGACTTTGCGCGGCGTGCTTTTTAAGTTCGCTTGTGACGAAAGGCGGAATAATGTTGTATCCAAAGTGATACCAATGCGTTCCTAGGTTATATTGGGTGGGTGCAAAGTGCTGAGTAATAATTTTGTCTATAAAGGTTTGGTTTTGCTTAGGCACATGATTAAGAAAAGCAGCCTGATGGCTAACTGACAGCGATGGCACGCCTTGCCTTTTTGCAGCCCAAGCCGTTATAGGCTCAAAGTCGTTCAAGACCAAATCATAAGATTTTACCTGAGTACCTTTAATATCTTTTATAAATTTGAATAAATTGTTTTGCGTGAGCGTTTTTGTATGATTAATGCGCCCAGCTTCAGTCACAAAGCTTAAGCCTTGTTTGGCAGCGTACTCGTTAAATACTTCCATATCGAAAAAATTAGCTTTATTGCGGCCACTAAAAAAGTAATCAACCTGAATGTTTTCGTTAGCCGCAAAAGCTGCGGCCATATGGCGTGCTCGCGTAATATGACCGTTACCAGTTCCTTGAATACCGTAAAGAATTTTCATTAACGAAATTACCCTAAAATAGAGATACTAACTTGAGCAATAAACACACCTAAGGTGGCGCCAATTATTACGTCTAGCGGAAAATGAACACGTAAAACTAAACGCGAAGCACCAATTAATGAGGCCCAAATAAACGCGACCGCTGTAAGTGATGGATAAAACTGGCTTACTACTGTTGCCATTAAGAAGGCTGCTGCAGTATGGCCTGATGGCAAACTAAATTTATCAGAAGGGATAATTAGTGCATTTAAGTGATGCAAGTAATCGCACGGCCTTGGGCGTTTAAATACGTGCTTCATGGCTAGGTAAATAGGGATTTCCAATACATATGCCATAATGGCGGTGAACACAAATACACTACCGTGCTCGGTATCTAAATAGTAGAGCAAAAAAGCAATGGGGGCGTAAAAATAACCATCGCCGGTTTTTGATATGTAGAAAAACAACTTCGGAATACGTTTTTCGGGTTGAATGCTGGGTAGAGTCGCAATCCATTGAAATACTCTTTCATCTAATATTGCTAATCTTCTCATCTAACACCTAGTAGTGATGGTAGCCACTGATATGCTCGAACAATATATGAGCAATATGAACACTTTGTGACGGTAGTGCGAAGCTATTGTTACAATCAAAGTTACTATGCAATTTATGACGTGAAGTAGATGGCCAATACACATGCTTATTAGCATGCAGACTTTTGTAAAGTGAGTATTTTGCCATGTACGTTTGTAGATTAAATGTGCTACTGTAGGCGCGAAAATTTCAATTTTAAGGTTTAAAACAAAATGGAATGTAATACATCTGAACTTTGCGACATGTTTGCTGAAAATATTGATGTAGTTGACCCTGTGTTTTCTAGTTTTGGGGCTAGGCTGTCTTACAGTGGTGAAGTTACAACCGTAAAATGTTTTGAAGACCGAGGGCTAGTAGACAAAATACTGGCCACAAACGGTTTGGGTAAAGTCTTGCTGATTGATGGCGGCGGTTCACTGCGCCGTGCAATTTTAGATGCAGACAGCGTTCAGCTTGCAATTGAAAACGATTGGGAAGGCATTATTTGCTTTGGTGCCCTGCGCGATATTGATTTACTAGAAGAAATGGATATTGGTATTCACGCCCTAGGTGCTATTCCTGTGAGCGCTGAGAGCCGCGAAATAGGGGACTTAGATATTGCGGTTAACTTCGGGGGTGTCACTTTTCTACCCGAGGATTTTGTTTACGCAGATTCCACCGGAATTGTCTTGTCAGGTGAAGCCTTAGACGTAGATTAAGTTATTGGCTTGCGCGCACAGCAGCAAGCCAATACATACTAAGTATTACTTAACGGTAAATGTTATTTAAATAGGCGGCTATTCTTACGCCTGCCTGTTGCAAACGCAGTTTTACCGTAGGCGTATGATCATATAAATACTGCCACGACAAATCATTCTCACTGGGGTAAATTGTATCCCTAATTTCTATACTTTCTTGAATGTATACTAGTGGATCAGCGGTGTTCCAAGCTTTTACTTGTTCGTTTGATATTTTAGGCAGTAAAAAAGCAGTCCATTCGGAAAATGAAAGCTGCTTTTGGTCAATTAAACCTGAATCCCACACCCCATGTAAATTTGAATCTTTCCTAAAAAAGCTAAGTTTGAAATCATTACCGCCTCGGTCAGTGCCATTACCAGCATGCAGTGGCTGATGTAAGTCACCTATAATATGCACAATCATTTTCAGCGCTAGTTGCTTTTGCGCACGGCTTGATTCGGTATTTTGCAATACTTTTTTATACATGCTTAATGCACTAAATGAATCGCCTTGTGGTGGCGTTTGCAGTTCGCTGTACGTTTTTCCTTCAGGTACAGTCACATAGTGAAATGGGCCGGCTACTTTTTGCCAAAAATGACTCGGACTTGAGCGCATTTCATCAGGATAGGTGCTTATTTCTGCTAAGCTTTCGTTGTCTAATATTGATTCAATCGCAACTTTAGCGTTTTCACTTAGGTAAACTTCAGCAATTTGGCCGGTGACTCGGTGGCCTGTTTGCCCCCAGGCATGGGCTTGTTGAGAGTTAACTATGCTTAGCGTAAGCAGCGCAGCGCTTATAAATGAGATGATTTTCATTTTACGTCCGTTGTTAATTAGGTTTTTCGTAGCCCCAAGGGGTAACTAATTGTTGTTCAATGTTTAAGTGATTTAAGATCCTAGCCACCACAAAGTTGACTAAATCTTCAATGGTTTTAGGCTGATGATAAAAACCCGGTGCCGCAGGCATAATAGTAACGCCAATGTTTGAAAGTTTTAGCATGTTTTCAAGATGGATGCTAGAAAATGGCATTTCACGGGGTAGCAAAATTAGTTGCCCACGCTCTTTAATGACTACGTCAGCGGCTCGCTCAATTAGGTTGTCAGAAGCGCCGCTTGCAATGGCTGATAATGTGCCGGTAGAACAGGGGCAAACTACCATTTGTTTGGGTGATGAAGAACCCGAAGCCACTACTGAGAACCATTCTTCTTTTCCGTATACGCGAATTTGGCCTTCGCGAGCTTGCATTAATTCAGTAAAAAACTGCGTTGCGCCTTCTGGCTTGGCCGGTATTTTAAGATCTTCTTCTGTGGCAAACACCACTCTAGCCGCCGATGACATAAGAAGGTGTACCTTATAATCAGCCAAAACTAGCTGCTTTAAAAGCGCCAACGCATAAGGTGCGCCAGACGCGCCTGTAACCGCTAGGGTGATTGCATTACTCATTCATTTCTCCAAGCGCAGATATTAGCTTATTGTGAATGCCATCAAAGCCGCCATTACTCATCACTAATACGTGATCATTTGGCTTAGCTTCCTGCGCCACTGCTTTCACTATGTTATCTACCTTGTTGTGTATGATCACCGGTGTTTGGCTATTACTAACCACCTCATTTAACGACCACGATAGCCCAGCAGGTTGCATAACATGCACTAAATCGGCTTTTATCCACGCTTTTGCTAATTCATCTTTGTGAATACCCATACGCATTGTGTGCGAGCGAGGTTCAATAATAGCAATAATTCTTTGCTCGCCAACGCGGTTTCGCAAGCCATCAAGCGTGGTTGCTATAGCTGTGGGGTGATGCGCAAAATCGTCATAAATAGTGATGCCATTTACGGTGCCTTTAATTTCCATGCGCCGCTTTACATTTTTAAATGTGGCAAGTGCATTTATAGCATCTTGAATTTTCACGCCAGCATGGTGGGCTGCCGCGATTGCCATCAAGGCGTTGTCCATATTGTGCTCGCCTATAAGATCCCATGTAACTTTGCCATATAGGCGCTGTTTATGGTAAATCTCAAATTCGCTGTAGTCATTATTGACTTTGACTGCTGACCACAACGCATTTTGGGCGGTACCTGCTAAGGCGGTTTCACTCCAGCAGCCCATATCTAATACTTGTTTAAGATTAGTGTTATTTGATGGCGCTAATACGAGCCCATTTGCCGGTACGGTTCGGATTAAGTGGTGAAATTGTTTTTGAATAGCGGCTAAATTTTCAAAAATATCAGCATGATCAAATTCAAGGTTGTTTAGCACTACCGTTCTGGGGCGGTAATGCACAAATTTTGAGCGCTTATCAAAGAATGCGCTGTCGTATTCATCGGCTTCTATTATGAAAAAAGGCGAGTCACTCAAGCGGGCTGAAATCCCAAAGTTTTCAGGTACGCCACCAATCAAAAAGCCAGGCTGCAAGCCGCAATCTTCTGCAATCCAAGCCAGCATACTACTGGTTGAGGTTTTACCGTGGGTACCAGCTACCGCCAATACCCATTTATCTTTGAGTAAATTATCTAACAACCATTGCGGGCCGCTTGTGTAAGGTAAGTTTCTATTTAGAACAAATTCAACGCCAGGGTTTCCGCGTGACATAGCATTGCCAATAATAACAATGTCGGGAGAGGGTTCAAATTGGCTTTCATCGTCACCTTGTGTTAATTCGATACCCAATTGCTCTAGTTGGGTGCTCATAGGCGGGTAAACGTTTTTATCAGAGCCGGTAACTTTGTGACCTAAGGATTTTGCAATGGCTGCAATGCCACCCATAAAGGTGCCACAAATTCCTAAAATATGTACGTGCATAGTGAAATTCTTTGTAAAACAGATAACAAGAGTGTAACAGATGAGTAGTTCAAGCCGAAAACTGTTTTTAATCCGACGCTAACCCAGTTACACTATAGTAATGAATAGACTAAAGGTTGATTTAAGTCTTTAGAGAAAAACAGTTACTATAACCTCGTTAGTCCACACACAAGGAACGGAAAGTAAATGAAACGTCTTAATTCACAGTTACAACAAGATGGTGCACCATTAGAGCTTATTTTATTAATCAGAACGTTGCTCGCCGCATGTAAGGAAATTTCCTTTCGCGTTAGTCAGGGCGCATTAGCTGGTGTATTGGGTTCAACTTTGAGTGAAAACGTTCAGGGTGAAACACAAAAAAAATTAGATGTTATTTCTAATCAAATCCTAAAAGATACCTTAAGAGAATCAGGCTATGTAAAAGCAATTAGTAGTGAAGAGGAAGAAGATGTTGTTCCTTGTTCACCTGATGGCAACTACCTGGTAAGTTTTGACCCACTAGATGGCTCATCTAACACAGAAATCAATAGCTTGATTGGTACTATTTTCTCGATTACTCATGCACCCCAATGGATGGAAGCTGATGATCCATCTGCATTTTTACAACCAGGAACGCAAAGTGTTGCTGCAGGATATGTGCTTTACGGACCATCTACCATGTTAGCGATGACCACGGGTAAAGGCACGCACATTTACACCTTAGATAAAACCCACGGCGGTTTCCTGCTTACTAAACCTAATATCGAACTACCTACTCAAACAAGTGAATTTTCGATTAACGCATCGAATCAACGCCATTGGGAAGACCCTATGCAACGTTACGTAGCTGACCTAATTTTAGGCGCTGATGGCCCACGCGAAAAAGATTTCAACATGCGTTGGGTAGCTGCAATGGTGGGTGATATACATCGTGTACTTTGCCGTGGCGGTATTTTTATGTATCCGTTTGATAACCGCAATCCTGAGAAACCAGGTAAATTGCGCTTACTATATGAGGCTAATCCAATGGCATTTTTGGTTGAACAAGCGGGTGGGCTAGCTGATACAGGTGAAGGCCGTATTATGGAAGTTATGCCAACTGAAATTCACCAAAGAGTACCTACTATAATAGGCTCTAAAGAAGAAGTTGAAACTTGCTTAAGTTACTACAAATAATTAAGTAAGGCTTAGCTTGTAGCCTAGGCCTTACTACCCAGTTAAAATTTACGAAAAGGAAAAGTTAATGAGTTTAAATAATGTGCCTGCGGGTGAAAATTTGCCAGATGAAGTTTATGTGATTATTGAAATTCCTGCATATTCTTCGCCTATAAAGTATGAAGTAGATAAAGATACTGGCGCACTTTTTGTTGACCGTTTCATGGGCACCTGCATGCAGTACCCTTTAAACTATGGTTACGTTAACAACACACTTTCTGATGACGGTGATGCGGTAGACGTATTAGTTATGACGCCACACCCTCTTATTGCTGGCTCAGTTATAAAAGTGCGTCCAGTTGGCGTATTAAACATGACTGATGAATCGGGCATAGACGCAAAAGTGATTGCTGTGCCGGTTGATAAGCTATCTCCAATTTACTCTGACGTTCAAGATATTGAAGACGTACCAGCCTTAACTAAAAACCAAGTAGAACATTTCTTCTCTCATTATAAAGATTTAGAGAAAGGTAAATGGGTTAAGATTGACGGTTGGGCTGACAAAGAAGCCGCTAAAGCCGAAATTGTTGCAAGTGCGCAGCGCTATGAGAACAATGCAAAATAGTTATGCACTATTGAAGCTCTCAGTGAAATAACGTTAAAGTCCGCATATGCGGACTTTTTTTTTAACAACAGGAACAAGAATGATAATTCTAAAAAACAGCTTAAACCAAGCTTGCGTAACGCTATTAAAAATATTTACTTTCCACCTTGCCCTTTTGTTCGCATTGTCTATAAATGCGGCACCTGCAAAAGAAATTTATTGGGAGGATTTGATACCTAAAGATTATACGATGCCACCTGTTTCAATGGAGCATACTGGCAGCATGGCCCAAGTGGCACCCAATGCGCCGCTTGTAGAAAGCTATAATAATCAATTAGTTAAAATCCCTGGCTTCGTAGTTCCTTTGGAAGGAGACACCGATGAAATCACCGAGTTTTTGTTAGTCCCATACTTTGGCGCTTGTGTACATGTTCCACCACCACCATCAAATCAAATAGTATATGTAAGATTTTCTGAAGGTGTGCCGATAAACAATTTATACGATGCAGTATGGATTACCGGAACACTAACAACTCAGCGGTGGGAAGGTGATATTGCATCAGTGGGTTATAGCTTGCAAGGCATTGAAGTGAGTGCATTTGACGGCTAGAACCTTTTTTACAAACTAGGTGCTACATACCAAACGCTAGGTGGATTATGAATTTTTTAGGAAGATTATCGATAGCTCAGAAGCTATTTCTGATACCCATTATAGGTATTGCTAATTTTATTATTTATGTTGCAATTACGGCAAATACTGCAGGAACGAACGTTGAGCTATTAGATAATGCACGAAAAATTCAATTCCCTGCGGTTTTAGCTTCTAAAAATGCGCTAGTGGCCATTGAGAATACAAGTGCCAGCTTAAGTGCTGCGGTTACCACCGGTGACGAAGAAGCCTTAACCAATGCTAAAGCGCAATCTGAAATAGCATTTGATAACTTAGGTGTAATTGCCAATTTAGATGACACTCTATCTAAACAAATTCAGCCTATTACTCAATCATTCTCAGAATATTTTGAAGTAGCCTACGACGTAAGTTTATCAATGGTTAATAACACAGCTGATTTTTCGAAATTGGCCGACCTGACTAATCAAATGAATGCCGCGTTTGATAACTCTACTACCAATCTTGAAGCCTTCAATAATGACCAGCTGGCCTTATTTGAAGCAGCTATTGAAGATGCAAATGAGCGCGCACAAAATCTAAGTTGGCTAGGTATTGTGATGGGTATTGTGACTACAGTTTTACTGCTTTCAGCAGCGGTACCAATTGTAAGTAATCTTAGAAATTCAATTGTTGATGTGGTTAATTCACTACGTGACATAGCGCAAAAAGATGGTGACTTAACCAAGCGCTTAGAAACGGGCAATAAAGACGAAATAGGCGACTTAGTATATTGGTTCAACCAATTTGTTGATAAATTACAGCGAGTGGTGACTGATATAGGTAACTCAAGTAAGCCTTTGGCTGCCCTTGCAGAAAACTTAAATGATGTAACTACAAATGCCCGTTCTACTATAAGTGCGCAGCAGTTATCAGCTGCTGATGCTAAGGCCGCTGTTGATAACATGACTTCAAGTGTAAATGCAGTGGCACAAAGTGCATCTGAAGCGGCAACGGCAGCAACCGAGGCATCAGGCGCCGCGGATGACGGCCAAAAAGTAGTGAATCAAACCGTTCATAGTATTCAAGAATTAGCTTCACGCGTTGATGAAACTGCGGTAGTGATTAAGAAACTTGAAGAAGACTCTAACCAAGTAGGCGTGGTACTTGATGTAATTAAGGGCATTGCTGAGCAAACTAACTTACTTGCATTAAACGCGGCTATTGAAGCGGCGCGTGCCGGTGAGCAAGGCCGAGGCTTCGCTGTTGTTGCTGATGAAGTAAGAACCTTGGCATCTCGTACGCAGCAGTCTACAGAAGAGATTCAAGCGACTATTGAACAACTGCAAAATGCAGCACGTACTGCGGTAACCGTTATGGCTAAAGGTACTGAACAAGCATCCTTAAGTGTTGATGAAGCGAACAAAGCCGGTGGTAGTTTAGGTGCTATTACTGAAACTATTAGCCGAATTACTGCGATGAACGATCAAATCGCAAAATCTACCGGTGAGCAGCAATCAGTGGCGCAGTCTATTAGTAGCAACGTTGACGACATTAACGCTCGAACCGAAGATACGGCATCAAGTTCAGAGAAACTTAGCTCGGTAAGTACTGAACTAGAACAGTTATCTGAAGACTTCAACAGAATCATGCAACAGTTTAAATACTAATGCATCTATAGCCTAGCAACGAGCTAACTCGCTGCTAGGCTTTTTAATTTTCCATTCTTTTAATACTTTCCAAGCTTTCCAAACCGTTCATACTTTTTGTTATACCACCCATCTTTAGTACTCACTTACCATAGCTACAACATTTCCTTTAGGTAAAAATGTTCTGCCCCGGGTTAAACAAGACCCACGAGGTTAGGATATATTTATTATCTGATTTAGGTACATTGCCACGGTGTGTATGCGTAAAACCTGCAGGGGCAATTACCATAGTACCAGCCTTGGGCTGTATTTTTACGTTTTGATAAACAAACTCAGTTTCACCACCTTCTTCTACATCGTTTAAATAAAACATGAATAAGAGGTTTCTATGAAGCGCTTCAATGCTATTTCTTTGCGGATATATTTCTGAGTGCCAATAAGGGTAGCCACCACTATTGCGTTCGTACTTTTGGGCATTTATTTCGCCCAACTGAAATATATGGTCAACTAAAGATGCAATTTGCGGTAAGCCTACTTCGTTAAAGTTATTGGCATTTAATTTTGTTGCCTGCCCCGTAGTGGGGTGTTTCACCGTTAAGCCAATGGGGCCAATTAAGGCAAAGAAGAACTCACTAAAATAACTGATAATATGCGCGGCACTTACTTGGCTAACTTCATTAAGAATAGGTTTGAATTCGGCGTTTCGATGAATTGAAACATCAAGGCTACGCTTCTTTGACTCATCTACACCGCCGCCGGTTTTACCGGCCACAGTGTGTTCACTATTATCGAATATATTGATGATACGGCTGCACAACTCAGGCGAGAGGGCTTTTTCAACAACTCTAATAAATTGCGTAGTAGTGACCGACATCAAAATCTCCCTTTAGATGGCCTTGCTGCCTTGTGTTACATACTTGAGGTATCTAACAAGTGTTTACCTAACGCTTCTTTAATGTGTTCAGGAATAGCCACTGAGCGCTCACTGGCATAATCAAAGTGTACCATTGTGGTGACACCCCTTGATTTAACCTGTTCTTGCTGCCAGCACTCTTGGTGAAGTTCAAAAGAGCTGTTACCGACTCTTTTGACCCACGTTTTTATAGTGACTTCGTGTTGCAAATAAATTTGAGCAAGAAAATCAATTTTATAGCTGGCAATAATGAGTGGCCAATTGTCTAAGTTCATATCAGGCACAAACATTTTAAAAATGGGTTGCCGCCCCGCCTCAAACCAACCAGCAAGTGCCGTATTACTTACATGTTGCAGCGCATCGGTTTCGTAAAACCTAACCGCGAAGGTTTCAGTAAACATCTTACTTCCTTTTTATGCCTAACATAGGCGCTAAAAAGCTGCCCGTATGTGAACGTTTTTCTACGCTTACGTCTTCAGGTGTGCCTTCAGCTATAATTTGGCCGCCGCCTGAACCACCCTCAGGGCCTAAATCAACTACCCAATCAGCGGTTTTCACTACGTCTAGGTTGTGCTCAATAACTACCACGGTGTTGCCATGGTCTCTTAACCTATGAAGCACCTGCAACAACTGTTTAATGTCATGGAAATGCAAACCTGTTGTAGGCTCATCAAGTATATACAGGGTTTGGCCAGTGTCACGTTTTGAGAGTTCTTTAGCCAGCTTTACGCGCTGCGCTTCACCACCAGATAAGGTAGTGGCTGATTGCCCTAATCGGATGTAAGACAAGCCCACGTCCATTAGTGTTTGCAGTTTACGTGATATGGCGGGGATAGCATCGAAAAATGCGCGAGCATCTTCAACCGTCATATTAAGCACTTCGTGTATGTTTTTGTCTTTAAAACGAATTTCCAAGGTTTCACGATTATAACGCTTGCCATGACAAACATCGCAAGGCACATAAACATCAGGTAAAAAGTGCATTTCGACCTTAATTACGCCATCACCTTGGCAGGCTTCGCATCGTCCACCCTTAACGTTAAAACTAAAGCGACCCGGTTTGTAACCGCGTGAACGCGCTTCTTGCGTGCCTGAAAATATTTCTCGAATAGGCGTAAATATGCCAGCGTAAGTAGCTGGGTTTGAACGAGGCGTTCTGCCAATTGGGCTTTGATCAATATCTACCACTTTGTCTAAGTGCTCAAGGCCGGTCATAGATTTATGTGGTGCGGGCTCGCCTACCGTAGCTCTGTTGAGCTCGCGCTGTGCAATTTTATAAAAAGTATCATTAATTAAGGTTGATTTACCCGAGCCTGAAACCCCGGTTACGCAGGTCATTAAACCAGTGGGTATTTTAAGCGTAACATCTTTTAAGTTGTTGCCAGTGGCTCCACTTAGCTCTAACCAGGGGCGGTCAGTAGTGGGGGTTCTAACTTTCGGAATATCAATTTTTTCAACGCCTGATAAGTATTTACCGGTTAATGAGTTTTCTGAGCTCATAATATCTTCAAGAGACCCTTCGGCAATAATTTCGCCGCCGTGAACACCTGCGCCCGGGCCAATATCTACAATGTAGTCGGCTTCTCGAATGGCGTCTTCGTCGTGTTCAACTACAATCACGGTATTGCCTAAATCGCGTAAATGGCGAAGGGTTTTTAGTAGTCGCTCGTTATCACGTTGGTGAAGTCCAATAGAGGGCTCATCAAGTACATACATAACGCCCACTAAGCCGGCACCAATTTGGCTCGCTAGCCTTATACGCTGAGCTTCACCACCTGATAGTGTATCGGCACTTCGCTCTAGCGATAAGTAATTTAAGCCAACATTCACCAAGAACTGCAACCTATCCATTATTTCTTTTAGGATTTTGTCAGCAATGGCGGCCTTTTGGCCTGCTAAATCAAGGGTAGTAAAGAAATGGAAGGCATCGGCTATCGACATATTCGCGATTTTGGGTAAGTTCGTTTCAGCAATAAACACGTTTCTAGCTTCTAAACGCAGCCTAGAACCTTCACAAGCCGAACAATGCTGATGGCTCATATACTTACCTAGCTCTTCGCGTACGGTATTTGATTCAGTTTCTTTGTAGCGGCGCTCCATATTGGGAATAATGCCTTCAAATGGATGCTTTCGCTCCATTATGTCACCGCGCTCATTAATGTATTTAAACTTAATTGATTCGCCTTTAGAACCATTTAGCACAATGTCTTTGGCTTTTTCATCTAGCTCGGCAAAAGGAATGGTTAAGTCAAATTTAAAATGCTCAGATACTGACTTTAACATTTGATAATAGTAGTAACTGCGCTTATCCCAGCCGCGAATAGCGCCGCCAGATAAACTCAGTTCGTCATTGCCAATCACGCGGTGTGGGTCAAAAAATTGCCTTGTGCCTAAACCGTCACACGAGGGGCAGGCGCCTGCTGGATTGTTAAACGAAAATATCCGCGGCTCTAACTCTGTAATACTGTAACCACAATGAGGGCAGGCAAAGTTGGCTGAGAATACGACTTCTTCGTGGTCTTCATCCATATAAGCAATTTTAGCCGTACCTGAAGAAAGCATAAGTGCAGTTTCAAATGATTCAGCAAGGCGAAGCTGTAAATCACTGCGAACTTTAAAGCGGTCAACAACTACTTCAATGGTGTGCTTTTTGCGTAAATCTAGCTCAGGTGGATCAGATAAGTCACACACTTCGCCGTCAATCCTTGCGCGAATAAATCCCTGAGCGGCTAAGCCTTCAAGGGTCTTAATGTGTTCACCTTTTCTTTCTTGCACCACTGGTGCAAGTAGCATGAGCTTTGTACCTTCTTCAAAACTCAGTACTTTATCAACCATTTGGCTAACGGTTTGCGCGTCTAGCGGTACTTTGTGATCGGGGCAAATAGGTGTGCCTACACGAGCGAACAATAAACGCAAGTAATCGTAAATTTCAGTGATAGTCCCCACGGTAGAGCGAGGATTATGAGACGTTGATTTTTGCTCAATAGAAATAGCGGGCGATAAACCTTCAATATGGTCAACGTCAGGCTTTTCCATCATAGATAAGAACTGACGCGCATATGCCGATAAACTTTCCACATAGCGTCGTTGACCTTCAGCGTACAAAGTATCGAATGCGAGTGATGACTTGCCTGAGCCTGATAATCCGGTAATAACGACAAGCTTGTCGCGAGGTAGGGTAATGTCAATATTCTTCAAGTTGTGCGTGCGCGCACCGCGAACTTCTATCTTATCCATATTTGCTTTAAATACACCTAATCAAAGTAATCTCGTATTATGCCACAGTTGACATAGAGTTATGCGTTTAGTTACGTAAGAATGTATGGCTAGATCATGTTGTAAACATATCAAGTACATGACTTCGCTTTGTGACTATCAAATTTCGCCTGAACAGTTTAAAATATCCTACTGTTTTTTACGTAGATGATCTAACTTTTCTAAATTATGCAATCTTCCTCTTTGAATAAATCTGAATGGCAAGCGGGGCTGAGCTTAGCTTCTGTGTATGTGTTGCGCATGCTGGGTTTATTTATGGTTATTCCAGTTATAGCGGTAGCCGCGAAAGAATATCCTGATTATTCAGCGCTTTGGGTGGGTTTGGCTATTGGAGGCTACGGGCTAACACAAGCTTTATTTCAAATACCCATGGGCCTGTTGTCTGATAAATGGGGCCGAAAGCCCGTAATATATGTTGGATTGTTATTTTTTGCAGCAGGCTCATTAATAGCAGGCTTAGCTGACACTATGTGGCTGTTAACTGTAGGGCGAATTTTACAAGGCGCAGGGGCAATTGCTGGCGCTATTATGGCCTTAGCTACCGATGTAACCCGTGAATCGCAACGCACTAAAATTATGGCACTTATTGGTGTCTCAATTGGTATGTCATTTTATTTGGCTTTGCTAATAGGGCCAATAATAGCCAATAGCCTTGGCATGCAAGGAATTTTTCTAATTACCGCATGCTTATCTATATTATGTTTGCCATTAGTACGCTTTGGGGTGCCAAATAATATGGCTATGCAACCCACAGGCGATGCATTGCCAAAGCTGAACCAGCTTGCTCAACTCTATAAGCATCCGCATTTATGGCGCTTAAATGCATCTGTGTTGGTTGTGCATATGTTGATTACCTGCTTCTTTGTGCAAGTGCCGGTGCTATTGCTGAATATTTCGATACCGTTAGTTGAGCACTGGAAATTATATTCAGTAGTATTAGTGGCGTCGGTGGTTTGCTTGTTTGTAATGATCAAATTACTCGACAAACAAGCTGCTCGATTAAGCTTTAAAGTTTCCTTGCTTTTCATGGCCGCAGGTTTTCTGATTTTAATAGCACAAGTGCCTTCTTGGGTATCTATTGCTGTGGCGGGTATATTATTTTTTACTGGCTTTAATTTTTTAGAAGCGAAAATGCCGTCAATGGTATCGTCTATATCGCCGGCCGGGCGCAAAGGCAGCGCAATGGGGATTTATGCGAGCCATCAGTTTTTTGGTGCATTTTTAGGAGGGCTCTTATCTGGCCTTCTGAACAGCTACTATTCGCCAGAATACACATTTATCATGTGTTTAATTGTCATCTTTTTGTTAAGCTTAACATTTCGAGGTTTGACTAGCGCAGAGCGCCTAAAACGCGTTACACTAGCGTTAGAAAGTCATACGATTACGCAAAATAATCATACTGAATTGCTCAGTACTCTCAAAAGCCTAATTGGCGTTAAGGAAGTTGTTTTAGACTCTATTGACGCAGCAATATATCTAAAAGTTGACGCAAATACATTTGATGCAAATGAAGCGCAAAGGCTTATTAATACACACTGTAACGTACAGTAAAACCAGATTGATGAAGGAAACGAAATGGCCTCAAGAGGTATAAATAAAGTAATTGTTGTTGGTAACTTAGGAAATGATCCTGAAGTTCGTTATTTACCCAACGGCAATGCAGTAGCTAACTTAAGCATTGCTACTAGTGAAAGCTGGAAAGACCAACAAGGCCAGCAGCAAGAGCGCACTGAATGGCACCGAGTGACTATGTATCGCCGCCTAGCTGAAATTGCAGGCGAGTATCTTAAAAAAGGTTCTCAGGTGTTTATTGAAGGTAAACTTCAAACGCGTAAGTGGCAAGACCAACAAGGTAATGACCGTTACACCACTGAAATTATTGCTGATAACATGCAAATGTTAGGCGGCGGAAGAAGTGATGGCGGCCAACAAGGCGGCGGTCAGCAAGGTGGTTATAACCAGCAACAAAATCGTCCTCAGCAGCAAGCGCAACAGCAATCACAGGGTGGCTATAACCAACAGCCACAGCAAGGCGGCTACAACCAAGGCGGCCAGCAAAAACCTCAGCCTCCACGCCAAGAAGCGCCTGGTATGTCTGAACCTGATATTGATTTTGATGACGACATTCCGTTTTAACTAGTACTTAAGAATTTTGATACAAAAAAGCCGCTTTTAAAAGCGGCTTTTTTTATAGATATAAGGGTATTGGTGAGGCTATAAGTAACGAGTAGCAACGGCAAGTACTGCCAACAAACTCAGTCAATACTTTAAATATGTATGTTATTTAGCGTTAACTTCTACCAAGTGATTGAGTGAATATAGGTCACGAGTTTGGTTAGATTGCTTACGAACTTCTTCAAGCGCACGCGCTTCACTCATAGCAAACAGAGAGTTAATAAGGCGATTAAAGTGGTAGTGCATAGCGGCTCTCGCGCCTTGCGTGTTTCGCGCTTTTAGTGCCAAATATATAGCACGATGCTCTTCTAAGCGATCGTTGTCACTTTGGCTGCACACACTTGAATATGCCTGCTTTATATTAGGCTGGGAATCTCGAAGGCTCCAGAACTGCTTAACGGCTAATAAAATTGCGTTGTTTCTTGTTGCCCTAGAAATAATTAGATGGAACTCTCTATCTGCTTTCTCAGGCTCTTCACTTGATTCCATTGCCTCAAGAGTTTCTTCTAATTGCTTAAGTTCTTCTTCAGTAATTGATAGGGCGGCTAACGCGGCAGCTTCACCTTCTACTAAGGCGCGCGCTTGAGTAAGCTCAAATGGGCTCACCTCAATCGCATTTTGCTTTTCGCTCTCTGTTTCTAATACGTAAACACCAGAGCTAGTTTTGACTTCAACTCTTTGACGCACTTCAAGGGCAATAATCGCTTCGCGTATTGTGGGTCTACTCACGTTAAATGATTCAGCTAACTCGCGCTCAGGGGGAAGACGGCTGCCAGGAGGGTATAATCCAGAGTCAATAAGTGCTTCTATCTTCTCGACTATTTTCCAAAACATACGACGGTTCTTCATTATCTTGCCTTCTTTTTTATGTACTCAACTGCTCTATCTGAAGCGCTACACATATTTTGCTTACATTCTAGGAGCTGTTGAAGTTCCATTTATGGAACCTACTAACCCCAACTTAAACCATTTAGAAATGGCCAGTTATAATACATCTAAAAGCGCTGTTACGAAACTTAAGCATACACTTTTTTTCAGTTATTACCAATAATTGTTGTTTTGGTAATAACATGTGCTCAAAAATGGTTTGACAATGTGGCAATATATTGATTTGATATAGCACCAATTTGCTATGTGAATAGCCGAAAATAGTATATTAAGTATTGATATGAATGATAACTAAATTGGCTAATCAGTACTATGATGTTGTAATTAAAGTTACAGACAAGTAACAAGTGTTTAACTATAATTATTTGATATTGCAAGCACAAATAAAGAGAAGGAAGTAATGAATAACAGTCCAAGCTTATTGTTCGTTGGTGAAGCCATGCTGGAATTAACTAACAAAACTGATACAACACTCGGAAAA
The DNA here is from genome assembly GCF_048820975.1 of Glaciecola sp. 2405UD65-10. Taxonomy (NCBI): domain Bacteria; kingdom Pseudomonadati; phylum Pseudomonadota; class Gammaproteobacteria; order Alteromonadales; family Alteromonadaceae; genus Glaciecola; species Glaciecola sp. 2405UD65-10. The sequence continues at coordinate 323,449 of NZ_JBMEUF010000002.1, read as the reverse complement.
TCTTTCGCGGGTGATGTGTACAACACAGCTGTGTATTTAACTCGTGCATTCCCGCAATATCAAACGCAATTTTTATCAGCATTAGGCACCGACAAAATTAGTGACGAGTTTGCCGCCAGAGTAGCGTCTGAAAATATTGGTACTGATTTTCTTGCGCGTTCAAGTTCACACCACATGGGTATTTATATGGTGGTGAATGATGAAACCGGTGAGCGTTCATTCATATATTGGCGAAATGATTCAGCTGCTAAGCGTTTAATGACAAACATTAGCACGTTACTCAATAAGCTTACATTTGTGAAAGACGATGTTTTATTCTTCTCAGGCATTACCATTGCTGTGTTACAAGAAGCTGAACGCAACTTGTTTTGGAACTTCATACAAAAAGCAAAATCTGAGGGCGTGAAAATAGTCTTCGACCCTAATTATCGCCCAGCATTGTGGAACAGTGTGGATTTGGCAAAAAGCGAAATAGAAAAAGCCTTTAGTCTGAGCGATTGGGCGTTACCAGGGCTTGATGATTTCAAAACGCTTTATCAACTAAACACTATTGAACAGTGCATTGAATTTTGCCAACAGTATGAATTTGAAGAACTGGTCATTAAGCAAGGTTCTGATGAAGTACACATTATTAATAGTGACGGCCATGAGGTTAATCCAATTATTGCCAGTGACAACGTGGTTGATACTACTTCTGCGGGAGATGCATTTAATGGAGCTTATCTTGGTGCAAGAATTAGTGGGAAAAGCACGAATTACGCCACGCGTTTTGCAAACTATTGTGCCAGTAAAGTAATAAGCACCCCTGGCGCAATAATGCCAAAAGAATTGTTCGAAAAAGCCCTCAACGAATGGCCCGAAGACAACTAAAAAACTGATTTACACATAACGGGCTAGTATAAGAATAATGACCTTGGAAAAAGGCAACCAACACCCGACGACCGAAAATAGCTGCATTTACACATGTTGTAGGTGTTTATTTTGTGCTGCAATTTAAGGATTTAATATGAGCATACTCGTGTTCGTTAAAGAACTCGCTGAAATAGAAAAGCGTTGTGCTTTATTACCTGACAACGTTAAGGCCTACAAGCGCTTAGGCGCAACTGTGCTGGTTGAGTCGGGAATGGGTTTAGGTTTAGGAATTAGCGACCAAGATTATAGTGATCTTGGCGCTGAAATTTATACTAATCGAGATGAAGCATTGCCTAAGGCAAATGCTGTGCTTTCAGTTAGGCCACTACCATTAGAAGATTTTGAAAAAACGGCTACTGATGTATGCAGTATTAGTTTTTTTGACCCCTTCGGAAACCCAAACTTAGACGCTATTTTAAAAAGTGGCCGTTCTACCCTAAGTATGGAAATGATCCCTCGTAGTAGCCGCTGTCAAAAAATGGATGCCTTAAGCTCGCAAGCAAGCTTAGCGGGATATGTCATGATGTTAAAAGGCATGTCTAACTTACACAAAACCTTGCCTATGATGATGACACCTGCTGGCACATTAAAGCCCGCAAAAGTATTTGTGATTGGCGCAGGTGTTGCTGGTTTGCAGGCTATTGCAACAGCAAAACGCATGGGCGCTAATGTAATTGCTTACGATACTCGCCCAGAAGTAGCACAGCAAGTGCAATCATTAGGCGCGAAATTCTTAGATATTGATTTAGGCCAAACCGGGTCTACCGACCAAGGTTATGCAAAGGCATTAACTGATGACCAGTTAGCTCTTCAGCAACAGGCACAAGCTGAATGTATTGCTAGTTCAGATATTGTAATTACAACCGCACAATTATTTGGCCGCAAGCCTCCTGTGTTAATCAACAATGATGTGATTGCTCAAATGAAGCCAGGTTCAGTCATTGTAGATATGGCATCTTTAGATGGCGGCAATGTTGAAGCTTCGGTAGCTGGACAAATTGTTGATTTTGAAGGTGTTAAAATTGTAGGTACAGGTGATTGGGCTGGTGAAGTTGCGCTAGATGCTTCACAAATGTATGCCAATAACCTATTAGCATTAGTACAAGATATTTGGAACGAAGAAGAAAAATCGCTCAATATTACGCCTGATGATGAAGTGCTTCAAGCTGCCTTGATCACCCATAAAGGTGAGCTCATTAACGCGATTATCAAATCACAATATTCTAAGGAGGAAGCGTAATGTCTTTCATCTATCTTGCAATGATTTTAGTACTGGCCATATTTTTAGGCTTTGAATTGATTCGTAAGGTACCTGCTACCTTACATACTCCGTTAATGTCAGGTGCGAATGCTGTTTCGGGTATTACACTTGTGGGAGCCTTTGTTTTCGCAGGCAATGATAACGACATACTTGCTCAGATATTTGGCGGTGTGGCTGTTTTTTTAGCCGCAATAAACGTTGTGGGCGGTTACTTTGTAACAGACCGCATGTTGTCAATGTTTAAAGGAAAAGGAGGCCGCAATGCAAACTGAGTTCATTATTAATGGTGTTTACGTAATTAGCGCCGCCTTATTTATTTTAGGTCTTAAATTATTAAGCCACCCAAGCACTGCCCGTAAAGGCAACTTGTTATCAGCATCAGGTATGTTTGTAGCCATTTGCGTGACCTTAATTGACCATCAAATTTTAAGCTATGAGTGGATAGCGGTAGCACTGCTGCTTGGTAGTGTTGTGGGCTTTATAACTGCGAAAAAGGTGGAGCTAACCTCTATGCCTGAGCTGGTAAGTTTGCTCAACGGCATTGGTGGCTTAGCCAGTTTAGCGGTTTCGCTGGCAATGGTGCTTACGCAATCTTTGCCTGTATACGTACTTATTATATTGCTTATTGCTATAGCTATAGGCGGCGTAACGTTTACCGGAAGTATTATTGCGTGGTCAAAATTAAGCGGTAAATTGAGTTCAATTATTAAAAGCAAAGCGATGGTATTTAAAGGCCAAGCACTTTTTAACTCTTTATTAATTGTTGCCATTTTTGCTATGGGTGTGTTCATGAGCTTAGAACCACTTAACATGGAATATGCGGCTATATTTGTAGCTTTATGTTTAGTGTTAGGCGTAATGTTAGTTATACCTATTGGTGGCGCTGATATGCCGGTAGTTATTTCACTACTTAATAGTTATTCAGGTTTAGCTGCATGTGCTGCAGGTATTGCAATGAATAATAACTTATTGATTGTAGCCGGCGCACTGGTAGGTGCCAGTGGTATTATCTTAACCAGTGTTATGTGTAAGGCAATGAACCGCTCGTTAAGCAATGTTTTGTTCTCAGGTTTCCAAGCGGTTACCAATAGCGAAATGAAGATTGAAGGCGAAGTAAAGGCTATGTCGAGCGAAGACGCTTACTACGTTCTTGAAGCCGCACAATCAGTTATTGTAATTCCTGGTTACGGAATGGCAGTTGCGCAAGCGCAGCACGCAATGAAAGAACTGCAAACACTATTAGAAGAAAATGGTGCCGAGGTTGTATACGGAATCCATCCTGTAGCAGGGCGTATGCCAGGGCATATGAATGTGTTACTTGCAGAAGCTGATGTGCCTTATGAATTGCTATTAGAAATGGATGACGTAAACCCTAGAATGGAAACTTACGATGTAGCCATTGTAATAGGTGCGAATGACGTAGTTAACCCTGCGGCACGTGAAATGGAAGGGAGCCCCATTTACGGTATGCCTATTATTAATGCTGATTTAGCCAAAAACGTATTTATTATGAAACGTGGCATGGCCTCAGGTTTTGCGGGCATTGATAACCCATTATTCTTTAAAGATAACGCTCGCATGATATTTGGTGATGCGAAAGAGTCTATTAACTCGATTATTCGTCAGTTTTCAGACTAACTTAATGCGTTTTACGTAAACACACAAACCACACTACAAGGAAATTTTTACAATGAGTACTCACACTACAATTAAAGAGATTTTTAGCCAGCAACGCTTGCTACCCATTATACAAGCCGACACTATAAGTGAAGGAATTGCCGTAACCGGTGCTATGAAGGATGCAGGGCTTACCGTGGTTGAAGTTGTTCTACGTAATGAGCAGGCTTTGGCCTTGGCTGCTGAAATAAAGAAAACGTATCCAGAGTTAATTTTGGGTGTGGGTACCGTTTACAACACAGCTTTGTTAGAAAAGGCATTAAATGCAGGTGCTGATTTTATCGTAACACCTGCAGTTACACCTAAGCTGACAGAAGCATTGATTGACTGCGGCAAGCCAATTTTACCGGGTGTATCTAGTTTAAGCGATATGGCTACCTTGTTAGAATATGGCGTAACGGAAATGAAGTTGTTTCCTGCTGAAGTGGTTGGTGGTGTAAGCATGTTAAAAGCGGTTTCTTCTTTGTTCAAAGAGGCGTCGTTTTGCCCTACTGGCGGTGTTTCGCCTAAGAACCAAAGTGAGTACTTGTCACAATCGAATGTGTTTGCAGTTGGTGGCACGTGGATGGTGCCTAAAGAAGCCGTTAAGAACGAGCAGTGGGCTGACATCACTAAAGCTTGTAAAGAGGCTATAGCAGCCTGCTAAGAGCGTAAAATACCGAAGGGGCAGTGCGAACTAAATCCAATTTAATTCGCACTGCCCCTTTTTCTGTTTTTCTTAACTTAATAAGTAAGGTCACTGCAGCGAAGGCTGCAAACTCCCAAACTATATGACTAAGTTCAACTGAAAGGGGACGCAAGGAGGTCGTGGCCTACGCCACGATGACGGTATGCTAAACAAGTGCGACATTTTCCTAATAAGTAAGGTCATTGCAGCGAAGGCTGCAAACTCCCAAACTATATGACGAAGTTTAACTGAAAGGGGGCAAGGAGGTCGTGGCCTACGCCACGATGACGATATGTAGCCACGATGACGATATGCTAAACAAGTGCGGCATCTTCCTAATAAACAAGGTCATTGCAGCGAAGGCTGCAAACTCCCAAACTATATGACTAAGTTCAACTGAAAGGGGACGCAAGGAGGTCGTGGCCTACGCCACGATGACGGTATGTAAGCCACTATGATGGTATGTAGCCACGATGACGATGTATATACGCAAAAAAATACCGCTATTAAAGCGGTATTTTATTATATAGAACAGAAAACTTATTTTGGATTCACAGGCTCTATTTTAGGGCATAGGAACGCAATACTGGCCATGGCGAGTAATGCTAAGCTAGCACCAATAATAAATACAACCGTATAGTTGCCATCAGCGGTTAGTGACGGCACTGCATATATAAGTGCGCCTGCGGCTAATTTAGCTGCCATACCGGCGAAGCCAGAAAGGGTACCTACGGTTTTTCCGCCAAATAAGTCACTTGGTAGCGTTTGTACATTACCTATAGCGGTTTGGAAACCAAACAATATGGTCGCCATAATAAGCACAGCTGCCACTTCACCACCTGGATCTGAAAGCATAACCAAAGCAGGGAGCATGATCATACAGCCGATGTAAATAACCAGTTTTCGGGTTTTATTCACTGACCAACCTGCTTTTAAACGATTTTGCGCAAGTAAGCCACCGAACCAAGCACCAAACATAGCACCTACATAAGGCACCCAACCGTAAATAACGAGGCCTTTAACGTCCATTTGATACACTTCAACCAAGTAGGTGGGTATCCAAACAATAAATAGCCACCAAATTGGGTCGATTGCTGCAGTGGCGATAATCACGCCCCAGCTTTGTTTGTGTGATAAAAGCTGACCGGTTGTTGGCGCATAAGAATCTTGTTTATTGCCATCAGCGTCAGTTGCCTCATTTCTTTGGCCCGTGAGTATGTATTGGCGTTCTTCATCGCTAATCCATGGATGTGCTCCAGGTGGCGCTTTCACAACAATTAACCATGGAATTAACCATAGCAAACCAGTTGCACCTACTAATACAAATATAACTTTCCAGCTAAAGAAAAGGGCAAGGTAACCAATAAGAGGAATTGAAATAATACCGCCAATTGCCGCACCTGAATTGAAAATACCTTGGGCTAAGGCACGTTCTTTTGTTGGGAACCATTCAGCGTTAGCTTTTGCCGCACCTGGCCAGTTTCCGGCTTCTGAAACACCTAAAATTGCACGAAATATACTAAAAGTAAGAATACCTTGCGCAAATGCATGCAAAATAGTGGCTAAAGACCATATACCAATAGATAACACGAAACCTATACGCGTGCCTACCCAGTCAAATATTTTACCAAATAAAGCCTGCCCGAAAGCATATGAGAACAAGAATACAATACTGATAATACCGTAAACTTCTTTAAGCTCAGCGTCGGTTTTGTCTGGATAAATTTCTTTACCCATAAATGGCCACAACACGCTGAGTGTTTGTCTATCTATGTAGTTGATTACGGTTGCAAGCGCTATTAGCACTATTACCCACCAACGTAAGTTATTCATTTTCATATTGACAGTATCCTTTTTACCACTTTATTTAGTATTATTTTTCTACACTATTTGCTTTAAATACAGCGGTAGATTCACCTTTAGTAAACACTTCAGTAACTACTGGCAAAGGTACCTTTGTAAACGTATTATTTTCAATTAAGGTCTGAGGCTCACCCACGGTATGGTCAATAGTAATGACTTGGGTGTCAGAAAATGTATTATTCAACAAATCAGTGTCTTGTACACCGTGAAGGTAGATTGAAGCGCCTAGTTTATTGCGCTTCCCGCCACCCACATTGCTTACTGTGTTGTTGCTAAAATAGAAGTGGGGGCCAAACGTACTCTCATCGGTACCGCCGCGATATACCTTCGCAATTGCGCCCTCAATATTTGTAAAGGTAGAGCCCGTAATTCTCACGTATTCAGCGTTGTAAATACCTAGGTCATCTTGCTCTTTGTCTAATCTTAAAATATCGCCTGTGATGTTTTCAAAATGGCTGTCTTTAATCACAATGTGATCAGCCATACTTCGGTAGCCAGCATCAAACACGTGGGCTGAATGGTTAACATCTAGGTTTTTAATCGTGACATTTAATAGCTCTAAACGGAAGTTAAGCAGCGTAGGTAATCGTGTGCTTCTAATTAAGACATTGCCTGATGAATCAGGTGATTTAGAACCATCAATCACTAAATTGCTTAACTGCAAATTGCCGCCATCTTCAAGCTCTAGCATTAATGAGCGAGTAGGGAGCAGTGTGACCTCAGCACCGGGTGCAGAGGCTATTGTCACAAGCGTGGAAACTTGAAGCTGTTTATTTAGCTCGTATTGTCCCGCGGCAAGCTCTATACGCGAACCCGAAGCAGCATTTTTAACAGCATCAATAAGGCTCGCGGCAGAATCTACAGAAACCACTTCGCCCGAGTTAAACTCAACGCTAGCAGGGGCTTTAGGGTACCAACTTACGCCTGTTTCAGATTTATCGATGGGCTTTAAGCTTGCAGCTGCACCTACATTCATTTCACTCGCTTTAGCGCTTACTAATAAGCCATTTTCATTTCGGCTAAGTGTTACGCCTTCAACGGAAAAACCATCGGCAATGTCGCTAGGGGCCGGCTGATTGCTTAAGTTATTGGCAAAACCTATACCTGATACATCATCAAATATTTTAAAAGGATGTGTGCTTTCATTAACCACGAGGTTGTTTTTAAAAGTACTGTTGATAGGTGTGGCTGAGCGCTCTGCATCGCTACCTGCAGCTAAATTAATATTGCTCACATTCACAATGGTGTTATTTTCAATAAGCGCTTTGTTTACTTGATGATAACGGTTAATAGAAGAATTAGGGACACCGTTCATTATTGTAAAACCGCCACCGAAGCGAATACCGGTTAAGCCTTCCATATAATTATTGCGAATAGTTTGTTCTGCATTAATTACACGAATACCGCCGGTGTGGTCTTTACCATTGCCGAAGAAAACATTGCCTTCAACTAGGTTTCCATTGCCGTGACGTAAAGTCAGCGTGCCTCGAGATTCAAAAAATACATTATTTCTAAAGACGTTTTTGCCAGATTTGTTTGAAATGATCTCTACTTCACCGTTAGCGCGATCAAAGTAGTTGTTTTCAACGGTTGTAAATGAGTCTGAAAGTGAATATTTACTGGTGCCTATGCGTAAAGTTTCACCGCCATTAGAGCCTAATATTGGACGTGGACCAAAATAGTTGTGGTCAATCTTATGATAATTCTCTTGGCTGCTTTCTGAATCAAGTCGAACCGCTAAGGTAACGCCTTTATTATTTTTGCCCACTAAATGGTTGTGGTCAAAGCGGTTATGTTGACCATATAAAGCCACCCAATAATCAGCATTAAATTTGTCTGGGTTTGAAAAGCCGTCAATAACAGTATTTGACACACGTGAATGGTAAGCTAGGTTTTTTGAGTCGCCTCTAAAAGAGATTACTGTGCCAGTGGGGCTATAACCGTTTTTAAAGACTAAGCCAGAAACCTCTAGGTATTCACCTTGCAGCGCTAAGCTTGATTGACCCGAAAGGATGACCTTGCCTTGCGTTTCAGCGCTTAGGCGAATAGGTTTATTTGCGGTACCTTTACCGCTAAGTAATATTTCGAAATCGTTATATACACCATTGGCAAGCACAATGTGTTGCCCTGGCGCTAAGGAGTCAGCGATTGCAAGAAACTCTGCTTTACTCTTCACCAATATTGTTGACTCACCATCGATACTTGATAAGGCCATAGATGAAGCCGGTTCAGGTAGCTGATTACATGCTGACAAGCTGGCGCCTAGGCCTAATATAACTGATATGGTACTAATGCGAAAAAAGGTGGGAAGGGTAGAGCGTTTCATAAAAATTGCCTTATCGATTTCGAAATACAACTAGTTCCTTAATTGTATTGCACTGCTAGAAAAGCAAAACAGTAAGGCAACATAATATACATTGCCTTACCGCTTGTTTGCTTAGACGCTTATGAGAATAATAAGCCGCCGTTAATGTCGATGTTAGTTCCCGACATATAAGATGCGCCGTCACCAGCTAAGAAAGCAACTAATTTGCCAACTTCTTCCGAGGTACCTTCACGCTTAAGGGTGGTAGCTGCAGCAACATTTGCACGCACAGCATCCTTAGTAAATGTATCGTGGAAACCAGTGCTAATCATACCTGGGCATACGCTGTTTACGCGTACTTTAGGACCAAGTTCTTTAGCTAGGCCACGTGTAAATGTCATAACTGCGCCTTTAGATGCAGCATATGCTACTGCTCCTGGGCCACCACCGTCACGGCCAGCCTGTGATGCGAACGTCACAATGCTGCTGCCATCAGCTAGGTGTGGAATAACTGCGTGAGTCATTAAGTATAAAGATGTAAGGTTTACATCCATAACTTTTTGCCAATGTGCTAGGTCCATTTCAGTAATGGTTTTACGGTCAATCAAGCCACCAGAAACATGTACAAGTGAATCGATTTTACCGAAAGCTTCTAATGTTGCAGCAACAGTTGCTTCAACATCTTCTACTTTAGTTAGATCAGCTTGCATCGCTTTTGCTTTACCGCCAGCTTCTTCAATTGTTTTTACTACAGCGTTTGCGCCATCAGCACTTGAATGGTAGGTAACTAAAACACTAGCGCCTTGCGCCGCTAGTTCAATTGCGCATGCTGCGCCAATATCGCGACCACCGCCAGCTACTATAGCTACTTTATCTTTCATTGACATGTTTCATTCTCCGTAGTGTCAAACTTTCATTTGTGATTTAAATGTTAGATTGATTTTAATGTTTAGTTAGTTATTTAATAAAAGTAAGATTAACCAATTAGCTCATTGCTAGTCAACCAATTAATTAATAATTTATTACCAATTGGTAGTACCAATTGAAAAGTGCGTTATATATCAATAATATACATGCTTTTCATACTTTGTGTGTAGTGCTTGGTTTTTTCAATACAAGTGGTATGACAATAATAGGCCCCGTATTGCTCGCTTAATTCCCTACTCCCTAATATTATACCTCATCAGTTTCTGTTTAAGTGTTTTACTAACGAATACTTTTTTGCACAATAGAATTAAATTTTTCACGCGTCGCGTTTAAAAAAAGCAGGGCAACGCAAACATCTAAAGTTAGCCTTAAGTATATACTTTTGTATATAAATATAGGGGCGTTACCTAGGAAATACCTACATTTAGCCTTGTTCATATTTTAAAAATAAGCATAAATACTCATCTTGAACAGACTTCCTACTACTTCAAAGCTCCGCTTATAACCTTGATTTACTAAATATTATTACACATTTCAGTTAATTAATTTTTGAATTAGCCGATAACTAAAGACAGACCAAGCTATGTTGTTGTGGCAAAGAAATTGCTTCACGGTCAAAAAAGGCAGATTTTTTGACACATAGAACAAACCAGGTTTCTCAATATAAGCGGTAATCATGAAAGGCAAAAGACGACATTACTCAAAAAGTCTAATGCATAAAGGACGCTACTGAATATGCGGATTAGTTGGAAAGAGTATTTAAAACAGAAGTTTCGACGGCCATCACCTTACAGCGCTGTAGGTATTGCTTATACCGCAGACCAAGTGTTGTTGTGCGCGCTTGCTTATAGCGATGGAGGCTATACTTGGTCACTAGATGCTAGCTTCTCTCATCAAAATTGGCAGAATGATTTAAAAGATTATGTCGTTAAAAATAAACTTACCGGCACGCCTTGTTTTTTTGCTATGTCTTCACATTGGTATCGAATTCATCAACTAGACCAGCCTGATGTTCCTCAAAGCGATATATTTAGTGCATTGCAGTGGCCCTTACAGGAAGCCCTTGGCGCTGATAAACCTATAGTCTATGACTACGTAAATATGCCGGTTCAAGTAGCGGGTCAAAATAAAGTCTTTGCGGTAGCGATTGCAAGAGATGAAGTCGAAAAATTGACGAGTGTTATTTTTGACGCGCAGTTAGATCTTAAAGGGATAAGCGTTGAAGAATTTGCAACCACGCACTTGGTAGAAAAACGCAGTGAACCCGTTATAACTTTGGTGCAAGAGCATGGTGAAGTGGTTGTTCTTAACATTATAAAAGACCAGCAACTTTATTTTAGCCGCCGTCTAAAAGGCTTTGAAAATATTGGTGGCTTTAGTGAGCGTGAATTAGAAATGGGAATTACTGACTCTATTTGCGTGCAGATTCAACGGTCTATGGACTTTTTTGAAAGTCAATTACGACAAGCGCCCATAAGACAAATTGTATTAAAACTGGACTCTCCTCATTTAGCATTTTTGTGTCAGCAAATTTCTAAGGATATGGGCGTTAACTGTGATGTATTCACTCCCAATATAGAATGTGCTGAAGGTTTAAATTTTAAAATGGCTAGTTTTAGTTGTTTAGGTGCGGCATATACTGGTGCGCAGTTATTGAAAAAAGACAAGGTTCCTGTTCGTGAAGCCAAAGAAGAGGTGTTAAATGAAAACGCACATTAATCTTCTTCATAGCGAATTCAAGCCTAAATTTGAGTTGGTTTGCGGCGCGAATTTAATGGGCGTGATATTTTTAGTCAGCTTACTGTGTGTTGTTGCATATTCTTGCTTGGTATATATGCAAGGAAATGTAGATGCGCTAGTGGCCGAAAAAAAAGCAAATATTGAAAGCCAACAAGAACGTCTTCAAGCCTTAACCGAAACCTTAACTAGCCGAAAAGCCGACGCCTCACTTGAAGTGAAACTGGCAAACTTAATGACGCAAAGCCAAGAGAAAAGTAGGTTGTTGGCAAATGTTAAACAGCTTAGTTCACTTCAGCAGCGCTCATTTTCTAATATGTTCGATGACCTTTCTAAGGCACACGCTACTGATTTGTGGTTAGAAAATTTCACCATTAGCCCAGGGGCTTTGAGCTTTAACGGTAAATTGGAAACCCCAAATGCCTTGCCTAAATGGATAGACAAATTAAGTAATACGGAATTTTTTAAAGGTCAAAAGTTTGATCTTGCGCGAGTAATGCGAGAAGAAGACGGGCTTAATTTTGAGCTAATAAGTACGCCTGCTAAAGCTGCAGAAGATGCTGCAACGCAAAATACAGGAGAGGCTGTATATGAGTAATTCTACGTCTAATGTGGGCATGCTGGGGCAGTTAGAACATCGCTTTGATGAGCTTGAAGCAAGAGAGCAAACTTTATTGTTTTGGGGCATTCCCATCACAATTATGGTTGTGGCTTTTCTTCTTTTTATTGAACCCCTTTATTTGGATATCCAAAAGCAGCAAAGCCAAATCAAAAGTTTAGACAGACAAGTTGTAATGGTACAGGCCAGCCTTTCAGAATTAGAGCGCGATGCGAAAGTTGACCCTAACGCTAATATTAAATTACAAATAAAAGGTTTATCAGCTCGCTTAGCAAAGTTAGACGCGGAATTTGATGGTGAACTATCGCAACTTATTGCACCCGAAACTATGCCTAGCTTATTAAACCAGTTGTTCGAACAAACCGATAAATTGCAAGTGCTGACGGTTACTTCAATAGCGCCGCAACTTGTATTTTCAGAAGACCCAAACGCTATGCCCATATTTAAGCACGGCATTGAAATAGTGTTTGAGGGCGGCTTTTTCGCCACCCGAGACTTTCTATTTGCGGCAGAATCGCTGCCATTCAAATTGTACTGGCAAAATTTAACTTACAAGGTTCAAGAACATCCGAAAGCCACTACCACGCTTTCACTCTTTACCTTAAGTACTAGCGAGGCGTTTATCAGTGTTTATTAACTTGAAAATGTTGTTTGGTAAACGAAAGTGGCTGGTTTCAGGGCTAACTTCAGTGTTGCTGTTAACTCAAATAGGCGCACAAGCTTTGCCGAATGGAAAGTTTAGCAGTGGCAAAAAAGATCCTACTAAACCCGTAAAAAAAGCACAGATGCTTGATGAGCCAGAGAAGCAAGATAGTGGCTTTAGCTTAACTGCGATTTTTAATCGTAACAATAATTACTATGCCGTAGTGAATGGACAGGTAGTAGCGACTAACGATGTTATTGCCAGCAAGCGAGTACTTAAAATTACGCCAACAAACATGATCCTAGAAGACACAGAAACCTCACAAGAGGCTATGGTGCTAGAACTATTCAGCACGAATAACGTAAAAACACAGGTGCAAAAATGAGTTATATTTCCTCAAAACAAGTGGTCTTTTGTTTTGCTTCAAGCTGTTTGCTTTTTAGTTGCAGTTCTCCTAAAAGCAGCCACGTTGAAGATTATTTAGCAACAGAGATTGCGGCTCAAGCTAAGCAACAAGAGCTTGACCAAAAACAAGACGCACTTACGCAAACGCCTGAATACGTATCAAGTACTTTGCTGCAGAATGAACAGGCAAATACTAGCACCAGTGCCGTACTTGCTGCGGAACGTTATGATATTAACGCCAACGCAGTAGACGCATTAAGTTTCTTTGCCGGCTTAGTAAAAGACACTCCGTTCTCGGTGGCAATTCATCCGAGCGTGAGCGGCAACATCACTTTAAATTTAAAGCAAGTAACACTTGACCAAGTGTTCTCACTTATTACTGACATGTACGGTTACCATGTTGAAAAATTAGAAACCATTTACCGAATTTATCCAGCTGGTTTACGCACCGAAACCTTCGCGGTTAACTACTTGATGATGCAGCGCGATGGAGCCACACAAACAAGTATCATTTCGGGCGGTGTTTCTCAAGCAAGTAACAACAGCAATAGCAGTAATAGTAGTAGCGGTGTGAATAACTTTACCGGCAACAGTAGTTCAGGCAATTTAAATTCAAGCAACAGCGGCAATAGTAATGGCACATCAATAAGCACCAGTAGCCAAACTAACTTTTGGGAAAACTTGGAAGAGAGTTTAACCACTATGCTGGGTGACAGCGCAGGGCGAAGCATTTTAGTTTCGCCGCAAGCAGGGCTTGTGACTGTAAAAGCGTTGCCGGATGAACTGAAAACAATAAGAGAGTTTTTACATACGTCTGAGCAAAATTTAACGCGCCAAGTGATTATTGAAGCGCGAATTTTGGAAGTATCTTTAAGTGATTCGTTTCAACAAGGGATTGATTGGAATGAAATTACCGCAAACCTTGGTAGCACCGATTTAACGTATTCCAGTTCGGGAGGCATACTAGGTAACACTATTACTTCAGCCTTAGGTGGAATATCAAGCCTTAGCTTCTCGAATAAAGACTTCTCAGGTGTGCTTAATCTTTTATCTACGCAGGGCAATGTACAGGTATTATCAAGCCCGCGAGTAACGGCGGTTAATAATCAAAAAGCGGTAATTAAAGTAGGTGACGATGAGTATTTTGTGACTGAAATATCAAGCCAGAATACCATTACATCAACCTCTACTTCGGTGATGCCTAACATTGAGTTAACTCCATTTTTCTCAGGTATTGCACTTGATGTAACACCGCAAATTGATAAAAACGGCAGTATTTTATTACATATCCATCCTTCGGTAATTGAAACTGAAGAGCAGGAAAAAATTGTAACGCTAGATGCTGAGCAATACATCTTGCCTTTGGCACAAAGTACTATTCGTGAGTCTGACACAATTATTCGCGCAAATTCAGGCGAAATAGTGGTGATTGGCGGGCTCATGCAATCAGTAAAAAGTGAAGAAGTTTCTAAAACGCCTTTACTTGGTGACATTCCATTCTTAGGTGGCATGTTCCAGAATGTAAGTGAAGTTGAAACGAAAAAAGAACTTATTATTTTACTTAAACCAACGGTGGTTGGTGTAAATACTTGGCAGCAACAGCTTGAAAGCAGTCGAGCACAAATGGCCGATTGGCTCTACGTGGAGTAAGGTATGTATTTATATCATTTTGGCATTCGAGAGTTACCTTTTACATTAACGCCTAACACGCAATTCTTTTTTGGCCTACCTAGCCACAATGAAGCGTTAAAAGTGCTGCAAACCGCACTGTTTTCTGGTGAGGGGTTTATAAAAGTAACTGGCGAAGTAGGCACGGGTAAAACCCTTGTATGCCGAAAATTGCTAAATGAAATGCCAAAAGGCTTTGTGACAGCCTATATCCCAAACCCATATCTTTCTCCTAAAGAGCTGCGACACGCGGTGGCAAGTGAACTGCAAGTAGATTTGCCTATTGGCAGTGATCAGCAAGAATTTACGCAGGCTATTCAAGAGCGCTTGGTTGATATACGCAAATCGGGTCAAGCAGTTGTGCTTATTATTGATGAAGCACAAGCGCTGCCAGACGAGAGTATTGAAGCGCTACGCTTAATGACTAACTTGGAAACCGAGTCATCTAAATTAATGCAAGTGGTGCTTTTTGGGCAGCCCGAGTTAAATGAAAAAATAGCGAAACCAGAACTTCGCCAGTTAAGACAACGGATTACGTTTTCTTACCATTTGTCAAAAATGAATACCGACCAAATATTTCAATATGTGAATCATAGAATGGGAGTAGCGGGATACGCCAAAGAACAAGTGCTGTTTAGCAAACGTATTTGCAAACATTTAAATACAGCGAGTGAGGGTACGCCCCGACTAGTTAACACGATTTGCCATAAAGCCTTGATGCTTGCGTTTGGAGAGGGCAAAAACAAAGTTAGCAGCAAACATATTAAGTTAGCCGCACAAGATACCGAAGCTGCTAGTAAGATACCGCAAACACCTTGGCTAGCATGGACGCTTCCTGTGGCCACTTGCGCAATTGTAGCAACCGGTGTGTATATCCATGGCGACTTAAGTTTACCCTACCAAGATTTACTAAGCTTAGTAGCGGAGTGGCGTAAATGAGTGTAGTCAATAAGATGTTGAGCGATTTAGAAAATCGCCCCCATCAAGTACAAAGCAATGCCAATTATGTACCGCCCAAAAGTAATAAGTTTTTGTGGTTGAGCATTGGTGTGCTGAGTGTGTGTTGTATTGTTGCCGTTCTAAGTAATTTTGTTGAGATTGATCACAGCTCATCACGCCCTGCTACAAAAACAGAACAGATGCTTTATGACCCAGACAAAGGCGATAAAATAGCGCAAGTTGAGCAAGGGGGGCAAAATAAAAGTACGTTTGAAGCTGAGCAGAAAAATGTAAAACAGCAAGCAATAATGGTAAGCAACAATCCAGCCCCCGAAGTGAACAAAACGCCAGCCCCGGTATCGTTTTTTAGTAAATCAGGTAGCGCGCAGGGAAATACGCAAGAAACAAATACACTGAGTAATGGCGAGCAAAACACCCAACTTGATATTAAACCAAGTGATGGTTCAAAAGGGCGTTTGTCTCAGCTGCGTGCTCAAGCGCATCACGCATCAGAGAAAGGTGATGAACAGGCAGTAGTTGCTAGCTTACAGAAAATTATAGAATTGGCGCCGGAAGACTTACGCACGCGCAAGCAACTTGCGGCGATGCTATTTTCGAAACAAAAATTTCAGGCTGCTCAGCAAGTGTTATTAGAAGCACTAGTGCAAGCTCCGGCAGATTCAAGTAGCCGTTTAATGTTAGCTCGGATTCATTATAGAGCAGGTAAAAATACTGCGGCACTAGATACTCTCAAAGCGCATCCTCACCATACGCTAGCCAGTGATGAATTGTTAAGTTTTAGAGCGGCGCTTGCCGAAAGTATTGGTGAATATCAGCTCGCACAAGGGGATTACCAATTGTTGGTGAATCGAAATCCAAAAGAAGCAAAATGGTGGCTTGGGCTTGGTGTAAGTTTAGATAAGCAAAAGCTTGGTGAAGAAGCAATTGCGTCTTATGAACAGGCCAAATCATTGAAACAACTTCCTCAGCAGGTAGATACGTTTGTAGAGCAGCGTATTCGTTTATTGGCGAGGCGTTCTTAATGGTGCAGCGTACAAAAGTTAGGCTAGGTGATTTACTGGTTCAAAACCAACTAATAGATGAAAGCCAATTAAAAATGGCCCTAGGTGAGCAGCGTCAGTCAGGGCGTAAATTAGGGGCAACATTGGTTAGCATGGGTTTGGTAACGGAGTATCAGTTACTAGAATTGCTCTCTCAGCATTTAAAAGTACCTTTGATACAACTTTCAGACTTTAAAGTAAATCCTAATGCGGTGCGATTACTGCCTGAGATTCAAGCGCGTAGATATCGAGCTTTAGTACTAGAAGATAAGGGTGATCATCTTCTTGTAGGTATGAGTGATCCCGCTGATATTAATGCCGTTGATGAGCTTAGCGCTAAGCTGCCTAAACAGATTGAAGTGGCGGTGGTCAGTGAAACGGAATTGTTTGATGCGTATGAGAACTTCTATCGTAAAACGGAAGAAATTGCTTCATTTGCACAAGAACTTGCTGATGAATATCAAGATGAAACAGAGTTTCAACTTGCTAGTGGCCTAAGTGATGACCAAGACAATGTGGTCGCAAAATTACTGCAATCCATTTTTGAAGATGCGGTACTAGCGAAAGCCTCTGATATCCATATTGAGCCCGATGAAAAGCAATTGCGCATTCGCCAACGAGTGGATGGTGTATTGCAAGAAAACATTATTCAAGAAGCTAACATTGCAGCGGCACTAGTACTTAGGCTTAAATTGATGTCGGGCCTAGATATTTCTGAAAAACGACTGCCACAAGATGGCCGCGCCCAAATAGATGTTAAAAATAGAAAGGTTGATATTCGTGTATCGACTATGCCGGTTCAGCAAGGTGAATCAGTAGTTTTACGTTTACTTGATCAGTCTGAGGGCATTTTGAGCCTTGAACAAATTGGTATGCCCGAATCTATTATGCAGCGTTTTAGAACGCTTCTGCATCGCCCACATGGCATGATACTGGTAACGGGGCCTACCGGCTCCGGTAAAACTACCACTTTGTACGGTGCATTAAATGAACTTAATAAGCCCGAAACAAAAATTATTACCGTTGAAGACCCTGTTGAATACAGGCTTCCACGCATAAACCAAGTGCAGGTAAATCATAAAATTGATTTAACATTTTCAAATGTACTCAGAACAACCTTACGCCAAGACCCAGACATACTCATGGTAGGCGAAATGCGCGACCATGAAACCGTTGAAATAGGATTGCGCGGCGCTCTTACAGGGCACTTAGTACTATCAACTTTGCACACAAATGACGCAGTAAGCAGTGCGATTCGCTTATTAGATATGGGGGCGCCAGGGTATTTAGTCGCAAGTTCGTTAAAAGCCATTGTGGCCCAACGTTTGGTACGAAAACTTTGTGATAATTGCTCGCATACTAAGGCGCCTGAACCGGAGCAAAAGTTGTGGCTTTCTACCTTGAATATGGATATCCAAAGTATCGCGTTTAAGAAAGGAGAGGGTTGCCAGCGCTGCAATTACACTGGCTATAAAGGGCGAATAGGCGTATTTGAGTTGTTACAACTTAATGAAAGCATGATGATTGCCTTGAAGAATAATGACACGGCCGAGTTTACCTTAGCGGCAAGCAACTCGCCGGGCTACCGTTCTTTAGCCATGGCTGCACTTGATTATGCCACACAAGGGATAACCAGCTTAGATGAAGTTATGCGTTTGGTTGAATTTATCAGTGATGCACCCCAGCAAGATTCTGTTAGTAACGACACTGATAATACTGAGCCTTCTACGCAAGGTGAAGTGGTAACATCAGATGCCTCACAAACGCCCGTTAATAAACAAGATAACAAGCCGCCAGATTCGCCTAGCCCCGGTGGATTTTTCACCTTAGAGGACATTGACTAATGCCCTCGTTTAACTACACAGGTAAAGCCGCTGATGGGAATATTATTCGCGGAGACATAGACGCTTTTGATATACAAAGTGCTGCAAAAATTCTAAGTGGCCGAAGTATTATCCCAATTAATATTGAGCCTTCAGATAAAGGAGGTAGTGTAGCTGAAAAACCAAAAAAAGAAGCTGAGGTAAACTTCTTTACACCTAAAGTGAGCCTTGACGAACTCGTAATATTTGCTCGCCAAATGTATTCCTTAACAAAAGCTGGTATCCCTATTATTCGAGCGGTAACAGGCCTTACAACTACTCGGTCTTTGCGGCTTCGTGTGGCCCTAAAAGACATTATTACAAGTCTAGAAAAGGGTCGTAGTTTTTCATCGGCTCTTGCCCAACATCCTAGTATTTTTAATCAGCTATTTGTGAGCGTGGTGCATGTGGGAGAAAACACAGGGCAGTTAGATTCAGCGTTTCTGCAGCTAGCCAGTTACTTGGAGCGAGAACAAGCTACACGTAAGCAAATCAAAGCGGCTACACGTTATCCAATGTTTGTATTAGCGGCCATTGTAGCGGCCTTAATCATAATGAATATTATGGTGATCCCCGTATTTGCAGATATGTTTAGTAAATTTGGTAGTGAGCTTCCTGCCACAACCCGTTTTTTACTTGCGATGTCTGATTTTTTCCTTAACCAGTGGTATGTGCTGCTAGCGATTATTTTGGTATTAATTGTTATAACTAAGCAATATATAGATACCCATCAAGGCCGAATCAAATGGGATCATTTGAAAATAACCATGCCGATTATTGGGACAATTGTAGAAAGAAGTTTATTGGCTAGGTTTTCACGCAGCTTTTCTATGATGTTAAAAGCAGGAGTTCCGCTTACAACCGCACTTAGCCTAGTAGCAGATGCTGTAAATAATGCATTTATGAGTGAAGCTATTATTAATATGCGAAAGCGTATTGAGAAAGGCGATAGCCTAACGCGAGTGGCCAATGCCAGTAGTTTATTTACGCCGCTGGTTCTGCAAATGATTAGTGTAGGTGAAGAAACCGGCCGCGTTGATGAGTTGCTAGAAGAAGTATCAGATTTTTACGAGCGCGAAGTTGATTATGATTTAAGTAGCTTAACCGCAAAAATAGAGCCTATCTTGATATCAATTGTAGCGTTAATGGTGCTGGTGTTAGCCCTTGGTATTTTCACGCCAATGTGGGACATGATGGGCGCGGTAAGTTAAGCCCTATGGCTATTAAACTGTGGCGGTTCTTAGTGGTGTTGATACTAATTGCAATATTAGCAACGGTGTTAGTAAGCCAAGTAACTAAAGACGATCAAGCCTGGCAAGCAACACTTGCAATAGGATTGAAGAACACCCTGAGCACGGGTATCACCCAACTGTATTGGCAATGGCAAGATAAAGGTAGACCTAGCCGTATTGTCTATCAGCCGGAACACGTCAATACGACTGTTGAAATTGATGTTTCAACCAGTGGTAGAGCTTTGTTTGAACCTAGTGATGAAGGGTGTGCTACGTTTTTATATTGGTTTGTTGAGCAAGAAGTGCTTGAGAATCATATAAATACGTCGATAAAGAAGTATGAAGATACAGATACCAAGAATGTTGAGGTGGTCTGTGAATATAGGTTGTATCAGTTTGTTTTCTTATATTTCGCTGAAACAGGCGAATTACAAATGACTAGGGTGGAATAGATATGCTACGCAAGCATTCGAAGAAGTTCAAAAATCAAAAAACGGGTCAAGAGGCCGGTTTTACCTTAATCGAGTTAGTGATTGTGGTGGTCATTTTAGGGCTACTTGCAGCTACCGCTATCCCTCGATTCTTAAATGTCACTGAAGATGCGGAAGACTCTACAGTTGAAGGCGTAGCTGGTGGTTTCGCAACAGGTGTTGGCTTAGCGCGAGCACAATGGGAAATTGAAGCAAGGCCGCAGTACAACCGCTCAGACAACAAATCATTTATTACAATTGAAGGCATTGAAGTAGGCATAGACGGTGATACTGGTTACCCAACCGGACAACTCGACAATGATGCTAGTAGCGAAGATAACGCAATGAGTGAGCTTGACTGCGAAAGTATATTTAATTTGATCATGCAAAGCGCCCCCACCATTACTTCTACATGGGATACAAGTATTGCCGAAGAGTTTCAATACTTCACCAATGTGAATCAAAATGCAGGCTCTGGCGGAAATGATGTTTGCCACTACTATTTGATGCAAACAGTAAAGAATCAATCACAAGAGCCGTTAACTAATAACGAAGGAAATGGCTTCGTGTATGACCCTCGAATTGGTCAAGTACAAGTTTTTAGTAACAATTAATTTTAACCAGATGAACACCCATAACCAGGAGCTACACATGAAGCAGCAACAAGGCTTTACATTAATCGAACTTATTATTGTTATTGTAATATTAGGTATTTTGGCAGTAACTGCAGCGCCACGTTTTATTGATATTCAAGAAGATGCGCGCAAAGAAACTATGCAAGGTGTTAAGGCAGCAATTCAAGGAGCCTCTCAATTAGTGTATGCGAAAGCGGCTATTAAAGGTGTGCAAAATTCAGCAGACAGTGATGTCACAATTGGTACATCTACTGTGGAGACTAAATATGGTTATCCAGAGGGTGACACCTTAACCACTTTTGAGGAGCTTCAAAAGTTCGTTGAAATTGATTCAACCAAACTAGTGCTTGAAGATTCAAATGCTACTGATGACATGATCAGAATCCGTTTTTCAAGCGTGACATCAGATGACACGCCAAACCCCGTTACAGGTTGTTATGTACAGTACACGGGTGCCAGTGCAGAAGGTACTGTACCTGAGATTATTGTTGTAGATAACGCTTGTTAATAAGCGTAAATTATTTCAATGACAGGTAATCATGTTCAACATGTAAACGTGTTGAAGCCTCAATTAGGTTTCACGCTTGTTGAATTGATTACGGTAATTATACTTCTAGGCATCATGAGCATTGCCGTGGTGCCGCGATTTATGGGTTCATCTGGTTATTCTGAATACGCTGTGCAAAAGCGCTTACTAAGCGCTTTGCGCAATATTCAACTTAAATCCATGCACGATACTCGCAGCGATTATTGTTACAAACTCATTTTTGATACTAGTACAAATCCAGAATTTGGCCCCCCCACAGCCTCGTTTTTATCTGGCCAACAAAGTGCGTCTTGTGGCACCACCATTGACTATACTAGTAGCAGCTATCTACGCTCAGATTTAGGCGAATTAGCGAATGACAAGCTACTGCTGCAGGTTAATGATGGTGCAAGTTCAGCTACTTTTATACAGTTTACGAACAGTGGCACACCTCTTACCGATGTTGGAACTTGTTCTTCTGGTTGCGAAATTTCTGTTATTGGTGAAGATGCCGCTAAAATTTGCGTGGCAAGCGAAGGTTATGTGTATGCGTGTTAAATCAAGCTTTCGTGCTAACGTTACTAAAAATCGCTACACTCAATCAGGGTTTACCTTAATAGAACTCGTTGTTGGTATTGTTATCTTTGCCGTAGCAATGGTGATGGTAGTGTCGGTTATTATGCCTCAAGCGCGACAAGGCATTCATCCTATATGGCAAGTACGTGCGGTGTCGTTAGGCCAATCTTTACTGAGTGAAATTACCGCAAAAGCCTTTGATGAAGCAAGTATTACCCCAACGGGCAGAGTGGCTTGTAACGATACCGTGAGTTGTACTGAATCAAGTGCGCTTGGCGCTGATGGTTCTGAATCGCGTAATACCTTTGATGATATTGACGATTACAACGGTTTAGTTTTAAGTGGTGTAGATATTTCAAATTCTATAGGGCAAAGCTATTCAAGCGATATAAGCGAATTGTTTTTAGGATTCTCTGCCACCGTAAGCGTGAGTTATGATGATAATTTTGACGGCGTAAATGATGATGATCTCAATTCTGATGGAGCCTTAGATAGTGGTACTTTGGTAGGGAATCAAAAACGCATAGAAGTTGTGATTTATACCCCCGAAGGAGAAGCCATTACGTTTTCTAGTTATAGAGCTAACTTCTAATGATACCTCACAGCAATCCCCCATCCCGTTTTTCAAGCTTTGTTATTAGCAAAGGCCTGAGCAGCAGGAAAATGCAGGGCTTTACCTTAATAGAATTAATTTTAGTCATTGTGATATTGGGCATAGTCTCAATAAGTGTAAGCGGCATTATTAGAAGTACAATTAATGTGGTTGCCGATGTAAGTGAGCGTGAAAATTTGGTACGAGAGGGTAGCTTCGTGGTAGAGCGATTAAGTCGCGAACTCAATAGTGCCGTACCTAATTCGGTGAGAATTACGGCAAACGCTAGCAGTCATTGTATAGAATTTGTACCCTTGAAATGGAGCACAACTTATTTAAGCTTACCCTTAGCCGCAGAAACCAACACTACAGCTGACGTGGTTGAATTGCTCGATATTGATGATAACACTTTTGTCCCTAGTACGAGTGACTGGGGCATTGTTTACCCTACTCAAGCTTCGGAGGTTTATGACGCGAGTTTAAACCATCGCCAAGGTGTTGATAGTTGTTCAGATGATGGAGATGGAAACTGCGCCACTAATGATGATAGCGACGGGGTAGTACAAGTTACTTTTGCTGATGGATTTAACGCAAGTTCACCCTCTAAACGAATTTACTTTGCTGACCAAGCGATCAGCTATTGCATGCGCAACAATGAAATATATCGTCATACTAGTACTATTAATACGACTCAAACGCTATATACCGGTGGCGGTCAATTAATGGCGCAAAATTTAGTTAATGTGCTTGGAGCGAATACCAGCTCGGGTGAGCAAAACCCTTTTCAGATTGTTGATGCCTCATTGCAACGAGGAGCGTTAACAAGCTTGCTACTAATATTTGGCCGTGAAGATGAACATGTAACATTTATGCAAGAGGTGCAAATTCCCAATGTACCATAACAGGCAAAGGCAACAAGGTAACATGACAGTCATTGCTCTATTTGTAATAGTAGTAGCGGGCATGCTGGCGGGGGCGCTCATAAAAACTATTTCTGCAGCGTCAAATACTATGTTACATCAGGTTTATGGCATTAGAGCGCAGCAAGCGGCTCAAGCGGGGGTACAAAGCTTACTGCAAAGTAGTTTCCCAGTAGGCGCAACGCCGGTGGCTTGCAATCAAACCGTAACTAGCCCTGCAGCTTTTAGCGCTGTAAATGGTCTAGCAAATTGTTCATTTCAAGCAAGATGCACGAGTAAAACCGTCCAATTTGGAAATATTGACCATTTGGTTTATCGATTTTCTAGTACCGGTGCATGCACCGTAGATACAGATGTTGTAAGCCGAACAATATCAGTAGATTCGGTACAAGAACTTAGCCCGTAGCTATTTTTAGGCTTACCTTATGTGGATGTTGCTACATAAAGCGATGACTTGTGATTGCGACAAACACAGCTCTGTATTATTCTAAGCACTTTAAATAGCGAGTGAAAACACCTAATTACTTGTATCCAGTGCTATCGGATTAATCAATCTTGAGTTACACTACTCGCATTTGTTTAACAATAATAGAATAATAAAAGGCTATCCATGTTCAAAAAGCTTCGAGGCATGTTTTCTAATGACCTGTCAATCGACCTCGGTACGGCAAACACGCTAATTTATGTGAAAGATAACGGTATCGTGCTTAACGAGCCATCAGTGGTAGCAATTCGCCAAGAACGCGCGGGTGGCCCTAAAAGTGTTGCTGCTGTGGGGCATGAAGCCAAGCAAATGCTAGGCAGAACACCTGGTAACATTAAAGCTATTCGCCCAATGAAAGACGGTGTAATTGCCGATTTTTACGTGACCGAAAAAATGCTTCAGCATTTTATTAAGCAAGTTCATGACAATAACTTTCTACGTCCTTCTCCTCGCGTATTAGTATGTGTTCCTTGTGGTTCTACCCAAGTTGAGCGACGCGCTATTCGAGAATCAGCACTGGGTGCTGGCGCACGTGAAGTTTATTTAATAGACGAACCTATGGCGGCCGCAATCGGTTCAGGCTTGCCTGTATCTGAAGCCACCGGTTCTATGGTGGTAGATATAGGTGGCGGTACTACCGAAGTCGCTATTATTTCACTAAACGGTGTAGTGTATTCTTCATCAGTAAGAATTGGTGGCGATAAGTTTGACGAAGCTATTATTAACTATGTTCGTCGTAATTTTGGTTCACTGATTGGTGAAGCAACAGCTGAGCGCATTAAGCATGAAATTGGTGCGGCTTACCCTGGCGAAGAAGTTAAAGAAATTGAGGTGCGCGGCAGAAACTTGGCTGAAGGTGTACCTCGTGGATTCATCTTAAATAGCAATGAGATACTTGAAGCGCTACAAGAACCTCTTTCAGGTATTGTAAGTGCGGTAATGGTAGCCTTAGAGCAGTCTCCACCAGAGCTGGCTTCAGATATATCTGAACGCGGCATGGTATTAACCGGTGGTGGTGCATTGTTGAAAGACTTAGATAGGCTATTAATGGAAGAAACCGGTATTCCGGTAGTAATAGCCGATGACCCTCTTACTTGCGTAGCGCGAGGCGGCGGTAAAGCTTTTGATATGATAGATATGCACGGCGGCGATTTATTTAGCTACGATTAATAGGAAGTGTTAAAAGGCAAGCTAAGCTTGCCTTGTTTTTATTATGAATGAAGTTTTTGCAAGAGGTCCCTCATTATTCACAAGGCTATTAATCGTCATAGCTTTGTCATCTGTGGCAATGGTTGTTGATACCAAAGTCGAAAACATCTCAAGTTTACGCACCTATTTAACCTCATTAGTGAGCCCCTTACAGTATATTGCTGATTTGCCCGGTGAAGCTCTAGACTGGAGTGCTTCACGTTTTACGTCTAGGCAAGCCCTGTTAGAAGAAAATGCCAAGCTCACCAGCCAAATGACCTTGATGAATGAAAAGCTACAACGCTTTGTAGTGTTGCAGCAAGAAAATGAAAATTTACGTAGTTTGCTTGATACCCCTGTTCGCTCTGACATGCACAGAATGATAGCCGAACTTATGGCGGTAGATAATAATCCTTATAGCCATCAAATTGTGATTAACAAAGGTGCTATTCACGATGTGTTTGAAGGGCAATCAGTACTTGATGATACGGGAATTGTTGGTCAAATTGTTGAAGTAGGAACAACCAACAGCCGCGTTTTACTTATTTCCGATATTACGCATGCCATTCCGGTTAGAGTTAACCGCAACAACGTGCGACTAGTGGCAAGTGGGGATGGCAGCTTATCAGAGTTAAGGCTCGAACACGTTGCGCATAGCGCTGATCTTATTGAAGGTGATATGCTGGTTTCCTCTGGGCTAGGTAAAGTGTTTCCAGAGGGTTATCCGGTTGGCTTCATCAAAACGATTGTTCGTGACGAAAGTAAGCCTTTTGCTACAGTAAAGATTACTCCCTCGGCGCAGTTAGATCGTTTAAAGTACCTATTGTTATTGTGGCCTGCTGAAATTGCACCAGAAGACGCTTTAGCGCCCAATGAGGTATTCGATAATGGTGAAAAGTAATATGAAAGGCAATAATTCTTTCATTTTAGTGAGTATTGTTATTGGCATTATTCTACAAATTATTCCAATGCCATCACCCATTGATCTATATCGACCTGACTGGCTCTTGCTAATTTTAATATACTGGTCTATGGCGTTGCCCAATAGGGTTAGTGTAGGTATAGCAGCTGTGGCAGGGCTAACCTTAGATATTTTATATGGCACCGCGCTAGGTGTTCACAGTTTTGCACTGGCTATTCCTATTTATCTGGTATCAGCTAACTACCAACGCTTGCGGAATTATTCAATGTTGCAGCAAGCGGTCATGATTTTATTACTGTCGACGCTATTTCATGTGGTGGTATATTGGTTACAGTACTTAATTACCGGCATTGAATTTAATTGGATATTTTTACGACCTGCCGTTTCATCTATTATTTTCTGGCCGTGGCTATTTTGGTTGTTGCGCAAATTTCGCCGGAACTTACGTGTTACTTAGCTTATGCAGACTCCCATCATCCTTGCCTCAGCCTCACCTAGAAGAAAACATCTACTAGCTCACTTACTTGATGATTTTCTTATTCAAGCAGCCGATGTGGATGAAAGCATTCTAAAGGGCGAAAAACCACAAGAATTAGTTGAACGATTGGCCAAAAAAAAGGCCAAAGCTATTATAATGAATAATCTAAATAGCGCTGTTATAGGCTCAGATACAGTTGTAGCGTGTAATGAGCAAATATTAGGAAAACCTCGAAACTTTGATGATTTTAGTAATATGATGCAATTATTAAGTAATAAATGGCATCAGGTATTTACTGGCGTGTGTATTCTTCATGAAGATCGTGTGTTAAGTAAAACCGTTTTTACTAGCGTAAAAATGACCAGTATTTCTTCTCAAGAGGCAGAGATTTACTGGGCTACAAAAGAACCTCAAGACAAAGCAGGCGGCTATGCCATTCAAGGTATTGGTGGGCAATTTGTAGAGCAAATCAAAGGCAGTTTTAGCGCAGTAGTGGGCTTGCCTCTTCTTGAAACTAAGCAACTATTACAGCAACTCAATAAGTAATAGTAGAACCTTCATATATTACGAGCGTAGGATATTATCATGAGCGCAGAATTACTGATTAATGTTACTCCTAGTGAGTCTCGAGTGGCTCTTATTGAAAATGGGATTTTGCAAGAAATACATATTGAGCGCCATACCAAAAAAGGCTTAGTGGGTAATATTTATAAAGGTAAAGTGAGTCGCGTATTGCCAGGTATGCAGGCCGCTTTTGTTGATATAGGCTTAGACAAAGCTGCATTTTTACACGCCTCAGATATTGCCATTTATGATGAACTTGCTGATGAGGTAAGTTCATCGCAAATTGAGATAAAAGACATCCGCGAGTTGGTCCGTGAGGGGCAGCCTATTGTGGTTCAAGTTGTTAAAGATCCTATAGGCACAAAAGGCGCACGCTTAACAACCGATATTACCTTGCCCTCTAGATATTTAGTATTTATGCCATCGGTTACCCATGTAGGTGTATCACAAAAAATTGAAGAAGAGTGTGAACGCGAACGTTTAAAAACAATTGTGTCGCAATTTTGCGATGAAAATGGTGGTTTTATTTTGCGAACCGCTGCAGAAGGTGTGGCTGAAAATGAGTTACGACAAGACGCCGAGTTTTTGCGTCGCTTATGGAACAAAATACAAACCCGTAAAAAAGGCAATAAAATTAATGTGCTTTATGAAGATTTACCGGTGGCGCGCAGGGTGTTGCGCGATTTTGTTGGCACACAAATAGATCGCATTCGCATTGACTCGAATCTTACCTTTCAAGAGCTACAAGCTTTTACTAAAGAATATGTGCCCGAACTCACTGAAAAACTCGAATACTATAAAGGCGAATTGCCTATTTTCGATTTATACGATGTAGAAAATGAATTACAACGCGCCTTAGGAAGACGAGTCGATTTAAAATCCGGTGGCTATTTAATTATAGATCAGACCGAAGCAATGACCACAATTGATATTAATACAGGTGCGTTTGTTGGCCATCGTAATTTAGAAGAAACGATCTTTAATACCAATATTGAGGCAACCTCTGCAATAGCTAGGCAATTGCGCCTGCGCAATTTAGGTGGAATGATTTTAATTGATTTCATAGATATGCTCGATGCAGATCATAAGCGCCGTGTTCAACATTCTTTAGAATTGGGTATGGCAAAAGATCGCGCAAAATCAAATATTCACGGATACACCGCCTTGGGTCTGATTGAGATGACGCGCAAAAGGATACGTGAGTCTCTTGAGCATTTGCTATGCGGAGAATGCCCTGCATGCCAAGGCAGAGGAAGCGTTAAAACTGTTGAAACTATATGCTTTGAAATTACCCGAGAAGTGGTAAGAGTGAACAAAGCCTATAATGCTGATAAATTCGTAATTTATGCATCGGCTATTGTGGTTGATGCACTATTAGGTGAAGAGTCACATATATTGGCTGAACTTGAAGCATTTGTAGGTAAGCAGATTAAAGTACAGCAAGAGCCTTTATATCATCAAGATAAATTTGATGTGGTAATGATGTGAGCACAACAGCATCAGTAACCACTTATCTTTTAAAAAAACTATGGACCTTAATTGCCATAGTACTAGTGCTGTTTGCGCTATTGATGAGTTTGCTGCGTTATTCTCTACCTTATTTAAATGACCATAAAGACCGGGTAGCTGCCTACGTTTCTGATGAATATGCCGTTGATATAAGCCTTGATGCGCTGTCGGTTAGTTGGAATAGTTCAGGCCCAGCATTAGTGCTTAGGGGTGTAAATATAGCAAAAGGTGATCAGTCGCCCATAGCGCTTAGTGTAGATGAGCTATTTTTAGAAATTGATTTTTGGCCCTCAGTCACGAGCTTGACCTTACAAAGTAAGCAAGTAGTACTAAACAATTTACATACCGATATTGACCTACACAAAATAGACGGCGGTGAATCTGAATTCCCAATTGTTCAAGCGCTAGAAACTGTATTTTTAGAACAGTTAAGTGACTTTTCAGTGCTTAACAGCCGCGTAACCTTAAACAGTGAGCAAACAAGTAAATCTTTTGATATTGAGCAGCTATCGTGGCTCAATAGAGGGAATCATCACCAAGGTTCAGGTGTTTTTTCTATAGATGATTTTGCTAACAATAGCGCGTCATTTATTCTTGATTTATATGGTGATATTGAAAGTTATAGCGGTAATTTTTATGCGCAAGCTACCGACATTGATTTTTCTGCTTGGCTCAATGAATACACCGCTCTTGATGGAAAATTAATTTCAAGTAAAGGGAATGCTGAGCTTCGGGCGCGAATTAACACCGGTGAGGTCTCGCGAATTGATGGCGTGCTGAAACCCACGACTTTTGATTGGCAAACCAATGATTTTACCGTACATAATGAAATTAGCGCAAAATTTGCAGCTGTAAATCAAGATAAGCTGTGGCAGTTTACGATAGAAGATGTTGAACTTCTTACAGATGAAGCTTCATTGCTTGTATCGCTTAATGGCAACTATTCAAGCGCAAATGGCTTGATGTTCAGAACGTCCAACGCATTCCCGGTTAAATCATTTTTGCCTATTAGCGGTTTGTTCTCTACAGGTTTAGCTGACCAACTAGCCCTTTTATCGCTTGATATGAGCATAGATGATGTAGCCGTTCATATAAACGAGGATGTATCGGCGCTGGTGAGCATAAGTGATGTTGCCTGGCAGGAGCACAAGCTTATAAGCGGCGTAAGTGACTTACAGGCGCAAGTGCTTTGGCAAAATTCGAAAGGCAAACTCACCTTATTTGGCGATAAGGTCAAAGTGCATACCAATGAGCTTTTTGATCGTGATTTATCACTTGAACCTTTTTCAGTACCTATTTATATCAACACACAAGGTGACTTACTCATTACGTCTAAAGGCTCAGAACTCGTTGCAAATGAGCTGAACATTCAGGCCGATTTTGAGTACTTCCATGGCAGTCAATTTTTGTCTCTTGCAATTGATGTGGCGTCTTTAAATGCGAATGTTATTCCAAGTTGGTTACCGAATAAATTAATGGGAAGCGAAGCTAAACGGTTTTTAAGTGATGCTTTTAGCGGTGAGGGCAATGTAGAAAGCGCTTCAGTGCTTTGGCATGGCAAGGTGTCGGAGTTTCCCTTTAAATCAGCTGACCCACAAAGCATCAGTAATGGTATTTTTCAGAGTAAAGTTAATATTAAAGACGCTGATTTTAGATTTTCAAAACGCTGGCCGCAGCTAAAAGAGCTTGATGCTCAATTATTATTTGAGAATAAATCTCTGCATATTACCGGGGATAAAGGAAAATTAGGCGGCGTAAACTTAAGTGAATTACGCGCTGATATAGCCAGTTTTTCAAACAGCACTGTGCTGACTATTTCTGCCGAAGGGGAAACCCGCTCTTCTGATTTAACCACCGTTATGCTTGATAGTATGCTAGCTGATAGCTTAGGCCGCTTGTTAGATAAAGATCTTATTCTTGATGGCGACTTACGTTCGCAATTAAACTTATATATTCCATTAAGCAATGCAAATGAAACCCGAGCCACGGGCAAAGTGTTCTTGCAAGATACTAAGGTGACCTTGCCTAGCTTAGATATAGTCTTTGAGAAAGCTAAAGGTGTTATTCACTTTGATAATGAAGCAATAGAACTAAGTGATATGTCTGCGGAGTTGTTAAACCAAGATATAACCGCAAATGTCTCAGGTGTGCAAAATGAAGATGTGTACGAACTTAAGGTGAATTTATTAGGTGATTGGAAAGCGAAACAATTAGCGACTTATATCAGCGAAGATTTTTCGAATTATTTTTCGGGCTCTTCTGCTTGGGACTTAAACCTTGATTTATTTTTGCAAAAAGGCGATTTCGTTTACGACGCGCGATTAAAAAGTGATTTGACTGGCGCAATATCAACTTTACCTGCGCCTTTTAACAAAAGCGATACGCAATCACGTAGCTTGAGCTTACGCTCAAGTGGTAATAACACCGCCTCTAGTATTGAATTGGAAATAGAAGATGTTGCAAAATTTGATGGCGCATTGCCACATAAAGAAAAGCAATTTAACAGAGCGCATTTATCTATTGGGCCAACTGAATTTGAAAGCCGTGGGGTCGGTTTTAGTATTAGCAGTACCTTTGATACGCTTGATTTTACTGAGTGGCAACATGTAGTTGAAGCACTAACGAGTAAGGCTTCAAGTAACAAAACGCCAATATTGCAAGCACCACAACGAATATTTGTTGATGCACAAAGCCTAAGTATATTCGGCGAAACACTGAACGATGTAGACATGCGAGCGAAGCGTTTAGACAGCCTTTGGGATTTAGACATTGACGCAAATGAAGTGCGTACCACTATGATTATTCATGATGATCTATATGGTAAAGGGCTTGAAATTGATGCTGAATATATACGCTTAGGGATAGATAAAACCTTAAAATTGAGTAAGGATGATACACAAGATGATACCAATAAGTCTAAACTCACCATAGATCCTAAAACACTTCCAAGTATTGATATCACCTGCCGTTCTTGTAATTTATATGGTGTTGACTTGGGGCGCCTTGAAATTGAAGCTGAGCCAAACAGTGACGGCCTCAAAGTAAACCAAGTGCTCGTAAATAACAAATTTGGTTCTATAAACGCATCTGGACAATGGTATAAGCGTAATCAAGATCACTTTACCTTTTTAGCCGGCGATATGTATAGCAGTGATTTCGGTGAGTTTGTAAAGTTAATGGGCTTTGATTCAGGGGTGCAAGATTCTGAAGCAAATTTAAGCTTTGCGCTTACATGGAAAGATTCACCTTTTGATGCGTCGTTTGAACATCTTGATGGGCAAATAGATTGGCGCTTAACAGACGGATATTTAACCGAGGTAAGTGATAAGGGCTCACGCATATTCACCCTATTGAGCCTCAATTCTTTAGTAAGAAAGCTATCTTTAGATTTTAGAGATGTGTTCGCAAAAGGGTTTTTCTATGACGATATGCGCGGCTCGCTGCAAATTATTGAGGGGATAGCCGACACTCGCGATACAAAGATTGATGGCGCCGCAGGTGAGATTGAAATATATGGCTATACCGACTTAGCTGAACAAACCTTAAACTATAACGTGAGCTTTGCACCTAATGTAACAGGTAACTTGCCAGTACTAGTGTATTTCTTTACGGTAAGTCCGCCATCGGCATTAGCCGCCCTTGCTTTAGATCAAGTGCTTACTTCTACTAAGGTTATTTCAAATGTAAACTATTCAGTTACAGGTACTTTTGCAGAACCTATATTGATAGAAACAGGCCGAGAAAGCACTGAAGTTGAACTTCCCGCGCGCCGAGACGTACAACCTCAAGAAAGTGAAGAAAACTTTGTACCGCCTAGCACTGAAGATTTAATCGATATACAGGTAGATAATAATGGCCAGTCTGATTAGCATTCAAATTAATGGAAAGGCAAGTGTAAAACGAAACTTAGCGAGCATTGAACAGCTCATAGAAAAAGCATGCTTAAAGGCAGACGTAAACCGTTTAGTTGTTATCCCAGAATGTGCATCCATATTTGGTTGCACCGGCAAAGAGATGTTAGCAGCCGGTGAAATAATCGAAAATGGCCCTATTCAAGCGGCTTTTGCAGACATGGCCAAACGCTTTCAATGTTATTTAATTGCAGGCAGCACCCCTATAATTAGCACTAACATTGCAGATAAATATACGGCCACAAGTTTAGCCTACGATCCATTAGGAAAGGCTATTGCGCGCTACAATAAAATACATCTGTTTGATGTGGACGTAGCTGACAAGACAGCCTCTTACCGAGAATCTACATATACCGAAGCTGGCGATAAACTTTGTGTATTTGACGCGGGCTTTGCCACTGTAGGTATGAGTATTTGTTATGACGTCCGTTTCGCTGGCATGTTTGATGCTATGCGAGATGACAGCGGGCAAGCGCCTAGTATACTTGTTGTGCCCAGCGCGTTTACTAAAAAGACCGGAGAGGCGCATTGGCATCCTTTATTACAGGCACGAAGTATCGAAAATCAGTGTTTTGTAGTAGCATCTAACCAAACGGGTATTCATGCAGATGGCCGAGAAACTTTTGGCAACAGTTGTATTTATTCTCCTTGGGGAGAATGTTTGAGCCTTGTAGAAAACGGCGAGGGCTTTGCAATTGCGCCCTTCGATGTAAAACAAATACAAGAGATTCGACAAAAAATGCCCATTCACCTTCATAAAAAAGAGAGATACTCGATTGAACGCTAACGTTGTAGATAATCTATTAGGACAGTCTGATTTAGACACTAATAAAGTGACTGGGCTATTAGAATTAATCCTAGACTATAATAATGACTTTGCTGACCTGTACTTCCAGTTGTCGCAGCATGAAAGCTGGGTACTTGAAGATGGCATTATAAAAGATGGTAGCTACAACATTGAGCGAGGCGTAGGCGTTCGTGCAATTTCGGGGGAAAAAACGGGCTTTGCATATTCTGATGAAATAAGTGAATCTACCTTAACTGATGCATGTAAAGCGGCGCGCAGTATATCTAAGCACGGTGCTAGCCATGCAGTAAAAGGTTTGCAGTTAAATAAAAGTGTGCCGCTATATACCGCAAAAAATCCACTATTAAATATGCCTGATACCGAAAAAGTAGACTTATTGCGCAGAGTTGACGCATATGTAAGGCAACAAGCGAGTGAAATTAGCCAAGTGAGCGTGAGCTTAACTGGCGTTTATGAAGAAATATTAGTAGCGGCAAGTGATGGCACCTTAGCCACTGATATAAGGCCCTTGATCAGATTAAATTGCTCAGTCTTGTTAGAAAAAGATGGCAAACGTGAACGCGGTAGTTCAGGTGCAGGCGGCCGCCGCACTTATGATTTCTTTTTTCAAAATATTAGTGAAGGCAAGCCTCGATACCAGCAAATTGCCGATGAAGCCCTACACATGGCCAGAGTGAACTTAGATGCTGTGCCGGCACCCGCTGGCGCAATGCCTGTGGTATTAGGTAGCGGATGGCCGGGCGTATTGCTTCATGAAGCGGTAGGTCATGGACTAGAAGGCGACTTTAACCGTAAAGGTGCGTCAACCTTTAGCGGCAGAATAGGCCAACAAGTGGCATCTCGTGGTGTCACGGTGGTGGATGATGGCAGTATAGAAGATAGACGAGGCTCATTGAGTATTGATGATGAAGGTACTCCCACACAGCGCAATGTATTGATTGAAGATGGTATTTTGACTGGCTACATGCAAGATAAGCAAAATGCTAAGTTAATGGGCGTTAAACCAACAGGTAACGGCCGCAGAGAATCGTATGCACACTTGCCCATGCCGCGTATGACCAACACTTATATGTTGTCAGGGGAGCATGCACCTGATGATATTATCGCTTCTGTTGAAAAAGGGATTTATGCCCCGAATTTTGGCGGTGGCCAAGTAGACATTACCTCAGGTAAATTCGTTTTCTCAACGTCAGAAGCATATATGATTGAAAATGGTAAAATAAGCCACCCAATTAAAGGTGCTACCTTAATTGGCAATGGACCCGAGTCTATGCAAAAAATCTCGATGATTGGCAATGACTCGTGTTTAGATGCTGGCGTAGGTGTGTGTGGTAAAGATGGGCAGTCAGTGCCTGTAGGCGTAGGGCAACCTACGCTTAAGATAGATGAAATGACGGTAGGCGGAACCGCTTAAGCGAATTTCATCCGTTTTATAAAACGCTTAATTCGATTGCACACGGCTACCATGTTTGTTGCCGGCATGTTAGGTGCAGTTGCTATGAGTGATTCTATTTCGCTAGACTTTACAGTCATCATAGGAACATGCGCCATTAGCATTGAATAACCTTCAAAGCGCAGTATTTTAGTTAAGGAACATTTATATTCCTTAGGTAGATATACTGGGAAGGGGGCGACTAAGGTTTTCTTAACCTTAACGATAAGATCAGCCACATAAAGCATCTTTTCTTTATGGTTAACTAAGCTAATATCTCTATCAGTATGCCCTGGCGTATTTATTACCTTCCAATCTTCAAAGCCCGGTATTGAGCTATTATCAGCAAGGGTTTGACAGGCATTTAGTTTAGCGGGGTACCATATGTTTTTTCGTTTTTTGCCTAATCGCCCGGCGACCCAAAGTGCTAATGACATATCAGCTAAATGAGCAAACCTACCTTTAAACCCTTTATACCAGTGGGAGTTGTGTTCTCCGGTTAGTATTTTTGCGCCGGTTTTTTTACGCAAATATTCTGCGCAGCCGGCGTGATCAGGATGCATATGGGTAACCATCACAACTTTCAAATCGCTCAAAGGGCGTTTAAGTGTGTGTTTGAAGAACCAAGCAATTTCGTCATAATCTACTTTCGAGCAGCCGTCTAGCAACATACATCCGTGAGGATATTCTACAAGGTGAATATTTTGAATGTAGCCTGCGAAAGTATGTAATTTCATAGAGGATAAACTTCATGAGCAAGTAAAACACAAACTCATCGTACCACTATATTTAACATTTTATTAAGCTTTTTTTAACTCAATAACGTCTGCGTTTTCTTTCTCAAGTATTTCTTGCGCATCAGAACCTTTTAGAATTTTACTTAAGGTATCCTTGTTTTTTGCCAATAATATTGACAGTTCTTCAGCTATAGCTTCGTCTAATTCAATGCCCTTTGCCTGAATATAAACACTTAGGTTGTCAGCGACTTCAAGCATTTTGTCGTATTGGTCGGCTTCTTTCTTATTTGTGGTAACCAATTTATCGACTCCCTTATGTTGTACTACATATTGAGTTATAACAGCCATATTGCACTCCAAATGTTTGCATAATGATTCACCTAATATACCCATTTTAACTGTATAAATAAACAGTTTTAAATGAGCGCATCAAAATGGGCAGAATAAAAGCGCCACTAAGCCAAATTATAGCCAGCAAGTTGGCATAATTGACGATAAATTAGACGCTTAACTTTTTGTAAAATTAAAAGTCCTTAAATTACAATACTTGGTCAAAAAAGAGATAGAAACCGCTTTATTAATCGCCTATTGTTGAACCACGATTTAGTGCTTGTTTAGTCAAGCCGTTTGTAAAATCATGTTAAACCAGTTAGACAGGGATAGTTAGTTGTATGCAGTATATCCAATTGCAGGAAGTGGGCAGCTTCCATTTATTTTTAGCCGTCAGTATTTTAATCGCTTGTTCATTTATAATAGGCGCCTTCTCTTATCATTTATACCTTAAAAGCACTCAGCCTTTATTAAGCGAGCTAAGGCAAAACGAGCCTAATGAAACGCTTGCGGAGCACATTCTCAAACAAAATTTTGTGTTAGCTAGCAGAATTCGTTCAATCATCAAAAGTATTATTAACTCCAATTACGTATTAAGTGACAAAGGCCTTTATGCATCACTTTTACAAACCCCACTGCGTGACAATATACAAGAGTTAAGGCTAGTGGCCAGCGCACTTATGCAGCAACAAGTACTTGAGCCGTCCAAAACGAGGCAGGACCAGTTTGAAACGCCCAATGAGGTTCAATGGGAAGATTTGGGTGGGCTTATACAAGAGCAACTTGAAGCGTTTAGATGTTTATGTTCACAGCACAATATTTCGTTTAATTTTGATAACAGATTACCAACAGGCTTTCACACGGATGTTAGATGGTTACGCTGTGCAATCCAGGAGCTTATATCAAACGGAATAAAAAACAATCGCAGCGATATTGCGATTGAGCTGAAGGCTGAGTTAGAAAATGAGCAGCTCTTTATTTGTGTTTCAGACAACGGTAAAGGCCTTCCTGGCGATATAAGTAATAAGTTACTTTCTGGTTTGCCTAGTAAAGTACAGTGGATAAGGCGAAGTGATGCTCAATTACATTCGTTAAACTTATTCAGCATTCAAGGGCATTTGCGGTCAATAGGTGGGCACTTGCATGTTCAAAGCGCTAAACATTATGCTACAAGGGTGGTTATGCAAATGCCGATGGCTTCAAATGCATATAGCGTGAGTGAGGCAAAAACGCAAAACATCAATGGTTTAGCTAACGAAATAAACGAAACAACTGCGCAAAGCTTTACCACGCAAACTGAACGAGTTTTACTAATTGAAAGTAATCAAGGCTATGCTTCATCACTTATTGAACAACTCGCCAAACAATACCACGTAACACACAGTAAAAGTATAGAAGCGGGCGTTCAAATACTTGAAAGTAATAACGTTAGTTGTATTTTAATAGACGCAGAATGCGATTTTAGCAATGGCTTTTCCTTGATGGCATATTTACAAAACAGCCAAAGCTTTCAAGATATCCCGGTCGTTTTACTTGGTCAAAATGATCCCAACATAAGCCAGCTTAGCACGCTTAGTGCAGGGTTCTCTGCCACTATCGAAAAACCTTTTATGCCGAGTGTATTAAAAGTACTCGTTAAACAAGTGCTTGATGAAAAGCGTAAGATACAGCAACGAATAGAAAACGAGTTAGCTATTTACCATGCAAATTTATCGGGCATCGAAACGGTTAGCAGCGCTGAAGAAAAACTGTTTACCGACAAATTTAATGCACTTCTTGAAGAGCATTTTTGCGATGAAAGCTTTACGCGTAAAACCGCTGCAGATTTGCTCTTCATGAGCGAAAAAACGCTAAGCCGAAGACTGTCATCGTATTACAAATCAGGTTTTTCCGAGCTTGTGAAACGCTTTCGCTTAGTAAAAGCTAAAAATAAAATAAGACAAGGAGAGCAGGTTACGCAAGTGGCTTACGATTGCGGCTTTAGTTCGCCCTCATATTTCACGCAGTGTTTCAGAAGTGAATATGGCTTTGCACCTTCAAAGCTTAACAAGCTACAAAATTGCGCTTAATTAAATAACAAATAGAAGTTACGTAAGATTAATCACAAGTGATTGGGTAAGCTGACTTGTCCTAACTAATTCCACCTAGTATTTGAATTTGTGCAATGTCGGTATCACCCTTTATGACTTTTAACACCGCATCTTGTATTAGAGTACGCATACCATCGTCAATGGCTTGTGCTTTCATTTGATTAACGGAAACCTCTTTATAAATCATTGAACGTAAGGCTGGTGTCATAGTTAATAGCTCATGCACACCGGTTCGGCCTTTGTAGCCGGTATCTCCGCATTCCTCGCAACCTTTCGCTTTACAAATCTTAAAATCATCTTGCAGGGCTAATTCACTAAAATGTTCTTCCCCATACTGTCGTTTTAAAAATGCAATTTCGTCGTTACTTGCTGGTGCCGCTTCCTTGCAATTTTTACACAAGGTTCTAATCAAGCGTTGCGCCAATATACCTACACATGCATCTGAGAAGTTGACAGGGTCAAGTCCTAAATCGAGTAAACGCGTAATGGTTTCGGGCGCTGAGTTTGTGTGAAGTGTTGATAACACCATGTGGCCGGTTAAAGATGCTTCTATCCCTGCATGCGCAGTTTCTTTATCACGCATTTCACCAATAAGAATAATATCTGGGTCAGCGCGCAAAAAAGCTCTTAGTGCATTGGCAAAGGTAAATCCAATTTTAGGGCTCACTTGCACTTGCTGTAGCCCCGGTTGTGTGATTTCAACAGGGTCTTCTGCAGTCCATATTTTTTTATCAGGGGTATTTAAGTAACCTAATACGGCGTGCAGTGTTGTGGTTTTTCCAGAGCCGGTTGGTCCCACTACAAGTAAGATGCCATGCGGTTTCTTTATCATCTTCTCAAGGCTTTCAATATTGCGCGGTGATAAGTTCATCTTTTCAATGGGCATTGCACCACCGGTAGCTAATATTCGCATCACCACGCCTTCACCCGCTACTGTAGGTATAGTGGCAACACGTACTTCAACTGATTGCCCTGACATCTTAAACGCTAATTTCCCATCTTGAGGCACGCGTTTTTCAGCAATATTCAAGCTGGCCATAATTTTGATGCGCGCAATTACAGCATTATGATGGGATGCAGGAACTTGGTTAATATCGCGAACTACGCCATCAACCCTCATACGTACTCGAGTAGGTGCACCTTTCTCTGGATCAATGTGTATATCAGAAGCATTTAAGCGTTTAGCATCGTGTAAAACTCTTGAAACTAGGCGAACTACCGCGGGCGCGTCTTCAGCTAAATCGTCACTTTGATCGTCTATTTCATCGCTGCTAGTCCCAATTTCATCTAGTATTTCATCAAGTTCACCAGGGCCCGAGCCTGACGTGTTCTCGCCTAAATATTGCAATATACAATTAGGCAAACTCACCGCTATATCGTAACTATCTATACCCAAAGCGCTTTCTATTTCCATAAGTAGCGATGCGTTATTCGGCTCGGCCATAAGTACCGTTGGATTTTCTCTGGCATCTGCTACAACGGCCACAAAATTGCGCTTTAAGTATGAAAGGTTTAGTTTGGCGTCAGTTTGATATAAATGAAAGGTATCAGGAAGGTAGGGAATAAACGGTACCTGATAATGCATTGAAATGGCGTTGCCAATTTCGTCTTCACTAATACGATGTTCAGAACTTAAGCGCTGAATGCTATGCCTGATGTTATCTTCTTCGCTGATTTCATCGACATATTTTTGCTTAATCAACCCTTTATGCACCAAAAAATCAAACGGATGTTTGGTGCCGCCAAGTTCGTATCTGAACTTATCACCTAAAATGTCTGCTATTTTTTGCGCCAATGCTAAATCAGTATTGTTAAAGTTATCGTCTAACTTGTTTATTACTTGCATAACGCCCATAAGAACACCTGCGTTCATAACGGGGACGCACAATATATTTTGCGTCTTAAACTTATTGGTTTGATCAAACTTTTTATCAAACCTCAAACGTGAATGCACGGCTTGAAGTACTTGGTCTTCATAAGGGTTATTTATGATAGTGGCTTGTTGCGACATTGCCACGTATCCAGCAATAGACTGCGGGCTTATGGCCACCTTTATTTCACGCATTTCTTTACCGGTTTTGTACCGAGCGACTAAATCTTGTTGTTGGAGACGACGCTGAAACAAGGACATACGTGACGCATTAAACGCCTTTAATATATTAGGTTCAATATGCTGATATGCAGCCAATAAATTTGGAAATTCATTCACTTGGGTTTGTAAGAGATTTAACATCTCGGCTTGTTGCATATCATCTAGCATATAAATTTACTACTCAACTGAAAAAACGCTTATCGGTTAATATCGGCTTTAGTCAAAAAAACATAACCATTAGTCGCTATGCGTATTGAACTAGATTACGCACATCGCTACACCTTTTATAGTAAACCGCAAGTTGCCTAACATTACTGCTGTACATAAGAGCGTATTTATGAAAAGTTGGATTTTGTATTTATAACGGGTTTTTCGAGGGTTTTAGTACATTAGCCCTTGCGTTTATTATTTGTACATGTATAATTCGCGCCCACTGTCAGATGCAAACAGTTACTTTGTTCGCAACTAGACATGATTTAGTGGGTAATATTCTAGGTCAACGAGCTTTATGCTTCTTTAGTTATTACCACCTGAGCCAATGTAAATTGGTTTCAATGTAAAGCACTAACAATGAACAAGATTCCAATAAGGAATCATTGGTTTACGCACATCTTTTCTCCCGTCTTTATTTAGAAAGGCAATAAGGGGCAGAAAAGGTGAATTTTTTTGTTCTTTCGATTGGAGCTTAATCGATGCCAAATCAAAGAATTCGTATTCGTTTGAAAGCGTTTGATCATAAATTGATTGATCAGTCTACAGCGGAAATCGTTGAAACAGCTAAGCGTACCGGCGCGCAAGTTAGTGGTCCTATTCCATTACCTACACGCAAAGAGCGTTACACTGTATTAACGTCACCGCACGTAAATAAAGACGCGCGAGACCAGTACGAAATCCGCACACACAAGCGTTTAGTAGATATCATTGAACCAACTGATAAAACAGTTGATGCTTTGATGAGATTGGACTTAGCAGCGGGCGTTGATGTTCAAATCAGCCTAGGCTAATAAAAGAGGGTAATAACAATGTCGATTGGTCTTATCGGTCGTAAAGTGGGTATGACTCGCATCTTCACAGAAGATGGCGTTTCTATTCCAGTGACTGTTATCGAAGCGACCCCTAACCGAGTGACTCAGTTACGTACTGATGACACAGACGGTTATCGTGCACTACAGGTTACCGCAGGCACCAAAAAAGCTAACCGCGTAAATAAAGCTGCAGCAGGTCATTTTGCTAAAGCTGGCGTAGAAGCTGGTCGTGGTTTGTGGGAATTCCGTCTTGCAGGAGACGAGGGTGCTGATATTGAAGTGGGCAGTGAATTAACTGTTGAAATCTTCAACGACACTAAGAAAGTAGATGTCGCAGGCACATCAAAAGGTAAAGGTTTTGCCGGTGGAATTAAACGTTGGAACTTTAGTCACCAACGTAATACACACGGTAACTCACTATCTCACCGTGCACCTGGTTCAATTGGTCAAAACCAATCACCAGGTAAAGTATTTAAAGGTAAGAAAATGGCTGGTCAGCTTGGTAACAAGCGTATCACCACTCAATCTTTAGAACTTGTACGTGTAGATGCTGAAAACAACCTTTTATTAATCAAAGGTGCCGTACCTGGCGCAACTGGTGGCGATGTAATCGTACTACCAGCTGTTAAAGCGTAACTGGGAGTGAACTGATGGAATTAACATTGAAAGACGCAAATAGCGCTCTTGAAGTATCAGACGCCACTTTTGGTCGTGAGTTTAACGAAGCTCTTGTACACCAGGTTGTAGTAGCCTTTGGTGCAGGTGCTCGTCAAGGTACTAAAGCACAAAAAACTAGATCAGAAGTACGTGGTGGCGGTAAGAAGCCATGGCGTCAAAAAGGCACTGGCCGTGCTCGTGCTGGTACTATCCGAAGCCCAATTTGGGTTGGTGGTGGTCGTGCATTTGCTGCGAAGCCTCGTGACTTTGATCAAAAAGTAAATAAAAAGATGTACCGTGGTGCTCTAAAAAGCATCCTTTCAGAATTGGTACGTCAAGACCGCTTAATCGTGGTTGAGAAGTTTAGCGTTGAAGCTCCTAAAACTAAGGAACTTATTGCTAAGCTAAACGAACTAGAGCTTAAAGATGTATTGATTGTTACCGCAGAGCTAGACGAGAACTTGTTCTTAGCTTCACGTAACCTTTACAAAGTTGACGCTCGTGACGTTCAAGGCATCGACCCTGTTAGCCTTATCGCTTTCGATAAAGTATTAATGACAGCTGACGCCGTGAAACAACTTGAGGAGGCTTTAGCATGAACGAACAACGTTTATTAAAAGTGCTTCTAGCACCTCATGTTTCTGAGAAAGCTACATTAGCAGCTGAAACTAACAACACTTTCGTTTTTAAAGTACTTAAAAACGCCACTAAAGCTGAAATTTCAGCTGCTGTAGAGAAACTTTTCGAAGTTGAAGTACAGGGCGTGCGTACTGTAAACGTAAAGGGTAAAGTTAAGCGCCATGGTGCTTCTTTCGGCAAACGCAGCGACTGGAAAAAAGCATATGTTGTGCTTAAAGAAGGTCAAGACATCGACTTCGTCGATGCGGCTGAATAAGGGGATTTGAAATGCCATTATTAAAAGCTAAACCAACCTCTGCTGGTCGTCGTCATGTTGTTCAGGTAATCAACCCTGATCTACATAAAGGAGCGCCTTACGCACCTTTACTAGAAAAAAACAGCAAGTCTGGTGGACGTAACAACAACGGTCGTATTACCGTTCGTCACATTGGTGGTGGTCATAAGAATCATTACCGTGTAATTGACTTTAAACGCAACAAAGATGGCATTCCAGCTAAAATTGAGCG
The DNA here is from genome assembly GCF_048820975.1 of Glaciecola sp. 2405UD65-10. Classification (NCBI taxonomy): domain Bacteria; kingdom Pseudomonadati; phylum Pseudomonadota; class Gammaproteobacteria; order Alteromonadales; family Alteromonadaceae; genus Glaciecola; species Glaciecola sp. 2405UD65-10. Next base: position 280,580 of record NZ_JBMEUF010000002.1, on the reverse strand, counting down.
TTTAGAATACGATCCAAACCGCTCTGCGAACATTGCACTTGTGCTTTATGCAGACGGTGAGCGTCGTTATATGCTTGCGCCTAAAGGTGCTAAAGCAGGCGATGCAATCCAATCTGGTGCTGATGCTCCAATCAAAGCAGGTAACGCTATGCCAATGCGTAACATGCCGGTTGGTACAACAGTGCATGCGATCGAAATGAAGCCAGGCAAAGGTGCTCAAATTGCACGTTCTGCTGGTGCTTATGCACAAATCTTAGCGCGTGAAGGAACTTATGTGACTTTACGTTTGCGTTCGGGTGAAGTGCGTAGAGTTTTATCTGACTGCCGTGCAACTATCGGTGAAGTGGGTAACTCTGAGCATATGCTTCGTTCACTAGGTAAAGCCGGTGCAAACCGCTGGCGCGGAATTCGCCCAACTGTTCGTGGTGTTGCCATGAACCCGGTTGATCACCCACACGGTGGTGGTGAAGGTCGTACATCTGGTGGTCGTCATCCAGTAAGCCCTTGGGGTGTTCCTACGAAAGGTAAGAAAACCCGAAGTAATAAGCGTACCGATAAACTTATCGTACGTCGTCGTAACAAGTAAAAGCGAGGATTCACCATGCCACGTTCTCTCAAGAAAGGTCCTTTTATTGACCTGCACTTGCTGAAGAAGGTAGAAGCTGCATTGGAAAAGGGCGACAAGAAACCAATTAAAACTTGGTCACGTCGCTCCATGATAAGCCCTGATATGATCGGCTTAACCATTGCAGTCCATAACGGTCGCCAACACGTTCCTGTATTTGTCAGTGACGAGATGGTTGGCCATAAGTTGGGCGAATTTGCTCCAACGCGTACTTATCGCGGCCATGTCGCAGATAAGAAAGCGAAACGATAAGGGAGATAAAAATGGAAGCTTTAGCTAAACACCGTTTTGCTCGTACGTCGCCGCAAAAAGCACGCTTGGTAGCAGATCAGATTCGCGGGTTACACGTTGAGAAAGCACTTGAAGTGCTGGCTTACAGCCCAAAGAAAAGCGCAGCGCTAGTCAAGAAAGTTCTTGAGTCAGCGATCGCTAATGCTGAAAACAACGAAGGCGCAGATATTGACGAATTGTCAGTAGCTAAAATCTTTGTTGATGAAGGCCCAACTATGAAGCGTATTAAGACACGTGCTAAAGGCCGTGCTGATCGTATTTTTAAGCGTAGCAGTCACATAACTGTGGTTGTGGCGGATAACTAGGAGTAGATAATGGGACAGAAGGTTCATCCTACCGGTATACGCCTGGGTATCAGCAAACCATGGAACTCTACTTGGTACGCTAATACAGCAGAATATGCCGATAACTTATACAGTGACCATCAAGTTCGTCAGTATCTGACAAAAGAACTTAAAAATGCGTCACTTTCTAAAATCGTAATCGAACGCCCAGCTAAAAGCATACGTGTCACTGTACACACTGCTCGCCCTGGTGTAGTAATCGGTAAAAAAGGTGAAGATGTAGAAAAGCTACGTAATCACATCACCAAGCTTGCTGGCGTGCCAGCACAGGTGAATATTGCCGAAGTTCGTAAACCTGAGCTAGATGCACAGCTAGTTGGAGATTCTATCTCTAGCCAGTTAGAACGTCGTGTTATGTTCCGTCGCGCTATGAAGCGTGCAGTACAAAATGCAATGCGTTTAGGTGCTTTAGGTATCAAGGTTGAAGTAAGTGGTCGTTTAGGTGGCGCAGAAATCGCTCGCTCTGAATGGTATCGTGAAGGTCGTGTACCTTTGCATACATTCCGTGCTGATATTGATTATGCAACATCAGAAGCGTTAACTACTTACGGAATCATTGGTGTTAAGGTTTGGATCTTTAAAGGTGAGGTTCTTGGTGGATTGCCATTAGTGCAAGAACAACCAGCACCAGCACCTAAAAAGAAAGGCCGCAACACTAAGCGAGAGGGCTAATCATGTTACAACCAAAGCGTACGAAATTTCGTAAAATGCATAAAGGTCGTAACCGTGGACTTGCTATTGCCGGTGGTAAAGTAAGCTTCGGCACCTATGGCCTAAAAGCTATTGGTCGTGGTCGTATGACCGCTCGCCAAATTGAAGCAGCACGTCGTGCCATGACTCGTCATGTAAAACGTCAAGGTAAAATTTGGATCCGTGTGTTTCCTGATAAACCAATTACTGAGAAGCCTCTAGAAGTGCGTCAAGGTAAAGGTAAAGGTAACGTAGAATACTGGGTTTGCCAAATTCAACCAGGACGCGTTTTATACGAGATGGAAGGTGTGCCAGAGGAACTTGCACGTGAAGCTTTTGCTTTAGCAGCTGCAAAGTTACCATTTAAGACAACCTTTGTAACTCGGACGGTGATGTAATGAACACGACTGAACTGAGAGAAAAAAGTGTAGAAGAGTTGAATACTGAATTAACTAACTTGCTTCGCGAGCAGTTTAATTTACGTATGCAACACGCTACCGGTCAACTCGAAAAAACTGACCAACTTAAAACAGTACGTCGTAGCATCGCACGTGTAAAAACAATCATGACTCAAAAGGCTGATAAATAATGACTGAACAGAAAATTCGTACAGTTCAAGGCCGTGTGTCAAGCAACAAAATGGATAAAACCATTACTGTTGTTGTAGAAAGATTTGTTAAACACCCTATTTATGGGAAGTTTATTAAACGTTCTACTAAGTTACACGCACATGACGAAGCTAACGTTTGCAACGAAGGCGATTTAGTGTCTATCACTGAATGTCGTCCTTTGTCTAAGTCTAAGACTTGGATGTTAGTTGACGTACTAGAAAAAGCACGAGTGTAAACTTAAGCTTTTCTAGCTGCATAATATGCAAATGAAAAAAGGCGCTTAGTAATAAGCGCCTTTTTTATTATCTTAAATTGTGATTTATTTTATTTTTAGCGCCTCTGAGGGAATATCAAGATAAAGCGTTATCATTCGACCTTTTCGCATTACCGTAAACTCTAGTGTATGCGCCATTTTTAACTCTTCTTTTATCAGTTCAAATTCATTTTCAACCGTTACACTTTTGCCGTTTATAGTTTTAAGCACATCATCTTCCTGAAAGCCTGCCTGCGCAAACAAAGCAGGGTTGAGGCCAGGCTTCACCAGTACACCATCAGCTATAAATGGCGTAGGAATCAAAATAGCCAAGTGCTCAATAATACGTGGGCGAGAGCCTATTTCTTGAGGTGTCATATTTAGCAATTCTTCTCGAGTCTTAATTTCACTGGGCATTTTATCTTTTAGTAAATTAGGTTCGGTAAGTTCAATTATATAAATTTGATCGTTAAATTTAACTTCAATTGCATTACTTTGTATGGCGTTTAACTGCATATGCGTATTTAAGATGTAATCGCCTAATGAATACTCATATAGCTCGCCTTTAAATGAAATAAGTGCCAATGATCGGGTTTCAACAGCATCAATATACAAACCTACTAACATAAATTGAGGTAAAGACTTCTTGTTGATGTTTGATGATACGGGTTTGTGTGCACTGCTATTTGCTGATACCACTGCAGAGCGCATTTGATCAGAGTGCGATGTTGAGGGTGAATCATCCGTCTTACCATATTGCTCTCCAATATTAGGAATAGCAGATTCCTTATATGTATCGTTTTCTAATACCATCACGCTTACCGAATAAATTACGCTGATTGCTAGCAAGACTAATAATATACTCGTGTAATTAAAGCGCATATAAAAACATTTAGACCTTAAATAAGTGATTCATTTGTTAGGGGTTATCGGCTTAATGATAATTTTCTCAAGTCAATGTTCGTTAAGGTAATGCGCAGTTCATTTTTTAAAAATTAAAATTAGCACTGTTCATTTATTTAATAGAATACTTAAGTTAAAAACTGAATTGTTCAATTGTTAAGTGATGACTTCTGAAACACTGTGACCCAAATAAAGTCATTCTTAATCAACGGTTTATGATTTAAAAAATTCTGGCATGTTTAATGCTAATAGGAGATTCAGAATAGAGTCCAATGATGTATTGAGGTAGTTAAATGAAGTTCGTAAGCAGCCTAGTAGTTTTCGTAGTTATTGTCTTTGCTTATTATAGCCAGCAAAGCGCGACTGAAGAAAAAGCCACTACCAACCTTAATGTTTCTGATCCTGCAAAATCTTATATTCTACAAGGTGCTAACTCAAACCACTTAAATGCGGTAGTAAGTAATGTTGGGGGGGATGTTAGCCGTGAGTTTCCTATTATTAACGCTGTCAGCGCAATATTAACGCCTTCTCAGGTTGCCACCATTAGAGCCATTGGCGGTATACGAGTACAAGATGACAGAACTGTTATGACCATGGGTATGAATGAAGTTGCTGTACAGCAGCTTAAAAAGTTTCAAATTAATAATTTAATTGCGGAACAAACGGGTGCAAATATTCTGCATGATAAAGGCGTAACGGGTAAGGGTGTTACCGTTGCTATTATTGATAGTGGTAGCAACATGGGCGGAAAAATTGGGCAGTTTCTTTTTAAAGATACGCGCGGATATCAGCGAGTAGCGGTAAAATATGACGCGATTCGTGGTCGCAAAACTTATTATTACAATGACGATACAAATGGTCATGGTACACATGTTGCGGGGATTATTGCATCAAGTCTACAAGATGATGAAGGTAACTATAACGGTATCGCACCCGATGTGAACGTGCTTTCGGTAAGAGCTTTTAATAGTGATGGTGAGTCAAGCTATTCAACGGTTCTTGATGGACTTAACTGGGTTTATAACAACCGCTACAGATATAAAATAAAAGTATTGAATATGTCATTGGGTGCAGACGTTGATAGCCATTATTGGAATGACCCAATCAACCAAGCTGTAATGCGACTATGGGATGCTGGTGTGGTAGTTGTGAGCTCTGCCGGTAACAATGGCAAAGATGCTGGTATTACAGTGCCTGGTAATAATCCTTATATCCTAACTGTAGGCGCAGTTACTGATGCCTCAACACCATATGACCTAAGTGATGATCGCATAGCAACATTCTCTTCTAAGGGGCCTACGGTAGAAGGTTTCATTAAACCTGAAGTCGTTGCCTATGGCACGAATATAGCGTCTAAAATGGACGAGAGATATTTTAGAAAGGCAATGAAACTAAGCAAAAAGGGTGAGAACTACACTGAAATTTCGGGTACCTCTCAAGCATCTGCCGTTGTAGCTGGAATTGCGGCACTTATTGTATCAAGCGATCCATATATTTCACCTGATGACGTGAAGTGCCGTATTATAGCCTCTGCAAAAGCGGCTAATAATGGCGAAACATTGAGTTACAGCCCATTTCAACAAGGAGCCGGACTAGTTAACGCATATGATGCGGTAACCAGTATTGCAACGGGTTGCGCAAACACAAATCTAAATATTGACGAAGACCTTGCCGGCGCTAACCACTTTAGCGGCCCGGCCAGAGTAGATAACGATGGTGTACCTTACATTGAGCTTGATGACGGTACTTTTCTAAGCGAGGGCGATTTTTGGCAAAACAGTGAAGTTAGCTTAGAAGGAGCTCATTGGAAGGGCAGTGTTTTTGATTTGCAAGGTTCACACTGGGGCTCGAGCGTATTGAGTCAGAATATTAAAAGCTTAAATGGTGGAATTCTTAATCTACAAGGCAGTCACTGGTCGAACGCTATGATTGGTTTGCAAGGGGCACATTGGTCAGCAGGAAAAGGTTTAAATTTGTTAGGCGCTCACTGGAGTAAAAATATTGTAGATTTATTAGGTGCACACTGGAGTAAAGAAACCATGCTATTGCAAGGTTCTCATTGGGGCGAAACGGGTGTACTGAATCTACAATCAGCCGACCTGAACCCAGAGCCTATTGACCCAACGATTGCCATTGATATGGAAGAGGATGGCTGGAATTAGGTAGTCCTTTAACAACTTGAACAATAAAAAGACCATCCTCGTGATGGTCTTTTTATTAAGATTTTAATCTTGCTGACGATATAGACTTATGCCCTTGCTAACTATGACAAAGAATGCCCTTTCGACATCATCGTAAATCCTCATTAGACTTTTGCCTAGCCATATTAGTGGTGCTCACTATTTTTATGCCTAGGGCATTGGCTGAGACTTCCAATATCCGTTTCGAAAGCATCGATATAGACGAAGGTTTATCACAACAAAGTGTGCTATCTATTTTTCAAGATTCTAAAGGCTATATGTGGTTTGGCACTCAAGAAGGACTAAATCGCTACGACGGAATCTCGTACACTATATATAAACCCGAAATAAACAATCCCGATTCAATTTCCGATGCTTGGATTAAGTCTATTGCTGAAGATGAGTTAGGCTATTTATGGATAGCAACAGAAAACGGGATGAATAGATTTGACCCAAGCAGCGAAAAATTTACAAGGTTTATCCCGAATCATCATAATGTGGGTCTAAATCACAAAGCTATAAATGCAGTAATAAGCGCTCGAAACAATACTATTTGGGTGGCAACGCAAAAAGGCTTGAATAAATATCTGCATGAAGAGCAGCGTTTTATGCCGTTTAATTTTCTAACTGGTGATGGCGATAGTGTAAACGTGCTAGCTATGGCAGAAGATATTGCTGGAAACTTATGGTTAGGAACTTCTAAATATGGTTTAGCAAAATTTGACACGCAAACAGAGCAGCTAATTTTTGTTGATTCACACATAAATGATGTACGAGGTGATAAGCATTCACTTATAAAGTCATTATTTATAGACGATGAGCAAGTATTATGGATAGGTACACACCACTTTGGTTTGTATACGCTAGACTTAAAACAGCCAGTTAAGCAGGACGAATCGCCCACTATAAAACTTGAGTCATTAGTCAATAATGAAAGTTTAAATACTATAACAAAAGATGTGCAGGGAAGACCTTGGGTGGGCACTGAGAAGGGATTGTATTACCAAAATCAGTTAAGCGGTAAATTTGTAAAGCACCTGCAAGCAATTGAAAATGCAAAGTTTGATAACAACAAAATTTGGAGCCTGTATCCTGACGACGGCGGTGTTTTATGGCTTGGTTCTTTTGTGGGTTTGATGAAATGGAATACGCGCACGACTCAATTTGAGCACTATTTTAAAGATGCTCTCCAAGGAGGGGAATTATCTGACAATAACATTACGGCTATTGCAGTATCTCTACAAAATGAAATGTATGTAGGAAACTTTGAATCTGTTGATATTGTTTCGTTAGATACCAATACAACTAAGCAATTGCCAATAAAACGCCCCGGTAGCCAATTTGATGATGGTTTACAGGCAAGTGATGTGATGTCAATTTTGTGGGTGAGCGATGAAGAGGTTTGGTTCGGTCACCAAACTGATGGTGTTACAAAATACAATCCAAAAACTAAGCAATACAAATACTATAGGCACGACCCTGACGACCCAAGCACCATCGGCGAAATGGGTATTACTGCAATTATAAAAGCGCAAGACGGGACAATTTGGTTTGGTACCTATGGTGGAGGTTTGAGTCAATATGTATCTAAAACAGATTCGTTTGTGCGATACACTCATGACCCAGCTGATATATCAACCTTAAGTGACAACAGGGTTATAGTCTTACATGAAGACAAAGAAGGGCGCATTTGGATTGGTACGGTAGCGGGCCTAAATGTGTTGGTGCCTAAAACAGGTACCGTATTTAGAATCCAACAAGATGAAAGTTCGGTGAGCAGCTTAGCCAGTAATTTTATATGGTCTATTTTACCTGATAGTGACGACAATGTTTGGGTAGGCACCCAAGGCGGTGGTTTAAATTTACTTTCTCACATTAATATTGAAAGCGGACGAATAGAGTTTGAGAAGTTTCACACTGGCAACATACTCCCAAGCGATGTGGTATATAGTATTTTAGAGGACGAAGCCGGCTTTTTGTGGCTTACAACGAATAAAGGGATGGTAAAGCTTAATCGCAGAACTAAGCAAGCCTTGATATATACGAAAGAGCACGGGCTTCAAGAAAATGAATTTAACTCAGGTTCGTATTTTAAAGACCACAACGGTTTTATGTATTTTGGGGGCATAAATGGAATCACGCGTTTTCATCCATCCAATATACAAGCTAACCCCGTTGAGCCAAATATCGAATTCACTAATTTTCAACGTTTAAACAATGTAAGTAGTATAGCCTCTCAGCTAAATGATAAAGAGCAACTTGAAGTAGCATATACTGACTATTTAATAGGAATTGAATTTGCCGCACTTGATTACACCGCACCGGCGAAAAATCGCTACAAGTACAAGCTAGAAAACTTTGACCAAGACTGGATAGAAGTACGCGACGTAAAACGCGCTTCATATACAAATTTACCTTCAGGCAAGTACACTTTTAAAGTGATGGCCTCCAACAGTGATGACGTATGGAATAAGAAGGGTAAAAGTATTCAGCTAATTGTGCATCCTGCGCCTTGGTTTTCGTGGTGGGCGTATATTATTTATTTCTTTCTTGTAATGGTGTTTGTCCGCTGGGTTCTTTTACATTATAAACGGAAAGAGAATGCTCAAACGAGATACCAGAAACGGCTAGAGCAGGAAGTCAATGAGCGTACCACTGAGCTTCAAGAGCTCAACGAGCAGCTATTTCAGGCTAGTATAACCGATCAAATGACAGGCTTACATAACCGCCGGTATTTAGATGAGCATATTGGCGAAAAACTGGAAAACATCCTATATGATTTCTCAGAATCTATTTTGGATGACACTATGTCGTGTGTGTCAGGTCCTAGACTTATGGCGCTTATGTTTGACCTTGATGGCTTCAAACCAATTAACGATAATTACGGTCATGAAGCCGGTGACAAGGTAATTAAGCAGGTAGCCAGTATTTTGAAAGAACAGTGTACAAATGAAGATATTGTAGTGCGCTGGGGTGGCGATGAATATCTAATTGTGGCCAGGGTAAATGACTTAAATCATGCCCAACAAGTAGCCGAAAACATTCGATTATCTATTGCAGATTATCAGTTTGATATTGGATTAGCTCGGCGCTTTAGTTTATCTGCTTCACTCGGTTTTGCTTTGTATCCGTTTACTCATCGTGCGCCGCATTCAGTAAGTTGGGACCAAGTGCACTTATTAGCAGACCATGCATTATACAAATCAAAAGAAGCGGGCAGAAATACGTGGTCAGGTATAGTTGAAGCTGATCATGAGCTACCGTTTAGTAAGCTAAATACCTTAGTACCTAATTTAGAATCAACAATTGAAAACGGTGATGTTAAGGTAATTATCCGCTAGCAATTTAGCGTGATTTTATTGAAGTGATAAACTGCAGCGTGTTAAAGCACTATTTTGCGTAGCTTGTACATAGTTGGCTCACTCACCCCCATTAATTCCGATGCAAGCCCCATGTTTGTTGAATAGCGTAGCAAAATTTGTTTAGCCACTAAGTGCTTTACTAGCTCAACGGGGGCTTCAAAAGGTAAATCATTTTCAATTATTTGTATCAGTAAATCTATAATACCTTGCCAAACACCGATATTAGCTAACTTTCCAATAGACAGTTTGGGTTTCAAAAGTCTGCGGCGTGCTGTACTTACTGGAATATTCAACAATGTCGCAACTTTACTATGTGAATCATTGCGCTCGTAGGCCATAAATAGCAGTGTCGACTCAATTATATTACCTATAGCTAGCGTATCATTTTGCTTTTCTATCCATTCCAGCACTTGGCTAATTCGTTGGCAAAAACTATCTTCCCACTCCATTAGTTGTACATCGTCGACAGAACCGGTAATTTCGACCTGTTCAAAGTTTGCAGGTGCGCGAAATGTTGATACTTCATTGTGTAGCGGAATTTCTGCTGCATTGTTCGACGGCGTAAAATGCGGTCTGTCAATTGCTTGTGGCTGACTAGTGCTTGATAAAGTGGGTTGCTCAAGTTGCAAGTCACGAAAGGTAATTTCTTGCTGAGTCGTTAATAGGGTCGCTTGCATTAACTTATTTTCAAGTTCCCTAATGTTGCCAGGCCAATAATAGGCTTTCATCTTTTCAACAGTGCTTTTACTAACAAATTTTTTCTCTATTTCAAATTGGCTGGCAAACTTACTAAGAAAATGCTGGATGAGTAAGTCTATATCCTCGGGGCGCTCACGCAATGGCGGGTTCTGTAAATTAACCACATTTAAACGGTAGAATAGGTCTTTCCTAAACTTTCCCTGTGATACTTCAAAGGCTAAGTCACGGTTAGTGACAGCCACTATTTTAACGTCAACTTTGAGTGTTTGATTGCTGCCCACTGGCGTATATTGTTTTTCTTGTACAAAGCGCAGTAATTTGGGCTGCATTGAAAGCGGTAATTCGCCTATTTCATCTAATACTAGTAGTCCATTCGCGGCGGCTTGAATTTTTCCTTTGTTCTCAGATTGCGCACCTGTAAATGCGCCTTTAACGTGGCCAAATAACTCAGATTCTATTAGTGTTTCTGGAATGGAGCCGCAGTCAACTATAACCATTGCTTGGCTATTTCTGGGGCCAAGTGAATGCAGTGCATTGATTAGTTTTTCCTTACCCGTTCCGCTTTCACCTGTTATTAACACGGTGGTATCTGACTGCGCGGCGCGCTGGGTTTGCTCAATGAGTTTTTGCATGCGCGAAGAGCGATAAACTAGCGCACTTGATTGCATACCTGCTTTAAGTTCAAGTAGTTCTTGAGCCAGTTTGGCATTTTGCTGCTCAAGCTTTTTGTTCAATTCATCTTCTAATTGACTTCGCCTTAATGATTTACCTATTTGGCGGGCAAAACCAATAAAAAGCATGACCGAATCGTGGCTCAATTCTAAAGCGCTTTTGTTCCCTGCAACAAAGAAGCATTTTTCGGTTTTGTTGCCCAGGGGGATAATTAATATGTTATTACCGCTTTCTTCAAGCTCTACGTGCTGAGCATTTTCACTCGCGGTTTTTACGCCGTCTTGCAATGCTTCAAAATGTTCGCTGTCACGTATATCTATATCACTAATATCGGCGGTTTCGGATGCTTGATAGGCATAATTTTCATCAAATTTATTTACGCTAGAAACAACACCTGCAATGTTAAACTCAAAGGTATAAGCAAGGCGTTCAATCACCTGTTTTAAGAGTTTTGCAAAGTGCGGTTCGTCAGCAATTATTGAAGATATATCCCATAGCAATAGCATATTTCTATAGTTTGTGACGTTATCGGGGGTGAATATTCCGCCTAAATAATTGAAAGCTTGTTCATCTAATTTGAATTTATCAGCTTCCCACTGCACAATGCTTGGGAGTTCACTGCCTTGTGCAGCCTTCAGTGCTTGCTCTGTTCTATTAATAAGAATACTTGATGAGCCGCCTTGTTCAAGCTGTGATTCCTCAAGGCTAATAAATGCTAGGCCTATATTGAAGTGAAGCCTAATCGCATTATTTAAATAAGGTTTGTTTTGCAGTGCATGCTGCAATTTTAGAGCAAGTTTATGACCGTCATCTAAGTGACTAGCCTCTATAGCAATACCAAATAACGCACCGCCAAAGCGGCCCGAAACATCATCTTCACGGGTGTATTCACTAATAATATGGGCTATTTCTTGAAGGACTTGATCACCTTGGGCTTGGCCAAATTTTCGATTTACTTGCTGAAAGTCAATGCAATGAATCATACAAAGGGCAACGCTGTTGTCTAAGCTGAGTTGGTCAATCTCTTGTTGCAGTGAGGTTCGGCTGCGTAATTGCGTTAAGCTATCGTTGGTAATTTTGTGATGTTGCTCTACAAGCAATAGTCCATCAAGCACTACCGCTATGAGCGATAAAAGAGACTGTGCTTTTTCACCATCGTATTCTTGCGTGTCAGCATGGCACAGGTCAGTAATGTTTTCTGATTGAGAAGCTAAATCGTGAACGAAGTGAGGAAGTTGCTGTGCGTTAAAGAACCATATTTCAAAACGAAAAGGTTTTTGTTTTGACTTGATTTTTCTACCTGAATCCTTGTTTTCACTAAGGTATTCGTTAAGTGGTGAGCATTCAAGTTTCACCAGCTTTTCATTTAATGAGCTCGCACTGAAGCTATAGCCCTCACGCTCAAACTCACATTCAATAACAAATGACTCTTCGCTTTGTAACTGCGAAATTCGCGCATGAAATAAGTCTCCATCTAGGCCACTTTGATACTTTTGACTGTTTTTATGCTGGTACTCAACAATTTGTAAAAAACTGCTTTGTGATGTTCTCAATAAAAGCGACAACAACTTGTTACGAGAACGATCGGTTATTTGCATCTTTAAATCACTAATAAGATAAATTTTTCATATACTTGTTATCGACATTTCTCAAAGTTTTGTTAGGTATATGTATTTTTCTGCTTGTTTTTTAACCATGGTAATGGAGCCATTTTTTAGCTATATTGCATGCATAGCGGTCGTAAACTACACTTATGTCTAGTTTGCACTCGGGCAATATAAAATTAGTATACAACTGTTCATAACTCTCTAGCTTGCAGCGGATTAGCTAATTACACTGGCAGAGTACAGAGTTAGACGTAATACTGGGAATTAACTTGTCAAATCGTGTAACACTTAGCGCAGCAAATGCAGATATTGACCTTTCTGTTTTATTGAATAACTTAGCCAGTGGCATGGTGTTAGTTAATCAACGAGGCATCGTTGAGTTTTGCAATATCACTATTGCTGAAATCTTCGGTTTTTCCATTGAGGACATATTAGGGAAGCCGCTTTATAATTTACTTATTCCCACTATGCGAGAAGCTCATCAAGCGCATTTTGATACTTTCTTTAAAAAGCCATTTTCGCGATCAATGGGTGATGGGGCATCTTTTCCAGCCCAGCATGCAAGCGGCAAGACAATTTATGTAAGTATTGGATTGCGCCCTTTAACGCTAAAAAATGAAGAGTTTGTTTTAGCGACCATCACACCTGCCTCTCGACTAAATGAAACCACTAAATCATTGGCCGCTAGTGAAGCCAATTTGAGCCGCAGAATTAATGAAAACAAGCGCCTAAAGCATGTGGCTGAAAGTAGCGATGACGCTGTGTTTTTATTAGATTTAAAGTATTGTATTAATTGGGTAAACAAAGCTGCAGTTAACTTAACTGGCATGACGAGTACAGAGTTAAGCGGTCAGAAAATTCTCTCTTTTATATTGGTCGAAAATAACAATCATCAAATAAACTCCCTGCGTGAAGCTTTATCAGAAGGGCGTTCGTATAGTGGTGAAATTGAATTGCGTCATAATGGCGGTGATAGGGTACAAATTAATGCTAGTTTACAACCAGTATTTGAATCAGATATTTTGCAGGGGTTCTATTTTACCGCAAAAGACGAGACCAATCGCCGCCGCTTAGAAATGCAAAAGCGCAATAATACAGAGCTACTTGAAACAACCGCTCGAATTGCCAAGCTAGGCTTTTATTCGCTTGATTTATTAACTGATGAATTAATATGGTCTGAAGAAATATATAAAATTCATGAATTGCCAGTAAATCAACTTGTCGTCATTGATGATGCTATTAGTTACTATGCACCAAGTGCCCAAGAGACAATAAAAGCAGCCGTTGAGCGCTGCATAGAAACCGGTGAGTCATTTGATCTTGAACTCCCTTTTACTACGGCAGAAGGCAAAGCCATATGGGTACGTTCAGTAGGGTATGCTGAATTTAAAAATGGTAAGCCAATCAAACTAAAGGGCGCACTACAAGATATTACGAATCTTCGCCAAGCGGCAATTGATGCCGAACAGGCTGCATTAGCAAAAAGTAGCTTTTTGGCTAATATGAGTCATGAGCTTCGCACGCCTATTGCAGGCGTTATAGGTGTTGGTGAGTTATTGTCGTCTACCGACTTAGCGCCTGAGCAAATTCACTATTTAAACCTTATAAATCAAAGTGCAGAAAGCTTACTGTTTTTGGTAAATCAGGTGCTTGACTATGCAAAGTTAGAATCAGGTTCACAAAAATTACAGGAATCATATTTTGATCTGGTTGATTTTTCATTTAATAAAACGCAAGTCCACAAATTAGCTGCTCAGAAAAAAGCGTGTATCTTCAGTGTTTCTATTGACCATAATTTGCCTCGTTTCATTTTTGGTGATAAAAGCCGAATCGCTCAAGTAATAGATAATTTGTGCTCAAATGCGGTTAAGTTTACTGATTCAGGGCAAATAAAGTTAGCTTTACGTTACCAAGACAATAATATATTGCGATGCGAGGTCAGTGACTCAGGAGTGGGGATCAAAACACAAGACGCATCTAAGCTGTTTAGTGAGTTTCAACAAGTGGATTCATCTTTTAGCCGTATTCATCAAGGCACTGGCTTAGGCTTAACAATTTCAAAGCAACTAGTAGAGTTGATGGGCGGGGAAATAGGGCTACAGAGCACATTTGGGAAAGGGTCAACTTTCTGGTTTACCTTGCCGCTAAAGGTGAAGGACGAACAAGCAGAAGTAAGCGTTGAAGGCGCGCTACCTGATACTTTGCTATTAGTTGCAAATGAAGTACAGGCTGATATATGGCAAGCGCAAGCCAACACAAAAAAGTGCAGAATGAAAATATGTACGCTGGTTTCTGAGCTAATCAGTGAACTGAAAGCTAACGCTAGTTGGCAGGTGATACTTATTGCAGGCTTGAGTGGTGAAATTCCCGTTGCTACTTGCATAGCTTCTATTCAGAGGCAAATGTGTGCAAGCCAAAAATGCGTGCTCATAAACCCAATTCTTAATAGTAGCAACAGCGCTTGTGACAGTATAATAAATGACGAGGCTAAGCTAACGCTTATAAATGCGCCTGTTTCAACATCCCATGTGTCATTAGAAAGTATAACGCTTGAGCGTTTTCACCACTATGTGGAATGGACAGCAAGCAACAAATTAATTTATGTACATGACTTAAGTGCTTATAGCACCTTGATTGTTGAAGATAACGAGATTAACCAAGTGCTTTTTCGAGAAATGTTAAGCCAAACAAAAATTAATATTACTTTTGCAAGTAATGGTAAAGAAGCGTTAGACATTTTATACGAAAAAAGCAAAAAGTTTGATTTAATCATTATGGATTGCCAAATGCCGATTATGGACGGTTTTGCAGCCACTGAGGCAATAAGATTGCATCAAGATGAAGAAATAGCGGATATAAGGATATGTGCTGCAACTGCTCATGGATTCAAAGAGGATGTGGAAAAGTGTTTAGCGGTTGGCATGAATGATGTACTGGTGAAGCCTTTTTCAAAAGAACAATTGCTAAATAGCGTATTACGCAATTTACAATGCTAACAAATTTTTATGAGCCTAAACCGCAAAAATTCAGACAAAACTTTGTTCGCTGGCTGTACACCGTATTCATAATTTTCTCTTATTTAAGAGGCCTATTAGGGCTGAAGAAAACAAAATCGCCATTAGGCGTGAATACTAAAGCACAACTATATACAAATCTAAAAGTTGGGGGGATTCATCTTCACTGCACTTCTATTAACGAAATAAATATAGTGCAAGGTTTAGTGAACGAGTGGCTAAATGCGTATCCAAAAAACCAAGTTACATTGAGTACACCTTCAGTTGAGTGTGCACAGTTTGCATTAAATGTGTTTAACAATAAAGTTCAGCACGCCATTGTTGAGTATGATCTACGCACGTATTTACAGCCATTTATTAATGCTTTAAAGCCACAAGTTAGCTTACTAGTAGGGGCAAACATATGGCCAAACTTATTACAAATATGCTACCAAAACAATATTGCTTGCGCGCTAATAAATGCCAGTATGCATCAGAGCGAGTTGAGTTATGCGAAACGGTATGCGTGGCTTTATCGCAATACACTGCGCCGCTTTGATGCAATTTGTACCATTGATAGGGAGTCATTTGAAAATTTCTTAGCGTTTGGAATGTATAAGCCTCAATTACATATTTCTCGAAATATAAAATTTGACATATTACCTGATCCAAAAGATGAGGTATTGGGCGAAGCATTTGTATCGTACTTTGGATTTGAAAATGATACGTTCATATTAGGTGCCGGCACGAGTGAAGCCGAAGAAAAGCAATTATTGAATGTTTTCTTAGCGATGAAAAAGCACCATACCACCTTACGTTTGGTCGTTGTGCCTTTATCACGAGCTAGTTATGATGATGTATGCCTAAAATTTCGCGCGTCAGGCCTTGAAACTTATCAATATAGTGATTACTTAAATAACGAAAAGACCCTTGATGTATCGCTTCGCCCTAGCCATGTACCTGATTGCATAGTGGTCAATAGTATAAGCATGTTAAATGCCTTAAGTAGCTCAGCTTTTCTTTCTTTTATTGGCTCGAGTGATGCATCACTTGTAGGTCAAAGCTGCATGCAAGGCGCACTCAATTGTAAGCCTATGATGATAAACGCAGCTGGTTTTGATAGTGATATGGTGTGTGATTATTTGCATAACTTAAATGCATTGGCAGTCGTAAATAACTCTCGCGAGCTGTATGAAGCTACAGAGCATTGGCTTACGAACAAAGAGTTAGCTAAATTCGATGGAGAGCGTGGCTCTAAAGCCTTGCTGCGAAATGGCGGCGCTATTGAGATTACAATGAACCTTATTCATCGCCTAATAGAAAAGCATAAATAACACGAACGCTCTTACTTCAAGCGTTCGCGTTTACTTCATACTGCTGCTTATTCTTTTGGTAAAGGAAAGCCGCGGTCACGCATTAAGGCTTCAACATTTGCATCACGCCCTCTAAACTTACGATACGCTTCACCTGGCTCCATAGCATTTCTGACTGAGAATAAGTATTTCACAAGGCGTTCACTTAACTCTTTATCGTAAAAGCCACCTGGTGCGTTGGCGAATGCTTCGGCTGCGTCAGATGTTAAGACTTCAGCCCACATATAACCATAATAGGCTGCTGCATAGCCCTCGCTTGAGAATATGTGCATAAACTGCGTACTTCTATGACGCATAACAACTTCTTCTGGCATATTTAAGCGGCGCAGTTGTTCGCGCTCAAACTCTTGTGGGTCAATGTCACTAGGGTCGGTAGTGTGATACAACAAGTCCATAATTGCTGAAGACATATACTCAGTGGTTTTAAAACCTTCATTAAAGGTAGCGGCTTGTTTAATTTTGGCTACCAAGCTTTGTGGAATAGGCTCGCCAGTTTGATAATGCACCAAATAATTATTAATTACTTCATCGGTAAGCAACCATCTCTCTAATAGCTGAGATTGAAATTCTGTGTAGTCGCGCACACCTGAATGTGAGCTTGGATATTTAACCGTAGCTGACAAAAAGTGAAGCGCATGGCCAAATTCATGAAAATAGGTTTCTGCGTCATCCCAAGAAATTAATGTGGGTTCTGAGTCAGGTCCCTTCACAAAGTTAGAATTGTTTGATGAGAGCACTGATTTTTCACCCTCAAAGGTTGTGTAAGAACGATAAGTGGTGGCCCACGCGCCAGAGCGTTTCCCTTGGCGAGCGAACGGGTCTAAGTACCATAAGCCAATGAACTTGCCGGTGGTTTTATCATTTACTTCCCACACTTTTACATCTTCATGAAAAACCGGCACTTTGCCACTTGGTACTTCTGTGAAAGCAAAGTTGAATAACTCGCCAGCCACGTAAAACATTGCTTCACGCAGTTTATCAAGTTGTAAGTATTGTTTTACTTCATCTGAATCTAGGTCAAATTTCGCCTTTCTGACTTTCTCAGCATAGAATCTATAATCCCATGGTGCGATAGTTATGTTAGCGTTTTCTGCATCAGCAATAGCCTGCATATCTGCCACTTCTTCTTCCACTCGTGCAATAGCAGCTGGCCACACTTTTTCCATTAAGTCCATCGCGTTTTCAGGTGTTTTAGCCATGCGATCTTCTAAACGCCATTGGGCGTAGTTTTCATAGCCAAGAAGGCCTATGCGCTCATGGCGTAGTGTTAGTATTTGCTTAATGAGTGCGTTGTTGTCATTCTCATCACCATTGTTACCCCTTGAGTAATATGTTTCCCACACGCGCTGTCGTAAGTCTCTATCTGTTGAATAGGTCAGAAATTGGTCCATAGATGAGCGGGAGTTAGTGACTGCATACTTACCTTCAAAGCCACGCTCAGAGGCCATGCTGGCAGATGATTTAACGAATGACTCAGATAAACCGTCGAGTTGTTCCTCAGTTAAATACAGCACATAACCTTCTTCATCTGCTAGCACGTTATTAGCGAATTTAGTCTGTAATCCGGCTAATTCTTGATTGATTTCGGCATAACGTTTTTTATCTTCTGCATTTAGTAAGGCACCATCGCGAACAAAGCCATGGTAGCGATTCGACACGATACGCTGCTCTTCAGCGGTAAGTGTTGCCATTTCTTCACTTTCATATACGTCTTTAATTCGTTCGAAAAGTGCTTTGTTTTGCGATATTTTTGAACGGTAAGCGCTAAGCTTAGGGGCCATTTCTCGCTGAATTTCCCTAAATTCTGCTGATGATTTGTTTGAACTCCATATGCCCCAGTATCTAAATACTCGACCAAGCGCCTTACCGGCTTTTTCCATCGCAACAATCGTATTTTCGAAAGTAGCAGGAGCGGGATTGTTGGCAATTACCTGATATTCAGCGAGTGATGCTTGCATACCATACTCAAGCGCCGGTTTTAATTGTGCTAAGTCCATTTTATCAAAAGCGGGAACGCCTCCGTAGGGCCCTTTAAATTCGGCAAGCAGCACATTGTTGTTGATTTTTTGCGTATTAATTTTAGCCTGTGTAATAGGTGAAGGCGCTTGCGTTGATGTGCAAGCATTGAGTCCAAGTAAAATCGCTACTGAAAGCGTAGCTAAAAGAGGTTTCTTCATTATTATTCCTTTTGATTTCTGTCTTGTTTATCTATGTAATTATTATTATGTACTTATTTAAGCGTCTTTATTTACGTTTTACCACGGAATCGAGATTAAAGTGGCTAAAATGTAAACTAATCGGTTAATAATTGCTCGCTTGTCGCTATATGTCTGAAAAATATGTTAATTAATATATAAAAAGCTGTCATGGTAGTAAATTACCTTAATAAAACTACTACGGCGAGTAAATATGTATCGCACTACTTTAAAGCGTTTTTATACTTTGATCTTCTCCATTGTATCCACAAGCTTTTTAGTTGGCTTAACTATTTTTGTAATAAAGTATGTTGCAGAACAAAGACAAACCATGTTTGCGCAAGAGTTATTACAAACTGCACGCACTGTGGCAGATGAAACAAGCAATAAGTTACAAGATTTAAATACTACTTTAGGTGAAGGGGCGTGCAGTGAAGCAAAAATACAATCAATGCGCCAGCAACTTTTTACTAGCCGTCATGTAAAAGAGATTGCTTTTTATCAGTCAAATAAAGAAGTGTGCAACACTAGTATTGGCTTACTCAGAGAGCCTACTGAGTTAGATATAACGGGAACTGTGCTCACTGCTGACAACGAATTGGTTTTAGCACATTCGGTAGCTGTATTTGAAAATGACTACCCTGTGGTGTTAGTCAAATCTGATAATTTCCATGTTATGCTTAGCCCTGATGAAGCTGTGCATCTAGAACGCCCCTTGTTTCTTTGGCAATGGGTTTATAAAGATACCGAAAACTTAATTGAAATGTCGGGCGTAAAAGGGCTGTTCCAGCAATTGCACAATAGCCCACAAACCCTTGATACAATGTCCGTAGTGGTATGCGAAAATAGCAGCGGCTTTTGTGTGGCCACCGCCGATAAGCTTATTAAGCAATTTGATCGTACCACTATTGCAATGATTATAGCGGGGATCTTAGTGGCGGTTGTTGTGTTTTATTATTTAGCGCACATATTAATTACGCACTATTATTGTCATGAATTACGAATAAAACGCGGAATAAAGAACAAACTATTTTATCCAGTATTTCAGCCAATTATAGATTTACAAAGCGGTGATATAGTGGGTTGTGAGGTGCTCGCAAGGTTTAAAGACAAATTAGGGCATTTATCGCCTGACGAATTTATTCCCATTGTGTTTAAAAGTAACTTAACGATCCCCTTTACGCGAGGAATTTTCAAGGCGGCGATGTCAGCCCTAGTTCATCAAAATGGCTTGCCTGAATCATTTAAAGTCAACTTTAATATATTTCCAAATGATTTGACCGTAACTAACTATGCTCGGTTAAACGAAAACAAAGAGTTCTTTTCTAGCCGTTTTCAATTGTGTTTTGAAATTACAGAAGATGAGCCATTTAAAAGTGCAAGTGCTCGCGCAGCACTTAAAAAAATTAAAGAAATAAACGTAGAGGTTGCGATAGACGACTTTGGCACAGGCTACTCTAATTTATCTCAGTTACAGAGCATTCCGCTTGATTATTTAAAACTGGATAAGAGTTTTTGCATAGGCTTGGAAAAAAATGCATTTAGAGCCGGTTTAATCCCTCAAATTGTTAAAATAGCCGACTCACTTGATGTGCCCGTTGTGGCCGAGGGAGTTGAAACCGACGCACAACGTAAGATCTTGTTGCGCGAAGGCGTCAAGTTCGCCCAAGGCTTTTTCTTTAGCCGCCCAATAACTGCGCCTAAATTAAACAGCTTAATGGTAGCGCAGGCTACCGCTAATTAAATACAATCGTTTTGTTTTGGCAAATGATTACGCGGTCTTCAATGTGGTAACGAATGCCGTTTGCTAAAGCATTTATTTCACAACGCTTTCCTTTGCGCACCATATCTTCACTGCTATCACTGTGCGAAATTCGCATAACTTCCTGTTCAATAATAGGGCCCTCATCTAAAGTGCTTGTCACATAATGGCAAGTTGCACCTATAAGTTTAACACCGCGGTCGTAGGCTTGTTGGTATGGCTTAGCGCCAACAAATGAAGGTAAAAAGCTATGGTGAATATTTATTATTTTACCCGCAAGTTTCTGGCATAGTTCATCGGGTACAATTTGCATGAAGCGTGCAAGCACCGTTAAGTCAATATTATATTCTTCTAGTAGCTTTTCTATTTGCTTAAATGCCGCTGCTTTATTACTGAAATCAATAAAATGAAAGGGAATTTTATACCAGTCGGCGTACTTCTGCATGTTTTGGTGATTAGCAATAATGCAGGATATTTCACAGTTTAGTTCACCTGTATGCCATCTGTGAAGTACATCATTTAGGCAGTGGGATTCTTTACTCGCCAATAAGGCCATCTTCGGTTTGTTAACCGAGCTTGTTAATGACCATGTCATAGCAAACTTACTCGCTAATTCACTAAATGAAGCCTTCAACGAATCTAAACCTTCAGCAAGCGATGACGCATCTATTTCATGGCGCATAAAAAAACGTTTGAGTTGCATATCAGTGTGATGGCTTGCTTCTAGAATGCTCGCATTTCTGGCGGCTAAAAATTGAGATACAGCAGCCACTAAACCAACTTGGTCTGGGCAGTCAATAACAAGTCTGTAGGTTTCGCGCAAGGGGATCTCCATCAATATTGTGTGTAAATAACGAAAGCAAACAAGCTTCGCTACCTTTGAACACGGTAGTTTACTTTTTTTTCAAAGCAACACAATCATTCTTGGGTGTAGATAATCAAATTGACACACTTTTAGTTCACGATTTAAAGGTAAGACCTTAGTCCAACTGTACATTAAATATACTAAAGTAGGATTACTTACAAAAGGCTTAAGCGATATAACTGGAGTCAATGTAGCAGTATTCATTGAATTAATTACTATAGAGGCAAACGAGGGAAATATCATGGGAAGAGTAGCTTTAGTAACAGGCGGCACAAGGGGAATAGGAGAGGCCATCTGCACAACCTTAAAAAATAAAGGGTATACGGTAATTGCAAACTATGCGGGAAATGATGACGCCGCCGCTGCATTCAGCGAAAGAACCGGTATTCCCACTGAAAAATTTGATGTATCAGACTTTGGCCTTGTGCAAAGCGCCATTGCCAAGATCAACGAAAATTATGGGCCAGTAGACATTTTAATTAACAATGCCGGTATAACACGTGATGGAACCATGCATAGAATGTCATTTGAGAATTGGGATGCAGTAATTCAAACAAATCTAGCGTCATGCTTTAATACCAGTAAAGCGGTAATTGAAAGCATGCGTGAGCGAAACTTTGGACGTATTATTAACGTGGGCTCGGTAAATGGGCAAGCAGGGCAGTATGGGCAGGTAAATTACGCCGCGGCTAAATCAGGTATACACGGTTTTACAAAAGCGCTCGCTTTAGAGAATGCTGCTAAAGGTATTACCGTAAATGCTATTGCGCCGGGTTATGTGGATACCGATATGGTGCGAGCCGTACCTGAAGATGTGTTGGTTAAAATCATCAAAACCATACCCGTAGGCCGTTTGGGCCGTCCTGAGGACATAGCAAACAGTGTTGCATTTTTAGTTGATGATGAATCGAGTTTTATTACCGGTTCAACTCTGTCAATTAATGGCGGGCAACACATGTATTAATATAAAGTAAATGTTGAAAGTAGGGGGCTAATTTGCCCCCTTTTTTTAATTACTGAACTAATATAGATTGAATCGTTTCAGGTGATGGGAAGCCATCAGCGACCAATTGATTGGCTGCTTGATACTGCCTTATTCCCTCACGCGTTGCTGGCCCCATGATGCCATCGGCACCCCCCACATCAAAACCAAGCTGATTTAATTTACCTTGTACCTTTGCCATTTCAGCAATACTAAAGCTAGGTAAATCAGGCAGGGTTCCATATAACCCAACACCGCCTGCAATCTGATTGGCTAATTGGCCAACCGCAATGGCGTAAAATTCTGAGTTATTCCAGCGCATAATTGTTCTAAAATTTGCGTAAGTTAAAAATGCAGGGCCTTTATGTCCAGCAGGCACACGCAACCGTGCTTCAATATCACTTTCAGGCAATGCTTGTTTATTACCTTGTATAATATTGAGCGCTTTCCATTCGCTGATGGTTAATACTTTTTGATTCGCCAGTGTGTAATCAAAGTTATCGGGCAATACAACCTCACGACCCCAGCGAAGGCCAGGATTCCAACCCAACTGCCACAAAAAATTTGCTGCTGATGCCAAGGCATCTTTTTCGCTATTCCATAAATCAATTTGGCCGTTACCATCACCGTCTATCGCATAATTGGTATAGGTAGTTGGCATAAACTGAGTGTGGCCCATTGCACCGGCCCATGAACCTTGCATACTTTCACGGCTTAAATTTTGGCTATCCATTAGCTGTAGGGCTAAGAAAAATTCGTTTGTAAAAAATTTACTGCGCCTTTCATCACAAGCCAGCGTTGCTAATGAATCTAAGGTCGACATTTTCCCTTTATAGCCGCCGTAATTAGTCTCTAAGCCCCAAAATGCAATAAGGTAGTGGCCCGGTACACCATATTTATTTGTTAAGCTTTGCAAGAAGTCTTTATGTTCAGCATACTTTTCACGGCCTTTATCAATTCGCCAAGTGTTTACGCGCTTGGTGTAATAATTGGGAAAGGTAGAAATAAACTCTGGTTGACTGCGGTCAAGCTCAATCACTCTTGGAATAAATTGAAGTTTTGGAAACTCTTGATCTATACGGGTTTGCGAAACCCCCGCATTTAGCGCCTGAGCTTTTTTGTTAACTAAACATTGGGCAAAATTGTTTTTGTTAGCTTGTACTGTTTGTTCAATATCTCCCTTATAAGCAAAAGCAGATAAATGCACACACATTAAAACAATGCCGCTTGCATAATAAGCAAGTGATTTACGCGAACTATTAAAAGGGGAATTAAAAAAGGTTTGTTTCACAAGGCGTCCTTGTCAAAAGCATAAATAGAATATTAATACTACAACATTCAAGGTGAAAAGTTCACGACTTTGCTCACTCATGATTAAAAGTTTACCCTAAATAGTTTATACACTGCTCGGTATAGCGCTAATCCTGTGTTAGGGAAAATCGATTTTCCATTAGTATAATTAATCTGACAATAACGCGCCTTTCTTCCTTGCTTAAGCAAAATATTGCGCCGTATAGCGTTTGCTTACCTTGGGTCAGTATTTTACTGATTATGTCAATTTTCATAGTTTTATTAAGGAAATTATGCTCAATTGAGCCTAAAGGGCAGCGAAACATAGGCCAGCTGGGCGCTACGTATAAAAAATGAGTTTTTATGCAGTTTCCAATCAATTTATTCAAAATTGTTGCATTTCCCGTTTCTTCCGAACTAAAGTATAGTTTGTTTTATTATTTTATGAGAAGAATTTTGTTTTTTAAGTTCAAGTTATATATGGATTTTTGGTTTTTAAATAGAAATCCACTGAAAATTTCAAAAAAAACAAAAATGAATAAGTATTCAACAATCAAATTTTTCAGAAAAAATGATAAAGAAACGAGGAGTTTGTCAGCCTCAATTTTAAGTTATTGAATTTAAATGACTTAACACTGATCATTAAAGCAGCCGCTGTTCAAAAAGTGATCAAACATTGCTACTTAAGTACACTCTTTCAAATCAATCACTTACGTTATTCAATACTTTTTCCCTGTAAAACTTAATTAATCCCATACAAAGGTATTTCATAATATACCTATACCTAGTTTTCTCATGCTTAAATGCCTCTCGTTCCGAAGAGAGCTTTAAATGGTTTTAGTTTTTAATCGGTTCGTAAACATACTTAATCGGAGAAACACATGAGAAAATTTAAATTAGTTGGTGCTGCTGCACTTATGTCTTTAGCTAGCCTTTCTTTCGCGTCAAGCGAGACTTTTACCGCTACAGTTAACGCTATTAGTGATTCAAGTATTGCTCAAACAACTGCCTTGCACTTTGGTGCTATGCAGCCAACCACTGGCTCAATTTGTAACATGGATTCAACCGGTATTATCACCGGCGCTTGTGACGCGTCAAACGGCAATATTGCCTTAGGTGTTGTTACGGTTTCGGGACTTATTGCCAATACGCCTCTTAACGTAACGGTATCGGGTAGTTCAGGTTCAAACGTAACATTTGAACCTATTGTTGATATCCAAAATGCCGCTGCGGCACACAATGCAATTAATGATGGCACTTTAACCTCAGTAACAACTAATGGAACGGGTGATGATCTTACCATTAACGTTTATGGCGCAATGACGGTTGATACAGCACTTACGCCAGGACAGGCATATACGGCTGACTACTTAGTAGACGTAAATTTCCAATAAATATAATTGTTAAACACTGGGTTTAAATCACTCTATTGCTGCCATTAAGGAACCTAACTATGTTGAAGTGCATTACCATGTTACTAGTTGTTTTACTTTGCACTAGTATGAACGCAAGTGCCAACATTACGCTGTCTAAAAACAGGCTGTTTTTTGCTGAAAACGAGCGTTCAGATGCTGTGCAATTAAGGAACTCGGGCGGGAGTCCAATGCAATTTAGTACTAAATTGCATTTGGTAGAAATGGATGAGCAAGGTGGGATTGTAAGGGTTAAAGAGCTTGATAACTCTGCAGTTTCTATGCTTAAGTTCTCTCCCAAGCGAGGAGTGGTAGAACCCGGTGGCAAACAAGTAATACGGTTTTCAGTGAGAAGACCGCGTAATTTAGATGACGGAGAGTACAGGGCGGTACTTTCCATCACTACATCAATTGCAACAGATAAACCTGAAGCAGTCACGTTGAATTCGCAACTTTCGTATAACATGCCGATTATTGTTCGCCATGGTGATACGAACGCGAAAACAGAGTTAGTAAATTCAAGAATCGTGTATTTTAATGACACACCACAACTGGAAGTGTGGCAAACACTTGAAGGGAACCGCTCTTTATTTGGGAACTTTTCAGTGACCAATGACGAGGGTGATCAAGTAGGACTATTAAATGGTGTAGCAGTTTATACACCTTTGAATAAACGCAAGGTACTTATCCCTTTAAACAATGTAACACCTGGCGATAAGCTCCATGTTGAATATCAGGAAGTAATTGCATTTGGTGGCAACATCATTACGCAAACGTCAATAGAACTCTAGATTCTTGAGTTTACATCTTGCCCAAGGATGGGCCCATGGATGGCTGTCTTAATTATGCGGCTTCTAATTGTGTTGCTAATTGTGTTGCTAATTGTGTTGTATGCACAAAACGTAATGGCAAGCAGCTGCACTGCGCCTAAAAAGTTACAGCAAGTCAGTATTAATGAAGATAATTTGGTTATAGCCGTAATGCGCGTTAACAACCGCCCGGTTGCTGATAGTATTGATTTATATGCACATGATGGTACTTTCTTTGTCGCCATCTCTCAATTAGGGTTTTTACTCGACCTCCCCTGGCATTTTGATATAGACAATCATCAATTTTACTCCGCATACGACAACTCAGACTCTACCGATAAGCTTTGCGACTTTGATATTAGCCTTGAATCTACAGGAACAAGCCGTGGGTATTGGTATACCGATGATTTTGATACCTACATAGATGTACTTACCTTGTCGCATCTTTTTGTAGGTGAGGTAAACTTTAATGAAAAGCTCCAACAACTTAACTTTACAAGCGTAGAAGCTGATCTTGGTTTAAAAAAGAATAAGCATCTTCAGATTAATACATTTTTTAATGAGCCTAATGTTGACGTTTACCCTATAGTCCAAGATGCATATAGATTGTTTAGCCACCCTATAGTGAATTACCGAGTTACTGCCAGCACGCAAAGATTAAATGGAAGAACCAACACACGCTATCAAACAAACTTAAATGCAAACTTAGATTTAATGGGCTTGGCAAGCGAGTATCGCTTTATTCATGGTTCAAACTACACGGCTAATTTTGCTAAATTTAGTAAAAATATCATCAGTTCAAATTCACAAGATACCTTGTTAGGCAATTTACAAACCATAGATGAACGTGCCATCAAATATGAATTCGGCGATATCACCTCTTTAGGTGATGAGTTAGTGTCTTCAACTAAACAAATGCTTGGCTTGCATGTTTATAGTCATTCACAAAATCAAAGGCGCAATTTTAGCAGCATCCAAATAGAGGAAACGGTACTTCCTGGGTGGCGTGCTGTGTTGTTTAGAAACGGGCAGTTTGTAGCGGAGCAAACGGCTGATGAAAATAACTTAATTGTGTTTAGCCAAGTTGCTACGTTTATAGGCATTAATCGTTTCTCTATTCATCTTTACGGCCCTCAAGGCCAAGAGGAATATCGCCAAAAGGTTGTGCATGTAGGGCAAAGCCAGTTGCAGAATCAACAAATGGATTTTTCTCTGAGCTTTGGTGATGCCAATAAGACGCTGTTTAACAATTCAAATTCTGAAAGTGCCCACTACGATAAAAACCTAAGGGCTACGATGGCTTACGGCCTAAATGAAAATTTAACTGCTGAAGTTCAATGGAATGAATTTGTTGGCTTAGACCCAGCAAATAGCGCGCAAGCACCTGAGCTAAGTGAGGTAAACACTAAGCCCACTAGATTTCTATCGACATCGTTTGATTATACTAAATGGAGTAGTTTATTTAGAGCAAGTTACGTGCATAGCAATTCCTATGTAAGTGAAAACGGGGCACAAGATGCGGGCCAAGCATTGTTTTTAGGGGTAAACAGTAACATTGGTAACTCTGTTACAGGCAATTTGAGTCTTAAGTATTTAAACGATTTTGAGAGCGATAAACACAGTTCAACAAGAGGCTTACGCCAAGAGCTTAAACTGCGTTTGCGAGGCAAAGTCGATTTTCCATTTAAAATGGGTTTAGGTTTTAACTTTAGCGAGCAGCGATTTAAAGACATGGCGGTTCGGCGTTTAATGTCAGTTAACTCAAGCCAGCAAATTATTGGCGGGACATTATCTAATACCCTGCAATATAACGAACAAGGTGAGTCATCTAAACTTTCTCACAGTATGTTTCTTTCACATAACATTGGTGCATGGCAAGTGAGCCATAATTTGTCGTGGTTACCCATAGATGGTCAACGTATTGAGCGCTATTCCATGAACCTACGCTGGCCGCAGCAAGCAACTACATTCAACGAAACACGCCTAAGTTACAGCAGTTCAGACAATGCCCGTCTTAAACTTGCGCATCAACTTAGTTGGCGAACTGACTACTTTAACCTACAAGTAGGCGGCAGTATTGATAACAAAGGCCATTGGAATGCGCAAATTGGTATAAGCGGTAGCTTGTATCAAACGGGTTCAAAATATAACTATCGGTTTGACAAGGTAAAAGGGAACTCAGCACGACAAATTGAAGCGGTCGCATTTATTGACAATGACCGTGATGGAAAACTCTCAGATTCAGATGAGCCCTTATCAGGAATAAAGTTTTTAGGTGCCGCTGATTGGCGCAAACAAAGTACGCAAAGTAACGGTACAACGAAGTTATTTACTATGTCAGATTATCAAGCGGTAAGTGTAGATGAAACAAGTTTAGAAGACCCTTTTTTACTGCCATCGGATGCAAAGAAAATTGTTGCGAGCCATGCAGGGGGGATCAACAGGGTGTATTTTCCCTTGCTACCGGTAAATGATATTGAGGGCAGCGTAGTCGCTTTAAAAAATGGTAAGGAAAAAGGCTTGTTAGGCCTTACCGTTAGGCTTCACCAAATAGATGGAGAGCTTTCATGGGAAACTAGCACGCAAAGTGATGGATATTATTTCTTTACCCATATACCACCGGGCAAGTACAAGCTGCTTATTGATCATGAGCATCTTTCTCGTTTAGGCTTGCAACAAGAGCAAGAAATCACTGTAACTGCCAGCGAGTTAGGTGACATAATTTCTGTTGACACCATTGCTCTTATTGAGCAAAACCTTATTGCAAAAGGCTAGTTGAAGCCTTCGCCGGGCTATTCATATTTATTGATAAACTCTGTCACAATAGGCCTAATGTTTTTTCGGTACATTGAACCGCTGAATATTCCATAATGGCCTGCGCCAGCTTGTACATGATGCTTGCGCATATTATGCGGAATACTTTTACATAAGTTTTGCGCCGCCTCGGTTTGGCCTAAGCCACATATATCATCGTTTGCACCCTCTACGGTCAGTAAGGGGGTATCAACAATTGCGGTAAAGTCGATAGGCTCACCTTTGTAAGTAATAGTGCCATTGGCTATTTCGTTGTTTTTAAAAACACGCTCTATTGTTTCTAGGTAAAATTCCGCTGGCATGTCTAGTACCGCTAGGTATTCATCGTAAAAAGCGCGAAATCTATCCGCATCTTCTTGCTCGCCTATTAATAAGTTTTGGAAAAAATCAGCGTACTTTTGAATATGGTTCTTCTGATTCATAGATATGAACCCGCCTAACTGCATAAAGCCCGGATAAACTTTTCTGCCAGCGCCTGGATAGCCGCTGGGGACTTCCATAATTGCCACATTTTTAAACCAACTCATAGGGCGAGTATGCGCAAATTCATTAACGCGTGTTGGATTCTTTGTGGTATCCAAGGGCCCTGCCATAAGGGTTAAGGTTTTGGGTGAATTTTCGTTTTTTTCTTGCGCCATAACTGCCGTCGCAATCAGGGCTTGAACCGTAGGTTGGCAAATGGCAATTAGGTGCGTGTCTTTGCCTAAAAATTCTAAGAATTCTATTAAATAGGTAACATAGCAATCAAAAGAAAATGGCCCAGCATCAAGCGGAACCTCGCGCGCATCTTTCCAATCAGTAATGTAAATTTCATGGCCGGGTAAAAGCGCTTCAACGGTTCCTTTTAACAAGGTAGCATGGTGTCCTGAGAGCGGTGCAACAAGTAATACTTTATCTTTATCTGTATGGCCAATACGGTCAAAATGCATCAAATCACAAAAGGGTTTTGACAACACCACCTCTTCGCGCACTTTGAATCTACCCGAGCCGTCAGAAGCTTCAACTTCTTCAATATCAAAACCAAGTTTGTCGTATCTGCGCGTAAGGCGCATCGCGGTTTCTAAAGATGCGTTTGCTAAGCGGCCCGTCCATGTATATGACCAAGGGTTTGAAGGATGGGTAACAATATCATTAAAAATACTGAGCCCTTCATTCATCATTTGCCCTGTGCGTGCTAAATAATCATAAGCTTGATAATTCATGGATGATTCTCCAAAGG
This sequence comes from Glaciecola sp. 2405UD65-10, assembly GCF_048820975.1. Taxonomy (NCBI): domain Bacteria; kingdom Pseudomonadati; phylum Pseudomonadota; class Gammaproteobacteria; order Alteromonadales; family Alteromonadaceae; genus Glaciecola; species Glaciecola sp. 2405UD65-10. Next base: position 250,629 of record NZ_JBMEUF010000002.1, on the reverse strand, counting down.
GTAAAGGTAAAAAACTTCAATCACTGTTAATGTACTAGCCTGATAGCCGCTACATTTTAGTGATTGAAGTTGTGTGCTAACAAATTAACCGCTGGCCTAAAGGCACAGAAATTACTTTGCTACAGTAGCCATTTTTGCAGTAACTTCTTCGCTTAAGTCTTTGAACATAGCGCCTGCTTTTTGCTGAGCACCAGACACTAATGAATATGTCTCTTTAGCTGATTCAGTAATTGTTTCTTGTAGCGTTTCTAAATAGGCTTTTTGTGCTTCAGCTAGGCTCATTACATCTTTTTGCTGGCCCGCTGTTTCTGCAAACGCTACTCCATTGCTTAACAGTGTGCTAAATAATGCATTTTGCTTTTCAGCAAGTTCTTGCAAAGTAGACATGTTAAGAGTCGCTAGCTCAGTAACAGGCTTCATTGATTCTTTCAACTGCTCGTTCATTTTGTCTAACATAGTATTCTCCAATAGGAAGTAGTGTAATTAAAAATAGATTATGATTTACCTGCTGCTTTTACATCAGCAGGTGATAAATTGGCAACACTCTTACTGGCTGGTGTTGTTTCGGCTTTCACTTGGCTCTCGGTTTTCACCGCGCTCGCTTTTGTGTTACTTGCCGTTGCTTTTGCCGCGGGCTTAGCAGGTGTTTTAGCGGTGCTCTTTACTGCTGCTTTTGCTGCGGTTTTAGTGGCAGGTTTCTTTTCTGCCGACGCTTTGGCTTTTGTTGGCGCAGCTGATTTTGCAGGCGCAGTGTTCGCTTTTGCGCTAGTTTCTTTCTTTACAGCAGGCTTTTTAACGGGTGCTTTTTTTACCGCAGTGGCTTTAACGGGCGCTGCCGCTGTTACCGCTGATGCAGGCGGCGTATTTTGTGCGTCTTTAAAAGCAGCTTTGGTTTGCTCACTTACGCTTTCAAGGCTGCCTTTAACAATATCGGTCATTTCAGCGCGAATACCATTGAGTTCAGAGTAGGCCGTTTTTGAAACGCTGGTCATACGTTCTCTCAGTGATTCTGCGTATACTGACTGCGCCGCAACTATCCCTTTTAATTCGGTTTGATCAGACAAGGTGCTAAGCAACTTAACGCTATCATTCATAACACCAGAAAAGAATATGGTTTGCTGAGTTGATAGCAACTCTAAGGTTTTAGCATTCATGCCTAATAAACTTGTTGCAGGCTGCGCTGATTTTTTCATTTGTTCTGAAAATTTACCAAACATGTTCAATTCCTCAATATATTCAAATATGGAAGCAATAGCGCTTGTTCAATTTGCCACACAAAATGACGTTATTTTTTTCCGCTTATCTCATATATAACAAGCTATATAGGTAGGCGAACTCGTAATTGCTGCGCTGCAACATTGCGTATGTTCAAATAATAGACGATCTTTAGATAAGATCAAGGATTATTTTGCTGCACCGCAACAAAATACAAACGAAGGCATGGTTTTTTGAATTAATGTATTGAAACTGAAGGGTTTAATCTTTCTGCTTATTTTTATCGGGTGACCAAGCCGACATGTTTTGTTCCATCATTTTACTGAACATGGCAATGGGGGAGTTATCAACCATGTTTTTCATCACGCTTTGTACTTTTTCTTGTTGATTCATAAATTGCACAAGGCTCTGTTCTAAATATTGTCCAACATAAGGCTCCATGTCTGAATCGTAATAGCGTATTAGTTGCTTAAGTAACACATCGGTTAGCACCGATTGGCTATCGTTTGTTTCAGATTCAGTAATAATTTGCAGCAAAACGCTTTTAGTTAAGTTATCGCCAGTTTTAGAGTCAACAATGGTAAATTCACTATGATCATTAATTAAGGTTTTGATATAAGCTAAGTTGACATATTGACTGTTTACAGTGTCGTATAAACGTCGATTCGGGTACTTTTTAATAATAATCAAGGCTGCATCGCTATTTGAGTAAAGTTTATTATTTCATAGATTACAGCAATGCTTGAAGAAAGAGAAACCAACTAGTGAATGCTTTTTGTTTTTGTTGTATCGTAAATTTCACTATAAAAACAATAAACGACTGAGGGAATATTCATGTTTAGCTCATCCATAAAAGTGGCGGTGTTCAGCGCTTTGCTATGTACTAGTTCACTTGCCAGCTCTGGCTTGTTAATGAAACCTACTTATAACGCTGATATAGACTATCAAAAGCCAATACTCACGCATAATTACAATACAGCACTTACGCATCCTGATGAAATTCTTGGTTTTGAAGTGGGGCAACGCGTAGCAAGTCCTGCGCAAATAACTGAGGCCATTGGCGTGTGGAAAACACAAACTGATCGTCTTAAGGTGGTTGAGTATGCGCGTTCTCATGAAGGCCGACCACTTCACGCTGTGTTTATTTCAAGTCCAGAAAATTTGGCCAATATGGATAATATTCTAAGCAATATTGCCGCGCTGGCTGACCCACGTAAAACGAAAGATGGTGATGCTAATAACATTATTGATGGCCTACCCGCCGTGGCTTGGATGGCTTACTCAATACACGGTAATGAAACTTCGGGCGCTGATGCCGCATTAGCTGCTATTTATCATTATGGCGCGTCAACTGATAAAAGTACTACTGAATTATTGGAAAATACGATAATAGTCATTGACCCAATGATGAACCCAGATGGACGTGACCGTTTTGCAAAATCTTTAGAGCAATATCGCGGCAGTGCCCCAAATGTAGATGATCAGTCTTTATTGCATCGCGGCGACTGGCCTTACGGTAGAACCAACCATTACTTTTTTGACCTAAACCGTGACTTCTTTTATTTAACACAGCCTGAAACGCAAGGCCGCGTAAAACTTATTAATAAATGGCGCCCGCAACTCATGATAGATGGTCATGAAATGGGCCCACAAGATACTTATTTAATGGGGCCGCCGCGCCAACCCTTAAATACCAATATTGCCCCGAGCGTGCAAAAATGGGCACAAACCTTTTCGCTTGATCAAGGCGCGGCCTTTGACAAAGAAGGCTGGCGTTACTACACCGGTGAATGGTTTGAAAATTGGTATCCTGGTTATTCCAACTACGCTGAATATAGAGGCTCGGTGCACATTTTATATGAGCAATCACGCATGGCAGAAGATGGCGTTAGACGCCCAGAAGGAACCGTACAAACGTATAAAGAATCGGTGCATCACCAATTTATAAGTACCTTAGCGAATATAGAAACGCTAAATAAACATAGCAAAGCGATGTACAAAGATTACTGGCTTGACCGTAAAAAGGCCATGTCAAAAGACAGCCCTTATGCTGATACAACATACGTAATTCAAGCTACGAATAATCATAGCCGCTTGCGTACCTTGGCACAGAAGCTTCAGGCACAAGACATTGAAATTTACGTAGCGGATAAAGACTTAAGCCTTAAAAAAGCACAAAATCAAATGGGCGTGGAAAGTAAAGTAAACGTAAAACAAGGTGCTTTGCTTATTCCAGGTCGCCAACCAGAAGCTCGATTACTTGCCGCTATAATGGAATTTGATGCTGAACTCCTGCCGGAAACTATTACTCTAGAGCGCCAAAAATTGCTACGCGAAGGGCGCTCAATTATGTATGACACCTCGGCATGGAATTTAAGCATGATGTATGGCCTTGAAGCTTATACTGTGAAGGGGGAAATTAGTAAAAATGTATCTTTGTTTGAAGCGCAAACCTTAGCGCCTTCCTTTGCCGATCCTAAGGCCATTGCTTGGGCAGTAAACGGTGATGATGACGCTTCACTAGCTTTCGCGGCAAGATTAATGGAGCAAGGCGTACAGGTAAGAGTGATTGATAAGGCAACTGAGTTAGGACAGCATAAATTAGTGCGTGGCACAGTGGTGGTAACGACTACCGATAATCCCAATAATACTGATTTAATAGACTTATTGAACAGCACTGCACAAGACACCCAATTATCTATTAAAAGTATCTCTACAGGCTATGGCAAAGGCGATACGCCAGAGTGGGGAGGCGATCATTTTGTACTACTTGCCCAACCCAAGGTGGCTATACTGTCGCAAGCGGATACCAGTTCATATGATGTAGGTTCTACTTGGTGGAGTATAGATACCCATTTAGGGATTCGCCATTCACAGCTAGATATGAATAGCCTAAGCTACGTTGATTTGCGCCGTTACAATGTCATTATACTGCCCAATGCTTACAGTGTGCCTGACAAAACCGTTAATTTATTAAGCGAATGGGTAAAACAAGGCGGCACGCTTATTTCCCATAATAGCAGTTCAGCGGCGCTAGCGGCCAGTGACGTCACCCACGTTAGCTTGTTAGATAAAATGCTAGATAAAGCACAAGAGTTTGATACGGCTTTACAAAGACGCCTATTAGCAGAGCAGCCCTATACTAATATGAAGCAAGTGTTTGCTAGTGCTGTTTCTGATGAGCTAGCCTACCCTTGGGATGATGCACCACAACGCCTGAGTAAAGAAGCTTTAGAGCAGCGAAACAATTGGCAAAAAATATTTATGCCGCGCGGTGCTATGGTATTGGGCAGCGTTGATACCAAACACTGGTTAAGCTTTGGCAACAGTGCCACCTTGCCAATACTGTATGGAAGGTTCCCCGTATTGGTGGTACCTGAAAACGCAGAATCGGTGGTAAGCATAGGCGGATATTATGACGCACCTAAAGGCAAGGACGACAAAGAAGCTAAGGCCCTAGCTTGGTATAGTGTACCTAAAGGTAAAGAGTTGCATGTTCGTATGAGTGGATTGCTTTGGCCGGAAGCGGCACAGCGTATCGCAAATTCAACTTACTTAAGCCGCGAAAGTCATGGCATGGGGCAAATTATTATGTTTGCCGGAGAGCCCATATTTAGAGGGGCAACCTTAGGTACAAATCGCTTACTATTAAACGCCATTGTTTATGGGCCAGGTTTTGGAACCCAAGCGCGCATAAACTTATAGCCTAGCAAATAAGATGTCCGCCAAAGCCCCATCCTTTGTGCTTTGGCGGAGTCAAAGTAATGTAAAACATTGGCTAACTAACCCAAAAATCCGAATTGCTTGGAGGCAACATGAGCGAAGAAATGCATTCCCCACTATCTGACTTTATTACTTACCCAGAAGCTGAAATGTTAGAAAGATCAGAGAACTACCTAAATGAGGTAAAGCGCCGCCATAGCATTCGAAAGTTTAGCAACAAAGCTGTGCCCCGAGCCATAATAGAAAACTGTATTAAAGCGGCAGGTACTGCGCCAAGTGGTGCCAACCATCAACCTTGGCATTTTGCGGCGATTAACAGCACTGATATAAAGCGGCAAGTTAGAGAACAAGCTGAAATTCATGAGCAAGGCTTTTACGAGGGCAAAGCGGGCGAGGAATGGTTAAGCGCGTTAAAGCCTTTGGGAACCGATGCGAACAAACCGTTTTTAGAGCATGCGCCTTGGTTAATTGCTGTTTTTTCACAAAAAAAAGGCGGTATTGATGAAGGTGATCAACATACTAACTACTATGTGCATGAGTCAGTGGGCCTCGCTACCGGCTTTTTATTAAATGCACTTCATCACAGTGGCCTAGCCACCTTAACGCACACCCCCAAGCCCATGCAATTTTTAACGAAAATATGCCAACGGCCTGACACCGAGCGGCCATTTATGTTAATAGTAGTGGGGTATCCGGCTGATGATGCCACAATTCCCCATCATGCTAAGCGTAAAAAAGCGCTGAGCAGTATTGCTACCTTTTTATAGTTTACTAGCATTGGTTTTAACGCATAAAGTGGCGCAATCACCTTAATTTACATTGCGTAATTAAGGCGTAAATTCGTTGTATCTGCGCAAGTTCTCAACATTCATACGGTAAATTGCTGCACACTCAGCTTTGTGTTTAAAACCTATGGAAATATTGGCTTATGCATTATCAAATTAAACGTCCTAAAGTCCCTTGCTTGTTTACTGCTATGGCTTGCAGTATTTGGTTGTTGGCGGCCTGCTCAAGTGATACTGAAAGTAACGACGCAAGCATTCTAGACAGTGAAAGCACCACGCAAACAGGTACACAAAGTGACGCGCTTACCGCTGATGTATTATGTGATTATAGCAACGATACATACAATGATTCTGCTTCAGTTCAAGCATATAGCACAGCTTACTGGACATGCACCAGCACTGAGCGTGAGCTTACGTCTAATGCTATTCCTGATCATGAAGTGGGTGAATTTCCTAACCCGCAAAATCCAAATACCATTAGTGGCCAATCGATTAACGCCAGTATGACCTTAAGCCCGGTTGAAGCAGGACGAAGCACCGAATTAGGTGGTCCGCGCGGAGTAACAGGCTACGTGCTTAACGGTGTTAAAATAGATGCCGGTACTGGCGGAAGTTGTGATGATTACGGCACCGCATGTAGCTTAGGCGACAATAGCGGCGCGTGGAGCATTGAAGCTTTGGGACAAAGCCATTTTGATTTTGGTACTGATAGTAACAACGCCCATGTACAGCCTACCGGTGAGTATCATTACCATGGTATGCCTGAGGGATTTATTGAATTGCGAGGAGGTAACAGCTCTTCCATGACCTTAATTGGCTGGGCCAGCGATGGATTTCCCATATATGCGCGCTATGGTTATAGCATTGCTGATGACGCAAGCTCGCCAATAGTTGCAATGCAGGGAAGCTATCAACATATAAGTAATGTGAGTGAGTCACGCCCATCGGTTGATGATTACGCTATGGGCACATTTGCTCAAGACTGGGAATATGTTGAAGGCTCAGGTGACTTAGACGCATGCAACGGAAGATATGGCGTTACCCCAGAATTCCCCGACGGCATATTTCACTATTTCGCCACCGACACATACCCGTATTTTCAGCGCTGTGTTTCAGGCTCAATATAAAAATGGATATTTTCCATAACAATTTTTAATAACAATAAGAGAGCGTTGATGACATTTCGACTTATTAGAAACAGCCTAGTACTGCTTATTGCGATTGTGTTGAGCACGTTCTTTTACAGCACTGCAGCTTTGGCGCACTTGATGGTGGCACAAAAAGGCACGCTGAATATTGCTGAAAACAAAGCATATATGGTGCTATCGGTTCCTATTACTGCCCTAAATGGGCTAGATACGAATACCGATGGCAAGGTAAGCATGATTGAATTTAACAAACAACGGGGCAAAATAATCGAAACAATACGTGAGCGTGTGAGTTTACGTGACGCCTCGGGTGAATTTAAGCTAAATGGCTTACGCTTATTACCTTCATTAGAGCACCATGACGAAATTCAGTTAGTCATAATGGGTATTTTTCAACTCAAAGATGAACGTAAAGAACTCCGTTTTAGCGCTCGCTTATTTGGCACTCAAGAAGATCAGCAGCGTTTAGATATAACGGTAAAAGACAAAGCCCAAGGCCTGAGCCAAAGCTTTGTCTTGAGTCCAATGAATTATACTCAGCTTATTTTATAAGCTAACTACTTTTCACCTATCCATTGCACGCGATATAAATCACGGCGTTTATCAAGGTAATTACGCACTGAGCCTTCGTTTCTTAGCTTAGTTAATTTGTCTAAGTCTAGGTCAACTATTAGCATCATCTCGGTATTTGGGGTTGTTTCTGACACAATTGCATCATGAGGAAAGGCAAAATCAGAGGGCGAGAACACAGCGGTTTGTCCATATTGAATATCAACGTTGTCAACTTTTGGTAAGTTCCCTACACTGCCTGCAATGGCTACGTAACATTCGTTCTCAATGGCACGGGCTTGGGCGCATCGGCGTACTCGCAAATAACCGTTTTTTGTATCTGTCCAAAAAGGTACGCACAAAATTTGTATTTCTTCTTCTGATAACAAGCGTGACAACTCGGGAAATTCTACGTCATAGCATATTAAAATCCCTATTTTACCAAAGTCAGTTTCAAACGCGGTTAGCTTATCACCCCCTTTCATAAGCCAGCCGTTTTTCTCGTAAGGCGTAGGATGCAGTTTGTACTGACTTTCGATACGTCCATCACGATGGCACATGTAGGCAACATTAAAAAGTTCGCCATCTTCAATTAAAGGCATAGAGCCGGCAATAATATTAATGTTATAACTAATAGCGAGTTCAGAAATTGCGGTGAGTAATTCTTCTGTGTACTCGGCTAAATGCCATATGGCATCAATAGGCTCTTCTGAAGGGCTAAGACCCATTAAAGGCGCATTATAAAACTCTGGCAGTACCGCTAAATCACACTTGTAGTCTGACAGCGCATCAATAAAGTATTCTACTTGCTGTAAAATTTCCCCTACGTTCTCAAAATAACGCATTTGCCATTGCACAAGGCCTAGGCGGGCACTGGAATATTTACTATCAAGTAATGAGGGTTTTTCGGCATCGTAGTACATATTGTGCCATTGCAGTAAGGTTGCGAACCCTTTTGATGCTTTATCTTCGGGCAAATATGCTTTTAGTAGCTGTTTTACCTCAAAGCCATTTTTCATTTGAAATGACAAGGTAGGGTCGTAAATTTCTTTTTCTTTTACCTGTTCAATATATTCAAACGGCGTCATCTTGCTGGCGTATTTAGAGTAGTTGGGGATTCGCCCGCCCGCCATGATGCTTTTTAAATTTAAGTTGCGGCATAACTCTTTGCGCGCTTCGTAAAGGCGCCTGCCTAAGCGCAGCCCACGGTATTCTGGGTCAACAAAAAAGTCTACGCCATATAGCACGTCACCTTTAGGGTCGTGCGTGGTTATGTATGCATCGCCGGTAATTTCTTCGTAGGTGTGTTTGTCACCAAATTTTTCGTAATCAACAATCACCGAAAATGCGGCGGCAACAATTCTGCCTTTATCTTCAATGCATATTTGGCCGTCAGCGAAGGTGGTGATTTGAGCTTGGTAGCGTTTTTTAGTAAAAGCGCCTCCGTCATTTCTATATACAACATCCATTAAGGTTTTGATGGCATCAAAATCTTTTAATGTTAAATGGCGCAATTCAATATGGTGCTCTGTTTCTTCAATTGAATTATGGGGTTTGTCGTCGCTCACTGCAGTCTCCAAAGGCTTACCTTATAGAATTAATAAGGCATGGTAGTGGTATAAGAACATGATAGGATTTTTAAACTGTATCATTAAATTTCAATGTAATAATAGTATTGTTTTAGCTCTGGGGTTTATAATTGCCATAATCAACTTGCATGCACCTGCAAAGGCGTCGGTATTTTGCATGAGTTCGCCATTCTCTTTGTCTTTCATCAGTTTTATTAGGAAGTATCATTAAACATTTTCCACGCTTTTCGATCACTACATTCGCACTGATTGCCGTTTGTGCCGGTTATTTAATTGCACCAATGGGTATGGCGGCTGTTAACGTAGCTATTCCCGCCCTGGCTGCCGACCTACATGCCAGTGCAAACAAGGTGAGCTGGCTACCCACCTTATACATTTTAAGTAATGTTGCCTTAATGCTGCCTTTTGGCAAGCTTGCTGACAACTACGGGCGCAAACGTATGTTTGTTTGGGGTTTGGCTTTAAACGCATTGGCTGCTTTTATGTGTTCTATTGCCACAAGTATTGACGCCATATTGTTTTGGCGCCTAGTGCAAGGAGCCGCTGGTGCCATGATATTTGGGACCGGCATTGCCATTATTACGGCTGTTACACCTAACAATAAGCGCGGTACTGCTTTAGGCATTGTGGCGTCATGCGTGTATGTAGGTTTAACGCTTGCCCCGGCTATTGGCGGTTGGCTGACCGAACTGTTAGGCTGGCGTTCGGTTTTTTACTTTCAAATTCCTCTGGTAATTGCCTTATTGATTTTCATTAAATTCAAGCTTCTAGGAGAGTGGAAAAACGAACATCACTCACGTTTTGACTGGATTGGCTCAATCATATTCATTACTTTTGCATGCACCTTGGTATATGGCATGAGCGCACTACCTAGTATGCTTGGGTGGGGCTTATTGGGCTTGTCATTACTCTGCTTAGGTGCCTTTATTGTGCACCAAAGTAAAGACAAACAACCGCTTATTCGCGTACAAATGTTTCTAGAAAGCCGAGTGTTTAGCCTCTCGTTATCAACGTCATTTTTAATGTACGGCAGTAACTTCGCTATCCTGTTTTTACTTAGTTTGTATTTGCAGTTTATTAAGGGGTATAGCCCTTCTTATTCAGGGCAAATCTTGTTGATCCAAGCCTTATGTATGGCAATTATTGCGCCCATAGCTGGAAAATTATCTGATAAGTTTCAGCCTAGGATAATTGCCACAACGGGCTGCCTTATTGTGGGCATAGGGTTTATAGTGCTAAATCAAATTAGCCCTGCAAGTTCGGCAAGTGATATTGGTATTGCGCTTGCCTTAATTGGAACAGGCTTTGGCTTGTTTTCCACGCCTAACAATAACGCCATTATGGGCTCGGTAAGCGAGCAAGAAGTGGGCGTTGCATCAGCTTCAATGAATTTGTCACGTACTATAGGTAACTTAGTCGGTATGAGCTTGGTAAATTTAATGATGCACCATTATTTGGGAGATGAAAAACTCTCTAGCGCGCAAAATGATGCCTTAATGCAAACTATATCTTTAGCGCTGGTCATGTCATTATGCTTTGTACTTGTTGCTTGTGTATTTTCTGCTATTCGAGGCAAGCAATAGCTATAAGCCATACATTGCTATTGTTCAGATTCATTTAAGTCAGTTACTACTATATCGAGCAAGTCCATTAATTGTTGTGCTTGTTGCGCATCAATGTGAGTGAAGCGGCATTTTATTTTCTCAGGAATATCGTTTGCCAAGTCTTTAAGCGCTTGGCCTTGCTGCGTAAGCTTCACGAAGCGTTTACGTTTGTCATGCTTATAGGGCACTATTTGCAGTAGCCCTTTACCTGTCATTTTTTTTAATATTTGCGTCATAGCGCTGCCATCAATAGCGGTTCGCTCTAATAGGCAAGCAATGCTAATTTCATCTTTTTCCCATAAAGCCATCATCACAATATACTGCGGGTAGGTAATATTGAGGGCCTGTAAAGGTTCACGATAAGCACGAGTAATACTATTTGACGCCATGTATAGGCGATGACACATTTGCTTGCTTAAGTGTAAGTGTGGATGCGACATAATTTTCTCCTGAGCAATAATGATAATTTGCATGCAAAATATTTGCAAATCTAAATTGTTTGCGATATTGTTTTGCATGCAAAGTAAATTCACGGTGCAAACTTAGTTAACCTATGGAGTATTTATGAACGTATTACAAAATGTAGCTTACACAGCAAAAGCAACGGCAACAGGTGGGCGAGAAGGCTCAGCAAAATCAGATGATGGCCGTTTAGATGTTAAACTATCAACCCCTAAAGGCTTAGGTGGTGATGATGGACAGGGCACCAACCCAGAACAATTATTCGCAGCTGGTTATGCCGCATGTTTTATTGGTGCGCTTAAGTTCGTAGCCGGTGAAGCAAAAGTAAGCCTACCAAGTAGCACCCATATTGATTCAGAAGTGTCGATTGGTGCAATTGATGGCGGTTTTGGAATTGCCGTTAAGTTGGCTGTATCATTAGGTGATATGGACAAAGCACAAGCGCAAGAATTGGTAGATAAAGCGCATCAGGTTTGCCCTTATTCAAATGCCACGCGCGGTAATATTGCAGTAGAGTTGTCACTTATTTAGCGGTAACTAATATACTTCAATAAAACTAGGCTTGCTCATCAATATTGTTTGAAGAGCAAGCCTACCTTCCTAGTCTCTGTCATCAAACTGACATCAAAAAGCCATCTAAATTAAATAAATCAATAACATAACTGAAATGTAAAACGCGCAGACTACGCCACTTTAATTATTCCCATAATGGAGCAAGGTGAAATGGCTAAGGTCAGTTGTAAAGTAGCGCTGGTTAGCGCAGTGGTTTCTTCAGTATTATCTACTGCACATGCACAAGAAATTGAAGAAGTGGTGGTTACCGCGCAAAAGCGTGAGCAGTCAATTATGGAAGTGCCCGCTACTATGGATGTTATTAGTGGTGCATTTTTAGAGCGCACGAACACCTTAGAGTTAGATGACTTATCACGCGTATTACCCAATGTTGTGATTCAAGAACAAGCTGTTAGCTTGCCATCATTTAACGTACGCGGTATTACCGACGACACCTCTTCAATTTCAACCACGCCGCGTATTTCGGTGTATCAAGATGGCATTGATATAAGTAAGAAAACCGTAGCAAGTGCCGCCTTGTTTGATGTTGCCCGAGTAGAAGTGCTAAAAGGCCCGCAGCCAACCTTATTTGGTGCTGCCGCGGCAAATGGTGCGGTTAGCATTATTTCTAACTTGCCAAGTGATCAGCAAGAAGGGAAGTTAAAGCTAGGCTATAACTCTGAGCAAGGCACAGAATTACAAGTGATGTTTAACCAGCCGCTTAACGACCAACATAGCTTTCGTGTGGCAGCCCTATACCGTGAAATGGACGGCGTAGTAAAAAACAATGCCTGTGGCGACAACGCATATAACACAAGTGGATATGTCATTAACCATTTAGGTGAAGAAGTCCCCTGTACTGGCAACAATGATTTAAACGGTGTGTCTGTACAAGCAATACGTGCCACCTTACGTTCAGAATTTGACAAGCTCGAAGTAATTACACGGGTAGCTTACGAATACAACGATCAACCTGGTATTTCGTTTAAATCAGGATCGGTAGCACCTAAAGACGGTGACACCAGCCCTTATTCAAATGCTGAATTAGGCCTAGGGCCTTTGCTAGGTATTGAGCGCACATTGGCTTCATTCGATATTGCCGCAACTTATGAACTTAATAAGGAAGTTAGTATTAGTGCTGACGCCTATTACAAAGACGTTGACCTTCAAGAAGGTTTTGATGCCGATGGCTCAGGCTTGCGTATTCAAGATGCATATTTTGAAAACGACGCTAAGTTAAAAGGCGCTTCTGCGCGTATTTTGTATGACAATCAAAAAGATTTTGCTGGCTTTATTGGTGTATCTACCAGCAACGATGAATCGGTTTTACCGTACTATGTAATGGTAGATCCTTCTGTTCGCGGTACTTTTGATGCGGTACTGGCTAATCTAGAAGCGGCGTTTCCAAACATACCGCTTAATCAAAATGTGGCAACAGATGCTAGCTTGGCTGACATCGAGTCTTTACGAAATAACTTGGTAAGTTTTTTGTTTGACGAAAACGGCAACCCAGTATCTATTGATGGACTGCCTGAAAACTTAACGCAAGGACCGTTTGTATTTGAGGCCGAAATAGACATTAACTCTATTGTGGCCGAGGGTACATACGATATTACAAACGACTTAAGCCTTACGGCTGGTGTGCGTTACTTAGACGAAAAGCGCTTTACAAGGAACTTTGGGGCGTTTGAAGGCGAGGGTAACTTTACCGCTACTTTACCGCGCTTCGCGCTTAATTACGCATTGAATAATGACTGGACTACGTACTTCAACTACGCGCAAGGCCGTCGTTCGCCGGTGGTAAACTCAGGTGCTGGTGGCGTTGATATTACAAAAGCCGAAATTGTAGATAGCTTTGATGTAGGTGCCAAGTATCAAGCAGGTAAAATTACTTTTACCGGTGCGCTTTTTACTTATTCTTACCAAGACTATCAGCAGTCATTCACTGACCCAAACACTTTGCAAAGCATTACTGTTACGGTAGGTGACTCAAGAATGTCAGGGCTAGAGGCGACGCTTAATTATATGCCTTCTAGCACCCTTATGATGACCGCTAGTTTAGGTTTGCTTGACGCTAAATTTGCAGATGAAACGTCGTCGGGCGAAGCGTTTGAATATGCGGGTAACCGTTTCCGTTTAGCGCCTGAAGTAAGCGGTGCATTTAATATTAATAAGATATTTAATATTAATGAGTGGGAATTAGAGGCTGATTGGTTGATGAGTTATCAATCGGAAGTGTTCTTTGAAAGCAGTAACTACCCTGGCTTATCACAAGATGCTTACTGGTTAGTGGATGCCTCGGTAAAAATTAAGCCAAGCGCTACATCTTCTTATTCTGTAGAGCTTTACGCAGATAACTTGTTTGATGAAGAGTTTTTAATTGATGCCGGTAATACAGGCGGTGGCTTGGGTATTCCTACCTTTGTTCGCGGTATGCCACAAATTTACGGCTTACGATTCAATTTAGATTTTTAAACTCACAAAGTTTATATCGAGTGAAAAAGGGCGCTTTTAGTAAAGCGCCCTTTTTTATTGCAATACCTTTAAAACATACTCTCCAGGTGCGTCACCTAGTGGCGGTAAATTTTCACAGGCGCCAGGTTGCGGTGGTTTAATGCGTTTACCCGACATAGGCTTCAGCCATTTGTGCCAGTCAATCCACCATGAACCTTGGTGCTGGGTAGCGCCGTCAAACCACTCTTGCGCAGTGCTAGGCAAAGCGTTGTTCGTCCAATGAGGATACTTCCCTCCCTTAGCGGGGTTAATTACCCCAGCAATATGCCCCGAACCACCTAATACAAAACGTGTATTGCCACCCACTAACTTGGTGCCCTCATATGCGCTTTGCCATAGGACAATATGATCAGCCACGGTATTTAAAAAATAAACCGGTACATCAATATTGGCTAAATCAATTGCTACCCCGTCAATGTTAATACTGCCAGGCTTACACAGTTTGTTTTCCCAATACGTTAAATGCAAATATTGCTTAAAACAACTCGCGGGAATGTTGGTAGAATCACTGTTCCAATACAAAATATCGAAAGGAGCTGGGTCTTTTCCTTTTAGGTAATTATCAATAAAAAATGACCAAAACAAGCTGTTCTCGCGCAGTAAGCTAAAACTCATAGCCATTATACGGCCATCAAATACGCCTTTAATATCAGCGTTTTGCTCAATCATGCTTAGCATATCGGGTGACAAATAGTTAGCCACTTCACCGGGCCGTGAAAAATCTAACAAGGTGGTTAATAAGGTCAGCGAGTTTACGCTTTCATCGCCTTTAGCCTTAAGGTATGCAGCGCTTAATGCAGAAAGTGTTCCGCCAACACAAAAGCCTGTGAGGTTCACTTTATCTTTGCCCGTTATTTCTTTTATTACATCCATTGCCTCGAGTGGGCCTTGGCGCATGTAATCAAAAAAGTCTTTTTCGGCCAGTTCGGCATCAGGGTTAATCCATGAAATCATAAATACAGAATGGCCGCTATCAAGTAAGCCGCCTGCGAGTGATTTGTCTTCGGCTAAATCCAATACGTAATACTTATTAATAAAAGGAGGTGTAACAAGTACGGGCACTTCATGGCAGGTTTTCGTTTTAGGCGTGTAATGTAAAAGCTCAATCAGCTCGTTTCTATATACGACCTTGCCCGGCGTACAGGCTAAATTCTTTCCTAAAGTAAACGATTTTGTATCGCTTTGACGCATTTTGAAGGCTTCAAGGGGGCTTTGTTCTAAATCTTCTAAATAAGCTTGCATGCCTTTCAAAATACTTTGCCCTTCGGTTTTTAATATTTCTTCACATACCTCGGGGTTAGTCAGTACAAAATTAGTGGGAGATAACGAATTTAGGTATTGGCGAGTAAAAAACTTGGCTTGCTCAGCGTCTTTAGGATCTTCAAATTCCACGGCATCTACCATATTAGTAATCATATCAACGTTAATTAAATAAGACTCTTTTATATAGTTAAACACCGGGTTGCTTTCCCAATCTTGATGGGCGAAACGTTTGTCGGGTTTTCTATTTGACGCCGGCGTATTAAGCTCTTCCCCCATCATCGCTTTCGTTGCACGTTGCCATAAATCAGTTTGTTTTTGCATGTATTGCATTTGTTGTTCAAAAAGCTTGCTTGGATCAAGGCGAGTATTACCGGCTAATAGTTTCTGTAGTTTTTCTAAATCACCTAATAGCGGGCTTGATTGCTCATTACCTGTGCTGGCGCGCTGAATAATATCTTGTGCTACAGAATTAAAGATTTTTGCGTACTGCTCAATGTATGCTAATACTTGTGTGTTATTGTTTTCCATGGCCGTTGTCCCTATTTAATTAGTACCTTGGCGTATGTTTACTCAACCTTTACTGCTGGTGTTCAAAAAAGTGTTCATC
Source organism: Glaciecola sp. 2405UD65-10 (assembly GCF_048820975.1). Classification (NCBI taxonomy): domain Bacteria; kingdom Pseudomonadati; phylum Pseudomonadota; class Gammaproteobacteria; order Alteromonadales; family Alteromonadaceae; genus Glaciecola; species Glaciecola sp. 2405UD65-10. The sequence continues at coordinate 234,618 of NZ_JBMEUF010000002.1, read as the reverse complement.
ATGTCTTGGTATGTCTTAAAGCCCGTCATGCCTGACTCCATAGTGGGTTTAATAAACATTTCAAAAGCTTTTTGCGGATCTTCTTCGCATTTTTTTAATAAGTCGTTTGTAATTGAGGTATGTAACTCGCTAAAATCAGGCAGTCCAAATATTTCCCGCGCTTCTGCCGGTGAAATGTCTAGCTCTATATTAACTTTCATAAGTTTGCCTTACCGTTAATGGGGTTGAACTATCAGCCTAGTCTTAGGCCTAATGTTTGTCTAGTCGCATAGACTAATGTATCAAATTTAAACAATGCTTTTGTGACAGCAGTGGCTAACGCAAAGTGCAAAGGAAAGTAAATGCACGTTTTTAATAAATGTAATCAATATTTAACGCAGGGGTTTGTTTGAAAATTAACACATTTTTGTTTGCGCCATTTAGATGGCTTACTCGGCATTTCTTTAAGCTACTTATTATTTTCACAGCCCTTATTGTTGCTTATTTAGTGTATTTAGACGCGCAAATAAAGCCGCGCTTTGAAGGGCAAAAGTGGCAAGTGCCTGCGCAAATTTATGCGCGCCCCTTAATACTTGATGTAAAGCAAGAGATTACTCCGCAAGAAGTGATTGATGAGCTTAATTTGCTAGGGTATCGCAAAGAAGCGCAAGCTGATGAGGTTGGTGAGTTTGCGGTTTCTAGCAAGGCGCTCACCATTTATAGGCGCGAATTTTATTACCCCAATAATACCTACCCGCAACAACGTATGCGCATTGAGTGGGAAAACGGGCGCATAAAACGTATTCGCGTGCTCGATAACGGCAATACCCTTACGCGCACCAGTTTAGAGCCTTGGTTAGTATCTCGCTTGGTTGGCGGCCTTGATGAAGACCGCATGCTAGTAGATAGCGTTGACATTCCTGACCTACTTAAAACCGGTTTAATCGTGGTTGAAGACCAAAACTTTTATAATCATCATGGTGTTGCTCCTTTATCCATTTTACGTGCACTCATTGCTAATATAAGCGCCGGACGCACGGTGCAAGGAGGAAGCACTCTTACGCAACAACTCGTGAAAAATCTATTTTTAACTCGCGAACGCTCGTATGTGCGAAAGCTTAAAGAGGCCGCGATGGCCTTAGTGATTGATGCGCGTTACAGCAAAGAAGCAATATTAAACGCCTATATTAACGAGGTGTTTTTAGGTCAAAACGGCGCTGTAGCGATACATGGCTTTGGCTTAGCTAGCCATTACTATTTTAACAAGCCTTTGCATGAACTCGAAATTCAAGAAATTGCCACCTTGGTTGGCTTAGTCAAAGGCCCTTCATATTATGACCCTAAACGCCGCGCTGAACGCACTGTAGAGCGACGTAATTTAGTTCTGCGTTTGTTGTTTGAAGCCAACGAAATTAACCGAGTAGAGTATAAAACCGCCATCAATGCGCCGCTACTTGTAAACAATAGCCCTAGTTTAGCCTCAGGTATGCATCCCGCCTTTATGGATAAAGTACGAGATGAACTAAAAAACGTAATTGCTGATAAAACCGAGCGTCAAGCTGGTGTGAAGGTATTTACTACTTTGGATATAAACGCCCAGCGCCGTGCAGAAGCTGCACTGGTTAAAGTGGTCGCTTCTAAATCAAAAATATATAAGCAAGCTAATTTAGAAGCGGCATTGGTGATGTCAGATATTAAAAGCGGCGGAATTCGCGCTATGATAGGAGGTAAAGAAATCACTTATGCTGGTTTTAATCGTGCTTTAAATGCCTACCGTCCTATAGGGTCGCTCATAAAGCCGGTAACATATTTAGCCGCGCTTGAGCAGCCAGAGCGATTTAATTTGGCCACCGTTTTACAAGATGAGCCAGTGAGCTTTGATGATGCTGAGGGTAAATTGTGGCAACCCATGAACGCTGATAAGAAGTTTCGTGGGCAAGTGTCTTTAGTTGACGCTTTGGTGAAGTCGTATAATGTGCCTAGCGTTAATTTGGCTGCGCAAATAGGTTTTGGCGAAGTACTTAGCACCCTACAAAGGTTAGGCGTTGAAACCAATGCAAGGGTACTACCTTCTGTGGCGCTAGGGGCGGTTGAACTGTCACCTTTACAAGTTAATCAAATGTATCAAACGCTATCAAATAACGGTGTAATGAAACCTTTGTATACGCTATTTGCAGTGTCAACGCATACTAATCAATTAGTTTGGAAACGCCCATCACAAGCTCTGCAAAGAGCTGATGAAGACGCTACTTATTTACTTAATTATGCCTTGCACAAAGTCACGCTTGATGGCACTGCAAAGCGTGTTAAAGAAGCCTTTCCTAACATTAATATGGCGGGCAAAACAGGTACTACTGATGACTACCGCGACAGCTGGTTTAGTGGGTTTGATAGAAACCTAGTAACCAGTGTGTGGCTGGGTAACGACAACAACGAACCTATAAATATGTCGGGAGCAACAGGGGCATTGGCAGTATTTATTGAACTGCAAAAGCAACAGTCACCAAAAACCCTTGTTAGACGCTTCCCTGATAGTTTGACCATTGCGCACTTCAACAAAAAAACGGGTGTGCGCATGTTGGCCGGTTGTCCTGGGGTGGTGAGTTTACCTGCAATCAAAGCTGCACTTGACGCCGCGCAGCCTTGTGCAGCTCAGCCTAAACCTCTTAAACAAGATGAAATAAAGAATAAATCGTGGTGGGAAAAGTTATTTAGTTAATAAACGGTTTACAAAGCTATAACGTTTAACACCCAATAATGCACCACAATGGCTCAAAAACATCAATGCGCACCTTTATCGTGCGCATTATGCCTCGTAAGATCCAATTCAATTAGTTAAGTTTCTGTTTTTTATAATAATTAATTTTTGGCACTGGTTTTGTATTATCAAATTCAAACCAACGCTTTATCACTCATTTATTTTAAAAAAATAGCAGGAGCAACACATGAAACTAGTCACTGCAATCATAAAGCCTTTCAAGCTAGATGATGTTCGTGAGGCCATCTCTGAGATCGGCATCGACGGTTTGACCGTTACTGAAGTTAAGGGATTTGGACGTCAGAAAGGACATACTGAATTATATCGCGGAGCTGAATATCAAGTAGACTTTTTACCAAAAGTGAAACTTGAAATTGCGGTTCAAACTGATCAGGTTGAGCGTTTGGTAGAGGCCATTGTTGGCGCTGCTAAAACCGGCAAAATTGGTGACGGTAAAGTATTCGTTTATGACCTTCAGCAAGCGGTACGTATTCGTACTGGCGAAGTTGATACTGAAGCCCTATAAGCATTAAGCATTTCTCGGAGAAAACACAATGGAAATTACATTTGAACTAGGGTATGCATTAGATACCTTCTATTTTTTGATTTGCGGCGCATTCGTAATGTGGATGGCGGCAGGTTTCACTATGTTAGAAGCGGGCTTAGTACGCGCTAAAAACACCACTGAAATTTTAACTAAAAACGTATCGCTTTATGCGATTTCGTGCATCATGTATATGATTTGTGGTTACGCAATTATGTACGGTGGTGATTTCTTCTTGTCAGGTATTACTGGTGACGGCGCAACCGGCGTTGCAGAAGATGCTGCGACTTACGCACCATCAGCTGACTTCTTCTTCCAAGTAGTATTTGTTGCTACAGCAATGTCAATCGTATCTGGTGCGGTTGCTGAGCGTATGAAGCTTTGGTCTTTCTTATTGTTCGCTGTGGTTTTAACAGGTTTCATCTATCCAATGGAAGGTGCTTGGACTTGGAACGGCGAAGCTGTATTTGGTATGTATGTACTAGGTGACCTTGGTTTCTCTGACTTCGCAGGTTCAGGTATTGTACACATGGCTGGTGCAGCTGCTGCGTTAGCGGGTGTATTGGTACTAGGTGCTCGTAAAGGTAAATACACTGCCGACGGAAAAGCAAACGCGATTCCTGGTGCTAACTTACCACTTGCCACTTTAGGTACATTCATTTTATGGATGGGTTGGTTTGGCTTTAACGGTGGTTCTGTATTGGCGACTGCTTCGGTAGAAAGCGCAAACAGTGTTGCTGTTGTATTTATGAATACCAACATGGCCGCTGCAGGTGGATTAGTTGCTGCATTAATTGTAGCTCGCCTAATGTTCGGTAAAGCTGATTTAACCATGGCATTAAACGGTGCATTAGCAGGCTTAGTTGCTATTACAGCTGAACCTTCTACTCCAGATGCACTTGAAGCTACTTTGTTCGGCGCTGCCGGCGGTGTTTTAGTTGTATTTAGTATTATTGGTTTAGACAAGCTTAAGATTGATGATCCAGTGGGCGCTATTTCAGTTCACGGTGTAGTTGGTTTATTAGGCTTATTATTAGTACCAATCACTAACACTGGTTCTTCGTTTAGTGGCCAAATTATTGGTGCACTTACTATCTTTGTTTGGGTATTCGTAACTAGCCTAGTTGTTTGGTTAATCATCAAAGCAATCATTGGTGTACGAGTAACTGAAGAAGAAGAGTTTGAAGGTGTTGATATGAGCGAGTGTGGCTTAGAAGCCTACCCTGAGTTCAAATAAACAACGCTTTTTAAAAGTTTGAAGGGAAAATGCGGTTACAAATAAATAATAAAAATAATAAGATAGAATAAAAACCGCACTAATTAATAAAGCCAACTACCCAAAGTAGTTGGCTTTTTTTATGCTTAGCATTTCAGGCTGTGGTAGGTAATAAAGGCTGTTTACCACTCACCCGTATTTGGCATGCTTGCCCAAGGCTCAGCACTTGGCAGCGCTTCCCCTTTCTGTAATAGCTCAATTGATATGTTGTCGGGGGAGCGAACAAAGGCCATGTGTCCATCACGTGGGGGGCGGTTAATTACTACCCCGTTAGCTTGAAGTTGCTCACATAAGCTGTAAATGTTCTCTACTCTAAAGGCTAAGTGACCAAAAGCACGCCCTATGGTGTAAGCTTCTTCTGGGTCCCAGTTATAGGTTAACTCTAACTCAGGTGCTTGTTTGTTTTTAACTGATTCTGCGTCATCAGGGGCAGCTAAATAAATAAGGGAAAAGCGCCCTTTGTCACTGTCGTAGCGGCGAGTTTGTACCATCCCTAATAAATCACAATAAAAATGAAGCGATGCGTCTAAATCAGTTACTCGCACCATGGTATGTAAAAACTGCATTTTGTATCCTTAACATTGTTTTTAGTAAAAAAGTATTTGCTAGTCTATGCACCAAACCGCTAACTCGTTGTTGCAAGGGTCTAGAAAATGAAATCGCTTGCCACCGGGAAAGCTAAATATGTCTGTTTTAATGCTTCCCCCGTTCGCTATTATTTGGGCTTTGCTGTGTTCTAAATCATTACTTTGCAACACAACTAGTGCGCCGCCAATGTCAGCATTATTGGAATGCTTTGATAAATAAAACCCGCCATGTAAACCCGCGTTTTCAAAGGCAATGTACTGGTCGCCATAATCAGTAAACTGCCAATTAAAGGTGTTTACGTAAAATGATTTAATTAGTGCCAAATTATTTGCTGCAAATTCTACATAATTAATGTGGCTTGCTTGGGGCTGTGAATTAGCTTGATTCATAAGATGCCTCACTTTTCGTGTTGTGAGCTAAGGTTTGTAAGGTTACACTAAGCAATGATGGCTACGTGTTTTCAGCAGTATGGCGCGAAGGCTATAAAGAAGCTATAAAGTACCAAGATATTAATTACGCTACCAGTCAATTTAAAAAAACAAAAAGAAGGGTGCACATGAAATTAAAGTCATTACTGTTTGCTTGCTCAGGCATACTACTTGGCAGTTTACATCTAGCGGGCAGCGCAATAGGGGCAGATCGCGTAACCGGTGAATCTTTCGCTACGCGCTCTGAGGTGATTGCGCAAAATGGTATGGTGGCTACTAGCCAACCATTAGCTACCCAAGTGGGATTAGATGTACTTAAGCAGGGTGGAAACGCCATAGATGCGGCCATTGCCGCTAATGCTATGCTTGGTTTAGTCGAGCCTACTGGTAGTGGTATTGGAGGCGACTTGTTCGCAATTGTGTGGGATGCGCAATCTAAGCAATTGTATGGGCTCAATGCATCTGGGCGATCTCCACTGTCGTTAAGCTTAGATGAATTTAAAAAGCAGGGCTTAAGCGAAATTCCTAAGTTTGGCCCTTTACCTGTGTCGGTTCCTGGCGCGGTTGATGGCTGGTTTATGCTATCTGAGCGTTTTGGTAGTTTACCTATGCAAAACTTATTGGCACCCGCTATAAGTTACGCGCGAAATGGCTTTCCTGTAAGCGAGCTTATTGCGTATTACTTTTCAGTGAATCAGCAGCGTATAGGCCAGTATCCTGGCTTTGAACAAACCTTTACCACCAACGGCAATACACCCAAAAAGGGCGAAATATTCAAAAACCCGGCCTTAGCTAATACCTATGAAAAAATAGCTACCGGCGGGCGTGATGCGTTTTACAAAGGCGATATTGCACGCACCATTGGGGCATTCATGAAGCAGCAAGGCGGCTTTTTATCATACCAAGATATGGCGGCGCACTATTCTGAATGGCTTGAACCCGTTTCAAGTAATTACAGAGGCGTTGATGTGTGGGAGCTGCCGCCAAATGGCCAAGGAATTGCTGCGCTACAAATATTAAACATACTCGAACTGTACGACATTGAAGGTATGCAGCGTGATTCAGCCGAGTTCATTCATACTTTTGTTGAAGCTAAGAAACTTGCCTTTGCAGACCGCGCCAAGTTTTATGCTGATCCAGCCTTCAACCAAATTCCAGTTGATTGGCTAATTTCTAAAGAGTACGCTAGAAAACGCCAACAGTTAATATCACCTAGCAAAGCAAGTAAAAGAGTAGATGCAGGTAAAAATGAAGGTGATACTATTTACCTTACGGTGGCTGACCGCTTCGGCAACATGGTGTCATTAATACAAAGCAATTATAGGGGAATGGGCTCAGGTATGATCCCCACTGACCTCGGATTTGTGCTGCAAAATCGTGGTGAAATGTTCAGTCTCCAAGAAGGGCATTTTAACCAATACGAGCCAGGCAAGCGGCCCTTCCATACAATTATTCCGGCATTTGTGACAAAGAACAATAAGCCTCTTATGAGTTTTGGTGTTATGGGCGGGGGAACGCAGCCGCAAATGCACGCGCAAATCATTGTTAACATGATTGATTTTGGCATGAATTTACAAGAAGCAGGTGATGCACCTAGAATACTGCACACAGGTTCAAGCTCTCCTACGGGGCATAAAATGCTTGATGGCGGTTACATCAGTTTAGAAAGCGGTTTTAGTGAAAAAACGCGGCGCGATTTGGGCCAAAAAGGGCATATATTAACCGATAGCGTAGGCGCGTTTGGTGGTTATCAGGCTATAATGTTTGATGATAAAAACAAGGTGTACTACGGTGCATCAGAATCTCGCAAAGACGGACAAGCAGCAGGCTATTAATGACCCAGCCACAAAAAGGCATATGTGCCGAACCTAATCTTCATTGTCTTTACTTACTCTATAATGTAGTAGATGACGACGTTGCCAGCATGCGCCAAAAATTGGTGCATATTTTAGATGTATTTGAAACCTTCGATGACGAACATTACGAGGCGATGGTATCAGGTGTGGTGGGTATTGGCGGCGCTTTTTGGGATGAATTGTATCCACATGCTAGGCCGGCTAATTTATCATCGTTCCCCGACATGCAATGTGATGATCGCTGTGCGCCAGTGTTGCCATGTGATTTGTTTATTCAAATAAGAGCTGACCGCTTAGATATTTGCCAAGCCATAGGCATAGAAGTAAGCAAACTACTTAAGTTACACACTGAATTAGTTGAGCAAGTTCAAGCGTTTCGCTACCTTGATGGCCGTGACTGGACAGGCTTTGTATTAGCAGATGATAACCCTCGTGGACGACAAAAGTTTGATATTAGTTTAGTCAATAAAGATGACGCTTACTTTGAAGGTGGCTCATACATTCATATTCAGCGTTACCGCCATGACATGGACAAATGGTCACATTTGTCAGAAAAAAATCAGCAGTTAGTGATGGGTAAAACCAAGCAGCACAATATGGATGTGTTAGGCTCAGGGCTAGATTCTCATGCCTTTAGAACTAAACTTGTAGGGCCAAAAGGGGAGTTCCCAATATTGCTAAACCAAAGCATGCCGTATGGTGATATGACCACCCAAGGCTTGTATTTTGTATCATGCAGTAGCCATCCCAATGCGTTTAAAAATTATTTGTTTAGCCGCATATACGGTGATGGAAATGGCCACTATGACAAACTACTTGATTACTCTAATGCAGAAACCGGTGCCGTGTTTTTTGCACCTTCCATTACGTTTATGCGTGCCAACGTAAATATTGCGCAAAATGAAAGTGAAGGCGTAAGCTAAGTTTGCTATCGCATTTTATAAATGAACTTTACCGTCCCACTCTAGCGTATAGTTGAGTTCTTCACATACTTTCAAATGATGCTTTAATACGGTGTCATTTGGGTACTTAAGGCAAGCGCGCTTAAATAAGGTGATGGCATCTTTGAAATTACGCGCACTACGTAACTGAATACCTTCTTGTATTAGATGGATGCTGGCGTCTCGTTGTTCTATTTCGTGAGGTGGAAGGTGTTCATATATTTCAACCAAGTCTACACTGGTGCTTCTTCCTTTTAATACCACGTTGTCAACCAAGCGGTGCGAAAACGACATATGTTTGAGGGCTTCATCTACTAGCGCTTGGCTTGCCATAATATCAATGCCAAGGGGGTCAGTTAATGATTCTATGCGCTGGGCAATATTCACGGTATCGCCAATTACCGTGGTATCCATGCGGTCATCAGAGCCTACAGTGCCAAGTACTACAGGCCCATAGTGCAAGCCAACACCATTTTTAATGGCAGCATATCCGCTGTTGCTTCGATGTTGGTTATATAGCTTTAAGGCTTTTTGTAATCCCAAAGCGGCATTAATAGCATCAGCGGCTTTGTGCATGGCTTGGCCGTTGGGGTGGTCAAATAAGGCCATAATGGCATCACCAATGAATTTATCAATAAAGCCAAAATTGTCATGAATAGGGGCATTCATTCGCAAGAAATAGGAGTTTAAAAAATTCATCAGTTGCTGAGGCGTCATTTGCTCAGACAATCCTGTAAACCCACGAATGTCGCAAAACATTACGGCTACTTCATCATTGTTTGCATAGCCTAATTTAAGTGACTCAGCACCGCCCATCGCAAAGTGATCAACAAATTGCCGCGGCACAAATTTTTGAAAGGTTTGTTGCAGAGTTTGCGCTTCATCAGCTTTTTGCGCAATGGGATCTTTTATAGGCGTATTAAGGGGAGGCTCCCTTTTTACCGGAATGTTTAACAGCGTTTCGTTAGCAATATTTTGCTTTTTAGCAAAATACCACAACGCGGTGATTATCACCGCGTAGAGTATTAATGCGAGTATTGCGAGCAATCCCCACAGCACTGGCTTAAACGCTTATCTTACTAAAAGCTTTATCAGCAGCATGCAAAGTGGCTTCAATTACATCAGGCGTGTGCATTTTAGATACAAATCCTGCCTCAAACGAAGCCGGCGCTAGGTACACACCCTCGTTTAACATGTTGTGGTAAAACTGATTAAATTGAGCTTGATTCACGCTAATGGCCTGCTTGTAGTTCACAACTTTATTAGTAGTAAAGAAAATACCAAACATGCTACCGGCAATATTGGTACTCAGTGGTATACCATTTTTATCGGCCATTTTTTGAAATCCATCAACCAACGTTTGTGTATTTTCAAAAATGCTATTGTAGAAACCCTCGGCTTTTAATTGTTTTAGTGCACACAAGCCAGCCGCCATGGCAATAGGATTACCCGACAAGGTACCGGCTTGATAAACAGGTCCGGTAGGCGCTATATGAGTAATAATGTCGCGTTTACCACCAAAAGCACCCACTGGCATGCCGCCACCAATAACTTTGCCTAAGCATGTTAAGTCAGGTGTTACGCCAAAGCGCTCTTGGGCACCGCCTAAAGATACTCTAAAGCCCGTCATTACCTCGTCAAAAATAAGTACGGCACCGTATTGATCACAAATAGCGCGAAGGCCTTCCAAAAAGCCTGGTGCAGGCGGAATGCAGTTCATGTTGCCGGCAACCGGTTCAACAATAATACAGGCTATGTCGTCACCATGTTCTTCAAAGGCTTGCTTCACTGAATCTAAGTTATTAAATTCCATAGTGAGTGTATGTTTTGCCACATCATCAGGCACACCCGGTGAACTTGGGACACCTAGGGTTAAAGCGCCAGAGCCAGCTTTAACCAGTAATGAATCAGCATGGCCATGATAACAACCTTCAAATTTTAGTAATTTGTTTTTGCTGGTATAGCCGCGAGCCAATCGAATAGCACTCATAGTCGCTTCTGTACCAGAGTTCACCATACGCACCATTTCCATAGATGGAACGATGCTACTGACTAATTCAGCCATTTCAATTTCAGCTTCGGTAGGTGCGCCATAACTCAAACCAAATTCAGCGGCTTTAATAACAGCCTCACGAATAGCTGGGTTATTATGGCCTAGCACCATAGGACCCCAAGAGTTTACGTAATCAATGTATTGATTACCATCAACGTCAAACATATATGGGCCATCGGCGCGCGTTATAAAACGAGGCGTTCCGCCCACGGCTTTAAATGCTCTAACAGGCGAGTTAACTCCGCCGGGAATGGTTTTTTGTGCACGTTCGAACAATATTTCTGATTTAGTCATAAGTTACTTTTTACTCTTATTGCTGTACCAATGTACTTCTTGATCAAAGTCACTGATTGTATTTTCTACGCCTAAGGTTAGGGCGAATAAAGCCATTCTTACTAAAACGCCGTTGTCAGTTTGGCGAAATATGGCAAGGTTTGGATGGCTGTTAAGGTCGTTATCTAATTCGTTTGCTTCTGACCTAGAATCACGCGGTAATGGATGCATAATCACCGTTTGTGATTTAAAGTGCTGGGTATAAATTTGCTGGTTTAAACGAAATTTACCCCGGTATTGATTGGCTAATTCTTGTGTTTCAAAGCGCTCTTCCTGAACCCGTGTTTGATAGCAAATATCGGCTTCAACAATACCTTCAAGCTGTTCGGTAACAATCAATTCGTGGCCAGAGTTTACTATAATGTCGCATATATGCGTAGGCATGCTCAGGTCTTTAGGCGATATAAGTGTAAACTTAATGTGCTTAAACAAGCACAGCATAGTGGCAAGCGAATGGACGGTTCTTCCGTGTTTTAAGTCGCCTATCATGGCAATATGCAAGCCATCAATACCGTGACCGAAGTAAGCGCGCTCATTGGCAATGGTGTAAAGATCAAGTAAGGCTTGCGTAGGGTGCTCATTGGCTCCGTCACCGCCGTTAATAACTGGGACTCGGCTACCTTGCGCAAATTCAGCTACTGAGCCCGCTTGTGGATGGCGCATCGCAATAATATCACTATAGCCACTTAACACCCGTGCGGTGTCATATAATGATTCACCCTTAGCGAGTGCTGAATTGCTCATTCCTACGGTTTCGCGTACCTCACCGCCCAGCAAATTAAAGGCAGTACCGAAACTGACTCGTGTTCGAGTACTCGGCTCAAAAAATAAGTTACCTAAAATAGCGCCGTCTAGCACAGTTGTGCGTTTTTGACGTGCCGCATAGGGCTTCATGTTATCTGCAATAGTGAAAACCCGCTCTACCGCTTCACGGTCAAATTGATTAACACTAAGAATATGTTCGCCGGTAAATGAAATCATGCTGTCGCTAAGTTGATTTTAATTCGGGTAAGTGTAGCAAACTTTAGCTTAATGTGGACGGAAAATATGGCCTCTTGTTAAGGTGATTTTATATATTTAGAAAAAGAAAAAGGCGAGTGAGTGACTCGCCTTTTCGCTTAGCTTTACGTTTAACTGTAAGCACTTACTATGCACTAACTTCTTCAATATGTTGACTTAGTATCTTATCAAGCTCATTAACTACAGCAACTCGTTTGCTTTCTACTAAGGCATCAGGGTGTGGGTTTGCGAATCGGCCAATGTCGTTATCAAAATATAATCCCGATGCGTTTTCAAACTCATCTGAGGTTGATGCTTTTACCAATACGTCTGCGCCTGTTTGAATATCACCGCCCACCACACCATAGGCTGATTTAACCATTTTACTGCCTAACATAGATGCAGGATTAACCGACACTAATACTAAGCCGTCTCTAACAAACGTTTTTGCCAATTGGGTCGTCCACATAGTAATGGCCAACTTGCTTCGTGCGTAAACAGCGCTGTCAGATAATACACTTGGCTGGCTAAGTTCACTTGGTTTGACCGAGGCCTGAGCCGCTGAAGATAAATTGACAACGCGAGCTTTGTTCTTTAACAAGGGAAGTAATAAGCGTGTTAGTAAGTAAGGGGCAATAGTGTTTACCGCATACCTTACATCTAGATTATCGAAAGAAACTTTCTTGGGTACTACATAAACACCCGCATTATTTATGAGCACATCAATTGAAGAATGATTGCTTTTAATCTCGTCGGCTAGTGCTTTCACATCAGATAATACAGATAAGTCAGCTTGATAAGTTTCAACATTGCCGTGGCCACTCACGCTTAATAGAATGTCTTTAGTGCTTGCTAACTTTGCGCTACTGCGCCCATGCAGAAGGACATTGTGACCTAAAGCGGCCAGTGTTTTTGCGGTTGCCAGGCCAATACCGTCAGTAGAGCCGGTAATCAAAATAGTTTTTTTCATTGCTATGTCCTAAGGTATTGCACAGGTAAACGGTGAACCATGCTTCATTATAGAACTAGCTTAGTGGATATATTTGTTTTTGATAATTCTCATTTTATTTAAATCTGTTTATAGTTTTTGCATATAATCTAATGATATGCCTATAGAGATAAGGCTTTAAATAGATAATCCTTCTTCCCAATACGGCGATTCGCTAAACTTATTTGAGAAGTGGTCAATAAACATTCTGACTTTAGGCGCGACTAAGCGAGAACTTGGGTACACCGCCCAAATATTCGTATCAGATATTAAAGGGAAATCAGTTAATATCGGCGTTAAGCTTTTATCTTTGATGTGTTTATAGGCACACCAAGTAGAGCTTAGCGTTATACCAATGCCTGCTGCTGCAGCATCTCTAGCGGCTTCGCCGTTATCTGTTCGCAGAATATTGTTGGTTTTTATATGTTGAGTTTCGCCATTAACAATAAATTGCCAATGTTCTAAGCCCATTAGGTTAATACAGCGATGTTTGCTTAATTCTTCAGGGGTTTTGGGTTCACCGTATTTTTCTATGTAAGAGGGCGAGGCAAATATAAAGCGCCTGTCATTAGCTAGTTTTCGCGCAATCAGCGAAGAATCATTTAACGACGCATCACGAATAGCAATGTCGTAACCGCCTTCTACTAAATCAATGATTTTGTCTGATAAGTTCAGGTCTACCGATAAATTTGGAAACTGACACAAGAAATCAGCTAATGCGGGTAATAGATGCATGCGGCCAAAAGAGGCCGGCGCGGTGACTCTAAGCTTACCTTGCGGTATGGACTGCCCGGCACCTACCGCAGATTTAGCTTGCTCTACGTTTTCAAGAACCTGAAGTGCATGGGGTAAAAAAGTTAAGCCTTCCTCGGTTAAGGATACACGGCGCGTGGTTCGGTGTACTAAACGCACGCCTAAACTCTCTTCTAATTTATTCACGTAGGTACTCGACACCGCTGGTGACAAGCCTTGTTCTTTGCCGGCTAAACTAATGTTTTGCAATGAAGCAATACGTGTAAACAACTTTAAATGTTCTAGATTCATTTTTTGATTATTTAAAAAAACTATAAAGTGATTATATTAATATGAATATTATCAAAGCTATTGTTCATAATCTATAATTTGTTCATAAATTCAACGAAAAAGGTAATGAATATGAAAGCGATGGTAATAAAGTCTTATGGTGCAAGTGATGTGTTTGAATTAGACACGGTAGCAAAACCAGACGTAAAAGCAGGCACAGTACTTGTTAAAATTGCAGCGACTAGTATCAACACCGTTGATATGATGATTCGACAAATGGGCGAAGAGCTTGCTCCGCTTAATCCACCTTTACCCGCTATTCTGGGAATGGATTTTGCTGGAATAGTAGAAGCGGTAGGTGAAGGCGTAGTCGCATACAAAGTGGGTGACGAAGTATACGGTTGTGCCGGTGGCTTAGCTGATTTACCTGGCGCACTTGCAGAATACATGCTTGCAGATGTTGACCTAATTGCTCATAAACCTGAAACAATTTCTATGCGTGAAGCAGCGGCAATTCCTTTAGTGGGTATTACCGCCTATGAAGGTTTAACTCGCGCGGGCGTTAAGCAAGGCCAAAAAGTATTAGTTCACGGCGGTTCTGGCGGCGTAGGCCACATAGCTGTACAACTTGCGAAAAGCTTTGGTGCTGAGGTTTTCTCAACCGGCGGCGGCGAGTCGCAATTAGCACTTATAGAGAAGCTTGGTGCGACGGGCATCAACTATGTTAACGAATCAGTTGAAGATTATGTAAGTAAGCATACTGATTCAAATGGTTTTGATGTGGTGTTCGACTCAGTTGGCGGCGCTAACATTAGTAAATCGTTTGAAGCCGCTGCTTTAAATGGTCAAGTTGCTACAACCGTAGCCATGCTTGAGCTAGATTTAACCTTGGCCCATTTTAAAGGTTTGTCTTTGCATGTTGTGTTTATGCTTATTCCAATGCTACATAACCTTAAGCGCAAAACCCATGGTGAGATATTGCGTAAACTAGCCATTGCTGTTGATTCTGGAGCGCTTAAGCCCGTAGTTGATCCACAACAATTTGCCTTAGAAGATGTGAGTAAAGCACACGATTTACTGGCTAGTGGCAAAGCAGTCGGTAAAGTGGTTGTAGATATTTAGGCATTTTTATAACTCCCACGAAAGTGGACGCGCTGCAAAAGTGAGAGATTTTTCACTTTTGCAGTTACTAGAGGCTGGCCCACCACACTGGAAAGTTGATCGTCAACACTACGTAATAGCCAGAGGCAGTTTCCATCTTCATGTTTTAAACGTTCTGTTTTTACTAAGACATACCAAGATTACCTTTCTTATAAGCAGTAAAACTGCAGCCATAGTGGCACCAAAAAATAATATGTAATAATTTACGCATCAGCTTGGTCATGTAGTACAGTCATGCAATACAAAGAAAACCAACTATTTATGAATGCCACTTTAAAATACAGTTTGAGTACTTTGCTCGCTTTAATTGCGTTTGCGGGTAACTCGGTGCTATGCCGCTTAGCCTTAGCAGATCAAACCATTGACGCCACAAGTTTCACCATTTTGCGCTTAGTATCAGGCGCAATTACATTGTGGTGCTTGGTCTTATTTACTCATAAAAGCACACAGCATGCACACAGTGCGCATCGCGGCAGCAGCCACTATTGGCGAAGCGGCGCTTTATTATTCATTTATGCGGCAGGGTTTTCTTATGCTTATATCGCTTTAGACACAGGCATTGGTGCGTTAATTTTATTTGGCTGCGTACAGTTGAGTATGATTTCTGTTAGCTTGTTTAAAAAAGAACGTTTCAACTTACTCCAATATGCCGGTTTAATAGTGGCGTTTTCGGGTTTAGTGTACTTAGTGCTTTCTCAAAATAGTGAAAGTAGCGGTTCAAATTCGTTACTGGGTGTAATTTTAATGGGCTTAGCGGGTGTGGCGTGGGCGGGATATACGCTTATGGGAAAAGGCTCAGCATCTCCCTTGTTAGACACAAAGAACAATTTTATTTATGCCTTACCATTCTGTTTGGCTTTGTTGTTAGCGTTTTTAATAATACCCGCCAATATTTCAACAACTGGCGTGTTGTTAGCTTTGGCATCGGGCGCTATAACATCAGGCTTGGGCTACGCAATTTGGTATATAGCTTTAGAGGGCTTAAGCCGAATTCAAGCAGGAGTGGTGCAACTTTTGGTGCCTGTAATAGCCGCTATAGGTGGAGCTATTTGGGCTAATGAAGCCTTAGGTTTTGAATTAATTTTAGCGCAAATAATTATTTTAGGTGGTATCGCAATGGTATTATTTACGCCTAAGAAAAGCTAAACACATTTACGAAATATTGGGCGCTTTACTTGGAAATAAAAGCATAATTTTGTGTGCGACTTTTTCACCCAATGCCTGTTGCTCGGCTTGCGACAGTTTGTAGGGTAAATCTAAAATACTGGCCATATGAAAATCAGTTTTCAACAAATTGAAGAAGTCGAGCGCGGCTTCTTCTGCTTTATCTTGGCTAAACAAAGTAGACTCATGTACAGCAAATACCCTAGCAAGCACCTTAACGCCGTGTCTTGGACCTGCTTCATGAAAAATCTGCGCAACACGGTTATTTTTGCTTGCCTCACCAATTACCAATTTATACATGGCAATCACGTTTTCATCTTGCATCAACTGCAAGAACTTAACCGCAATGCTTGTTAATACAGCCCCCAAAGGCTTGTTTACGCACACACTCGCATCATCAATTTGATACTCTTGGCATTTATTTTCAATGATGGCGGTGTACAAATCTTCTTTGCTATTAAAGTGTGAATAAACGGTTTGTTTTGATACGCCACTGCTTTTTGCTATGGCGTCCATAGCGGTGTGAGTATACCCCTTAGCTAGAAATAACTCTGTTGCACCATCAAGTATTTGCTGGCGCTTAGCTTGTGACTTAGGCCTACCAATTTGCTTATTTTTAAGTGTGTTGTTCATAAACTACCAAGTGAATCTATAATGCTGAGGCGAGCACACCTTTTGCGCATGTATTTTATTTAAAAACTCATTCGTTCGATTTAAAAACTTATCATTAATAGACTAGACAGTCTAGTATATTTAGTCTAGGATTTGGTCAATTCGTGTATAGTGTGTTCAGTATGTAATTTCTACTGCTAGCTCCAAAGGATATTTTATGTCGGCCGTGCCTACTTCGCAGCAATGCAATGAAAAGCAAAGCAAACCCAATTTTATTGCGCTATTAATTATTACGCTGGTGTCAATTGCGGCTTTATGTTTACTTATGATTTTATCGGGTAATTCGGGTGCTTCGGTTGGTGATGCTAACAAGGGCTTTGTTATGCAAAATGCACAAGTAAACACTAGCCGAATTAAGGTGCAAAATGGATTTACCAAACCGCGAACTATTTTTGGGCAATTAGAATCAGCACAGCAATCCGATATTGGATTTGATTCAAGCGGTATACTTAGTGAGGTGTTGCGCCCCGAGGGCAGTTATGTTGAAAAAGGCGAAGTATTAGCAAGCCTTGATACACTGCGCCTAAGTGCTCAGCAAAATGAGCTTCAAAGCGCTCTAGAAAGCGCCAAGGCCAATGCTAAGTTGGCACGCCTATCAGCCAAACGCGTTCAAGAGCTTGTAGCTAGAAAGCTAGAGCCTCAGCAGCGCTTAGACGAAGTAGACGCGCAACTCGATGCCGCTAACGCTTCAGTTTCCCAAGCGCAAGCACGTTTAGCCAGTATTGACGTTGAATTAGCCAAAGCAAATATTATAGCGCCATTTAGCGGGCAAATTGTTCGCCAATATATTGATGAGGGCACAGTGCTGGGTGCAGGCCAAGCGGTATTCTCCATTATGAAATCAACTCAATTAGAAGCTCGATTTGGCTTGCCTGAGCAGACTGCATTTAAACTAAAAGTAGGGCAAACGTATCCTATTCATATTAACGGGCTTGGTGTGAATGCAAGGCTAATTTCAGTAGCTAATGAGCGTCAATTAGCCACTCGCACTATTGATACGGTTTTACTAATTGACGATACAGCTTTAAATGAGAGTGATATCAGTAAACTGGTGAGTGGTGACCTAGTTACTTGGGCTATTGATACTCCCGAAACCAAGCAAGGAGCTTGGGTGCCAATTACTGCCTTAGCGAGTGGGGTAAGGGGAATGTGGTCACTGTATGTGATTAACAGTAAGGCAATGGTTGAAACAAGAATGGTATCTATTGAGTATGCTGACAATGAAAAAGCGTACATTAGTGGCGCTATAGCTGATAACGATATGTATGTAACTGAAGGTATACATAGAATCACGCCGCATCAGCAAATTAATAATATACACGAAGTGGCCAATCCAATAACTGACAACAAGCGCTAGGGCTGGCTATGAATCAAGAGCACATGCCAAGCCACAAAAACAACAATTCACCAAAGAAAAGTGAAGAAAGCCGGCCGTGGTTTACGACATTTTTTCGTAACGGACACTTACTTGCGCTGAGTATTATTATTATTATAGTGGCAGGGATGTCGGCCATACAAAGTATGCCTCGCCTTGAAGACCCCCGTATTGATTTACGAAACGTGCGCGTGTTAACGAGTTACCCCGGCGCATCTGCTGAACGAGTAGAAGCTTTAGTCAGTGATGTTCTTGAAGATGAGTTACGGCAACTTTATGAAGTAAAAGAACTTAACTCTACCTCTACAGCAGGTTTTTCTGTACTGGCAATTGAATTACAAGACTCCGTAGATAGCACCAGCAACCAACAAGTATTTTCAAAAATAAGAGATGCTATTGGTGACGCGGCAAATCGCTTTCCCGAAGGAGTAGGCGCGCCTTTTCTGGAAGATAAACGAGGTGCTAGCGCCTTTACGGTTTTACTTTCTATACAAGCAAAATACCCTGAATCCAGTTCACTTGCTCAAACTGGAAGAATTGCCGATGAGCTATCAGATAGGCTACGCAATATTAATGGCACAGAAATAGTCCGCATTTTTGGCGAGCCCGAAGAAGAAATAACGGTAAGTTTACAAGCACAACAGCTAGCCTTAAGCGGCCTTAGCTTACAAGAGCTTAGCCAGCGCATTGCCTCTGCTGATCCTAAATTACCTGCTGGCGTGTTACTCAGCCACCACAATGACATGCGTGTGCAAGTCTCAGAACCGTTAAATAGTGTGGATGCATTGGCTAGAATTCCAGTTCAGACTGCCAATGGCGCATATTTGCGCTTGCAAGATATTGCTAGCATTGAGAAAAACGTTCGCTTGCCGGCCACTGAAATTGCAATTTTAGATGGCAAGCAAACTATATTTGTAAGTGTGCGCATGCAACCAACAGTAAGAGTTGACCAGTGGACTGAGGCAATTAATGACGAAGTGGCAAGGTTTAACGAAACCTTTGGTGATTCGTTTGAGGCCACTACCGTATTTGAGCAAAATAAGTACACAGAACAGCGCTTAAGTGAACTCACCATGGACTTGGTAATGGGCTCATTGGTAGTGATTCTAGTGGTGTTGTTCTTTATGGGCATAAAAGCCTCATTAATAGTGGGCTTGGCTTTGCCTCTTTGTGCAGCATTCGCAATTTTCAGTTTAAGTGTGTTCAACCAGCAAATTCACCAAACATCTATTTTCGGTATTATTATTGCCATTGGCCTGTTAATTGATAACGCCATTGTAGTGACAGATGAAATACGTCTTAACCTGCTTGACCATAGCTTGTCTCGTTTGGGAGTGCTTAAAAAGAGCATTCGCCATCTTTTTTCTCCTTTATTGGCCTCTACCTTAACGACTATTTTGGGCTTTATGCCGATCTTTTTATTAGACGGAAATGTGGGGGATTTTATTGGCTCAATCGCAATAAGCGTGGTGATGGCACTAATAGGCTCGTTGGCTATTTCATTAACCCTTATTGCCGCACTTGCTGCCCGCTACTTACCACGCGATGCCGATCCAAACGCGTCGTGGTTTTTGCGTGGGTATCAGTTACCGTCGGTATCATTAGCTTTTAAACGGGTTATTGCTAAGGCCATTGGCGTACCCTATTTAGTACTTCCTGTTATTGTGGTGATTTGTTTAATGGGCTTTGTCTTGTCAACGCAACTCGCCAATGTGTTCTTCCCCAGTGCCGACCGAGACCAATTTGAAATTTACATGATTTTACCGAAAGGTAGCAGCATTAATCGCACTCATGAAATGGCCATGCAGGCAAATAGTATTGTGGCGAACAATGAAGGCGTAGAGCAAGTCACATGGTTGGTTGGCGCGTCTACACCGTCTATATATTATAATCAGATACAAACTCGTGATAACACCCCTCATTTCGCAAATGCGGTTATTACCGCTGATTCAGTGGCTCGTGCAGATAGCCTTGTGGTTAAACTGCAGTATGAGCTACAAGATGCATTCCCTAACGCACAAGTTATTGCGCGTAAATTTGGCCAAGGGCCACCTATTGCGGCGCCTATTGAAGTACACGTTTACGGTTCTGACCTACAAGTATTAGATGAACTAGGGCAACAAATTCGCAATCAAATGACGCTAATTCCCGGCTTAACGCAATCGTTAGTTACCATAAGCACGGGCGAGCCTGAAATACAGTTTGATTTAAGTGAAAACCAATCGTACTTGTCTAGCTTGTCGCTATCGCAAATAGCGCAGCAACTGCAAACGGCACTTGGCGGAAGTACAGGTGGTTCAGTACTTGAGGGCACCGAAGAACTTGATGTTCGCGTAAGAGTAAATGATGAGCAACGCAGTAGCCTAGAATATTTAGAGGCTATGCCTTTACTTGCGCCAACAAACACCAATCAGGCAGCGCTTATGTCGGTATCAGCTTTGGGTGAACTTAATATAAAGCCAAGTATTAGCAGCATTACGCGTGTAGATGGTGAACGAGTAAACAAAATTCAGGCTTACTTATTGCCCGGAGTAGCCGCGGTGTCATCTAGCACGCAACTGCGCGATTTAATTAATAAGAATGTGCATTTGCCACAAGGCTACCGCATTAAAATGGCTGGTGACGCTGACGAGCAAGGCAAAGCCTTAGGAAAGTTAGCTACCTACGTACCGGTGCTATTAGTATTAATGATCACTTCACTCATACTGAGTTTCTCTAGTGTTCGCTTTGCCATTGTTATTGGTGCGGTAGCGGTGCTTTCGGTGGGTTTGGGCTTTTTAAGCTTGTGGCTGTCGGGGTTGCCAGTGGGCTTTAACCCATTGTTAGGTAGTGCCGGGTTAATTGGTGTGGCTATAAACGGTTCTATTGTGGTAATTGCGGCTATTGCGGCTAACCCCAAAGCCATGACCGGTGATACGCAAGAAATTGTCAAAGAAGCCATGAGTTGCTCAAGGCATATTTTATCAACCACAGTCACTACCGTTGGCGGCCTAATTCCTTTATTATTATTTAGCGAAGGAACCTTTTGGCCTCCCTTAGCGGTAGTATTGGCCGGAGGCGTGGGCTTTTCGGTAGTATTATCACTTATATTTACGCCTGTTATTATTGCTGCTTTGTGTCGTTTTCGCTACAAACGCCAGCATAAGCACAGCGCTGAGCAAGGCAATAGGGAAGAGTTACAACATTCATGAATAAATTTCGTCAATGGTGGCACACAAACTGTGCCTTTTGTTTGCGATCAAGGTATATCATAATATGGGCAATTATTATGATGGTACTGTATTTTTATGTCTGGCAATAACGAACAACATAAGCATGAAGATCAACACGCAGCAATTTACATAAAAAGCAGCGCGTCTTCTAATGGTATTACTACCTTACTAATAGGCTTAGCTGTAGCCTTAGTTGGGTCGGTAATTTTAATATTTATGCCGCCTTTATTTTTCTTAGTAGGGGTGCTGTTTTTAAGCGGCAGCATAGTCGCTTTTGTAATGGGGTTTTATAAGCTTCAAGAACCTAAATACAGTTTAAAAATCACCAAGCAGTCAATTGAGTATTACCATAGGAAGGGCCAGTGGGTATTGCCATGGGAAAATATTCAACGTTTTGATGTGCCTCGTGTTCATAAGGGTTTAGAACATGTTGATTTAGAACTCATTGGCTTTCGTTTACGTGATCCTGAACCTTTCTTACAAAGCATTTCTCCGCGCCTTATAACGCACTTACTAATGGAGCAACGTCCCTTAGTTGCGCAAGTTATTGCCAATTCGTGTAAAACCGGCCAATGCCCCAGTGACGACATAATTGAAGATACCAAATACAAATGCCAAGACGGGCGAATCATAAACGGGGTGAGCGCCATGTTTGCCCACCGCATGCGCAAACTTCAGCAAGGTTTAGGCTACGATATTTTTGTTTCAGTTAATGATGTAGATAGAACCGGTGCAGATTTTGTCGCGTTATTGAAAGAGTGCCAAGATACTTTGCTTGCTCAACAACGGACGTAATTTAACAACTAACGTAACCGTGTTTTATAGATTTCTTTTTATTTCCCCTTCCTCGCTTACGTAAAAATCAGCCGCCGTATAATTTAATTAAAATAATTATCGCGCCCACTATTGACTAAAAAGTGATCGGCTGGCTATTATTTGAACGGGCAAGTTTGTCCTACAATAAAATCTACATAAAAATAAGGCGATTTGAAATCGCTATCCAACTTAAAAAGCGACGAAGGGAGATTCACATGTTCGCACTTAAAAAAACGACAGCAGCAATATCAGTAGCATTGTGCCTCGGCTTATCAGTTCCAGCTTTCGCTGGTAATACTGATGGTGCCATTTCTGGTACAGTAATAGATGCAACAACAAATAAGCAAATAAGCGGGGCAACTATTGTCCTAAAAAATAAATCAACCGGTTATTCGAAAACCCTTATTACGGGCGAAAACGGCTCATACAAATTGGGGAGTCTTCCAATTGGAGTATATGAAGTATCGTCAGAAGTTGATGAGTATAAGCCTGTTTCCTTGGGTGAAATTTCAGTGAATATAGGTACCACAACCAAAGTTGACATAAACCTAGTGGCAGCGTCTTCGGGTGTTGAAGTCATTCAGGTGTCAGGTAATGCCGTTTCAATGATTGATGTTTCATCGTCAGAATCATCATTAAACATTGATGCGATTGAACTGGCTAGAATACCCGTGCCTCGTAATCTTACAAGTGTTGCTTTACTTGCGCCAGGCGTTACGGCTGGCGATTCACGCTTTGGTAATTTTGCATCGTTTGGTGGTGCTTCGGTTGCAGAAAACTCTGTTTATATTAACGGTTTGAATGTTACAAACTTCAGAAACGGGCTTGGTTTTTCAAATGTACCATACGAATTTTACGACCAGTTCCAAGTGAAAACAGGTGGTTATTCCGCTGAATTTGGACGGTCTACCGGTGGTGTAGTGAATGCAGTAACTAAACGTGGTTCAAATGAATTTAAATTTGGCGCAAATGTTTATTGGAAGCCTGGTGATTTAAGAGAAACATCGCCAAATGGTAAAAAAACAAACGGTGAATTTTACCGCTATAACGGTGACGATTCAGTAGCTGAGCTTGAGGGGAACATTTATGCGTCGGGCGCAATTATTGAAGATACTTTGTTTTTCTATGGTATTTATAACCCGCGCGATATTTCCCAAGAATATACCGATGGTGAAAGAACCACGTTTAACGATGCAACCGGCGATGACGCGTTTTGGGGAGCTAAAATAGATTGGCAAATCAATGAAGATCATTTGTTAGAGTTTTTGGCATTTTCGGATTCAGCTACCACCAGTACCGACAACTACAACTACGACCCACGTGATTACATCTCTACTTCTTATGAAGAAACGGGCGGTGATAACTGGTCAGTAAAATATACCGGATATATTACTGATGATTTCAGCGTGAGTGCTTTATATGGTGAAAATGAATATTCACTAACTAACAAGAGTAATATCCAAGCTGACTGTAATTTACTTTACGATACGCGTGCTGAGCAAACCTTAGGCAAAACTAGTTCAGGTTGTGCAACGGTAAATGACTATAGTATAGAAGAAGGCTTAGATACTCGCGAAGCTATGCGCTTAGATTTTACTTATTTGTGGGGCGATCATGAAATCCGTTTTGGCCTTGATCGTGAAATAAATACTTCATATAGCCTACAAGGCTACTCAGGCCCTGAGGGTGTTTACTGGTTCTTGTATGATACTGAGCCGGGTACTGTACTTGCAAATGATGGTGTTGTTCCTGAAGGCGTAACGCAATATGTAAGAAGCCGTGAACGCACCGTTAGTGGTGACTTTGAAACAGAAGCGAGCGCGATCTATATTGAAGATACGTGGACGGTAACAGATGACATTACCTTAACGCTTGGTTTGAGAAATGAGACCTTTGATAACAAAAACAGCATTGGTGAAACCTTTGCTAAAATAGACAACATGATTGCGCCTAGAATTGGTGCTGCATGGGACGTTTACGGTGACGGTGAATCAAAGCTGTTCTTCAACGTTGGCCGATACTTCTTACCAGTTGCCAATAATACCAACGTAAGATTAGCCGGTAATGAATTTGATGTACGCAAATATTACGTGTTAGAAGGTGTTACGATCAATGATTACAACGGTTTAGAATATTTAACGCCTAATGTTGGTGCACAAATAGGTGGTGATGAGTTCTTAGCTGATGGTGAAGTTCCTGAGGTGTCGGGTATTGTTGATGGTGATCTAGACCCAATGTACCAAGATGAGTTCATGTTGGGCTACCAAGCGACTATTAATGAGAGCTGGTCGTGGGGCGTGAAAGCGACAAGACGTTTACTAAATGGTGCGATTGATGATATGACAATCAGCCACCTAACAGAAGAGTTATACGGCTGTGAACATCCTGGTGGTGGCGGTTATGTACTGGGCAATCCTGGCGAAGATATGACGGTACGAGTTGATACCGACTGTGACCATGAAGTAGATACAATTGTTACCTTAGATGCAGAAGGCCTAGGCTATCCAAAAGCAGAAAGAAAGTATACTGCGCTTGAGTTTACTTTAAACCGCCAGTGGGATGACGTTTGGTCAATGAACGCGTCTTATACTTGGTCGAAAAGCTATGGTAACTCAGAAGGTTTGGTAAAATCTGATAACGCGCAAGGTGATGCAGGCTTAACGCAAGACTTTGATTTCCCAGAGTTGATGGATGGTGCGTACGGTAATCTGCCTAATGACAGACGTCATCAGTTCAAAGTATATGGTTCATATGCCTTAACAGAAGACTTCTTAGTTGGTCTGAACTTCTCGTTACAATCAGGACGCCCAGTTACGGCATTCGGTATTGGGCATCCAGATGGTAGACCATCATACGGTGATACATATTATCTATGTACTGCCGATTGTACGACAGAAGACCCAAGCTATGTGTTTAGTCCTCGTGGTTCATTTAGCGAGACGCCTTGGGTAGCCCGTTTAGATTTATCAGCCTCATATTCAATGGTAATTGCTGATGATTATGATGTTAATTTTAGAGCAGACGTATTTAATATACTTGACGCATCTAGTGTGACTCGAGTGAATGAATATGCGGAGCTAGGTGATCCTGGTGTAGCTGAGCCAGATTTTGGTTTAGCGAATGCATACCAAACCCCTCGATATGTTCAACTAAGTGCGTCTATTAAGTTTTAATATGCGATAGTTAACATTATAGTAAAAGGGCCGTTTGTTCTTAGCACAAGCGGCCCTTTTCATTTAAGGCAGGAGTAATGAAGAAGCTAAGAGTTAGATGTACTAATGAGCCTTGGGTTAGCGCGTAATATCATTAAACTCGCAATGAACAAAAATGATAGGGCCAAAATATAATACCAAGCAAAGGTAAAGCCAAAGGTATAGCGCAGTACCGCCAAAAAGCCAAAGTAAGCAATAACCGAGTATTGTAAGCACAATAAGCCTAAATGCGTGTTACGTGCTTTAACAAGCGTAGGTGCCAGCACTTTTGAAAATGCGACACTGGATATAGCGAGTAAAGACACCGCAACCCCAACTAATAAGAAAGATATCCACACCAACAATTCAGGCCAGCCAATCACTTGTGCTGATTTAGCCGGTCCTGACCATAAGGCATCCCAACTTACCGCAAGAATTAAGCCCAAAGAAACGAGCAAACGGTCACTTCGGTTGCTGCCTTCATCGCTGCCCGCTTCATGTTCAAATACGCCGTTAATTTCATGGTATAAAAACCAAAAAATACAAAGTGCTGCCACTATACCCACAATTGGCGTAAGTATAGGGACTACCTGCACCGAAAAATACGTCATTAAATACCCGAGCATTGGAAATAGCGTATGGGTAAGTGACACGCCTATTACCCATATTAAAATAGTTTTAGTGGTTTTTAATTGGCTGGCTCTTGCTAAGGTAGCCAACGCAACATCAGTACCTATGCCAATACTCATTAATGCGCAGGCAAAAACAAAGTCAGTCAATGGCACGTGCATGCTAGTCTTCCTTAACTAATTCAACAGCCTCTTGCGTATGCCAATCAAGGCGCATATCCCAAGTATGTTGATGCTCATCTAACAAAGGTGCTTGCTCAGCGTCTATATGCTCAAGCACATTTGTGGCTTTAGTGATGGTAGCATCACGTCCGAATAGGTAACTTTGCTCTTGCACAATTGTATAATAAGCCTTGTTTAAATCACGTGCTCTGCCGCTAGAGGGGACTATAAGTGCATGAATGTTAGGCGCTTGCGCCACTTTTTGCGTATCAAGTTTGCCTTCCTCGGTGAACCAACGTGCAAGCATTTCTTTGTTTTGTCTAAATTCGTCACCGCCATTTACGCGCTCCATGTAAGTCAGGTATTCACCTACTTGTTCACCTATATTAGGGGCGTCTTGTAACTTCTTAAGGTTGCTATATCCCCAACCAATAGAGCCTGGAGCTTTGCGAGCAAACGAGAAAGTTTGATCAAACGTAGCACCTACTGATTTGTGGCAGCCATTGCAAAAAGCTAGCTCTTGTTCATGTTGAGGTCGCAAGCGCCCGTCACTGTTTTCAATATAGGCGTTTATGGTCCAGCCAAATCCATTATCGATACCGCGTTCACCTAAATAACGTGTTTGCGGCAATTGTTCGAAATGTTTATCTTTAGCTTCAGCGTAATAGGCCGAGGCTAAACTTTGGCGATTCCTGAATAAGTGCTTTTGCATGTATCGCACTTCTTTCATACGCTTTGATGGAACTAGCTCGCCGTTTTCATCTTCTGCTAAATAACGCACCGTATGTAAAAATTCACTTTCTTGAGGATACAGCATACGTGCCAATTCAATTTCGTTGGCATCACCAAAATAGTGGCTAGGCTTTACCAGTTGGGTTACCGAGTTTGTTAATTGCCCATCAGCGTTCACATCAATTTTATGAAGGGTTTCATCAAACTCAAAAATTTGAATGCTAGGGAGGTCTTTAATTGCGAGCTCTACCGCGGCCAAGTTTAAAAAATAGATAGATTCATTGACTTCGCCGTTCACTTCTCTAAATGCTTTAGGAAGGCGTATCATTGCGTCGCCGAATGAACCGTTGGTTGGCCAAAATGTACTGGGGAACGGCTTATAGTTGTATGCTACCCAAAAGCTTCCGTCTTTCGCCAGTCCATTTTCTTCAAAAGCCAAGGCTGGGCGAGCTAAATTATCAAGATGCATGTTTTCAGGAAGTTGCTGTATGTGCTCTGCGGGCTTGTTATCTTGGCTATTCGTATCTTGAGCAATAGCATTTTGGTAGTTATCTTGGTCTACCCATACATCAATGTATTCATCATCAATGTTGCTAATCATTTCACGGCGGTCAATAAATAGGTTTTTCCAACTGTTACTTAAACCTACATCTGAAAATTCATAGTTGCCCTGTAAGCTGCCATCACCCATTTGGTTGGGGCGTGCTTCGTTTCGGTCATAACTTTGGTGGCAAGCATAACAAGGATTGTTTACACCTTCGGTTTTGGTGTAGCACTGAGGTGGTATAACGGCCTCTGGATTATAAACTTCATCGTGCTCCATATAAGCTAAGGCAGGAATATTGTCTCCCTCACTATAAGGATAGCTATTGTCGGCTACATTTTCTTGCATACTTTGTGCGTGTGCAACTTGGTTTGTTTGCGCCGGCGAACAGGCTGTTAAAAGCGATATTGCGCCAAGTAGGGCTGCAACTGCGCTCACTTTTAATTTGAATGAAGTCATGGGTAATTCTCACTTGTCTAGCTTATTGTTGTTATTTTTTGATGGTCTTTTACGATCTAAATAAATGCAAATAAGCCGAGCACTGCGCTCGGCTTATTTAACGAAAGTGAAGCTTAGTCACTCACAGGCTGGTACATCCACAAGGTGTTGTTTTCTTGGAAACCATCTTCACCAATTAAAATGCGACCGTCTTTCATAACAATCACGTTGTCTGGTTGAGATAGGTTGTCCACGTCACAACGCTCTGCGCCAGTTAGGCTTGAACGGTAAGTTGAACCCATAACCACTGGCTCAATGCGAGCTATGTCGTAGTTTTCACCTAAGCGAGCGCGGTAAACACCACCACAATCTTTAACACGGGCAGAAAGCTGCATGTCACCTTCATCATCAATCATGGTGTTGTCGATGTCGGCTATGCCTATGTATAAGTAGGCATCAGTTACAATTTCATCATCAATTAAATCTACGCCTTCAACCGCTTCTTTAGCGCGATCATGGTTAATGCTAATACCTTCTAGCTTGCGCCATTCAGCCGTAGCTCCTTTCAATTTAGCCGCAGCACGTGATTCTAAGAAAGCAGCACGGTCATCCATTGCTTCACCTGCCGTTACAGCGCTTCCGCCATCAGCAGCAAGTGGGTAGGTAGCATCACCGTCAGCCCATGCTTGAACGTCTTCCATAGTAATATATGAGCTTTGTCCTTCAACGTAGTCATCAGTACCAATGCCGTCATATTCATTAATCCAAGCTTGAATAGTGGCGTTATCACCTGAACCAATTTCTATCCAAGTTACATCAAAGCCAGTCGTTGCTGGGTCATTTTGGCCAGCATCTTGAACTAACTTAGCACCATATAATGTACCTGCTGAAAGGTCTTCTGCGGTGTCAGCAACAAACTTAAAGAAAACGCCGCCGGTGTCATCTTGTGATAAATAAACGGTCTTGCCATCAGGCATAACGGTAGCGTTTTCGTGCTCAAATCTACCTAGTGCAAAATGCTTAACAATAACAGGCGCATCAGTGGTCGCTTCTGTTACTTCGGCAATATAACCGTATTTGTATGGGTTAGAAGCGTCAGGTGCTGTCATTTCCCACATACGGCCTAAGCGGCCATTGCTTGCGATTTCATCTGGGTCATTCCAATCAGCATCAGTGGTGCTGTCAACCGTTGAATCAACTACCCATTCTTCTGAGGTTAACGGTGTATTCCATGGTGTCATAGAACCAAAGCAGTTAGCGGCTGTTCCCCATACAGGTGAGAAATCTAGCATCATTGCGTCTGTAACAGTCCAAGCGCCTTGAGCGTCTTTTTCTATTTTCATGCGGCTCATGCCACCTGGTAATTCTTCCCAGTTAGAGAATAAATAACCTTCGCCATCACCTGTAGACACATAGCCGTTAAAATCGGGCATGTCGTTTTCAAGAATAAGCGTTTGCTGATCAAGCGTATAAATATGACCTAAACCAGCTGAAAGCATACCGTCAAAGGTATCGCCTGTTTGACCAAGCACCTGATACTCACCATAAGCACTCATAACGGTTTCGCGCTCTTCTTGGCTAGTAGGTACAGGTGAATCAATTAAAGTATCAGGTAGATTATTAAAATTAATACCTGAAAGCACACCCACCGTACCGGTATTAATTGGCATGGTGTTTAAATCAGTGGTGGTTGTATTGGTGCCAGAAGGATGCTGAACATTGAAGAATAAATCACCTTCGTCAGTTAAGAATATGCCGGTTACTTCAGCGCCGTCAGGAACGGTAGCAATACGAGTTAACTTTCCTTCGCTTTTACCGCTGGTACCTTGTTCACCCGTAGGGCCTTGATCACCAATTGGACCTTGCGCGCCCGCTGGACCTTGTTCGCCGTCATCGCCTTCTAAAACGCAGCCAGTCAAACCTAGTGATATAGCTAGCGCTAAAGCGGTGTACTTAAGTGTATTTTTTTGATTTTGCAACATGATATTTCCCAGTTAATGTGTTGTAGCTTAGCTTTACTTGCCTCGCTTATTTTTGGAGCCAAAATGAACTAAGAGTTGCGCTATTCAATTTTTGGCTGTTGCAATTGTGGGAAAAGTTAATGACATTTGGGTTACGCTTAGACTTCAAAAATATGAATGTTTTTTGACAGGGCGTCATAAAACATTAACAATTTATTCATAAAACGCTACGCAGCACATATTGCCAGAGTAAAGCATAAGTGTTTAATACTAATATGGATTTTTGCTAGCACTTGTAAACTTATGGCTAAGAGAAACAAAGATAGGCGAGATGTTGTTGCGTTTCTCAATGAAGTTGTAGCGTAGAAGAATTCTCTTAGCTCTGAATTTTTTTCAGGGCTGGCCACTGAATCATAACGTGTTCAATTTCGAGCAAAATTTGCGAAACTGTTTTAGAGTGCTGAGCCAAGGCTTGATGTTTAAGTACATCTTCCGCTTCATAACAATATCCCTGAAGTCGAGGAACGCCCGTGTAGCAACACGCACCGTGTAGCTTGTGAATGGTCGTTAATATCGCGTCTTTTCTTTGCTCTTGCCATGCTTGTTCAATTTCAACCGAATGCACCTGCAAACTATCCATAAAACTATCTAAAAATGATATGGCATCGTTTTTGTTGTTATTTGCACGCTTAAGGGCAAGGTCCCAATCAATTGATACGGGTAAATCAGGAGGAGGAGTGGCCTCACCCTGACACCAGTTCTTAATCATGAGTGATAAGGTGTTTAAATCAATTGGTTTTGATAAAAAGTCATCCATACCGGAATCTAAGAAATGCTGTTTTTCTGTTTCCAATGCGTGTGCGGTTACAGCAATAATAGGCACGCCAATGTTCAACTCTATTTTACGGATATGGCGGGTAGTTTCTAAACCATCCATGTTTGGCATTTGAATATCCATAAGTATTAAATCGTACTCGTGTTCATTGCAAAAAGATATTGCCATTTCGCCGCTGAACGCTAAATCTAGAGTGACTGCGCTAGGTTTAAGCCAAGTATCAATTAAGCGCAAATTTAGCTCCATATCATCTACCGCTAATATTCTCACTTTTGGTAAGTCAATTACTTCTGGGTTTGCCTGTATAATAGGCGCTTTTACCGCACTTTGGTTAATATCAATTAATTTTCGGCTAGTTAGCGGCAAGCGAATCAGTTTAGGGCTCTTTTTGCGCTTGGCAAGTAACTGCGTGTTAGGTACAGGCCCAGAATAGAGTAATACCAAATTGAAAATGTTCATTGTGCTTAAGGCTTCAAGCATAGATGGTCGTTGATCATTATTTCGTAAGGGCAAAGACACGAACACAAAATCGGGCTTTACACCCGCTCTACTCAAATCACTTACGCTGGCAAAGGTAAGTACATCAAACCCTGCAGAAACAAGTTGCTGTTTACTTGTTTTGCACGATAAAGGCCACGCATCTATAAGCACCGCAGTTTGCTTTGTAAATTTATTTACAGGCGTTAATTGCGTAGCGGTTTCATCTAACTGGAATGGAATTTTAGCCACAAACAAGCTTCCCGCATTGGCTTCGCTACTCACTTTAATTTGACCATTCATCAAACTAACGAGTTCTTGGCATATTACTAAGCCTAACCCTGTCCCTTGGAATGAGCGATTCAGATCATCATCTAGCTGATGAAAAGCGGTGAACAGTTGGCCCATGTCGGCATCGCTTATGCCTATTCCGGTATCTTCAATTTGAAATTCTATAGAGCATTCATAGTCAGTTTTATCTACTACTATGGCTCGTAAACTAATATAACCAAAGTTGGTAAACTTCAAGGCATTACTGAGCAAGTTACTCAAGAGCTGTTTAATTTTAAATGAGTCGCCTATAAGCGAAGAAGGTAAGTCTTCAATATCCAGAATAAATTCAAGTTGTTTTAAATGTGCTGTTTTTGACATTAAAGCCGCCACGTCTTCAAGTAAATATCGCGGTGAAAAAGGCTTGTTGTTCAGAACTAGTTTGCCCGCTTCCATTTTTGAAAAGTCGAGTACGTCATTAACTATGGTAAGTAGGTCAGATGCCGAGGAATTAATAATGCGGATATGTTCTTCGCGCTCTACTATATTTTGATTTGACTCTAGCTCTTTAGTGAAGCCCATAATCGCATTTAATGGTGTTCGAATTTCGTGAGACATATTGGCAAGGAATTGTGATTTTACTTCGTAGGCTTTAATGGCTTGTTTGCGCGCAATATCTAAGTGAATATTTTGTTCTTCTATAAGTAAGAAATTGTTTTCTGCATCAGTTTGCGCTTCTTTCACAACTAGCTCTAAGTCGTATTGTTTGCGTAATATTATGGCTAAAAGGAAGGCGCAGGCTTGCACAACCAATGAAAAATTAAAAATATGTTGGTGAAACAAGTTATTGGGTAGCGCTCCAAATAAAAAACTAGCACTGGCTATTGAACCTAAGGCCGCTACTCCCCAGCCAATAAGCAAGGCTCGCGCGGGAAAAAATGACTGCATGAGTGCGCGAGCTGAAAGCAGGGTGTTGGCGAGTATTCCAGAAAAAGCGATAAAATAACAAATAACTAACTTCACTTGTGGGCTGAAAAAGTCGCTTAAAAAAGCGGTAGAGAAAAAGATGCCTGCTACAGAGCTAGCAATTAAAAACTTTCGTACCCATGCTATTTGAATATTCACCGGCGTAATAATAAGTGTGAATACGGTAGAGAAGAATACGTAAATCATGATTACGGATTCAGCCCGTAAGTAAATGAACGTATTTTTTACCCAGCTAGGCATATGGGCAGCGTGTCCACTCCACAAAACCCCGAACACCAGTAGAACAATCAAACTGCCCGCAAACAGCAACACTACATTGTATCGGTTGTATGCAAAGAAGGTGGTCGCAAAAATAAATAGCAGGGTAATGATGCCGTACTGAAAACCCCATATGCTATAATCAGCAATAGATAAAGCAGAATGGTCCTGCATGCCTTGCATATATACTGGTGCAACTAAGCTCATGCTAGATGAGCGAACATAAATATATAATTCAAGCGTTTGATTACTCGGTAAGTTTAACAAGAAACTTGGCAGGGCAAATGGACTGGTCTTATTTTGCATACCATCATTGCCTTGATAAATAAGCTCTGAGCCGCTGCGAATATAAAGCTTTGCTTCTTGTAGTTGTGAGAATCGAATGGTTAACACCCAGTCTTGCAAATCTGATAGATTATTGATTCGGGTGTAAAGCCATACACCATTTTTTTCAAAGCCATAATTGCTTGATGGGCTTATAGAGTAGGGAAGGAAAGTTCGAGCTTTAGAAAATTCTTCAAATTCCATCACGCGAATGCGTTGCTTGTAAACCTTAAAGCTATTTGAAATTAAATTAGCTTGAGAAGGGTTTACTAGAGGAATTATGTTGCTAGTAGTTTGCGCATTTAGCTTAAATTGAGCGAAAAAACTACAAAACAAGATACTCAGGCAAATTTTTATAATATGTTTATTCAAGGGTCTATTATGATTTAAGTGAAAATGCGCTACCATTAACATAATATAAAGTGGTCAAGCATTTATAGCAAACAGTCATAGCAAACATTCAGTGCTTAGGTGAAATAATAATATGAACAACAACACCACCATAAACAGTGATGGTATAGAACAGATGTCTTTAGGTCAGTTTACTGAAGACGCCTATCTAAACTACTCAATGTACGTAATTATGGACCGTGCCTTACCTCACATCGGTGACGGCTTAAAACCCGTTCAGCGACGAATCATATACGCAATGTCTGATTTAGGCTTGAGTAACAATGCTAAATATAAAAAATCAGCGCGTACGGTGGGGGATGTATTAGGTAAATTCCACCCTCATGGGGATTCTGCTTGCTACGAAGCGATGGTATTAATGGCTCAGCCATTTTCTTACCGCTACCCATTGGTAGATGGCCAAGGTAACTGGGGCGCACCCGATGATCCTAAGTCTTTTGCGGCTATGCGTTATACCGAAGCTCGTTTATCAAAGTTTAGTGAAATACTACTAACCGAATTAGGCCAAGGTACCGCTGATTGGCAACCCAACTTTGATGGCACTATAGACGAACCCATTGTTTTACCTGCTCGTTTACCGCATATTTTATTAAACGGCGTAACTGGAATAGCGGTAGGCATGGCTACTGATATTCCGCCGCACAATGTTCGTGAATTAGCGAATGCCTGTGCTTTATTGCTTGATAACAGTAAAGCTGAATTAGCTGATTTGCTTGAAATAGTGCAAGGGCCTGACTACCCTACAGACGCTGAAATTATTACGCCTAAATCTGATATTACTAAAATATATGAAACAGGCCGCGGGTCAATAAAAATGCGCGCGGTTTATGCACAAGATGCGGGTGAAATTATTATAACTGCCTTGCCGCATCAAGCATCAGGCGCTAAAATTATGGAGCAAATTGCCTCGCAAATGCAGGCGAAAAAGCTTCCTATGGTATCTGATTTACGTGATGAGTCAGACCATGAAAACCCTACTCGTTTGGTGGTTACACCACGCTCGAACCGTGTTGATACCGAGCAATTGATGGCGCACCTTTTTGCCACTACAGACTTAGAAAAAAGTTACCGCGTTAATATAAACATGATAGGCCTAGATGGCCGTCCGCAAGTCAAAGATTTGCGCATGATTTTAACCGAGTGGCTAAGTTATCGTAAAAATACAGTCACGCGCCGCTTGCAGTACCGCTTAGATAAAATATTAGCGCGCTTACACATTCTAGAGGGCTTATTAATTGCTTTCTTGAACATTGATGAAGTAATTGAAATCATTCGTACATTTGACGAGCCTAAAAAGGAATTGATTCAACGTTTTGCTTTATCTGATAAACAAGCAGAAGCTATTCTTGATCTTAAATTACGCCATTTAGCAAAGCTGGAAGAGTTCAAAATTAGAGGTGAGCAAGAAGAGTTGGCCAAAGAGCGTGATTCTTTACAGCTATTACTCGGTTCAGACCGCCGTTTAAAATCACTCATTAAGAAAGAAATTTTGGCCGATGCGCAAACCTATGGTGATGATCGCCGCAGCCCAATTGTTGCGCGTGCTGAGGCAAAAGCTTTATCAGAAAAAGAATTGATTCCCTCAGAGCCGGTTACGGTAGTGCTATCCGAAAAAGGCTGGGCACGATGCGCCAAAGGCCACGACGTTGATGTAGCGGGTTTAAGCTATAAGTCAGGAGATGCCTATCTTTCAAGCGCCAAAGGGCGAAGCAATCAATTAGCGGTATTTTTAGATTCGGGAGGGCGTAGCTTTTCATGCGATGCCCATGCCTTACCTTCTGCTCGCAGCCAAGGTGAACCCCTTACGGGCCGGTTTAGTATTGTAGGCGGGGAGCAAGCTGTATTTGTACTTATGGCGGCTGATAAGCAAAATTACTTGATTGGTTCAGATGCTGGCTACGGGTTTGTGTCTAGTTTTGAAGACATGGTAACCAAAAACAAAGCAGGTAAAGCCTTTGTTTCTTTGCCGGTGGGTGCCAAAATCATGCACCCTATGACCATTAGCTCCGTTGAAACCGACTGGTGTTTATGTATTTCTAATCAAGGCAGAATGTTGCTGTTCCCCCTTAAAGATTTGCCAGTGTTAGGTAAAGGTAAAGGAAATAAGCTAATGAATATTCCGTCTGCCAAGGCTAAATCTCGAGAAGAGTACTTAACGCAATTAGTTGTTGTACCACAAGACGCAAGTGTCAAGATAATTGCAGGTAAGCGCGGTATGACGCTTAGCCCCAGTGATTTGAGCCATTATTATGGTGAGCGAGGACGACGCGGGAATAAACTTCCAAGAGGGCTT
The DNA here is from genome assembly GCF_048820975.1 of Glaciecola sp. 2405UD65-10. Classification (NCBI taxonomy): domain Bacteria; kingdom Pseudomonadati; phylum Pseudomonadota; class Gammaproteobacteria; order Alteromonadales; family Alteromonadaceae; genus Glaciecola; species Glaciecola sp. 2405UD65-10. The sequence continues at coordinate 198,940 of NZ_JBMEUF010000002.1, read as the reverse complement.
CAGCGCGTTGATGACATTGTAGTTGAGATGCCAGAAGCAAAAGAAGAGCCAAGTGAACTTCCCAGCGCTGACGAATAAGCAATAAAAAAGGCAGAAGAACGTAGTTTCTTCTGCCTTTACTTTATTATGCGCGCTAACGGGCTTAATTTACGTTTGTGCTCTCAAAAATCTTATCCGCCGATGCGGCTACAAACCCTTGATAATATTCACCATTACTTTGTTTGTAACGTTGAGCAAACTCGTAAAAACAGCTAGGAATATCAATAGTTTTGTCTGTAAATGCAACACTTGCTTTGTCAGCCATGGTACTGGACTGCGCTAGGCAAACTTCTTCAGAACCCTTTATTTCACCACCGGCGGTATTTAATACAAATCCAGCGCTTTTTAATAGCTCGTTAACGTCGCTAAGTTCATTAACGCTATTTAAGTGATTAACACTTACGGTAAAATGATTGGCTCTAAAGCCCCAAGCTGCCATCCAAGCCGCATATTCTGATTCAGCCAGTAGCGCTTTGTATTGCTCACTACTTACTTGCCAATGCGTGCCTGAATATAGGAAGTCATTATTAGTGACTACCGAGGTATCCATTTGAGCCACCAAGTCTTTAATGATGCTTTGAGTGGCTTGGCTCATTTCATCAACGCGCAGTTCACTAATGAATACCTTTGGTACCGTAGGATCGGGGTGTTCAAAATGCTGTGCGGTCAACTTTTTACTTGCAAAGTCGTAATCGCCACCTTGCTTGTAACCTAAGTTTAGAAAGTGCGCCGCTAGCTTTGATAATCCAATGCCTGGTAAGTTGAATGTCCTTAAGGCAATGTGGTCATTTACGATGTGTGCACTATTCGTGGTTTGCGTGAGCAAATCATGAATCTTCACTGCACTTGGCGTAATGTGTAAATAATCATTCCACAAACCGTCAAACAAATCGCTAACTTGGGTGTGCATATTCTATCCTTATTATTCTAAAATAAGCCCTGGGCTTAAGGTTCCAGGCAAGGTAACTTTATCAAGCTCTACACTTGCAACCGGGTAGGCACAGTAGTCAGCGGCATAGTAAGCACTTGCTCTATGGTTGCCGCTGTCGCCTATACCACCGAATGGAGCAGCACTGCTTGCTCCCGTTATAGGGCGGTTCCAATTTACAATGCCGGCACGAATTCGTGGTAAGAAATAATCGTAGTCAGCTTTGTCGTCAGCTAGCAAGCCCGCTGACAATCCAAATCGAGTGTTGTTAGCAAGGGCAATTGCTTCATCAAGTTCAGTATAGCGAACGACTTTTAAAAGCGGGCCAAAATGTTCTTCATCAGGTAATTCGTTTATTACCTTTGTTACATCCAGTATGCCAGGGCTAACTAAACCTGTGTTGGTGTCTATATGCTGCATGCTCACTAGCGCTTCTGCACCTAGCGCTAAAATCGACTCTTGTGCGTTAAGCATCATTGCTGCGGCGTTAGCAGAAATCATGGCACCAATGAAAGGCTGCTCTTGTGCATCATAAAGCCCAGGCTTAATATTTTTAGTCGCGCTGACTAACTTATTTATGAGAGCGTCGCCTTGTGCACCTTTTGGTACAAATAATTTTCGAGCACAAGTACAGCGCTGTCCTGCACTGATAAATGCTGACTGTATGATGTCGTGAACTGCGGCTAGGGTATCTTCTACTTTTGTTACAATAAGTGAATTATTTCCGCCCATTTCGAGCGCTAAAATTTTACCTGGTTGGCCAGAATATTGTTCATGTAGTAATTTTCCAGTAGTTGAACTACCCGTAAAAAACAGGCCATCAATTTCTGGGTTTGAAGCCACAGCTTTACCGGTTTCAACTTGGCCTTGCACAAGGTTTAATACCCCTTTAGGGACGCCAGCTTTTTCCCATAGTTGCACTGTAAATTGAGCAGTTAACGGGGTGAGGTCACTTGGCTTAAATACAATAGTATTGCCTGCTAAAAGTGCAGGAACAATATGTCCGTTAGGTAGATGGCCGGGGAAGTTGTATGGCCCAAATACGGCAACTACACCGTGCGGACGATGTCGCAGCATGGCTTTGCCTGCAGGCATAGGGTTTTCTACTGTGCCAGTACGCTCATGATATGCTTTTTCTGAAATGCTTACTTTGCCAATCATAGCGCCCACTTCCGTTGCAGTTTCCCACTCAGGTTTACCGGTTTCTTTGGCTATAATGTTAGCTAGTTCGCTCTTGTGTTCAGCTAACAATTCAGCAAAACGCTTTGTAATATTTAAACGTGTTTCAAAACTTTGCATTGACCACGTAACAAAAGCATCGCGGGCAGCGCTAACAGCGGCATCAACTTGCTCACTATTGGCTGACACAGCTTCCCAAATTACTTCGTTTTTAGCTGGGTCAATTGAGTTCATTGCATGGCCGTTTCCAGCTATCCATTGACCATTAATATAGTGTGTTGCGTGTGACATGTATTGTTGTCCTCTTGTTTACAGTGCTAGCACTGTTTTAATCGGCTATGACTGAAGCGCACGGTATCGCCATTTTGCAACATTAGTGCATCGGCTACTTCCTGATTGACTAACACAGTATTGTCATCAATAAGGCGCAATTGAGCCACGCAGGCTCTAAAATCATGTACTTTCGCATTTATAACGAAATAGTCATCTAAGCTATCGGTATCTAACATAGGCGATATTTGCACATTGGCTTCATGGCTTTGGCGGATAGTCGCTATTTGGTCAATATCTGCTTCAACCGTAGGGCCCGCGTCAAAAATATCTACATATCCTCGGCACTTGAAACCTTCTTGTTCTAGCAAACGTAAGGCAGGGCGTGTTTTTTCATGCACCTTACCTATTGAAGCTTGTGCTTCTTTTGAAAGCAAATTGACGTAAATTGGATACTTAGGCATAAGCTCAGCAATAAACACTTTACTACCTATACCTGTTAAGTAATCAGCTGTGGGAAAATCTACAGAGAAAAAATGGGCCTCTAACCATTCCCAAAACGCTGAGCGACCATTTTCGTCAGATATACCACGCATTTCAGCAATCACTCTGTCAGAGAATCGGTGAGGGTGCTGTGCCATAAATAGGAAGCGGAATTTAGATAGCAAGCGCCCAGCTAGTCCATTGCGCGCCTCTTCTTGTAAAAACAAGGAGCAAATTTCGCTCACGCCAGTGTAGTCATTACAAAACGTCAGGATTTCAACCGAGTTATGCACATTTAGCTCTCGCGAGGCATGTACAACGGTGCCCAAATGGTAATGGTAGAAGGCGTCTTGAGTACCTACTGTAGCTTCAATACCAGAGGTACCAACAACTTTGCCCGTTTCAGTATCTTCCATCACAAAAAAATAGCTTTCTTGACCCGCTTGACTTGGGTTTGAAGAAAAGGCATTTTTCGCGGCATCAATCTTTTTACGAAGCAAAGCTTCGTTAACAGGCAAGGAAGTAAATCCAATGCCTGAATCCTTCGCTATTTGAAATAGTGAAGGATAATCTGAATCTGTGATAGGCCTAATGATTAACATAGTTTAGTTCACTATTATTCTGAATCTGTTGCAGCAACCAACTTAGCAATACCTTTCTCAAAGCGAGCCAGGCCTTCAACAATATCTTCATCAGGAATAACTAAAGATGGCGCAAAACGCACTACGTTAGTACCGGCAATTAAGCACATCATGTTTTCTTCGTTAGCCGCTACCATGAAGTCACGAGCACGCCCTTGGTATTTTTCATTCAATGCGCAACCGAGCAACAAGCCTTTGCCGCGTATTTCGGTAAACACATCGTATTTTTCGTTAATGCGAGCTAAATGCTCACGGTATAGCGCTTCTTTCTTTAATACGGCTGCTTGTAGAGCCTCATCACTGACCACATCAAACACGGCTTCGGCAACCGCACAAGCTAAAGGATTACCGCCATAAGTACTGCCGTGGGTGCCTGCTTTTAAACTGGCTGCAATTTTGTCAGTGGTAAGCATTGCGCCAATAGGGAAACCGCCGCCTAAGGATTTAGCACTTGTTAGGATGTCAGGAGTAACATTAAGGTTCATATACTCGAAAAGTTTACCTGTACGCCCCATGCCTGATTGCACTTCGTCAAAAATAAGCAGTGCACTGTGTTGGTCACATAAATCGCGAACGCCTTTCACAAAGGCTGGGTCGGGAACAATAATGCCACCTTCGCCCTGCATCGGCTCCATCATTACCGCGCACGTGTTTTCAGACATCAATTCGCGCAGCATGTCTAAATTGCCGTATTCGCTATGAATAATGCTGCCGGGTTTTGGGCCAAAACCATCAGAGTAAGCGGGTTGTCCGCCCACAGTTACGGTAAAGAACGTGCGGCCGTGGAAGCCTTGTTTAAAAGCAATAATTTGGTCTTTGTTTTCACCAAAGTGCTCAAGGCTGAATCTTCTGGCTAGTTTAAGTGCCGCTTCATTTGCTTCGGCACCCGAGTTTGCAAAATATACTTTTTCAGCAAAAGTGCTATTGGTTAGTTTACTTGCTAGGCGCAGGGCCGGCTCATTAGTAAATACATTACTTAAATGCCAAAGTTTATTGCCTTGTTCGCTAAGCGCTTTGGTTAATGCTGGATGACAGTGGCCTAGCACGTTCACCGCAATACCACCGGCAAAATCAATATACTCGTTGTTTTCTTGGTCCCATACTCGTGAGCCCTCGCCGCGCACAGGCACCATAGCTGCTGGGTTGTAATTTGGAACCATGACATCATTAAACGTGTTACGAGTGACTTGCATATTGAAACCTCACTGAAATTTTATAGTGCAGTTGGCAATTTTTGGCTGGCTACTGGGGCGTTTTCGCTTAAGTATTAACCACTAATTGAAACTATTATTGATAAAATGAAGCAAGAGTATGACAGAAAAATCCCCATAAGTCGCTACTATAAATGTGCCGAATGCCGCATTTTCATTGGGTTGTGACATGATTTGTTAAAAAAGTGAATAAATATCTTTCGTAAATAAGCCAAGCTAGCGATATAGGCTTCAACGCAATGGGGCGGGTCTTTGCGGCTAGTGGTCGAACTCCTTAGATCAAGAAAACGGCTTTTATGATTTAAAGTCCTAGTGCGTTTTTATAATTTATACGCATAAGTATGCAAAGAAAAAGCTAAAAATAATTGCAGAAACCGTTAATTATTCGTTTTTTTCAGGGGCTTCTTCAATCGTGCCTGCAATATTTAGCTCAATACCTGTTAGGTTAATTTTAGAAATTGTTTGCACATCTTGCGACGTAATACCGTAATTACGCAAGTATACCATCGCCTCTTTTTTACCCATAAGATTATGGCCATGCAACATTTTATATTGAATAAACCCTTGCGCACTGAACAGTAAGCTAGCAAAAGGATGCAAATTCTGATCTTCAATAGCTGAAATACTGGTTTCTCTAATTTTAGAGAAGTCCTCAAACCCTGTTGCAATAGTAAGCCATCTGCAATCTAGTTCTTTGAAAACATTTGACGTTATTTTGTTGGCGTGGCGCTTCCAAAGCATGAGTATATATTTGTGCGATGGTGAAAGCATGCCAAGTGCTTTGGCTTGGTTTGGATTATTGTCTTTACGTGCTTTAATAATTTGTGCGCGTAGTTGTTTGTCAAATTCACGCAAGTACATATTGACTACGGCAGAACGTCCTATATTCGACATTAGGCCTAAGTTAAAGCCAAAGTGGGGCCGAACGCCTCTAGCTTCAGCTAACGCCCTTGCAATGTTCCCTGAGCCCAATGTGTAGAGCCACATATTTTTAACTAAATCAGGCGTGAACTCTGATTTTAAGGGGTTAATATGCTTTGCGACCAAAACTGGAATCAAGGTGCGTAAGCTTTCTATTCCTATAAAACTTAAAACGCTACGTGTGGTTTTCAACACTATGGGAGAGCCGGCTGAATCTACGCGTCGATATTTGGGTTGTAGGGAAAACTTAGTTATGGCAGTTTCCAACCATGGCAAGGTTTCAAGGCACTGCACTAAGCGGCTTATAGAACAAGCCTCGGTATAAAGTACATCCAGCAGTTTACCTAAGCTACTATCAAATTTAAGCACCGTTTTCATTATTTCAGCGGTATTGCGAAACTCTATTTCTAGGTCAGCTACCAACTCTTGATGAAAGTCGGCTTCTACTTGAAACAAAAATGCATTTTCGGCGGTGGCTTGAAGTTCTCGCTTTTTATTTGCAAGCTCTTCAACAGACAATAGCATTCGCCGCGCTTCATGCTGCTCAGAATCCTCAAGCAAACGCTGGGCTTCTGTTTTTCTGCCTGCATCAATTATCGCTTCGTCTACTGAAAGCAAAAGTTTGTCGAATCGATTGTTGTATATACCAGCCAATTGGCTAACACTTTGTTTTAAGCGAGCAGTCAAGCAACTATCCTTTCGTTAAAAAATTGTCTAATACCTTATGGCCGTTGCTAGTCAATAACGATTCAGGATGATATTGCAGTCCATACAGTCGTAATTTATGATTTTCAATAGCCATTACTTCGTGTGTGCCTTGCGTTTCGCTATAGGCTGACACAACAAAATCGCAATTTAAGCTTGCGCTATCTACCAATAAAGAATGATAACGTGTAGCTTGAAACTCTGGCTCACAATCGGCAAATAGAACGCTATTCTTAATTGCCACATTTACTAAAGATGTTTTTCCATGCTTAATAAATTTTGCTACTTCGATTTTTGCACCAAATGCTTGCGCAATAGCTTGATGCCCTAAACACACACCTAAAATAGGTAATTTGCCTGCTAAATGCGTAATCGCTTGCAGGCTAATTCCCGCTTCATTTGGCGTACAGGGCCCAGGTGATATAACTAAATGCGTAACATTACCATTAGCTAATTCGGCGAGTGAAATTTGGTCATTTTTTACCACTTTCACTTGTTGTCCTAGTTCTTCAAAGTATCTTGCTAAGTTGTAAGTAAACGAATCGTAATTATCAATAATTAAGACCACATCAATAACCTAGTAAGAAGAACCGGATATAAAACCTAGTGCATTGTAAACCTTAGCTAATGTATCGGACGCTTTTTCTCTTGCTTTAGCACTTCCTTGGTGCATTACCTCATTAAGAAACGCTTGATCTTCGCGGATCCGTGCATACTCTTGCTGAATAGGGGTAAGTAAATTGACTACGGCTTCTGCCACATCACCTTTTAAATGGCCATACATCTTATCTTCGTACTGAGGGACTAATGCATCAATTGACTGCCCCGAGGTAGCACTTAATAAAGAAAGTAGATTTGACACCCCTGGTTTTTCGGCTTGGTCGAAGTAAATATTGGCTTGTTCGTCACTGTCGGTTACAGCGCGCTTAATTTTTTTTGTTAATTTTTTTGTATCTTCAAGCAAACCTACAAAGTTATTTGTGTTTGCATCAGACTTAGACATTTTCTTAGTGGGTTCTTGCAAGCTCATTACTCTGGCGCCATCTTTGGGAATGCATGGGTCAGGTAAAGTAAATATATCGCCGTATATATTGTTAAAGCGTGTGGCAATATCTCGAGTTAATTCTAAATGTTGCTTTTGATCTTCGCCCACAGGAACTTCATTCGCTTGGTATAACAAAATATCTGCAGCTTGAAGCACCGGATAAGCATACAAGCCCACATTTACATTTGACTGATTCTTTTGTGACTTGTCTTTAAACTGAGTCATGCGATTAAGCTCACCCATTTGCGTATAGCAATTTAAGACCCAAGCCAATTGTGCGTGTTCAGGCACGTGCGATTGCATAAAAATGGTGCTTTTTTGTGGGTCAATCCCACAGGCTAAATATAAAGCTAAACCATCTAAACAAGCTTGCTTTAATTTTTCGGGATCTTGGCGTAAGGTAATAGCGTGCAAATCCACAATCATATATAAGCAATCATGGGTATCTTGCATCTGCACCCATTGACGCAGTGCGCCAAGATAATTACCTAATGTAAGCTGTCCTGATGGCTGGCAACCACTTAAAACGGTGGGCCTGATATTATTTGTATTCATGTCACTCACAAAACTTTCCTATTTTAATTGTAGCTTTAAATCGTCAATGGCTTGCTTGTAGTTATTGGTGTTAAATATTGCACTACCCGCTACAAACATATCTGCACCGGCAGCATGCACTGCACCAATTGTATCTTTATTAATACCGCCATCTACTTCTATTCTTGTATCTAAACCCAGTTCATCAATTATTGCTTTTAAGTGTGCGGTTTTTTCAACGGTGCTGGGAATAAAGCTTTGCCCGCCGTATCCTGGATTCACAGACATTAATAATACGTAGTCAAGCTTTTCAAGTACGTAGTCAAGTACGCTAAGCGATGTGGCTGGATTAAGCACCAAACCGGCTTTGCACCCTAAGCTTTTTATTAAACTAATACTTCGGTCAACATGCAGGCTGGCTTCTGGATGAAAGCTAATCATAGTTGCACCTGCTTCAGCAAAGGCCTCAATCATAGAGTCAACGGGGGATACCATTAAGTGAACATCTATATCTGCCGTTATGCCATAGTTGCGAAGCGCCTTACAAATAGTGGGGCCAAAAGTGAGGTTTGGAACATAATGATTATCCATTACATCAAAATGTACCACGTCGGCACCCGCCGCTAAAACGTTCTCAACTTCTTCGCCCAAACGCGCGAAATCCGCTGATAATATAGAGGGTGCTATAAGGGGATGATGTGCCATGCGTAAATTGCCTGAATGTTTAAAAGCTCAAGTCTACCGTATTTTAATAGTGAGTATAAAAAGCTTTTTAAATAAAATGTGATGGTGGCTTTTAAAAACCTATGCGCCACATTGGTGAGTATGCGCCATTTAGGTGCAAAAATATGTAAATTTACAACAATTAACACTTCAAATTTACAAAATTATAGCAATCTTGCCTAATGATTTTCTTGTTAAGTGTTTGTATTTTAATGAATTGAAGAGGCTTCCGATTTTTTTTAGTGTTTTTGGCATCGCATTTGCTATTACCTAGGTGCTAACGGGGCTTAAGCCACGAGCAGGGTTGAAGGGAGCTTTAACTCGTAAGTGAGATGAATAGAAAATAAGAATAATAATAATCAACGACAAACATTTTTAATTCAAAATCCACAAACAATTTATAGTATGGAGAACACACATGAAAAAATTAGCAAAATTATCGTTGGTAGCAGCAGCTCTATCATCAAGCTTATTCGTTAGCCAAGTAGCACTTGCTGAAGTTAGTGCAAACATTGGTGCTACCACTAACTACATTTGGCGTGGCGTAAGCCAAAGTGCTGATGCAGCATCTGTATCTGGTGGCCTAGACTACGCAGACGAAAGCGGCTTTTATGCCGGTACTTGGGTAGGCTCTTTAGGCGACTCTGACTCAGGCTTTAACGGTACAGAAACAGATTTTTACCTAGGTTTCGGTGGCGAAACTGACGGTTTTGCATACGATGTTGGTTATATCTATTATGCATATACTGAATTAGATGATGCTAACTTCGGTGAAGTTTACTTTAATGGTGCTTTCGGCAACTTCGGTTTTGGCGTAGCAGTTACCGTTAACAGTGAAGTTCCTGACGGCGCTGGCTTTGAGTCTGGCGACATATACTACAGTGTAAGCTACGGCGGCATTGATTTAGGCAATGAATTCGAACTAGGGTTAAGCGCTGGCTTATACACTTTTGATTCAGACGGTGATGATGGTGCAGATTACGACTACGCGCACATCCAAGCTGACATTTCTAAAGGTGATTTCACTTTTTCAATTAGCAAAGCACAAGACGAAGGCTTCGCTGACGGCGACCTTAAATTTGTAGCAAGCTGGGGCACAAGCTTCTAAGCACTAATTACAAAAACAAGAAATTAAAAGCCAACATTATTATGTTGGCTTTTTGCTATTTGAGATTTTTGGTGTACACTAAATATACTAACTAGGATGGTGCGTATGAACGATAAGCAAAAATTATCAGAAAGCTCAGCAAGAAAGCAATTTCCTGCAGGGATGTTTATTACTGCCGCACTTTTTAGCAGCATTACGGTATTCATTATTAGTGCTGTTTTCACCCAAGCGAATACTCCCTGTATCAACAGCCAGGCATTACAAGATCAAGTCATAGTAGATACACATCAATCGCGCCTTAGGCAAAGTGACACTGACCAACCAATGATTATATGCAACCGCAACAACCAACAAGTGACCTGGTTAACGTGGCTGTTTAAACGTTCAGAGTCAGTTGATTTTCATTATTTAGATTTGCTAGAGCTTTTATCTCGCGATAATTAGCCTGCAGTTGTCCTCACAAGCAACACAGTTACAATACAAGGCAATTTATGAGTAAGTGGTTTGGCATTCTTAAAAGTGTAATGGCGAGCTTCTTTGGCGTACAAACGCAAGAGCAGTATGTTAAAGATGCCAATATGAATTCCGTAATACCCTTCGTAGTAGTGGGCTTCATCATGGTGGTGGTGTTAGTTCTTGCCATATGGATGCTTGTGAAAGTACTCGTGAGTGCAAACTAATGAGCGATGCATTATAGCTGCACGGAGCTTACTGTGTTTCGTCGGCCTGTAAACGCGTTTCCTGCAAAAAATCTACTAAGGCAATATGTGGAATGGGCTTAGAAATTAAGTAACCTTGTATGTAGTCACAACCTAGCCTTTCTAACATTTCAAATTGTGCTTCAGTTTCAGCCCCTTCTGCAACAATGGGTACAGATAAACCGTGCAGCATTTGTGTTAGTGAGCCAACCACACGTTGCTGGCGAGCGTCTTTATCAATATTATTAAGTAACGAACGGTCAAGCTTAACGGTATTGTAAGGAAACGCCGTTAAATATGATAAAGATGAATAACCTGCCCCAAAATCATCAATGGCAACTTTAAAACCTAAATCTGCGGCTTCTTCTACCCAAATTTTTGCTTGTGAAAAGTTGGTTATAAGTGAGGTTTCGGTGATTTCTAGCTCAATTCGCGCAGCATCTATTTGCTTGCTCTTAATTTTGCCTGCAAGCACATGAAGTGCATCATTACTGACTAATTGTGAAGAGCTTAAATTGACGGAGATAACTATGTCGTCTAAGCCAATGGAGTCTAAATAAAGTAACTCTTCAAGAACGGCATCTACAATCCAATCAAACAAAGTATTCATATTTTCGCTTTCTTCTAACACGTCAATAAATACTGGCGGGGGGATAAAACCAAGCTCAGGATGGTGCCAACGACACAAGGCTTCAAGTTTAATTACTCGGCGGTCTTTTGCATTAACAATGGGTTGAAATACCAAAAATAACTGGTTGTCAGCTAAGCCGGCAAGGAAATCGTTTTTAATGGTAAATCGTTGCTGGGCTTTATCGCGCATAGAGTCATCGAAGAAGCGATATCTATTTTTGCCATCTTCTTTTGCTTGATACATTGCGATATCAGCAAATCTGAGTAGTTCGTCAGAATTGATTGAACCCGATGCCTGCGTTGCAATACCAATACTGGCACTAATAGAAATTGTTGAATCGTATATATGAAATGGTGCAGCAAATAGCTCAACAAGTGAGTTCGCTGTGCTAAGTAGAGCTTGCTCGGATGCAAAGTTACTTAAGCAAATAACAAACTCATCACCTCCAATTCGATACACTTTGGTGCTCTTATTAACCACCCCTTTTAAGCGATACCCTATTTTTTTGAGCATAATGTCGCCAGCCTCATGCCCTAGATTATCGTTAACTGGTTTAAAGCCATCTAAATCTAAGAAGAAAATAGCCACTTCATGAATGTGCTTTTCACTGTTCATGCTATCTAAATCTTCTACGAGCACGTTACGTGTATACAGCCCGGTGATACCATCAACGGTGGCTTGTCTTATCAAACGTTTTTGCGAGGTATTAAGTTGTTGCTCGTAGGTTTCAAGTACGTCAATTGCGTGCCTAAACTCATCTTCAAGCTCATGGAGTTCATCGGCAAATAATGAATTACTAGGTTTGCCAAGCCGATAGCGCGCAATGTTGTACTCTTTTGCACCTATTAGTTTAATAGCACGCTTGAGCTGATTTATTTTAGAAATAGGAATGATGGTGAACAAGGTTAAAAACAACAATATGCCGAAGGTCAGGGTCGCAAATATTACGATAACTTGTTGCTTTTGATTATTTTGATGCACTAAAAGATTAGAAATATCACGAATCATCAATAAATTAATATCAGTACCAATGCCTTTAATTTTCTCAAACCAAACATAATAATCTCGGTCTGCGGTGGTGATTTGCAAACCACCATTTTCTAATTTTTCGAGTTGTTTTTCGGAAAGTTCTGTTTCCATTAGTAAAACGTTTTTTTCAGTCCCAGTCATAAATTCAATCACATAGCGTGACAGTGTCATGTTTTGGCTTGAGACCGCTTGGGAGTTTGACACTATACCTATATCACTGCCCACCACGTAACTTAGAAATATGATGGATGGACCTATGTTTGATAACAAAGAGAATGACCAGCGTTCATCTTGAATGCTAACAGGAATGGTTGAGGTAAGTTCGCAAATGATATGACAGATAATGCCTGATTGCGGGGTTAACGTTGCCGTTGCTTCATCATGCATAAATTGCATTTCAGTGTCAGGAAAGCGGCCGTAATCGTAGCGTTGTTCACCGTTTGAAAATGACATTGAAGAGAGCATAAAACTAAGTTGTATGCGTGGCCAAATTTCGCTGAAATAGTTTTTAAGTTTTGCTGATGGCATGTTCGTAATGCCGCTGAGCATTACTATTTCTTCAGCAGATAAAACTTGCTCTTCTAAATGGCGCTGAAAAAGAACACTTGCGGATTGTTGATGGCTTGTTTTGATGTCGTCTATATTAGACTTGAATGTTTGTTTCTGCTGTATATTAACAAAGGTATAAGAGGCGCCTAAAGCTATAACAGCTACTAACATAACCATTATTAACATTTTCGCTAGCAAGCCGTTTATATTAATCATATACACGAACTCGCCCTGTATTTGCCAAAGTAGCAAATAGACGCGTAATGCAACAAATTGATCTTAGAATTAAATTCTGAGTCAGGGTTGTAAGCCATTTAATGAGTGTTCTCTTATACTTAGCTAATTAACCGTTTTACATGCGTAGGTACTAGTTTATACCTTTATTATGTAATAACAACTGCGTAATCTTAGTATGTGTATCGACCCTTAGAACATTTTTATTAGTGGTAAATTACGCTTTGTAGATCGCAAGAAGTTCTTTAATTGGTTTTCTAACGCTGCCTTTACAGCTAATTGTTCGTGATACCTTAAGCGGAACAATTTTATTCGCATTTTGGTACAGTGAAAGCGTAGCGGGAAGGTGGTGATTGGATATAACCGTTGTAACTCCCTTCATTTGGGCGTCTTCAGCCAGTAATGCAAGACGTTGCTGATCATCAAATGAGAAGGCCACACCTGAGTACGCAGTAAAAGAAGCGGTTTCGCCAAGTGGGAAATAGGGGGGATCGCAATAAATTATGTCGCCAGGTTGTGCTTGCTCAAATGCCAGCGAGAAATCACCGCTTTGTAAGTGCGCATTTTGCAGCTGTTGATGGCATCGATTTATTTCTAACTCTGGAAAATAGGGGCGTTTGTACTTACCAAAAGGAACGTTATATTGACCCTTTAAGTTGTATCGGCATAAACCATTGTATCCGTGGCGATTCAAATACATAAATAACGCGTATCTTCTAAGGCCCTTGTCACAGTCATTGAATTCTTTGCGAAGTGAGTAATATTGTTCTGCTTGATTAAATTCCGGTGTAAATAAAGGTTCGGCGAGTTCCAAAAACTCGTTTTTATTAGACTTAAGCGCGTTAAACAAACCAATGAGATCAGGGTTACTATCAACAAGTAGATAATTAGAGTAGGGCAAATTAATAAACACAGAGCCACCGCCAACGAAGGGTTCTATAAACCGGCCCGTACTTTTTTTAGGAAGCCATTGTGCAATGTTGCTTACTAAGCGGCGTTTTCCACCGGCCCACTTTAATGGCGATTTATACGGCGTGGGGGTAACGGCGCTAGCGTTGCTTAATTTCTTGTTGGATTTGATTGATACTTTTGGCAAAAGGCTGCGCGTCTCTTATGTCGTCTGGCAAGCTAGATAACCTGTTAAGTGCGGCATCAATAGAGTCAAATGACTGATTATAAACCACCACATACCAAGGCCCACCATAGCGCTGGGTTTCGTAAACCCATGTATTTGCTTTCAGATTATTATTATTAAGGTAGTTTTCAAGCACTACCGGATTTTGAATTCCCGACAATTGCAAAACGATAGCATCGCTTGGCAAGGCTAATAGTGTAGTTTCATCGAAACGATAGTCAATAGTTGTTGCAACTGTTTCGCTAGGTAATTGGGGTTCATTTACAAGTTCGTCTTCAATATCGTCTTCAATGTTGGCAACAGTATCGTTTTCAATTGGCGTTTCTATAGGATCTTGAACGCTTGAACCTAAACGCTCATCTAATTGCGCCACGCTAATAATATCTGGAACTTGGAAATCACCCGCATCTTCTTGTGGGCTATTTATTGCTTGTTGTTCAGCCGTGGAAGCAATGGGGACTGTCTGGCTTGCTTCAGTTTGCTTCTCGCTTTGCCACGACCTAACCAAAATATCTTCAGTAACGGGTACCGGTTCAACCACAACTACTTCATTAACATCAGTGCTAACTTGGTCGAATGTATCATCAATAGGTAAGATAGCCGTTTCAACATCTTCTTCTGGTAAGTCGAAAGCAGGTGCTTCAATATTGTCTATTTTTTCGCCTGCAAGTAAACGACTAATATCTTCAGGGTATTGCCAAGTTATCATGCCAATAAAAAGACACAAAAATACGGCTAACACACTCGAAATGAACCATTTTTTGGTCACAATAGGGGAGGCTGAGCCAGAAAACCATTCTTTGTCTTGAGCCATTAAAGCTTCAAGCGCATTTACATCAAAGCCAACAGCGTCTAGCGATTGAGAAGATAACAGCACCGGTTTATGACTATTTTGGCTAGGCAACCATTCCTGAGAAGCTTGTGCCCAATCATTTTTACCAAATAAAATAATATTGAGGTGTAGTTTACGGTTGTATTGCTTAGCATGCATAACCCAATCCCACAGCTCTTGCAAAAAATCATTGCTCAAATGCTGTGCTTGCGTGATGCAAACTAAAAAAGGCCCATCATCGGATGGTAAGTCTATTAAAAGTTGGTTAAGGGGCCGCACAAAGCTACCTACGGTATGCCCACCTAACTGACGGCAAATCATTCCACGGTAGTCTGTTGCGTTTTGCTCTTGTTTAGCGCTAAAAAATGAAATGTCGGTATTTTCTTGCTGATGAGCGAGAAATTCATTTAGTGTACGCTGTTGATCAGACACAGAATCGCCGCTAACAAAAATTAGCTGAGACGAATAGTTCACAAGATGGGATAGTCTATTGTGAAGTTCAGACACTATATTTTAATACCGCTCAAGAGCTAATAGGTTAATTTAATTAAGCAGCTCGTTCAGTTCCTGATGAGTCACATCGCTCACAACATGGGCATTTCCAATACCTTTAGGTAAGATAAACCGCATGGTGCCGCTCAATACTTTTTTGTCGCGCTGCATATGTGAAATGTAGTGCTCAGCATGCATATTTTCAGGCCCACTGATGGGTAAATTGAAGTATGTTAGTAACTTCTCAACCTGACGTAATTCTGACACTTGCATTTGTTGGCGCATAACAGCTAGCTTGCAAGCAAGCACCATGCCAGTGGCAACCGCTTCACCGTGTAGCCAAGTACCATAGCCCATTTCAGCTTCAATGGCGTGGCCAAAAGTATGGCCTAAATTAAGCAAAGCTCTAATGCCATGTTCTTTTTCGTCTTGGTTCACTATATCGGCTTTTATTTGACAGCACACCCCTATCATATGACTTAGTAGGTCTTGCTGTTTGGCCGCAATACCCGCTTGATTATCTACCAACCACTGGAAAAAATCAGCATCGTAAATAATGCCATATTTGATGACTTCGGCCATGCCTGCTGCAAATTCCGCATCGGCTAGGGTATTTAAGCTCAAGGGATCTATTAACACTGCTTTGGGCTGATAAAACGCACCAATCATGTTCTTTCCAAGCGGGTGATTAACCGCAGTTTTTCCGCCTACAGAAGAGTCTACTTGAGATAACAAAGTGGTAGGAATTTGAATGAAGTCTACGCCACGTTGATAACAAGCTGCCACAAACCCTGTTAAATCACCAATTACGCCACCGCCTAAAGCAATTAGGCATGCATCTCTAGAAATCCTCTTCTCTAAAAGTTGACCCATAACCTGCTCAAAACTCGCTAAAGTTTTATGCGATTCGCCGTCAGGTAGTATCACCGTGTGAATTGTTTTATTGGATTCAGCTAATAGTGATTTTAATTGTTCAAGATAAAGCGGGGCAACGACGTCATTACTCACAATTACAACTTGCGAGCCCTTTATTGCAGATAACAAAAAGCCGGCTTCATTAAAGCTGCCGGCTTCTATTGCAATAGGGTAACTACGTTCACCAAGGTCAACTTGTATGCTTGGCATAGTAATATTCCTTTACAGTTATTATAAACCTATTTTGCTAATAATTTGATTGGCAACAGCACGAGCGCTTTGCTCGTCAGTATCTATTACGTAGTCGGCAACTTCTTCATACAAAGGGTTACGTTCTTCTGCTAATGACGTTAATACTGTTTCAGGATCATCTTTTTGTAGCAATGGGCGACGTTTGTCGCGTTGTGTTCTTGCTACTTGTTTATCAATTGTAGTTTGAAGATATACTACAATTCCTCTTGCTGACAATCTGTTGCGAACCGCTTTAGAAACAACTGAGCCGCCACCGGTAGCCAAAACAATACCTTGCTTGTCGGTTAGGTCATGAATAATTGTTTCTTCACGTTTACGGAAGCCGTCTTCACCTTCTAAATCAAAGATCCAGGCAATATCAGCACCCGTTCTGCGTTCTATTTCCTGGTCTGAATCAAAAAATTCAAGGTGCAGTTCGTCCGCGAGATGTCGACCTATGGTACTTTTACCAGCGCCCATTGGCCCTACAAGGAATACGTTACGTTTCTCTGCCATATTTGTTTTAATCACATCTTTTGTTAGTTGTGTTGGCGCCTATTCGTTTATTTTTGGGCCAACAAAAACCATAACAGGCGGGAGCTGTTATGAGCGTTTTCTTCCTCGCGTTAAAATCGAGACGCGGGATTATCTCAATTATCACAGTACATTTGCAAGCCCTGTAAGCAAATTGCTTTTGGGGGATTATAAAAAAAGGCCGCATGAGCGACCTTTTTGCATAATTATCAGTGATATAGCATAAAATGCTAGCTTACATATTAGCCATAATTATTTTAGGTGTAACGAATATTAGCAGTTCACGCTTTTCTTCTACGGTTGAAGTGGTGCTAAATAACTTACCCACCACCGGTAAATCACCGAATAAAGGGACTTTACTTGCGTCGTTTGTACTAATTTGTTGAAAAATACCACCTAGTACTATGGTTTCGCCATTTTCAACCAATACTTGTGTGCTAATTTCCTGAGTATCAATAGCAACAGCAGGGCCCGTTGAAGTCGATACAGTTTCGCCGCGAGTATCTTGAGTCACTACTAAATTTAGAATAATGCGATTATCAGGCGTAATGTGTGGCGTAACGCGTAAACTTAACACCGCCTTTTTAAATTCTACAGAAGTTGCTCCGCTAGAAGTTGCTTGCACGTATGGTATTTCAGTACCTTGCTCAATGTATGCTTCTTGCTGATTAGCTACGGTTATGCGCGGGCTAGCTATAATTTCACCCTTATTTTCCGATTCTAAAGCACTTAACTCCAAATCTAGAATATTGCCATCGACTAAACTTGCAATCTGAAAGCCTATTCTGCCTGCCGGATTACTTACGGGTAAATTTACGTTTAATCGTTCACTTATGTCTGAGGGCACCAAGCCACCGTTAGTAATATCAGCACCTTCAAGGCTTCCCGATGTTGCTCCATCAGCTGAGTTGCTAGTGAATCCCCAGCGCACCCCTAGTTGTTCATCTACGTTGTCACGAACCGTTACCATTCTTGATTCAATAAGTACTTGGCGCACTGGAATATCAAGGGCCTTAATTATTTTTCTAGCTTCATCTATTGATGCCTGGGTATCACGAATAAGCAAAGTATTTGTACGTTCATCTACACTTACGCTGCCGCGGGGAGATAATATTCCACCTTGGGGCGATTGCAGAATCTCAGACATAGGAAGCGCTTTGGCATAGTTAATTGCAATATTGGCAGAAACTAAGTCTGCTAGGTTTTGGACCTGTTGTTTAGATTGCAGAACTTGGGCTTCCCTTGCGGCCAATTCTTCGCTAGGCGCAATCAATAAAATATTGCCTTCTAGGCGTTGGTCTAACCCCCTAATTTTTAAAATCATGTCTAGGGCTTGGTCCCAAGGGACTCCGCTTAAGCTAATAGTAACGTTGCCACTTACGGTGTCGGTGGTAACCAAATTAAAACCATTTACTTGAGCAATAATTTGCAGTACTTGGCGAACAGGAACATCTTGAAAGTCTAGGCTTATAGGTTTACCTGTATAGATGCTGCCTTGGCTGTCTTTCACTTGTTCCTTGCTAAGAGGGCTAAGTGAAATAATGACTTGATTATCTTGTGCGCTTTTCTTCACCTTTACCACGCCAGAATACTTTACTTCTAGGCGGCTAGTGTCACCTTCTTGAAAGGTCTCGAGTTTATTTACAAAGGTGCCGAACTGGCTTACATCTATTTCTACGTATTGGTCATCATTTAATTGTGTTTTATCAAAACTTATATTTAATTTTCCCTCAGCTTCAATATAAGAAACCGATGGGTGTCCCGATTCAAAGTCAATTATAATATTGGCACCAGAAGCGTCGCGATTAAAATCAATGGCCGACAATTGGTACGACAATGTTGATTCTGTTACCCCGCTAGGATCAACAAAGTCTACTTTGTCTTGCTTGGCAACTACACCAAAAGTCAGGACGCTCAGAGCAAACACAAGCAGCAGTAGCCAATGCGGCTTACGTGTGTTTAATTCGGTGTTAAATATATACTGTTTAGACATCGTTTCTTTCCCCTAACAAAGACGACATGATTAATGTGGTATCTTTGCTCTTATAGCATCCTGCGCCATCAGGTAGCATTTCTGTGATCAAAATTTCTTTATTCGTAATCTGCTTAACGCGACCGTGGAATAACCCTAAATAACTGTTTCGAGTAACTTTGTGCAAACTGCCATCATTGGCGCTAATTAGTGCATATTTTCTTCCATTGCTAGTAAACACCCCTGTCATGGTTAGGGCATCAAGCCCGTATTTTTCGAGTCCCTGTTTTGGCCTATTCAAATTTATTTGTGGACAGTTCGTTTGCTGCTGTTCGGGCGCTTCATTTGCGGCGCGAATAGAGCGTTGAAACGGACTTCTTAAATCGGCCGCCCCGTAACTTACGTTAGGTAAAGCTTTAAACTCAGGGTATGGTTCTATACTCACTTGAGTATTTGCTCTTACTTGCTGTGTATACAAAATTAAGTCATCAATGTTAGAGCCACAGGCACTAAGCAAAAGTGATAAAACCGCTATAACTACAACTCTCACGATCATTGCTCCGTGTTTTCTGCGCGATAAGTCTTAGCTTGCATGCGCAGCATTAACTGCTCATCTTTCATGCTAATATCAAAATCGTGTAAGGTGACAATCCTAGGCAAGTTGGCGACATTCGACGCAAACTGACCAAACTCATGATAATTTCCGCTCACTTCTAACTGTATCGGCAGTTCGGTGTAAAACTCTTTTGGAATTTCGTTTTGCCAGTTTAAAAGTTTAAAAGACAGCCCTGCATCAGTACCAACAAAGGTAACGTCATCAAGTAAGCCGGGGGTTTCGTTGCTCGTGGGAAGCGACTTGAGCATAGAAGAAAAATCTTTCTTAATGCGGCTAAGCTGTTCTTCGTAAGCTTTTAAATTAACGGCAACTCTATATTTAGCTTCAAAGGTTTGGCGCAATTGCACTTCTTCATTATTAGCGCTGGCAAGCAAAGGAATCTTGCTTGAAATAATTGCGTAGTAACACACGCCCGAAACAATCAAAGCGCAAACAAGGCCTACAACAATTTTAATTTCGCGAGGCCAAATAGCCACTTGCTCAAAATCTAGCTCATTAATCTCTTTCAGTTTGTTAAAGTCAAAATTCATACTGACTACCTTGTGTTTTCTGGCTGGCTTGCTACTTCAACCGGGCCATACAAAGGTGAAATAGAAAAGGTGAGTTCGTAATCACTCATAGCATTGCTGCCTGATTTGTCAGCCACAATTGATGAAAGAACCGGATCAATAAATACTTTTGAGTCCTCTAATGCGCGCATGAAACTTGATAAGCGATTGTTGGATTCACTTGTGCCTATAATTTTAATTTCGTTGTCCATTCGACTCATTTTGTTAAACGATACGCCCGTAGGCACAATATTCGCTAACTCGTCAAAAATAATAGGGGTAAGGTTTCGGCTAATTTGCAATTGCTTAATGAGCGACATACGAATGCTAATGGCTTCTTTGGCGGTATTGATTTCTTGAATTTGCGCAATTTGACGATCGAGTACTTCTATTTGCTGTTTCAAATAGTTGTTTCTAGAGTTTTGATTTCGAATTTGCTGGTCAAATACTTGTCCCGCTATCCAAAATACCGCCAAAACCGCAACTGATACCGCAATCAGCGAGCCTATGTAGCGCTTTTTCTGTGTTTGTCTTAGGCTCTCTCGCCAAGGTAGTAGATTTATTTTTGCCATGTTTCAAGCGTCCTTGTAGCAAGTCCAAATGCAATGGCTAGTTGCGGCCCCATGCTGGCCAGTTGTTCTTCGTTTAGGTCATTTTCAATTTCTATACCCTTAAATGGGTTAAATAACTTCACATCTATTGAAAGTTCTTTTTCAAGTTCTAGGCATATATTTGGTAAACGCGCTAAGCCGCCTGCAATATAAATTGTGCTTGGCATGGGCTTGTGAGTAGTGGCAGCGTACATTTGCAATGAGCGCTGAATATGTTGTTGTAAACTGGCGTAAAAGCTAGCTACTGACTCAACGAACCATTCTTTAGGGGCAAGGTTGTTTGCTATTTGTGCCTCTACTTCGGGTACGTCAATACCATATATGAGTGACAAGTCTTGGATGAGTTTATTTAATCCAAAAGCATGTTCTTTTGCATAAATAACTTCATTTCCTTGGGTAACTGAAAGTTGCAATAAACTTGCGCCTACATTTACGCAGCAAAGTATATCGTGCGGGCTGGCGTCTTTAGGGCGATAATTAAGAAACGCATCACCTAAGGCATTTGACTCAATATCTATAATTACAGGGTCAAACGGGGCTTCACGCACAACGGTAATGCGGCTATCAACCAAATCTCTGTGTGCCGCGCTTAGCAATACTTCTACTTTTCCAGCGTGGCTTTCGCTTACTCTTAATTCCTGAAAATCCAAATACACTTCACTTAATGGATAAGGTATGAGGCTATCGGCTTCTAATTCAATTTGACCTTCAAGTTCGAAGTCAGATTGGTCAGGCTCCATGTAAACGAGTTTGCTAATAACGGATGATCCCGAAACGGCAAGCGCGCAAGCTTTATTATTTGATTTAAGCGCTAGCTTTACTTTTTTAAGGGCTTTACTTACCGCGTCAAAATCTTTTAAATCTCGCTCAGCAAATGCAGTGCCTATAATGGGCTCGCACGCGAAACCCGTAACAGCGGTGTGTGTGTCTGTTAGATCTAAGCTAACGGCTTTCACATACTTCGTGCCAATGTCTAAACCAATTGTTGTTTTTGCCTTTTTTGAAAAAAGCGACTTCATATCATGGTAGCCTAATGTGGTTTCCAGTATCATATGCCGCACATAATACTGAGATATTTATTGTGGTATGTTTCTGTTAACGACACATACGTATAAAATTTAAGTAGTTTTTTCTTTTTTTACTGAGATCTAGAACACCTGTGAAGTTTCTAAAATTCCTGATTATTATTTTTATTGTAGGTACGCTTATTGGTATAGCATCTGTTGTTGGGATGTATTATTACTTTAAAGACGACCTTCCTAGTGTTGATGTACTACGTGATGTACAACTGCAAACGCCTATGCGAATTTATACTCAAGATGGGAAATTGATTTCCCAATATGGTGTAAAACGAAGAATACCCGTTTCCTTAGATGAAGTCCCCGAGACCTTGGTTCAGGCTTTGATTGCTACCGAAGATAGCCGATTTTATGATCATGTGGGTGTAGACCCAATTGGTGTAATGCGCGCAGTAATGAATTTGGTGATTACGGGAGAAAAAGGCCAAGGTGCAAGTACTTTGACCATGCAGTTGGCTCGTGGTTTTTTTGGATTGACCCGAAAAAAAGAATACTCTCGAAAAATCAAAGAGGTATTCATAGCGCTTAAAATGGAACAAGAATTAAGTAAAGAGGAAATTCTTGAGCTATACCTGAATAAGGTTGAGTTAGGCCATCGCTCTTTTGGTGTGGGGGCCGCCGCACAGGTCTATTACGGTAAAAGTTTGCAAGAACTCAATTTAGCACAAATAGCGACACTGGCTGGTTTACCCCAGCGTCCGTCAGTATTGAACCCTATTACCCGCCCAGATTTATCCGTAGAACGAAGACGCATTGTTTTGCTGCGTATGCTTGATGAGGGTTACATTACTCGAGAACAGTTTGATGAAGCCGCAAGTGCGCCAGTTACGGCTAAAAAACATGGTGCTGAAATTGATTTAGACGCACCCTACTTAGCTGACATCGCCTACAGTGAGATGGTTTCTATATACGGTAAAGAAATTGCCGAAACGAGTGGATTTAAGGTGTATACCAGCGCCATTTCTAACAAGCAAATAGCCGCGCAAAAAGCGCTTGTGCGTAACCTTCACGACTACGATGAACGGCACGGCTTTCGAGGGCCATTAGAAAAAATTTGGACGCCTCTTGATGCTCAAGCTCTGGAAAAGAAAGGATATGATTTACCGTTGAGCCCAGCACAGGCAAGTGAAATTGTAGAAATGCAGGGAGAGTTTGCACAGCCTGAGCCCGATGAGTTACTTAAGCGTTTACAATCAATAGAAATAATAGGCCGCCTTATTCCTGCCGCCGTGCTTCGTGTTAAAGAGCAAAGTATCACAGTGCTTACGGCTACAAATGAAACACTTGATATTGAGTGGGACGGTTTAGATTGGGCGCGCCCTTATATTAGCGACCAAGCTCAAGGTCCAGATCCGAAAGAAGCCTCTGATATTGTACAAGAGGGTATGGCGGTATATGTGCGTTATAATGAGGATAAAGGTGCATGGCAGCTATCGCAATTTCCCGATGCATCAAGTGCTTTCGTTGCTTTAAATCCATTCGATGGAGCCGTTGAAGCAGTAGTGGGGGGCTATAGCTTCTATCACAGCCAATTTAACCGAGCCACGCAAGCAAAACGCCAAGTGGGGTCGAATATTAAACCGTTTATATATGCTTCAGCACTTGATAACGGTTACACCGTGGCTTCTATTATAAATGATGCGCCAATTAATCAATGGGATGCGTCATCAGGCGTTGCTTGGCGTCCACAAAATTCACCAGCCATATACGATGGACCCATTCGTATGCGAGTGGCATTAGGTAAATCTAAAAACGTAGTGTCAGTTAGATTACTTCGAGGTGTAGGTTTAAGAAATGCGAAAGATTATTTAAGTAAGTTCGGATTTGAGCGTGATGATATTCCATTAGATGAAACTATGTCGCTTGGATCGGGAGCCCATACACCCATTGAAGTGGCTACAGCCTTAGCCAGTATTGCTAATGGTGGATATGGCATAAGACCTTATTTTGTTCAGCGTATTGAAACCGCTACAGGTGAGCTTGTTTGGCAGGCTGACCCACTATATGCCTGTGATCCATGTGAAGGGCTCGATCGCAAAGGGCATAAAGTCGCAAGCGAGAACAAGGCCAACAATGAAGGGACAGAATCAATAGACCTTGAAGCAATGTTGGCGGCTCAGTTTGACCAAAGTACAGCAGCTGAAAGCGAGCTGGAGGATACGCAGGCGAAACTTGGCCCAATGAAGTCGGCACCTCGTGTAATTTCAGAGCAAACCGCCTTTCTTATAGCCGATATGATGCGAACGGCGGTGCGTGCTAACGGTAATTGGAACAATAAAACGTATTGGTTGGGAACGGGTTGGCGTGCAAGAAATATTTTGCAGCGAACTGACATCGGCGGGAAAACCGGTACAACGAACGATTCTCGTGACACATGGTTTAGTGGCTTTGCACCTGATTTAGTTGCAACATCTTGGGTAGGCTTTGATGACAACGTGCGTCAATTGGGGAGAGCTACTCGTAATCAAAATATTGTGAACAAAAAGCCGAAGAAATTTAACTGGATTGGAAATGGTTTGATTGGTGCCGAAGATGGCGCTAAAGCCGCACAACCTGCGTGGATTTACTTCATGCAAGATGTTTTGGCTGACGTAGAACAAGGCGCTAAAGCGATACCAGACAACATTGTTCGAGTTAGAATAGATAGAGCAACTGGCAAGCTAACTAGGCGTACCGATGCATCATCTATGTTTGAGTATTTTATAAAAGGTACTGAGCCAACTACTTTTGTGTTACAAAATTCTTTAGAATTACCGATAGAAGAGAATGAACAGCAAGAACCTGAGTTAGAAGAATTATTTTAATCTTTCACTACATTGCATAGGCCTAACATGTCAGCTAGCGATACACAGCGTCACCTTTACACTCATTATTCTGGACCAGCACTACTGGAAACGCCTTTGTTAAATAAAGGCAGTGCATTTACTGAAAGAGAACGAAAATCATTTAATTTATTAGGTTTAGTTCCGCCTCGATATGAAACTATTGAGGAACAGGTTGATAGAGCCTACTTGCAGTATTCTTCATTTGAAAGCCCATTGAATAAACATATATTTTTGCGGGCTATTCAAGACAACAACGAAACGTTGTTTTACAGCTTGTTGCAAAAGCACATTGAAGAGATGATGCCTATAATTTACACCCCAACCGTGGGTGAAGCCTGTGAGCGTTTTTCTGATATTTATCGTTCTTCAAGAGGCTTATTTATAAGCTATGAAGAACGACATTTAATGCAAGATATATTGCGAAATGCAACGAAGCGTAAAGTGCGCGTGATAGTAGTCACTGATGGTGAGCGAATATTAGGACTAGGTGATCAAGGTATTGGCGGCATGGGCATTCCTATTGGTAAGCTTTCGCTTTATACCGCTTGTGGTGGTATTAGCCCAGCCTACACCTTGCCGGTTATGCTTGACGTGGGCACTAACAATCAAAAGCTATTAGACGACCCTATGTATATGGGAGCGCGTCATCCAAGAATAGAACAAGAGCAATATAATGAGTTCTTAGATACATTCATTCGAGAAGCAAAAGAGCGTTGGCCAGAAGCAATGATCCAATTTGAAGATTTCGCGCAACCTAATGCAATGCCGCTTCTTAATAAATATCGAGATCAAGTGTGTTGTTTTAACGATGATATTCAAGGCACTGCAGCGGTTACCTTGGGGACAATTTTAGCCGCATGTAAAGCGCGAGGCGATAAGCTTTCTAATATGAAAGTCGTGTTTGTTGGAGCTGGGTCAGCTGGCTGCGGCATTGCTGAAATGTTGATTCAGCAAATGATGTTTGAAGGTTTAAGTGAAGCGCAATCACGTGAACGTGTATTTATGATAGACCGTTACGGTCTGTTAACCGAGGGTATGGAAGGATTAAGAGACTTCCAAGCAAAATTGGCACAAAGCAAAGAAAGTATAAATGATTGGTCTTATTCCGGTGAGTACCCTTCATTGCTAGATGCCGTTAATTGCGCAAAGCCTGATATCCTCATTGGCGTATCAGGCCAGCCAGGCTTGTTTACAGAGTTGGTTGTTACGAGCATGGCTAAACACTGCGAAACGCCTATTATATTTCCTTTGAGTAATCCATCTCGCCAAGTAGAAGCGCGACCAGAGCAAGTAATAGAGTGGACAAAAGGTAAGGTAGTTATTGCTACAGGCTCGCCCTTTGACAAGGTAGTGTATGAAGGCGTGCATTACCCTATTGCGCAGTGCAACAACAGTTATATATTTCCGGGCATTGGGCTAGGCGTGATTGCCAGTAAAGCGCAATTAATCAGTGACGAAATGCTTATGGCCGCCAGTAACGCATTGGCCGATGCATCGCCTTTAGCAAACGGCACTTCTGAATACTTACTGCCACGTTTAACGGAGATAAGCGAACTTTCACGTAAAATCGCGTTTGCAGTGGCTAAAGTAGCCATGGCACAGGAGCTTGCTTTAACGGTATCTGATGAAGTCTTATTGGCTAAAATTGAAAGTAATTTTTGGAAGGCTGAATATAGACCTTATAAGCGTGTGAGTTGGTAACACGCTAGTGAGCTAATGGCCGCGAACAAATATACCCAGTGGTAATTTGTTCGCCAATCCATCAAATAGCCAACATAAAGACCTTTGAGTTTCGTGTGAAGTTATACATGTCTTTCTTTGACTCTGGTAAGTCTTGAATGCTCTGCTCTTCAAATCCCTGCTCTAAAAACCAATGGCTCGTTACTGTGGTAAGTACGAATATTTTCTTTAGCTTATTGGCTATGGCCTTATCTTTAAGGTTTTCCAACAAACGCTCGCCGCGACTTTTGCCACGGTAATCACGGTGTGTGGCTACACATGCAATTTCGCCCATGTGATCATTTGCAAATATAAACAGCGCAGCACACGCGATAATCATGCCATCGCGCTCAATAACAACATATTGGTCAATATCATTTTCAAGCTTATCTCTTGAGCGCGGCAACAACACGCCACTTTCCTCTAATGGCTTAATTAGCTTCATTATGCCACCAACGTCGTCGATAGTTGCCGAGCGTAATTGTTCATAATGAGTTTGCATAAGTAAGCTTCCGCAACCATCGCGTGTAAACAGCTCTTTTAACAACGCGCCATCTTGGTGGTAGCTAACGCAATGCGCTCTATCAATACCGGCTTGCACTGAGTCAATCATAGCGCTTAAGCAGGTACTTTCTGCTGAAATGGCGTTTTCTGAAATGAGAGTTTGAATATGATCTAATTGCATTGTTCTAATAAGATCATCATTTCTATATATACCGTCAAGGTTTGACATAGTAATGATTTTATCTGCACTAAGCGCTATAGCCGCTTGGGTGGCCACATCTTCATGTGACAGGTTGAATACTTCGCCGGTGGGTGAGTAACCCATAGGGGAAAGCAATACAATCGACCCATCTTCAAGCTGATCTTGAATGCCCTCAATATCTATTCTGCGCACACTGCCAGTGTGTTCAAAATCAATGCCGTTTCGAACGCCTAGCGGCTTGGCTATTACTAAGTTGCCTGAGCACACTCGAATACGAGCACCGTGCATAGGTGAGTTGGGTAAACCAAGCGTGAGTAAAGCTTCAATTTGGCTACGCAAAGAACCCGCGGCATCTTTTACGCATTCTAAGGTTGGTTTGTTGGTAATGCGTAAACCATCTACGAATTGACCCTTAATATCACGAAGTGCAAGGCGCTCATCAATTTGTGGGCGGGCACCGTGCACAATAATAATACGGATGCCTAGGCTATGCAGAAGTGCAATATCTTGTATTAATCGCTCAAAGTTGTCACTTTCAACTGCCTCTCCACCAAACATAATGACAAAGGTTTTACCTCTGTGAGCATTAATGTAAGGCGTTGAGTTTCTAAATAGCCTAATACTATCTTCATGAGTAAGGGTCATACAGGTTGTTTACCTTTGGTTAACTGCGTTTTAAGGCATCCCAGTTTTCGAGTTCAATGTACAAGGCTTTTGTGACAGTTTGTTTACTTGTGCCGCCAAGTTGGTCGCGCTTATTAAGTACCGATTCTAACTGTAAGCATTCATAAACATCGCTATCAATGTCTTTATGTATGCTTTGTAGATCGCTTATTTCCATATCTTCAAGCGCCAAGCCTTTTTCAATAGCCGCTACTACTGCTTGCCCTGCAATATCGTGCGCTGTTCTAAATGGAATATTTTTAGCCACTAAATAGTCAGCTAACTCTGTGGCATTTGCATAACCTTGCTGAGCCGCTTTGCGACAAGCCTCTTCATTTAATGACATACTATTGAGCACTTCTACTGCAATACATAGGCATATATGCCACTGATTTGCGGTATCAATTGCGCCTTCTTTGTCTTCTTGCATGTCTTTGTTGTAAGCTAATGGCAAACCTTTCATAGTTACTAGCAAACCCTGCAAATGACCAAACACACGGCCGCATTTACCGCGCATTAATTCAAGCGCATCAGGGTTTTTCTTTTGCGGCATTAATGATGAACCAGACGTTACATCATCGCCTAATTGTAGAAAGCCAGCTTCACCAGAATTGTAGAAAATCAGATCTTCAGCCATGCGTGATAAGTGCATCATGCTAGTGCTTGCCACGAATAACATTTCTAATACGAAGTCACGGTCAGACACTGCATCTAAACTATTCAAACAAGGTGAGGAAAACCCCAAAGATTCTGCAATTTGTTGCCTATCTACTGCGAACGTTGTGCCAGCAAGCGCACCTGAGCCAAGTGGGCATTGGTTCATTCGAGCAAGCAAATCATCAATTCGGCTTAAGTCACGCTTAAGCATTTCTACATAGGCTAAGCTCCAATGCGCAAAATACACCGGCTGAGCTCGTTGTAAATGGGTATACCCTGGAATTACAGCGCTTTCGTGGCGGTTAGCGCATTGCAACAACGCACCAATTAAGTTGATGCAATCTTGTCTAATTTCACCTAAATGGTTGCGAACCCATAAACGAAAGTCAGTGGCTACCTGGTCATTTCTGCTTCGACCTGTGTGAAGTTTGCGCCCTAAATCACCTAACTCCTTCGTTAAGTAGGCTTCAACAAAGCTATGAATATCTTCTTCAGGCGATTCACTAAAGTCGATGTTACCTTCTTCAGCTTGGGTTTTTAAATTGCCTAACACGGTTTCAATTTGGCTTTGTTCGTCTTCGTTTAGTACGCCTGCATTTTTTAATGCGCGCGACCATATTATTGAGCCGAAAATATCTTCAACGGCCATCACATGATCGAAGGGCAGGGAGTCGTTTACCTGCTTGAACATGTCACTGCTACCACTTTTAAATCGACCACCCCATAACGCCATAGTCTTAACCCTTCTGCTTATTGATGTAACTTATTCTGCTAGACAAGCTAAATAAACGAATAAAGCCTTCAGCATGAGATTGGTCATACACGTCATCTGCGCCAAAGGTAGCGAAGTCTTCTGAATATAAGCTATTTGGAGATTTACGCTGCACTACTGTGGCGTTGCCTTTATACAGTTTTATCACTACTTCACCCGTTACTAGCTGCGCAAAGGTATTTGCACTTGCAAGTAGGGCATCGTTTAACGCCGTAAAATAACGGCCATCGTACATTACGTGGGCGTACTCAAGGCCAATTTGCTCACGGAATTTGAAGGCTGATTTGTCTAACACTAAACACTCTAGTGCTTTATATGCTTTCATCATTAAGGTTCCGCCCGGCGTTTCGTAACAACCGCGAGACTTCATGCCTACTAGTCTGTTTTCAACTATATCAATTCGGCCTACACCATGGGCAGCACCAATCTCGTTTAGTTGAACAAGCGCTTCATAAGGGCTAACTTGTGCGCCATTTACTGTGGTTAAGCGCCCATTTTCAAACTTCACACTTACGGTTTCAGGTTTATCTGGCGCATCTTCTGGGTCAACCGTCATGGTCCAAATTTTCTTAGTAGGTGCGTTCCATGGGTCTTCTAGTTCGCCCCCTTCATGTGAAATATGCCAAGCGTTTGCATCACGGCTATAAATTTTGGTGGCTGAAGCGGTGGTAGGGATATTACGGCTCGCAAGGTAATCAAGTAAGTCTTCGCGCGAAACCATATCCCATTCGCGCCATGGCGCAATTACAGGAAGGTCAGGAGCAAGGGCAGCAAAAGCACCTTCAAATCTTACTTGGTCATTTCCTTTTCCGGTACAGCCATGGCTAAGTGCGTCGGCACCTACTTTACGGGCAATTTCAACCTGTGCTCGCGCAATAATAGGGCGAGCCATAGACGTACCTAATAGATATTCGTCTTCGTACACAGCACCGGTTTGAATCGTTGGATAAATAAACTCACTAACGAATTCATCTTTTAAGTCAACTATGTGGCACTCACTTGCGCCTGATGCAAGGGCTTTCTCTTCTAAACCAACAAGTTCTTCTTCGCCTTGGCCTACATCGGCAGCAAAGGCAACTACTTCACAGCCATAGTTTTCTTTTAACCAAGGTACAATGGCGCTGGTGTCGAGGCCGCCTGAATAGGCCAGTACTACTTTTTTAATCTTTGACATCTTTAGTTCCTAAATCTGAGTAATATCTATATTGGTAAGCAAATAGCAAAGAATGGCATTTTGTGAATGCATGCGGTTCCCTGCTTGTTGCATTAATAATGATTCAGGAGAATCCATTAACTCTCCCGTAATTTCTAAATCGCGATGGGCTGGCTGGCAATGCATAACAAACTTTGCTTGGCTTGTTTGCATCAGCGCCCTATTTACCTGATACGGCATAAATTTGTTTTTAATGTCAGATAGTGGCGTATTGTCACCCATTGATAACCAAGTGTCAGTATAAATAACATCAACTTGACCAAGTTCTTCCATGTGGTTGCTAATAGTAAAGTTAACCCCATTTTCACTCGCTAATGTAGACACCAATTGCGCAATATTCGGATCTATTTCATAACCCTTCGGTGTGATCACAACCTGATGACACCCTAAAAGCACGCCAAGTATTAAGAGTGAATGCGCGACGTTGTTGCCATCACCAATATAGGCAAGGGTTTTGCCTTTAATTTCGCCAAGAGCTTCGTGCATGGTGATGTAGTCAGCAAGTGCTTGGCATGGATGATACATATCACATAGCGCATTAATTACGGGCACAGAAGCACCTTGCGCTAATTTCTCTAAGGTACTGTGTTTGAAAACTCTAGCCACAATGGCATCGGCCCACTGGCTTATATTGGCGCCTACATCAATTGGGTCTTCGCGTTTTTCCATTGGTTCGCCTTGGCTGTCAACATATACCATGTGTCCACCAAGTTTATTGATGCCTATGTCGAAGCTAACGCGGGTGCGCAATGAGGGCTTTTCGAATAGGGCAACAATGGATTTGCCTTCAAGGGGTTTGCCAAAGTTTTCAGGGGCGCTTTTAAGCGCTATAGCAAATTTTAAAAGGCTAGTAGCGTCTTCGCTAGCCCAATCTTTGAAACTGAGTAAGTTTGAGTGCACAATTTTGTCCTTGGGAATTATTTGTCTGCAGAAGCAGGTAATATTTGAGTGCCAAGCGGTTTATGTTCTAACAGAATTTCACGGGCGTTAGACCAACTGGCAATAATTACAGAATTATTTATTTTATTTGCTGCGTCTTGAGCGGCCTTTACTTTAACAAGCATTCCGTCAGTAATCACCTTATCTGCAATTAAAGATTCGCTCAAAGTATGGTTTAACACAGCTATTAGTTGTTTGTTTGCATCAAGTACGCCTTGAACATCGGCAAAAAAGTACAATTTTGTTTGCAATAATTCAGCGATACAAATGGCGGCATGGTCAGCATTAACATTATATAAACGACCATCATTATCTTTACCAATTGATGCCACTATTGGCACCATATTGACGCTCATTATTGCATTGAGTAAATCGGCACTTTGGGCGGTGGGAACGCCAACCGCACCAATATCTGCTGCGTGTTCAATACACTGTGCAATATTACCATCGGCTAGGCTTATACCTACCGCATTTATGCCAAAAGAAGCGCAGGTTGCGACTAATTGCTTATTCAGCTCACCAGCAAGTACGCTTGTTACAATGGGCATATGAGCATCAGGGCTCACGCGAAGGCCATCTTTCTTCTCGCTTACAATCCCCAAAGCATCTAAACGCTTTAATACTTGTTCACCGCCGCCATGGATTAGCACTACTGGCTTGCCTTGTTTTTGCAATTCGGCAATTGTTTGCAATAACACTTTTGCGCCATTGCTAGCGCCAGCTTGGCTGAGTTCGTTAAAAAAGCTACCGCCTACTTTAATGACTATTGGCAATATATCGCTGGTTTTAGGATTTTTATTCATTTTGCTCATGTTTATAACAAACCTGTGGTTTGATCAATGCCTAAAGCAATATTACAGCACTGTATGGCTTGCGAAGATGCGCCTTTTAAAAGGTTATCAATGGCGCTTGTAACTACAATGCATTTTTTAGCTGGGTCATAAGCGAAACCTATATCGCAAAATGGCGTATTTGTAACTTGATCAACTTTAGGCATGGTATTTCGCAGGCGAATGAGCGGACTATTTTTATAAGCCTTTTCATAGGCCTGTTGAATATCTTGTTCGCTTACATTGCTGTTTGTAAATGCGGTAAGCGTAGCCAAAATTCCGCGTTTAAAGGCACCTAAATGAGGAGTAAAGATAACAGGGTTGTTAGCGTAAGCTTCTATTTCAGGCGTATGTCTATGACTTAACACACCATAAGCTTGTAAACTCACTTCGTAAAAGCTAGAGGTCATAGACGCTTTCTTACCTGCACCACTAACCCCGCTTGTTGCGTTAATTACTGGCAAATGAGCGGTATTAAGCAAGTTGTTTTCTAGCAAAGGCTTAAGGGCTAATAATGATGCGGTAGGATAGCAACCAGGTACTGCAACAAATGCCGCGTTTGCAATATCGCTCTCGTACCATTCAGCCAAGCCATAAACTGCCTTCGATAGACTATTTGGGTGTAAGTGTGCAAAGCCATAAAAATGTGCAAAATCAGCGGTGTTTTGTAAGCGATACGCGCCCGACAAATCAAATACTTTGGCTCTAGCGCCTAACATGCTAGGCAATTTGTCATGACTAAATTCATGGGGGGTAGCTAAAAAGACAATATCAAAATCATCTTTTATTGACGCGAGTTTTTCAGGTGTTAATTCAACTAAAGGAAGGTCGCATATAAATTGAAGTTCAGGGTGAACTTCACTGGCCGACTTTCCAGCATATTGGCTCCCATCTGATACAAAACAAGTTTCCAAGTTTAGTTGTGGGTGACGTGAAATAATTTTAATTAGCTCAGCGCCAGTGTATCCACTGGCGCCTACAATACATGTTTTTTTCATAATGTAATCTTACAACAGTTCTCGTTTTATCTTTCTCAAAAAAGTGGCTGGCAACGTCGAGTATATACTTAAATATACATCATACCATGCGCACAAAGTGCTATTTTACATTTACTTACTAACGATTATCGTCGGCAGGTCAAAAAATAGCGGGTTGAGGGAGAATCGTTTTTACGTCTATGAAAAAAATGAGAAATCACCAATATTTCCTGTGTTGTATGTTTGCAAGTGAGCAATGTTATTTCAATATTTGCGAAAGGATAACAAAATGAGATAAATATGCAATAAAAATGTATTTATATTCACTTTTATTTTGAGCTATTCTATTTTAAGAAAAAACGGTTAAGTTATATGGATGAGCGGCCGATTGAATTGTAGAAGAACATTTTCGATTGGAGAGAAAATATAACCATGCAGTTATTACGTGAGAAAGATGAAAGCGCGAAAACCCACAAGGTATTTAGTGTTGTACTATTAGCTCAACTAGCGCTTGCTATTCTCATAGGCCTGTTGAGTGATAGCCTCTTTATGGGGGCTGGCTTAGGCGTATTAATCATATCTGTCCCTATTTTTCTAGGCTTTACTCAGCCTAGTTCCGCCTTAAGCCGCCATGCGGTTGCGATTGCAACTCAATTAATGGCTGCCTTGCACATTCAGCAAACAATGGGAATGACCGAAATGCATTTTCAAGTGTTTGTTATGTTGGCATTTCTTATATTTTTTAGAGATTGGAAGATTATTGTAACCGCAACGGTTGTTGTTGCCGTTCACCACATTTTAGGCTTTGTTTCCCAATCAATGAATGGTAGCCTTTTTGTGTTTGAGCAAGAGCGTTTATCTATCATGATACTAGTTATACATGCTGCTTTTGCCGTTATTGAGTGCGCAGTGTTAGCCGCCATGGTTAAAGGTTCAGCGCGCGAACATAAAGTTGCATCCGAACTCAACCGTTCAGTGCGCAGTATTATTCAAGAAAACGGCACAATAGACTTAGCTGAGCAGAATATTCCAAAGGATCATGAATTGAAGCAATTGCGCAATATGTTATTGGCAGTTAAATCATTAGTTGAACAATCAAATGCGGTTGCCGAACAGTTGGCAGTTGTGGCTGGAAAGGTAGAAAAGTCATCAGAAGACTTAGACAGTTCGGTAGAAGAGCAGAATCAACAGGTAAGCTCAATATCAGAGTCGATGCACAATATTGTACAAAAAATAGATGGCGTTGTTGAGCTGTCATTGAATGCAAATGCAATTTCAGAAAAAGCAAAAACAAGTACTGAGGACACGCAAGTATCTATAGAAGATAGCCGAACCAATATTGCGCAACTTAAAAGTGTTTTACAGACTTCATCTAGTGCAATAAGTGATTTAAGCTTTAAATGCCAAAATATTTCAGAAGTGATGCAAGGTATTAAATCAATTGCAGAGCAGACCAATTTATTAGCTCTTAATGCAGCAATAGAATCAGCGCGTGCTGGTGAGCATGGCAGAGGGTTCGCGGTGGTATCTGACGAGGTTAGAAACTTAGCCATTAAATCTAAAGAAAGTGCGGAAGAAATAGAGAGAATTACAGCGCTATTAACCGAAAGTGCCGACAACTCAGTCACCAATATGAATAACTGCGTTGATGTAGTGGAGTTAGCGGTGTGTTCGTCAGAAACTGCTACGAGCAACATGCTAGATGTACTTGCAAGTATTGAGCAAGTAAATACAGACGTAACTAATATGGCTAGTTCTACCACACAGCAAGCTGAACTTTCAAAATCAGTGAGTGAATCAACCGAACACCTAAACGTTTTATTCTCAAACGAAAAAGAACAGGTGAGCTACTTACAAAAAGACGTGAGGGCTTTAAACGTGTTATCAAACAAGTTATCAGAGCAGCTTAGGTACTTTAGCTTGTGAAGCAATTAAGATGAACTTACCACATAAAGTTGGGATAGGCATACTCACCGTTTGGTTCGTTTTATGTTCGGTGTTAATTGTGCAATACGGACTAGTCAATAAAACCGAATTTGACCCCAAAATGGCGCTGTCTAGCGCTATTATGGACGCTTCATTTGAATCTGAGCTTTATGCGCAGCTTAGCACCAATAGCAGTGCTACAAACAAGGAGGGCAAAGTATTTCACATTGTTCAAGGAGAATGTTATTGCGAGTGGTTAGCTGAGCCACATCAAAAAAAGCTTGATATTTGGGCTGGTGAACACGCATTTACCACGCACTATTTAAATGTAGATGCGCTAGATTCCGCTACTGTTTCGAAATATCTTCCTTCAACCCCCGCAGTGGTTGCATTTGATGCAAGTAATAAGTTAATTTATATGGGGCCGTACTCTAGAGGCAGTGGATGTTTTGGTAAAACAGGGGAAATTGACACGCAACTTGAGCGCTGGTTAAATTTGCCTAAAAGTAATCAGGACTTTATTAACCCGGTTATTGATACTGATGCACGTGGATGCTATTGCGCAACATAAGCCAAAGGGAATAGATAAATGGAAGTAAGAAACGTTTCGAAGCAAACAGTGCATGGTATTTCTGCACGTACCAACAATACAGCTGAAATGAGCCCTCATGGTAAAATTCCTGACCTTTGGCAATTATTTGATGCGCGCGTACCTGTTGATTATCAAGGTGGTGAGCGTGTTTACGGTGTATATTATAACTATGAGTCTGATCATGCTGGAATGTTCAACGTGCTCGCTGGCTTCGATGGGGCATCATTTCCCAGTGATATAACGCTAGAAGAAATTACGATCCCCGATGGAAAGTATTTAGTGTTTGTTGAACGGGGTGATATGCCACAAATTGCAATTGATGCATGGACTAAAGTTTGGGAGCACTTCACCCGTGACGATTGCCCTCACCAACGATTGTATAATATTGATTTTGAGTATTATGCCAATGGCAATCAAATTGAAGTGCATATTGCAATAAAGTAATAGGCGAAAAAGCAATCGGTAGCAGGCATAAAAAAACCGCTCACAAAAATGAGCGGTTATAAGATGATATTTACGACAAAATATCTTTAGGGAGGGGTATCACATTTATAAAACCTGCCTATACAGAACCGGCTTTCTCACGTTTTTCTTTCATTTTTTCTTTCATTTTTTCACGCATCTCTGCAAGTTTTAACTTTTGCTCTGCGCTTAACACATTATATTCGTCATATTTTGCTTTCATCTTAGCTAATTGAGCTGCCATAAATGTATCAGCGTGGCTATCATTCAGGCTTATCCATGCCGCCTCATCAAATGATTCGGATAAAACAAGCGCGTCTTCTGCGTCTTTGTAGTTTTTCATGTCAGCGCGAACAAGTTCAAACTGCGCTTTGCTTGCCGCTTTAATGGCCTTAATCGCTTCTTTTTGTTCATCGCTTAAATCTAAGCGCTTGGCCATGCGTTTGTTTTTGCCACGCTTTTTATCTTTCTTGCCCTTTTTATCTTTCTTTGCTTTTCGGTCTTTTTTGTCAGCCATTTTTTCTAACAGCTCAGCTTGCTGCTCATTACTTAGCAATAAAAAGGCAGCATGTTTTGATTTTACTTTATTCAATTGCACTTGCTGTTTAGACACCATTTGTTGCTTAATAAGCTGCGTCGCTAATGTAGCGTCCCAAGTAGGCATACTCATTAACACATCAAGTTGTGCACGAAATGTTTCGCGCTCTGCAGCAAATACGCTATTGTCAGAACGGGTTTGCTTCATAAGTGTTTTGATGTCTTGCTTTTGCTGTGAACTTAAATCAAGTCCTTTAAAAATACGTAATTCACCACGCTGGCCTTGATGATCATGTTTTGCCATAGCTGCAGGAATAGTTGCTAGACTAAAGCAGGCGATAGCGATTATTGCTGAAATTTGTTTTTTCATAACATTTCCTCTTGGGTTGTTAGTCTATGATGTATCACCGTTTGTGGTACATTCGTTCTTGCTAGTTGATGGAAGTATAATAACCAATACAATGCAAAGTAACGCCATGAGAGTGTAAAGCTTGTGTAAAGCCCGTGATATTCACGAAACAAGTTTATACAATTGTGCCTTAACTAGCGTGGCTATGTATTTATGGCGGTTCTTTCTATACGCTGATTCAAGCACTAAATGCTTTCATTGTTTTATTTATTACACCTATGGCGCTTATGAACAAACTATTAATTATTGATGATGACAAAGGATTAACTGAATTGCTCAGTGACTACTTGAGCCAACAAGGGTTTGATGTGCGTGTAGCCAACAACCCCTTAGAAGGTATTGAGCTAATTAATAAAGTCCCGCACGATCTGTTATTGCTAGATGTAATGATGCCTGAAATAGATGGCTTTGAAGCGTTAAAGCGCATTCGTACCTTCTCTTCTATTCCTGTAATCATGTTAACGGCAAAGGGTGATGACTTCGATAAAATTCTAGGCCTAGAATTAGGCGCAGATGATTATTTACCTAAGCCATTTAATCAACGTGAATTAGTCGCTCGAATTAAGGCGTTAATTCGCCGACTAAACCCCAGCACAGCGTTTAATCAACCACAAAAGGTGAGCTTACATGGCGTTGATATTAATGAAGCGAACCAGGCCGTGATTGCCAACGGTAATACAATTGAAATGACGTCGACAGAATTTTTATTGTTAGCGTATTTAATGAAAAATGTAGGTAACTTACAAAGCAAAGAAGTACTTTCTGAGAAAGTACTTGGCAGAAAATTAAGTGCATTTGATAGAAGCTTAGATATGCATGTGAGTAATGTCCGTAAAAAACTCGCGAACAATGGTGTAGCCGATGTGATTAAAACCATTCGTGGTAGTGGGTATCTTATGCAGCATGAAACGGATTAATAATGAATAAATTGTTTCGAAGCTTGCGTCGTATTAATCCACAGCACTCTTTATTTGGGCGTATATTCTTATGGTTTTGGTTAGCGGTAAGTGTAATGGTGATTGGAGCGTTCACTGTAGCACGCTTTTTAGGGGACACCTGGGAGCTAAGTGCGACAACCGACGCGCACCTTGCTGATTTGCAAAGCACTGCTGCGAACGTTCAAAAGCTATTAAACAAAAATACAGATTTTGAAAGGGCTCTGCGCAGAGTTGGCGCGCGTACCCGGGCGCAGCTTTTACTAATAGATCCTGAAAATAAGCACTTATTTTTAGGCTTTCCACGCCCCATGCTAAGTCAAACTAGTAAGTTCATTGATTTAGTCAATGCGAGCGAACCGTTAGTAATACGCACAAAGAACATGGAGTTTATTGGTCCGATAGCAGTAAGCGCAAATGGTAAACCCTTGTATTTGTTTTCAGGGCGCCTACTGCGCCACCAGCAACGTCCATTTATGGTTTTAGGCTCTGCCTTGGTAGTATTTTTAGTACTAGGCACACTGGCCTGTGTGGGCATTGCGTTTACAATTGTTAAGCCGATTAAACGCTTACAAGAGCTTAGCAATGATTTTGCCACCGGCTACTCACAAGAGCCTGACCCTCATTTAGCGAAAAGAAAAGACGAACTTGGCCAACTTCATGAAGATATTTATAAAATGGCAAGCAACTTAGCGTTGAGCTTGCGCCAACAAAAAGACTTAATGGCAAACGTATCCCACGAATTAAGAACGCCATTAACAAGAATGCAATTAGCACTGGCTATGTTGAACCCTGAAGGCAACGAAAATAACCCTTACGGAGCACGAATTGAAAAAGAAATTGGTGTTATGGATAGTCTGATTGGCCAGTCTTTACAATTGGCCAAAATGGATAGCCAACTCCAACATAGCTTATCGCAAAAACAAAGTTGCTTATTAAGTGATATTTTAACCCCCATGTTTGATGACTTAATATTTGAGGCAAAAGCCTCGGGCAAGCAACTTATAATCAACGAATGCCCTGAACTTACACTTATGCTCAATAAAGCAAGCTTTGTAAGCGCGATTGAAAATGTGACGCGCAATGCAATTAAGTTTTGTGAAAGTACCGTGCAAATAAACATGGAGCAGAATGAAAAAAATGCCCACAGCATACTGAGCATTGTTATTGAAGATAACGGTGAAGGCTTACCACTTGAGCAAGCCAAGCAGATTTTTGAACCTTTTTATCGCGCGCCTTCTGGAAATGAAGTACAGGGGACTGGCCTAGGTTTGGCGATTGCAAAAGCCGCAGTAGAACTACACCAGGGGCAAATTGATGTGTATGAATCTGCTATGGGTGGCCTTAAAATAGCGCTAAACTTCCCATTAACTACAGCTAAGCTGATACGCTAATTTCATTCTTATGACATATTATTTTCACTCACAAAACGATGTACTTGAGCCGAAAGATCCAGCTTATTTACGCTTCTTAGATTCATCTTTAGAATACGGACATTGGATATGCTCGCCTAGCGTTACTTTACATTACTGCATTGCGCTACATGAAGCACCTAAGGGCTGTATTGTGATTTTCCCGGGACGTGCAGAAGCTATTGTCAAATATGAGGAACTGCTATTTGAACTATTCCAAAATGGCTATAGCGTATTTGCGCTTGACCACCGAGGACAGGGTGGCTCATCTCGAGCGTTAGCGAACCCGCATATGGGATATATTGAAAGTTTTGATGATTACATCACTGATGCTACCGCATGTATTGAAAATGTGTTGATACCCCAACTACACAAGCAGGCACTTGATTCAGATTTATACTTGCTTTGCCACTCTATGGGCAGCGCAATCGGCGTACATTTTTTGCAAGCTAACGCAACGCTGTTTAAAAAAGTGTGTTTTAGTGCGCCAATGTTAGGTATTAATTTACCCTTACCAGAAGTTCTAGTGAAAGCTATTGCGAAGAGTGCTGGTACTGTGTATCGATTACTAGGTAAAACGCCTCGTTACTTCTGGGGGCAAGGTGATTATAAGCCGTACCCGTTTATTACCAATCAATTAACGAACAGTGAAATTCGCTATGCGAGTTTTCGCAAAACGATGGCGCAAAGCCCTGAAGCGCAGTTGGGGGGAATAACCTTCACATGGTTGACTGCAGCCATAAACGCCATGCAATCTGCCCGTATTATAGCCAAGCACTTAATGATGCCAGTGTTGGTATTACAAGCGGAAGAAGAGCAAATAGTTGATAACAAAAAAATGTCTAAAACAGTGGAGTCTATGCCTCAAGCTAAGTGTGTTGTTATTCCTAAAGCCAAGCATGAAATCCTTTTTGAAAAAGACCCAGCAAAGCATCAAGCGCTTAGCACGATATTAGATTTTTTCGCTAAGCCTTAACTACTCACCTTAATCACTGTTATACTCATGTGCATTAATATCCAAAGAGTATCAGCATGTTAGACGTGGTTTTGTTTGAACCTGAAATCCCCCCGAATACCGGCAATATTATTCGCTTATGCGCTAATACCGGATACAGTTTACACCTAATTGAACCTTTAGGATTTGACTGGGATGAAAAAAAAGTTCGCCGTGCGGGGCTTGATTATCATGAGTTTGCCAACACGCAGCGCTATCCTAACCTGCAAAGTTATATTGATGCGCGCCAGCCTAAACGCATATTTGCATGCACTACAAAAGGCACCGCTTATTACCACCAAGTAAACTACGAAGCTGGTGACGCCTTATTATTTGGGCCAGAAACGCGAGGCTTGCCTAACGAGCTTATAGAATCGTTACCTGCTGAATGCCGAGTACGTATTCCTATGACAGCCAATAGCCGAAGTATGAATTTATCAAATGCGGTTGCGGTGTTTGTTTATGAGTCGTGGCGTCAACTCGATTTTCCTGAAGCAAAATAGGATCTGAAAGCAGCGGGGTCACCCCGTTATTCACTGGTTTGTTCACGCCCTAGTAGCGTTAACGCAGCATCTTTCGCTGACTTACCTTCGTATAACACGGCGTAAAGCTGTTCACAAATGGGCATTTCAATGCCCTGTTTGTTCGCCAGAATATGTACTTCGTCAGTATTTCTATAGCCCTCTACTACTTGGCCTATACTTTCAATGGCTGCGTCTACACTCATACCTTGGCCTAGCGCTAAACCAAAACGCCTATTTCTTGATTGATTGTCAGTGCAAGTGAGCACTAAATCTCCTAAACAGGCCATCCCCATAAACGTATCACTTTGGGCGCCAAGAGCTAAACCTAAACGTTTCATTTCGACTAAGCCGCGAGTAATAAGTGCTGTTCTTGCGTTTGCTCCAAAACCTAAACCATCAGCTAGGCCTGCCCCAATCGCAATAACGTTCTTAACAGCGCCTCCTAATTGTACGCCAGTCATATCGTTATTCATGTATACGCGGAAACGCTGAGAGTCATGCAGTAGTGCACCGAATGTTTGATTAAGATGCGCATTCTTACTCGACAATGTAATAGCGGTGGGAAGCCCAGCTGCCATTTCCGCAGCGAAAGTGGGCCCTGATAATACCGCCAGCGGCGTACCCTCAGGTAAATGTTGCTCTGCCACATTTTCTAATAAATCACCGGTACCAGGTTCTAGCCCTTTACTAGCCCATATAACTTGATGGTGGGCTTCAATCATAGGCGCAATAGCTATTACAGTGTCGGCAAAGGCATGGCTGGGCACTACAATAAGAATGTAGGTGCTCTGTTTAATGGCGTGCTTAAGATTTGTTACAGCCTGTAGCTGTTCAGGAAAGGTAAAGTCACCTAAATATTTATGGTTAACGCGCTGAGTTTGCATAAGCTCAACAGCATCGCTATTTCTGCCCCATAAAAAGGTAGGGTAATTATTTCTAGATAAACAAAAGGCTAAGGCCGTACCATATGAACCCGCACCAATTACCGTTGTGGTAGTAGACAAACTCATGAGCAATCAGCCTTTTGTAAATAGATTATTAAGCGTCTAACTTAGGCGCTTCGTCACTTGGGTTTTGCTCTGCTTGGCGCTTTTGTACGTAAGCTGCAAAAATAGCATCAAAGTTTACTGGTGCTAAGTTTAGTGGAGGAAAAGTGCCTCTGTTTACTAAATTAGAAACCGTTTCGCGAGCATAGGGAAACAATAAATTAGGGCAGTAAGAACCCAGCATATGCGCTTTATTGTTATCTGGCATTTCGCCAATGGCAAAAATGCCGGCTTGCTGTACTTCACATAAAAAGCCGGTTTGGCCTTCATTAGTTGCCGTTACCGTTACTGATAAAGTAACTTCGTAAACGCCTTCACTTAATTCGGCTGTGCGAGTATCAATATCTAACTTAATTTCAGGCTTCCATTCTTTTTGGAACACGGCTGGAGAATTTGGCGTTTCAAATGAAATATCTTTTGTGTAAATGCGCTGCATGTTGAATTGTATTTCTTGTT
Organism: Glaciecola sp. 2405UD65-10; assembly: GCF_048820975.1. Taxonomy (NCBI): domain Bacteria; kingdom Pseudomonadati; phylum Pseudomonadota; class Gammaproteobacteria; order Alteromonadales; family Alteromonadaceae; genus Glaciecola; species Glaciecola sp. 2405UD65-10. Next base: position 156,453 of record NZ_JBMEUF010000002.1, on the reverse strand, counting down.
GTGGTGCAGCTTGGTTTAATGCTTCGTCAGCCATGAGTGTTTCCTATTTACTTCTTTTTTTAAGGCGTAATTTACGCCAGTGAATTGAGAAAGTGATGCATGTTGCGTCACTTATAAATTGCTTACTTAGCTGCGCGCTATAAAAGTGCTTAGCCTGCTAATAAAGCGTCTAATTTACCATTGGCTTCAAGTGCGAATAAATCATCGCATCCGCCTACATGAGTATCACCAATGAAAATTTGCGGCACGGTTGAGCCGCCATTGGCGCGTGCAATCATTGAATCACGTAATTCTGGTTGCTTGTCAATTTCAATATCATTGTAAGCAGCACCTTTTGCTTCAAGTAAGCTTTTCGCTCGCTTGCAATAAGGGCAGTAACCTTTGGTATAAATATCTATTTTTTGCATATTACACTCTCTTTTGTTTAGCAAACATTCAACAGACTGTATTGGGCCTATAATATTTACAAATTATTTATTTATTTAATGGCAAACTTGCGCCTTGCCATGCATTTATACCGCCACTTAACACGTTTACGTTTGTAAAGCCTTGTTTTGCCATTTTATTAGCAGTACCAGCAGCGGTATTTCCCATTGCGCATACAACAATAATGGGTTTATCTTTGTCTTTTTCAAGCTTAGAAAAGTTACCTTCGCGAATTTCTTCAGGTTTTAGCTGTCTTGAGCCAATGATATGACCGGCTTTAAAGTCTTTTTGCGCACGAATATCAAGCACAATTGCATCTTCTTTATTGATTAATTGCGTTGCTTGATGGTTATCTACTCGCTTCGTTCCTGAAATAGCGGGCGCTATGAAGGAATAAATCAACATGATCACTAAAGCAGCCCATAGGCCTGACAAAATAAGATTATTGCTAGCAAACTCGATGAGTTGATCCATTTATTTGTATCTCACTTAATTTTAATTAACGCTTTAAAGCGGGGAATTATATATAAACACGGCAAAAATGACACTATTAGTATTAATTGGCTATACATTATTGCGCTAAGTGTGTTTATGCTCAGCGCTTTTACTGGTAAATTAGATACATGAGCATTCTACAATCTGAGTTTAACTGTTTAACATTCAGCATATAGGAACATTATGACAAGCAAAAAGAAAACCTTAGCCCTTTTTATCCTTGACGGCTGGGGATATCGTGAAGAAACCGAAAATAATGCAGTTGCGGCCGCCAATACGCCCAACTTAGATAGACTAAGCGCTGAGTATGCTAGCACATTAATTTCAGGGTCAGGCTTAGATGTAGGCTTACCGCCAGGTCAAATGGGCAACTCAGAAGTAGGCCATGTAAATTTAGGTGCTGGACGCGTGGTTTATCAAGATTTCACCAAAATCACGAAATCTATTGAAGATGGTAGCTTTAATGACAACGAAGCATTAGTTACCGCCATTGAAAACGCAGTCAATAATGATAAAGCTGTACATATTATGGGCTTGTTGTCTGATGGTGGTGTGCATTCTCATATTGACCATATTTTGGCAGCAGTGAAATTAGCGCACAGTAAAGGCGCTAAAAAAATCTATGTGCACGGCTTTTTAGATGGTCGTGACACGCCTCCACAAAGCGCAATAAATTACGTAAAACAAACAGAAGAAGCATGCGCTCAATATAGCGGCGCACAAATTGGCAGTTTAGTAGGGCGCTATTACGCGATGGACCGTGATAACAGATGGGACCGCGTAACACTCGCCTATGATGTATTAGTAAGCGCTAAAGGCGAATTTACCGCAGATAGTGCAAGTCAAGCGGTGGAAGATAGCTACGCCCGTGAACAAACTGATGAATTTGTGAAGCCAACCGTAATTGGCGACTTTGCAGGCATGCAAGACGGCGATGCTGTGTTGTTCATGAACTTCAGAGCTGACCGAGCACGTGAATTGTCACATGCGCTAATTACTGACGATTTCAGTGGCTTTGAAAGAAAAGCTCGTCCTGCAATTAACTTTGTGATGTTAACTGAATTTGAAACTAGTTTAAAAGCGCCCGTTGGTTATCCAACTGAGCCATTAATAAACGTGATGGGTGAATGGTTATCTAAAAACGATAAAACTCAGCTTCGTATTTCAGAAACTGAAAAATTTGCCCACGTAACGTTTTTCTATAGTGGCGGCAAAGAAGACGAATACAAAGGCGAAGAACGCATTTTAATTCCATCTCCTGATGTAGCTACCTATGATTTACAGCCAGAAATGAATTCAGAAAAGTTAACTGATGCGATTATAGAATCTATTGAAGGGGGAAAATATGACGTTATTATTTGTAATTTCCCTAATGGTGATATGGTAGGTCACACCGGCAAATTTGATGCGGCAGTAAAAGCATGTGAAGCGGTAGATGCATGTATTGGCAGAATTATTGAGTCACTGGAAAAAAATGGCGGTGAATGCTTAATTACGGCAGATCACGGCAATGCGGAGAAAATGCAAGATGCTAGCACCGGTGTTGCGCATACCGCGCATACCAGCGAGCCCGTTCCGTTTATTTATTATGGGCGTGAGGCAAGCGTTCGTAGTGGCGGCACTTTAAGTGACGTTGCGCCTACAATGCTTCATCTTATGGGTATGGAGCAACCTAAAGAAATGACCGGAAAGCCGATCGTTACCGTAAAATAAAGCGATAAACATGAAGTACACCAAGTTGGTGAATAAAGCGTGTTCAAACACACTAAAGGCGTTTTGCTTTAGTGTGTTTGTGTGCCTAATTCCTAACTTGGTGCTTGCCCAATCTGAAACCAAAGAATTGGCAACCATTAAGTCCTTAATAGAACAAACCCAAAATCAATTAAAAAAGAAGCTAGCGGATTCAGATCGCCTTCAAGAAGAGTTAAAGCTTGCCGAGCTGCAAATTGCGCAAACAGCGACTTTGCTCAATCAAACAGATACAAAGCTTGATAACACTCGAGCAGAACTCACGCAATTACACGCACAGAAAAAACAAATAGCACAGAATATTACAAAGCAACAAAGTGCTTTGGCCGCGCAAATCAAAAGCGCTTATATGGCGGGTGACTATGATTTTGCTAAAATGGTCTTTAACCAAAATCAGGCAGGTAAGTTTGAGCGCGTGCTGACTTACTATCAGTATTTAAACAAAGCTAGGCAAGCTGAAATTAGTAACTTTCGTGAGCTAATTAGCAGTTTAGAAGCGGTTAGTTCGAAATTGGCGAGTCAGGAAACACAATTAGCGCAGTTGCTAGCTCAACAGTCTTCTCAATCATCTAGGCTACGTGATCAACAACAATCGCGTTTTGCTTCACTTAAAAAATTAGAAAAACAGATAAAAAGTGATCAAGCTAGAGTGAGTCAGTTACAGCAACAAGAAAATGATTTACTTGCTGCTATTGAGGCCGCTGAATTAGCTGCGAAAGTGGCTCGCGAGAAAGCCAATCGAAGTGATATTCAATTGAGTGGCTTAGCCGCACTCGAAGGCAAGTTAATGATACCTACTGGCGGGACAGTACAGCGTTTGTTTGGTAAGCGCAGGCAAGGACAGGTGCGCTGGAAGGGAATAGTAATAGATACACGCTCTGGTACTTCCGTTAAAGCGGTAGCCGATGGCGTAGTACTTTACTCTGATTGGCTCAAAGGTTTTGGTTTGGTAACCATTGTGGATCATGGTAAAGGATATATGACCGTATATGGACGGAACCAAGCGTTACTAAAGAACGTGGGTGATAAAGTTTTAGCGGGTGAATCGATAAGCTTAGCGGGTACAAGCGGAGGACAAAGTAGAGCAAGTTTGTACTTTGAAATTAGACATAAAGGTAAAGCGTTAAACCCGAGTAAGTGGCTAACGCGTACTTAATTGTTTGACCTTGTACTGCTTAGTTGTACTAGCGCAGCGAGAACAAATCCTTTTCAGTTTGGCCTGTAATAGTGGCAGTACAGCCAAACAGAATAGCACCCTCATCTGATATGCATAAATAGGTCACATCAAATATCACATACCACTTGTTTTCCATGGCTTCTTCAAGAGCCTTGCTTACTCTATTAAGCTCTTGGCGAGAGTCCACGTCTATAAGAGCCTCAACCACAGAATATTCACTACTAATATCCCCTATATTAAGACTTTCTAATTCGACCGATACACTATGGTCATGATTTATATGAATAACTTTATCGTTTTCTCGTGCGTAAGATAATTGCTTGGGGTGTGATAATTTCTTTATACGCGCAGCACAACGAATTGTATTGGCGTCAGAAAATTCATCTGAAGAAGCAATTGGACGATGGGTAATTACAGAACTGATAGCAACACCAACGGTTTTATGAAAGGTAATATTGTTTCGGCAAAATATGGATTTGCGTGAGGGGTAATATCAACAAATTATGATTAAATTGTGTTAATTCAGAGGATAAATTAGGGATGAAGAACAAGCGCATTTTATATGCGCTTGTTCTTACTCAGAAATTACCAAAATATGATGCTAAACAAATTCCATAAAGATAAAACGAGCATTACAAGAAATGTGCATAACATACCATATATGCGGGGTTTGCTTGCGCCACTGGATTTAACTATTCCGTAAGCGTGCAGTAAACGCCCTGCTAATAAAACGGCTCCAGCGACATGTAACAATGCCACCAAATTTGTATTGAGTTCAGCTATAGCGAGTAATATTAAACATATGGGAACATATTCAATAAAATTACCGTGTGCTCTGATAGCTTTTTGTAGTTCGTCTACGGTGCCATCTCCTAGGCTAACGGCATTAGCTCTTCTTTGCTTAACCACGCCAATGGTAAGTACAAAAAATACTAAAGCTAATAAACTTGCGTATAAACCAGTGATGGCTAGTGGCATTATTAATTCCTATTGTGTGGTGGTTCTTGAATTGTATTGCAGCATAAAATCTAATACATCTTCGCTGCTAAGAGGCTTACTCACATAGTACCCCTGAAATAGATGAGCGCCTAATAAAATCACTTGTTCAAGTGCATGTTGATTTTCAACACCTTCGGCAATTATTTTCAGCTCTAACGAATTGGCAAGGGCAATAATTGCTTTTACGATTTTCGTATCTTTGCTCCCTTTGCTGTCCTTGTTCCAGTCGTCTATAAACGATTTGTCTATTTTCAAAATGTTAAACGGCATATTCTGCAGGTAACTTAATGAACTATAGCCTGTACCGAAATCGTCAAGTGCTAATCTTAGGCCTAATTGCCTGAGCTTATTAAGAACGTTAATTACTTTCCAGGTTTTATTAATAATGACAGACTCAGTCATTTCCATTACTAGGCGTTTTGGTTCTACTTTGTGACTTTTACAGGCTTGAGAAATGTGGGGAATTAAATCTGGATCTAGCATTTGTTTACCCGACACATTGAATGAAACAAAACCATTTGTGGGGAAGCCCTTATTATCTTGCCAGTTCGCTAGATGTTTACACGCTTCGTTAATAACCCACTTGCCAACGTCTACAATTAAATTACTCTCTTCTAAAAGGGGGATAAAGTCATCAGGCTGAACTATTTGATCTTCTTTGTTTTTGAACCTCAGTAAAGCTTCAAAACCGATTATTCGCTGCGTTAAGCCGTCGCATATAGGTTCGAAATATAATTCGAATCTGTTTCGTGACAATCCAGTGCGAAGATCGTTAAGAAGTTTAACTCGCTGTTGCGTTCCAATTTCTAATGCTTTATTAAATACCTGATACTTGTTTTTACCTTCTTTTTTAGCATTGTATAGCGCAAAGTCAGCGTTTTTTAAGATAATGTCAGGATTTGAATTTTTATTGCTACCTTGTGCAATACCTAAACTTGTAGTGATAAATATTTCGTGGTTTTCGACTAAATAAGGTTTGGCTATGCACTCTATTACTTTCTCGGCTACTACTATCACTTCAGTCATGTGGTCATCGTGCCCCAACATAACAACAAATTCGTCACCGCCAAAGCGCGCAACAGTATCATTTTTCCTTAAAGTGTTTAGCAACCTTTCAGACACTTTTTGCAATAACATGTCACCCACATCGTGTCCTAGGGTATCGTTTACATCTTTGAATCCGTCAAGGTCTAAAAAGAAGACTGTAATTATGGATTGATCTCTTTGTGACCGAAAAAACGATTGTTGCAACCTATCTAAAAATAGCATTCTATTGGCTAGGCCCGTCAAATTATCGTACTCAGCAATATGGCGAAGTTTCTCCTGATTGATATATCGCTCGGTGACGTCGTGGCAAGTTCCCAAAAAACCATCAATTTTGTCATCTTCGTCAAATAGTATACGTACACTTAAATCAATCCATTTTGTTTTACCTGACGGTGTTACCAAGCGAAGCTCTTGGAAGTAATCAGTTCCTAATTCCATGCTCTTTCGAAGTTCATGTAGCAAACCATTGATATCATCAGGATGAAATGCATTGATCCAGTTGTGGTGTGTGCTGTCTTGAGGGCTTAGGCCGGAAAACTCAGACCATTTCTCATTGGCAAATACACAATTCCATGCAACGTCAACATGAATAATACCCACTGGCGCTAGCTGAGTTAGCGCGTTAAGCTGCTGTGAAGTACGTTTAAATTCATCTGCTTGTTCTTGAATAAATGTTATATCTTGGATTTGAAGCGTTGTATATCGTTGCCCCGCATGGCTGTGTCGAAACAGGCTAAGGTTTAACAAGCAAGGTGTGCCATCTTTTCTATATGCTAAGTGATTTTCCCATACTTTTGGTGCGTGAGTATCGCTATTTAGCCCCATTTTGTCTTTTTGATTTGACCATTGAAAGAAGCGTTCAAAGTTCGGAAAAAACGATGTGATCTTGATTCCAGACAAAGAATGCTTTTCATCTTCATTGATATTTACAGATTGAGGATCGAAGATGTCTTGTGCGGCTGGGTTACTCATAAAAATAGTGTGGTCGTGACTAACCACCACTACGCCAATGGGGGATGATGATATTAACTTACTCAAATATTCATTATCAGCAATTTTTGCATCTAAACCAGAGAAGTTGCCTTTTACTGATTCTACGCTTTGTAGCGTGCAACTAACGGCGCCTAAAATAGGTTTAAGCTGATTCATCATTGAAGCATCATAGGCTTTTTGAGGTTTTGCTAAAACACAAATTGCTCGTAGCTTCGTATGAAGTAATATCGGTATGATCATTAAGGACTTAATATCAACATTGCCCTTTATTAATGCTCGTGTTCCTTTAGGAATAGGGGAGTTATAATAAACAATATTGTTAAGAAGCGATTTTTCCTTAATCCAAGTTCCAAGAACGGATTGATCGATAAATGGGGGAGTTTCGCCATGGTAAATTTCGTAGAGGAATTGATTTTCAGATAAAGGCGAAAGTCCTTTGTCGTCAGATAAAAAACAAATGCCGTGTGCGCTTTTAGTGGTTTCACTCAAATAATGGATTAATATATTAAAAATTTGATCAAAAGACCCAGGATCAAATAACCTGTCCTGGATTTTTTCAATAGCATTTCGCGTTGATTTATCTTGCCGTCGATCTGCGCCAATTTCACTGATATCTGGATCAAGATATTCCGTTTTATTAACGTTTTCAGCGCTTGCTTTGCTCATAGGCAGTTTTCCGTTACGCGAACATAATTTTGGAATTCAATTATTGTATAAAATTCCACCACAGCGATTACTTTGTACTAACAGGCGTCTTTTTACAAGCCTATATATAAAATTTAACTACAACTATCATAAATACGTTACACTCAAGCATATATTTTAAGCCCTTTCAAAAAATAGAAATATAATATGGACAAGTCAGAAGATAAAGATGTTGGTATACCCAGTCACTATATAGGAATTGGTGCTTCCGCAGGCGGACTCGAAGCTCTGCAAACCCTCCTACAGAACTTACCTGTTGATACAGGCGCTTGCTTTGTGATTGTCCAACATTTGTCACCTGACTTTAAAAGTATGATGCTTGAATTACTGAGTAAACATACACAAATGCAAATTGAAAACGTAACTGATGGAGTGCTCACAAAGCGCAATACTATTTATTTGCTACCTCCTAAAAAGAGTATGATTGTTGCCCAAGGTGAATTAATCCTTACTGATAAAATTCCTGAAACGGGCTTAAGTTTACCTATTGATGTGTTTTTTAGGTCGCTCGCTGAAGATCAACAACATAGAGCGATTGGGATTATACTGTCAGGAACCGGTTCGGACGGTACGCGTGGCCTAAAAGCCCTAAAGGAAGCAGGCGCATTAGTGATTGCTCAAGAGCCTGATAGTGCTAAATTTGATGGCATGCCAAATAGTGCAATCAACACGGGTATAGTGGATTTAATCTTGCGCCCCGAAGAAATGGGCAAACAACTAGCTTCATATATTCAGCATCCACTAGTGAGTGGTCAAACCGAAATTACATCGGATAGTAATTTAGTCACTCAAGATTTAATGGCCGAAATATTCGATATTTTGCGTCTTAAAAGTGATATTGATTTCTCTAAATATAAGGCAGCTACCATTACGCGTCGTATTGAACGGCGTATGACAATTAAGCAGCTCACCTCGCTTCAAGATTACCTTACTTTGCTTTTTAAAGACTCATACGAAGTAGAGGTATTAGGCAAAGAGTTGCTTATTGGTGTGACTCGATTCTTTCGCGATACTGAAGCTTTTACGTATTTAAAGGACTTCGTAATTCCCAAAATTGTTAGCGAATCATCTTCTCAAAAAGTAATTCGCGCTTGGGTGGCGGCGTGCTCGTCTGGAGAAGAGGCATATTCTATTGCCATAATGTTTGAAGAAGAAATTCGCAAGCAAGGTATAGAGCAAGAAGTAAAAGTGTTTGCGACTGACGTTAATGCAGATGCTATTGCTGAAGCGAGTGCGGGATTTTACAGTGCAGACATAGAAAACGACATAAACTCTAATTTATTAAAACGCCACTTTGTTAAAGTGAATACGGGTGGGTATCAAGTTTCTCAAAAGATTCGCCATAGTGTTGTTTTTGCAACCCACAACATGCTTATTGACCCGCCGTTTTCAAATATTGATTTTGTGTCCTGTAGAAATGCATTGATTTATCTTAAGCCAAATGCGCAGCAGCGAGTGCTATCTTCATTTCATTTTGCCCTAAATAAGCTGGGGTATTTGTTTTTAGGATCGTCTGAAAATTTAGGCGATTTGTCGGTTCATTTTAACGCGGTGAACGAGCGACAAAAAATATTTATGAAAACTGGAGATGTTAAGTTACCACTCAGTTCTTCGACTTCTGATTCACCAAAAGCTAGTCGCAAAGACAATCATTCGATGCCATCAGTTTCTGATTTGATGAAAAGTTATAAAGGTAACAGCAATTCCGTTGGAGGCTTGGGTTTTGTTAATGATGCTTTAATCAGTGAGTTTGTGGCACCTTGCATCCTACTTAACGATGAGTATCAAGCTATACATGTATACGGTGATACAACGCCTTATGTGAGGCGTTTACCGCCTGGTCGAATTAGTACCTTAATAAAGGACATGGTCAACGAAGATATTAGTATAGCGGTATCGTCGGCATTACAGCGGGCTAAATATAGTGGCGAGGAAGTTTGCTATACAGGCATGACAACACAAGGTAGAGAAGATCTCGTCAACTTCGACCTACGTGCTAGATACATTAAAGAACATGATCTAGTGAGTTCTCCCGGTTATTATTGGGTGTTATTTGATACTGTTAAGTCAGACTCAAAAGGCATCAAAAATTCGTCTGAAAAATTTGACGTAAGTGAGCAAGCTCGTCAAAGAATTGCTGACTTAGAGCTTGAACTGAAGTATAACAAAGAGCACTTACAAGTTACGGTAGAAGAGTTAGAGACGACTAACGAGGAGTTGCAATCGGCCAATGAAGAGTTAATGTCGGCCAATGAAGAACTCCAAAGTACCAATGAAGAGTTACAGTCAGTCAACGAAGAGTTATATACCGTTAACTCTGAATATCAAGAAAAAATTGTACAAATTTCACAGGCAAATGGTGACTTAGACGAAGTACTTGGTTTGTCAAAAATAGGCATCATATTTGTTGATGATAAATTACTTATTCGCCGATACACCGAAGCCGTTAAAACATACATAAATTTGCAAGAAGCGGATATAAGTAGGCCACTTCACCATATTTCAAATAATATTGAATATGACACCATGTTAGTTGATGTTGCCACTGTGCTTAGTACTACAAAGTCTATTGAGAAGGAGATTACGTTAAAAGACAAAAAACTTTTACGTATTTCAATAAACTCATACAACTATAGTGATGTGTCGCGCTCTAAAGGCGTTGCTATTACGTTTTTAGATATTTCTAGAGTTCGCTATATGGAACTAGGGATGGTCGTTGCTTATAAGCAATTACGCTCAAGTATAAACAATGCGCTAGAAATTTTAGATACAAAGCCTTTTACACAGCAATTAAATGTGATTATTTTAGATGATAGTGCGGCGTACCTAGAATTACTTGAAAGCCAACTGTCACAAATTAATGAGTATCAAATTAACATTTTTAAGTGCAGTAATGTAAAACAAGCATTCTCGCTTATTAGAAAGAACGATATTGATATCTGTATTTGCGATTATTATCTTAAGGATGAAACCGCTTTAAACCTGATTGATGGTTTGACCCACAAAGAAATTGTTGTTCCTGTCATAGTGATAACAGGGGATAAATCAGATGAGTTAACGCCATTATTGCTATCACATGGTGCACTTGATTTAATCGACAAAGATGAACTTTCTCCAGCTCTTTTAGATAGAAGTATCCGCTACGCTATTCGCCGTCACCAAATTGACTTGCATATTGAGGAACTGATTGAAAATGAGTCTAATACTATTGAAGGGAAATAAAATATCGTGATACATCATGGATGAAAGAAAATTAAAAGGCGTCTTTAAAACGCTATATCACGATGTTAACGGGTCAATAGGTGTGAGTGCCTCACTACTTAACTTGCTAGATAAAGAATACTCTTGCGCATTAGACGACAAAGCCCGTAATTGGCTATCGCTTGTTGTAATGGAGTGTTCAAGCGCACAGCACAAACTACATGCATTCAGAGATTATGCGCAACTATTTGATTGCGAATATGAGTTCACAGCTTGTGATATCAATGAAATCTTCATGAAGTGTGCGATGAAAGAGGAAGCCGCTAAACGAACCGGAAGCGGGGAGTTAAATCTAGAGATAGAATACGATGTATTTCCTATTATTCATTCAAGCTCCGAGTTAATCTTGATGTTTTATCAAGAAGTCTTTTCTAATATTAAACAGCATGCACAGTTGGCGAGTAACACACCGAGTAATATTGGTCTTAAGTGTCAAGTGCGATACCAAGCCACAGCTACACATCATGTGCTTGTGTGTGAAGATAATGGCTGCTCAATTACGACTGAAAAGCTCAATACTATTCAACGACCTTTTCAATCAAGCCTAGCTTGTAGTCACGACCATTGCGGAATGGGTTTTAGCAAGCTTCACCGTATAAGTGAATTATTAGGCGGGCACATGAATGTAAGCTTGGGCGAAGCGCCTTATACTGGCTTAAGAATAAGTTTATTTTTAGAACGCAAGTAATTAATTAGTTAAGTAACTTATACGCAGATATCCCCACAACCAATACAATGACTAATAGTCCCGCAAAGTTGTTGAAAACACTATTTGTATGCTCTTGCATTACAGCCTTTTTATTACATACCCATACTAATAGTAATGCAGATATTGGCAGTAACATGGCATTGGCCGTTTGTGCTAGCATTATTAGGCTAAGTGGTTTTGCGCCAATACTAGCGCTTAGCGTGCCTAAAGCAATAATGGTACATGCGGTAAGCAGAAAACGCTTATCTTGTAAATTTGTTTGCCAATTAAATAAGCCTGATATTGCATAGGCGGTAGCCAAAGGTGCTGTGATAGCGCTCGTTAATCCAGCCGAAAATAAACCTATGCCAAAAAATAAACTTGCATAGTTTCCCAATAGTGGCTGCAATTGCGCAGCAATATTTGAGCTATCAACATGGGTTTGGCTAATGAAAAATGCCGACACAGAGCTGGAAAGCACCGCGAACGTTAATAGCCCACCTAACCCTAAGCTGGCAAATAGCGCCTTGTTATTTGCACTTTGCGATGCTTTATTTTGCGCGTTCTGTGCACTCATTCCTGCATGTAGAAATAAATTGTATGGGACAATGGTGGTACCAATTATCGCTAGCGCCAAAGATGTATTGTCTATAACTGACGATTTCAAAAGTAAGCCATTTAAAAACAAATCACTGTTAATACCTAAATAAATCATTAATGATAAGAACACGGCGCTCATTAGCATGACCAATGCTAAAAGTGTTTTTTCGACCCATTTGTACTGCCCGCTTACTAACAATAAAAATGCACTTAAACCAATTACGGTTGCCCATATTCGGATATCCCCACCTGCATTTGCACTTAGCCCTAGTGCGGCGCCAGTAATATTGCCGCCTTCGTAAGCAGCGTTGCCTATGCCTATCGCAACTATTATTAAGACGCCAACTAAGCCTTTAATCCATTTATTCGGGATGCTGCTCATAATAGCCTTCGACAGCCCCATGCCGCTTACTCGGCCAACTCGAGATGCCATTTCCTGCAATATATAAGTGGCTATTACTGCAAACACTAATAGCCAAATAAGCGCATAGCCCGTTTTTGCACCCACTAATGTTGCAGTGGTAATTGTGCCCGGGCCTATAAACGCGGCTGCCACAATTAAGCCTTGCACACCTGCGCTTGAACCGCCTTTAGTTTGGTTTTGACTATCTTGCTTCATGTGCTTCCTTGAAGTCTTTGAATGTTTTATATTTACGAGTATCATGACACGCATTAGCGATGTAGAAAAGCGCAGATTGCTTTACAATAAATAACTGATATTTAAAATGTTTAATTTCCGGAAGTGCTATTTATAATGAATTTGACTGAACTATATGCAAACCCTCAGGAGGTATCTTTTTTACACTCTAGGTATTATGTAGAAGGTTGTTTAGTTGGGGCATGTGCTTGCCCTGAAATTCCTTTACCCGATGTGTGGTTACCGTGGGTAATAAAACAACATAATCAAATTCAAAACGCCGCGCAGGCTGACCAAATCACCAATGAACTATTTAATTATTTCAAACACTGCCTAGCACAAATGAATAACAACACCCTTGTAATACCTGAGTATGTAAAGTATTCAGGAGAGTTTGAAAAAGACCGGCCCTTACGTGAATGGTGTAAGGGCTTGCTTATGGCGCACAGCGCAAGAGAGCAATTTTGGCAAGGAGCATGGCGAAAAATGCAAAAACAAGACCCACAACAGGCACCGCAAATGGCAAAAGATTTAAAACATTGCTTATTAATGTTTAGCACTTTTGCGGATCCTAAAGAAACCTTGCGTGACGCTGAGGCAAAATCGCTAGAACAGGCTCAAGCCCTGCGTGAAAACATGCCGCTTATTGCGCAAAGTTTAAATGACACACTTACTACTTACGTAGATTTAGCGGGCAAATTAGCAACTTACCTGCCTAACCAATTTGAAACCTTCAAACAAGATTAAAAGGGTTTAACAATAGCCAATATCACAATGGCTAAAAGCGCTAAAACGGGCGCTTCATTTAGGAAGCGATAAAACTTTGGACTATGTGTATTTTGCTTCGCAATAAATTTTTTCACTAATACAAACAAGTATATATGATAAACATAGAACAGAATGACAATGCTAAGTTTTACGTGCATCCATAAACTCAGTTTGAACCACGCGTAACCATATTCGTAAATGGTCAATAGTCCAAACACTAATGTTAGAATGGCAAAAGGCGTAATAAACAGCCATAAGCGGCGCTGCATAATATTAAGTTGCTCTTTTACCGCGTCAACGCTCGATTCAGCGTTATACACAAATAAACGAGGTAAATAAAAAATCCCCGCCATCCAAGCAATCATAAAAAATACATGTAGTGCTTTGTACCACAAAATCATGGTTTATCCTTTAGTGTTGTTGCCGCATTAAATAAGTGTGCAGCATGTTCCAAGTTATTATTCCGCAAAGTACTTGTGGGTCATCGCCATAAATAGCCACGCCACCTTGGCGTTTTTTGTAGAGTAATTCATACACCTCAGCCAAGGTGTTTTGATCAGACACTTCTTCCATATTGTGCAAGGTAATTGGGTAGGCATTCGCTTGTAAACTTACGTCTAAATCGACTAACTGCCATTCACGTAAACCGCTTTTTTCATTTAATTTTTCAGATACCACTAAATGGGCAGGGTTGTCTTGTAAATAGGCAAACATGTCAGCGTCGTGCTTATCATCGAATATTTTCATATCTTGGCGCATAATAGCCATTACGCCAGTGTCTTGCAGTACATCCCTAATAGCTGTGGTGGTGTATGGTAAATCTTGATACTCAAGTTGTTGAATAAATATAGACCTGTTTTTACACAGTTGCTTAGATGTTACGTAAGCGCTTACTACCGTTATTAATGCAGGTAAAATAATCTGTTGAGTAGAGCTTAACTCCATTACTGCCGATATTGCAGCCATTGGCGCATGTAATACCGCGGCCAAAAAACCAGCTAAACCCAGCAGCGCATAGTTGCCGGTTAATAGGCTGGTATCAATCAATAAGCTGATAGGCTGCATGAACAACACACCGGCCAGAATACCAATAACCATAACCGCGCCAATAATACCGCCAGGTACGCCTAAAGATATCGCTATAAGGGCTAAAACGAACTTGGCGGCAAATAAAACTGCAATGTCAGCCAATAGCGGTGCCCCTTCAACAAAGGCGTTAATATTAATAAATTCAGTGCCTAAGGCTTGGGGCATAAAATATGCAACAGTGCCTGTAAACAAACCGGCAAGTAGTAAACGGCGAGTCATGCTTACGGGTCTAAATAGCTTCATGGTTAGCATAAGCTGCCTGTTAAACACACTGGCGAGTATTCCTAAGAAGACACCAAGGGCTATCAATAGCGGTAGTTGAGAGTATTGCATGGCCGTAAAAGTAAAAAAGGCAAGCTCGGTTACGTCACCAAACACTAATCGGGTAAGCACCGAGCCACAGGCGGCAGCAAGCATTACCGGAATGAATATATGGACTTTATACTCACGCATAACTACTTCCATCACAAAAATAACCGCGGCAAAAGGAGTATTAAAAGCAGCAGCTATACCTGCGGCAATTCCGCATCCTGCGAGTATTCGTAAGCTATTAAATGGCAGCTTGAAACCGCGCCCTACATAATGACTAGCCGCGGCAGCAAGATGAACCGTAGGGCCTTCTTTGCCCACTACAAAGCCACTGGCAAGCGCTAACAAGCCACCGAAAAATTGATTAATACTTGTGGCTAAGGGGATATGACCATAAAACACTTTGAAGCGATGAATGACGAAAGGAATGCCCATTCGGTAATGTTTAAAGCCAGTCATTTTGGCAATAGTAATTATTAACACAACCGCTATTATGGGCAATGCAAAAAGCTGTAAACTATCGATTGCATTATATTGGCCGATACCGCCTAATATAGAAATTTGTAAGAATGCTAAGCATAAGCGAAAAACAATGATGACCACAGCTGCAATTAAGCCGCCCATTAGCCCAATTAGGCATAATTGAACCGATGTAGCAGGTTTGGACAGCGCAAGGCGCAAAGATTGTACAAGCTTGGCAATCATGGCTTTAATATTCGCTATAAGATATTGAGTAACTTCAATATATTTAGATGAAAATGTATAAAGAAAGCATAGCATAAAATTTATCTTTTGGAGAAAACTTGGATTTACGAAAATATCGCGAGAAAATTGGATTTGTGCGCTTTCACGCTATTGCTTTTATTGCGCTTTGCATCGTTTTTTATGCGGGATACAAATTTGCCAATATTCAGAATAATAACTTACAAGCTAAAAAGCGACTGCTTGATAAAAGCTTGGCGAATTTAAGTGAGGAATTTCAAAAGCAGCAATCAGAGTTAAACATGCTGAAAGTAGAACTGGAAATTGCTCAGATTGCCAATGAACAATCCCAATCTAACATTAAAGAAGGTATTAATAGAGAGCAAAGTTTAAAAGAACAGATTTCATTTTACCAACGCGTAATGGCGCCAGAAATGTCGCAAGATGGTTTTGTGGTAGAAGGCGTGGAAGTCAGCCCAACATTAAGTGAGAATAACTACGCACTGCAAATAATTTTACTGCAATACGAAGATGTAAAAGCAGTAATAAAGGGCACATTAAAGGTGCGAGTACATGGCAGTGAAAATGGTAAAGTGAAAAGCTATGATTTAACGGAGCTTCAAGATGAGCCTAAAACGTCATTGGCTTTTGCCTTTAAGTATTTTCAAGTACTAGAAACCAGTATAACCTTGCCCGAAGGTTTTGCCGTGAGCCGTTTTGAATTAAGCACTGATATTTATAAGTATCGTAAAAAGCGAGGCTCTTATTCACGCACGGTTAAATGGGTAGAAGCCTTTAGCGAAGATTAAATCTGAATACTTGATTAAAACACTCAAGTATTAGATAATTGCGCCTAATGTATATGCGCTACGCAGTTTGGAGAACACCATGTCAGTAGAATCAGCAATGCCTATAGAATTTTCAGACGCGGCGGCTAGTAAAGTAAAGAATTTGATTGCCGAAGAAGAAAATCCTAACCTAAAATTACGAGTGTATGTAACGGGGGGAGGGTGCTCTGGATTTCAGTATGGCTTTACCTTTGATGAAAAAGTCAATGAAGGCGATATGACTATTGAAAATCAAACCGTTACCCTTGTGATAGATCCAATGAGTCTGCAGTATTTAGTAGGCGGAGTGGTTGACTATACAGAGGGATTAGAAGGCTCTCGATTTTTTGTAAATAACCCTAACGCAAGCACAACTTGTGGTTGCGGAGCAAGCTTCAGTATTTAGGAATTCGTTTACTATGCAACTATATGGCTCTACTACATCACCTTATGTAAGAAGATTGCGTATTTTTATGCAGGATATTCCTCATGAATTTGTGTTGATTGATATTTTTAACAGCCGTGACAGAGCCAATATTGCCACTAAAAATCCAAGCTTAAAAATTCCTATGCTTGAAGATGGCGAGCAAATAATTTTAGATTCAGGGCTTATTTACCATTATCTAGTCAGTAAATTTACCCTGCCCAGTTTAGATTGGAATAAACAAAGCCTTTTAACGAGTATTGACGCTGTAAACGATTCTTTAGTGCAATTATTTATCCTGTCACGCTCTGAAATTGATGTGAGCGCCGATAAGCTCTATTTTCGTATTCAGCGTGAAAGAATTGATGCGGTATTGGCTCAGCTAGAAAGCCTTGCAATTGATAGACAATTTGAACATTGGGACTACGTGTCAATAAGCTTGTTTTGTTTGCTAGACTGGATTTTGTTTAGAAGCTTATACGATTTAAATCCCTATCCTGAGTTGCTTAAGCTGCATAAGCAATGGCAGCAATTAGCCATTTGTCACAAAACCGACCCTAGATAAATAGAGTCATTACTTTGTACTCGCTTTAGGTTGAGAAATGCACTTCAGCGCGAAGCGCAATGCCAATTGATGGCCTGAAATCTTCCCTTCTTAAATATAGAATGTAAGGCTCAAGTTCTAAATATAACCACTCACGTAATACCTGCTTTTTGTAGCGCATGCTTAGCAACATTTGCTCTTTGCGATAATTTGGCTGAGATAATCCATCGATCATTGCCGTGAACAAGTAGCTACTGTTGTTTTTTCCCATATAAATCAGCTGCATTTCGTGGCGCCAAAGCCAATCATTAGACTTGTTTCGATAGCGAAAGCTGTTACTTAGCTCATAGGCTAACTTAGGGGTAAATACGTGAGCAAATTCGGCATTTAACTCTGTGCCTAATTCATCTTCAGAATAATAATTGGCTTCGGCAAAATAACGCAAGGTAGAATCAGGCGAAAGGCGATGCATATCAGAGTAGCGAGCACGTGTGTATATTTGGCTGCCACGCCCAAAGCCCACCCGATACGAGACTTTATCTTCAGCACTGCGCTTAAATTGCAGGGCAACAACGGCTTGGTCTTTATTGTTACCCAGCTCTTCTGAGCGAGCGGCTTTAAGTTCTTGCCCGTTAACGTCATCTTCTTGGTCAGACAATACTAATTCGACTCGTTCTTCAAGTGCGGGCAATTTTACTCTTATTTTAAAACGAAAATCTAAGGCGCTGAAGTCACCCGAGCGAGGCTCCCAACCAAAGCGCAGTCGGCCGCTGGTACTGGCCTCAGAGTTAAGATTACTGCCCTCATGGCGAGACCAATCGTTAAGAGTATTTGCGGCGCTATCAATGCCATAAAAAAAATGACAGTAGGTTTTATCTAGCCATTGTTGGTGCTCACAATAGTGATTGGGCTGAGCCGTAATTGATTCAGTTTTAGCATTGGAGTTATCTTTAATGATACCCTTCGCGAAAACCGCTTGGCTGAGTATAAAATAAAAAATGAACAACAAGCCAATGAGTTTCAGAGCAATTTCCTTTTGTTTGTACATGAATATGTGTTTAATTACGATTTTCATAATCTTAATTCAAAGAACAATAGCGAGACTTGCATGTTTCTGCGTATAATACGAACATAAGCATGCGCTTTATTCAATTAATTCTTATAATTATCTTATTAAAAGATAATCGCAAAAAAAAGGAAACGTTATGATGGGGATGAGTGGATGGCAGATATTAGTCATTTTGGTTTTAGTAGTCCTTTTATTTGGTACATCTAAACTTCGCAATGTGGGCTCTGATTTAGGTTCAGCCCTTAAGGGTTTCAAAAAATCAATGTCTGACGATGATGAAAAACCTAAAACAGACGCTGACTTTGAGCCACTAGACAAACCAGAACAGAATAATCAGCCTTCAAATACAACGCAGCAAGCTGAAACAAAGCAGAACACAAAAGACTAATATATGTTTGATATAGGTTTTCTGGAGATTTTGGTTATAGGCGTACTTGCGCTTTTAGTTGTTGGGCCTGAACGCTTGCCTAGTGCTATTCGTTCTACTATGTCTACGGTTCGTAGTATTAAAAAGATGGCCAACGGATTCAAAGAAGAAGTGGCTTCGCAATTAGATACCCATGAGCTACATGAAAATTTGAAAAAAGCGGAACAATTGGGTATGGAGAATATAGGCTCTGATTTGCAGTCATCGGTTGATCAATTAAAAGCTGCCGCTGATTCAGTTCAGCGCCCTTATAAGCGCCAAGATACCCCCTCACAAAGCTCATCTTCGCAAAATACGGCTTCAATAGAGCAACCTAAGGCCAACACTATGGGGAGTGTCGAAAAGGAGCCTTCTATATCGAATACCCAAGCGACCCCCAAAGCGCACAGCAAATCTATTAATGACGGCACCCATTCAAATGACTGAAGCAAGCGGAATCATTTCTCATCTTATTGAATTAAGGTCAAGAATTTTAAAGGCTCTGTTAGCGGTACTCGTTGTTTTCTTGTGTTTGTTCTACTTTGCACAAGACTTATATCAGTATTTGGCAATGCCGTTAATTGCAACCATGCCTGAGGGCGCAACTATGATTGCAACGGCGGTTGCGTCTCCCTTTCTTGCGCCGTTTAAATTGACTCTTGTGCTGTCTTTTTTCGTAGCGATTCCGGTTGTGCTGTATCAAATATGGGCATTTATAGCGCCTGGTTTGTATAAAAATGAAAAGCGCTTAGTGGCGCCGCTGCTAGCAAGTAGTACTTTATTGTTTTACGCCGGAATGGCATTTGCGTACTACGTAGTATTCCCTTTGGTGTTTTTGTTTTTCAATAGCGTAGCCCCTGAAGGGGTTTTAGTGAGTACTGATATTTCAAGCTATTTAGACTTTGTGTTAAAGATGTTTTTCGCCTTTGGCGTGGCCTTTGAAATTCCTATTGCTGTGATATTACTCTGCTGGACAGGTGTGACAACGGCTGAAAGTTTAAGTAAGAAACGCCCTTACATTATTATTGCCGCGTTTGTTGTAGGTATGCTGCTAACTCCTCCTGATGTTATTTCTCAAACCTTACTTGCTGTGCCAATGTTAATCTTATTTGAAATAGGTGTTGTTATTGGTGGTTTGTATTCAAGAAAATCAAAAGAGTCTAACGATGACACCGCTAGCGCTAGCGAAGAAAGCCAAGAAGATGCAAAACCATAGAATAAACAGGCTCATAAAGTATGCATTGGTCTGATTGCGGGCTTAATCTTCTTGACCCCCGTTTTGCTTTAAACGATACCCTTGGGCGCGCCAGTGATGCAGGCGTGCTAGATATACTCGTAATATCCTCTACCATTGAAGAGTCCGAAAAAGCGGCAGGTTTAATTCGCGACCATAACACTCATCAAATAAGTGCAAACGATGCGCCTAGTCAATCAGTTTTCCTTGCGCAAACAGCAGGGGTTCACCCGCATTACGCAGATAACACAAATAGTGAAACTTGGACTAAACTAAAACGTATTATGGCCGATACTCAAGTAGTTGCAGTAGGTGAGTGCGGACTTGATTTTAATAGGAATTTTTCATCTCAAGCCAATCAAATATATGCCTTTGAGCAACAATTAGCGTTGGCAAGCGAGCATAATATGGGCGTTTATTTGCATGAAAGAGATGCCTTTGACACCCAAATAAGCTTATTAGAGAAATATGCTAAATCATTACCATTTATGGTGGCTCATTGCTTTACGGGCAATAAAAGCCAATTGCAAGCTTACCTTGAGCTAAATTGTTTTGTGGGTATTACAGGTTGGCTATGTGATAACAAGCGCGGTAAAGAGCTACAAAATGCTGTGAGGGATTTACCTTTAGAGCGTTTATTACTTGAAACAGACGGGCCATATTTGTTCCCGAAGACTTTAAAGCCGCGTAAGTCAATAAATGAACCGTGCAATATTCCCTATATAGCAAATGCTGTGGCTGAGTTGACAGGAACAGATGTAGATACAATTAAGCAATTTGCTTTTCAAAATGCAAATAAACTATTTTTCAATAGAGGGATGAATGAGCACACAAGCAACGCAAGAACATAGAATACCTTCACTTGTTGTCGTGGTGTCAATTGTTGCGTTTGTCCTTTTTTTACTCACTATTCCTTTTTATTTAACTCAACTTACAGACCGCAACGCCTTAGAACTCCATACCACTTATTATGTTGATAGCAAAGTGGACACGCCAGTTGTTGAAGTGTTTGGTTTACCCGAACAAGCATGGACGAGTAAACAGCAAGCTAATTTAGGCCTCTCACCCTTACCACATTGGTTCAAACTGACCATTAAGCCTTCAAGTAAAAAGCAGCACCGAGTGTTAATGATCAATTATGGTTTGCTTGATAAGGTCGACTTATGGTTTTTAGACGCGCAACTTGGTCAAGAAAAAATCATAAATAGTTTTAAAACTGGTGACAGTTATCCCTTTGAACAAAGGCCCACTGAGTTTGATCAATTTCTATTTCCCGTGCCGGTCTATCCAAGTGCAATTACAGTACTAATACGTGTTGAGACCAAAGGCCCTGTTAAGGTGCCTGTTGAAATGTGGGATGAAGATGCATTCGTTG
Organism: Glaciecola sp. 2405UD65-10; assembly: GCF_048820975.1. Classification (NCBI taxonomy): domain Bacteria; kingdom Pseudomonadati; phylum Pseudomonadota; class Gammaproteobacteria; order Alteromonadales; family Alteromonadaceae; genus Glaciecola; species Glaciecola sp. 2405UD65-10. The sequence continues at coordinate 134,929 of NZ_JBMEUF010000002.1, read as the reverse complement.
AATACGTAAGTCTGAAGAAATTGTTCATGGGTATTTTCTTTGGCTTTATGATAGCTATGGCGCTGAGCAACTTATTTATATTTGCTTCAAATAGGAATGTAATATTTATTATTTATACCGCCTATGTAGCAAGCATTGCATTAGCGGTTGCCTCTTTACACGGCATAGGTTTTCAATATTTGTGGTCAAACAATATATGGCTACAAGAATTCTGCGTATTCATTTTCACGAACTTTACGCTGTTGAGTATTATATCTTTAACTATTCGCTTACTTGAATTACAAAAACAAGCGCCGAATATTTATCGAATATTAAGAATTATCCAACTAATATTTTTAGCCATGTTAGCCGTTAGCTTATTTGCGCCATACGAAGTAATGATTCGCGCCGTGTTAGTTTTATTGATCATTAGCACACCAATTATCTTAACGGCAGGAGTAATATTGGCACTTGGCGGTAGTATAGTTGCTCGCTATTTTTGCGGCGCCTGGGCGGCATTATTAACCTCGGGCGCCATAGTTGCGCTTGAAAACTTTGGGCTTTATTCATCATTTATTGATTCAAGTTATTTAATAATGGTGGGGGCAATTACAGAATCTTTATTATTGGCTTTCGCACTGGCCATGAATTTTAGCCAGCAATTAAGAAATGCAATTAATGCGCGGCTAACGGCCCTAAAAAATGAACAGGAAGCCGTAGATGCTCGTGACCAACTCATTGCATTACAAGAACAAAATAAGGCGGAGTTAGAGTACAGTATTGAGGAGCGCACGCTTGAGTTAGAAATAGCCTTACGTGAATTGGCTGATAAAAATAGAGACTTAGAACGCTTGAGTGCTATAGACCCTTTAACAGGGCTAATGAACCGCCGTTACTTTGATAAACGCCTACTCGCGGAGGCGCGTCGCAGCAAACGCGAATTGCGACCTTTAGGTTTAGCGATGCTTGATATTGATCACTTTAAAAAAATAAATGATGAATTTGGCCACTTGTGTGGTGACCATTGCTTAAAAGTTTTCGCTGAATTGTTGAAAGAATACGTTAAACGTCCGTCTGATGTAGTGTGTCGCTATGGCGGGGAAGAGTTTGTGCTCATTCTGCCAAGTACTGAAGAAGAGGGCCTGAAAAAATTATTAAACAATATCCGAGTCGCTGTGGCGAACAAGATGATTATGTTTGAAGGCAAGAAAATTAGTATGACGGTGAGTATAGGTGGATGTTCACGCACCATGGCCAGTGAAGATGAGCATGAGGTTATTTTAGGCTTTGTTGATAAGCAACTTTACCATGCCAAAGACTCGGGCCGAAACAAAGTCATTGTTGCGAGTTACTAAAATGAAGAACAGTGCCCTAAATAAAGGTCCCGCTTCTTTCTTTCTAAAAGATGTATTTAATCACTATTGGGTTTATATTTTTGTCGTACTTTCCCTTGCGATCCTCTTTAAAACAATCAGCTATTTCAGCAGCGCTGAAAAAGGCAGTTTTGATTTAGATAACGTAAGTTATATTCAGTCTCCTCAAAAAGATGACATAAGCAGCATTGTTGGCTTACCTGAAGGCGCTTGGCATACAGTACTTGTGCCTAACTTTGATGGTCAGCAAAGCAGTGTTTGGATGAAAATTCCGTTAAATTTAAGCATGGTAAAGTCAGAAACTATACTGCGTTTTTCTGACCCTTTAGTAGACACTCTTGATGTGTATGTAGTTCGCCACCTGGAACATACGGACATGATAATGCCGGTGCAATATACAGGAGATACACGGCCCTTTAGTCTTCGGGCGCTAGACGTACCTAACTCGGTTGCGCTCATTGAGCCTAGTCAATATGAAAGCACTATTTACGTTCGAGGAAAATCAAAGATTTCCGTTGATTTACAAGCCTCATTATGGACAAGCGAAGACTTTATAACCTTTCATGACAAGCACACACTATTTTTTGGCTTACTATTTGGCTATGTAATAGCCTTAATAGGTTATTGCTTAATGACTTATGCAACTGCCCGAAAATTAGAGTATTTGTGGTTTTGTTTCTTTCTAGTTTGCTATATTACTCATATTGGGACAGTGAGCGGTTTTGGATTTCAGTACATATGGCCAAGTTCTACTGAGTTTCAATCTATTGTGGGTGGAGTGTCTATTAATCTTCTATTCGCCGCCCTCACACAATTTACAAAATCGATCTTATTACCGGAAAGAAAAACATTTCAGCGTGTGTTTAATGTAGTTGTAGTTGCCAATGTGCTGGTTGCTGCGCTTAGCGTACTTACAAGCCACATTGTTTTCGTGACCATTGGTATTTTCATTGTCCTTATCACTTCACTACTAGTACCTTTGTTATGTTGGGGGAAAAGTAGTAATACTTCTTTACAAAAACTAATCGTCTTAATTTGGATTATTTTAATTGTAGCGTGCATTTTTTCTACCGTAGACCGATACAGCTTACTTCCTCTTAATATAGACCCCGTTTTCATTCTTATTATAGGTTTTCATTTGATTACTTTGGTGGTTGGCTTGGCCATGGTGCATGACTATAAAGTATCGCATAAAACCACTCATGATTTTAGAGAAGCGGCCTTAAAAGACAAGGAAAAAGCGGTTATTTCAAAAGATCAAATACTTACACTGCAAAAACAGTCGCAAAGGCAATTAGAGGAGCAGGTAAAGGCACAAACGCTGCAATTGGAAGGTGCACTTCAAGACTTGACTTCCGCGAGCAGAGAGCTTGAATCTATGCGTAATTTAGATGGGCTCACCGGCTTACCCAACCGTCTTGCATTTGAAATTGCCATGGAAAAAATGGTGGGCTTGGCAATTGATTCAGGTGAGCCGCTATGCATTGCGGTACTCGATATCGATTATTTTAAACAAATAAATGACGAATTTGGACATTTGGCCGGTGATGAGTGTTTAAGAGAATTTGCTAGGCTAATTAAATCTGAATTTAACCTTGATTATTACACATATTGCCGCTTTGGTGGGGAAGAGTTTATTGTTGCCAGCCAACTACCCAGTAAATTAATTGAGCAAAAAATGAATCAATTTAAAGATCAAGTTGAGAAGCTTAAGGTAGAAACAGGAGCGGGCATAGTTAAATTTTCCACTAGCGTTGGCATTGCGAGCAAGCGCATGAGGCATAGCAATGAATTACGGTCGTTGATATCGTCAGCTGACCATAATTTATATTTAGCGAAACACAAAGGACGAAATTTAGTCGTAGCTTAGGTATACTAGGTTCATTGTTGTTTAACTAAGAGTACTCCCCTTGGCTTTTTTACAAACTCGCCCTCGACGCCTTCGACGCACAGCTGCTTTGCGCAACTTAGTACGTGAGAACCAATTATCAGTTAATGACCTAATTTACCCAATGTTCGTTATACCTGGTGAAAATACTACCGAAAGCATTGAGTCAATGCCGGATGTTTTTCGTTACAGTATAGATTTGTTGGTAAAAGAAGTGGCTGAATGTTTGGCATTAGGTATTCAACATTTTGCCTTGTTTCCGGTAATAGAGGCCCAGAAAAAGTCTCTTGACGCTAGCGAAGCGTTTAATCCAAATGGATTAGCGCAAACCGCTGTACGTACCTTAAAAACCGAATTTAAAGATCGTATTAGTATTATTACTGACGTAGCACTCGACCCATTCACAGTGCATGGCCAAGATGGTTTAATTGACGACAATGGCTATGTATTAAATGATGAAACTATTGAGGTATTGGTTCAACAAGCGCTATCGCACAGCGAAGCTGGTGCTGATATTGTTGCCCCATCGGATATGATGGATGGCAGAATAGGAGCTATAAGAGAGGCCTTGGAAGTTTCTAACTACCCCAATACGTGTATTATGGCGTATTCAGCAAAATATGCCTCAAGTTATTACGGGCCATTTAGAGATGCAGTCGGTTCGTCAAATAATATAAAGGGTGGTAACAAAAAAAGCTATCAAATGGATCCAGCCAATACTGATGAAGCTTTATTTGAAATTAGCTTGGATTTAAATGAAGGAGCTGACATGGTTATGGTTAAACCGGGTATGCCTTATTTAGATGTGGTTCAGCGCTGTAAAAGCGAATTTCAAGTTCCTACATTTGCGTATCAGGTAAGTGGTGAATATGCCATGCATCAAGCTGCTTTTGCCAATGGTTGGCTAGCCAAAGATGCAGTAATTATAGAATCTTTGATGGCGTTTAAACGCGCGGGAGCAGATGGTATCTTAACTTATTTTGCGAAAGAAGCAGCAAAACTTTTAAGAGCCGAGGCGTAAACCAGTAGGTGTAATGCTGATTTGAAAAAGGCTGCTGTTAATTTTTACATTTTGGCAGCCTTATTCCCTATGCGCTATATTGATAATTGAAGATTATCAATTAAACGTGTTTTTCCTAAAAATGCAGCAGCAAGTATTACCAGTTGCTTATCTTCATGGCCAACCTGTAATAAGGTAGTGGCACTTCTTAATTCTATGTAGTCAGGTTTGAAACCAGCTTCAGCTAAGTTTTTGTTTGCATTTGCAACTAATGCTGAAAAATCACGTCGACCACTTAATATCGCATCTGCTATCCAGCTAATTTGCTGATACAACATTGGCGCAATTTTACGCTGTTGCTCAGTTAAATAACCGTTTCTAGAACTCATGGCTAAGCCATCTGATTCTCGCTCAGTAGGCACGCCGTGAATGCTTAAGTTCATGGAAAGATCGGTCACCATGGCTTTAATGACTTGTAACTGTTGAAAGTCTTTTTCGCCAAAGAACGCCAAATTTGGCTGAACCATATTAAATAACTTACATACAATGGTGGCAACGCCACGAAAGTGACCAGGGCGGCTAGCGCCACATATCATATAAGATAAGCCAGGTACTTCTACGAAGGTTTGATGTTCTAAGCCACGGCTATAAATGTCTTTAGCTTGTGGCATAAATAATACATCAACGCCCAAAGCTTCTAAGGCTTGTTTATCTTCTTCGAGAGTTCTTGGGTAAGCGTCTAAATCTTCGTCGGGCCCAAATTGTAAAGGGTTAACAAAAATGGATACAACCACCTTGCTGGCATGCTTTTTGGCTTCCTTCACTAATTTGAGGTGGCCTTGGTGCAGATTTCCCATGGTGGGTACAAACGCGATGAGATCTTTGCCTGCCTGCCATGTGCGACGTGTAAGTCGCAAGGTGTTAATGTCGGTAATTATTTGCATATCTATAAACTCTTACTCGAAGCTATGCTCAGCACCAGGGAATTCCTGTGCTTTTACATCACTAATATATTTGCTAACGGCATCAGGGATATTGCCACATTCAAGCAAATAGTTTTTTGAGAATTTAGGCATGTAATTGGCACTGATACCTAGCATGTCATGCATTACCAATATTTGGCCGTCGGTTTGTGCGCCTGCACCAATGCCTATAACGGGTATAGATACAGCTGCACTTACGAGTGCCGCTAAGCTGGTAGGCACGCATTCAAGTACCAATAATTGGATCCCAGCTTCTTCTAAGGCCTTTGCTGAGTTAATCAGTTTTTCGGCTTGTGTGCTTTCGCGCCCTTGAACTTTAAAACCGCCAAGTACATGTACCGATTGTGGTGTTAAGCCAAGGTGGCCGCACACCGGTACGCTGCGCTCAACTAAGCCCTGAATTGTATCTAATAACCATTCTCCGCCTTCAAGCTTCACCATGCTAGCACCCGCTTTCATTAGACTGGCAGCATTTTTGTAGGCTACATCAGGCGAGCTATAGCTCATAAATGGCATATCAGCAATCACAAATGCCCTGTTAGCGCCGCTACGTACACACTTGGTATGATAGGCTATTTCTTGCGTGCTTACGCTTAGCGTGTCATCTGCGCCCTGCAGTACCATTCCAAGCGAATCACCAATTAAAATGACATCTATACCTTGGTCATCAAACAATTTTGCGAAACTAGCATCATACGCAGTAAGCGCCGCAATTTTTTGCTGCTCTTGCTTCATTTTCAGCAAGCTAGCTACGGTTACTTTTTTCATCCCAAGTCCTCGTTTTTTATATTTTTGCCCAAGCTCACAATTCGCTTTCTATGCGGCGATAGAAGCATAATCAATATCTTCAGCGAGTCTTTTTAAACCATTCAATGAACAGTTTGAAACCCAAGCTGCTAAACTTTTACCATCCTGCATAATCATATCTGGTGAAATTTCAAATAAAGGCACTAACACAAACTCACGCTCACTCATGCCATAGTGGGGCAGGGTAAGGCGTTCGTTTTTCATGCTTACGTTGTTAAAAAGTAACATGTCTAAATCTAGTGTACGAGGGCCCCACTGTTCTGCTTTGCGTTCCCGCCCGTGCTCATGCTCTATGGCTTGTAACACATCTAACAATTCCATGGGCGAAAGCGACGTTACTATTTTGCATACAGCGTTTACATAATTAGGTTGATCTTGTGGCCCCATAGGCGCGCTTGAATATAAATGTGAACAATATTGAATACTAATATTCGGATGTTGATGAATAGTAGTAAGCGCTTTTTGTAGTTGCCCTATAGGCTCGGCTAAATTGCTACCTAAGCCGATGTATGCAATGTCAGACATCATTTCTTAGGCTTCCTTTTAGGACGTTTTCGTGGAGATTTATTCGGTAATTCGTTAACCATTTTGGTTTGCTGATTGCTCGAAACTTCTTGAATGTTAGTCCACCAATTTGCTAACTCAAGTAAATTGCCACCTTCTACACTCGCACGTAATAATAAGAAATCATAGGCGGCTCTGAATTTAGGATGCGTGAGCAATTGCAAGCATCGCTTACCCTGCCTACGTTGCAAGCGCAGTTGCAAGGCCCATATTTCTCTTACAGGGGTGCTAAAGCGCTTGGGTATCATAATGCGTCGGCTTTGTTGTTGCAGAATTTCAGCGCTGGCTAAATTAATCGCATCATGCAGCGGCATGGTGGAGTCAAACATCAACTCTTGCGCGCGCTCTTCCATGGGGTACCATAAAAAAGCCGCATACAAAAACGCCGGGGTAATTCGTTGGTCATTATTAATACGTTTATCTGTATTGCGAAGCATGTTGCAAATAAACTGATACTCTTTGCTGCTATCATCTTTTAATAATGCCGCAAGTAATGGGAACAGTTGGCTAAGTAAATTATGCTTTAGTAAACTTACAAACGTAGCCTCTCCGGTGCCGCTAAGCAGTAACTTACTCACTTCTTCAAATAATCGAGCCGGTGGTATATTGGCTAACAAATAAGCGTGTTTTTGAATGCTCAAACTCAAGACATCGGGCAAGCGCATATTCAATTTACAAGCGAATCGAATTGCTCTGATCATACGAACAGGGTCTTCTCTGAAACGTATTGCACTGTCACCTATCATAACAATGGTTCGGCTAGAAATAGAATCTAAGCCTTTGGCAAAATCCAATATGCTTTCATCCGAGACATCAAAGTACATGGCATTAAATGTAAAGTCTCTGCGGGCGGCATCTTCTTCAATAGAACCGAAAATGTTGTCACGTAGTAACTGTCCAGCCTCGTTCTTTTTAGCCAATACGCCATCATCAATCTTGCGCTTACTACGAGGATTAGGCTTATTGTTGGTGGGTTCTTCTGGGGTGCTAGCTTGCGTGGCTGGCTCCGCATCGTGATGCCCGCGAAAAGTCGCTACTTCAATAATTTCACGGCCAAAGGTTATGTGCGCTAAACGAAAGCGACGACCAATTAAACGACAATTACGAAAACACTCTTTTATTTGATCAGGTGTGGCGTTAGTGACTACGTCAAAGTCTTTTGGCTTTGAGCCCATAAGTTTATCACGAATACAGCCACCCACAGCATATGCTTTATATCCTTTGGTGATTAAGTGTTGTAACACTTTTAAGGTATTCGGCGACAAATCGCTATTACGCATATTATGCGCTTCCCGTGGAATTAATTCCGGGAATAATTTTTGAGGAGTTATTGCTGCGTCGCCTATTTGACTCATAGTTGTACTTCTTTATGACTTAGGGGGACAGAGTATACGCCATTTGTCACCGAAATAAGAATTTCTGATTGTTTTGATAACATTTTAGACTGCCAGTTCACGGTTGCCCATGCCAATAATGATTCAACGCTAGTGAGTTGTTCAATTTCAGCATTATATGCAGGTGTTTGTAAACCTAAAAAGTATAAAGCTAACTTTAAATTTGCTAAGGGTGTTTGGTCATCTATCGCTGGCGAATGATGCTGTTTCGACAGTTTCTCCCCCTGTTTTTGAACCAAAACAGGAATATGTAAATATTGAGGAGCGTTCTGTTTAAGCGCCGCATACAGGCCTAAATGTATTGGCGTAGTATCAATTAGGTCATTTCCCCGAACAATATGTGTAACACCCTGTTCAATATCATCGGCAACTACCGCTAAATGATAAGCATATATACCATCTGCACGTTTAAGTACTGGGTCTTCGCTCGCTATTGCATGCTTAATGTGTACTTCGCCTTTGTACAAATCTTGAAAATGCGTGTGTTTATTGCTGTGCATAAATCGAATTGCGTGGCCTGCTGATGGTAAATTTCTTAATCTACAATGGCCATCATAAGTGCCCGACCTAGCTCTAATTTGTTTTCTACTGCAACTGCACGCGTATATAAGCTTGCGTTTTTCAAGCTCACTCAGGGTGTGCTCATATAAATGGTGGCGTTGACTTTGGTAGCTAACTTCGTTGTCCCATTTAAGGCCGTGAAGTTCCAACGAGCGAAGTATTACCTCGTTCATAGCGGGGTTTATACGGGGAGTGTCTATATCTTCAATGCGAAGTAACCATTTGCCATTATGCTGTTTAGCATGAAGGTAACTTGCTAAAGCGCACACTAAAGAACCAAAGTGCAAAGGGCCCGAAGGAGACGGCGCAAATCGCCCCACATACATAGACTTTTCAGAGGTGTTCATATATAGCATCAAGCAGCATAAACGAAGTGCTGTAAAGGCAACACTTCTTTAATGCTTGCTACAGTTAACCTTGTAACTGCTTTTCTTTGATTTCAGCCATGGTCTTACAGTCAATGCATAAATCAGCAGTAGGCCTTGCTTCTAGGCGCTTGATACCAATTTCTATACCGCAAGAATCGCAAAAGCCGAAATCGTCTTCTTCAATACGCTTCAAGGTTTTTTCAATTTTCTTGATGAGTTTGCGTTCTCGATCACGGGTACGCAGTTCAAGTGAAAACTCTTCTTCTTGCGCAGCACGGTCAACAGGATCTGGAAAATTAGCAGCCTCGTCTTGCATGTGATGTACTGTGCGGTCTACTTCTACTCGTAACTGATTGCGCCAAGCGAATAAGATCTTCTTGAAATGCTCAAGTTGATCTTCGTTCATATACTCTTCGCCTTCAGCTTCCTGATACGGAGCCAATTCGGCAAGCGCTAACAATCCAATCGATTTACTATTTTCAGTTGGCATAAGCCATTCTCCTACTATTAACTTCCTTGAGCAGTGCTGGTCAATTCCACTTTGTGCACTTTTCAGCCCTACAAGCGTTTCTTATCGATAGCGGCAAAATAAAATCTTCTTGATACCACTACTAGAAAAATTCAAGGACGGTAATATGGTGATTATTTGTAAAAAAGCAACCTTTTTTTACCAAATAATAGGTATTGGATGAGAAATTTTTATTTCTGTTAGGTTTAGGTCGCAACCATAGCAGATCACATCAACACCTTGTTCCATCGCAAACTTAACTGCCTTAGCATAGTCTGGATCGATCTGATGGGCAATCTTAAATTGCGTTATTGATTCACGCATTACGCAAAACAACAAAACAGCTTTATAACCTTGTTGGCTTAGTTGTGCTAATTCGTAGCAATGTTTTTTACCGCGTTCGGTTACCGTGTCAGGAAACATTGCGCAATCGCCTTCGGCTAAGGTGGCTGATTTCACTTCAACATAGCAGTCAGGATGCTGGGGAGATTGCAGTAAAAAATCTATTCTGCTTGCATTTACTTTTTGCTCTGGTTTTACGCTTGAGTATTGGCTTAACTCATTAATGTGACCATGCACTAGGGCATCTTTTATGACTTTATTTGCCATATTCGTGTTAACGCAAATTCTATTTCCTGCTTGATCAGTTGCGTATTCCCAAGTGTAGGCATACTTTCGTTTTACATTGGCTGATAAACTCAAATAAATGTTTGAATGTTCGTCTTGGCATCCTGTCATGGCACCTGTATTTGGGCAATGAACAGTTGATATTGTTCCGTCAGGAAATACGACATCAGCTAAAAAACGCTTATAACGTTTTATTAATGTTGCTTGCTTTAATGATGAACTAAACGCTACCATCTGCTTTTATAGCCCTCCGAGGCTTAAGCGAATTTTTAAGTTGCCTTATAATGGAGTATCCATGTCATTTTTTACAGTCAAATTTAGTCAACAAGCCGCCCCGGCGCCATATTCACCTGAAAGTATTGTTTCATTTAATGAAACAGGCGCGGTTATTCACATTGCCGCTAAAAACAATTGGGTAAGAGCACTGCAACAAAGTGCCAGAAAAATTTCAGCAACAGGCGCGGCTGATATTGCATTTGAGGGTGAGTGGACTGATGAACAACAAGCTATATTTGCACAGAGTTTTTGCGCGGCTAATTTTGATGGACACGTAAAGTGGGCTAAGGGGGCTGATAAGAGCGCCCTTGATAATTTCCTTAAAGCATTGTTGTTTACGCGTCAATTAGTTAATCAAACGCCCGAAGTGATGAGTCCAGTAAATTTAGCCGATACCGCTGAAAAATGGTTAAGCGGTATTTGTGCTGATGAATCAGTATTAAAAGTGAAGCGATATACAGGCGAAGAACTTAAGCAAGCTGGCTGGATGGGAATTTATGAAGTAGGGCGCGGAAGTGAGCGCCCGCCAGTTTTACTGGAAATTGACTACAACCCAAGTGAAAATGATGATGTAGCAGTGGCTTTAGTGGGCAAAGGTATCACTTTTGATAGCGGCGGTTATAGCTTAAAATCTAGCGAAGGCATGCTTGATATGAAGTGTGACATGGGCGGAGCGGCTACTGTTACAGGCGCTTTAGGTTTAGCCATTATGAACGGCCTGCAAAAACGCGTTAAGCTTTTTCTATGCTGTGCAGAAAACCTTGTGAGCGGGCACGCTTATAAACTTGGTGATATTATCACTTACAAAAATGGAACTACGGTTGAAGTGGTCAATACTGATGCTGAAGGGCGTTTAGTACTGGCTGACGGCCTCATGGCCGCAAGTGAAGCAAAGGCTAAGTTAATTATAAATGCTGCAACATTAACTGGGGCAGCGGTGGCCGCTTTAGGAAAGGAATACAATGCACTGTTTAGCCTACATCCTCAGGCAAGTGAGCGCTTTTTAGAAACCGCTAAAAAAGTCAATGAACCACATTGGCCTTTACCGTTGGAGCTATGGCATCAAGACCAGTGCCCTTCGCCGTTTGCACAAACGGCTAATTCCCGTCCAACAAAAGGGGGAGGTGCCGGCGGTGCGTCAAACGCAGCTGGGTTTTTATCACGATTTGTGGACCATGAACATTGCGAATGGATACACTTAGATTTAGCTGCCGCATACAGCAGAAATGCGACAGAATTTATGCCTGCGGGCGGCACAGGCTTGGGTATTCGTTCTATTGCTCTAACTTTGCTAAATCAATAAATTAAAGCAGGTTGAACTAATGGCGGAGTTTACAGCTTAAATTCCGCCTAAACGCTCAGCAAGTTCTTTGTACTTAGTCACAGCTTCTTGTTCAAACATAGGCTGATCATTTTCATCTTTTTGGGCGGCTATCAACAAACTCTCACGTTCTAAACGTGAAACTCTTGCTTCTGGTACACCTAAATATTCTGCTACTTCGCTTGTGTTTAGTAATGCCATTGTTGTCTCCTGACAAATAATTGTAGATTCAGATAAGACTTTAACGGCACTTTATTGCAAAAGTTTATAAAAAAACAAATGAGGTGAAGCTTTGGTAAGATACTTCGTTCTTTTAATTATTCAATTACCGCAAGGTTACTCATAATGTTTGACATTTTAACCGCCGCTACCATGCTATTTTTAATAATGGACCCGCTAGGGAATCTGCCTATTTTTATGTCCGTTTTAAAATCAATCGATCCTAAAAGAAGGCTTTGGGTGATTTTTCGCGAACTATGTATTGCCTTGTTAATTTTGTTTATCTTTTTATTCAGTGGTCAAGGTTTGCTCGATTTTTTAAAGATTGGCCAAGAAACCGTAAGTATTGCTGGCGGAATTATTTTATTTTTAATTGCAATAAAGATGATATTTCCTAAACCCGGCGGCTTAATGAATTTACCCGAAGGTGAAGAACCCATTATTGTGCCACTTGCTGTGCCTATGATTGCAGGCCCCTCAACCATGGCCGCGTTAATTTTATTAGCCAGTCAAGATCCTACTAAAATGATGGAGTGGAGTATTGCCTTGTTACTCGCTTGGGGCTGTTCTGCAATAATTCTTATGATGTCGAATATGTTTCATCGTATACTGACCGACAAAGGCTTACGTGCAATAGAAAGGCTCATGGGTATGATACTTGTGATGATAGCCATTCAAATGCTGCTAAATGGGGTGGGTGTATATTTTGAGCACCTGTTAAACAAAGCGTAACGTAAGCATCATAATCAAAACCAAAGAATATTAGGATATAAGCGTGAAAATGCGAGAAAACAAGCTAAATACTTTTGCCCAAATTCGTGACTTGCGATCACCTAAAGACATGCTATTTTGCTGCGCTTTACTTCAGCGAATGTTGCCTAACTATCAGTTGTTTAGTCAGGTATCTAATTTTGGTGATGGCCAAACTGCGCAAAGCATCCTTAATTTGTTGTGGGAATGGTGTATGTCACCACAAAGTAAATTCAACGCCTCAGTACAGTTGGAAAAGCTAGAAGAAATAATTCCTGAGGTAAGCGAATTTGATACCTTTGGTGTATATCCGGCACTGGATTTTTGTATGGCATTGTCTAGTGCTTTGCAGTCATTTAGTAAAGAGCATGAGTTTCCAGCTGTAACCATTGCAAAATTAAGCCAAGGCTCAGTTGAAGCATATATCTTGGCAACCGAGGATGACGAAATTAGTAATGAGGCAATTAAAGCTCACCCGCTAATGGAGTTTGAAATTGAAACACAGCTAAGTTTACTTGAGTTTTGTCAAAACAATAAGGTGAATAAAGACGTGTGCAAAGGGCTACGAGAAGATTTATTAGCTCAAAAAATCAGTAGTCTAGGTATTGAGCTCGAATAGGGCCGCAAATACTTGGCTTGTTTTTATTTGTTTAACTAAACTAAAACAACTAGGAACTGCATACTCATCTGAGTGTGCGGTTTCGATGTAAATAAGCGCATTTGGCGACAATATCTTGCTAGATAGTAAAATATTGATACTTTTCTCAACCATCTCTTTACCAAATGGTGGGTCAATAAACACAATATTATAAGCTGCAGCACTATCAAATTCATGGGAATAGGCATTGCCCATTACTACCTCGGCTTTATCAGCTTCGCGCAAGGTCACTAAATTATTGTTGAGTTGCTCAGCCACGGTTTTTTCTTGCTCAATAAATGTGACATGGGCTGCGCCCCGCGATAAAGCTTCAATCCCAAGAGCACCGCTTCCTGCAAACATATCTAGGCATTTCGCACCAGTGGTGTGAGTCATTAGCCAGTTGAACAAGGTTTCTTTTACGCGATCAGATGTGGGGCGCAGGCCTTCTGATACTAAAACGGGGAGGCGACGACCTCGGTGAGTGCCGGCTATAATGCGCACTAAACCACGGCTCGTTTTGCCTGGCTGGGAAGGCGATTTTGATAAATGACCTTTTTTAGCTTTGAAATTCGCGCTTTTCTGTTTGTTTTTACGTGCTTTACTGCGATCTTGGAATGGCGACATAGGACATCAAAGTGTTATCATTTATAAAAGATGCAAGATTATATCAAGATTTTACAAGCGAAGCGTAGGCAAAATGTCAAAATTATTTAGTTGGTTTAAGAAAAGTGAGCAAAAACAAGAGCAAAAAGTTGATGATGTTGTTGTTGATTCAAACGAAGCACTGAGTGATGAAAGTGGAAAAAGTCATAACTCAAATGACTCTGCGCCACTTGAAGAGCAAGCGCTGGAAAATGAAGAAAAAAGTATTAAAATATCTGAGCATGAAGCTCAAGAAAAGGTCAGCGAAGCCCAAACACCAACAGAAGAGTCAAAACTAGAAGAACCAGCAGGTGAAGAGGCTGTTATAGAAGAGCCTGCCATAGAAGAGCCTGTATCAGAGGGCACCGCAAAGCTTGAAATAGCGCCTGAAGTCGACGCGCAAGCGATCGCAGCCCAGCCAGCTAAAGAAGAGTCAAAAGGCTTCTTCAGCCGATTAAAATCTAGTTTATCTAGAACCAAAGCCAATATAGGCAGTGGCTTTGCTAGCTTATTGCTAGGCAAAAAAATAGATGAAGATTTATACGAAGAGCTAGAAACGCATTTGTTACTTGCTGACGTAGGCATGACCACTACCAATAAAATCATTGAAAGATTAACTGACCAAGCCAAGCATTCACAATTAAAAGATGGCGGTGCGCTAACAGGCTTACTACAAAATCACATGCAAAGCATGCTGGATGAAGTCAATACGCCTCTGGATTTTTCAATTGCTGTAGATGAAAATGGACAGAAGGTCCCTTTCGTTATTTTAATGGTGGGCGTAAATGGCGTAGGTAAAACCACGACTATTGGTAAATTGGCAAAACAGTTTCAAGCGCAAGGAAAGTCAGTCATGTTAGCGGCGGGTGATACTTTCAGAGCTGCCGCGGTTGAACAACTGCAAGTGTGGGGAGAGCGTAACAATATTCCTGTAGTAGCGCAGCATACGGGTGCTGATAGCGCCTCCGTGCTTTTTGATGCCATTGCCTCAGCTCAGTCAAAAAATGCCGATGTATTGATTGCCGATACGGCAGGCCGCCTTCAAAATAAAGATAACTTGATTGAAGAGCTGAAAAAAGTAGTGCGTGTAATGAAAAAGAAAATTCCAAACGCGCCACATGAAATTATGCTCACTCTAGATGCTAGCACGGGTCAAAATGCGGTAAGCCAAACAAAGATATTTAATGAAGCGGTAGGCATTACGGGTATAAACCTAACTAAGCTAGATGGAAGTGCCAAAGGTGGGGTGATATTCGCCTTGGCTGATGAATTTAAAATACCTGTTCGTTATATTGGGATTGGCGAGGGTATTGAAGACCTGCGTGAGTTTGACTCTAAAGCCTTTGTGGAGGCACTGTTTGCAGAATAAATAGATAATTACGTTTTGTAATATCTATGTATAGTGCTTATATTGGAACAATAATAAAAAAGCGATATCTATTAACGAATGATCAAATTTGAAGATGTAAGTAAAACTTATCCTGGCGGGCACCAAGCGCTAAGCAAAGTCAATTTCCACGTTGAGCAGGGCGAAATGGCTTTCTTAACCGGGCATTCCGGCGCCGGTAAAAGTACCTTACTAAAATTAATCAGCTTAATGGAGCGCCCAACGGTAGGCAAGGTGCTAATTAATGGGCATGATTTAGGCAAAATAAACCGTAAACAAATAGCTTATATTCGCCGCGACATAGGCATGATTTTTCAAAGCCACCAGTTATTAATGGATAAATCCGTATTTGATAACGTAGCGTTGCCACTTATTATTGAAGGGCACACGCGCAAAACAATCACCAAAAGAGTGGATGCTGCACTTGAGATGGTTGGACTGAGTAGCAAAGTAAGAAACTTGCCCATTACCTTATCAGGCGGAGAGCAGCAGCGTGTAGGTATTGCGCGAGCCGTAGTTAATCGACCCCCTTTGCTATTAGCTGATGAACCTACCGGTAACTTAGATCCTAAATTATCAATGGAAATCATTCGTTTATTCGAAGATTTTAATAGTGCAGGGGTATCTGTGTTTATCGCTACTCACGATTTAGGCTTAATCGCACGAATGAAGTATCGCACCCTAACCTTAAAAGATGGGCGAATGATAACCGATGGCTTGTCACAATCTTCGCAAGAGGATACGTGGGCATGAGCATTCTTTTTAAAGGGCGAAAACAGGCTTCGGCTTCACAAAAAGTGGGTATACTGCAGCTTATATTAATGTTTTTCATTGATCATATTAGGCAAAGTGTAAACAGCCTAGGTGAATTGTATAGAAAGCCGTTTTCAGCTTTAATGACCATTGGCGTTTTGGGTTTTAGCATTACCTTACCAAGTACCTTGTACATTATGGTCAAAAATACTGAACAGGTAACTGAACAGTGGCAACAAGCCTCTGAAATATCCTTATTTTTACGAGCTAATGTCAAGCCGCCTCAGGCACAGCAGTTGGTAAAGCGTTTATCAACGTGGAAAGAAATAAGCGAGGTGAAATACGTTTCCCCGGAACAAGCCTTAGATGAGTTTCAGCGTTTATCAGGCTTAGGCGAAGCGCTTGACTATTTAAACGAAAATCCTATGCCTGCAACCGTATTGGTGGTGCCTACAAGTAAACACGCTACCCCAACTGCAGCGGGTATGCTGCTTGATAAGCTTCGCAAAGAGCGCGAAGTTGACATAGGAAAGCTAGATATTGAATGGCTAGAACGTTTGTATAGTTTGCTCGCTATTGCTAAAGAATTGGTGTTGCTTTTGGCGGTATTGCTGTTTTTTGCTGTAGTGTTAATTATTGGAAACACCATTCGTTTAAATATACTTAATAAGCGAGATGAAATATTGGTCATGAAATTGGTAGGCGCAACAGATGCGTTTATTCAGCGACCATTTTTATACACAGGATTTTGGTTTGGTCTACTAGGGGGCTTAATGGCTTGGCTAACGGTAAGTATTATACTTTGGTGGATAGGGCATAGCCTTGACAATTTAGCGCAGCAATATCAAATTCAAATGAATATTACCGGCTTAAACATGCAGGCTTTAGGGGTTATGCTGTTGCTTTCAATTACCCTAGGTTTATTGGGCTCGTTCATATCAGTGCAAAAACACGTGAATGAAATTGAGCCCGAATAATAATGATTTGTCAGTTAAGGCTTAAGTGTAACCTGGGCTAGTGACAGGAAAACATGGCGACATTGCTTTTGTCATATCGTATTGCCAACGCATCGCTTCACGGTGGGTTTCAATCATAAAGTCTTGTGTTAAGGATAAGCGGTTGCCGCTTGCGATCAGTTCGTTCCAATCTCCGGTTTCAATGGCTCTAACACACGCCAGCACACCGTATAAATGCCCCTGTTTATGAATCAAGGCTTGCTCAATTTTGTCATCTAAGCCTAAGCCCTCAATTAATACTCGTAAAGGTTTATCTAAAATAACATCGAGCAAAGAAAACAAGCCTACCAAAAATGCAGACATTGCGTCTGCAGAGCCTTCACATTCTGCGTCAACAAGTTCACAAAATTTAGCTCGTGATAAAGACAAGTTAAGTAACTCATTTGGTTTGTCTGAATTTAAACTGGCTAATGACACAATGGCAACGAAACGTCGTACCATAAGCTCGCCTAAGTAGTTAAGCGCATGGCGAATTGATGTAATTTTGTATGACTTATTCACCAATGGGTTATTGATAAACTTCATCAACATAAATGATAAGGTCGGGTCAGTCTCAAAAACGTGCTGAAGATTTTTAACATCCAATTCAGATTTGGCCATCTCCATCATTAACTGCATATTGGCTAATTTACTGGTTGGAGCCGGTTTATTAGTGTTTGTGGCTGGCTCTAAAAAGAAAAAACCTTGTACATAGTCAATTCCAAGGCTCTGACATTGTTCAAATTGAAAGTAGCTATGTACTTGTGTAGCAATGATTTTAGCATTTTTGTTTACAAGCTTAGCTTTTAATTCGCGAATTTCAGAGGGCGTGGTGTGCAGTACTTCACACTTTACGTAATTGGCTATTGTTAATAACTCAGGCAGTTGCGCATGATATAAGCTTATTACGATTTCAAAGCCCGCTTTTTTCAAGCTTTCAATTTTGAACGTTTCTCTAAAAGAGGGCTGCGCTGTAATGCCAGATACTTCAACAATAACGTCGTCTGGAGAAAAATGCTCTCTAAAAATATCAATTTCATCAATGTTTAAGTTGACAATGGTTTTACCCACTTGCAATAGCTCATCAATGCTAAGTCCATGTATAGGTTCGTTATTTACACTTAAGGTACTCATATCTATAGGATAGGCACCATTTGTTTGATTGCGATAAACAAACTGATAAGCAAACAATTGTTTTTTTAAATTGAAAACGGGTTCTCTTGCGTAAATATTGTTCATATCAAAACTTATTTAAATGTATTTTTCATATCATGTGCCCACTGAGAGGCTTCATAATAAAGCGAAAATAATGTTGGAAGATCTATCTTTGTGGTTTGAGCGAGTTTATCTATCTCTTGCCAATCGGCGCGCTCAAAAGCAACACATAAGCGATATTGATAGGCTAATTTTCCATGAGTGCGTTGCTGGCACAACACGTCTTTGCATTCATCTGAAAAAGGTAATGAAGACATTAAGTCTTGCATTGGTTTATCTAATAAGGCATCAACCAGTGAAAACAGACCCATAATAAAGCCATTGGGTGGGTCTTCTTTTACATCCATTTGGGTGCCTAGTAATTTACAAAATTGCGCGCGTCGAAGGCTGCTCACTATTAACTCTAGAGGTTTATTCCCTTTTAAATTAGCAATTGCGAGTAATGCTATGAATTTTTTTAACTCCACTTCGCCTAAGTATTTAATAGCGTGACTTAACGAACCTATAGAATGGCGTTTATTTAACATTGGACTATTAATAAACCGCATAAGCTTAAAAGACAGGCCAAGATCAGTCTCAAACACTTTGTTTACATCGTTTAAGTTGAAATCAGCCGATACACTAATGCCAACTAATTCAATGACGGAGGAAACGGAGACTTCTATGTTTCTATGTTTCACCATTTCTGGTTTAGATAGAAAATAGCCCTGAAAATAATCTATGCCTAGCGGTAACAACTGATCAAATTCTTCAATTGTTTCAACGCGTTCAGCAATGAGTATTTTACCATCGTCTTTTAGCTTCTTAATTTGTTCAAGCCGGTTTTCATCACTTATGTCAATATCATTGACTTCAATCTTGATAAAGTGCGTAAAAGGTAACAATACATCCCATTTTTGTGAAAAGTCGTAATCATCTAGCGCTATTTTGTAGCCCAAATCGGAAATATGTTGGCAAGCTAATATGAGTTCTGGACTCACATTAACGGTTTCCACAATCTCTATTACTACATCTAATGGATTCAAGGTTGCGGGAAATCGATACAATAAGGTATCTTCGTGAAAATTAATAAATGCCGGTTTGTTAAATGTGATACTTTCAAGGCCTATAGTGAGATGGCTATCAGCGAGCATATTGCTGGTAGCTTCATCTGGTAATACGTCTGGAAAGCAATTTTCTACCCCATCGCGAAATAACAGCTCATAGGCAAATACTTGTTTTTTTCGATTGTAAATAGCTTGCCTTGCAACATATGCAAACATTGATAATGGAACCCTTTATTTATAAACCCTGAAAGAAATCAAAATAAGCATATAGACGGTGGTAATTGGCGAATCCCAGCCTACAAAAAATGGATTTACTTATTTATTCTTAATAGTTAACGGTCAAAGTGCCGAAATATTAAATAAAGATTGATCTAACTACGCTTAAATTAATTATAATTTATTGTATAATTCACTTGAGTTTTATTCGTTTGGCCTTATATTCTTAGGCTGATACAAATTTTGAAAGATTCGCGCAGAACTTACGGTCTTTTCTAGTGTCATAGTTGTGAATAAGAATAAGGCCGTGCAATAGTTTGTACGCAAATTTTCACTTTGCACATAGCGCTTTTCGGTAAAAGTCATTTATTATGGCCGTTTCAATGCCGATACAAGCAAAGCAGTGCAGCAAACACACAGCTCTTATTAATTTTTTCGACTGATTTAAAGTCTGCGTAATACGAGGTAACAATGAAACAAGATATTTCATCTTTAGCATTAGCGGTTTCTCAAGGCGGTAGCATAGAAAGTTATATGCAAGCTGTATCTAGCATTGAGATGTTAACCGCCGAGCAAGAAAAATCATTGGCAACGCGTTTGTTTGAGAACGAAGATCTAGAAGCTGCGCGCGCATTGGTGATGTCGCACTTGCGTTTTGTTGTGCATATTGCGAAATCTTATGCTGGTTACGGCTTACCGCAAGCGGATCTTATTCAAGAAGGCAACATTGGCTTAATGAAAGCCGTTAAGCGTTTTGACCCTAACGTGGGTGTACGCCTAGTGTCTTTTGCAGTACATTGGATAAAAGCTGAAATTCACGAGTTTGTGCTGAAAAACTGGCGCATAGTAAAAGTGGCGACCACTAAAGCGCAGCGAAAATTATTTTTTAACCTACGCAAAGCGAAAAAGCGTTTAGGTTGGTTTACTCATGAAGAAGTGCAAAAAGTAGCTGAAGAGTTGAACGTAAGTACTAAAGAAGTGCTACAAATGGAATCGCGGATGGCAAGCCAAGACACTGCATTTGATTTGGGCGCTGATGATGATGAGTCTAGTACCTTTAGCCCGGCACAATACTTAGAAGATAAATCAACTGACGTTGAGATGTCGGTAATTAATTCTGACCATGATGCGACTGCGACTCGCCGCTTACATGCAGCCATTCGTACACTTGATCAACGCAGCCAGCATATTATTGAAACTCGCTGGTTAGCGGATGACAAATTGACACTGCAAGACTTAGCTGATGAATACGAAGTATCAGCTGAGCGTGTAAGACAAATTGAAAAGAACGCTATGAAAAAACTTCAAGCTGCAATGGCTGCGTAAATTAACGCCTAAATGCCACTTAGCTAAAAGAATAAAGCTCTGATAAACGAAAGTTTAACAGAGCTTTTTTATTGGGTGAGAATATTGTAGCTTATTATTCAGCTGCGGGAATTACCCAGTATTGGCCCGTAAAAGATGCAACAGGATTGTTTTCGTCAAAAATATCCACGGTCAGTGAAATAGGACACTTCTTATTTTTTTGTAGTAATTCAAACTTCGCGCTAACACTTTCAATATTACATACCCCTCTAGGGCGCATAGTAACGGGTTTATTATAGTGTATATTAGCGTCGCCAAGCACTATCTCACCTTTTAAGCCCTTTTGTTTAAGCTGCAAGAAAATCATGCCCCAGCCTGTGAGTGTTGCCAATGAATAAATACTGCCAGCAAACATAGTGCCGTGCATGTTAATGTTTTTATTAAGTGATGCACGAGTTTCAATGGTGCTTTCTGTATAACGATACAGTTTAATTCCCATGTGTTCTGAAATAGGGATTTGTTCGTGCCAAGTATTTTGAAGTTCTTTACACCACTTCGGGTGCAGCATCAAAATACTGTTGTCGACTAAATTTTTCACCATTTGCTTACGCTTCAATTTACCTAATTCGGTAGGAGCGTCGTCCAGAATTTCAAAACCACAAGCAGTAAAAAATTCAATAGAGGTTTCTCTAGAATTGGTTACGGCGCGCTCAGCGCCCAAATCGCGCGCTACTTGCTCTAGCGCCGACATTATAACGTGTCCAACACCTTTGCGGCGATAGTTGTCAGAAACCGCTATATGGCGAATTTGTGCTTCTTCTGAGGTGTTTAGGTGTACTCGCCCAATAGCAACAATTTCACCTCGAGCGTTTTTAACTACGCGATGCTCACTCACCCCTTCATATTCGTCTTTTTCTGAGCCTAATGGAAAGCCCCATGGCTCTCTAAGCCAGCGCCATCGGCATTCAAAATAACTACTTAGCTCTTCTTCGCTTTGTGGAGTCGCAACACTGAACACATATCATCCTTTTTTTAGATGCATCCCTAGTTTCATACCTTAATTGTAAAGGTGGCGGGACCATCGTTGACTAAAGCAACCTGCATATTAGCACCAAAGCGCCCGCTTTGGCAGGGGAGATATTCTGCTTCAAAATGTGCGATGAATGACTCATACATGGCTAAGCCATGTTCGGGAGAGGCTCCATTAGAAAAGCCAGGCCGGTTGCCTTTGTGCGTGTCGGCCACTAAGGTAAATTGTGATACCACTAGTAATTGACCTTCAATATCTAGCAAGCTTTTGTTCATTTTGCCGTTTTCATCTTCGAACATTCTAAAATTAGCGACTTTTTTAGCTAATAGTTTCATGTTTTCAGTGGTATCAAGTTTCTCAACACCGAGTAAAAGTACTGTGCCTTTGTTTATTTGCCCTATTATTTGTTCATCAACACTTACGTGAGCGTGAGTTACTCTTTGTATCAATCCAATCAATTTTGCTACCTACTACTTATTATTGAGTTGAGTTTCCATTTTTCTAAGTGCTCCAACAAGCGCTAAACCAATGCCGTTCTCGGTCATACTGTGGCCTGCGTCTTCAACAATGGTCATATTGGAAAGCGGTAAATTATTATTTAATAACATCGCACTTTCACATTTACACACCATATCGTAACGACCATGCACAATTTCAACTGGAATATGCTGTAATACATCGCAATTTTTGATTATAAAATCACTATCAAAAAAGCAATGGTTGAGGATGTAGTGACACTCAAAAAGTGCCAAGGTGTATACTTGTTGGGTAGAGGCAAAATCACTTGCTTTTTCTTGGCCTTCCAGTAATCGAGATATCTTGCCTTCCCAGTCAAACCATCGAGCAGCGGCCTCTAGCCTAACACTCTTATCTGCATGGGTAAGATCAGCATAAAAGGCTTCACACACTTCTTTACTGTTTTGCCCCTTGTAATTGCCTATAAAGCGTTTGTATTCTTCGTAAAATACCTGAGCCGCGCCACCTTGTGCAGAAATAAACCAGTCGGCATCTTGGTCACGGCCTAAAAATACCCCTCGAAGTACCATGCCGCTCACTCTGTTGGGATGCTTTATTGCGTAGCTCAAGGCTAAGGTTGTGCCCCACGAACCCCCAAATAATAACCATTTTTCAACGCCAAAATGCTTTCGTAGATGTTCAATATCATCAATAAGTTTGCCTATGGTGTTGTTTTCTAAACAACCAAAAGGTTGTGACCTGCCGCAGCCTCGTTGGTCAAATGCAATGAGTCTGTAATTTAAGCCATTAAATGGCCAATGGTAGTTGTGGCCTATCCCAGCGCCGGGACCGCCATGAAGAAATAACGCGGGTATACCGTCAGGCATTCCTGATTCTTCAACGTGAAGTACTTGCGAATCTGTTGTCGCAATTTTATATGATTTAATTCTTTTAAAGCTGTCCAAATCACGGTTACCTTGTGGTTTGATGTAAGCAATTACAACTCAAAAACTTGCTTCACATAGTTTAGTCCATTTACTACTGCAACTTTTTGTTTAAAACCTTTGCTGAATTTTATCAAATACTACGCTACACTATTTTTATGTCATGTATATACTTGACGCATTAAAAACAACAAAAAAGGAAATTAAATGGCGGGTCAGGGCTCAGGCGGTAATGTTATAGCGGCTTTATGCAATATTTTTATTGCGGGATTAGGGCAGCTAGTGCAAGGCAGAATATTAGCCGCGATATTGTTTTTTATTTTTACCTATGGTGGTTACTCATTGTTCTTCCTTGTTTTCCCTGCCATTATTGGCGCGATAGCACACATATGGAGTATTATTGATGCCGCTAAATTCGAAAGGAGACGCCGCTATGAATAAGCGTATATTTATATTATTGGCTATAGTGACTACATTAACTGCCTGTACCGCCGCAATTCAAGACACTTACTTTGACTTGTGGGAAAAGGTGGGCGTTGAAAAACGTGAAATTTTAGTGGATAGAGTGGAAGCTGCACAAGAAACGCAGCAAGATGCACAAGAACAATTTGCCAGCGCTTTAGAAGAGTTTAGTGCACTTATATCTTTTGATGGCGGTGAACTAGAAGACGTTTATGAAAACTTAAACGACCAATTTGAAGCAAGTAAAAGCAGCGCAGAAGATGTCAGTACGCGCATTGATAAAGTACAAAGTGTTGCTGAGTCTTTGTTTCGTGAGTGGGAAGCAGAACTTGAGTTAATTACCAACCAAAATCTCAAACGTGATAGCCAACGCAAGTTATCTGATACTCAGCGTAAATATTCAGGTTTGTTAAAATCAATGAGAAAAGTTGAAAGTAGTATGGAGCCTGTTTTGCTAGCGCTTCAAGACAACGTTTTATACTTAAAACACAACTTAAATGCGAATGCTATTGGTGCGCTACAAGGTGAGTTTTCAACTATTAAGAAAGACGTTAATAATCTTTTGCAAGAAATGAATACTGCCATTACGCAATCTGATGAATTTATTGAAACACTTCAAGCACAATAATATTTAAGCAATAAACACCAGCGTTGGTTTTCTGCCAACGCTGGTTACGTGTTTAGTCTTCAGCTTCAATCTTAGCAACATCAATTCCCATACTCTCCATAATATCGCGAGCTTCTTGCGGGATTCTAAATTCGTTATCTTTCGTTAAATCAGCATCGTTCGGTAATGGTTGCCCGGTAAATGCATGCAAAAACGCTTCGCATAACAATTCAGAGTTGGTTGCGTGCCGTAAATTATTAACTTGCCGACGAGTTCTTTCGTCAGTCAGAACCTTTAAAACATTTATAGGAATTGAGACCGTTACTTTTTTAACTTGCTCGCTTTTCTTTCCGTGTTCCGCGTAAGGGTGTATGTAGTTGCCGTTCCATTTTGCCATTATTATTTTCATTTTAGTTATGTCGTTATTTAAAATTCTAACTGTTATAGCGAAAAGATCAATCTAGACGTCTAAATTGCTTGACGTCTATAGCATATTTACGTAATTTAGACGTCTAAACGTCCAGTCAGGTTAAATATGGTTTCTTATGCACAGGGTATCGACGCCCTTAATCAGTCGTTAAGTGAGTTACGAGACATAGATGTTTCGTTCGAATTTTTTCCACCGCAAACGCCTACTATGGAAGAAACCTTATGGAAATCAGTTGAACGCTTAGCGCCTTTGAAACCCAAATATATGTCAGTTACATATGGTGCAAACAGTGGCGAGCGTGATCGCACACATTCAGTGGTTAAACGTATACAGGGTGAAACAGGCGTACCAACTGCACCGCATTTAACCTGCGTAGATGCCAATGAAGCTGAATTAAGAGCCATTGCAAAAGACTATTGGGATTCGGGTATTAAACGTATTGTAGCGCTACGTGGTGATTTACCTGAAGGGATGGATAAACCTGATTTATACGCATCTGATTTGGTTGGAATTTTAAAAGATGTTGCCGATTTTGATATTTCCGTAGCGGCATATCCGGAGAAACATCCCGACGCACCTAATGACCAATTTGACTTGCTTAATCTTAAACGCAAAGTAGAAGCAGGGGCAAACGAAGCGATTACTCAGTTTTTCTTTGATACCAGTGTGTTTTTACGTTTTCGAGACCGAGCAGCCGCGGCGGGTATAGATGCAGATATAGTGCCGGGTATTTTGCCTGTTACAAATTATCAAACATTGGTTCGCTTCGCGGGTATGACAAATGTTCATGTGCCCGGTTGGCTGCATAAAATGTACGACGGACTAGAACAAGATGACCAAGCAACGCGCAATCTACTAGGCGCTAACATTGCCATGGATATGGTAAAAGTACTTGCTAAAGAAGGGGTGAAGCATTTTCATTTTTACACCTTGAACAGAAGCGAATTAAGTTTTGCAATTTGCCACATGCTCGGTTTGCGTCGTTCATAACAAAGCGTATTTAAGAAGTACTGTGTTTCTAATGCAGTGCTTGTTTGCTAAACTTTTAGCTTAAGCACTTATAAAAGTGTATAAAACAGTGTAAATGACTAAAAGAGCATGACAATCATGAAGACTCAGATGCGGCGCACAGATAAAGTAAAACAATATGCCGTAGAGCAAATTCCGCTTATGAAAAGCATTGCTGTTAACTTCTTCCATGACTTACGCGGCGAGCGCATTACCGTTACAGCTGGGCATTTAGCTTATGTGAGCTTGTTGTCGTTGGTACCTGTTATTATGGTGTTCTTTATGATTATGTCGGCGTTTCCTGCGTTTGGGGAAGTGCGCGGCGAATTCGAAGCTTTTATTTTTAGAAACTTTGTACCTCATGCCGGCGATGTAGTAGAGCAGTACATTACCGAATTTGTGGGGAATGCATCAGGTATGGGGGCGGCAAGCATTTTTACGCTGCTCATAGTTGCACTTTTGCTCATTTCAAATATAGATAAAACGTTCAATCATTTGTGGAAAACACAAATGGAGCGGCCCCTTATTTATACCTTCGCTATTTACTGGATGGTAATAACATTAGGCCCCTTGCTTATAGGCCTAAGTATCGCAGTAAGCTCATATTTAAGTGGCTTAGCCACTTTCGCTGATGATTATACGCCGGGCTTAGGTACCGCAGCACTGAAATTAGTGCCATGGGGAGCCGCTATTGGCGCGTTCCTCATTTTGTACATGATAGTTCCAAATAGGCCTGTTAAAGCGAAATATGCCTTTTTAGGCGCCTTATTTGCTGCCATATTGTTTGAACTCACTAAAAAAGGGTTTGCCCTTTATATTGCAAGCTTTCCCTCATATGAAGTTATTTATGGTGCGCTGTCGGTCATCCCTATTTTGTTCGTTTGGGTGTATCTATCGTGGATAGTGGTATTAATGGGGGCTGTTTTTACCTATAGCATAACCATGACTATTGAGCGCATAGGAATTGCGCAACAACAAACAAAATGTGATGCAAACAAAGAAGTGAAGAGTACCTTGAGTGAGGCGCACTCACATGACCCGTCGCAAGATAACGATGCTTTTATTGAACAAAACACTGAGAAAAAGTAAAAGCATCGTGTAGGTACGCGAGTATTTAAAACAGATGTGTTAGCTATGTAATTGCGTATACTTGGCGGCTAGCTGATCTAATGTTTCTTTTTTGTTTGGGTTGAGCTCTATGCATTCAACAGGACATATTTCAACACAGCTAGGTTGGTCATAGTGCCCAATACATTCAGTACACAAATCTGCATTTATTTCGTAAATTTCAGCACCCATTGAAATTGCTTCGTTAGGACACTCAACGGGACATAAATCACAATTAATACATTCTTCTGTTATTTGCAAAGCCATGCTCACACCTATAGTTAGATTCTATTTACGATGATTCAACTGTAAACTAGGGCGTAGTTTGGCGCTTTGATCTTGGTCAATTTGCAAGCAATTGCTTGGTGTGAGGGGCTTAACGAAAAGCCGATGCCAATAGTTGGCGCGTAAACTCTTTACGCAAGTAAAACCCGCGTGGGCGCGTTTGAATAATTTCTCCGTTTAATCCTATGGCGCTGGTTAAAGCTTTGCCATTTGCGGCTTTCGGGCGAAGCTGCATTACCTCGCCAATGCGCGCGGTCACAGATTCAATTTTGCCAAGGGCAATTAAATCCATTAGTTCTTCCCAATCTTGTTTAAGGGCCATATCTTCTTCTGGTGTGGGCGTCCATAAAAAAGGTGTGCCAATAATTCTTTGCGCAGGCGGAATATCACGTTCGCCTTCTATGGGCACCCAAAGCACCTTTTGCAGTTTATTGCGCACATTACAGTTTTGCCAGTTAAGACCCGTGATATTGGTAAGTGGTGCATAACAAACATAGGTTGTTTCAAGAGGAAGATGCTGATGTGAAAGCGGGAGTGTTTTAAGTTCAATCCCCAAATGTACGAAGTCTTGTTGTGGCTTACTTCCCGCCGTTGCACCTAAATACGTTTCAATAAGTTGCCCAGTCCAGCCTTTATGGCGCTTAAAATTAGCTGGGACGCGCACGCCAAGCTCTTTTGCAACATCAGCAAACGAGAGACCGGCCAAGGTATGAGCGCGATCCATAAGTTCCTGTTGATTAATTGGTGGAGATTGTATTTTCACAAAACTGCAACAAACACTTTGAATAAACCTAAGAGTATGAAAGAATGCAAGTATATCAAAAAATAACCGCGCCAGGTAATCAGAGTGATTAATACTGATGATTGATGCCGAAGGCTATCGCGCGAATGTTGGCATAATTATATGCAATAAATCAGGACAAGTATTCTGGGCTAGAAGATACGGCCAACATTCATGGCAATTCCCACAAGGCGGGATTGACCAAGGCGAAACAGCCGAAGAGGCTATGTTTAGAGAGCTCAACGAAGAAGTTGGCTTGAAACCACAAGATGTAAAAATTGTAGCTGTTTCACGCAATTGGCTTAGATACAAATTGCCTAAAAGATTAGTCCGAAAAGGAGCTGATCCTGTTTGTATTGGTCAAAAACAGAAATGGTTTTTACTGTCACTTAGCTGTAATGAAAAAGACATAGACTTGCAATGTACCGGTCATCCTGAGTTTGACGACTGGCGCTGGGTAAGCTACTGGTATCCTATACGCAATGTTGTTTCGTTTAAACGTGACGTGTATCGCCGTGCTATGAAAGAATTTGTTCAAGCAGCAATGCCTGCCAACCGCGTATCGGGCTCACAACCAAGACGAAATAAAAAGCGCAAGCCAAGGACAAAGTAAGCCCATTTTAGTTGAGGTTTTTTAAGCTTGGTTTATCCTGTATATTTAGCAAAGTATTTGACCGTATATTTAGGATTGACTAAATGCTAACAAGCCTTAAAAAAATTGTTCAGGAATTCAGTAAAATACCTGATTTTCCTTCTGCGCTAGCGCGGCTTGCCACCATGGTAAAAGATACCATGGGCGTGGATTCATGCTCAATTTACTTGGCTAATTATGCGACTCAAAAGATGTTATTGGCGGCCACCGATGGTTTAGATAAATCAGCTGTTGGGGTGGTCGAAATAGGATTCTACGAGGGCTTAATAGGCCTAATTGGTGACCGCGAAGAACCTATTAATATTGAAAACGCCCCAGCCCATCCCCGTTTTAAACACTATCCTGAAGTTAAAGAAGATAATTACCATGCCTTTATTGGCACGCCAATCATTCATCAGCGCAAAGTGTTGGGTGTTATTTCTATGCAGCAACAAGAAATTCGCCGTTTTAGTGAAGATGATGAAGCGTTTTTAGTGACGCTAGCTGCACAAGTTGCATTGGAAATAGTAAATGCAGAAATGCTAGGAACGCTTGATTTAGATAATGGTAACTTAGGTTTAGATCTTCGTACAGTAAACGGTATTCCTGGCTCTTCTGGCTTAGCGATAGGCCAAGGGATAGCGTATAACTCTAAACACGAACTCAAACATTGGGTGGCCAAAAAAAGTTCCGAACATAAAGCTCAAGTTGACTTATACCGAAAAGCGGTAGAGCAAACGCGTGTGCAGGTAGGCGAGTTATCAGGGCGTATAAAAGACAATATTCCCGAAGACGTGAGCGCTATTTTTCAGCTGTATCATCAATTGCTCGATGCCAATAGTTTAGGACGCGAAGTTGAAGCTAAAATTCATGAGGGCTGGGACGCCGCCTCATCGCTAAAATTTATTGTTGAAGATTACGCGCATCGCTTTGAAAGGATGGATGACCCTTACATGCGAGAGCGTGCGGTTGATATTATTGACTTATCGAACCGAATTTTAACGAATATATTGGGCGATAATCAGCTAGATTTTTCTTCTACAGATGATATTCAATATATATTGATTGCGAATGAAGTAAGCGCTCCCATGTTGGCTGAGTTTCCGCGTGAAAAGCTTGCCGGTATCATTTCAATTAAAGGCTCTAATAATAGCCATGCTGCCATTTTAGCGAGAGCTTTAGGCGTGCCAGCGGTAATGGGTTTGCACAAAGTATCTATTAACTTACTCAACCAAAAAGAGTTGTTTATTGATGGATATTCGGGTGAAGTCACATTAAATTTAACTGACCAAGCTCGCCAAGATTACACAGCATTAATAACGCAAGAAGAAGCACTGCAAGCCAAAATAGCCTTAGAAGCCAACAACCCTAGTGTTAGTGTAGATGGCATTCCCGTGTCATTGTTGGTGAATACTGGCTTATCGGCAAATCTTGAAATGGATCAATTTCTTCAAGGGGATGGTGTGGGTCTGTATCGCACAGAAATCCCATTTATGATGCGAGAGCGTTTTCCGTCTGAACAAGAACAACGCGACTTATACCACAGCTTATTAAGTGCCCATCCCAGTAAAGAAATTACAATGCGTACGCTGGATGTAGGCGGTGACAAACCATTATCCTATTTTCCAATTATTGAAGAGAATCCATTTTTAGGTTGGCGCGGCATACGATTAACCCTTGATCATCCTGATATTTTTTTAGTGCAAATACGAGCGATGTTACGCGCGAGTATTGGTTTATCAAACTTACATATTCTGCTGCCGATGATTTCGAATATTAGTGAGGTCGTAGAGTCAAAACGCTTGATAAACCAAGCATTCTTAGAAGTTTCAGAAGACGCTGAAAAGCAGGGCGAAACCTTGGTTAAACCTGCTATTGGCATTATGCTTGAAGTGCCCGCTGTAGTATTTCAGTTGCCACAACTGGCCCAGCATGTTGATTTCTTTTCGGTGGGAACCAATGACCTTACTCAGTACTTATTGGCTGTAGACAGAAATAACCCTAGGGTGTCAACGTTGTACTCAAGTTATCACCCCTCTGTACTTAATGCTTTGCAGCAAATAGTTGATTGTGCCAGTGAATTTAATATCCCGGTAACTGTTTGCGGCGAATTAGCGGGCGAACCAGCAGGTGCGCTTGTACTTCTTGCAATGGGATATCGAAAGCTTAGTATGAACGCGCATAGTTTGCGTAAAATAAACTGGGTTATTCGCAACGTGAGTGTACAAGATGCAAAAGAACTTCTTCCAGCCATTTTGAATCAAGCAAGCCCTGAACAGGTAAAAGCAATTTTAAATCAATATCTTGAAAGCCAGCATTTAGGCGGACTAGTTCGGGCTGGTGGATAATTGGAGCCAATTTCAATTTTATTTTTATGCTGCTTGGTACTCGGTGCTGTAGTTGGCATGTTGGCTGGCCTATTGGGTATTGGAGGCGGCGTAATTATTGTGCCGGTGCTTATTTTCATGCTGCAGTACTTTTTAGGTATAGGTATTGAAGATGGAATGCCCATTGCCATTGCGACGTCATTATCTACGGTCATATTCACCGGCTTATCATCTGCTCGTACACATCATACTTTAGGGAATGTTGACACTAAAATAGTAATGTTTTGTGCTGTAGGAATCATTCTTGGTGCAAGTTTTGGTGCCTATTTTGCTACTCAAATATCAGGTATTACATTGCAACGTATATTCGCCGCCTTAGTTATTTTGCTCGCCTTGCAAATGCTACTGGGCAGTACACGTGTATCAAAGACAAATCTAGCATACCCTAGCTTAGCGCTTATTGGACTGAGCACCGGTTGCATATCTGCACTTATGGGGATTGGCGGCGGTGCACTTATTGTCCCTGCCTTGGTGTGGTTTCAAGTACATATAAAAAAAGCAATTGGCAGCGCCGCATTATGTGGTGTAATAATTGCCATTGTTGGCTCAGCAAGTTTTATTGTTAATGGTTGGAATGCGAGTTATTTACCCGAGTATTCATTGGGTTACATTTACTTGCCAGCCACTATAGGGATTGTTATAACCTCTATGATAAGCGCACGAATAGGTGCTAAACTAAGTGCCAAATTAGATACAAAAAAACTCAAACGAATTTTTGCGATATTCCTAGTAATAGTGAGTATTCGAATGATCATAGGATTAGAATAAAAAATGCTAGAAATTGCTGCACTCACGCTTCCCAGTATTGACCCCATTATTTTCGAAATCGGTCCCTTTTTCGGCATAGGCCCCATTGCTCTTCGTTGGTACGGCTTAATGTATTTAGTTGGGTTTGTTGCCGCATATTGGTTGGCTTCACGGCGTTTACCTCGCACCCCTTGGACATCAGAGCAGCTTAGCGATCTGCTGTTTTATTGTTTTCTAGGGGTTATTTTAGGTGGGCGCTTTGGTTATGTATTATTTTATAGCTTTTCTTCTTTTCTTGAGAACCCATTATACTTGTTTAAGATTTGGGAAGGTGGAATGTCATTCCACGGTGGTTGCTTAGGCGTTATATTTGCGGCTTGGGCGTATGCTAAAATACAGAAATGGTCGTTCTTGGCAGTAGGTGATTTTATTTCGCCATTAGTTCCTATTGGCTTAGGCGCTGGTCGCATAGGAAATTTCATAAATGGTGAGTTGTGGGGCCGAGAATCAGACGTATCGTGGGCGTTTGTATTTCCGGATGCAGGGCCAGAAGCACGCCATCCCTCTCAGCTCTATGAGTTTTTCTTAGAAGGGGCTGTACTGTTTATTATTTTATGGTTGTTTTCAGCCAAGCCTAGGCCAACGGGTTCGGTAGGCGGTTTGTTTTTACTTGGGTATGGCGTATTTCGTTTTATTGTTGAATACTTCAGAGAGCCTGATGCGCATCTTGGTTTATATGATATAGGTTTAAGCCAAGGGCAGCTGCTCTGTATTCCCATGATGCTTGCTGGCGCTGGCTTAATCGTGTTTGCTTATAAATATCGGCCTGTTGTTGCGAGTAGCACACCGGACGGTACCCGCGGCCCTAAACAGGCAAAGGGATAAAATATGATAAATCAATATGAAAACCTGTGTAAGCGCATTGTTGAACAAGGCAAATGGATTGCAAATGAACGCACTAATGTGGGTTGTTTAACCGTAATTAATGCAGATTTAGAATATGATGTTGCGAATAATCAATTTCCATTAGTCACAACGCGCAAATGTTATTTTAAATCTGCTATTGCAGAACTTTTGGGATATTTGCGTGGCTACGACAGTGCCGAGCAATTTAGAGCTATTGGCTGTAAAACGTGGGATGCAAATGCTAACGAAAACCAAGCATGGCTTTCCAACCCTGCACGAAAAGGCCTTGATGATATGGGCCGAGTGTATGGAGTCCAAGGTAGGCAGTGGCAAAAACCAGATGGAACAAAGCTTGATCAACTAGCGAAGATTGTAAAAAATCTAAGCAAAGGTATTGATGACAGGGGTGAGATTTTAACATTTTACAACCCTGGGGAATTTAGTTTAGGCTGCTTGCGCCCGTGCATGCACACGCATACCTTTTCAATACTCGATGGCACGCTTTATTTAACGAGTTATATGCGTAGCTGCGACGTGCCCCTAGGTTTAACCTTTAATATGCCGCAATGCTTCGTTTTACTAGCACTAATGGCTCAAATTACGGGCTTGAAAGCGGGTAAGGTATTCCATAAAATCGTCAATGCGCATATATATGAGAATCAGTTTGAATTAATGAAAAATGTGCAGTTAAAAAGAGAGCCATTCCCTATGCCACAACTTCACATTAATCCTGAAATTAAAACGCTTGAAGATATAGAAACATGGGTAAGCACTGACGACTTTTCAATTAGTGCTTATGAACATCATGATGCGATTGCTTATCCCTTCGCTGTATAAATGATAGAACGAGGAACTCAATGTCTTTACCTATTGTAATTTGTGATGATTCTACCTTTGCTCAAAAGTCTATGGCGCGTTCTTTGCCTGACGATTGGGATGTAGATATTACCTATGCTAGCAATGGGCAACAAGCCATTGATAAAATCGAAAAGGGTTTAGGCCATGTCTTATTTCTAGACCTAAACATGCCAATTATGGACGGATACGAGACCCTAGAACTTATCCGTGAATATGATCTTCAAACAATGGTAATTGTGGTATCAGGTGACGTACAAGCTGAAGCTAGAAAACGCGTGCTTGGTTTAGGCGCAATCGATTTTATTGAAAAGCCAGTAGATAACGCTAAACTCACGTCCATTTTAACGAAATACGGTATTTTTGAGGGTGATGCTTCAAGCTCTAATCGCCAAACTCAAATGCAAACAGGGTCTAGCCGAATTGACAAGCTCGATGTGTTTCGTGAAATGTGCAATATTGCTATGGGGCGAGCGGGTAAAAATTTAGCCACTATTTTAGGTACATTTATTGATTTACCCGTGCCTAATATTGATATTATTAACAGCAATGAACTTTCAATGGCCATTGCCGAAGTAGACAAAAACTCAAATGTATCCGCAGTATCAAAGGGCTTTGTAAGCCTAGGTGTGCGAGGCGAAGCGATTATTTTGTACAACGATACGCAAGTGAAAAGTTTACAAGGCTTGCTAGGATATGAGAAGAACGGAGATACCTCTGATCTTGAGGTACTAATGGATATCTCTAACATTATTGTGGGCGCTTGCTTAAGCGGTATAGCCAAACAGTTAAACTTAGAGCTTACACACACCACTCCAATAATACTGGGTATGCACTGCGGCCTAGAAGACATGGTAAGCAAAAATACCGGGCGCTGGGATGAAGTAGTAATGGTGGAAATTGCATACTCGGTATCAAAGGCTGATGTGAATTTTGAATTACTTCTGCTTTTACCTGTTTCAAGTATGGATGCTGCCTTCTCAATATTAACAAAGCAAGGAGAGCGCATTGCATAGCCAAGACTCTGCTTCAAGGTTAAATGCTGTATTAGCCTCATTAGAAATAGGTGTTGTTATCCTTGATAGAGATTTTCGCGTGGAAGTGTGGAATCAGTTCATGGAAAATCATAGCCAAATTGCTAGCAATGATATTGTGGGTACTTTGCTATTTGTGCATTTTAGAGAGCTTCAAAGCACATGGTTGAAACGCAAGTGCGAACCTGTTTTTGCTTTAGCAGCACCTGTTTTCATCATATGGGAACAACATCCTTATTTATTTAAATTTGAAGCGAGTAGGCCTGTTACCTCAGATTCAGATTTTATGTATCAGAACGTGACTATCACCCCTATGTTAGACGAGCATGGAAAGGTCAGTAAATTGTGTTTAATGATTTACGACGTTACTGACCAAGCGCTTGCTAAAATGCGTATAGAAAACCTTAATCAGCGCTTAAAAACGATTAGCAGGGTAGATGGCTTAACTGGTTTATACAATAGGCGCTATTGGCAGGAAAGATTTGACCGAGAATTTAAATTAAGTAAACGTAATCAATCAACCCACAGTTTACTCATGCTTGATATTGATCATTTCAAATCGGTGAATGACAACTATGGGCATCAAACGGGAGACGAAGTCATACGGCATTTAGCCACAGTGATTGCAAAGGCTACTCGTGAAACTGATGTGGCGGGGCGCTATGGTGGCGAGGAATTTGTAATTTTACTGCCAGATACGAAGCTAGCGAGCGCGTATACCGTGGCTGAGCGTATTCGAACATATGTTGAGCAAAGTGTGATTGAGTATGAAAGCAACGAACTGAAATATACCTGCAGTGTAGGGCTTGCGGAAATTAGCGCTGATTACCTTCGACCTAATTTATGGATAGAAGCGGCAGATCAAGCCTTGTACTTAGCGAAAACAAGCGGTAGAAACTGTATTAAGTCGGCACTAGATTTACCAGCCTAAATAACGCATCCACCCCACCACCTCTTTCGTAAAATACTCACTTTGATTACGGCTCATTTGTACGCCTAAAATCTCTCTTTGTCGATAAAAGGGCTTTAGGGCGACTCTTGATTGAATTAACCTGTTTTCAAAGGTTTCTTTGGCCCAGTAATTGTCAGAGAGGGATCTAAGATCTAATACTGGTAACTGCACTTTTGCTAGGCTAAGGCTAAGCGTACTGTTAAGTTCGGGTTCAGGCCAATAAACGTTACTTATCACTAAAGCATTTACTTCAATATCTAAAATAGGACCTTGGGTATCAGTGCTTTGTAATAATCGTAAACTACTGGCTGCACTCTTGCCTTGCATGAGCAATATTTTATAGCCGGGGCTTTGCATGTATTGCGCATTTACTTCCTCGAGTAAAACACGAATAAACGCTTGGTGTTCATCAAATGTGTATGTAAGTTGCGGTGCCTGCATTTCAATAGATTTTAGCCCTGTTTGCACCGCTTCTTGCGGCACTGTGGGAACATCCGAAACATCGTCGCTTGACTCATTTAGTTCATCTGTCGCACTTTGTGCTTCAGGCTCGGCTGTTTCATCATCAAGTGTTTCTTGTTGATCAGACTCTGCATCTGCTTCATTGCTATTTTCGCTATCATCTAGCTTGTTTTGTTGAGCGCCTAAATATGCAGTGCTAGGGTTTACGAAAACTGTATTCCAGCCCCATTTAGGTAATGATTTAGCCACATGATACAAACTATTTTGAGCGTCGCCGCTTGCCTGTGCATCGGTTACTACTACCACAACACCTTTACTCAAGGCTTGCTCAGATGGAAAACTTAGCAAGGCAACCGGAACCGTTTGTTCGTTCACACTAAGCGCCAATTCTTTTACATCGGAACTGGGTAAAAAATAGGTGAAATCACTCGCGTAGGCAGGCCTTAAGCTAGCGCTTAGTAGCGAGCAAATAAGCATACTCATGTATAAGAGGCGGATAAAGTTGTGACTCACCAATAACACCTGCAATAAATATCTAAGCTAGAATGCACTAAAATTAGTGGCTACAAGATATATAGACGTTTAAAGATAATACACTGATATCGGCCAATTCAGCATAAACTTGGGGGCAATAGCTAACTAATTGTCAGGCATATAATTAGTTAAAAGGAAAAGGCAGAGGTGAAGTTTAATGGTTCTCCAGTGCTTGGGTGGGTAAAGCTAATTTTATTAGCATGTAAGCATAATCTGTCAGACAGCGCTTTTGCTTGGTCGTGGGCATATAGCCTGTCGCCTAAAATTGGGTGGCCCAGTGATAACATATGTACTCGCAACTGATGAGAGCGCCCAGTGATGGGAGTAAGTTTGACCAAAGAAGTATTATGGCTAGTGCTCACAACTTCATAATGAGTACAAGCCGCTTTACCATGCTCAAAACTTACCATTTGCTTTGGTCTATTGGGCCAATCGCAAATCAATGGTAATTCTACTTTCCCACTGAGTACTTCCAAATGTCCAAATACCCTAGCGTAGTATGTTTTATCTACTAAGCGTGTTTCAAATTGCTTGGAAATATGCCGGTGGCTAGGTTTATTTAAGGCCATTATCATTAAGCCAGAGGTTGCCATATCAAGCCTGTGTACAATTGTAGCTGTGGGCCAAACGCGCTGCACTCTAACTTGTAGGCTATCTTTATGCTCAAGCGCTTTACCTGGCACACTTAATAAGCCACTAGGCTTATTAAGTACCAGTAAGTCGTCATCTTGATAAAGAATCTCAAAGGCCGGAAATTGCGGCGGTGCATAGTGCAATAAAGCCATTTAGTATCTACTTAGGATTATTAACAACAACACGCACACTGTCGAGTATTGGTTCAGCTTGTTCAATCACTTGGGTCAATTGTTCGCGCTGCGCATGCAAATAATCAATTTCTTCTTGTCGAATAGATGGATTGTGTTCACGCAGTTCTGTTAAGCGCTCAATTTCTTCATCTAGCTCGTATTGCATATTAATAAGCGAAGCATTTTTAACGTTTTCTAGGTCTTTCTTGGCAACCTTAAGCGCTTCTTCTATCGTTGCACTTATAGGTTGTGCAAGGGCACTCGTTAACTGGCTTGCCATTTTTGTTTTTACTTTGAAAATGGGCGAGAAACCATGTTCTACCACGTTTAACTTGGCGTCTAGGCATACACGCACAGGTGTAGCAGGTAAGTATCTAAACAACTGCAATGATGGCGGCGCCACTTGGTTTAATACTGCAATTATTTCAACCCAATAAGCGCCAACAGGCGCACCGGCTTGGTTAACAAAGCACATACTGCTTTTGCCAATAACATCGGTTAAAACTGAGTCAATACATTGGGTCACAATGCTGTTATCAGGTGTTAAAAAGGTTAGGTGTTCAAGTTGTGTAGCGACTTCACGTTTGTAGGTTACTTCAATGCCGTCGTCAGAAATAGCATTAATAGGAAACAAGGCATTTTCAGATTGCTTAAGAATGAAACTATGAGCATCTTTCTCTTCCTGATTAATACCGATGGCATCAAATAAGCGCGACATAAACTGCATCATGGCTATCGGGTTTTCAGCGTGTACAATTTGCTCTAGTACATTTTCGTTTTCATCGTTACCGCTGGCATTAATTTCCAATAATTTATCACGGCCTTCTTCAATACGCGCTTTAAGCTTGGTAGTAACTTCAGACGCTTGGAATACTACGTCTTGCCAGTTTTCTTTGTCATTAGGTGTAGCAAGCGCGTGCATTAAATCACCCTGTAAGCGCTTAAATACATCAGAACCTACTGGACAGGTAGCGTCAAATGCGCTTAATCCATCTTTGTACCAATTAAATAGTACTTCTTGTGCGGTTTCTTCAAAATAAGGCACATGTATGTTGATGTCGTGTTTTTGACCAATACGATCTAAACGTCCAATGCGCTGCTCTAATAAATCGGGGTTAAGGGGCAAATCAAACAAGACCAAATGGCGTGAAAACTGAAAGTTCCTGCCCTCACTACCAATTTCACTACACAGCATTACTTGTGCGCCTTTCTCGTTTTCAGCAAAGAAGTGCGCGGCTTTGTCGCGTTCTATAATACTCATGCCTTCGTGAAATACCGTGTGGCGTATACTGGTTTTACTGCGCATGTATGATGCTATTTGCAAAGCGGTACTAGCAAACGCGCAAATCACTAATACTTTCTCGTCTTTGTTGGCTTCTAGCCATTCAAGCAAATGACTAACACGTGGGTCATAGCTGGGCCAGCTTTCATCTAGCATTAAAGTGCGTTCAGGATGTAAGGCATGGCTCACGTCATCTTGCTCTAACAAACTTAAGGCGTATTCTTTAGGTAGTCTTAAGGGAATAGGGTGGGTGATGCGTTCGGGAAAGCCCGTGATTGCGGCGCGACGATTTCTAAACAATAAGCGCCCTGTACCATGCTGGTCAATTAAACGGGTCACTAAATGACTGCGTTCATATTCACTGCTCAAATCAAGGCTATCAAAATCTACGCTGGGTAAGGTTTGTTTTAAAATCTCAAGTTCAACAGAGCTAGGGGTTTTATTTTCAATAAGCGGAGTAACAGCCTGTGCTAATTCGCTGTAATGTTTCTCTTGTTCTAAAAATTCGTTGTAGTCGTAAAAGCGAGCCGGGTCGAGTAAACGCAAGCGGGCAAAGTGACTTTGATGACCAAGTTGGTCAGGCGTTGCAGTTAGCAAAAGCACTGACTTAGCAATTTGGCTTAATAACTCTATGGCTGCGTATGAGCTTGACACTTCATCTTCTGACCAATGCAAATGGTGAGCTTCATCCACCACTAAAATATCCCATGGCGTGGCGCAAGCTTGCTCAAGCACCTTATTTTGGCTTATGAAGTTTTGGCTACACAACACTAATTGTTCTTGTTCAAAAGGGTTTTCGCCGCTTTCTTTCACTGCTTCTAAACGTTCATCGTCAAATACAGAAAAAGCGAGATTTATGCGTCTTAGCATTTCCACTAGCCATTGGTGTACCAGCGAATCAGGCACCACAATAAGCACGCGCTGGGCACGTCCTGTAATAATTTGCATGTGGATAATCAGCGCAGCTTCGATGGTTTTCCCTAAACCTACTTCATCAGCTAATAATATGCGCGGTGCAAATCTATTACCTACTTGGTTCGCTATATGAATTTGATGGGGTATTAAGTCAACTCTTGCGCCTACTAGCCCTACCACCCCAGAATTCGCGAATTCATTCTGTTTTTGCCAGCATTGGTAACGTGTATCAAACCAGTTAGGGTCATCAAACTGGCCATGCAGTAAGCGTTTTTCTGGTTGATTAAGCTTTACTTGTGGATCAAGTGCTACTTCTACAATATGTGCTAGTTCGTTTGTGTCAGTACGTAAGCCTGAGTACGTCAGCAAATTATCTTGCTCAACTACATCATCAATCACAATTTCCCAACCGTCTACATGCTTTACTTTTTCGCCAGCACTGAGTACAAGCCGAGTAACATGAGCATTTGATTTAGCGTAAATCCTTTCATCGCTTACCGCAGGGAATAAAACCGTGACGCTTCTTGCATCTGATGACATTACTACACCGAGCCCTAAATTGGACTCGCTATTACTAATAAACCGCTGACCTACATGAAAAGTATTTGTATCGCTCATTACTACCGAAGACGTTGCAAAAATTATGGCTTAATTGTAAACCTCAAGGCGCTAGAAGTCAGCCATTAATCGAAATTGTTACGCTATATACCTACGTATTTTTCAATATTTGAGCCGATTTTTTGTGTAAAATTTTCACAGAGTTCATTGGCATATCGCATTAAATTGAAAATATGACCAAGCGGTTTTACTTAATTGCTTGTTTTCGTTGGATTTAGCATCCCCACTCATGTTGGCTAATTTATTGCTATCTACATCATGGATTATTGTAATGGACTTTCGAGGAGATGGACCATGTTTATTGTTAAATACTATTTAGCAGGTGCTATAGGGCTTTTTTTAGCAGCATATTTTGTACAGGCAAGTTATTTTGCCCTAATTTTTTTATGGATAGCAATATCCCTAAGCTTGGTTTGCATTGCTTATTTATCAGATAAGCCGGCAATATTTCGCAAGCGAAGCGATGGCTCTATTCCTTTTTATATAAAATGGATGTTTTTTCCATTCTTTTTAGGTGCGCAAGCATATAACGCTTGGTCTCGTAAAAATGATTCGGTACCCGCCATTCAAAAAGTAGGCCCGCACTTATATTTGGCCTGTAGGTTGTTTCCATCTGATACTGATTTTTTAAAAGATGAGGGCGTGCATGCAATACTTGATGCGACGGCTGAATTTGATGGTCTTAATTGGAGTGCGGAAGATAAAAACCTCGATTACCTCAATGTTCCTATTCTTGATCATACTAGCCCACATAAAGATGACTTAGTTCATGCGGTTAAATGGATAGCCAATCATATTGATAATAATAAAGGGGTAGTGGTGCATTGTGCTATGGGTCGCGGCCGCTCAGTATTAATAGTTGCTGCTTATTTACTCGCATCTAAAGCGTTCACCGATATAGATGAAGCCTTAGCCCATATTACTGACTCCCGTGCCACTGCAAGGTTGAATAATTTACAGTACGGCAAACTAAAGAAAATGCATGAGGCGGGGGTTCTACAAAAAAGCAGACAGGCCTTGCTTATTGTAAACCCAGTTTCAGGGGGCGGTAAGTGGGGAGAAAACAAGGCCGAAGTTATACAAGTGTTGAGCCAACACTATGAATTAAGTATTGAAGAAACCACTAAAGAACGTGGAGCAAAAGAAATTGCCTTGGCTCACAAAGAAGGGGCTTTTGACGTTATTATAGCCGGTGGTGGTGACGGAACGGTAAACGAACTTGCTGATGTGTATGCCGGTAGCCAGCAGTGTATTGGAATTATTCCTTTGGGCACGACTAATGCGCTAAGTCATGTTCTGTTTGGCAATAGATCAAAAATTATTCCTATTGAAAGAGCACTAGAGGTGATTACAGAAGGTCAGCCACGGTTTATGGACACTGCAAAATGTAATGGTGAAACCATGGTGCTAGTGACCGGTTTGGGCTTTGAGCAGCGCATGATTAAAGACGCCGATAGAGACAATAAAAATGAATCTGGCGAAATGGCTTATATCAACGCGCTAGGTAATGCGATTAAAGATAATCATAGTGCTAGCTATAAAATCGCAATAAATGATGGGCCGCAAGAAGAGGTAAGTGCTTCAAGCCTAGTCATTGCCAATGCGGCGCCTTTCTCTAGTATTTTGGCTCAAGGGGGAGAGCAGCCAAGTCCTTTTGACGGCTTACTTGACCTAACTTTGCTAAATACGAAAGACGATAGGCTTATCCCGCTCACCGCGCTCAGTATTCAAAGCCTTACTGGCCTGGTATTCAATGATGATAGCAATAACGTAGTGAATGGTATTGAACATAAGCAGGTAAATAAAATTGTGGTAGAAAATGTAAGTGACGATACTTTGCAGTATGTAGTAGATGGTGAAGTGCGCGAAGATAAAAAGCTGAGCGTTGAGGTTCAGGCCGGTTCATTAATGATGCTATGCCCTAAGGAGTACTGAAAATAGTACAAAATTTTTTGTACATTTTTCATTAAAAAACTAGGGTAAATATAATTATATCAATTAAATCAATGATTTAATTTCCGGCACGCTATTAGCAATAAAGTAAGTGAACTAATACAAAGGAGAGTCATTATGAAACGCACATTATTATCTTTAGCACTTGTAACAGGTTTAAGTACTTCAGCAATGGCAGGCACTAATACGTGGGAAAAAGAAGCCATGGATGCTTGGATTGACGGAAAAGCCGAAGCAACCTTATTGTTCAACGGCAACCTTGATTCATTTGACATTAACACTGACGTATCAATGGGTAAGCTTACCCTAACAGGTAAAGTTGAAAATAAAATCGAAAAAGAATTAGCGGAAGAACTCGTAATGGGAATTGATGGTGTAAAAGGCGTTGATAACCGTTTAGTTGTTGTAAATGAAGAGATGGACGCTGAGTCAGAAGAAGCGTCTCAATTTACCGATGCGAAAATTAGCACGGTAATTACAAGCCGTTTATTGTTTGATTCTGAGGTATCGGGTTTAGATATTGATGTAGATGTTGATAACCGTGAAGTGACCTTAAATGGTACAGTAGATTCTGAAGCAGAGCGCGATTTAGCCATTGCAATCGCTAAAAATACCAATGATGTATCATCAGTAAATGATGAGTTAATGATTGAAAACGAAGCTGAATAATCATTGTATCTGCATCAAACTGTATCTTGCGAAATGATAGCTTACTTCT
The DNA here is from genome assembly GCF_048820975.1 of Glaciecola sp. 2405UD65-10. Classification (NCBI taxonomy): domain Bacteria; kingdom Pseudomonadati; phylum Pseudomonadota; class Gammaproteobacteria; order Alteromonadales; family Alteromonadaceae; genus Glaciecola; species Glaciecola sp. 2405UD65-10. The sequence continues at coordinate 92,202 of NZ_JBMEUF010000002.1, read as the reverse complement.
AATCAAAGCATCATAGCAAAACAGTTAAAAAAGCCGAGAGTCAGCTTTCGGTTTTTTTGTGCGCGCATAGTCAATTGGCTTAAGCGCTATTTATGAGGCAATGAAAAATGGTTTTGGATACTAGGAATTTGGTCATCTAAGTGATGATTTACATACAAAATTGTTGTATTTCCTTCCCGCGCCAGTAACTCAATTAATGCTAAGACTTTGATTCGGTTGATATCGTCTAAGCCATTACAAGGCTCATCTAGTATAAGTAAGGCGGGGTGTTTAACCATAGCGCGAGCAATTAACGCTACACGTTGATCACCAAAGGATAAATCATGAAAAGCGTCATTTGCTTTATGACTTAAGCCCATAACGCTTAGCCACTTCTGAGCGAGCTGAACTTGGTATTCCGTAGCTTGCTTATACAGCCCAATACTGTCGTAAAAGCCAGATAAAATTACGTTTAGCAAAGAGCATCCAACTTTGTAAGATAGGTGCAAAGCGTTAGATATGTAGCCAATATACTGTTTTATTTGCCAGATACTTTCACCATTTCCACGCTGATAGCCAAATACGTAAATATCATTCACATAGCATTGGGGATGGTCACCTGTAATTAGGTTCAACAAACAGGTTTTACCAGAACCATTTGGCCCGCTTAATCGCCAATGTTGCTGTGGCTCAATGGTCCAGTCAAGGTCCTCAAATATAAGGTTATCTTGATAAGCTACTTTAACTTTATTCAACTTTACTAAAGGGCCACTCTCATTTAAGAGAGGAGGAGCAAAACTGTCAGCATCTTTACCTGGAAGTTCAAGACTACTTTGTTGTAGATGCAAAACTTGTTTTATATGTGAAATATGGGCCGAAATGCCGTGTGGATCGGCAATTTGCCAGTGAATAGCTGCCGACTGCATCAGTATAAGGTGTTTTATGTAAGCTGGAATTTCGCTTAAACGATTTAACACAAAAACTATTGTTGTGCTTGCGGATAAATGCTGCAAAAGGTTGTTCAACTTTTCGCTTGATTGCGTATCTAAGCCGTCCCAAGGCTCATCCAATATAAGCATTTTCGGCTGTTGTAGAATAGCATTTGCTAACAGCAGCTTGCGTGTTTCACCGGTAGAAAGCCCTCTAAAAGGGTGTTCTAACTTGGCTTGAAGGCTCAATGCGTCAAGAACAGCTGTTACAAAAGGTGGGGCAATATCATTTTGCTTTATGTTTTGAAATAGTATTTCTTTTACCAAAGTGGGTTCAGGAATAACATCAAGAATGTCAGCGCAGTCTTTTTGATCTTCAGCTTCAATTAAGGCTTGTTGCTGTTCAACTGATACCCAAGCAATGCTACTTGTCGCATCTCTTTCACCGCTTTTTAAATCACCCTCACCGGCCATTAAAGCCGCTAAGGCCGATTTGCCACTGCCATTAGCTCCTAAAATCACGCAATGCTGCAGCGCTTGAATCTGCACAGAACTCACTTTTAAATGATAGTGCTTTCTAAAAATCACATGGCAATCTTGAAGTGTTAATAAAGGCATAGAAAGAAAACTTGACTAAAAAACAATGGCGTAAGTGTAACAAATCATAGCAATTAGTCAGTATTCAATTTCGCAATTACTACGAACGAGCGTTATGTGAATAAGCTCTTAGTATGATTTTTCAATCAAACGCAAAGTTCCCGCAACAAGCGGGAACCTTTTTTAATAATAATTAACTAATAAAGCCTAGCTTTCTTTAACTTCTACACAATCAGTGCGCTCAATTTCTTCGCATACGGCTTCTTTAGTAACTGGCAAATTGTCTGTATCAATCAGTAAGGTCCAATAGTCGTTTTGCTTAGCAGCAACAGTTTGCTGGTTAATGATGTCATGCTCAGGCTTTAATGAACGAAGCCCAGCATAAAATGTACCTATGAAGATGCCTGGACTGATTAATGCAATAAACGTAAATGTGGGATTACTTTGCGTTAAAGTCGGGCCAAATAGCACTAACAGTAAAGCGATGAGTAAACCTATGCCTAAACCAATAGCTGCATATTTGACGTGCAAGTTAAGCATATTTGCACCAATTGCTCGGCTGTTGCCTTCAAGCTTTTGGCCGGTGGCTGCATCAGTAGGTTCAATTATCTTGATTTTGCTGTCTTTCAAACCTAATTTTCGTGCAAGAACGGCTTTTGCTTGTTTGACTTTATCTACTGAAGAATAAGTCGCAGCAATGCGCTCATCAAACGTATTATTCATAATGGCGGTCATGGTTATTTCCTCGCTTTAAAAAGAAAGAGCAATGGTTTACATCAAATCCCAAGCTTTCTTTACTTTATTTATAAGCTACTTGTTATTTACAGCGTAAATAGTAGCCTTGTAACAATGCTCGACACCTGCTTCGATGACGATACGTCGTTGTCGATTGAGCCTTTGACGGCACCTGCAGCAAATGCGGTGCTAATGCCTTTGGCTGAGCTCAACAACATGGTTGTTTGTCGTTTTGCTTCTGCTGAGCAGTGATTCGATAGCGCGTTTGCTGCTACGCATTTCTTTTCAGCAGTGTTTACGTCTTTTCGTTGTTTTTTTAAAAATAAATCCATGCTTCCCCCAGTGCTGAGCTTATACCGAAATGTCTTATTCTTTGAAGCGTGCAAGGCTTTTAGTAAAGCCAATTAGCCCTCTCACTTTTCTTAAGTATCTCAGTAAGCCGAATCCGCAAAGGGCGTTAACAGCTAACAGCACAATCACAACTAGAAGTGGCTGCATTATATAATGTAGTGCTATTCCAGCCAGTACGTTAAGTAAAAACCAAAACATACCCACTACACCTATTAGCATAATGCCACCTAACATAGCCACAAGCAGTGCGTTAAAGCTTAACTTCGCCTCCTCACCCGCTAATTGGGCTAAAGCTTCATAGCGTTGCAATTTAGATTTTACGAATGCATCGATGCTTTCATAGCTTGCTCTAAAAGACGCTTCGTTGTTAAGGTCGGTTTTGTTGGTGCCAGCACCACCGGACTGATGTCCGGTAGTGGCCGATTCTGCATTTGCTTGATTCATTTGCGCTTACCTTCTGAAGAAGACGTTCTATTTTCTTCTTAATACTGCGCTAAATAACATACCTGCAGCAAAGGCAATACCTGCTGTGGCAATTGGGTTTTCAGTCGCGTACTTTTTCACACCCGACTCTTCCCATTTAGCCTGCGCCTTCGCTTGGGCTTCTTGAATACTTTGCGTGCCGTTTTGTGCGCCACTGCGCAAGCTTTCTTCCGTGCTAGCGGCTTTTTGAGCAAGCGTATCTACTGATTCATGTAATGTGTCGCGCACTTTATCAATCACAGGATGTTCACTGTTTGCAGTTTTTGTATTTGTAGTATTGGTAGTTGCTTTTGCTTGTGCCATCTTCCTTTCCTCTTTTTGCTAAAAATATGGTTGATTAATCTGTGTAAACTTATTCGCGGCTTATCACTAAGCGTCCATTTCCGCGATATATTTTGACGCTAATTTGCTTTTGTCTTGCTCGCTTAAGGTTTTTCCAGCTTGTTGAAAAAACTCTCTCTCTTCTTCCGCCAAATGATGCTCAACTTTTTCAGCAAGCTTTTTGAATGTACTCAACCAGGCAGGAGAGCTCTTTTCTGTATCTTCTAAAGTGGCAATAAATTCGTCAATTTCATGATGCTCAGCAATGCCGTGGCGTGATAGCTCAATGGTATCGTCTGCTTGCATCAGCGGAGCGTAGAAGTGTCTCTCTTCTGCAATCGCATGGCTTTCGAGCTCTTCTTTTAACTGGGTGAAATATTCATCTCTTACCGAGGTGTCACCACTTGTTTCAAGTAAAAGCTTGATAAGAGCGCGTTGCTTATCATGGTCTTTGCGTAGAGCTTCAAAAATTTTCATACTTATTTTCACTATTATTTTTGGGAATTACTGACTACTGTTTCAAGTTGCGTGCCAGTAAAAATATATAGTTAACACTATGATTAATATGATTTTAATTTTTGAGGTGATTTATGGTGAGGGGTATAAATGAAATATATACAAGCCTGTGATGCAAAAATTACAGGCCCGTAAATTATAAGCACTACGCGTAGTGAGCTAAGCAGTTTTTTAAAATTTCTTTGTCGATGGGCTTTATAAGATGATCACAAATTTGATGTTGCTGCAAAATCGCTGGGTCGGGTTGATTACCGCTCAATATAATGACATTACCCTTAACTGGCTTTGCAAAAAATTGTTCAACTAAGGTGTCGCCCGACACATCGGGTAAGCCTAAATCTAGCAGGTGCAGCGCAATATTGGTATTTGAATGCGCTTGGCTAATGGCCTGCTCTCCCGTAAATGACTGGACTACTTCAAAGCCGAGTTGTTCAATCATTAAGGTCATAATGGTAGCGCTGTCTTCATCATCTTCTATTAAATGTACTACAGGAGAACCATTATGCTTACCGGCAATGCTTTCTTCTATAAGCGCTTTTTCTAGTAGCCCCCATAGTTCGATTTTATCAAGGGGCTTGGAGATTAACTGATCAAAACCGTCTTTTTTAAGTTCATCAAATAGGCCTTTATTTACGGCAGCGGTCATCGCAATAATATGGCAGGTATTTCCTTGTGCACGAAGTGCGCGAACTGTTTCAGAGCCAGTGAGCGCTGGCATGTGTAAGTCCATTAAGATCAGTTCAATAGGCGTGCCTGTCTCGTTAGCTTCTTTTACTTTTGCTAGCGCTTGTTCGCCATTACTCGCAAAAGTTACTTTAACACCCGTTTCTTTTACAAAATATCCCGCCAACTGGCGAATTTCAAATACATCATCCACAATTAATACATGCCCATTAAGGCTTGGGATAATGCTGGCTTTTTTGCTTCTATATTGGCGATTAAACTCGTAAACAGCGGTTTCGCTCGAGGTGGGTTTGCAAGGAAATGATAAAGTAAATAACGAACCTTTACCCATGACTGATTCCACTTCTAAGGTGCCCTGCATTTGCTTCACAATTTCTGCGGTTATAGAAAGTCCAAGGCCTGCACCACCGGCCTTTCTATTTGTTACATCTTCTATTTGGGTAAATGGCGCGAAAATCTGCTCAATTTCTTTTTCTTCCATCCCTATGCCGGTATCTTGGATGTAAATATTCAACTGGTAGGTAGGGGCGCTAGAACCGGCTATGTCTTGTTTGAATTCTTCTAACTCTAAGGTGACGCGAATGCCGCCTTTATCAGTAAACTTTATGGCGTTGCCAATAACATTGACCATAACTTGCTTAAACCGAACTCCATCAAGCTCTATATTGACGGGTAAAGGTGTATCAGCGCTAAACTCAAGATACAGACCCTTATCAACGGCATTAACCGATAGTAAGGAGTTAACGTCAATCAGTAATTCTTGAAGATCGGTAGGGCTTATTTTTAACTCAAATTTATCTGCGGCAATTTTTGATAAATCAAGCACGTCATTAAGTAAATTCAGTAAGTGCTTTCCATTATTGGAAATTACGCCCAATTCATTATGAAATTCAGAAGTAGATTCTTTTTCAAGTAATAAAGAAGTATAGCCCAAAATAGATGTTAGGGGGGTTCTAAGCTCATGGCTTAAGTGGGCAATGAATTTATCTTTGGCGGTATTTTCCGCTTCATTGCGTTTACTCAGTACGCGTGCAAACTCAAGCTCTTTTCGAGCTATTGCGTATTGCACTGATTTTTCGAATATTTCTTCATCAATGCTTGATTTCATTACAAAATCTTGAGCACCGCTTTTTATAGCCTGCTTGGCAACTTCGTTGTCATCTTGGCCTGTTAGCATAATTATAGGAGTTGCTAATTCGGCTTCAGAAACCGCCTCTAAAATTTCAATACCTTCATAACCAGCAAGCCTATAATCTAAGATGCACAAATCAAAAGTGCGTTCTTTTAGCAAGGTAATTGCATCATGACGTAAGGAACAACTTACAAATTCACAGCCCGATGCAACAATTTGGCTCAGTCTATCTTCAATTAAAAACAAGTCATCTTCATCATCGTCAATAATTAAAACAGATTTGACTGAGTCCATTGCGCATCCTTGTGTGAAACGTAATTCTTTAAAATATGTTAATTGGTGGCTAACTCTCGTGCACTAAAGTGAGGGATAGCAGCGCATTCAAACCAATAGTTGTTAAATGATTTCATCATATTAACTAAAGAACCAAAATCTGTTGGCTTAACCATATAAGAGGAAGCGCCCAATAAATAACCTTCATGTACATCTTCATCTGCCGAGCTGGTAGATAAAATAACGACGGGAATGCTCGACAACTTATCATCTTTTTTCAATTGCTTGAGCGTTTCACGGCCGTCTAATATTGGCATGTTTAAATCAAGTAGAATTACGCTTGGCACATCATTTATTGCATTTGATTCGTATTTGCCTTCGCAGCGTAAAAAATCAAGTAATTCTTGGCCGTCGGCAACGGTGTGACATAAATAATTTGCGCCTGCGGCTTCCATAGCATCTTGTGCTAACAATCTGTCGTCTTCGTCGTCATCTGCCATAATAATGGTAAACGGAGTTTGTATGGTATTACGGTTTTTCATAACATTCGTCCTCTGTTACTGCTTAATACTTATTAAGTAGTTTTGTGCGGGTAGTGACACAGTAAATGTTGCGCCTTCATCCACCTTTCCTTCAGCTTTAATTATACCATTATGTCTTTCAACAATTCGCCTACATATTGCTAATCCAATACCAGTACCTTTAAAACTGTCACGACTATGTAAACGTTGAAACGGTGCAAAGATTTTTTCAGCGTATTCTTGCTCAAATCCAATGCCGTTGTCAGTAATACTTATACATTGCCAATCGTCGAGTCCTTCAACTTCAACCGAATCTGGCTGACTCACGTTTTGTACGGAAATGTGTACAATTGGGTTTACTTCTTTTTTAGAAAATTTGATCGCATTTGCCAGCAAGTTAAATAAAAGTTGCTGCATTTGAGTAGGGTCAGCCGTTATTGTGGGCAGGGGCGCAATGTCTAAACTTACCTTGGTTTCTTCAATCAATACGTTTAGGTCTTCAACGCAGTTAGCCACTATAAGATTTAAATCAACTTCTTGGAAATCTTTGCCTCTTGTTGTAACGCGTGAGAACTCCAATAAATCACTAATTAGCACACTCATTCTATTGGCGGCACTTCTCATACGCTGAAGGAAGTCACGCTGTTTTTCACTTAGATTATCTGACTGGGTTTCTAAACGGTCACCAAATGCCATAATTTTACGCAAGGGCTCTTGTAAATCATGAGAGGCTACAAACGCGAAGTCTTCCAACTCACGGTTACTGCGGCTAAGTTCGTCAGAAAACAATGATAGTTCTTTGGTTCGCTCTTCCACGGCTAGGCTAAGCTTTTCATTTTGCGATGCCATTTCCAATTCGCGCATCTGCTGATTACGAATATTTAGTTTGGCGAGGAAAAATAAGCCCAGTACTAGCAATATACTGGTAAAAAATGAGATGGCTAAGTTTCTTCCTGACACTTGCGTAGCAACTTGTAAGGTTCGCACCTGTTCATCGGCTATCTTATTTTCTGCACTTTTTATTTGCTCAAATAAGGTGTGAATTTCATCATACAGCATGCGCCCTTGATCAGTCTCAACACGCCTAATTGCTTGTGTAAATTGTTCGTTTTGCGCTTGCTTAACGGTAAAATCTAGCTCTAGCAATTTAGCGGTAATTAACACTCTTAATTTAGATATAGCGTTTACTTGCTCATTAATTTTAGGAGATAATTTCTCAGATTCAACGAGCAAACTTTCAATAGTTTTAACTGCATTTTTATAATGCGTTAAATAGTTTTCATCTTGGGTGAGTAAAAATCCACGCTGCCCTGACTCAGCCTTAAGCAGACTTACGTGAGTTTCTTCCAAAACTCTCACTATTTTGACTGTATGGGTAATGTCTTCTTGAAGGTCTTTTAAGTCAGTCACGGTGCTTCTGCTAATATACGTATTTACCGAAATAATTAACAGTAGCATACTCGATATAAGCACCCAGGTGCCTGTAGCGTGAGTTGATAAGATTTTCATAAAGGCCTAGTTGCTCGCTTTAAAAGAGGTTTATTCATCAGGAGATGATCCAAGGCTTTCATATAACTGCTGTAAAAGCTCGCTGCAGTCTTTACTATTTTGAATAATCTTATTTGCAGCGGCTTCCACCTTAGGTGATACGTCGCTAGACTCAATCAACATTTTAATCAATTCCGCTTGCATACTTATTGTATTAAGCGGCTTTCGAATGTCGTGGACTTGCTGCTGCAATGAACTCATATTTTCTCACCATAAGCATGTAAACGGTTATATAAGGTTTTTGTAGAAATACCGAGCATGTCTGCGGCGGTCGTTTTATTACCATCTACTTCATCTAACGTAGCGTAAATTAACGCCTTTTCTACTTCTTCAATTGTTTTACCTGCGGTCATACTCGAGGCACCTTGTTCTTTTTTCGAAAATGGTGATTCGAATGAATGAGGTAATTCAATGTTACTTTCACCAGGCTCGCTCATAATAAATGCACGGTGCAAAGTGTGACGCAATTCGCGTACGTTGCCAGGCCAATCATGCTGTTTTAACTTTTCAAGCTGAGCATCACTTATTTCATACGACTCGCCATGCTCGCTATTTAACTGATTCAAAAATGTATTTACTAACAGCGGAATATCATCTTTTCTATCACGAAGTGGCGGAATTTGAATAGGGAACACGGCTAAACGAAAGTAAATATCTTCTCGTAGAATATTTTCACCCGCTATTTGCTCCAAGGTTCGGTTAGTGGCACTTATTACACGGCAATTCACCGGTAATTCTTGCGTGCCGCCCACTCTATTTACCTGTTTTGTTTCTAATACGCGAAGTAAGTTAGGCTGCATATCTAATGGCATTTCAGTGACTTCGTCTAGAAACAATGTGCCATTGAGTGCGCGTTCAAACACGCCTTTCTTTTGGCCAACTGCACCGGTAAATGCACCTTTTTCGTGGCCAAACAACTCACTACCAATTAGCTCTTTTGACAAACCACCGCAGTTGGTAGCAATTAAATCACCCTCAGCATTGCTGGCGTTGTGTATAGCTTGGGCAACTAACTCTTTACCTACGCCACTTTCGCCCATTAGCATAACATTGGCGCTACTGCTTGCTACGCGCTCAATCATTTTATATAACTTTTGCATGGGCGCTGACTCACCAATCAGGCAAGAAAAATGTGCATCAGCTAGCGCGTGCTTTTGTTTTTTAGTATTGCTGCTAGGTTTCGCGCTAGCAATGGCCTTTTTATTATTAAGAACTGACTCTAAGTCTTCCCTTTCAATAGGCTTCATTAAATAATTAACAGAGGGGCCAGCAATATGATTAATAGCTGACTTAATTTTAGGGTTGCCTGTTATAAAAGTAACACGAGGCTTACGAGACTTTGACTGCAAAAACTCGTACACATGTAGGCCGCTGCCATCTGGTAGCATGAAGTCAATTAACAAGTGATCAAACTCATTGTTCTGTAACCACTGTTTGGCTTCAGACACACTATCTGCAACAGATACAATATGCCCTAAGTGTTCAATTATATGGGTTGCGACTTCGGTAAATTCGGGATCGTCATCGATTAATAGAACTGACTTCACTTAATATCCTTTTATGTAAGAATGCGTGGCATTATTATTAATATAGCAATTATTGTAATGATTATTGCACAATAGAATAATGCTTGGTATCACAAATCTGTTTACCCTTTGTGGGTATTGCCAGCAAGCGAAGACCAAACGCTATTTTAATCGTTCTTCTAATTTGCTCTCGCGTGACTCATATGACCGTTGGTCTTGCGAACTAAAGCCGGCCTTTCCGTCACTAACGTGTTCTTGAATACTAGTGAAGTGTGGCTTAATAGCGTATTGTACATGCTTTGCGTTATTGTTAGCTTGTGCCATCATGGCGAAGGTATCTAATAGATGGCTCAGCACAAATGGATGTGCGTAACAGCTCTGCCTTATTTGAGTAAAGGCACCATCAAAAAGTTCACGGTAATCTGGATCGCTCGTTAAAACTGCTGGTTTATTGTTCACCGTTATTAAGGGTTGGGGTAAGTCATGCGGCGAAAAGGTGTTTAAAGCGGACGCAAGGCGGTCTATGCAGTTACAAGCTGTGAATGGGTCATCTAAGCTTGGAGATAGCGCTCTTATTGCCATTTCAACTAATTGGTTAATACCAAATAATGGGTCTTGCAATGAAGTACGTTCTTCGCCCACTACTAACGCTTCATCTATACTTATTTTTTTAGGTAAGGGGGCGTTGCTATGCAAAGAAGCTACTTTCGCGCCCTGCACGATGTAATCACCGGCTCTGGCCTCCATTACAATCAGACCATCGTATTTCATGGCTAAATCAGTCACATACTGATACTCAATAGCCTGAATGTAACCATCACAGTCGCTGGTAATATGTGCTTCGCTTTTCAATTGCGACTGGCTTAATAGGTTGGGAAACATGCCAACACGTTCACTTTGCGCTTTAAGTTTTTGCATATCTAGCATCAAAGAATAGGCGGTATTTTTCACGACGGTATCAGCGCGAATGGAAGTGGCAACATGATGAATGAAAACAATTAAAACCATCACGCACATTAAGGCCAGAATAATACTTATGAATACGGATAATTGCGGATGAACAACGGTAACCGTTGATGATTCTGTTTTTATTTGGCTTTGCACCATTAAACAAAAAACGAATGTTGAGGTAAAAATGCCTAATGCAAATTGCGTCATTTTATTTTGCATAAAGTTTTTAAGTAGTCTGGGGCCAAATTGATTAGAAGCCATCACAAGGGCAACAATTGTCATGGAAAACGCAATACTCGTAATTGTGATGACCGCACTAGCAATGCCTTGCACAATTTGCATGGCGGCATCTTTATCACTAACCGCTAAGCGTGAACTGGAAAAAAAGGAATCAATACTGGTGGATGATATAGTTGGCAGAAGGTAAGCACTTACTATTGAGGCTATAATCATTACTAGTGGGGTGAACCAAAAACTTTCACTCAAGCTTCTTATTGCTTTGCGCAATTTTACCACCCAGTATCTAATATTTAACTTAGACTGGGCGGCAGCACTTTCACTCACGATTCAGCGTCACTTAATACCTTTTGGGGCATAGTCGTAGCCTGAGAAGTCATAAATTCTTCAAACTCCGAGCTTGAATAATGTTGCTTCACAGTATAATTCGTGTTGTCACTGATCATCTCGTAGGTTCTCTTAATTTTGGTGATGTCTTCTTGGTCAACATCAATGGCATGTAGCACAACTTCACCGTTACTTTCGCTAACGTGAATTTTGTTATCAATACCTTCAATGGAAAAGCTAAAACGCTCACTAGGCTGTAACACTTTAAACATTGTTTCTGTGTCTTTGCCTTCTAACAGTACACTGTCGGGTGTATTTTTGTCTACCGTTTGCATTTCGTCAGCTTCCAAAGCTGCTGCAATGGGTGATAACAATGATGCACTTAGTAGGGCTGTGCATGTGATACTTTTTAAGGGTAATTTCATGGTAATGCTCCTGCTTGTTTTCAACGATGGTTTATCATTTTTCAGAAGATGAATCTTTTGCATATTCACCCGCTTTGTTTGATACTTCTGACAACATACTATTTAATTTTTCACCGCCTTTTGCTCCAAAATCTAAGGTGCGTATAGGGAACGGAATAAGGATGTCGTTTTCAGCTAGTGTGGTGTGAATTAAATGTATCGCCTCGTGCCTAGCCTGCATAAAGCCTACTTCACCAGGATATTTAATCCAAAACCATACAAGCAAATCTACACTGCTGCCACCGAAACCTTCGGCAAAAACACGTGTGTCGTCTTGCCTTATAACAAACTTTTGTTCGTTTAATTTAGATTCAATTAACTCACTGGCTTTGAGTATGTCGTCAGCGTAAGAAATACCAACTTTAACTTCAATCCTACGTAAACCTGTAGTGGTGTAGTTGGTTACAATATTTCTAAACAATATTTTGTTCGGAATAATTTCTAGTTGGCCTGAAAAGGTTTCAACTATTGTATTTCGTAGATTAATAGTTTTAACATTTCCGAACACATCATCTGCTTCAACTACGTCGCCAATTTCAAAGGGTTTTCTTATCCCCATTGCAATACCGGCAATTAAATTTTCAGTCATATCTTGGAAGGCAAATCCGATTGCCAGCCCTACAATACCTGCACCTGCAAGTAATGATGTAACTGTCCCAGTTAGGCCCAAGAACTCCAATGCGATAAATAAGCCGGTAACAAACACTAGCACTTTAAAAATAGCGGCTAGTAGGTCTGCTATTTGTTTAGACTCGAACACTCTATGCAGTAGTCTCGACATTAATCGAGACGCGATCCGTGCTATAAGGGCAAATACTAATAAGATTATTAGCGCAACTACCATGTTAGGTAAATGCTTTATGCCCATCTCCACCCACGATTCAATTTTGTCGTGAATGAGCGTCCAAAAGTTATTGACTGCTTCGAATTCCAAAATCTTTCCTATTTACACATTAGATAGTTTGACTGATTAAACTATAAAAACTTTCACTTATTCGCCGTCAGCAGCATCTTGTACTGCTTCACCAGCTGTTTCTATATCTTTACCTGCGCCTTCGATGGTTGCGCATCCTGCAGCTAAAGTAATTAAAAATACGCACATTGCGCTCTGTAAAATCGTGGTTTTCTTATTCATGAGATTTCCTACTTCTTATACTGCTAATTTAGAGGCTCGTAGATGAAAAAAAAGAGCCGCATCCAGGGATTAGAGATGCGGCTCCTCACGACTAACAGTCTTGATCTTCAGCGTTTGCGCCTTCTTTCACATCTTCACAAGCGTCTTCCACTGCATTACCAGCATCTTCAACAACTTGGTCAAACTCTTCGCCTGCATCTTCAGCTGGACCGTCTGAACAAGCCGCTACTGTAAATACGAACATGGCGCTTAATAAAAGTGTACTCAATTTCTTTAGTGATAATTTTGATGAATTTTTCATGGTATTTCCTTATTTAATAATTGTATGTATATGCTTTTGGTATTAGACCGCCGGAATTTATACCGAGGGGCCTTTACCTCTTAATGCATTCGCTACTAACGAAATTACAAGTAGTGCTAAAAATACAAAAAATAGTATTTGTGCAATTCCTGAAGCTGCGCCAGCGATGCCACCGAATCCAAAAACAGCTGCGATTATTGCGATAATAAAAAATGTAATTGCCCAACCTAACATGGCTATTCTCCTCAACGTTTTGATATATTTGATTGCGTTCACTCACACTATTGCGAATTTGATGCCATTAGTTATAACGTTGATTTTAATGGGGTTTTTGTTTTTTTAATAAGTTTGCATGCATAAGTTAAGAAACTTTTACAGACTGTAGTGGAAGATATTACCGATTTAGATACGATTGACTGAAATTTGGTATGCCATAACGCTTGTAAAGCCGCGTGAGTTTTTCTTTTATATAGTTAAATTATTTGAATCAGCAAAGTAATTGAAAATACTCTTACAAAGTAGGTGATTTACAAAGCAAACTCTATTATGGTTGTGATACGTATCTTAATAACGTTCAATTTAAATAGTCTGCTTAGTGTATATCGCTTCATATGCCTGCAATGTTCTAACTATTGGTGACATATTAGGTGGTGCATTGACTATTCATAGATTGAACGGTTGAGTTTAATCAGTGCTAACGTAAGCATAAAGGAAGCTGTAAATGCCCGAATACCAGACCGCTATGCCCTTATCCGTGAGTTCTTCAGAGTCACCTTCTTCAAAATTATTTGTGCTTGATACCAATATTCTTTTACATGAACCGTTTGCGTTTATGTCATTTAAAGAGCATGACGTGCTTGTTCCTATGACGGTGCTAGAAGAACTTGATCACATAAAAGATAGCAAGAAAGACGTTGCGCGCGATGCTCGCGTATCTATCAGAGCAATGGAAGATCTATTGCATGATGCGAGCCCCGAGCAAATGCTTGAGGGTGTAAGTATGAAGGGCCTTGGCTCGGGTGATTCAGCCCCTAGCGGGCGTTTATCTATTTTTGCCGATTTAGGGATGGCACAGCAAGAGCAGGCGTTTACTAGCAATGAGAATGACAATCGTATTATAAATGTTGCCTTGCATTTGCAAGCTAAGCTCGCTCCCCGTGAAGTCGTATTGGTAACTAAAGATATTAATATGCGTTTGAAAGCTAAGGGCGCAGGACAAACCTTGGTGCAAGATTACAGAAATGACCAGCTTATTAGTGATATTAAATTTTTAACGCGTGGTTATTATGAATACAGTGGGAATTTTTGGGACACCGTTAAAACGGTCGAAAGTGTAACAGAAGGACGTGATACCGTTCATACCATTCAAAAAGACTTGAACCACGAACCTTACATCAACGAGTTTTTGATAGATGAAGCTAAATCATTTGCGGGCATCATTGAAGGCATGACGGGCGATAGCCTAGAGGTACTGGATCTTGGTTATGAGCGTTTAATGTCAAGACGTGCTTGGGGAATCACGCCTAAAAATATTGGCCAAGCCATGGCATTGCATACGCTTTTAGACCCTCATATTGATTTAGTCGTACTAACAGGCCCAGCAGGCAGTGGCAAAACCCTGCTGGCTCTAGCTGCTGCACTTGAAATGGTAGTTGAGTCAAATATGTACGACAAAATTATTGTAACGCGCTCCACTCCCGAAATTGCGGAGTCAATTGGGTTTTTACCTGGAACAGAAGAAGAAAAAATGGCACCTTGGTTGGCAGCCATTACCGATTCATTAGAAGTACTGCACAAAAATGACGAAAACACCAAAGGCTCTATGAGTTATATTATGGAGAAGGCGAATATTCAATTTAAGTCCGTTAACTTTATGCGAGGCAGGTCTTTACAGAATGCGATTGTTATATTAGACGAATCACAAAACCTGACAGCATCACAATTAAAGACTATAATTACACGCTGTGGGGAAGGGACTAAATTAATATGCGCAGGAAATTTGTCTCAAATAGACAGTAATTACCTTAACGCGCTGACATCTGGATTAACCTACATAGTCGAGAAGTTTAAGAACTTCTCCGGCAGCGCAACTATTAGCCTAGATGGCGTGGTGAGAAGTCGATTAGCCGAATTTGCAGAAAAAGAATTATAAGGAACCTATGGTTGAACAGGTCTCAAAAATATTAGTTATTGATGACGAACGTCTTAATGTCCAGTTACTGTTTCAAGCGCTAAGTGATACTTACAGTATTTTAGCTGCATCCAACGGTGTTGACGGTTTGAAAATTGCGCGTGAGCAACAACCTGATCTTATATTATTGGATATAAATTTAGGCGATGTTAGTGGACATGAAGTCTGCGTAGCGCTTAAAGACGACATCATCACTAAAGACATCCCAGTAATATTTGTTACAGCGCAAGATGCGCTTGAAGATGAACTTGTTGGTTTAGAGCTAGGCGCTGTTGATTATTTCACCAAACCATTTTCAATCCCCCTAATGCGCTTGCGCGTGCGCAAGCAAATTGAGCTAAAGCAAAAAACTGACATGCTTGAGCACTTATCATCAATTGATGGTTTAACTGGCATTGCAAATCGAAGGCAATTTGACATTAAGTTGGAAGAGTCTTTGCGTTACATTGATAGAAACCATCGTGGTTTAAGCATACTTATAATTGACATTGATTTTTTCAAGCAATACAACGATAAATACGGCCACGTACAAGGGGACTCTGCACTTAAGGCAGTGGCAAAAATTCTACGTAAAGGTGCCAGTAGGCCATTAGATTTTGTAGCCCGATACGGCGGTGAGGAATTTGCAATTTTATTGCTTGATGCCACTCCTGAAGAAGGTTATTGGGTAGCTGAGAAAGTAAGAAAATCGGTAGAGAAAGCTAATATTAAAAATGAAGGTGCAATAGATGACAAATTGACCGTTAGTATTGGCGTTTCCCACATTACCGCAGATCATAAAGAGAATATAGATGCTAAAGTCTTTATTGAAAGGGCCGACACCAGTCTATATAAGGCTAAAGAGGCAGGTAGGAACCAAGTTTTAGCGTCTTATGAACTCTCAGATACTTTCGAGTAAAATTACACTTTCTACTTAGTGAGCGAACGCGATTATACGAGTAAGTTTGGTATAGTTTCATAGTCTATACTTGATATTACCCCAAAATGTTATACTATTACATTTATTGGTTGTAATAACATCACGTATTTGGCGTTCTATTTCTATGAAACTCAACATTCTCGCAAAAGCAATTTCTTTATCAACGGTCACTTTAGTAAGCACGTTTACCTCATCTTTGGTACTCGCAGGCCAAATAAGTGGCCAAGTGGTTGATACTAAAGGTAAACCTTTAAGTGTAGGTAGTGTCCAAATTATGGGCAGTAATAAGCGCGCAACTATTTCCTCTGAAGGGACTTTCGTATTTTCTGATCTCAATGACGGTACATTTGAACTGCATGTTTCTTCACCTCAATATATTCATTCAAGTGAAAAAATAACCTTAAATAACCAGCAAGACCAAATCGTTCGTATTGAGGTTGAAGATGCTAGCATTGAAGTTTTTGATGTAACGGCAAGTGCTTTTCATGCCTCGAACATTGAATCGGCTGCGCCCGTGAGCATATTGGCGGGTGAAAAACTAAAGCAGCAACAAGCGACGACCCTAGGGGAAACCTTAAAAAATCAGGTGGGTGTGCATTCTAGCTTTTATGGGGGCGTAACAAGTTCGCCTATTATACGAGGCCTTGATGGCCCACGAGTATTGATTACGCAAAACGGAATGGATGCAGCTGATGCCTCACGTGTAGGGCCTGACCACCTCGTTTCAACAGAGTCCTCTACCGTTGAGCAAATCGAAGTGTTACGAGGCCCTGCTACCTTGTTTTATGGCAGTGGCGCCATAGGGGGCGTCGTTAACTTGGTAGACAATCGGATTCCTACTGATACTTTATCTGAAGGTGAATTAAGTTTGTCGCGCAATACGAATAATAGCGAAGAAGCATTTTCAGGTTTATATAAAACTGGATCTGACAATATTGCCGTTCAATTCCAAGGCTTTTATCGTGATAGCGAAGATTATGGTATCCCAGGAGCGGCTGAAAGTGAAAGCGCGCATGATGAACACGAGGAAGAAGAGCATGCTAACGAGGATGAGCATGAAGAGGGTAGCGTAGGTGTTGTTGAAAACACTGGCGCTACAAGCAAAGGTGCAACAGCGGGCATAAGCTATTTATTTGACGAAGGGCACCTTGGATTTTCAGTTGAACACATGACTAGCCTATACGGCGTGCCGGGCCACGCACACAGTGATGAAGAGCATGAAGAGCACGACGAAGATGAGCACGAAGACGATGAACTCCATGATGAGGCTGAGGAAATTGTAAAAGCGAATATGCGTCAGAATCGTTATCAGCTTGCAGGTGAGTTTCAATTAAATTCTTCAATATTTAATGCGGTTAACTTTGGTATGTCGTATACCGACTATCAGCATACAGAACTAGAAAACGGTGAGCCGGGCACAACTTTTGAAAATAATTTGTTTGAAACAAGAGTTGAACTTCTACATCAAGATTTTCATGGTTGGCGCGGCGGCCTTAGCTTACATGCCAAGTTAGCAGAATTTTCAGCAGAAGGTGAAGAAGCTTATACACCGCCATCGGATACAAATTCTTTCGGCATTGGCTTAATTGAAGAGCGCCATTTTGGTGATGTGTTAGTGCAGTTAGGGGCTCGTGTTGAGCGCGTTAATATTGATGTAAATGATGTATTTCACCCTGAAATAGAGTTTATAGACACAGACCACGAGCATGAAGAGGAACATGACGAAGACCACGACCACGATGAAGAAATAGCGCCTGTAAGCTATGACTTTACGCCGGTTTCTGTTTCAGCGGGTTTGGTGTGGGATATTGCGAAAGGCTATAATATGGCCGCATCTTTTGTACACGCTAAACGTGCGCCATCAGCAGCCGAACTCTTTGCATTTGGTCCGCATATAGGTACTCAGTCATATGAAATTGGCTATTTATATGAAATTCACTCAGAGGAAGAAGATGGCCATAGTGATGTGGAGTTCACACGTGAACAACCGTCACTTGAAACCTCAAACAATATTGATTTGTCTTGGCGCAAATTTGGTGGGGATTTTGGTGCGGTAGTGAATGTCTTCTATAACCAAGTTGATGACTATTATTATGCAGCCAATACTGGCTTAGAAGCTGCGTTTGAACATGCCCACGAGGAAGATGAGTCTTCTTTAGAAGAAGAACATGAAGAGGAAGAAAGCACCTTACCTGTATATGCTTACACAGCCGCTGATGCCCAGTTATATGGAGCCGAGGTACAAGTGACTTGGCGAGCTACGAGTGAATTAACGCTGACCGCTCAGGGTGACTATATTCGCGCTAAAATAACGCAAGATTCAAAACAAAACCTGCCACGAATACCCCCCATGAAAGTATTACTAGGCGCTGACTATAAAACCAATAATATGAGTTTGTCTGCGCAGCTGACTCATATGTTCGAACAAAGCGATATTGCTCAGTATGAAACGCAAACTGACGCCTACACCTTAGTCGATGTAAACGCATCTTATTATACGCAAATTCAAAGCCTTGATACTGAATGGTATATGCGCGGACGCAATTTAACGAACGAAGAAGCCAGGGTACACACTTCGTTTTTAAAAGATTTGGCACCATTACCAGGTCGCTCCCTTGAGTTAGGTGTAAGGCTTCGTTTTTAAACACGAAAAAAAGAAATGAGGTTAGTTAGAAAGGCGCTTTAAGCGCCTTTTTTTGTACGTGAGTATTTTCGAATATGCGGCGAAAATAAATTGTGTGGAAACGCTAAAATAAAGCTTGTGTATGTGCAAAATTAGGCCTATATTCGCGTGAAATTCAACCGTTGTTTGCTTCCACTTTCGAGATCATTATGCAAGCTTCTTCACCTATTCCAATTCTGCATTGTTCAGCGCAATCAAATGTAGCCAATTCTGCTAGCCACTTCGTTTTGCCCGAGCTTGTATCCGCCCCTATTACAGACGAGGCATTGCTTACCCTTAAGCCTAACTTGCTCATACAGCTAGAACAGCTTCGGCCAAAAGTGTTTAACTATTGCTTAGCGTATTTACATCACAATGATGATGCAGAAGAAGCTTGCCAAGAAACCATGTATAACGCACTAAAAGCTATTCATAACTTTGCTCAACGTGCCAGTTTGCAAACATGGGTGCTTAAAATTGCGCAAAATGCCTGTACCGCTTACTACAGAAAAAACAAGCGACAGCAAGCGCAATTTGAAGGTTTTGATGAAAGCGTGTATTTCATTGAAGAAACGCTAAAAGATGAAGAAAATCCAGAGCTTGCTGCTTCGCTTATGCTGTTGTCACAAGTGCAGCGTGATGTGCTACGTATGCGTTTTGTAGATGAATTACCCTTAAACGATATTGCGCTGGGTTTAGGCTTATCATTAAGCGCAGTTAAAATGAATTACTATAGAGCCCTCAGTAAACTGCAACAAGTATACAAACAGGTGTAAGCTTGTTGCAGGCTTGCTTGATAGCATGGCACAAACAAAATGTTTGTGTGCCATGCAATATGTTTAATGCAATTTATTGCGGCGCTCAATTCGCCTATTGCTCGCATTTTCTTCCCATTCTTTGCGCAGCTTCTTCACTTCATCTGAAGTGGTTTTTGCTAGGATGCGCTTTACATCTTGGCTAATACGAACGTGGTCATGCTTGCCTGCTAGTATTTGCTCGGCAAATTCATTTTGGTCAAAATCGTCCCAACGGCTAGCTTTATGCAATTTTTGTTTTTTCATAAGTATCTTCAATCAGTCAAAATAAAGGTGGTTATTTAATCAGTAAGCAGGGCATAGCGATTCTATGTACTGCTTACTGATTAGATAAATACCATTTGCTAAAAGTCACATATGTTGTAAAAAATAAATAAATAAAAATAAGTCATGGTAACTGTGACTTTTCATTCTTATTTTTCATCTAAAGCCCAGCAAGATAAATACTTTACATCTTTTTATTAAACGGGCAGGAAAATAAGACATGTCTAAAACGCTGATAGTAAGCGATAGCGGTGAAAAACTAAGCGGCTTAAGTGCTGAGGTACTTAGTTTTCATGAATATTTGGCGCAATATCCAAAAAAGAATGAGCCAACTACACGCGTTATTAACCTTTGTGACACTGAGCAATATTTGAGTGAGGGCTACTATTGCTCGTTACTCGCTGAAGCTCGCCAGCACGAAGTACTGCCTAGTGTTCAAGCCATTATTGAAAAAAGTGAAAGCGCTAGCGATTTATCACAAGAAAAAGCGAGCACATTTATTGTTCCCGAATACTTAAGTAAGGCTTTACTTGCTGCAAAAGCAAATATAAATGCAGTCACGCAGGCCGTTGAATTCAATGTGTATTTTGGTAAAACGCAAGATAAAGACTGTGAGCGCTTGGCCAGTTTTGTATTTCAAAAATGCCGCTTTCCTTTGGTGAAGGCTACATTTGTGCAGCATAAACAACATTGGCAAGTTAGCTTGCACAAAGGCTCGCTAAATAGCTTGAACGAAGCTGAATTTGCACAATTTTATAAGCAACTTAATACATTTACTCAACAAGTATGGCGCACGCGCGGTAAGGCTAAAAAGCATCGTTGGGACATGGCCATATTGGTCAATGATAAAGAAGCCACGCCTCCTAGTGATAAAAAAGCGCTTAAGTTGTTTGTAAAGGCGGCATCGCAGTTGGGCATAAATGCAGAACTTGTTCAGTACGATAAAAGCGTTGACTACCAAAGCTTCTTAGCTCGATTTGACGCACTGTTTATTCGTGAAACAACCGCTATAAAAAGTCATACCTATGAATTGGCAAGAGCTGCAGAGAATGCTGGCTTAGTGGTAATTGATGACCCAAGTTCAATATTGCGGTGTTGTAATAAGGTGTTTCTTCAAGATGCGTTCAGCTATCACGGCATAGATGCGCCGCGCACGCAATTTGTGACAGATGCTAGTGCGCAAACTGTTCACAACTTACTAGCACAATACGATTTTCCTATGGTGCTAAAACTACCTGAAAGCGCTTTTTCACTAGGCGTTTACAAAGTAAAAGACGAGCAAAGTTTAGTGAATAAACTACAGGAAATGCTAGTGGTATCTGCGGTTGTGTTGGTGCAAGAGTACTTATACACCGAATATGATTGGCGCATTGGTGTGTTAAACAATAAGCCTTTGTATGCGTGTAGGTACTACATGGCGCCGAATCATTGGCAAATATACAACCACAGCAATGATAGTGAATCGGGCGGTGCACAAACACTCGCCACTTTTGAAGTGCCTAAACATGTACTTAGTAGTGCCTTAAAAGCTTGCCGATTTATCGGTAATGGCTTGTATGGGGTAGATATTAAAGAATTGGGCGATAAAGCCTATGTAATAGAAGTGAATGACAACCCAAGCATTGAAACCGAAGTAGAAGACAAATACTTAGGTACAGAACTTTATATGCAAATTATGCAGGAGTTTGTCAATCGCTTAGAAGCAAGAGGGCGCAATTGATGTCAGCAAATACCGCTGCAGTTAAACCGTCATTTTCTGTGGAATACAGAAGCGCCTGCTTGGCTGATTTAGATGCCTTAGAGCAGCTTGAAAACGCTTGCTTTACCGTTGACAAATTATCAAGAAGGCAGCTTCGTCATTGGCTAAAAGCGCACAATAAACTTATTCAAGTGGCCATTGTTAATGAAAAAATAGTGGCATATGGCTTAGTTATTTTGCGAAAGGGCACAAGTTTGGCTCGGCTTTATTCACTTGCTGTATTAAATGAAGTCCGCGGTAATGGGATTGCTATAAGCCTAATTTTACTACTCGAAAAGGCATGTATTGAACAAAACAAAGCGTATTTGCGCTTAGAGGTGTCGCAGAATAATAAAGCGGCTATTGCGCTGTATAAGTCATTATCATACAAAGAGTTTGGTTTTTTTGAGCATTACTATGCTGATGATTCCAACGCGCTGCGTATGCAAAAAGCCATATTACAAAACCATAATAGCCGTCGGTTTTCGCCTTATCCCTATTATGCGCAAACCACGGAATTTAGTTGCGGACCGGCCTCACTGATGATGGCAATGGCGAAGTTACAAGCTGAAGTGCAGCTAAATCAAACCACTGAGTTTGATATTTGGCGTAAAGCGACCACCATTTTTATGACATCAGGACATGGCGGCACTCATCCTTTGGGCTTAGCGATAGCGGCCGTTGAGCAAGGCTTTAAGGCCCAGGTGTATTTAAATATGCCGGTGCCAATTTTTTTAGCGGGTGTGCGTAACGAGCATAAAAAAGATGTGCTGAGTAAGGTTGAACACGATTTCGTGCACAAGGCAGAGCAAGCTAATGTAATCACACATTATGAAGATTACAGCGTGCAAACCATTACTGATGCGCTTGAAGCTGGGGCCGCGGTTTTGTGTTTAATCAGTACCTACCAGTTTGACGGCTTCAAAGGCCCGCATTGGGTCGCGGTTACGCATATTGATAGCCACTATATGTACATTCATGATCCCGATGCTGAGGCTACGCAAAGCCAAGCGAGTGAGGAAAGCGAAGTGGCACAAGAAACTTTAACGCTACAGCACATTCCGGTGAGCTTAAACAGTTTTGAAAGATACACCAAATTTGGCAAAGCGGGTTTACGAACCGCTATTGTTATACATCGTTAGTGCAAATGCTAAAGTGCGTTTGCCTAGCTTTCTTTTTGCAATTGCATCAAGTTACATAGAGCGAGATTAAAATGACAAGTTCCGTCACCCCTAGCACCAGCAAACTGGTTTCTACATCAATAGAAAAAGGCGCGCAACAAGGTGCTCAAAATAACAATGTTGACACAAAAAGTACTGGGCTGATTCAAATAGAGCAGCTAGGAGAGCATATTGAACTGAAAGAGGCGCAAAGCAAACTTAGCCATCATTATTTCTGCCAACAATATAAAGATGCGTTATATGTAAGCTTACCGCGAGGCCATGTTTTTATTTTTGATTATGGCTTTATATTAACGTGGTCAGTATTACCGGCCAAGCTTATAGACATTCGCAATAGCATTAAAGCTAGTGTTAGCGCTGTTGAGCATCCTATTGCTGCGGAGTCATGGCAGTATGCGGTAAAAGCGAATGAGCCTTTAAGTATTCGCGATGATTTTATTCATATTCCAAACAAAGAGGCTTTAACACTTTTGGCCGTGAGCCATGCTTTGGCGCAATCTAGAATATTAGAGTATTTTGAAATAAAAGCGCAGCACACTATAGCGCAACATAGTCATTTAACTCGCTCATTAGCCACTAAAGGGACCATACCTTTAACACGAAATGGCTTGTCAAAAGAGCGGGGCCAACTATTTCAAACAAAGTCTGATATTTTATTGCACTTTAACTTGTTAGATACGCCTGAGTTTTTTTGGCACTACCCTGAGCAGGAGCATATTTATACGGCCTTGAGTAAGTACCTTGAAATTAAACCAAGAGTTGAGCTATTAAACTTAAAGTTAAGCACAATCACTGAGCTATTAGATATGCTTGCAAATGAACAGCACCATAAACACTCTGCATTTTTGGAATGGATTATTATTGTATTGATTGCGGTGGATATTGCCGTTTATTTTGTGGGTTAAACGGTAGTAACTGACCCTGTTGCTTATGGGCTCATACTTACTATAAAAACAACTAAGCTGCGAAGGGTAATCGCTTCGCAGCTTACAAATAAAGCACTTAGTTTTATAAGCGTTTCTGCAAGGCTATTACAACTCAGCGCTAGCGGGCATGTTTTTTTCTGCTTGAGGGTAAAGGCCTCTTGAAAGTTTCTGTAGCGGCATATCACTCCAAGCTTCAAGGGGCATTTTATTATTTACCTCATTTTCAATTGTGGCATGAAAATGCTCATCGAACAGATGCTCGTTTTGCTGCATAACAGTCGCTATTTTTTGCTGGTTTCTGTCAACTTGCCTAATTGCACTGGGCGTTTGCCTTTCAGTGTTGGTCAAGAAAATACCCTTACGCAAACACCAACGTCCAAACTTAACACTGCTTGATAAGCGGATAATTGGCGCAGCTAAAATTAAACCGGAATAAACAGGTATTAACCATATAAACAATGTGGGTGTATATACATAGGTCAGGCCTGCCCATACTAGCCCTACCAAAGTCAGTAAGTAAGAGAATCGTAAGGCCTGCAACCAGGGAATCATGCGGCCCTCTCGCGCTTGTGCTTCCCACTTCACGCTTTTGCCCATGAGTACGTTTATCACAAAGTAGCTGTGAAACATCATCATGATTGGAGCAATTAATACCGCAAAGAAAAACTCGATTACCGTGCTTTTAAGAAAGTTAAATCCACCACCAAATTCATGACGACGCTGAATAAATGTCAGTAAAATCCCCAAAGCTTTAGGTAAAAACAACAATGCGATAGTAACCCAAAGGGTAATAAGCATCACGTTCTGTTTTGTAATAAGCCATGTGGGAAATAATTGATAGGCTTTGGTAAAGTAAACAGGCGGAGTATTCGCTTGGATCAGCGCATCAGCCGTGCCTGCCAACAACATTCCTAACAACAAAATTGATGAGGCATAAGCAAAGGCGCCAAATCCGAAGTGCAGGCGATTAGACAAGCGCAGGCCTTTTGATGCTAGCAGAGCTAAATGTTGCATGTTGCCCTGTACCCAGCGTCTATCACGAGTGGCGTAGTCAATAATATTACTGGGCACTTCTTCGTAACTACCTTGAGAATCGGTAAGTAAAAATACTTGCCAATTTGCGCGCCTAAGAAGCGCCGCTTCAACAAAATCATGGCTTAGAATATCACCACCAAAAGGCTGCTTACCTTTTAATGGCGGCAAGCCGCAGGTATCTATAAATGCTTGTACTCTAATAATGGCGTTGTGGCCCCAATAGTTGGCGCAGTCACCCTGCCAAAATGACAATCCCGTTGCTAGCATGGGGCTATAAACTTGCGCGGCATACTGCACAAATCTACCAAAGAACGTGTCTTGCCTAACAGGCATAGGAATGGTTTGGATTAAGCCCACATTGGGGTTATCTTCGATGCGCTGCGCTAGTTCTAAAAGCTTTTCGCCCGTCATAATACTATCAGCATCTAGCACTACCATACTTTCGTACTGCTTACCCCATCGCTGGCAAAAATCTTTGACGTTACCTACCTTGCGTCCTGTATTGTCTTTTCTGTTGCGGTAATAACAGCGAGAACTTAAGTTTTCAGGCAAGCCCTTTAACAAACTTGCCCATGCGCAATACTCGGCTTTTAATATGTCTTGGTCTTGTGTATCGCTTAGCATGTAAAAGTCGAATTTTTCAGATGAATGGGTTTTTGCAATCTCCTTAACTGTGGCTTCAAACCCAGCCATAATTCGCAGCGTATCCTCGTTGTAAACGGGCATAATAATCGCGTGCTTTTGCGCTAAAGCCTTGGCGCTCACAGGCGCATGCATTTCCCTTGAAAAGGACAGCGGATCGCGTTTAAACAGCTTAAGTAAGAAACCGATGATAGAGGTCCAAAAAGACATTGCCAGCCACAAAAATAAAACGGAACTTAAGCCTAGCTGAATCCACTCAAGGGTTCTAAATTCGTTGGGCTGAAAAATAATATACACCTGAGACATAGCCCAAAATGCAGTGGGTAAAACCAATATCCCCATAAGGAATAATCTAAAGCCGCGGCCTCGAATTTTAAAAGCAGTATTATCGCTCATAAACGTAGGTCCACACTTCGCTAATCACTTCATTTTTGTGGGTTAGCATTAGGCGCATATCATTAACGCTATCTTCGTTTTCAGGGGTGAATAAAAAGGTGGCGCGTATTTCGTTGCCAAAGTTACTCGTAAAGGCACGTACTTGCGAAATACTTCCCGCAGTAGATGTGACTTGTGCCGACAATTCTTCGGCTGATACTGTTAGGTTGTCAGGCATCGTAAAATCAACAATAAAGCGGCGCGTTAAGTTATCTTCATCTATTTCTTCGCCGGGAAGGATGTCAGCACCTTGAAGCGTTCTAAGTACGGTTGCCTGCTTGTAGTTATGTGGGTCAGCACTTACTGCGGCTATTTCGTAATGTAGGTATAGGCCGTCATTTTCAGCTAAGGGCTTATTGTTCACCCAATACGCAACAATGTTATCGTGAGTTTCCGAATTAGCGGGAATTTCTACTAACTCTAAGCGCCCGTCATTAAAGCCTTCGTGAGGGGTTATCCATAAGCCCGGGCGCTGATGGTACTCTGCTTCAGAATCTAAATAATTCCCGTACTGAATATCACGCTGAATCATACCAAAGCCCTTTGGCTGCGAATCGCTTAATGAGGTAATGCGTAATCGGTTTGGGTTGTTTAACGGGCGCCAAAGCTGTTCATTTGCATTAGTAAGTAACATCATGCCGTCACTGTCATGCACTTCAGGTCTGAAATCATCAGGTTTTGACACGGTATTTTCACCGTATAAAAACATACTAGTAACAGGGGCTAAGCCAAGTTTTTCAATATCTTCACGAGCGAATAGCCACGCTTTAACATCCATTTGGGTGTTTTTTTCAGCGCTCAAGGTGAACTTATACACGCCGGTCATTGAAGGGCTGTCCATTTTTGCATAAATAATTAAAGATTTTCCGTTGGCGGGTTCAAGTAACCAAAAGTCTGTAAAGTAAGGAAACTCTTCCCCCTCGGGCATCGCGGTATCTATTGCCAGTGCGCGGGCAGAAATTCCGTATTTTTGATGTTTACCCACTAAACGAAAATAGGTTGCACCTAAAAAAGCGACCAATTCGTCTTTGTATTTCTTTGTGTTTAAGGGGTAATGCACTCTAAAACCTGCAAAGCCTACGTCAGTCTTAATCTCATTTCCAACATGCTCAGCTGGAGAGTCATAGTTAAAATACTGTGAGCTAAAAGGGAGATTGCTTACTCTGTTTTTATAATCGATTAAATGAATGTTTACAGGGTGCTGGTATAAAAAACCGGTGTGAAAAAACTGCGCTTCGTAGGGGTAAAGACCTCGCCATATGCTTTCTTCCCCTTTAAAACGTATCGCACGGTATTGTTGATAACTTAAGTTTTGTAAGGTCTCATTTTCAATTGCCTGCAATGGCTCGTAATCGGCTTTTGCTGCCGCCTTTGCTTCATTAACTAACTGGCTCAAAAAGGGGCTTTGACTTGTGGGTAATGATAAAGTTTGTGCTTGGAGCGATGATGCTTGGGAGCTGAGAGTTAAACTGGTGAAAAATAAGATTGTCCGTAACATGAATTTATTCTCTGTGGTAAAAAGCTATTTATATTCG
Organism: Glaciecola sp. 2405UD65-10; assembly: GCF_048820975.1. NCBI lineage: Bacteria > Pseudomonadati > Pseudomonadota > Gammaproteobacteria > Alteromonadales > Alteromonadaceae > Glaciecola > Glaciecola sp. 2405UD65-10. Next base: position 64,849 of record NZ_JBMEUF010000002.1, on the reverse strand, counting down.
GCGAAATGCATAAATCGCGCCATTGAATTTAATTTTAAGCGACTGATAATTATGGTTTTTTATTGAGCTCAAATATTATGCAGTAATATTTTGCATTCGCTTGTGTAAATTTTACAAAACGTAGTACAAAGGCAAGACGCCGCTACAAAAATTAATTGTAAGGATGTGGATAGATACAACATAGCGACAACTTAGAGTTGCCGCTAAAACATACATACATCAAGCGAAAGCTTAAAGTGTTACAAATTCCTCTGCAGAGGTAGGATGGATAGCAACACACGCATCAAAATCAGCTTTTGTTGCGCCCATTTTCATCGCAACACCAAAGCCTTGAAGAATTTCATCCATAGCATACCCAATTCCGTGCAAACCAACCACTTTTTCTTCTTTCCCTGCACAAATCAATTTCATCTTAGTGGCTTGGCGATGGCTTGTAACAGCAGTATACATAGCCGCAAAACTTGAATTGTAAATGGTTAAATCATCACCGTACTTTTCTTTCGCTTCATCTTCAGTTAAACCAATAGTGCCAATGGTAGGGTGGCTGAAAACTACAGTAGGAATTAAGTCATAGTCCATATGAGCATCGGTTTTGCCATTGAATAAGCGCTCAGATAATAATCTTCCGGCTTTTACTGCTACTGGCGTTAAGTCAACCTTGCCAATATTGTCACCTACTGCATAAATGTTGTTGGCAGTCGTGTTCTGAAATTTGTCTACTTTGATGTAGCCGCGTTCGTCTAACTCAACACTGGTATTTTCAATGTTAATTTTGTCGTTGGCAGGTTCACGGCCAATTGCCCAAATTAGGCAGTCAGCTTCAATGCTGCGTTCACCATTAATGTGCAACAATAAGCTACCATCTTCTTGCTTTTCAACTTTTTCCACTTCTGAGAAGGGATGCAGGTTAACACCTTCTTCTTTCATTATGTCGTTCAAAGTATCTGAAAGCATGTCATCGAAACCGCGCAAGGCTTTAGCGCGTCTTACCAACAAATGGGTTTCACTGCCAAGAGAATGCAGAACACCTGCTAATTCTACCGCTATGTATCCAGCGCCAACTACTACTACGCGTTTAGGTTGTTCTTTTAAAGCAAAGAAGCCATCAGAATCTAAACCTAACTCAGCCCCTGGAATATTGGGTTTAATTGGGCGACCGCCCGTAGCAATGGTAATATGATCGGCGGTATAAGTAACACCGTTCACTTCAATTGTATTGTTATCAACAAAGGTAGCAAAGCCTTTGATCAAGGTAACGCCATTACCGCCTAAAACTCGGTCATACGATTGGTGTATACGGTCAATGTAAGCTTCGCGGCTTTCAATTAGCTTTTCCCAACTGAAATTATTTACCGTCACATCAAACCCATAATCGGGCGCGTATTTATGAATCGCTTCAGCTACTTGGGCGCCGTACCACATTGCTTTTTTAGGCACACAGCCAACGTTCACGCATGTGCCGCCTATATCTTTCGCTTCAATAATTGCCGCTTTTTTACCATAGCGTGAGGCGCGGTTAGCTGAGGCAATACCACCACTCCCGCCGCCAATGCAAATATAATCAAAATGAGTATTTGTTGTGATATCCAATATAAATTCCAACTTTGTGAGAATGTTAAAAAGCTACGCGTAGCTTGCGAATAGAACTACTATGACGACTAGACCGCGTTTTTCAAGTTTTGCTTGCATAAAAATTACAGGTAACACAGGAAAATACGTTTGATTTTTGTAAGTGGATCTTGTGTTTTAGGAATTCCCCCCAACAATATACACTAGATTAAACAAGTACGATATTAACTGCCACGAGTGCCCAAAATTATGAATATCACTAAAGTATCAAGTAACAAAGCCCTTAGCAATTTGGCAAATAATCCTGTTTTCTCAGCTATTAGTCCCGATACGGTCGAAGCTGATATCAAAGATGCAATAGAACATTGCAAAGCGGTTATTGCTGAACTTGTGGCATCAAAAGAAGTATCGTATGACAACGTGGTGCTTAAGTTAGAAGAAGCTGACGACGCCTTAGGCAAGCTATTTTCACCTATTAGCCATATGAACTCGGTTGTAAGCAGTGACGAGCTTCGCAGCGCTCATGATGCCTGTTTACCGCATTTATCAGAATATTCCACATTTGTTGGTCAGCACCAAGGCTTATGTGATTTATACAAAGCCCTTGCGCAGTCAGATGAGTTTGACGACTTGAGTGAAGCACAGCAAAAAGTGGTGACGAATGCCGTGCGAGATTTTGAATTATCGGGCGTTGCGTTGCCTGATGAGAAAAAAGCACAATATGCAGAAATGGTTGCGCGTTTATCTGATTTGTCATCGCAATTTTCTAATAATGTGATGGACGCCACCCTTGCATTCACAAAGCACATTACCGATGAAAGCGAACTTGCAGGCTTACCGCAATCAGCGCTGGATGCTGCTAGCCAAGCGGCGCACGAAAAAGACTTGCAGGGTTATTTATTTACCCTTGATATTCCCAGCTATTTGCCAGTAATGATGTATGCTGACAATCGTGAATTGCGCGAAGAAATGTATCGTGCATATGTAACACGAGCATCTAACTTGAGCCAAGAAGGTAAGTTTGATAACGCTGCAATAATTGATGAAACACTCAAACTTCGCCAGCAAGTTGCGCAGTTATTAGGGTTTGATAATTACGCCGAATATTCCTTAGCAACTAAAATGGCCGCGGATGTTGATCAAGTTGTCGACTTTTTAGAAGATTTAGCTAAGCGCTCAAAGCCGCAAGGTGAATTGGAAAAGCAAGAGTTAACGGAGTTTGCAGATAGTCATTTTAATCAAGCTGAGCTAGAAGCATGGGACTATGCTTACTATGCTGAAAAACTCAAACAAGATAAGTATTCCGTTTCGGATGAAGAGCTTCGCCCATATTTTCCTGAGCAACGTGTATTAAGCGGTTTGTTTGAAGTGGTGTCGCGCCTGTATGGTTTAAGTATTGTAGAAGTTGAAAATGTAGATACATGGCACAAAGATGTTAGGTTTTTTGAAATTCATGACAGCATAGGCCGCCTGCGAGGATCATTTTACTTAGACTTATACGCGCGAGCTAAAAAACGCGGCGGGGCGTGGATGGATGAATGCCGCGTACGCCGTGTACTAGAAGATGGCGAACTGCAATCTCCGGTAGCCTATTTAACATGTAATTTTTCTGGGCCGGTGGGTAACAAACCCGCTTTATTTACCCATGACGAAGTCATTACCTTATTCCATGAGTTTGGTCATGGCATTCACCACATGTTGACCCAAGTTAACGTAGCTGGTGTGTCGGGTATTAACGGTGTAGCCTGGGACGCGGTAGAGCTGCCTAGTCAGTTCTTAGAAAACTGGTGCTGGCAACCGGAAGCTTTATCTTTTATTTCAGGGCATTATGAAACTAGCGAACCACTGCCACAAGATTTACTTGATAAAATGCTAGCTGCGCGTAACTTTCAGTCAGCCATGCAAATGCTTAGGCAGCTTGAATTTAGCTTGTTTGATTTTAAATTACACCAACAAGCTCAGCCTGAAAAGAGTGTTCAGGCCTTACTTGATGAAGTGCGCCAACAAGTGGCGGTAATCATTCCGCCAAGCTTTAATAAATTCCAAAATAGCTTTGGCCATATTTTTGCAGGTGGCTACGCAGCGGGTTATTACAGCTACAAGTGGGCAGAAGTTTTATCGTCTGACGCCTTTTCTCGCTTTGAGGAAGAGGGTATTTTCAACCACCAAACAGGGCAAGACTTTTTGAACAATATTCTTGAAAAAGGCGGTTCTAAAGAACCCATGGAATTGTTTAAGGCGTTTAGAGGAAGAGAGCCCAATACTGATGCCTTGCTACGCCACTCTGGGATAGAGGCCTCTGCATAAAAAGAAAAGGTCAGCCTTAGGGCTGACCTGCTGCATTATCACCCGTTGCATAAGCGATTGTCATACTAATTTCTTGCATCGATAAACCTGACTGCTCATGCCAAGTATTAAATGCGCTTTGAATCGCATCTAAGCTTCGTTTAGATTGAAGCCCTCCGTCAATCAGTTTATGTGCTCTAAAGTAAGCTTCAATATCACGCGTGAGCAAAAAAGTATCTACTCCCAAAGTGCGCAAGGCATATGGGCCTGTATTTCCACCTAATCGGGCGCCGTTCTTTTTTAAGTAGCTCCACAGGCCAATAGTGTTATCTTTAGGCCAGTTTGCAAGCCAAGTTCCCGCGCTGCCATGTTTCGATATGATGTCTTCAATCATCACAGCGTTAGTGCGAATAGTTCGAACTTTGTTCAAATTTCTAATTATGGCAGGGTCAGTCGCCTTCTTTTCTAGCATTTCATCAGGCATCATTAGAATTTTATCTATATCAAATTGCCAAAATACTTCTTCAAATTGCGGCCATTTATTCTCAACCACACGCCAAACGAAACCCGACTGAAATACCTTTTTGGTAAATTCAGCCAGCACGGTACTATCCTTAATTTTTGCTATAGACTGCGCTGTTTTTGGCCGCCTCAGTAATTGATTTAGTGCCTCGCGCGACCCTTTTCGTTTAATCGCGCGATCCAAAATTCGCTCAAACTTCTCCATTTAGTTACCTTGTACATTGGTTAACACTTCACGCGCACTAAATTAAATTTATATGTGCTATGATTTAATTAATCGCGCAGTTTTATTCTCTTATGTATACGAATCAAACGCATAAGAGTTTTGTTTATATTTTATTAGGTAAAAAAATAATATGTCTACGCCACCCATTCGAACAGGTACCTTGGCTGCAATATCGGTGTATTGCTTACCTATTTTAACTGGCTTAGCCATAGTATACACCGCTTACCTAGCGCAAAACATATTGCTGTTGCTATTAGTTACCGCTCTTGTATCTTTGCTTTTAGCGCCGGGCGTAAAAGTGCTTGAGAAATTGTTTATCCCCCGCGTAATTGGGGCTGCTTTACTTATTAGCTTGTTGGTGGTGCCTACGTCTGCTTTTGTGGCGCAGTTAGAAGCGCCGCTTACCAAATGGGCTAAACTGCTACCCGAGTTATCAGCGCATGTAACAAGTAGTATTGCCGAAATAGATAACGCGATAGGTTCGGCAACTCAGCTAGAAGAACAATCCCAGCAAAAACGTTCGTGGTTTTCATGGTTTGGGAATGATGAAGTTGAAGAGCCAGCAAATCCTGAAGATGGCAGTATAATAAAGACGCGGCTTAAAGAAACGCTATTTAGTTTTGCAAGTGACGTACTGGTATCAGCGCCTTCCATGTTAATTCAGTTTTTAACCATGTTAGTGCTCATTTTGTTTAGCTTGGTATTTGCGCCAAAGCTTTTTAGGCATTATGTTGAACTGTTTGTTGCGCCTGATAACCGCGATACATTTAACTCGTTTGCAATCACCGCGCAGCAAGAGCTCTCTAGGTACATTCTTACAGTAAGTGCTATGAACTTTTTACTAGGCTTAGCGAGTGTTCTTTTTCTTTATGCGGTTTCCTACAACGACGCGCTCTTACTAGGGACAATAATGGGCTTACTCAACTTTATCCCTTATGTAGGTCCTATGTTGGCATTAGGTCTAATTACAATAGGGGGCTTAGTGCAATGGGGTTTAGATATTAATGTTGTTATAGCGGTAGGCGGTGTAATTGTACTTAATATTATAGAATCTCAATTTATGACGCCGCTCGTGTTAGCGGCGAACTTACGTATAAATCCCTTCCTGATTGTACTTTGGCTGTTACTTTGCGGTTGGATGTGGGGGCTAGTGGGCTTGCTTATTGCGGTTCCTTTGTTCGTATGCGTCAAATTACTGCTTAATCAATATAAGTACGGCAAGCCATGGGTAGATTTCATCTCAACATAAGGAAATATAGACTTTAGTTAAGTTTTAAGCATACTAGCGTATACAATAACACACCCAAATTTCGGGTGAAAAGCCGATACAAGCATAGACAAACATAGTCTTTAGTATTAAGTTGAGTGTTTTTTTGAGCGCTCGGGCGGTTGTTTTTATGCATCACTTGTTATGTGCCCTGACATTGGTTTTCATCCTGTGCTTCACTAGCTCTGCCTGTTCGTTAACTAATACCACGCGCTTTTCCTCCTACCAATTATTTTCAATTTCTGATGGCCTTTCACAAGTAAGTGTTCAAGATATAGAGCAAGACCAAAATGGATATATTTGGATAGCTACTCAAGCTGGACTTGACCGTTTTGATGGCTACCAATTTGTTAACAGTGATGGGCTAATTAATAGCAGCGGCTGGATGCCTAAAGGCATGGTGCAAGATATTGAACTTGATGAGTCAACTGGCGATTTATGGTTTGCATCACGAGATGGTTTATATGTTTTGCGCTCGGGTAACACCAAATTTGAATCCGTCTCTAAAGTGTTACTGGAAGAAGATGACTTAGAAGTAATGGCTATTCATGCCGATGATTTTGGCAATATTTGGGTGGGCACGATGCGCGGCGTTTACGTGCTATACAAAGGCCGAGCGTCATTAGAAATATTATGGAGCAAATCCAATACTATTGGGGTGTTTGATTTAGCCTTGTCGCCTAACAATGTACTTTGGGTGGCTACGAATGATGGCGTGATGCAATTTGATACACAAGAACAAACCTGGCTTGAGCGCCTGTTACCCTCAGAAATGGCTAGCATTATATATTTCGATACCAATGGAAATGCATGGCTTGGCACTTCAGGCAATGGGGTCTTCTGGTTTGAGTCTGCAAAAAATGAGGGGTATAACGAGCCTCTGCAATTTAGCTTAAACGAGGGCTTAGTTAATCCTATCGTGAATGATATTAAACAGGATGCTCAGTCTAATATATGGATAGCAACCGTTGACGGAATTTCAATTGCTAGCCCAATAAAGGAAAGTACCAAACACCTTGCGCCATATTCATTTGAAACGGTACAAAGTTTTGATCCAAGCTCTAAAAATGCCTCTATTTCAAATGTATTATCATTACATATGCATTCTGAAGAACTCGTTTTCGCTGGCACAATTGGGAAAGGTTTCTTTGTAGCTGATTATGCTGAGCCCTTATTTAATTCAGTTGTGCTAGATAAAGGGATTATTTCATATTCAGTCACTGTGCAAAAAGATGACTTAGCATGGGTTTCTTCTGAAAACGGCGTGTATAAGTTTAGTGATAAATATAAAGTGGAAGGTCCTTTCAATAAGACCTTAAATGGTGACTCACCGCTTATTTCTAATATTATGCAAGATGCCCATTACTCAAGTATTAATGACGAAATTTATTTAGCATCACGCATTGGCTTAAAGCGATTTAATTATACTACCTTAGAAATAGAAAACATGGCGTTTCCAAAGGCCTTGTTGTACTCCATTTCTGAAACACCCGAAGGTTTGCTGCTGCTAAGTACGCGTTCTATGGGCTTCTATTTGTACGACCCTCGCAATGAATCAATTATTCACCACTGGGACATGCCTTTATCGTTTAACGCGCATTTTATCAATCCTCAAACCATTTTAGTGCCTACTACAAACGGCCTTTATAAAATTGATTTAGTAAGTTTTGACTATGAAGTTTTCAAGCATAACGAAGATGAGCCTGATTCTTTGCCTTATAATGTTGTGACTTGGGTCTCCAAGTACAAAGAAAATGAATACTTTGTGGGCACTCAAAGTAAGGGCTTACAACTCATGGAATATGAAAACAACGGACAACCGCCTAGCTTTAGACCTATTTTACCCCACTCTGATTTGGGACGTTTATCGATAGGGGCGGTGGTGCCAGATGCGAACAATAATTATTGGGTTACGACCACGCAAAGCATCGCAAAACTTAGTGGCAATTTAAACGAAATTACGTTTTTCGGCGAAAGTGACGGGGTTAATTCCTCAGGGTATTTCATTAGTTCATTTGCGCAAGATAGCAAGGGCTATACTTATTTTGCCGGCGCCGATGGCTTAACTCATTTTAAGCCTGAAGAAATTCTTGCGAAAGCAAATCCTCCTAAGCTTCAGTTTACTGTGGTGAAAACCTTAAATAGCCATCAAGAACAAATGAATGAATATCCCTTACTGCAAAACAGCCAGCAGGGTAAATTAATATTATCGCCAAATAATTTAATGTTAAGCATTGAGTTTGCGGCAAACGAATACAAAAATGCAGAAAATATTGAGTATGCGTATAAATTAGAAGGGTTTCATAATACTTGGCAATACGCGCCAAGCCGTTCTCGTATAGCTACATTCACTCATTTATTACCGGGTAAATATACCTTTAAAGTGAAATCAACAGACCGATATCAAAATTGGTATAACAAGCCAATAAGCTTGAGCATTACTGTGCCTACTCCATGGTGGGAAACAGATTTAGCTATTTTTATTTGGCTAAGTATATTGTGCTTTTTTGCATATAGCGCTTATAAATGGCGTATGTTTACTATTTATCAGCGTGAACGAAAATTAACAAACTTAGTGAATGAGAAAACCGCTGATTTAGAAACCGCAAATGAAAAATTACGGCAATTATCGATTCGTGACCCATTAACGCAGCTGTTAAACAGAAGGGGGTTTACTCAACTCGCTGAGCGTGAGTATTTAAAGTTTGTTCGAGATAAGCAAAATTTTTCAATTGTTTTACTAGATATAGACCATTTTAAAGAAATTAATGACAACTACGGCCATGATTTTGGTGACGAAGTGTTAATTGAAGTCGCCAATTTATTAAAAAGTAGCTTGCGTTCGGTCGATATATTGGCGCGCTGGGGCGGCGAGGAATTTATTGTTTTGCTGCCTGATACAAACGTCAAAGGAGCAGCAGAAATGTCTGATAAAGTACGCGCCAAAGTAATAGAGTTTAACTTTGGGTCTTTCGATGAAGTCATTAGTGTAAGCTTTTCGGCAGGGGTGTGTGAAATACTAGCGAACGAAAGCCTAGACAATTGCATAAGTGAAGCAGATAAACGCTTATATAAAGCAAAAGAAAGAGGCCGTAATTTGGTATGTACTGAATAAGATTGTAATTTGTAGTTATATTAGCAGTTCACTGGAGTTTAGGATAAACTTTAGCGATGTTTTACAGTGATTTGAGCCAACATGTCAACAAATACCCAACACGACCAAGACACTCCACAAGAAGCTGTACTTGCGTCATCAAACCCAGAACAAGCAAGTCATAAAACAGACTTTGGCTTCAGCCAAGTAGATGCTTCGCAAAAGGCTGATATGGTGGCGGATGTTTTTCATTCGGTAGCCGCTAAATATGACGTAATGAATGACTTAATGTCAATGGGCGTACACCGCTTATGGAAGCGCTACACCATAGATTGTAGTGGTGTTAGAGCAGGGCAAAAAGTATTAGATTTAGCCGGTGGTACGGGTGACTTAGCCGCGAAGTTTAGTCGTATAGTGGGCAACAAAGGCCAAGTGATTCTTGCCGATATTAATCACTCAATGCTTAATGTGGGTAAAGAAAAGCTGCTAAATATGGGGATTTTGGGTAACTTACATTATGTTCAAGCCAATGCTGAAGCACTGCCATTTCCTGATAATCATTTTGATTTAATTACTATTGCATTTGGTTTACGTAACGTCACCGATAAAAGTAAAGCGCTTGCTTCAATGTATAGAGTACTAAAACCCGGTGGACGACTATTGGTGTTAGAGTTTTCAAAGCCAACCACTCAAGCACTCAGTAAAGTGTATGATGCGTATTCGTTTTATTTACTTCCGCAAATGGGTAAACTTGTCGCGAATGACTCTGAAAGTTACCGCTATTTGGCCGAGTCAATCCGCATGCATCCTGATCAAGACACCCTAGAGCAAATGATGAAAGACGTAGGATTTGAACAGACATCATATACTAACTTAACTGGCGGCATTGTTGCGCTGCACCGTGGCTTTAAGTTTTAATGCCGGCGCCTCAAGTTCTCAATGCGCTTGTTGAAAGTGCACTTAACCAAGCGCTTAGCTGGTCAAATAATGGCGAGCAAGCTTTGCAAAAGTTGGCAGGGAATACCTGTATCATTTATTTGCAAGAGCTTGATCATGCCTTCTGTTTTCATTTCTCAACAAGCAAAATTGATGTAGTCGCTGACGAACAAAAGCAATATTGTGATGCGCCTGATGAACTCCCAGACGAAATTTGTTGGGTGAGTGTATCTTTGTTTGCCTTAGATAAGCTTAAACAGCACAATCAGCTAACCAAATTAATTAAAGCCGGGCAACTAGATTTCACTGGCAATTTGTCTATTTTGCAGGGGCTAAGTGGCTTATTCAGTGAGCTGGAAATTGACTTTGAAGAAGTTTTGTCTCGTTACATTGGTGATGTTGCTGCTTATAAAGTCAATTCTTCGGCCAAAAAACTAAAAGAAATTGCGAGTAGTCAACTCGCGCAATTAAGTCAAACATTAAGCGACGCAGCTTTGGATGAAAAACCGTTGGGTGTTAGGCCTATTATGCTTGTTAACTTCAGCGATGATGTGCTGCAATTAAGTGTAGATGCAGAAAGATTCGAGGCAAAACTGAAGCGCTTGGAAAGCAAACTCATGCTTGATAAGCAAAACACCATTAAGGGAAGTGAGTAATGAAGTACCGTCGTTTTGCTCGAATAGGTGGGGTGTTACTTAATCATGGCTTAGACGAGCTTATTCCTAAGCGTTTTCGTCCTTGGTATTTAAGCCTGGCTAGAAACGCTCTATTTTGGTGGCCTAATAAGCATAAGAATGAAAGCAAAGGGCGCAGGCTAAGGCTTGCTTTACAAGAGCTTGGCCCAGTATTTATTAAATTTGGGCAAATGCTTTCGACGCGTCGTGATTTGCTGCCGCCAGATATGATTGAAGAGCTGAGTTTACTGCAAGATAAAGTGCCACCTTTTGATTCAGAACAAGCCGTGATACTTATAAAAAATGCCCTGGGTTTACAAGATTTAAATGAGTTATTCAGTGAGTTTGATAAAGCACCTTTAGCGTCCGCTTCGGTAGCACAAGTTCATGCCGCAAAGTTGAAGCTTGATAATAAAGACGTGGTGGTAAAAGTGCTACGTCCCGATATAAAAAGTACGATTGAGGCTGATGTTGATATTCTTATTACTGTTGCTCAACTAGTGCAAAAGTGGCTAGCAGATGGCAAACGTTTACGCCCTGTTGAAGTTGTCAAAGAATATAAGCGTACCATATTGGATGAACTTGATTTGCTGCGTGAAGCGGCAAACGGCATTCAAATTAAGCGAAACTTCGAGGGCTCTGATAGCTTATATGTTCCCCATGTATATAGCGACCACTGCCGCCAAAACATCATTGTGATGGAGCGCATATACGGCATTCCTGTTTCTGATATGGCGGCATTGCGTGCACAAAACACTCACTTTAAACGGCTGGCCGAACGCGGCGTAGAAGTCTTTTTTACGCAAGTTTTCCGTGATAGTTTTTTTCATGCTGATATGCACCCAGGCAACATATTTGTGTCGTATGAGCATCCAGAAAACCCGAAATACATTGGCATAGATTACGGCATAGTAGGAACGCTTAACAAACAAGATAAACGCTATTTAGCTGAAAATTTCATTGCTTTTTTCAACCGAGATTACCGCAAAGTCGCTGAGCTTCATGTGGATTCTGGCTGGGTCCCAGCTGATACCAATATTGATGATTTTGAAATGGCTATTCGTACTGTTTGTGAGCCAATTTTCCAAAAGCCTCTAGCTGATATTTCGTTTGGTAATGTGCTACTGCAACTCTTTAATACGGCGCGGCGCTTTAACATGCAAGTACAACCGCAATTGGTGTTGTTGCAAAAAACACTATTATATGTAGAAGGCTTAGGTCGTACCTTATATCCACAGCTTGATTTATGGAAAACAGCCAAGCCGTTTTTAGAAAACTGGATGAAAGAACAAATAGGGCCTAAGGCATTATTTGATAGAGTCAAAGAGAGTTTGCCGTTTTGGTCTGAGAAACTGCCCGAAATGCCCGACCTTCTCTACGATGCTATGCGCCAAATGCGCCAGTTACCGCAGCAACTTGAAAAGCAGCATCAAACGCAAATAGCGCTTCAAACCAATATTCAAAAAGCGAGAATGCTTGGCAAACTTGCGATAACACTTACAGTAACCACGGCAATATTGCATGTATTTGAGCAGCATTGGGGTTTCACGCTAGCTGCAGCTTGCGGAGCAGGAATGGCATGGATTTTTACCTTCTTGCGTTTAGACAGCTAAACAGGGCCTTATTTTGAGGCTTTACCACAGTAATTAAAAGGGCGTACTTATGTACGCCCTTTTGTATTCTTTATACGCTTATTTAAGTGCAAGCTTCCAACCAGCTCGGTGTTGTAGATAGCACTCGTGCACAAGTTCAGTGTAAATTAAAGGATGCTTAATTTTGATATCCTGCGCAAGATGCAAGGTCCATTGGTCATTATCAATGGCTAACTGAATTTTGGGTATGGCTGCGTCTTTGCGGCGGCTAACTAAAATAATGGTAATGCGCAACACTCTGAGACAGCATATCAGCATCGCCTTTAATTCGTCGCTGTAATTACTCAACGCCGCGTTATCTATAGGAGAGCGATGTAAGAGCACTAAATCGCGGATCATCATACGCTGTAAACTGGTAAAGCCCGTAATTTCTACATGATTTAAAATGTAAGCGCCGTGTTCATGGTATTGCTTATATCCAATATGCAAGCCTAACTCGTGCAGCGCAGCTGCCGCTGAGGTCAAGCTATGGGTGTCGTAGTCACATATGTTTGCTTGGCTGCACATTTGCTGGCATAGCTCCAATGCAAGTTTTTGTGCACGTTGGCTTTGGCTTGGGTCAATATGAAATCGAGAAATAAGTTGGTTTAAGCCCTGAGTTCGGCGGTCAGACTTTTGGTAATTTTCAAGCATGCCATAAATGATACCTTCGCGCAGAGCACCGCCTGCAACTTGCATATTATGTATATGTAAACTTTCAAACAAAGCAATTAGTATCGCCAAGCCGCTTGGGAAAATTGCTTGGCGAGCAGCAGGTAAGCCATCTATTTCAAGCCGAGATACATGCTTTTGAGTAATACACTGTTCACGTAAGTCGTAAAGATAACGCAAACGAATAGCATCGTTTATGCCCTGTTTTACGAGAATTTGCGTGACGGCTTGCGGCGTACCAGATGCCCCTAAGCATTGTTGCCAATCAAAACATAAGAAGGTGTCAATATGCTCGGCAATCGTTGCTTTAGCTGCCTGATAAGCTGCATCAAAGTTATCACTTGAAAGCTCGCCGTCTTGAAAATAGCGTTCCATGTAGGTTACACAGCCCATATTAAAGCTATTTAAATGCACCGCTTGTAAATCGCGACCTAAAATAACCTCGGTGCTTGCGCCACCAATATCAATTACTAAGGTATTACCTTGGTTAGCCGAAGTGTAAGCCACCCCTAAATAAATTTGGCGCGCTTCCTCTTCGCCGCTTATCACATGAATTTTATGATTCAATATCGACTGTGCGGGCTCAACAAATTCTTCAGCATTTGTGGCAAGACGCAAGGTTGCGGTAGCGACTATTTTTACGTTATCAAAGGGGATGTCTTGCAGTTTTTCAGCAAAATTTCTTATGCAGGCGAGGCCGCGATCTATGGCTTCTTGGCTAAGTAAATTGTCATCATTGAGGCCTGCGGCTAAACGTACTTTATGCTTATTTTTACTTACAATTTGCACGCTACCAGCCAACACACGAATAATTACCATGTGAAAGCTGTTAGATCCCAAATCAATCGCGGCGTAGTATTCGTCTTGAATACTAACCGCGCCTAAGTCGGGTATTTTGCTTGTTTCGCCTAGCATCGCTTATTGAGGCTTTCTTCTTGGACCGCCGCGCTGTGGGCGACCACCTTGTCTGTTATCTTTGCGTGGCCCTGACGAACGCGTGTTGTTGCGTCCACGGCTGCGGCTTTGCATTTTAGGTGGTTTAACGTCTTCCAATAAGTTAAGCGGGTTATAATCAGTCACAGGAATGTCATGACCAATATAGACCTCAATGGCCGGTAAGTTTTGTGCATAGCGTTCACAAGCGAAACTTATCGCTATGCCTTTCTCACCAGCACGGCCAGTTCTGCCAATTCGGTGTACATAATCTTCGGCGTCGTCAGGTAAATCATAGTTAAATACGTGGGTGACTTTATCTATATGAATGCCTCGTGCTGCTACGTCTGTAGCGACTAATACATCTAACTTACCTGCGGTAAAGTCTTCCAATATACTTAAGCGTTTCTTCTGATGAACATCACCGCTTAATAAACCAACTCTGTGGCCATCTGCTTGCAACCATGCTGACACTTTTTCGCAATCATGTTTCATGTTGGCAAATACAATCGCTTTATCAGGCCATTCTTCTTCCATAAGCGTTAGCAACAGCAAAGGTTTATCTTCATTGCTAGGATAGAACAACTCTTCTGAGATACGCACACCGGTTTTGCTTTCAGAACCCACAATAATATCAATGGGATCGTTCATATGAACGTAGGCAAGTTCTTTTACTCGGTAGCTTAAGGTTGCTGAAAACAGCATATTTAAACGTTCACTTGCAGCTGGCATGCCGTTAAACAAATAACGGATGTCTTTAATAAAGCCTAAATCGAACATACGGTCGGCTTCATCAAGCACAGCGGCTTGGATATGATTAAGGTTAAACACTTTTTGTTTATAATAATCTATGATGCGCCCGGTGGTGCCAATTAAAATATCTACACCTTTTTCGAGTTGTTGGCGTTGAGTTTCATAACCTTCGCCTCCATATATAGCTGCAACTGATAATCCTGTGTGTTTACTCAGCATTTCAGCGTCATTATAAATTTGTACCGCCAGCTCTCTGGTGGGTGCCATTATAATTGCACGTGGATTAGTGCCGTGTTGGTCACTAGGGTTTGTTAGCAGGTGATGAAAGGTCGCGACCAAAAAGGCAATGGTTTTGCCAGTTCCTGTTTGGGCTTGGCCTGCAACGTCACTACCGGCAAGTAATTGTGGTAGGCTCATCGATTGAATGTCAGTACACTGGGTAAAACCAGCAGCGTCTAAACCCGCTTGTACTTGCGGATGAATCGAAAGAGATGAAAATAAAGTATCGGTTAAATGTGTTTGTGGCATAGCTTATAGCTTATCGATGCTTGCAATAAAAACAACTTCTATATAACACTATAGGGGTAAGGCTGAAATTAACAGCTAAAATCCCTAAACTGGAGAAAAGAATGAGCGACAATATTCTCGTACTATCTGACGAAAAATTCGAAGCCGATGTTATCAATGCATCAGGTCCTGTGTTAGTTGATTTCTGGGCAGAATGGTGCGGCCCCTGTAAAATGATCGCTCCAATTCTAGAAGAAATTGCCAGCGAATACGAGGGCAAATTAACAGTTGGTAAGCTAAATGTCGAAGAAAATAATGAAACGCCACCAAAATATGGTATTCGTAGCATTCCAACTTTATTACTTTTTAAAGATGGAGCGCTTGCTGCAACTAAGGTTGGAGCACTTTCTAAGACACAATTAAAAGATTTTCTAGACGAGCACGTTTAAATGTCTTTTCGCCAAAGTTTAGTGTTATCTGAGCTTTGGCGACCTTCCCCTTACACGTCGCCTTGCGTCTAAAGTATAGTTTTCCCGTCATTTATATAAAATTTCCTTTAACAAATAATTAATATATTCGAAAAACTGGACGATAATTAATTTAAGTGGTACTTTTACACTACTCACCGAAAGTAAAAGCCTATTTTCAGTATTTGACATATAGTGATTCAACAATGTTGACTCTTTCACGCCCCGTACGTAAAAAATTTTTCTTCACTTACAGCGCGTGTCTTTATTGTTCATTTTGAGCACTTAATGACAAATTTACGAGCTTTTGCTTACAGTCAAACCGAATAATTAATCCATTGTTCACAATTAACTAGTTGTTACTAAAAAACAGACCCACCAATATGAATTTAACAGATTTAAAAAGCAAACCCATTAGCGAACTTGTTGCATTAGCAGAAACAATGGGCTTAGAAAACCTTGCCCGCGCACGTAAACAAGACATCATCTTTTCTATACTAAAATCTCACGCCAAAGGCGGCGAAGACATTTTCGGTGATGGTGTATTGGAAATTTTGCAAGACGGCTTTGGCTTCTTGCGTTCTGGTGACTCTTCTTACCTAGCTGGCCCTGATGATATTTATGTATCGCCTAGCCAAATTCGTCGTTTTAACTTGCGTACTGGCGATACTATTTCAGGCAAGATTCGCCCACCAAAAGACAGTGAGCGTTATTTTGCTTTACTTAAAATACGTGAAGTAAACTTCGACAAACCAGAAAACTCTCGTAATAAAATATTGTTCGAAAACCTTACACCATTGCACGCTAATGAGCGTTTACGCATGGAAAGAGGTAACGGCAGTACCGAAGATATTACTGCTCGCGTGCTTGACTTAGCATCACCTATTGGTTGTGGTCAGCGTGGTTTGATTGTAGCGCCGCCCAAAGCAGGTAAAACGTTATTATTACAAAACATTGCGCAATCGATTGCGGCAAACCATCCTGAGTGTCATTTGATTGTTCTTCTAATCGATGAGCGCCCAGAAGAAGTAACTGAAATGCAGCGTTTGGTTCAAGGCGAAGTGGTTGCATCTACCTTTGATGAGCCAGCAAGTCGCCATGTTCAAGTTGCCGAAATGGTAATTGAAAAGGCCAAGCGTTTAGTCGAGCACAAAAAAGACGTTGTTATACTTCTTGATTCAATTACTCGTTTAGCGCGTGCGTACAATACGGTGATACCTTCATCTGGTAAGGTGCTTACGGGTGGTGTTGATGCTAACGCGCTGCATAAGCCTAAACGCTTCTTTGGTGCGGCAAGAAATGTAGAAGAGGGTGGTAGCTTAACTATCATCGCCACTGCACTTATTGATACCGGCTCAAAAATGGATGAAGTTATTTACGAAGAGTTTAAAGGTACCGGTAACATGGAGCTTCATCTTAATCGTAAGATTGCAGAAAAACGCGTGTTCCCTGCTATTGATATTAATCGTTCAGGTACGCGACGTGAAGAGCTATTAACTACGCAAGAAGAGCTACAGAAAATGTGGATTTTGCGTAAAATAGTTCATGAAATGTCAGAAATAGACTCTATGGAATTTATGATTAGCCGTCTTTCTATGACCAAAACCAATGATGAATTCTTTGATTCAATGAAACGTCAAAAAGGTTAGCTTTTACTTAATAAGTTATTCCCTAATAAATAAAAGCGCTGACAAACAATGTTTGTCGGCGCTTTTTAATGTGTGCCTTAGCTTAAAAGATAGGAGGTAAAGGAAATGGCACAGGGTCTAAACGGCCTCTATTAGCAGCTTTGTTAAACGCTATTATTTCATACATTTCATCCAGGCCTGATTGGCCACATAACATACTCACATCATTGCCACCGCTTACTTGCTTTAACTCGCCAGCCTCAAGCTCAACATTATTTGATTTTTTGAAGATTGTGTTCATCTTAATTCCTTTTATATTTTGTTAATGTATAAGTGCCAAAGCACGAGCTTACTGTAAAAAAAATTAGGCACGTAAACTACTGACCTTCGGGCGGTTTCTCGCAAACCTTTGTTACTCTGATATCTATAGAGCAACATTGTTTTAATTTTTAAGTCCACTATATAGTGACAACAAATAACACTTGAGGGTATGGTGTATGTTGAACCCATACACAAGGAAAGGCTCAATGCGCTCACTCATTATTTCTATTTTACTTATTGGCTCAAGCAACACACTTTTCGCGAACCCTTCGATGGTAAGCGAAAAAGTGGACGAAATTGAGCCCAGTGTTATTCAATGGCGTCATCACTTACACCAATATCCCGAGCTTTCAAACAGGGAATTCGAAACGGCAAAATATATAGAAAAGCATTTACGCTCACTAGGCCTAGATGTGGAAACAGGCGTTGCTAAAACGGGGATAGTCGCTGTACTAGATTCAGGTAAGCCCGGGCCCACAGTAGCACTGCGTGCCGATATGGACGCCTTGCCAGTGCTTGAGCAAAATGATTTGCCTTTTAAGTCTACACAAACCAGTATGTTCGAAGGTAATGAAGTGCCGGTTATGCATGCTTGTGGTCATGATACTCATGTTGCTATGCTAATGGGCGCAGCTAGCGTGCTAAGTAGCATGAAAGCTCAGTTGAATGGCAAAGTGAAATTTATATTTCAGCCGGCTGAAGAAGGTGCGCCTGCGGGAGAGCGTGGCGGTGCGGAAGTGATGGTGGAAGAGGGAGTGCTTAAGAGCCCAGATGTAGACGTTATATTTGGCTTACACATTAGTTCCAATACTGATGTAGGTACCGTTCGTTATAAGCACGGCGGCATAATGGCTGCTGTAGACCCATTTAAAATTATCATAAAAGGTAAACAAGCTCACGGTGCATATCCGTGGAAGAGTGTTGATCCTATAACAACCTCAGCACAAGTCATTATGGCTTTGCAAACAATAGTTAGCCGTGAGATCAAAGTAATAGATGACGCGGCTGTTGTTACGGTAGGTTCAATACACGGGGGAAATCGCTCGAATATTATTCCTCAAGAGGTCACCTTGGTGGGCACTATAAGAACACTCGATAAAGCCGCTCGTGAACATATGTATGAAGCTGTTCCGCGCAAGGTAAAGGGGATTGCTGATAGTATGCGAGCAGAAGCTGAGGTCATCCTTCCGCTTGATTACAATTATCCTATTACCTTTAATGACCATGCACTTATGGATGAAATGCTACCTACACTCGTGCGTACGGCAGGGCAAGAAAATGTCATAAATTCAAAAGCGGTAACAGGGGCCGAAGATTTTTCTTTTTACCAAGAAAACGTACCTGGAATATTTTTATGGCTAGGCGGTAAACCGTTAAACGTGAGTGAAGAAGATTCACCGGCACATCATACGCCGGAATTTTTTGTAGATGATTCTGGCATGAAATTAGGCGTTAGCTTGTTAACTAATATGACCATGGACTATATGCAAGCGCACAAATAAAGCGATATTTTTACAATACAAATAATAAAAGGGGCGACAAAGGTCGCTCTTTTTTATGCATTCTCGTATAATTGCGCGCTTTTCCGGCGTTCGGCGTTGTTTATTGACCAAAGTAATGCGGTTGCAATTTCGAAAACCTGTAACAAATATGACTCGATGATAGGATAAAACATGACGCAAGTAGCCATTGTAATGGGTTCACAATCTGATTGGCCCACCATGCAAAAAGCAGCCATTATGTTGAAAGAATTAGGTGTTAGTTTTAAAGCTCAGGTTGTGTCAGCGCACCGCACACCCAATTTGTTAGTAGAGTTTGCAGAAGGAGCCGGTGATAATGGTATCCAAGTGATTATTGCTGGCGCGGGTGGCGCAGCTCACTTGCCAGGCATGATTGCAGCGCATACACATATTCCGGTGCTAGGCTGCCCTGTTCGCTCTAGTCAATTAAGCGGCTTGGATTCGCTTTTATCCATTGTGCAGATGCCAAAAGGTGTAGCAGTAGGCACTTTAGCAATAGGTGAAGCGGGTGCCGCTAACGCCGGTTTGCTAGCTGCGCAAATAATTGCACTAAATAATGATGATGTACGTAATAACATCATTGCATTTAGAGAAAAGCAAACGCAAACCGTGTTAGAAAACCAAAGCTTGGAGCTAGAATGAAAGTTTTAGTATTAGGAGCTGGCCAACTTGCTCAAATGATGTATTTAGCCGCGGCGCCTTTAGGCGTTGAGGTGCTCGCCGTTGATGTAAGTAAAAATACCGTTGTACATCCATTAAGTAAGCAGCTGACTGATATAGACTTAACAACGGCTATAAATGACGCCAATGCTATAACCGTTGAGTTTGAACATATTCCTGAAGATTTGTTAGCGCAGGTAGATTTAAGCGGTAAGCTTTTTCCTAACATAGCCTCAATTATGGCTGGTGCCGATAGAGTCCGGGAAAAACAGCTTCTAAATCAACATAATATTGCAAACTGCGAACACAAAATAATTCGCCACGTAGACGACTTAGAAGGCATTTGTGAGTTATTGGGTGAGCAAATAATCTTTAAAGCCAGCCGTGATGGCTACGATGGGTATGGTCAGTGGCGTTTAAAAGATTCAAATCAGTTAGCGCTGTTGAAAATGGAGTTTGAAAAACTCGACTTACAAGCAGTGCCACTTATTGCCGAAAAAATGTCGCATTTCGACCGAGAAATATCGATTGTTGGAGCACGTGACTTGCAGGGGAATATAAGCTGTTTTGAGATTGCAGAGAACTTGCATTATCAAGGCCAGTTGCATGTTTCGATAGCCCCTGCACCTAATGTTTCGCTAGAGGTTCAAAATAAAGCTAAGACTATTTTCACACAACTAGCGCAAGGCTTAGATTATGTGGGCGTGTTAGCGGTTGAGCTGTTTCAAACTGGTGATGAATTGCTGGTAAATGAAATTGCACCGCGCGTTCACAATTCAGGCCACTGGACACAGCAAGGTGCAGATACAAGTCAATTTGAGCAACATATTCGTGCTGTTCTTGGTTTTCCGCTTGGTAGCCCAAAAGCCCATAGCGTGACGGCTATGGTGAATATCATTGGCTGTACTAGTTTTAGCCGAGATCTAATTGGAATTGAAGGTTGTCACTTGCATTGGTACGGTAAGAGCTTACGCGACAAGCGAAAAATGGGTCATATTAATGTGGTTGCCGAAAACTACAGTGAATTAAGCAGTAAGTTACTTAATTTATTGAGTTTTATCCCCAGTGAATCTTTCCCCTTACTAACAGATGAAGCAAAACGAATAGCTGAGTTATAGTTAGTTAAGATGTAGATCAATCGTTAGTTAAATAATTCGTTTGTTCACCCATTCTGCTTGCTTATATCAAGTAGAGTGGGGTAGAGTTTATACACACTTTACGATTTGGGCTAAATATGCAAAAACTAGCGATTCTTACTATCCTAATCTTATCATTTTATGTACCCACGGGTATTGCACTTACACCAAATAGCCAAGCAGACACTATGGCTAACCAAGTTAACGTGAGTGATGCGTGGGCGCGTGCAACCTTTGCTTTAGCTAAAACGGGTGCAGCGTATTTAACCATTGAAAACCAATCTAACTCTGACATTACCCTGCTAAGCGCGAGTGTTGATAAATCTATCGCTTCTGTTGTGCAAATTCATCATACGGTAATGGAAAATGACATGATGGCTATGCAAGAATTGAGCGAGGGCTTAGTGATTCCAAAGGCATCCAGTGTTAGTTTGTCTCCTGGTGGCGTTCACATAATGTTAATGGGCTTGCAAGGCCCGTTAAAAGAAAAAGAAAGCTTCGAATTACGCTTGTATTTTGCAGATAAATCCTCACATATAACTCAAGTGCTTGTTAAAGATTTACGTAAAAAAGCCAAGCAAGCGCATTCAAAAATGAACCAACAAATGGAGATGAACCATGACTAAAATTGACATTGGTATAAACGAAAGTAATCGCTTAGCAATAGCTGAAGGTCTTAAAAAATTATTAGCTGACTCTTATACGCTTTATTTGCAAACGCACAATTTCCATTGGAACGTTACCGGGCCACAATTTCGTGAACTACACTTAATGTTTGAAGAACACTACACTGAATTAGCCACTGCTGTTGACGATATTGCAGAGCGTATTCGTACATTGGGCGTTGCTGCCCCGGGTACTTACCGTGCTTTTGCTGCTTTAGGTAGTATTGAGGAAGTTGACGGCGTGCCAGCGGCAAGTGAAATGGTTCAGCTGCTTTTACAAGGCCACGAAGCAGTAATTAAAACTTGTCGTGAAGCGCTTTCTTTAGCGCAAGAAGCTGATGACGAATCTACCGCATCATTAGTAGGCGATCGCATGGGCGTGCATGAGAAAACAGCTTGGATGCTTCGCGCAACCCTGTAACAATAATATTTAAAAACCGCCTAAAAAAGATAAGCTCAGTTAATCCAAACTCGAGTTTATCTTTTGCTACATATATCCCCCATGAACGAACTTTAAGGTTGCCCCTTCTATGAAACGCTCATATATAATTAGCACCGCATTGCTTCTAAATACTTTTGTAGTGAATGCACAAGATGCAGATTTACCGTATACCGTAAGCGAATTTACTACTGAACTTAGCAGCCCTTGGGGGCTTGCGTTTTTACCTGATGGTAAATCATTGGTAACGCAGCGTGCTGGTGAACTAATGTTGTTAGCTGAAGATGGCAAGAAAATAGGCCCAGTAACAGGCCTGCCAAGCGTAAAAGCGGTTGGGCAAGGCGGTATGTTGGGTATTGCCTTGCACCCAGATTTTGCGCAGAACAAACAAGTTTATGTGTGTGTAAATGTTGCCGGTGATGGAGGTGCGGGAAGTGAAGTGCATAGGGGGGTTTTACAAGGCCAGCAATTAGTTGATGTTAAAGAAATCTTCGTTGCCAAGCCTAAAGTAGATACTGGATATCATTTTGGTTGCCGAATTAGTTTTGACAACAACAAGTTAATGTATATTTCTTTAGGTGATAGAGGGGTAGGTAAAGAGCAAGCACAAGATCCTACTGTTCATTTTGGCAAAGTCATTCGGGTGAATGCTGATGGAAGTATTCCCGATGATAACCCTTTTGTAGGGAAAAGCGGGGCTGATGATGTATTCACTTACGGGCATCGAAATGTTCAAGGCATGACTAAGCACCCACAAACTGGCGAAATGTGGACTCACGAGCACGGCCCTCGCGGCGGTGATGAGATTAACATTTTGTCATCGGGTGATAATTACGGCTGGCCTAAAATAACCTACGGCATTAATTACGACGGCAGCACAATTACTAATGAAACCAAAATGGAAGGTATGCGCCAACCATTAACGTATTGGGATCCTTCAATAGCTCCTAGCGGCATGACGTTCTATACAGGTGATGCCTTTGCTGAATGGAAGGGGGATCTTTTTGTAGGATCATTGAAGTTTAGGCATTTACGCCGAATTGAACTTGACGAAAATAATACCGTTGTAGCGCAGCACGAGTTACTGAAAGATAGAAATGAACGCATTCGCGATGTAGTACAGGGCCCCGATGGGAACCTTTATGTACTGGTAGATAACGTGAAAGGTAAAATTCTAAAAATAGCCCCTAGTAAATAAGTAATGTAAAGCTCTGTTACTGTGCACTAGCAGAGCTTTATTACATGCATGATTAACAAGCTACTTTATGCTGCAAAATCCACCTCGGCTTAAATCTTATATTAACCCTTACGCATTAGACGGCGTTTTAATCTTAATATTACCAACTAATATGTCTTTAAACATTACCCAGTCACCCATTAAGCTATACAAAGGATACTGAAAAGTTGCTGGCTTGTTGTGTTCAAAGAAGAAGTGCCCTACCCAAGCAAAACCGTAGCCAAGAAGGGGGATAAACCATAAATACACGTATTGATTTGTAATTAGAACAAATGCAATAAGCGCGATAATTAAGCTTGAGCCAATAAAATGCAATAGGCGGCAAGTGGTATTTTCATGCTCACTTAAATAATACGGATAAAACTCGCGGAAACTTGTATATTTTTGAGTACTCATTGTTTTTTAACCTCGTGTAAGTGACTACTTTGCATTTACATTTTTTAAACATTTATGTTGCATCATACCTTGAAACAATAAAAGCCAAAAGAGCTATTGCAAATCAATTTGTAGGCACCATAATTATTGACACATCAGAATAAAGTAGTGGGATATATGAGCCAAAACATCGTAGCGTTAACACTTGAAAACTTTCGCCCTGTTATGCTGGAGGAATCAGCGCAAAAATTAGTTGTTGTTTATTTTTGGGCGCAATGGGACGAGCCATCACTAGCCCAAATGAATGTAATTCAAGGCTTTGTTAGCAAATACCCTGATACCATGCTACTTGCCACCGTGAACTGTGATGAGCAACAGGAAATTGTAGGCCAATTTGGCGTGAAAGGCTTACCCACCACAATTATTGTAAAAGATGGACAACCTGTAGATGGCTTCGCTGGTCCCCAAGATGAGCAGCAATTAGAGCAAACCTTTGCTAATTTTTTACCTAAGCCAGAAGAAGAATTGCTAGCACAAGCGCAAGAATACATCGCTCAGGAAGACTACTCGCAAGCTTTTGGCTTACTTAAACAAGCGCACGAAATTAATCCAGAGCACGCGCTTATTACTATTGCATACGCTGATGCCAGTGTTGAAACCGGTAATGTGGAATTAAGTAAATCATTGATTGAAAAAATAGGTTTAGTTGATCAACAGGCTGAATATCATGCGGTGGTGGGGAAAATTGAGCTGGCGGAAAAAGCGTCTGAGTCACCCGAACTGTTAGAACTACAGAAAAAACATGCACAGCAACCCGATGATCAAGACATTCAAATTGAGCTAGCAATTCAATTGCAACAGGCGCATAAAGCAGACGAAGCGCTTGCATTAATGTTTGATATTGTGAAAAAAGATATTAACTACAAAGATGCAAAGAAAATCATGCTAGACATGATCAACGCACTGGCTGATGGTGACGCGCTTAAATCACAGTATCGCCGAAAAATTTATAGCTTATTGTATTAATAATTCGCATTTAGAAGCGCTTTAAACAGCTTAATTACTAAAAACCTACTTATTGGGCTATTTTATGGTCAACAAGTAGGTTTTTTTTTGCTAAAATCGCCGCCTAATTTATTAACAGTTTCTATTCATGGCTAAAAACGTTGTTGTGCTTGGCACCCAATGGGGTGACGAAGGTAAAGGTAAAGTAGTTGACTTGCTAACAGAGCAGGTTTCGTATGTGGTGCGTTATCAAGGTGGGCATAATGCTGGTCACACCCTAGTAATTGACGGCGAAAAAACCGTTTTGCACTTAATTCCCTCTGGCGTGTTAAGAGATAACGTTACCTGTGTTATTGGTAATGGTGTGGTTTTAAGCCCAGAAGCGCTACTAACTGAAATGAAAATGCTTGAAGACAAGGGCATTCCGGTTAAAGAACGCTTGAAAATAAGTGAAGCTTGCCCACTTATTTTACCCTTCCACGTTGCACTTGATTTAGCGCGTGAAACTGCACGCGGAAATAAAGCAATTGGTACAACTGGCCGTGGAATTGGGCCTGCGTACGAAGATAAAGTGTCTCGCCGCGGATTACGCGTAGGTGATTTGTTCAATCCAGAGTTGTTCGCGACTAAGTTAAAAGAAGTAATGGAATACCATAACTTCATGCTAACTGAATATTATAAAGCAGAAGCTTTGGATTTTGATACGGTGTTAGCAGATGCTTTGTCGGTAGCTGATTTACTTAAGTCAATGATAGTTGATGTGACTGACTTGCTTGAAACAGCCCGCGCTGAAGGTAAGCCAATCATGTTTGAAGGTGCGCAGGGAACACTGCTTGATATTGACCACGGCACCTACCCATATGTGACTTCATCAAATACCACGGTAGGCGGCGTAGCAACGGGAGCGGGTTTCGGCCCTCTAAATATAGATTACGTATTAGGCATTGTTAAAGCTTACACCACTCGTGTAGGTTCAGGCCCTTTCCCAACAGAGCTAGATTGCGATGTTGGCCAGCACCTAGGCGTGAAAGGCCATGAGTTTGGTGCTACTACCGGACGTAAGCGCCGCACAGGTTGGTTTGACGCGGTAGCTATGAAACGTGCTGTTCAGCTTAACTCAATTACCGGCTTTTGCTTAACCAAACTGGACGTATTAGATGGTCTAGAAACACTTAAAATATGCACCGGTTATAAGCAAGCTGATGGCAGCATAAGTACTGTGCCGCCACTTGCAGCAGAAGGCTATGAGTTGGTTACCCCAGTTTACGAAGAAATGCCAGGCTGGAGTGATAACACCTTTGGGGTAACTTCAGTTGAAGGTTTGCCAAAGGCGGCCAAAGACTACATAGCACGCATTGAAGAAATTACCGGTGTACCCGTTGATATTATATCAACCGGCCCTGACCGAGCGCACACTATGGTATTGAGAAACCCTTACTCAGTATAAATAGATAGTGCTTTTTACACACAGTCTTATATGAAATTGTAAAGCCAGCGTAATGCTGGCTTTATTGTTTTTAGGCGCACACTTCTTAGCAAGTCGTAATTGTTTCTGTTACTCTAGTGTTAATAAGCCCTTATCAGGGAAGTTTTTCGGAGTACACGCCATGACAGAAAATGTCGCTTCTATTACCCAGTTACCAGATTCTCCAAATACGCATGACGATGCTCATGTAAAAGAAATCGAAAACGTAAAACAAACACTAGACGAATATTTCGCAACAGGCGCCACAGAATCACTAAGTTGGCGAAAGCGTCAACTCAGTGCCTTTTTGAAGTTACTTAAGGCTGAGGAACAGGCAATATCTGAGGCTTTACACCAAGACTTACACAAATCTGGTGAAGAGGCCTACATAACCGAAATAGGCTACCTCGTAAAAGACGTGAAACATTTGCTCAATAATCTTGAAAAATGGATGAAGCCAAGCTCAAAAAGCACGCCTATGTTAGCTATGCCAGCTAAAAGCTATACTAGGCCTGAGCCACTGGGCACTTGTTTGGTGATTGGGGCGTGGAATTATCCGTTTCAGCTTACATTAAGCCCTATGCTAGCGGCAATTAGCGCGGGTAACTGCGTTATTGTAAAGCCCTCAGAACTAGCACCTGCTACTTCCGCGCTTATTGCGCAATTGCTTCCTAAATATCTAGATATGAATGCAATAGGCGTAGTTGAAGGGGG
Source organism: Glaciecola sp. 2405UD65-10 (assembly GCF_048820975.1). NCBI lineage: Bacteria > Pseudomonadati > Pseudomonadota > Gammaproteobacteria > Alteromonadales > Alteromonadaceae > Glaciecola > Glaciecola sp. 2405UD65-10. The sequence continues at coordinate 38,147 of NZ_JBMEUF010000002.1, read as the reverse complement.
TAAAGAACCTACAAGCGCGCTATTAAAACTTCCCTTTGATAAAATATTTTATACAGGTGGTGAGCATGTTGGCAAAATAGTCATGGAAGCAGCTGCTAAGCATTTAACCCCAGTTACGCTCGAGCTGGGTGGAAAAAGCCCTTGTATCATTGACAAAGATATTGACCTTGAGACTGCCTTATCACGCATGGTGTGGGGAAAGTTGATGAATGCAGGGCAAACGTGTATTGCGCCTGATTACTTGCTTGTGCATCACAGCAATTTAGATAATGTAGTGGCTGCGCTTAAAAAAGTCATATTAGCGCAATACAAAAAAGATCCAAAAACCAATCGTTTTTATGGGCGCATTGTAAATCAAAGGCATTGCGCTCGTTTAGTGAGTTATTTAGAAAATCAAAATGTAATTCATGGCGGTGAACATGATATTGAGGATAAGTATCTTGCACCCACGATAGTGCTTAATCCCTCACTCGATAGCCCGCTGATGCAAGAAGAAATATTTGGTCCAATTATTCCTATTATCAGCATGAGCGGTAGAAGTGACATGTTGCAGTTTATTCGTTCGCGCCCTAAACCTCTTGCGGCTTATGTATTTACTGAAGATAAAGAGTTTGAACAAAAATGCGTACAGCGCATAAGTGCAGGTTCAATGTGTATAAATGATACCAGCATGTTCATGCTAAATCCTGAGTTGCCGTTTGGCGGCGTAGGAACAAGTGGTATGGGGCAGTATCATGGTAAGTATGGCTTTGATACTTTTTCTCATCAAAAATCGGTTCTCAGACGCAGCTTTAGTATGGAAAATAGTATGCGTTACATGCCACTAAATAGCTTTAAAATGTGGGTGCTTAAACGTTTCATAAAATAAGTTTATTCAAGCGCTAGTATTATTAAGAAGAGCAACAAAATTGCCAAATATTGAAAAAAACACCAGCGGCTTCAAGCGGCTACCCCGTGCTACTTTGTGTTCATTAAAAGGATACAAAGCCGCTTGGATTTACGAGTCAGGCTTTCGCCAGTATACGGTGGTTTCACTGACACTATTTCCTGTAGCTTATTTGCTTGCGAAGTCTTTTGAGCATTTCTTTTTGTTAATAGGAACGTTGGTCTTTTTGCTGTTTGCCGAAATTGTAAACTCTGCTTTAGAAGCGTTAGCGGATGCAGTTATGCCTGAATACAATGAGCTGGTAGGGCGAGCAAAAGATTTAGGTTCAGCCGCGGTATTTACAGCCTTGTTGTTCGCGTTGCTAGTGTGGTTGCACGGGCTATACACTTATTTTATTGCGTAATAGATAAGGCTATTTAGCATCTTCAACAAAGCTATCTGCTATGGGTTTTGTACTTACACCATGAATAAATACGCTAAATAAAATGGTGGTCATTGCAATCGTTGCAATGTCGTATTTATTTTCTATTTCTGTATCGATAACCATTAATGTAAACACAATTGATGCTAATCCGCGGGGGCCGAACCAAGCAAATGTGAGGCGCTCTTTTAAGTTTAACGCGGTAAATTGTAACGACAACATAACCGGAATGATTCTAATTAAAGTCGCACTCAGTAACGCGTAAATAACAATAGGCCCTGTAATAGCCGGTATCACTAAATAGATACAAACAAAGCCAAATAAACACCACGTCATAAGCGATGTGAAATCAGCAATGTGCTCAGAGTCATTTATGAGTTCAGCACTAACTTTAGGGCTTGAGAAACGGTCGAACAATAGACCCGCAATAAACACAGCTATAAACCCACTTCCATGCAAATATTGCGTAATAGAAAACACAGCCATAGCGAAACCTAACAACAAAAATGGACTCGTATTTTGTGCGAAATAATGCCGCTTCATGGCAAAGTTAACTAAGGGTATAAAAGTGGCTATTGCCGCAACAGCAACAAAAACTGCTAAACCTAACTCACGAGAAAATACCATTAATGTATTACTGGCAGTAATTGCCGTATCTGGATGTTTTGCCAATAGCATAAAAATTAAAAAAATAGGAACGCACAAGCCATCGTTCAAACCGCTTTCAGTATTTATCCCTTCTCTAATTTTCTCAGGTACTTGCGTACTTTCAAGCAAACCTTTACTGAGCGCGGCATCTGTTGGCGTTAAAATTATGGCTAACAATGCCGATTGAACTAACGAAAAATCAGCAAAGAAAAATAAACCAGCTCCAATGCCGAGTAATAGGGTTAAGGGCAGGGCAACAAATAACAATAAGCTTGGATATTGAAAACTATGCTTCAGTACCGATAATTTTGATTTTGCCGCATCAGAAAATAAAAATATGCTTAATGTAAGCTCTATAAATGGAAGTAAATAATTGATGCCTATTTTAAGTTCTTTTCCCTCGCTTGGCATCATTAACGCTAAAAGCATTCCGCCAATAACAAAAAACATAGGGCCCGTTATTTCTGTGCGATCTAATTGCCTAATAGACATTGAATATATTAAAAACAATAAACCTATAAATGCTATTACCAAATATTCCATTTAAACCCTTATTTCAGCGTAATTTCATCTATATAAAACTCAAATTCACTTAATTCAGAGCCGGCTACAAACGCCAAACCTGCAAAGGCTTTTAGGTTGAAGTTGTCAAAATTATCCAAGGGGAGGCTCACTTTTTGCCATGTTTGCGTAATAGTAAAGTGTTGATTGGCAGGTATTCTAGCATTGCCCGATGCAAAACCTGCATCAAAGGCCATCACTTGATATTTGCCAGGCGTGCCCTTTATCCAAAACTCTAAGTGGGTATAGGCGCTTATATTCAAGCCAGAAACGGGCGCAATGAAATCTCCAACTGCCGCACCTGCCCATGGAAAAGCGAAGCCAGCTTCAATGGCTCCTGTAACGTGGAGTGATTGGTTTGTATTGTTTGCACCGCCTGATGAGAGTGAAAGTGCCGCGCTTGAATTACCGCCCGCCATCTTATCGTTTGACTCACTCCATATAAAATCAGGTAGTGTCTCCACATTTTCTAAGCTATCTTGCTCAAAGTTGCCAAGTACATCCGATTGAGCAGTAGGAGCGTCATTCGCTACAGGAACCTGAATATTTAGCCTATGCCCATTTTTGAACACATGTTTGAGCGCTAAGCTGCTTTTAATGTTAGTTGAAATGCTGTTAGGCACTAACATAAAGTCGGCACGCTTGCCAATTTCTATACTGCCGCGGTCATCTAATGCAAATAACTTTGCTGGCAATAAACTGGCTGCATTAATAGCTTCAACTATACTCAGGCCGCTGGCATGAAGGAGCTGCATTTCGGTATGAGCACTTACGCCATAAGCGGTAGAGGGATTAGGCGCATCAGAGCCGCTTAGAATAGCTACACCAGCTTCGTGAAACAATGCTACATTCTGTTGTGCTTTGGCGATGCTAAAGGCGCTACCCGCATATGGGTAGCTTGTTTGTAAAGTGCCTAACTGCGCCGACGACATCATCTTTCTTACGCTAGGGTTAGCCAGTACTTGCTTTGCCGTAGCGGCCTTATCAACTCCATCTATTACCGACAGGGTAGGTATAATAAAAACGCCTTTGTTTTTCGCTAGTGCTATTATTTCTGGGCCAGCAATGCTATCGGCAAAGATATGTACTAAGCCATCAATGTTGGCGTTGATCATGTCAAGGGCCGCTTGTTGTGACGATATATGCGCTAAGGCCAACATGTCATGTGCGTGAGCTTGTTTAACAAGCTCTTCAGCCAATGCTAATGATAAGCTAGGCATATGATTCTGATAGGGCATGTAAACAAGCTTAATATAATCAGCGCCTTGTGCTTTGCGCTTGGCAACAAATGGCGCAATATCACTGATAGTTGCAATGGTATCTATTGCGAAACCAAATTGTGTGCCATGCCCCTTATCCACGGTTGCTAAGGTGCCAGAACTGAAGAGATCAGCGCGTTTGAACTCCTGCAGATTCTCTCTGTCACTCCGTGTGTTCACTAATAGTGATTCATTGGTAAACATATCAAGATGGGTGCTTACACCAAAACGTAAGGTATCGGCTAAACCATTGCCCCACGTATGGGTATGCGCATCTATTAAGCCTGGCAACATTGTAAGCCCGGTGGCATCTAGCACATTTACACTATCGTTTATATCAGCAGACATCGCATCGGCGCTATCAATCTTTTTTATCAATCCATTCTCAAGTTCAACACTCATCTCTGGAATAAAAGCTTCGCCGTTAAACACTGTCACATTCGTAACAAACTCTATGTTATGACTAATATTCGCGTTATTGGGTGTTTTATTCACATCGCGAACTTGCTCAATGGGGGTAGGTAACACCATCAAAAGAACAATGATGACGAGTGCTAGGCCTGCGGTCGTGTATGCAAATACATGTTTTATCATTATTTATTCCTTTAATTGTTGCTTAGTTGCGCTGGCGCGACCATGCAAAACGAGTAAACCCAAGTAGTGCAAGTGTAATAATAACAATGGCCATAATATTCATCATAATATTACGTTCACCAGGCGCACCTAATACATATAGTGCTATTTCACTCAAGTGGAAACTAGGGAGTAACATTGCGAACATTTTCATGGCATCAGGAAATATAGTTATGGGTATCCATAAACCACCTAGCGCCGCTAAGGCTAAAAAGAAAACGTTAGATATGGCAACCGCTGCGTTATTGCTGCACAAAAAACCAATCGATAACCCAACTAATATGAATGGGAAAGTGGCTAAAATATGAACGAACAGCATCAGTGACCAAGTGGCTGTTGGTAGGCGCACGCCTGCAGCAAAGCCTGCAATGGCGTATATAATAATCAAAGACATACTAGCAAATAGTAAGGTGCTACATATTTTAGCGCCAATGTATGTGACTGCGCTGCTTGGCGAGGCACGTTTAAGGTCTAACCATCCTCGGTCGCGCTCATTGGCCACACTTATTCCAAAGCCAAAAATAGCTGGGGCCATAACACCAAAAACACCGTAGGTGGCTAGCAAATAAGCCGCATTATTGCTCCCGCCGGGTAACATAATGGCGAATAAGGAGTAAAATGCAGCGGGCATGCCTAATGTAGGAATAATAAAGTCTAGGGCGCGGAAGGCTTTAAGAATTTCAGCGCCCGTTTCTAGGAAAAATACGTTTGTAGAATGCCTCATACTTGCTCTCCTTGCGTGCTGAGCTGCTCAAATAAGTCTTCTAGCTTTGGTTGGTTAACGCTTAAATCAGTTAAGTTAGGGTCGGCTTGAAGCAATGCGATTAGGCTAATATTAGCTTGGCTTGTTTGAATATGCGTAAATCTTCCCGATACCGAAACATCTATAACCTGCGGGAGAGTTTGTAGCTCAGATTCACTAAGCATCGTATCGCATTTTATAATAGAGCCTTGAGCTTGCGCCTTTAGTTTGTCAGCGGTTGCGTTTGCTACCATTGTACCGCCAGCCATTACCATAATATTGTCAGCTAGGTTCTCGGCTTCTTCTAAGTAGTGTGTTGTGAGTACAATAGTTTTGCCTTTACGCGCGAATTCACGAATAACGTTCCACAGCGTTCGTCTTGCATCCACATCAAGCCCGGTTGTAGGCTCATCTAAAAAAATTAGGTCGGGGTTACCAATTACCGCTAGTGCAAATTGAGCTCTGCGTTTCTGGCCGCCACTTAATTGTTTGTATCTGCGGTCAACAAAGTCACCTAAGTCACATTTTTCGATGGTGCTGTTAATGTCTAAAGGCTTAGGATAGTAACTACTAAACAAGGTGAGTTGTTCGCGAATGGTAAGTAAGTCTGGTAGGTCGGAGTCTTGTAGAATAACGCCTGTACGTAATTTAGCGTGTATTGAACCCGCCGCATGCCCAAATATCTTAATTGAACCGCTACTGCATGGTTCTAGCCCCAGGGCACACTTTATCAGGCTCGTTTTGCCGGCGCCATTTTTACCTAAAATTGCGTAAACACCGGGTTCGTTTATTTCAAAGCTAAGTTGGTTGACCGCACTAATACTGCCATAACTTTTACTTAAAGTATTGCAGCACAAAATACTGGGAGAATGCTCCATGACTTTTTTCCTTGTCTGTGTTTTACAATTATTAAGATATCACTAGGATATTAAGCGGGCAAGATATGTGCATGTGTCAAAAGTCACAATGTGCTGATAAGCAAACATTATTTTCATCTTGAGAGGGGGTTATGAGGTTCCCGCCTTCGCGGGAATGACGATGCGAGCGGGAATGACGATGCGAGCGGGAATGACGATGTGACGAGAGTGTCGATATGGGCTATAACAACGATGTTAACTGGAACAACGATGTGGGCGTATAAGCGCTAAATTAGCGCCATACTAATAACTATATAAGCCACTATAGTAACCGCACCGGTAGCCAAGGCATACGGTAACTGTGTTTTAACGTGAGTGAGTAAGTCAACGCCTGCAGCTAATGAAGATACCGCGGTAGTATCGGATATGGGTGAACAGTGGTCACCAAATATGCCGCCGCCTAATATGGCTGCCAATACCAACTCAGGTGGTAAACCTAAAGCGCTAACTAAGGGCATGCCAATGGGGATAAGTATTGCAAATGTTCCCCATGATGTGCCGGTGGTGAAAGAAATAATCGCACCAGCAACAAATAAGGCGGGAACAACTAAGATAAACGGTAAATATTCACCCACCAAGCCTGATACAAACAAACCTGTCCCTAATACTTTTAGACTGGCGCCCAAGGCGATAGACAGCATAACAATAGTCACTAGGGGCAATAGTTCATTCATACCGGAAAAACCAATTTTAAATGCGCCTTGAGTGTTACTACGTTTACTCAAAATAATAAGCGAGAACCCCACTATGCAAGCCAAAAATGTTGCGTAAAGCACCGATTTACTGCCACTGCCTTCAGTCAGTTTTCCATCGCCCGTCCACACCATAAAGGCAAACATGCTTATAATCATAGTTGCCAAGGGTAGCAACATATAACGTGACTTAGTAGGAGCGGGGATTTCAATATGGCTATCTAAACGCTCAAGCTTTTGCTCAGCCTCTTTCAACGGGCCATGAACTTTGTCACTTATAATTGTGTAGGCAACAATGGCTAAGGTTAACCACGCGTAAATATTATAAGGTATGGTGCTCCATAAAATAATGAAGGAATTGTCATTTAGTTCATACGCATCAAGCAAACCCAGTACATATGCGCCCCAGCCATTTAGCAGTATTAATATGCACACCGGCGCGCTTGTGCTATCAATTATGTAGGCTAAGCGAGCGCGGCTCATTTTGAAGCGGTCAAAAAGGCCTCTAGCCATAATGCCAGCGGTAAGTACGCTTAAATTTGATTCAATAAATACCGCAATACCAGTAAGCATGGTAATACCGCCAGCGCGCCTTTTCGTTTTGGCTATGCCTGAATTCACAAGTTTGTTAACAAAGGCTGCAACCCCGCCAGAGTCTCGCATAAAAGCAAGCAACGCACCTACCAACAAAGAAAAAAGCAGTATCCGTGATGTACCTGCACTTGCAATGGTGCTGACCATACGCTCTATAGTATTAATAGGAGTAAGTAGAATATTGTTACTGGCATTTAACAGTAATAAGGCCTCAGAGCTTACAATTGCCAAAAGCAGAGCTAAAATCACTTCTTTTTTCCATAGTACAACCGTAATGGCTACCAATGGGGGGATAATACTTAACCAATCCAAATGTGGTTCTCCTAATGATACTGCTTATTGTGTAAAAACATATTAACTCGCGCTTATTGCTCAGTGGTATTCGCTAAAACCGTTTCATATACTAAATTCATAATCGTTTCGTAGTCGGCGCTCTGGTAACTATCAGCCGCGAATGTGCCATTTTCAGTGGGTAATGAATGATTTTTGTTACTCAAATAAATAATGGCTAAATCTAAGTTTGGGTCTATGACACTTGCGGTACCGGTTTCCCCAGTATGCCCGTATGCTCCCGCACTTGCATAAGCACCAAAATGCCACTTTGTTTCGTCAGACGCTAAGCGCCAGCCTAAACCTATTGAGTCTTTAACAAATTCAGGGTGCACAAATCGCATCAGTGTATAGGGCGAAAAAACCTGTGTATCATTGTATCCACCGCCATTTAAGAACAGCTGCGCTAAAACTGCTAGTTCATCTATGTTTGAAAATAAACCCGCATGGCCTGATACGCCCTGCATAGAGTAATACGCAGTTTCATCACTCACTTCTCCTTGCAGCACGTTTTCTCGAATATTCGGGAAAGAAAGTTCACCGTTTCGAGTATCACCAAAAATTTCACTGGCGGCGAACTCTATGGGTAAACGGCCTTTGTCCAAAGGCTTAAACAAGGTGTTATTTAATTTTAATGGTTTGTATATTTTGTTTTCAAGGTAGCTGTCTAAAGGCATATGGCTTATGCGCTCAATTAACAAACCTAAAATCATAAAGTTAGTATCAGAATAAGCTTGGTCACTTCGTCTTGACGCACTAAAGGGGAGGTTATTTAGCAATAGCTTTTGCGTAAGTTCGCGCTCTTGGGTGAAAAACCCCTCGCCTAAGGCATTTTTGTCACTGAATAAGGCTAGGTCGTTACTATAGCCAGATGCGTGGGAAAGTAAATCTGCAATTGTGCGAGTGCTCCTGCCATCTCCATTATATTCTTTTAAGTAAGCACTAATGGGTGCGTATAACGATAATTTACCTTCGTCTATTAGCTTCATTATAGCAATAGTGGTAGCAAATACTTTGGTGTTAGCTCCTAAATCAAATAAAGTGTTTTCTGACATTTTCTGTGGGTAGGCTAGCAAAGTGCCGCCAGCGCTATATTTGCTTGCGTAACCATAAGCACTGCGTTTAATTATTTTGCCTTTATGAATAACAATAATACTGGCGCCTGGGAATCCATTTGCTACATCGCGTTCAATTAAAGAGTCTAGGGCGCTGAAGTCGTATTGCTGGGTAATTTTTGATGGCGCTTTTAAGATTGGGTACGGGATGCTTACTTCAATAAATGGTAGGTCATCTTGGCTAGCGCTTGCGGTTTTAACTTGGTCTATTTTTAAACTGTTAACACCGTTTCGCGTGTATCTTGCAATAGCGTATTCCGCAGGCCTTGCACGGTTATTTTCGCTTGTGCCCCAAGCATCGGTAAGACTTAATAAATGGCCGTTAACATATATGTTTGCGTCAATAATTTGCTTACTTGAGAGGCGAAGAGTGCCGCTGCCCTTTTGGGCTACAAATTGTGAGCGTACAACCGCATGGTCCTTAGCTTTTGAACCTTCAAAAGCGAACAACATACTTAACTGCTGATGATGATTGCGCGATGCACTCACTGAATCAGAGCCGGCATCGTAAAACTCTTGTAATAGCTCTACTGATGCTAATTCATAATATTTTTCGAGTAAGGCGAATAAGGTTGCTACTGTATTCGTGTCGGCTTGATAATTCACATTTGTGGGAAGAAAGTGCATTTGAAACGCACCCAATGTGTCTTGTGTTTGTTGATCAAACACTCCCGTTTGCGTAATGCCGTAACCGTAAATACGCAAGGCCTTCTGTATAAGGCCAATGTTGGCTTGTTGTTGGCTAAATATTTTTTGATATTTAGCCACTGTATCTATGTCAAACCAAGCACCAATTCCGGCTTGATAAAGCTTATACCACGGGAATTTAGGACCAGGATCGTGCTTACGTGAGGGGGCTATATCAGAGTGCCCAACTACAGCCGTAGGTGTTATATCAGGATTACGCGCTAAAATTTCCTGACTCAGCTGAATCAGCGCGTCAATTTGCGCATCTTCAAAATGCGGGTAGATGCAGCTGGGTTTAGGTTTTATGAAACCTAGCGGAACGTCTTGCTCTGTGCATTCGGGCACATTAACTATTTCTATGCCAATAGATGAGTCATTTAAGCCGCTACGGCCTTGCCAATAACTCACGCCAGCATGCCAAGCGCGCTCGGTCTCATCTACTAATTTATATACTTTAATATCGTTATAGGGATAAGTAGCGTCATTTTTCATGGGGATGAGATAGTGGGAGCTTACGCCTCCCCCTTCATTCACCAAGTAAGATACAGACTTTTGATAATCTACAGCCGTAAAGTGCATCACTAAGGATTTTACGCGATAGCTAGAGTTTTGTGATTTTAGATCAACTGTTTCTATTTGGCCGTTATCTATAGCACAGCTAGATACAAGCATTGCCCAAACCGTGAAGCTTATAAATTTACAGGGCATAGTTAAAAATTGCATAGGGGCTTGAAACTCTTTTATTTGGTTTAAGAATCGTTACTTTGATTAAGTGCTTGGCGTAAATGGCCGTTTTGACCTTCAAGCAGTTTGCTGGCTTGTGAGGCTTCTTGCCCCGTTAAGAGCATCAAAATAGCCAGTTTAGCGCTATTGTTGGCTTTTTCCAAAGCAAGTTTGGCATCGTCCATTTCGCACTGAGTTGCCTGCATTACTATTCTAATAGCACGCGCGTGCAATTTTTCATTAGTGGCGTTTACGTCAACCATTAGATTCTCATACACTTTACCAAGTTTAACCATAACTGCGGTACTCAGCATGTTTAATATGAGTTTTTGTGCAGTACCTGATTTCATGCGAGTTGAACCGCTTAAACATTCAGGCCCTACGTGTGCACAAATTCCGGTTTTAGCAAGGCTTAACATAGGTGAGTTGGGGTTACATACCACGCTCACTGTATTACAGCCTATAGAATTCGCGTAGTTTAATGCGCCAATTACATATGGTGTGCGGCCACTAGCCGCAATACCTACAAGGGTATCTTTAGATGACAAGCCAATATCTGTTAAGTCATTCTTGCCTTGTTCACTGTTATCTTCCGCTCCCTCAACCGCGTTGGTAAGTGCGCTTTCACCCCCTGCAATGATACCTATGACTAAATCATCTGGCACAGAAAAAGTAGGGCGGCATTCAACTGCATCCAACACACCTAATCTGCCGCTTGTGCCTGCGCCTATATAAATTAAGCGCCCACCTGTTTGTAGGCTTTCTAGCGCAAACTTTAAAGCCTCTGCAATACTTGGAATGGCATCTCTAACAGCGCCAGCCACTTTTTGATCTTCACTATTAATACATGCCAGCAGTTCATGATTACTTAAAGTATCTAAACGCATTGTGTTTGGATTTCGCCCCTCAGATACCATGGTGTCTAACTGCTGAAGAAGCTGTTTTGTGTTGCTCATGTAGTTTGCTCACTCTGTATTTTAGTATTGCCCATTAAACAAATTAAGGTTGCCACGGTCGTTGCAATTAGTAATTGATATGAAAAATTAAGATCAAACTGCATAGATTCAGCTAAATACAAAGTTTGTATATAAGGCTGCATAAGCACGGGAATACTAAAGCCTACTAACAACGCGCAAACAATTGAAGTGGGTGAACCTCGTTTCGTAAATAAAGCAGTAAAATAGACGCCAAGCAAGCCGCTATAGGAAAAAACCATAACACTTAAGGCAAAGGCGAGTAAGGGTGTATCGGTATACTGCTGCCAGTAATAACATAAACCTGCCATTGCGCTTAATAAAATAGCCACTAGCCCCATACTTATTCGCCCAGCAATAATAAGTTGCTGCTCTGTTGCTTCCTGCTTCTTAATAATACCGCAGTAAAATCCACGGTATAAATCTTGTACCGCTACTGATGACATACTATTTAAGCCCGAGTTAAGTGTTGATAAAGCCGCCGCAATAATGCCAATGGTTACAATAGCTTTAATGCCATTTGGTAAGTCAGTGAGTACATAGTACATAAAAATAGTCACAGTTTGCCCAGAAAACTCCGGAATAGGGGCGCCATCAAGGCCATTGTGCATCAATTCAGGATGTTGATAATACACATACAACAGTAAACCTATGCACACGAATATAAGTACTACAGGAATTCCCATAATTATGGAGCTGAGCAGTGCCTTACTGGCACTTTTTGCATCTTTGCAGGTAAGCATACGCTGGGTAACGTCTTGATCTAGGCCAAATGCAGCTATATTAAGTAGTACAAAACCAGTAACCACTGACCAAAAGCTAAATACTCCTGCGCCAGTAAAGTCTAAGTCAAAGTTAAAGAGGGTAAGCTTGGATGCTTGGTCATTTCCGGGTGATTGCAAGGTGGCTACAATTTGGGATAAATCAGCAGGGATACTGGTGAGTAAATAGCCTAGTACTAATAAAGCTGCCGAAATATAAACTAAAGCTTGGATGGCATCACTGTAGATAACGCTTTTAATGCCACCGTACATAGTATAAGCAAATCCAATGCTAGCAATTAGCGCTATTGACAGTAAAACATGATTGGCTTGTATGTCTCCAAATAAGATCATGGCTACTGCAATTGCCGCCATATATAGCCTTGCTCCACTTGCGAACAAGCGACCAATTAAATAAACCGTTCCGGCTTGATATTTTGCACGTTCACCAAATCGTTGCTCTAATAACTCATAAACCGTAAATACTTTTTGCTTATAAAACTTAGGCATCAAAAAATAAGCTACAAATATAGCGGCTATAAATCCGGCTAAATTAGTTGCTAGGTAGCTTAGGTCACCTCTATAGCCTTGGTCTGGGCCGCCCAAAAATGTTGCAGCAGATTGCGAGGTAGCCAATACGGAAATACCCACTAACCAAATAGGCATTTGATTACCTGCCAAAAAGTAATCTTTACTTGATTGCGACTTGGTATTAAACCAAAACCCCGAAACAACAAGTATCAGTAAATAAGCGGCAAAAAAAGACCAATCAAGAAATGAGAATTGATCAATCATACGTTCTCAGAGTGTTACGTAAAAGCTTCATACAACATACCTTTTTATTGTTATTGTGTCATATTATTAGAATCACGATATAGTTTACGACTTAGACGCAATTATTTATAGCGATATAGGTGAAAATGCGTTTTTTCTAGCATACACTTATGCCATAAAATACCAAAGGAATTGATACTTTGAGCCGTTCGAGCCATGCCATTATTAATTTATCATCTGTACAGAGCAATTTGCAAAAACTCATTGCCTTGACTAATGGCGCAAAAATAATTGCCGTTGTTAAAGCAGATGCTTATGGCAATGGTGCTGTTGAAGTCGCAAAGCTTCTTGAAGATAAGGTTGACCTACTTGCCGTAGCATTTTTAGATGAAGCCTTAGCGCTAAGAAATGCCGGTATTAATAAAACTATACTTATTCTTCAAGGTGCTCACCATGCAGATGATTTTGACCAGGGTGAAAATAACCAATTTATATGGATAATGCATTCGTATTGGCAACTTGATGCATACAGAGAGTACCTTTCAAGATCGAAAATGCCCCCCTGCGCTTGGATCAAATTTGATACGGGTATGCATCGCTTAGGTTTTCCAATTAACGATTTTAATCGCGTAATTGATGATTATGGCGACATAATTGACGAAAATTCAGCTATCGTTACTCATTTAGCGAGGTCAGATGAACCTGATCAAAGCCACGTTAACATGCAAATCGCATCTTTCTTAAAAGCGATAGAAAAAACTGAATTCCCTCTTTGTATTGCCAATTCTGCTACCAGTATTCGCTTTCCTCATGCGCATAAAAATTATGTACGTTTAGGCATTGCTATGTATGGTTCTACGCCGTTTGAAGCTGCAGATAATCCTATTGAGCTAACACCCGTAATGAGTTTGCACTCCCAGATTATAGCGCTTCGTACTATCCCAAAAGGCGATACGGTAGGGTATGGCGGTACATGGCGTGCACCAAAAGAATCAGTGATCGCTACTGTAGCGATAGGCTATGGAGATGGCTACCCAAGGCATGCACCTACCGGCACGCCAGCTTGGTGTAACAATCAAATAATTCCTCTAGTTGGCAGAGTGTCAATGGATATGCTGACTTTCGATGTAAGTGGCTTAGACGATCCTCAAATTGGTGATCTTGTTGAGTTGTGGGGAAATAAGCTTGCCATTAACGATGTGGCTGAACACATTGGAACAATTGGTTATGAACTGATGACAAGAGTCTCTAAACGAATACCGCGGCATTATATTTATCCAGGCTCGCCTGAAAACAAGGGAAACAAATAATGCGGCAATGGATAATTGGGATTGATGCCGGTGGTAGCAAATGTAGCGCAAGCCTTTTTGACCAAAAGGGTAATGAAATGGCGCAAGTTCAAACAGGATCAAGTAATCTGTTTACCCACTTCACCGGGGCAATGCAGTCAATTGAACAAGGAATTACAGGGCTTTTATCGCACAGCCTAGCGCTTGAGAACAAAATAAAGCCTAGTGATTGTATTGTGAGTATTGGTGCCGCGGGAGCTGGTATAGAAAGTGTACAAGCGAGGTTTACTGCTTGGCAGCATTCATTCTACCGCACGTTTCTTTTCACTGATTTAGAAACCGCATGTTATGGCGCAAATGAGGGAGAAGATTGTGCTTTTGTGGTCTTAGGTACGGGCTCTTGCGTTGCAGAATATCGCCATAAAGAAATGCAGCAGTATGGCGGGCAAGGTTTTTTATTAGGCGATACTGCTTCAGGCGCATGGTTAGGGCAAAAAGCCATTCGCTGGTATTTACATGCGCTTGACTTGTCAGTGGGCAGAATTAGTAACGAGGCTTCGTTATTTGAAAGCATGTTTGACGTGCTAGGAGCAGATACTAATCAAGTCATTACTGAATGGGGGAAAGCAAGTCCAAAACAATTCGCGAGCTTAACTCCTCGTATACTGGCGAATGCCGAATCTAGCAAGCAAGTCGCCGCATGGCTTCAAGAAGGTAGTGTCTATTTACAGGAAATACTCACCCAAAAAGCATTTGATTTGCCGGTATTCTTGGGTGGTGGCATAGCGTTTATTTATAAGGAAAGGCTTCAAAAGGCGTTAAACAAAACAATGTTTGAGGCTAAGCAAAATGCCAGATATGGCGCATTCTGCTTAGCCAAAGCTCAGTATTCTTGAACTAGCACAATCTGAATTTTTCGAGTGTAGCAACTAATAACTACGAGAACTGAAAGCATGAAAAGCTTTGCTTAAGTTGGCCTTATACTGCGTTGATTCAAAGCTCAAGGGGAGCTCGCTTAGCTTGTCACCTTTGGCATTAAGAATCAAAACCCGAGGAAATCCTACTACAGCATACTTTCTCGCAAATTCAGCGCCGCTTGCAGTATCGTGATCTACTCTAGTAAACACATAATTATTCTTTATGTAGTTAGCTACATCAGGGTTGGCGAAGACTTCTTTATCCAATTTACGGCAACTAGGGCACCAAATAGCGGAATAGTCAGCCAAGACGAGTTTTCCTTCACTTTCAGCCAGTTCCATTGCTGCATCAAACTCATGTACCTCAAAGGCTAAATCCTCTAGAGCTTGTTCACCTAAATAGCTTTGTACGCCTTTGTTTGTAAAAAAAACAATGGCCACAATGGCAGCAATGGCAATAACATTTTTAATCAACTTGTTCATTTTATCCGATAATTCTTTGTAAGATCCTTATCTTACTAGACCTCGAGTTATGACAAAATATTTCAGCAATGCGCAATTTATTATTGTTAGCTTACGCTACCATTTTCTAATAATTTCAGCGTACAAGGCTTCATCCAAAACCGAGGGTTGTTCGCTTGCGAGTGATACCAATTTGCTATATTCGCCGCTTTCTTTCATAGCACTTAAATTTGCATCAAACTGCTCAATAAGTGTATTTGCATTGTCAGCATCATTTCTCAACGCGACACTCAGTGACGGTGAATAAATAGAGGCGCCTGATAGGTACAGTGGCGCTTCACCATTTGCAATAAGCAGCTTGTTAAATTCATCAAGCATGTATTTATCAGCAATAATATAGCGAACACGTTGCTCTGCAAGCTGCTGAATATTGCTAATAAAGCTAGGCGACCTAGCCCAGCTAACTGAGCGCTCAGTGCGCAACATATCGGTGTTGGCAAATCTGTTTTCGACCCCTAAGCGTTGGCGATAAATTTTATCTAAGCGAGTAATATTTACCACGTTGGCTTCACGCCCTGCTATGTGCAGGTTTAATTGCAAATAAGGCTTTGAATATACATATCCATTTTTAGGCTCATTTAGAGAATAATGGTCAATAAAGCCAATATATTTGCCACTGCGTAAGCCACTACCTAACCATGCCTGCGTGGTCGCTTGAACTGTCACATCTTGGCTTTTAAATACTGCCTTAACAATATCTATAGCAAGTGCAGGTGACTCCGGCCCGTCAATAAGGCTGGCGACTTTATTACCCGCTAAGCTAATTGGTTTCGTTTGTGCATGTGTAATGTTACTAACACCTAATAAAACAATTGCTATTACGCAGTAATTGTAAATCACGGTAACTGCTCGATTCATTTATAGCCTCTTAATTAACATTCATTGTTGTTAGTTGACACACCAAATTGCGAATTATGGGTTAAATGAACCCGCTGGACCTGGGAACACTACAGGGCTTTCAATACCTGATTTGCTTACACTAGCAACGCCGAAAAAGTAGTTGTCTATAACAACATTTTTCAGTGTAAATTCATTTACATTGCCCACGTATCTGCTGTATTGCCACTGCGGAGCATCGGTGTAGCGCCAGTAGATTTTGTAGCCCGCTAGCTGCGGATTTTCGTCAGCATCAAGAGCAAGCCACTTAAGTGTAGTAGAAGGTTGAACCGCACCACTTATACTTACATCGGTAGGAGGTTTAGGTGCCCAGCTCATGCTTGCTAACGAAACCGCGTTAAGTGCGGTGAGCTTAGCGGCATAGTCAAAATCAACACCGTCAATTGTGTCACCATACTCAACACCATTTTCAGTGCGTAAATCTTGATGCTGGCGATTATAGTTTTCGTTGGTTTCCATAATACGAACACCTGCAAAACCTAAATCATTAAATGGGCGGTGGTGACCGCCTCGACGAAAACGGTCGAGCCGATAAATTACCATTGTGTCGAGATTTTCGATGTAGTTGTCGGCAATTTTGTCAATATAGCGTGCTAAGTTTCGACTGGGGGAGTCAACTTCACCGCCAGTAAATCTTCGCCAACTCGCTTCCTCGCTTGTTTCCATTTGGCGGGTGCCTTCTGCAAATATACGGGCAGTGGTGTTGTTTATAACGCCATTTACACCTTCAATATTACCAATCATGTCATTGTTTAATACTGCTTTTAGTTGCCAATTTTGAGCTTTAGCATATTCAGCTAGTATGCGCCCGCCAAATAAGCCTTGCTCTTCTCCAGCTAACGCAGCGTAAACAATACTGCCATGAAACTTGTGCTTGCTTAACACTCTAGCTGCCTCTAAGGTACCTGCAACACCAGAAGCGTTATCATTTGCACCAGGTGAGTCAGAAGTGAAATCCATTACGTCAGTTACGCGTGAATCTATATCACCGCTCATTAAAACGTATCTATTAGGATCACTTGTCCCTTTTTGAATAGCAATCACACTCACCACTTCGGTAGCATTGGGAATACGTTTTTCACCTGATATAACTTCTGTTTGATAAAACACCTCAAGGCATCCTGAGCACTGGGCTGAAATTTTATCAAATTCTGATTTAATCCAGCGCCGAGCCGCACCAATACCGCGGGTATCAGATTCAGTTTCAGACAACGTATGGCGAGTACCAAAGTTCACTAATGTTTGAATATCTTGTTCAATGCGAGTGGGGGATACTTGCTGTGCAATGTCATGTAAATGTGACATTTGCGAAGATGACTGCGCTTGGCTCTCATCCTGAGCGAAACTCACCGCGCCTAAAGCGCCCCAAGCTAGCACTGACGCACCAATTAGTTTAGAAGCTTTGTTTGCTACTTTTACTGTCAACATTGCTATTTATACCTTTTTATATTTTTGTTTTTATACTCTACAGGCTCGCATTTAGACTTTAAATAAACGCAAAAGCGTCGCCAAACAATTGTCCTTTGGGTAAACCAAGTGGTGTTAATGCATCTCTCACAACCGCGGCCATTTCGAATCGTCCTGCAACATACACTTCAACTGCGCTAAAATCTGACATTTCAGCTAAAAGTACTTCATGTACTAGGCCTTTTTTGCCCATCCATTCACTTTCAGAGTTTTCAATAACTGGGGTAAATGAAAAGTTTTCATGTACGCGTGCTAGTTGGCTAAGGATATCTGCTTCATACAAATCGGCCGAGGATTTCGCTCCCCAATATAAGTGAACTTTACGTGTAGCTTGGTGCTGCAAACATGCGAATAAAATGGATTTGGTATACGAGTATCCTGTGCCGCCTGCAATCAATATAAGTGGCATGTCGCTTTCCCTTAGGTATGCTTCACCTAATCCAAGTTCAACTTTCAATACTGATTCAGTTTTAGCTTTTTGCACAACTTCATATGCGTAAGGGTTTTCAGGCGTTGCGCCAACATGTAGCTCAATTAAGCCATCATCTCCAGGCATATTTGCAATAGAAAACGGGCGTTTATCTTTTTCACCCATTACTACTTGTAAATATTGGCCCGCTTTAAAAGCTACAGGGGTTCCGGCATCAAGCACTATTTTTAATACATATGGGGTAAGTGAGTCTATACTAACTACTTTGGTGTCTACGCTTGTCATTATTATCCTAAAAGTGCTTATTTGTTTAATTTTGTAATATTACATTGGCTATTTAAGTAGGCCTAATTCGTCCCAAATATCATCTACTTTTTTCACAACGTCCTCATCCATTACAATAGGAGTTCCCCATTCACGGTCTGTTTCACCAGGCATTTTATTTGTCGCATCCAGGCCCATTTTGGAACCTAAGCCAGAAACTGGTGAAGCGAAATCTAAATAATCTATAGGCGTATTTTCGATTAGCGTTGTGTCACGTGCGGGATCCATTCGTGTCGTTATAGCCCAAATAACGTCGTTCCAATCACGGGCATTTACATCATCATCACATACTATCACAAATTTTGTGTACATAAATTGGCGTAAGAACGACCAAACTCCCATCATCACGCGCTTAGCATGGCCAGGATATTGTTTCTTCATAGTGACTACTGCCATGCGGTATGAGCAACCTTCAGGCGGTAAATAAAAATCGACTATTTCAGGGAATTGTTTTTGTAAAATAGGCACAAATACTTCGTTTAACGCAACGCCTAAAATAGCGGGTTCATCAGGTGGGCGGCCAGTGTAAGTTGAATGATAAATAGGATTATCACGATGCGTGATATGGGTAACCGTCATAACGGGGAAGTCATCAACTTCATTGTAATACCCCGTATGGTCACCGTATGGACCTTCTGGTGCCATTTCATCCTGTGCAATATAACCTTCTAATATAATTTCAGCACTTGCAGGTACTTGTAAATCATTTGATATAGACTTGACCACCTCGGTTTTATCACCACGTAACAAACCAGCAAAGGCATATTCCGATAGCGTATCAGGCACCGGAGTAACTGCACCTAATATGGTAGCAGGGTCGGCTCCTAAGGCAACTGAAACCGGATAAGGTTCGCCAGGGTTGGTCTGACACCACTCTCGAAAATCAAGTGCGCCACCGCGATGTGATAACCAACGCATAATGATTTTATTTTTACCTATGACTTGCTGTCGATAAATACCTAAATTTTGGCGTTTCTTGTGTGGGCCTTTAGTCACTGTTAACCCCCACGTAATAAGAGGGGCTGCATCACCGGGCCAACAACGCTGAATAGGCAGCTTGCTTAAGTCTACGTCATCACCCTCAATAACGTTCTGTTGGCAAACAGCTCGTTTTACTACCTTAGCGGGCATGTTTAAAACCTGCTTAAACACAGGTATTTTACTCATCAAGTCTTTTAAGCCTTTTGGCGGCTCAGGTTCTTTTAAAAATGCTAATAATTTGCCAACCTCACGCAAAGCCGATACCGAAGGTTGCCCCATACCTAAAGCAACGCGCTCTGGTGTGCCAAATAAATTAGCTAGCACCGGCATACTATGCCCTTTAGGGTTTTCGAACAAAATTGCAGGTCCCCCAGCTCTCAGGGTTCTATCTGCAATTTCTGTCATCTCTAAATCGGTGTCAATTTCTTGTGACACACGTTTTAGCTGTCCCATTTTTTCAAGTTGAGCAATAAAATCGCGCAGGTCGTTGTACTTCATATGTGTGAGCGAACCTTATAAAAGAGGGTGATCAATACTGTTATTCTATGAATACTATCATACAGTAAAATCGCTGATTGAGATTAACTTGATAGATAATTCCTAGCACTTGATTCTGACAAACAAATATAATCAGGTCTCAATAAAATATTCTCATAGCCGATATCTTTATAGAAATTATTCTTCGATATACCAAACTATAAGGCTAGGCAACCATGAGATATTACGGATTATTCTTCGTTTTTCTTTGCTCAATACTACCGTCTTTGCATATTAAAGCGCAGGAACTTGAGGCTGTTCAACTCTATTCGCAAGACGAATTGATTAGGATGATCAACAATAATCAGCATCTTGAGCGAGTAGTCGAAGACCGCTGCCAATTAGTACAAGATATTGAAGCGCGCGCCGACATCATGCGCATACCAGCTTACCAGTTCCTTTGGGGAGATATGCTAGCTTGGGGAGTTTGCGTTGAAAGCAACGCTGTACAGGGTATTTTTTACATGCGCCAAGCGGCAAATCAAGGATTGCCAGCGGCACTTGAACAACTTGGTCGCTATCACGCTACTGGGAAATTAGTACAACAAGACAAAAAACGAGCCGTGATGTACCTGCGCGAAGCTTCAGCACTTGGAAACTTAAAGGCGCAGCTTCAGCTTGCTGAATTATTTATAGATGGTTACGGCAGCCCGTATGATTTTGAAGATCTATATCACTGGCTGTACAACGCCATTTCAAGTGACAAAAACATGCATCAAAAAATTGCGATTTATATGGGGGAATTAGAATCTCTAATGCATCCTCGTGCGGTTCGCAATGCACG
Organism: Glaciecola sp. 2405UD65-10; assembly: GCF_048820975.1. Classification (NCBI taxonomy): domain Bacteria; kingdom Pseudomonadati; phylum Pseudomonadota; class Gammaproteobacteria; order Alteromonadales; family Alteromonadaceae; genus Glaciecola; species Glaciecola sp. 2405UD65-10. Next base: position 17,282 of record NZ_JBMEUF010000002.1, on the reverse strand, counting down.
AAAACCATTGGTAGATTAAGCAACTCTTCAATATACTGTGGGCTTTCGTAACAAAACAGGAAGCTCAGCTGTGTCTCAATTAGGTACTCCGTTTTCTTCAGGTGCATGCAAAGTTATGTTGCTTGGTTCTGGTGAATTAGGCAAAGAGGTTGCCATTGAACTCAAGCGTTTAGGTTGTGAAGTAATAGCCTTAGACCGCTACGAAAATGCACCTGCAATGCAAATTGCAGATCGCAGTTATGTAATTTCGATGCTTGATGCAGATGCACTGCGTGAGCTCGCTGTAAAAGAAAAACCCAATTTTATTGTGCCTGAAATAGAGGCTATTGCTACAGATTGTCTGATTGAACTAGAGACCGAGGGTTTTACGGTTGTTCCTAGTGCACGAGCGGCACATTTAACTATGAACCGCGAGGGAATTCGTCGCTTAGTCGCTGAAAAATTAGCATTACCCACATCTTCTTACGCATTCGCGCAAACCAAGCAAGAATTTGAACAAGCCGTTGAGGAAATTGCTTATCCTTGTTTGGTCAAACCTATCATGAGTTCCTCTGGTAAGGGGCAGAGCTTAGTAAAAAGTTCAACTGATCTAAATAATGCTTGGAATTATGCGCAAGAGGGCGGCCGTGCCGGTGGAGGTAAAGTTATTGTTGAAGGTTTTGTAGACTTTGATTATGAAATTACCTTATTGACGGTTCAACATTGCGGCGGGATAAGTTTCTGCGAACCTATAGGGCACCGTCAAGAAAATGGTGATTATCAGGAATCATGGCAGCCACAAGTAATGTCTGGATTGGCACTACATCGCGCTCAAAACATTGCAGAAAAAGTCGTTAACGAACTAGGTGGTTTTGGTCTTTTTGGCGTTGAGCTATTTATCAAAGGCGACGATGTGATCTTTAGTGAAGTTTCACCTAGGCCGCACGATACGGGCATGGTAACGCTTATGTCTCAAGATTTATCAGAGTTTGCTTTACACGTAAGAGCTTTTCTTGGCTTACCTATTCCGGCTATAAGTTTTCGCTTACCATCCGTATCAGTTGCACTTTTAGTCGAAGGTGAATCAAACGATATACGCTTCAAAAATTTACACGAAGTATTGAGCTTACCAAACACTGATTTACGATTATTTGGTAAACCAGAAGTAAAAGGAAAACGGCGAATGGGTGTTGCCCTAGCTTGTGACGACTCATTAGAAGTCGCGATGGAAAAAGGTTTATATATGGCAGCCAGTTTACAAACTGAATTATAGTTAATCTTCACAAGGCTTTTAATATGATAGATGAGAAATATCGTCCTGTTGTTTTCGCTTTATTCATGAGTATGTTCATGTCAGGGATAATGTCACTACTAATTACTATTTTTAACATTGGGATGGTGAGTGACTTGTTTTTTATTTGGTTGAAGGCATGGTGCGTAGCATTTACCTTCGCTTTTCCCATTATTTTTGTAGTCGCTCCTTTTGTGCACAAGTTAGTAAATATGCTTATAAAGGTAAAAGCTTAATTAAAGCGACACACTGTATTAGATTAATTTTCATTCAAATGGGTGTTATGTTGCTCTTATTCATTTATACTAGTGATTATGAAAATGAAAAAAAGACTATGTTACTAATATGAGTAACGACCCGCATTTTGAGCGTGAACAAAACAAATACGAAAATCCAGTCGCAAGCCGCGAATATCTTCTCTCTATATTGTCTGAACAAGGAAAAGCGCTCTCTTTTATAGAGTTTTGCCATATTCTTGATGCCACAGATGAAGATGCCCGAATAGGCATTCAACGCCGATTAAGAGCAATGGAACGTGAAGGCCAACTCTTATTTAATCGAGACAAAAAGTACGAAATTCAAAAACAAGATGAATTGATTCAGGGGCGCGTAATTGGTCATCGGGATGGATTCGGTTTCTTGAAACATTCGCCAACTGAAAAAGATCTCTTTATTACTATTGGTCAAATGTCGACTTTAATCCACGATGATATTGTTGAAGGAACCTTAGGACAAACTGATCGCAAAGGGCGCACCGAGTTTAGAGTAAACCGTGTGCTAGAACCCCGTAAAGACGCCATAGTAGGCCGCTTTTTCTCAGAGCAGGGGAATAGTTTAGTTATTCCTGATGACAATAGAATCTGCCATGAAATTTTAATTCCCAAAGAGTACGTTAATGGTGCTCGTCAAGGCAACGTGGTTGTGGTTGAGATTACTCAGCGTCCACGAAGAAAAGTGAATCCAATTGGTAAAATTACCGAAGTACTTGGCGAACATATGGCACCAGGGATGGAAATTGAAACTGCCTTGCGCAATTTTGATATTCCTCATGTATGGCCTCAATCCGTTACTAAAGGTTTATCATCATTAAGTGAGACTGTGCCAGAAGAGGCGAGTAATGGACGCGTAGATTTACGCCAGCTCCCCCTTGTTACGATTGATGGCGAAGATGCTCGAGATTTTGATGATGCCGTTTATTGCCAGCCTGAGGAAAATGGCGGGTGGCGATTGTGGGTAGCCATTGCTGATGTAAGCTCTTATGTTAAATTAGGCACGGCTTTAGATGCTGAAGCACAAAATAGAGCAACATCGGTGTACTTTCCAGAACAAGTGATCCCCATGCTACCGGAAGCGCTTTCGAACGGATTATGCTCACTCAATCCTGATGTTGACCGCTTATGTATGGTATGTGAAATGACCATTGATAAGCAGGGCAAGCTTGATGAATATCAGTTTTATGAGGCGGTAATGCGTTCTCATGCCCGCTTCACTTACAGCAAAGTTTGGCAAATATTAAGTGGTGATGAAGCCCATATCGAAAGGTATCAATCTAGAGTTGATGATTTAAACCACCTATATGATCTGTACAAGGTGTTAAAAAAGGCGCGTCAAAACAGAGGTGCTATTGAATTTGAATCTCAAGAAACACGTTTTGTTTTTAACGCGCAGCGTAAAATAGAACATATTGTACCTTTGGTCAGAAATGATGCGCATAAACTCATTGAAGAATGCATGATCATGGCCAACGTTTGTGCAGCTCAGTATATTGAAGGAAACGATGCTGAAGCTTTATTCAGGGTGCATGATAAGCCTGATGAAGATCGCTTGTTAACCTTTAGGTCGTATTTATCAGAGGTTGGTATTCCATTTACTGCGTCTAATACACCTAGCCCACAAGATTTTGCGCAGGTAGCAAGCAAAATTCAAAATCGCGTTGATAAAGAACTGATTCAAACAATGCTGTTACGGTCTATGAAGCAAGCCGTTTATGATGGTGCTAATGTTGGACATTTCGGCCTGGCCCTTGAGGCTTATGCACATTTTACCTCTCCTATTAGGCGTTATCCTGATTTAGTGGTACATCGTGTTATCAAAGCGATAATCAATAAACAGATGCGGCAAAAAATTTGTAAAGGCGCTAAGTTTTACAGTGAGCAGGAAATAGAGCAGCTTGGTGAACAATGTTCCATGGCGGAAAGGCGCGCAGATGACGCAACTCGTGATGTGTCAGATTGGCTTAAATGTGAATTTATGCAAGACCACGTAGGCGATGTGTTTGAGGGCGTAGTGGCTTCGGTAACTAATTTTGGCTTGTTCGTGCGTATTAATGAATATCAAATTGACGGCCTTGTCCACATAACCTCGTTAGGAAATGACTATTATCGGTATGATGAACTCAAGCAATGTTTAGTAGGTGAAGCATCTGGTGTAAGTTATCGCCTAGGTGACCCAGTCAATATTAAAGTTGTTGCGGTGAATTTAGACGATAGAAAAATTGATCTAATGATAGATGGTCAAGAGCAAATGAACAGAGCTAGCCGTAAAAAGCCTCGATCTAAAAAATCGAATGGGCCTGCTCAACGCGCCGCTGGTAAATCAGATGGAAAAGCTAAAGGTGGTGCTCGAGCCCAAACCAAAGAAAATAAAGATGCTCAAAACACAGGCAAACGTAAATCGGGACCTGGGTCTAAGCGTACAAAATCTTCAAGAAATAAACCCCGGCGCGGCAAGTAAGCGCCAATAGGACAAGCTGAGAAATATGGCACAAGCAGAATTTATTTACGGCATTCACTCAATTGCTTCGGCTCTTGATAATGAGCCTGAGCGAATATTAGAGATAATGGTGGCTAAAGGCCGTAACGACGAGCGCATGAACAGCTTGGTAAGTGCGGCACGTAAACATAATATTGCAGTGCAGTTCGTGCTGCGAAAAACCCTTGATGAAAAAAGCAAAGGTGAACAAAATCAAGGAATAATCGCCAGAGCCAAGCCAGCTCGTGTGCTTGATGAAGCTGATTTAGATTTGATTCTCGCTAAGCAAAAACATCCGTTCTTTTTGGTACTCGACGGTGTAACCGATCCACATAACTTAGGTGCTTGCTTGCGCAATGCCGACGCCGCGGGTGTGCATGCGGTAATTGTACCCAAAGACAACTCAGCTGGCTTAACCCCAGTAGTTCGAAAAGTAGCTGTGGGTGCAGCTGAAACGGTACCTTTGATTCAAGTCACAAACTTATCACGCACACTGAAGCACATTCAGCAAGAAGGTGTGTGGGTGGTAGGAACCGCTGGTGAAGCAGAACAGTTAATCTACGAATGCGACCTTAAAGGCAATGTTGCGATAGTTATGGGAGCCGAAGGCAAAGGCATGAGGCGTTTGACGCGGGAAACCTGCGATGAACTCGTTAAACTCCCAATGGCGGGGGCGGTATCAAGTTTGAATGTATCAGTTGCCAGTGGCATTTGCTTATTTGATGTTGTAAGGCAGCGAAGCCAATAATAACACTTCAAAAGACCGCAAGTAGTAAACTAACGATAGAATAAAAAAGGCCATTTAATAATGGCCTTTTTTTGTGCCTGTTAACAAGCATGTAAGCCAACTACTAACGCGAATACTACATGCACAAATGTGAATATATGGTGTATAAATTAGCGTAAATTGCACTGTTTCTCCTTATTTAGGTAAAGATCAGCAAAGGTACTGCAAGGATTATGTAAAGCTTTGTAAAGCAATGTAAAGACCGTGAACGAATGTTTAATCTTACTTACATAATACGCCTAACAAGTGGCTTTTCGTTTGGCCTTCAAAAGAACGAGAAAAATGTGTTTACTGGGAGAAACAAGTGGTTGAAGTAATAAAAAAGCAAGCCTTTAGCAAATTAAGCCTTATCGCGATGAGTGTAGCTGTGCTTGCTGGTTGTGGCGGAAGCGGCAGTGATGATGATGATGTTGGTTACGTAAAGTTCTACAACGCATCTTACGATTCACCAAGCATTTACATGACGCTAGATGAAGATTTAGATAATGATGACGATGATGAATTTGAGCAAACTTTTTCTGCTATTGCTTATGCTAATGCAAGTAGTCGTATATCGGTGGAATCACAAGACTACTTTATAGAGCTAGCATGGCAAGACGAAGAATCAAGCGTACGCAGCGATTTAGAAATAGTATATGAAGATCAGTTCAAAGTAGAGTCAGACGTGACTCACTGGGTAGTAATGAGTGACTCAGTTCAATCGCCAACGGTTACCATTTTTGACATTCCAAACTTTGATGAAGACCAACAAGATGAAGATAGTGAAGATGATATTTTCAACTTACGTTTAGTGAACCTGCATCCTACAATCAATGACATTGATGTATATATGTCAGAAAGTGATGAAACCTTTAATGAAGCGACACTGCTAGATAGCTTACAAACGAATAGTTTGTCTGATAACTTCAGAATTGATGAAGACCAATATAAAATCTACATTACATTATCAGGTAGTAGTGAAGTATTGTTTACCTCGGATGAAATCAATTACGCGTTCGGAGGTCAATATCTATTAGCCGTTAGAGAAAACCAAGGCGTGGGCGGCTCTCCGTTTGTTGTTGATAATATTTCAAATAGCAGTATTACGCAGTATGACGCACTGGAATCAACCGCGAACGTATCTATATTTAATGGCTTAAATAGCAACGATTTAGTGGCCGATTATGATGCAAAAATTGATATTACTATAAACGGTGTAACGGCAATTCCTGACATTGACGCTTTAGAGTACGGAGCGTTTAGTGAAGCGTATGTGGTAGATAGCGGTGATTATCGTTTCAGCGTTGCAAATGATACAAACGATGAGATATTTTTAGAAAATAGAATCTTAAGTTTGCCGCAAAACACCAACAGAACTTTATTCCTTTACTGGACAGAAGAAGAAGTGGATGATGACAACGACGGTATTGTTGATGAAGACGAAGACGGTATTGTAGACGAGATTAGACCTGTCATTACCAGCTTAGTTGTTGATAACAGTGATCGTTCACGTTTGTATGACAAAGAACTGTTATTGTTAAACCTTGTAAATTCCGATGACTTCTCTGTGGTCAGCTTCTATTTTGTTAAGTCTGACGAAATAATTGAGACGGCTGAAAACTCAAGAAATGTGATCCAAGGAAACGCGTCTAGTTTAATTTTACTTAACAATACTTACCAAGTATTTGTAGTTGCCTCTATCGATAACAACGAGATTATTCTTGATGAGCTAAGCTTAACATTGGATGAAGACAGTACGGATCAGTTTTTGATACTTGAACATTCTGACGTGAATAGTAGTGGATACGCTTTACGCTCTGTAGACCAAATTTCAGGTACAGATGACGAATAATCGTTAGCTAACAGAAAAGAAAGTAGTAATGGGGCAGGTGTAAACTTGCCCTTTTTTATTCGTGTAATTATTCCTCTGTAATAAATTAGAATCCCCTATTTATATTGATTTACAGATACCTGCGCGTATTAGACGCCATCGCGCGTATAACGCTTTTAAGATGAAAAGTGTGTTGCACAACAAATAATCAATTTTTATCTAAATTAGACTATGCTTAAGCTTACTTTTCTGTTATAGTTTCGCGCCCTTTTTGTGGGGGTATGGTCTATTTTTTCAGCGGCTAAAATAAAAAGCCTTGAGAAAATAGCAGCTTAGCGACTCGGAAGAGTTATTAATATTTAACAGCGGAGCACTAACATGATCCAAATGCAAACTAACCTGGACGTAGCCGATAACTCGGGCGCTCGCAGGGTTCAGTGTATTAAGGTTCTAGGTGGCTCGCATCGCCGTTATGCACACATAGGCGACATCATTAAAGTTACTGTGAAAGAAGCAATTCCTCGCGGTAAAGTTAAAAAAGGTGACGTTTTGAATGCAGTGGTGGTGCGTACTAGGAAAGGCGTTCGCAGAGCAGATGGTTCAACCATTCGTTTTGATAACAACGCAGCTGTTTTGCTTAATGCAAACAAGCAACCTATAGGCACGCGTATTTTTGGCCCGGTGACAAGAGAACTTCGTGGTGATTCATTCATGAAGATTATCTCATTGGCCCCAGAAGTACTATAAGGAGTCACGATAATGGCTAGAAAAATTCGTCGTGATGATGAAGTAGTCGTATTAGCGGGTAAAGACAAAGGCAAGCAAGGCAAAGTTTTGCGTGTTCTTTCATCTGAAGACCGTGTATATGTAGAAGGCGTAAATATTATCAAGAAACACCAAAAGCCAAACCCTCAAGCGGGCGAGCCTGGTGGCATCATTGATAAAGAAGCTTCTATTCATGTTTCAAATATAGCGATTGTTAACCCAGCAACGGGTAAAGCAGATCGCGTAGGTTTCCGCGTTGAAGACGAAAAGAAAGTACGTTTCTTTAAGTCTAACGGCGACCTAGTTTAACTATTGGAGAGTACGATGGCGAAACTGCATGAGTTCTATAAAGAGACCGTAGTAGCCGATCTTGCGAAGCAGTTCGGATACAAAAGTGTCATGCAAGTCCCTCGGATTGAAAAAATCACCTTAAACATGGGTTTAGGTGAAGCAGTAGCAGACAAGAAAGTGCTAGAGTCAGCGCAAGCTGACATGGCGGCTATCGCTGGTCAAAAGCCAGTTGTCACTGTTGCTAGAAAATCAGTAGCGGGTTTTAAAATCCGTGAAGGTTATCCGATTGGCTGTAAAGTAACCCTACGTGGCGAACGTATGTGGGAATTCCTTGAGCGTTTAATCTCAATTACAATTCCTCGTATCCGTGACTTCCGTGGTCTTAACCCGAAATCATTTGACGGTAAAGGCAACTATAGCATGGGTGTACGTGAGCAAATCATCTTCCCTGAAATCGATTTCGATAAAGTGGATAAAGTGCGCGGTATGGATATTACTATCACTACCAGTGCTGAAACTAACGACGAAGCACATGCTCTTTTGAGCGCGTTTAGCTTCCCGTTTAGAAAATAGGGTGTAGGGTTATGGCAAAAGAATCAATGAAGGCGCGCGAAGTAAAACGTGCCAAGCTGGTTAAGAAGTATTCAGCAAAGCGTGATGCATTAAAAGCAATCATCAGTGATGTTAATGCTTCTGAAGAAGAGCGTTGGGACGCTGTTCTTAAGCTACAACAACTTCCACGTGATTCGTCACGTTCACGTAAGCAAAATCGCTGTCGTGTAACGGGCCGTCCACATGGTTTCCTACGCAAATTTGGTCTTTCTCGTATTAAGCTTCGTGAAGCTGCAATGCGTGGTGAAGTCCCTGGCCTTAAAAAAGCCAGCTGGTAAGGAGTAGCACATATGAGCATGCAAGATCCTATCGCGGATATGTTTACCCGAATTCGTAACGGCCAACAGGCTTCTAAAGTTACGGTTTCTATGCCTTCGTCTAAGTTAAGAGTTGCAATTGCAAACTTACTTCAAGCGGAAGGTTATGTAGAAGGTTTCTCAGTTGAAGAAGGCACAAAACCTGTTCTTTCTGTAACTTTGAAATATTTCGACGGTAAAAAAGTAATTGATACAATCGAAAGAGTTAGCCGTCCTGGTTTACGCATCTATAAGAAAAAAGATGAGTTACCTAAGGTACTTGGCGGACTTGGTATTGCTATCGTGTCGACCTCTAAAGGTGTGATGACTGACCGTGCTGCGCGTAACGCAGGCATGGGTGGTGAGATCATCGGTTATGTAGCATAACGGAGAATATAATATGTCACGTATAGCAAAATCAGCTGTAACCATTGCATCAGGCGTAGAAGTATCTATTGCCGGACAAGAAGTTACAGTAAAAGGTAAAAACGGCACTTTGACTCGTGTTTTCAACGACGCAGTTGCAATCGCACAAGAAGACGGCACATTAACTACATCTCCGAAAGAAGGTGCAGCTAATGGTTGGGCTCAGGCGGGAACAGCTAACTCATTGTTAAACTCAATGGTTAAAGGTGTTAGTGAAGGTTTTGAAAAGAAACTACAACTACTAGGTGTTGGTTACCGTGCGCAAGCACAAGGTAGCAAACTTAACCTTACGTTGGGCTTTTCTCACCCTGTCGTATACGAAATGCCTGCAGGCATAACCGTACAGACTCCTACTCAAACTGAAATCATTGTCACTGGCTCTGATAAACAGGTTGTAGGACAGGTTGCAGCAAATATTCGCGCATATCGTCCGCCAGAGCCTTATAAAGGTAAGGGTGTTCGTTACGCTGATGAAGCTGTTCGTCGTAAAGAAGCTAAGAAAAAGTAGGTGGGTGTAATGGATAAGAAATCAGCTCGCTTACGTCGCGCAACGCGCGTTCGTAAGAAGATCAGTGAACTAGAAGCAACTCGCTTAGTAGTAAACCGTACACCGCGCCACATATACGCACAGTTAATCGCTCCAAGCGGTTCTGAAGTATTGGCTTCTGCATCAACGCTTGAAAAAGACCTTAACGGTTCTTTGAAATATTCAGGTAACGTTGAAGCAGCCGCGGCAGTTGGTAAAGCGATCGCAGAACGTGCTATCGAAAAAGGTGTAACCACCGTTGCTTTCGATAGAAGTGGATTTAAATATCACGGTCGTGTGAAAGCACTGGCTGATGCCGCTCGTGAAGCGGGCCTTCAGTTCTAGGAGTTTAAAATGGCTAAAGTAGAAGTTCAACAACAGGGCGACCTGTTAGAAAAGCTAATCGCTGTAAACCGTGTTTCTAAAGTAGTTAAAGGTGGTCGTATCTTTAGCTTTACTGCATTAACAGTGGTAGGTGATGGCAACGGCCGTGTAGGTTTTGGCTATGGTAAAGCGCGCGAAGTTCCAGCTGCGATTCAAAAAGCAATGGAAAAAGCTCGTCGCAACCTAGTTAACGTAGACCTTAACGGTAATACGCTACAGCACCCAATTAAAGGGCGTCATTCAGGTTCTAAAGTATATATGCAGCCTGCATCAGAAGGTACCGGTATTATTGCTGGTGGTGCGATGCGTGCAGTACTTGAAGTAGCTGGTGTACAAAACGTTCTTTCAAAATGCTATGGCTCAACCAACCCAATCAATGTTGTTCGCGCAACTATAAACGCGCTAGTAGAAATGAACTCTCCGGAGAAAGTTGCTGCTAAACGTGGATTGCCGGTTAACGAGATTTTGGGGTAATTGGACATGGCTAAAACAATTAAAGTAAAGCAGACTAAAAGCTCGATTGGTCGTTTACCAAAGCACAAAGCAACGCTTATAGGCTTAGGTTTACGTAAAATCGGTCATGTTCGTGAACTTGAAGATACACCAGCCGTTCGCGGCATGATCAACCGTGTATTTTACATGGTTGAGATAGTGGAGGAGTAAGAAATGAAATTAAATACTATTGCTCCTGCACCTGGAGCTAAAAATTCAGGAAAACGTGTTGGTCGCGGTATCGGTTCAGGCTTAGGCAAAACTGGTGGTCGTGGTCATAAAGGTCAGAAGAGTCGTTCAGGCGGTTCTGTGAAGCCAGGATTTGAAGGTGGTCAAATGCCACTTCAACGTCGTTTACCGAAGTTCGGTTTTACGTCGCGTTCATCTTTTGTGACTGACCAAGTAACTCTTAGCGAAATTGCTAAAGTGGAAGGTGATGTAGTATCACTTGAAACTTTAAAGGCAGCAGGTCTTATTAAGAAAGAAATGCAAAACGTTAAAGTAATTTTAAGCGGATCAATTGACCGTGCAGTTACTATTAGCGGCCTTCGTGTAACCAAAGGTGCACTAGAAGCAATTAACGCTGCTGGCGGTAAAATAGAGGAATAAGCTAAATGGCGAAACCAGGACAGGGACCAGGAGCAGGTGGCGGTTTGAGCGAATTACGTTCACGCTTGTTATTTGTACTTGGCGCAATCATTGTGTTTAGGCTTGGGTCATATGTGCCAATTCCAGGTATTGATTCTAATGTGTTGTCTCAAATTTTTGAACAACAAACAGGAACCATTGTGGGCATGTTTAACATGTTCTCTGGTGGAGCACTAGAACGTGCATCAGTACTAGCATTGGGCATTATGCCTTACATTACAGCTTCAATTATTATGCAATTGTTGGCTGCTGTACACGAGCCGTTCAAGGAATTGAAAAAAGAAGGCCAGTCTGGCCAGCGTAAGATCAGTCAGTACACGCGTTATTTAACGCTAGTACTAGCAACCTTCCAATCTATTGGAATTGCAACTGGCTTACCTAACATGATCCCTGGTTTAGTGATTGACCCTGGCTTAGCTTTCACATTTACAGCTGTGGTAAGTTTGGTCACCGGTACCATGTTTTTAATGTGGTTAGGTGAACAAATTACCGAGCGTGGAATTGGTAATGGTATTTCTATTCTGATTTTTGCTGGTATTGTTGCAGGTTTACCTACAGCAATCGGGCAAACAGCCGAACAAGCCAGACAAGGCGATGTAAATATATTCTTCTTGTTTGCTTTAGGTGCCATTATTATTGGATTAACGTATTTGGTAGTATTTGTTGAGCGCGCTCAGCGCCGTATTGTGGTAAACTACGCAAAACGTCAACAAGGCAGGAAAGTATTTGCTGCGCAAAGTTCACATTTACCTCTTAAGGTAAACATGGCGGGTGTTATTCCACCTATCTTTGCATCAAGTATTATTCTGTTTCCAAGCACATTAGCGGGCTTAGTTGGTCAAAATGAGACTTTCTCATTTTTGACTGATATCTCGCTGATGCTATCGCCTGGACAACCTTTATACGTAATGCTTTACGCCGTAACGATTATATTCTTTTGCTTTTTCTATACTGCACTGCAATTTAATCCGCGCGAAACAGCTGATAATTTGAAGAAATCTGGCGCTTTTGTTCCTGGGATTCGTCCTGGCGAACAAACATCACGTTACATTGATAAGGTGATGACAAGGTTAACGCTAGCTGGTGCTCTCTATATTACCTTTGTTTGTTTAGTGCCTGAATTCCTACTATTATGGTTTAACGTTCCGTTTTACTTTGGTGGTACATCACTGCTCATTATATGTGTAGTGGTTATGGATTTCATGGCTCAGGTGCAGACCCATTTGATGTCACATCAATATGGCGATGTTCTTAAAAAGGCTAATCTGAAGGGCTAGTCCCTTCTTTTAGCATACTACGGAGTGATGTTATGAAAGTTCGTGCATCCGTTAAAACGATTTGCCGTAACTGTAAGATCATTAAGCGCAACGGTGTTGTTCGAGTGATCTGTTCAGCAGAGCCTAAGCATAAGCAAAGGCAAGGTTAATCGCTCTTAGAAATAAGAGATTAGAACATGGTTTTTAATATCGGGTAGCTGTACTAGCACCCGAGCTCTAAAACCTTTATTTGCAATTTTGTTACTGGGTAAGTATCCTATCGGGCTTTTTAGGCTAGTAACACTAATTAAGAGGAGTGCTGTTAATGGCCCGTATCGCTGGCATTAACATTCCTGAGCACAAGCATACAGTTATCGCATTGCAAGCCATTTATGGCATCGGGGCAACCCGTGCAAAAGAAATCTGTGTAAATGCAGGTGTGTCAGAGTCTACCAAGATTAAAGAATTGGATGAGACAACAATCGACAAACTTCGTGATGAAGTTGCGAAATTTATGGTTGAAGGTGATCTTCGCCGTGAAGTTTCGATGAGTATTAAACGTTTGATGGACCTAGGTTGTTTCCGTGGCATACGCCACCGTCGCAGCTTACCTCTACGTGGTCAGCGCACTAAAACTAATGCGCGTACCCGTAAAGGTCCTCGTAAACCGATTAAAAAGTAAGCGAGGCAGTTAAGTTATGGCTAAAACACCTACTAAAGCGCGTAAGCGCGCCAAACGTCAAGTTGCTGATGGTATGGCTCATATCCATGCATCTTTCAACAATACGATTGTGACTATTACCGACCGTCAAGGTAACGCTCTAGCATGGGCTACTTCTGGTGGATCAGGTTTCCGTGGCTCACGTAAGTCTACTCCGTTTGCAGCTCAGGTTGCAGCAGAGAGAGCAGGCGTAGCGGCACAGGATTATGGCTTGAAGAACATTGAAGTGTTCGTTAAAGGTCCAGGTCCAGGTCGTGAATCTGCTATTCGTGCATTAAATGCTACTGGATACAAAATCACAAACATTACCGACGTGACGCCTATACCGCACAACGGTTGTCGTCCACCTAAAAAGCGTCGCGTATAAGCGAGCAGTTGGAGAAAGATCATGGCAAGATATTTGGGTCCCAAACTCAAACTTAGTCGTCGTGAAGGAACCGACTTGTTCCTTAAAAGCGGCGTAAGAGCAATTGATACAAAATGTAAAATTGAAACAGCTCCTGGTCAGCATGGTGCCCGTCGTGGCCGTTTGTCTGATTACGGTGTTCAATTGCGTGAAAAGCAAAAAGTACGTCGTATGTATGGCGTATTAGAAAAACAATTTAGAAACTACTACAAAGAAGCAGCTCGCCTTAAAGGCAATACAGGTGAAAACTTGTTGCAACTTCTTGAACAACGTCTTGATAACGTTGTTTACCGTATGGGTTTTGCAAGTACTCGTGCTGAAGCGCGTCAACTTGTAAGCCATAAAGCAATTGTTGTTAACGGTAAAGTAGTTAACATTCCATCTTTCAACGTAAAAGCTGAAGATGTGGTTGCTGTTCGTGAAAAAGCGAAAAAACAGGCTCGTATTGTAGCTGCACTAGAATTAGCAGAACAACGCGAGAAGCCAACCTGGTTGGAAGTTGACAACACTAAAATGGAAGGTACGTTTAAACGTCTTCCAGAAAGAACTGATTTGTCTGCGGAAATAAACGAACAGTTGATTGTCGAACTTTACTCTAAGTAAAGACTAACTAAAGAGGATACATTGTGGGTTCAGTGACCGAATTCCTAAAGCCAAGATTAGTTGAAATTGAAAACGTTTCATCTACTCGTGCAAAAGTAACACTAGAGCCGTTAGAGCGTGGTTTTGGCCATACTCTAGGCAACGCACTTCGTCGTATCTTATTATCTTCTATGCCGGGTTGTGCCGTAACAGAAGTTGAGATTGACGGCGTGTTACACGAGTACACTGCTAAAGAAGGCGTGCAAGAAGATGTTCTAGAAATATTGCTTAACCTTAAAGGTTTAGCGGTAAGTTTAGAAAACAAAACCGAAGCTACCTTAACGTTAGTTAAGTCTGGTGCAGGTCCAGTTCTTGCCGGCGACATCCAGCATGATGGCGACGTAGAAATCGTTAATCCTGAGCACGTGATCTGTACTTTAACCGGCGAAGCCGAATTAAGTATGCGCATCAAGGTAGAAATGGGTCGTGGATACGTTCCGGCATCTACCCGTCGTACCTCTGAAGACGATGATCGACCAATTGGTCGTTTATTAGTTGACGCTTCATTCAGTCCAGTAGAGCGTATTTCTTATGCTGTTGAGTCTGCTCGTGTTGAACAACGCACAGATTTAGATAAGTTAATAATCGATATGGAAACTAATGGAACTTTAGATCCAGAAGAAGCCATTCGTCGCTCGGCTACTATTCTTGTGGAACAAATGGATGCATTCGTAGAATTGCGTGACATTTCTGTTCCGGAAGCAAAAGAAGAGAAGCCTGAATTTGATCCAATCCTACTTCGTCCAGTTGACGATTTAGAATTAACGGTTCGTTCAGCTAACTGTTTGAAAGCCGAGGCTATCCAATATATTGGTGACCTGGTACAGCGTACTGAAGTTGAACTTCTTAAAACCCCTAACTTGGGTAAGAAGTCACTTACAGAAATTAAAGATGTACTTGCTTCTCGTGGTTTATCTTTGGGCATGCGCCTAGAGAACTGGCCACCAGAGTCAATCGCTGAAAAAGATTAATCAGGTTGTCACAAACTGATTTGTAAAGAAGGATAGAGCTATGCGCCATCGTAAGAGTGGTAGACAGTTAAATCGTAACAGCAGCCACAGAACCGCTATGTTTAAGAACATGGCTAGTTCTTTGGTTAAACACGAAGTTATTAAAACTACGTTGCCAAAAGCGAAAGAACTGCGTCGAGTTATAGAGCCATTAATCACACTAGCTAAGCAAGACAGCGTTGCAAACCGTCGTCTAGCTATGGCACGTACAGGTGATAAAGAAGTGGTAGGTAAATTATTCAATGAACTTGGTCCGCGTTACGACGCACGTCCAGGTGGTTACAGCCGTATCCTTAAATGTGGATTTCGTGCTGGCGACAATGCTCCAATGGCATACGTTGAATTAGTTGGCCGCCCTGTTACTGAAGAAACAGCTGAAGAAATTGAAACTGTAGAAGAGTAATTGGTAAAAACTGAAAAACCCGAGCTTAGTCTCGGGTTTTTTTATGCCTGCTTTTTGATAAGGGCTGTTCAATAAATTTAAAGCAAAAAAAAACGCCTTATAAATAAGACGTATTTTTTATTTTACCTGTAGAGTTAGTCTTTATAGTGTTCACTAAGCACTGTCGCTACAGCGTCTTCACTTAAGCCGCCTTTCAAAGCGCTTTCTCTAATTTTGTCTGATGCAATATTACGTTGCTGCGCTAGCTGTACTAATCTATCCATTGCATCCGGATATTGCGCAAGCTGCTCTACAGTAATAACAATCATGTCTTCAGACTTACTTGGGTCATCAGAAACGGTCGCTAACAAAGCATCTAAAACGTATTTTCCTACATAAGGGACTTCCTTTATTGTAGTAATAAGTATTTCCATGGTTTTAGTTGGGTATGCAGTTACTAGTTTCTGAGCGATTTGGTCAGCTGAGTCAGGTTCTGCAGTGACGGCACTTTTAACAATCTCAATAAATTGTTCTGGGTTGTATTTACATGCAGCACTTGTAGCCATTCCAGCATAACTAGGTTCAGCGCTTACTGCTATTTCAACAATTTCTACTGAACTAGCTACTTTGTATTCCAAGGCAACCATTATAATTTCATCAACAAACATGGGCTGTGCTGAAACACTAGTTGATATGACTTCTTTATATTTTTCAGGGTACGCACTTAATGCAACGGCTACAAAGTCAGCTGTTTTTTGCGGATACCGATTTAACAAACTATTTAGCGCAGAAGGAACACTGCTACCTCTTTCTACTTGTGTCTTGAAGAATTTTACCGTTTGTTCACTTGGAGTGAATGGAGGTTTATCATCTAAATTTACAGTGTTTTGAATTGCAAATAATGATTGCCCGTAGATTAAGGCTGTTAAGCCAATACTAATACCTACAAGTTTTTGTATTTTCATATGGTTTTGCCTTTATCCTCTTAAGGATTAATTAGACTAATATTTTTGTTATCGGCCTAAACGTGTTTTCTATAAATGGTAAATTTAAGTGTTTATATAAACTTCAAACATAAACATACGCGCTTTATAAAAAAATAACAATAAAATGTATTTATTTGTCTTGACCTTTCGGTATTAAACTTTACAATGCGCCCTCCTCTGAAAAGAGGGGTTAAGAAATTCATGGTAACAACCTCAATTAGAGAAATGTATCGTGAAAAAGTTCAAAATATATGTTGTGTTTAGTTTTAGAAATTAATTACAACTTTTATCAAAAACTTCTTGACTTACGATGTGAACAGCGTATTATTCGCATCCCGCTTCAGGCAGTAGCCTAAAGCAGCTAACCGCAGGTTAGCAATGTTCTTTAACAATTAGTAGCAAGACAATCTGTGTAGGTACTCATTATGAGTGTCTACGACAAAAATTTATTTAGCTTGATTTCTCGTAAGAGATTGAGAGCACGATTAGTATTCAATTGAAGAGTTTGATCATGGCTCAGATTGAACGCTGGCGGCAGGCCTAACACATGCAAGTCGAACGGTAACATTTCTAGCTTGCTAGAAGATGACGAGTGGCGGACGGGTGAGTAATACTTGGGGATGTGCCTTTGCGTGGGGGATAACTATTGGAAACGATAGCTAATACCGCATAATGTTTACGGACCAAAGGGGGCTTCGGCTCTCGCGCAAAGAGCAACCCAAGCGAGATTAGCTAGTTGGTGAGGTAAAGGCTCACCAAGGCGACGATCTCTAGCTGTTCTGAGAGGAAGATCAGCCACACTGGGACTGAGACACGGCCCA